>CAVPMA010000015.1:0-979743 GCA_963706315.1 uncultured Thermoleophilia bacterium | reverse complement strand
CACCCGCGACGCGGCGACGGCGTTTGCGATCGCCGCCTCGATCTTCCCCCGGTGTCGCACGATCGCCGGCGTCGCCGAGGAGCCGCTCCACGTCCGCGGGTCCGAACCGTGCGACCTCCTCGATGCGGAACCCCGCGAACGCCTGCCGGAAGCCCTCGCGCTTTCGCAGGATCGTCAGCCACGACAACCCCGACTGGAACCCCTCCAAGCACAGCTTCTCGAAGAGGCGGTCGTCGTCGCGGACCGGTCTGCCCCATTCGTCGTCGTGGTACGCCACGTAGTCGGGCGCCGACACGCACCAACCGCACCGCGTGCGCCCGTCGGCGCCCACAACCAGATCGTGCATGCTCCCGAGCATGCCAGAGGCTCCGCTGCGGCTGCCGGCCGGCGGCCCCACGCTCACGATCGACGTGGGCGTGGACTTCGCCGACGCGATGCGCTCGCACGGGGGGTGGTACGAGCGGCACGTCACGCGCCTGCTTCCGAAGCTGCTCCCACCGGACGGCGTGGCGCTCGACATCGGAGCGAACGCCGGAGCCATCGCCCTGTCGATGGCCCACCTGGCTCCACGCGGGGAGGTGTTCGCCTTCGAGGCCGCTCCACCGAACGCCGATCGGCTGGAGGCCAACGTCGCCAGGGCCGGCATGGCGAACGTCCATGTTGAGCGGATCGCGCTCTACGATCGACGCGGCGAGCTCGCCCTGTCCTACCTCGACGAGCACAGCGGAGGCGCGAACGTCTCCAACGAGCTGCAGGCCACCGCCACGAGGATCGCGGCGATCCCCCTCGACGAGTGGGCCGTCGCGAACGGTCTCTCCCGGGTCGACCTCGTGAAGCTCGACGTGGAGGGTTCGGAGGTGCGGGTGCTGCGCGGCGCGCGAGCGACCCTCGCGCGCTTCCGCCCCACGCTGGTCGTGGAGTGCAACCCGGTGACCCTGAGCGGCCAGGACCGGGCGACCACCGGCGGACCTACTCGAAGTCCTCGACGACCTGGGCTACCGGCTGGGGTGGATCGCCGGCCGCGGCGCGGTGATTCCCGTGCGCGACCGAACAGCGCTCGCCCGGGTCCTCGGCGCGAGGGGGATCGTCGACCTTCTGGCCACGACCGGTCGACCGCGCGGCCGACGCGACCCCCAGGCACTCCTCGGGCGGCTGAAGGCGCACCACCAGGTGCGGTCGGCCAACCCCGCGCGGCGCCCCCCGCGCGGCCGATACGTCGTCGGGCCAACCCTCCGCGTCGATGCCGACACCACCGGACGGACCGTCCACACCGGCGGCAGGCTCCCGCTCACGGTGACGCTGACGAACACCGGCGAGGGCTGGCTGTCGAGCGACTTCGACCCTCACCCCGTCCTCGTCACCTACCGGTGGATCACGCCCGGCGGTATCGATCTCGGCGACGAGCCCCGTACCCGCCTTCCCCGCCCGCTTCGTCCGGGAGACACCTGCGAACTCACCATCGACGTCGGTGTCCCCGGGGAGCCGGGAGATTGGACGGTCGCGATCCGCGCGGTGCAGGAGGGCTTCGTGTGGCTCGATACGTTCGCGCCGGAGGCGGCCAAGTGGATCCCGGTTGCCGTGATACCCCCCGAGCGGTGTTAGCCTCACGATCATGGCCCGCCAGGCGCCATGGCTCGAGTCGGTTCGCCGGACCGCCCGGTCGCTCGGCAGCGGCCGCCGGGAGCTTGTGATCGCGCTCACCGCCTACGGCCTCTACTCCCTGGTGCGCGGGCTGTTCGGCGGGGAGATGACGAAGGCCCAGGAGAACGCCGCCGACCTGATCGACCTGGAACAGCGCCTCGGCATCTACGTCGAGCGCGACATCCAGAACTTCTTCGTCGACAACCACCTCGCGATGCCGTTCTGGAACTTCTTCTACCCCGCGAGCCAGGTCGTGGTGCTCCCGCTGACCCTGTTCCTCGTGTACCGGTACCGGCGGTCCGCCTACCCCTTCATCCGCAACCTGGCGATCCTCTCCTGGTGCGGCGGGCTCGTGTGGTACGCGCTCCAGCCGACGGCCCCACCTCGCCTCGCCGGCGCCGCGACCGACACCGTCACCCAGCAGACGTTCTTCGACCTGCATCACCCCTTCATCCAGGCCTTCTACAACCCCGTCGCGGCGATGCCCAGCCTGCACGTCGGCCTCGCCCCGGTGGTGGCGTGGGCGCTCTGGCGGCTCACCACCCGCTGGCCGACCCGCGTGCTCGGACTCGCCTACCCGCTCCTGGTGGCCACGTCGATCGTCGTCACCGGCAATCACTACGTGCTCGACATCGCCGGCGGGCTCGCCGTCGTGCTCCCGGCCGCCGCCCTCGCCCGGTACCTCACCGGCCCCGCGCCGGTGCCGCGTCACGCGTTCAGCTTCCCCCGGCTGCCGACGCGATTGCTGCCGGCGCTCCGCCGGCGCGTACCCTGACCGCCGCCGCTACGAGACGGGCTGGGACTGGCGCAGCGCCGCAAGGTGCGCCTCGAAGCGGCGGACGAGATCATGAGGCCTCGCGACCCCGGTAAACCGGAAGCTCGCCTCCTTCGCCTCGGTGCCGGCCGTGTCGAAGTCCACCGTGCCGACGCCGAGCAGACGCTCGAGCAGGCTCTGCGACGTGTTGATGTTCTGAACCCGCTCGATGAGCGTGGACTGCTCCCGGCGCGACAGGATGCCGCGACGGATGCGGATGCGCTGGTTCGTCACGACGTAGTCGATCGCGGCCCGGCGGAACACGTCGATGACGATGACGAACACCAGCAGGACGATCGAGAGCACGACCCATTTCCAGTAGTCCATCCCGGTGCCCTGGTCGTTCGCCTCGAAGATCCCCGCGATGATGACCGGGAGGAGAGCCAGGAAACCCCACTTGAAGTACCACCCGATCGACCCGCGGACCGACGGATGACCACGCCAGATGAGCTGCTCGCTTTCGTGCATCTCCATGCACCAAACGGTACAGCGCCGCCAGGATGCCGCCTGTAGGATCGCCGGGCCGCGCCATTCCCGATGCGAAGGAGTCCCCAGTGAGCGACCAGGGCCCGACGATCGCAGCGCTTCAGATCGAGGAGCGGGTGTTCCCGCCCTCTGACGAGTTCGTCGCGCGCGCACGCATCACCAACCCGGACATCTACGAGGCGGCGAGGGGCGACCTCGAGGGGTTCTGGGCAGAGCAGGCCGCGCAGCTCGACTGGATGGAGCCGTGGGAGCAGGTGCTCGACCGGTCGAACGCGCCGTTCTTCAAGTGGTTCACCGGGGGCGTGCTGAACGTCTCGGTCAACTGCCTGGACCGGCACCTCGCCGAGCGCGGCGACAAGGTCGCCTACCACTGGGAGGGCGAGCCCGGCGAGACGGAGTCGATCACCTACCGCGACCTGTACGAGCGCGTCTGCCGCTTCGCCAACGCGCTCAGGGCGCTCGGCGTCCGCAAGGGCGACACCGTCGCGATCTACATGGGCATGGTCCCCGAGCTGCCGGTCGCGATGCTCGCCTGCGCGCGGATCGGAGCCCCGCACACCGTGGTCTTCGGCGGCTTCAGCGCCGAGGCGCTCCGCGACCGGATCATCGACTTCGGCTGCACCGCCGTGCTCACACAGGATGAGGGGTGGCGCAACGGCCACATCGTCCCGCTGAAGGCGAACTCCGACGCCGCGGTGGTCGACTGCCCGGCCGTCGACAAGGTCGTCGTGGTGCGGCGCACCGGCAACCCCGTCGACTGGGCCGAGGGCCGCGACCGCTGGTACCACGACCTCGTCGCCGAGCAGCCTGCCGAGTGCCCGCCCGAGCGGATGGACGCGGAGGACCCCCTGTACGTCCTCTACACCAGCGGCACCACCGGCAAGCCGAAGGGGATCCTGCACACGACAGGCGGCTACCTCGTCGGGGTCGCGACCACCCATCGCGAGATCTTCGACATCCGCGACGACGACGTCTACTGGTGCGCCGCCGACATCGGCTGGGTGACGGGGCACAGCTACATCGTCTACGGCCCGCTCGCCAACTGCGTGACGGGGATCATCTACGAGGGGGCGCCCGGCACCCCGGACAAGGACCGACTCTGGGACATCGCCGAGCGGTACAGGGCAACGATCCTCTACACCGCGCCCACCGCGATCCGCACGTTCATGAAGTGGGGCAACGAGTACGTCGAGAAGCACGACCTGTCGTCGCTGCGCCTGCTCGGGTCGGTCGGCGAGCCGATCAACCCGGAGGCCTGGGTGTGGTACCACGCCCACATCGGCGGCGGCCGCTGCCCCATCGTGGACACCTGGTGGCAGACCGAGACGGGGATGATCCTCATCACGCCGCTTCCCGGCCTCACGCCGCTCAAACCGGGTTCGGCGACGTTCCCGTTCCCCGGGGTGCAGGCCGACGTCGTGAACGAGGCCGGCGAGAGCGTCCCGCTCGGGCAGGGCGGCTACCTGGTCCTCACCGAGCCGTGGCCCGCGATGATGCGCACGCTCTGGGGAGACGACGACCGCTACATCAGCACGTACTGGAGCACCTATCCCGGCCGATATCTCGCCGGTGACGGCGCCCGCCGCGACGAGGAGGGGTACTTCTGGCTCCTCGGGCGCATCGACGACGTGATGAACATCTCGGGGCATCGTCTCTCCACCATCGAGATCGAGAGCGCGCTCGTCGACCACCCGTCGGTCGCGGAGGCCGCCGTCGTGGGGCGGGCCGACGCAACGACCGGTCAGGCGATCGCCGCGTTCGTCACCCTCAAGGCGAGCGTGGTCGGCGACGAGGCGCTCATCCAGGAGCTGCGAAACCACGTCGCCAAGAAGATCGGACCGATCGCCAAACCGGCGTCGATCGTGCTCACCGACGACCTCCCCAAGACCCGGTCGGGAAAGATCATGCGGCGCCTCCTGCGGGACATCAGCGAGCATCGCCACCTGGGAGATGTGACAACTCTCGCAAACGAGGACGTCGTCGCGGAGATCGCTCGCATGGCCGAGGCGGCCCGGGCGAAGGAGGAGGAGTAGCACGCGGACCCATCCCGGCCGCACCGGGTGACACGCCAAAGTCCCTGCTCCTGATGTCCTTCCGAGCCTCCGTGGACGCGTCATGCCCGATGCGCTCGGAAGGGGCCGCGGAACGCCGCGCTCCGACCCGTCGAGAGCCGCGAAAAGCCGCATGGCAAAACGATTGTGCCGTCCGAGCCCGACTGGTAGCGTGCCGCTCGGCCTTTGGCTTCACACGCGGTAGCCGGCCGAAAATACTCGCCGTTCTCCCAGGAAGGAATGACCCTTATGACAAAGGCTGAATTCGTCCAGAAGGTGGCCAAGCGGACTGGTCTCAGCCAGGCCGATTCAGGTCGCGCTGTGCAGGCCGTTCTCGACGAGATCAGCGACACGCTCAAGGGCGGCGACGACGTTCAGTTCGCCGGCTTTGGCAAGTTCTCCGTCGCGAAGCGCGCCGCGCGAACTGGTGTCAACCCCCGCGACCCCGGGACGAAGATCCAGATCCCGGCTCGCACGGTTCCCAAGTTCACCCCCGGCGCAGTGCTCAAGGAGACCGTCGACTCCGGGGGCAGGAAGAAGAAGAAGTAAGCACCGGACGGGCCGCGGGCCCGTCCCCTGCGCGTGACCGAGACGGGCGCACCCGACGTGGGTGCGCCCGTCGACGTTAACGACCGTCCGACCGTCGAACCGCCTGTCTCACCGCCTGTCTCACCGAAGCGCACCGAACCCGATGCCGGAGCCGGGAGTCGAACCCGGATGCCCGAGGGCCGGAGATTTTAAGTCCCCTGCGTCTAACCAGTTCCGCCACTCCGGCCGGAGCTCGTGTCGCAGCCCAGACTACCGCCCGAACGTGGCGGGGCCGGGCGTGCGGTCGACCGCCGACAGGCGCTTCTGCTCGATGCGCCGCGCCCACGGCTCGGGGAGGATCTGCCACCGCTCGAGGATCTGGGCATGGCGGATGTGGCGGTAGTTCTCCCCCTTCGCGAAGATCAGCCGGCGCTCGTCCTGCGGGCGGTTGATGCCCCGAAGGGCATCGGCAAGACCCTCGACGAGATGGACGGCCTCCTCCTGCGGACCGTCCTTGGCCGCCCCGTCGACGGTTGGGGCCTCACTATGCGCGGCGTCCGACATCCTCCAATTCTAGACACCGGAGAGCCGAAGCACCGCACCGTCGAGGATGTCGCGCTCGCTGATGGCGATCTCCTCCGCCCCCGCCGCCTCGATCACGCAGCAGGCGATCAGGGCGCCGGCGACGATCGCGGGAGCGCGATCCGGATGGAGTCCCGGCACCTCACGCCGCTCGGCGAGGGGCAGCGCGGCGAGACCGGCGGTGATGTCCTCGACCTCGGCGGCGGACAGCACCGCTCCGTGCACGTGGCTCGGGTCGTACGCGCCGTGGGCGATCGCGGCGAGCGTCGTCATCGTCCCTGCGACGCCGACGAGCGGCGCCGGGCCGCCGAGGGCGGCGAACGTCGGCACGACCATCTCCATGACCTCCTCGCGAAGCGCCGCGATCTGCGACGGCGAAGGAGGGTCGTCGTGGAGAAAACGCTCGGTGAACCGCACCCCTCCGGCGTCGAGGCTCACCGCGGTCTGCGGTCCGCTCGCGTCGCCGCGGACGAGCTCGGTCGACCCGCCGCCGATGTCGACGACGACCACCGGGCCGTCGCCTGGCACCGCGAGCCGTGCGCCGAAGTACGAGAGCTCGGCCTCATGCGCCCCGGCCAGCACGTGCAGCTCCACCGCGAGGCGATCGTCGACGAGGTCGATCACCTCGTCGCGGTTCGGGGCGTCGCGCACCGCGCTCGTCCCGATGGCGATCACCTCGTCGGACTCGAATTCGGCGATCCGATCGGCGTAGTCGTCCAGACACGCCCCCAGACGGGCCAGCGCGTCGGGGGCGATCGTGCCGTCCGGCGCGGCGCCGCGCCGGAGCGCCGTGATCGTCGTGATCCGCTCGCCCTCCGGGCCCTCCGCGCTCACGCCCTCGCACAGGAACAGCCGGGTCGAGTTCGACCCGACGTCGACGACGGCGACGCGGTCGCCGTTCACCGCCCGAGGTACCTGAACGGGGAGCGCAGCACCCCGAACGCGTACTTCACGTGGTCGAGCATGATGCGAAGCTCGTCGGTCTGGGCGCCCACCCGGTCGAGCGCGACGTTGAGCTCCACCTGGTCGGCCGCGATCACATCCATCCGGCGTTCGGCATCGGCGAGCCCGTCGTTGATCACGGCGACGGGCGGCTCGATGGTGCGCAGGCCCGCGCGGGCGGTCCGGGAGAGCTCGAGGCCGCGCACGACGAGGACCGTGATCCCGGCCACGGCCAACGCGACCAGCACGAACACGGCGATCAGCACCTGGTGGTCGACCAGCCAATCCACGGCGGCCAGTATGGCATTCACGTTCTCGGCTTGCGACGGGCTCTAGGGTTGCGACATGGCAGCGCCCTGGGCCACCACCGTGCCGCGCCTCGCGGCGACCGCGGAGTTCGTGCCGTGGGAGGCGGTCGGCGACGCCCCGAATATCGTCGTCGACGGTCCTCACCGCGCGGGCACGGTCCTCGGCCTGTCGCACTGGCCGGACGGGAACACCCCGCCCCGGCTCGTCGCGGATACCAGCACCGAGATCGCGGCGCGGTACGTCGACCTGGCGGCGGGCGGCGAGGAGGTCGCGGTCGTGACCAACAACCACTTCGACGAGGACGGCCTGCTCGCCGCATGGGTCGTCCTCGAGCGCGAGCCGCCGGGGCCGCGCCGGGAGCTGGCGATCGCCGCCGCCGCGGCGGGGGACTTCCACATCTGGCGCGACCCCTGGGCGGCGCGGTGCGCGATCGCGCTGATGGCGATGGCCGAGCGCGCGACGACGCCTTTCCCCGAGGTCGTGCGCGCGTTGAACCGCGCCGCTGGCCACGACCCGGCGGGCGAGCTCTGCAGGGCGCTCCTCCCCCGCGTCGCCCCGCTGCTCGACGACCCGGAGCGCTTCCGCCGGCTCTGGGCGCCGAGGTGGGCCGACGTCGAGCGCGATCTCGCCACCCTGGACGCCGGGGATGCGGCCATCGCGGACTTCTCGGAGGCCGACCTCGCGCTCATCCTGTCGCCCCGCCCCCTCGACCGTCTCGCCACCCACCCCCGCACCGACCGCATGCGCGTGGTCACCGCGACCCCCGACGGCGGGCTCGTCCTGGAACACCGGTACGAGACCTGGGTCCGCTACGTCTCACGTGACCTGACCCCGCGCAGCGACCTCACCCCCGTGCTCGACGAGCTTCAGTCCCTCGAGGAAGGGCCGGGTGTCTGGCGCTTCGAGGGGGTGCAGCACCCGCTTGCCAGGCTCGCACCGGTCGACGCGAGCGGTGCACCCGTGCCATCCACGATCGAGCCGATGGGGTTCGTCGAGACGCTCGTCCGCGCCGCCGCGACCAACGTGGATTCTCGCTAGATTCTCGCGGTGTCCGGTGCACCCGACGATCCCGAGCAGGCCCGAGCGCGTGTGCGGCAGCTCCTCCTGTCCGGTGACAACATGATCAAGAACCGCGACAACCCGGAGCGGTTCGCCCGGGCACGCGAGCGGTTCGCGCAGGCGCGAGACGTCGCCGTCGCGGCCGGGCTCGGGTCCGAGATCACGACGATCATCGACCTTCGCATCGCCCAGATCGACGCCGGTGGCGCGACGTGAGCCGGCTTCGCGCCGAGGGTCGCCAGTGCGAGATCTGCGGCCGCCGGATGCTCGCCGGCGAGCAGTTCGCGTTCCTCGACGACCCGGGGCGGCGCAAGCACCGGCGCCCCGTCTGCGCGCTCTGTGAACGCGATGCGCTCGCTCGGGGATGGACGCGCACGATCGACCTGCCGCCTCCCGATCTGTCGATACGGAGCGCCGAGTAGCGAGCCTGCCCCGGGTCGCGGTCGTCGGCGCCGGGATCATCGGCGCGGCGTGCGCCAGGTGGCTGACGGATTCGAGGCGCGACGTTCGGGTCGACGACCCCGGCCGGGGTCGCGCCCAGACGACCTGAGCCTCGGCGGGGCTCCTGCTCGACGGCGCCGGCCACGGGCACCCACCCGAATGGCACCAGATCGCCCGACGCTGCATCGAGCTGTGGAACCGTCTCGGAGCGCGCCTCACGCGGATCGAGCTTCGCCGGACGGGACTGCCGCTCGCGCCGGTCACCGCCGAGCGCGTGCGAGACCTCGTGACCGGCCGGATCGGCCCCGATCGCGGCGTCGGAGGCGAGTCCCCGGTCCAGTAGCCGACCGGCGCGGGAACGACGGGCTCGCGGAGCGACGAGGTGTCCTCACGCACGGTGCGCGGCTCGTGTCGGCAGCATTTCTGCCGATAACACCTTCTGTATGGGTCACGCCATCACCATGCGGGCGCAGCTCGCCGTCCGGCACCCCGCCACGCTCATCGCCGTCGTGCTCTCGGCCGCGTTCGGCGTCGCCGTGCTCGTGCATCCCGGCACCTGGGCGGCCTTCACCGCGATGGCCGGCGGCGACAAGGAAACCCTCCGGGCCATGATCCTGGGCTTCGGCATCTTCGCTCCGCTGGCGTCGATCGCGATGAACGTCGCGCAGGCGATCCTCGCCCCGATCCCCGGCTTCGTCGTCCCGTTCGTCAATGGGGCGGTGTTCGGCACCTGGTGGGGAATGCTCATCACGTGGGTCGGCGGCATCGCCGCGAGCTCGGCCTGCTTCTGGATCGCCCGCACCGCGGGACGCCGGTTCGCCGAGCGGATCTGCAGCCAGTTCACCATCGCCGACGAGGTCAACCGGCGGCTCGAGCGCCACGCGTTCGCGGCGATCTTCCTCGGGCGCCTCGTTCCCGGCGTACCGTTCGACTTCCTCTCCTACTTCGTGGGGCTCACCCGCGTTCGGTTCTCGACGTTCACGATCGCAACCGCCCTCGGCTCGGTCCCGCACGCATTCCTCTACGCCTTCATGGGCTCGAGCCTCGACATCCCGCTCTGGATGGGCGTGCTCATGACCCCGGCGCTGGGCCTGGTGTACGCCGGAGTGAAGTTCGCGATCAAGGCGCTCCGCAGGGGTCGCGAGTCGACGGATGTCCGCGTGACGGTCGCCGAGCTCGGCCCCCTCGGCGCGCAGGGCGCCGGCGAGTCGCTCTCGACCTGGACCGGCGCTCCCGCCGGCGCGCCGTGCGGCCGCGGTGGCCGAGCGGTGCCGCTCACCGCCTGGGCCACGCGCCATCGAATCACCACGGGCCCCGCCCCGTACTGCTCGCCGGCCTGACCGATCCCGACGCCGGCACCCGCTTCGGGACCCGGCTCTACGCGGAGCGGCGCCATCCCTTCACGCCGGATGCCGTCGTGAGGATGCGTCGCTTGAGTCCCCACGGGATCGCCCGCCAGAACGGCACGAACGCCTTGCTCCAAAGCGGCGTGCTGTGCACGTGCGGCGGCACCGAGCCGAGCTTCTCCATCGACGCCTCCATGAGCGCCCGCTCGCTGTTGGCCCGCATCGCCCGCGCCATCGACGGCTTGGGCGGAACCACAGCCGGCCGCTCACCCGGCTGCGGGCCCCGCTGGCCGATTGCCGCGAGGGCCTCACGTACCGCGAGCTCGCCATGACGGCGGGCGGGCGAATCCGGCGGGGCGGGCGGCGCCGGGCGGCCCCCCTTGCCGAACAGCGCCACCTTGTCGTGACCGAGGTACTCCCGCACCGACTCGGGGATCTCCGGATGGCTCACAGCTTGGCCAACCCGTTCTGCGCCGCCGTTGACATCGGCTCGTAGAGGGCGCCGATCGGCGGGGAGTACACGTTCTCCATCCACGCGATGTCCTCGAGCGTCGAGTCCTTCTTCATCGCGAACGCGAGGAAGTCGGCGCGTTCCTTGATGCCCTCGCCGCCCACCATCTGGGCGCCGATGAGCTTGCCGGTGCGCGGTTCGGCGAGGAGCTTCACGGTGATGAGCTGGGCACCCGGGTAGTACCGGGCCCGGCTGACCCCCGTCGCGGTGCACACGATGTGCGGGATCCCGGCGGCCGTGGCGAGGTGCTCGCCGAAGCTCGCGCCGCCGATCTGCATCTGCCCCCCGACCATGCCCCACGGCACGTACACCGCGTTGTACGTGCGCGAGCCGCCGCCGGCATTTGCCCCGGCGACACGCCCCTGCTGCATGGCGTGCGCGCCGGTCAATCCCTGCACCGCGACGTTGGTCATGCCCTGCGGCACCTCGACGCAGTCACCGGCGGCGAACACGCCGTCGAGCGACGTCCGCATCGACTCGTCGACGACGATGCCGCCAGTGGAGCCGAGCTTGATGCCCATGGCGCGCGCGAGCGTCGTCTCCGGCTCCTTGTGGGTGGCGACCACGCAGATGTCGGCCTCGATCTCGCCGGCGCTCGTCGCGACCGCACGGAGCCTGCCGTTGCCACCCTCGAAGCCCGTCACGTCGACCCCGAAGTGCAGGGTGCATCCCAGCTCCTCGAGGCTCTTCTGCACCGGCTCGGCGATCTCCGGGTCGGCAACCTGGGAGAGCAGCCACGCCCCCGGGTCGACGAGGTGGGTCTCGATGCCGCGGTGGGCGAACGCCGTGAGCATCTCCACGCCGAGGGGCGTGGATTCGAGCACGACGGCCTTCTTGACGCCGTTGAGACGCTCGTTGAGCTGCACGCCGCGCCGGATGTTCTTGACGTACGTGACGCCGTCGAGGTCGGTGCCGGGAACCTGCGGCAGGGTGTAGTTGAACCCGCTGCACACGACGAGACGGTCCCACGAGATCGCCTCGCCGCCGGCGACGAGGGTCCGGTTCGTCGCGTCGACGGCGGTCACCACCGTCTGCGTGCGCAGATCCACCCCGGACTCGACGTACTGCTCCGGACCGGCCAGGAAGAGGCGCTCGAATTCGGGGATCTCCTTGCCGAGCACGTAGGGCACGCCGCAGGGCGAGTAGGCGACGTCCTCGAACTCCGTGCAGCAGATCACGCGCGCATCGGGATTCGTGCGCTTCGCCATCGAGGCCGCGCTGATGCCGGCCGCCCCACCGCCGATGACGACGATCGTGTGCGCTTCACTCACGCTGCTGCTCCCTCCACTCCGCTTGATCGCCGGAACCTACCGCACCGCCAGTGGCGGGGCGAACCGGCGGCGCATCGTCAGCCGTCCCCGCCGGCGACCTCGTAGACGATCTCGGGCGGGTGCTTGAGGGTGTTCGTGACCCAGCAGTACCGGGCACCGAGCTCGACGCACGGTTGCAGCACTTCCCGCGGGACAGAGCTCTCGACCCGAACGTCGTAACGTCCGTGGCGCGGCTCGCCGGGCGCGCGCGAGGGGCGGACCTCGACGGCGACGTCCGCAAGCTCGACACGCCGCTTCTTCGCAGCCCACGCCACGGCGATGCACATGCACGAGGCGAGCGCCGCCGCCAGGACCTCCGTCGGCATAGGACCGCTGTCCTGCCCGCCGAACTCGGGCGGCTCGTCGATTCGCAGCCTGTGCCCCCGCCCGGAGACGTCTGCGGCCAGCCCGCCGCGCCACTCGGCGCGCCAGGTCGCGTACCGGTAACCATCATCCCTGGCCAAGCATCCTCCGGTACAGCCGCTCGTGCTTCTCGGCGCACGCCGCCCAGGTGAACTGCCCGACCGTTCGGCGCCCACCCTCGAGGAGCTGCGCGCGGAGCTCCGTGTCGTGCACCGCGCTCACCAGGGCGTTCGAAAGCGGGCCCGAGTCGCCCGCCGGCACCATGATGCAGTCGCGCCCGTCCTCGAGGTGCTCACGCAGCACCGGCAGGTCGGTCACGACGGCCGGGATGCCGGAGGCGAGCGCTTCGAGCACCACCAGTCCGAACCCCTCGCGCGTGGAGGGGAACGCCAGCGCGTCCGATGCCCGGTACAGCGCGGCCATCTGGTCGTCCTCGATGGTCCCGAGGATCGCCACGTCCGCACCGTCCGGCATCGCGCCCGGCGGGCCCTCGTGGACCTCCAACCCGAGGCGCGCCGCGTCGCCCGACCATGCTTCCCGGTACTCGTGGTAGTCGAAGAGCGTCTCCCCGCCGCCGATCGCGAGCAGGGCACCGTCACCCAGCCGCCCGCGCGCCCGGGCGAACGCCTCGATGAGGAGCCTGCTCCCCTTGCGCGGCTCGATGCCCCCAACCGCCAGCACGACGGGCCGGTCGCCCCAGCCGAAGCGCCGGCCGGCGGCAAGGCGATCCAGCTCGCAGCCGGCGAACTTGGCCGCGTCGACACCGTTGGCCACGACGTCCGACTCCACGCCGAACTCCTCGTGCACGCGGTCGGCCCAGTGCTGCGACACGCACGTGCGGTGGTCCACGTCGAGGATCGACGCGCGCTGGCATTCGAGGAGCACGGGACTCGTGAACGCATCCACGTGGTGAATGGTCCGCACGATCGACGGGATGGCTCCCTCGGCCCGGAGCATCAGCATCGAGCGGGCCGACAGGCAGTCCTCTGCGTGGGAGATGTCGGCGGGCCGGGCGGCCCGCAGGCCGTCGGCGAGCACGTCGGCGTAGCGGAGGATCCGCGCCTCGATGTCCTCGCCCTCCCGACGCTCAACGGGTACGAGCTCAACAGCGACCCGAGGCTCACGGAAGAAGCGGGCCCCGTCGGACGACAGCGCCCAGAGCTCGACGTCGTGACCCCGGTCGGCGAGGGCCTCTGCGAGATGCAGCGCGTGCACGACGCCGCCGCGCGGCTTGGTGGAGTACGTCGCGATCCGGATGTTCACGTGGAGCGGGTCCTCAGCCGATCAGCGCGGCGGCGAGCCGTGCCGCGTTGGCGTTTGTCGGCGCGAGGCGCACACCCGCCTCGGCGAGCGCGCCCTCCTGGAGCGAGAGGACCTGCGGATCGGACTCGGTCCCGCAAACGTGGGCGACCACGGCCAGCCGATCACGTCGCGCGAGGGCGTCGCCGATCGCCGGGACCAGGGCACCCGCCGGATCGCGGTGGCTCCCGTAGCCCAGGACGACGTCGAGGAGGATCACCGAGATGTCCGGGTCGGCCGCGACCTGCGCGAGCATCTCCGCCCTCGCGAGCGGGTCGATCATCGGGTGAGGGCGGCCGCGGGTGTATTCCTCCTCCCCCAGGTCGATGCAGGCGTGCGTGGTGGGCGTCTCGCCGGGCGCGAGCTTGATCGCCCCGCCGGCGGCGGCGTTCGACTCGACCCGAGGCAGGCGATCGGCCAGGATGGCCGCCGCCTCGCTGCAGAGCGTGCCGCCGGAGAACAGGCCGCGCACCAGACCGGGATGCACCCAGTCCACCGAGGGCGCTGGTGCCGCCTGCGCATTGGCGCCCGCAAGCCGCGCCGCCGCCACGGCGGCGTCTTCGAGGGTTGCCGCCACGGTGACCCCGTCGGGAGCGTCCAACCCGGTCGCCCCGACGAAGCAGACCGCGGCAGGCTTCGACGTCGCGGCGAGTGCCGCGAGCACCTGCTCTGCGACGCTCTGGGCGGGTGGCTTGGAGACGCAGAGCAGCACGTCCGTATCGGGATCGGCGACGAGACGATCGATCGCGTCGAGCATCGTGATCGCACCGACGTCCTCGGACACGTCGCGACCGCCCGTGCCGTAGCACGCGCTCACACCGGTGCCGAACCGGTCGAGCAGCACGGTCACCTCCTGCGCGCCGGTGCCGGCGGCGGCCACGACGCCCACCGGACCGCGCCGGACGACGTTCGCGAACGCCAGGCCCACGCCCTCGAGGATCGCGGTGCCGCAGCCCGGCCCCATCACCAGCCGCCCGAGCTCGCGGGCCCGGCGCTTCAGAGCGACCTCATCCTCCAGCGTGACGCCGTCGCTGAAGAGCAGCACGTCCATTCCCGCGCTGAGCGCCTTGTGCGACTCGAGCGCCGCGTACTCGCCGGGCACGGAGATGAGCGCGAGGTCGGCAACCACCTTGGCCAGGTTGCGCGGCGCGACCGCTGTCGCCGCCCGCTCCCCGCCTCCGGGGCGCGCGTCGAGCGCGGCCGCGGCGGCGCGAACGCCGTCGGCGGCGGCAACGCCCTTCGCGACGATCACCAGGTCGTCCGGACCGGCGCCGTCCATCCCTTCGCCGGTCATCCCCATCCCGCGGGCCTCGGCGAGATTCGCCGGCGTCGCCATGAAGCAGGCGGCCTGCTCGACGCCGTCGGTTGACTCGGCGACTCGCGCGGCGGCGAGCAGCTTCGCGCTGTCGGCCCACCTGCCCCGGCGCACCTCGCTGGCGATCACGCCTCCATGACCCTTCCCTCGTTGCCCACGAGGAGCGGCTCCGCCTGCGCACCGAGCGCCTCGTCGTCGGTCTCACGCTCGCGCAGCAGCGTGCCTCGTCCCCCTTCGACCATGATCGCCGCGGGACGCAGATGGATGAACGGCGACGCCTGCGCCATCGCATACGCGCCCGTCTGACCGACCCACACGAGGTCCCCGACGCGAAGCGGCGGCAACTCGACGTCGCGGGCGATCGCGTCGTGCTGCAGGCAGAGCGGGCCGAAGAGGCTGGTGGACCGCGCCTCGCCGTCCCGCGGGGCGACGACGTGGACCGGTGATCGCTTCCACAGCACGCAGGGGACCTGGGTGATCCCCGCATCGACCACGACGGCGTCGCGGCCGCGCCGCGCGATCACCCGCACGAGCAGCCAGCCGGAGTCGCGCACCAGGGCGCGCCCGGGCTCGAGAACGAGTTGGTACGGCCGCTGCGCGAGTTCGTGGCGCACGGCCGCGACATGGGCCTCGACTCCCGCCGCGGCCGGCCAGCCTCCGCCCAGGTCAAGCCATTCGATGCCGCCGATGGCGTCGGCGGTGGCCACGAGGTTCGCGGCGGCTGCCGCGTACCGCTCGACCGGCACCGGGTACTCCACCGTGACGCCGTGGATCGGCGGCCCCATCGGAGGCAGCGGCCCGAGCTGATAGGCGCCGAGATGGGTGTGCAACCCGGTCAGCCGCAGCCCCGCGGCGGCGAGCACGCGGCCGGCCGCCGCGGCATGACGAGGGGTCATCCCGAACCGGTCGACGCCCTCGCGGCCCGGCGGCGACAGGCGGAGCCCGATCCGCGCCGCCGGCGCAGCCTCACGCGAGAGGCCTGCGACGCGGCGGATCTCCTCGGGGCCGTCGGCGATGATCATCGCGCCCTCACGGAGCGCCTGCTTCAAGTCGTCCGGAGGCTTGTGCGGTCCGTTGAAGATGATCTCGTGGCCGGGCACGCCGGCACGGCGTGCCGCGCGGTATTCGAATCCTGAGGCGACCTCCGCCCACATGCCCGCACGGTGGAGGCGCGACACGATGCCCATGAGCGGGTTGCTCTTCATGGAGTAGCCGATCGTCACGGCGGGACCCCACGCCGCCCGGAACGCCTCGGCCTCCGCGGCCAGGCGGGCACCGTCGAACACGTACAGCGGGGTTCCGAACTGCTCCGCGAGCTCGGCGGCGTTGCGCGGCGGGCGAGCATCGACCCGGCGGATCACGCGGGCACCGGCTCCGCCAGGCGAGGCCACACGCGGCGCGCCACCCGGCCCACCTCCTCGAGGTGCGGATAGCCCGACCCGATCACGAGGTCGACGCCGGCCTCCCGGTAGCGGCCGAGCCACCCGGCGACCTGGTCGTACCGCCCCACTAGGGCGGTACCAGCGCCCCCGCGTACCGAACGGATGCCGGCCCAAAAACCGGGGGCGACCCACGACTCGGGGTCGGCGGGAATCGCGTTCATCCGCGCCTGCCCGATCGAATCGAAGCCCGCGTACTCACTGGCACGGTCCGCCTGGACGCGGGCGTGCGCCAGCAGCTCGGCGGCGGCCGCGCGGGCCTCGCGCTCCGATCGGCGCGCGATGATGTGGATGCGCAGCCCGAACCGCATCGGACGACCGGCGAGGCTGCGCATCGCATCGATCCGCGCCGCGATCTCGTCGGGAGGCTCACCCCACATCAGATAGGTGTCGGCGACGCGCGCCCCGAGCCGGCGGGCGGCCTCGCTCGCGCCGCCGAGATACAGCGGGCCGCGGAACCGGGTTCGGAGCGTGTCGGCGAACGCCGCCAGCCGGGCGTAGCGCTCGTCGTGGCCGAGCGGTGCGTGCCCGTAGCCGTCGTCGGGGCCGCCGCCGGCCACGAGGTTGACGGCGATGCGGCCGGGCGCGATCCCTTCGAGGGTCTCGGCTTGATGCGCGGCCAGAGCAGCCGAGATCCCCGCCGGGTTGACGGCGACGATGAGGCGGATGTCCCGGGTGCAGGCCGCGAGGGCCGCAGCCGTCGTCCAGCTCTCGGCGAACGGCGCGTCCGGTGCGAAGGAATCGTTGACGGCACCCGTCGGGATGAGGATCTCACGCGCGCCGGCGCGCTCCGCCGCCCGCACCACCCGCAGGAGGTAGTCGAACGCGGGGGGGCGTTCCGGCGCGAGGGTACCGAGGTGAGCGCCGTCGCCCTCGGATGGGCAGTACCAAGCGAGATCAAGCATCCCTGAGAGAGACTAGCGGGGCCGGGTAGGCTGCCGTCTCGAACGGGAGGCGGACATGCGCAACGGAGTGACGGTCAAGCCGGGTTCGAAGGTCTCGCTGGGTGACTTCCCACCAGATGCAACACTCGGGCTGGACGACAAGGAGAAGGCCCAGGCGGCCGCGCTGAAGCTCGGGGAGCGGCTCGCGGAACTCGGAGCCCTGCTGGCTGCCAACCGCCGCAACGCGTTGCTGGTGGTCATCCAGGGGATGGACGCGTCCGGGAAGGACGGAACGGTCAAGCACTGCATCGGGCCGCTGAACCCGGCGGCGGTGAAGGTGACGCCGTTCAAGGCGCCGGCCGCGAACGAGCTTGCCCATGACTTCCTGTGGCGCGTGCACGCCTGCTGCCCCCCCCGGGGAGAGGTCGGGATCTTCAACCGCAGTCACTACGAGGACGTCCTGATCGTCCGCGTCGAGAACCTCGTCCCCGAGGACGTGTGGAGGCCACGGTACGCCGCGATCAACGCGTTCGAGCGGAACCTGGTGGACGAGGGCACCGTCATCGTGAAGCTCTGGCTGAACATGTCGAAGGACGAGCAGGCGGTGCAGATGCGCGAGCGGCTCGCCGATCCGACCAAGAACTGGAAGTTCAACGCGGAGGACCTCGAGAAGCGCAAGAAGTGGGACGAGTACATGGAGGCCTACCGGGTCATGCTCGAGGAGACCTCGACGGAGTGGGCGCCGTGGCACGTGATCCCGGCCGATCGCAAGTGGGTCCGCAACCTCGTCGTCTCGGAGCTGCTGGTGGACGCGCTGCAAGGCCTCGAAATGGAATGGCCGCAGCTCGATCCGAAGATCCGCAGGGTGAAGGTCGTCTGAGGGGTGAGCGAGCTTCGCGGCCTGCTGGCCGACGCGGCACGGATGGCGTTCGGCGAGCTCAGGGATGCTCACCCGGACGACGTCTTCTACGCCTTCGCGCTCGAGGTCGCGGACGGGACACCCACGGTCTCCGCATCCGCCAACACCGAGGTTGGCCTGCTTCGCGTCGCGGAGCGGTACGCAGCAGACGGCTACGGTCAGGTTGAGCGACTCGCGTCGGACGAACCCGGATCGCTACGGTGGCGGACGTCGGACTGGGAGCACAGGTCTGTCGGGCCCGACGATTTCGCGAAGGCGAACGCGCTGATCGCCGAGTCGGTCGGCCCGGAGGACTCCGACGAGGTCGTCACGGCGCTCGTGGGTGCCTGCCGCGACCTCAACCGGGAGGACTTCTTCGGCTGGGGGCCGGAGCGCGACGCGGTGGTCGTTCTGATCACGACGAGCGATCCGGCGGATCTCATGGAGTACGCCCGCGACGTGAACCCCGCGGTCCCCTTCGCGCGCCTGCAGGCTGCGCTGGAGTGAGCACCGCTCACCCTCGGCTGGGCCAGTGCTCGCGAATAGCCCTGACGACCTCGGGCGCCTTTCGGCCGGACCTAAGCCTGTCCGACGACCTCACAGACGTCCACGCTCACGAACGTCGCTGGCGCGGCGGGCATGTCGCGGAGCGTGTTGAAGGTCGCCTCCGCCGCTCGAGCGTCCTCCTCCGAATCGAAGAGCCAGAAAGAATGTTGAATGATGTCCCCCTCCAGGGTCCGCGCCCAGTAGCCGCCCGCCGACCCTGACATGTCCCGCAGCATCGCAATACCCCTCTCACCGATCATCGCGAGCGCCTCGTCCGCCCGATCCGGCTTGATCTTGACCCGGCCTACTACCGCATACATCGATCACTCCTTCCAATCCGTCCCGGCTTCCTTCGGCGACGAATCGCCGACGAACGCCAGGGTGTCAATCCTTTCAGAGCACAGCCACCAGGCTCGCGACATGGGTCGTCGCGAAGTACGGCGTCGGTCACGAACGGAAGGAGTGACCGAGGCCTGAGCCTGGCGAGCGGATGGCGCTCCCGCCCGACGGCCAAGCGTGTTCACAAGTGACCGACGGGGCGTTCGTCGAATGACCGATCAAACCCGGCCCGCGCCGCGGTCTGGCGGTGCGAGGACGGTGGCTCCGACGCGACAGGGCTCGACCGCGGCAGGGGTCGGCGGCGGCAGGCTTCAAGACGGCGGGGCCGAGGACGGTAGGGGTAGATTCCACCCACAGGTCACGAGGGAGGTCCCGATGTCACCCCAGACCCGCTTCGAGTTGCCCGAATCCGAGCTTCCGCGCGCCTGGTACAACATGAACGCGGACATGCCGGTGCCCATGGCTCCGCCGCTTCACCCGCAGACGAAGGAACCCGTCACCCCCGAGTTCCTCTCCGTCCTCTCCCCGATGGCGCTCCTCGGGCAGGACGTCTCCCGCGACGACTACATCGAGATCCCGGAGCCCGTCCGCGACGTCTACAAGCTCTGGCGCCCGACCCCACTGCTGCGCGCACGACGACTCGAGCACGCCCTCGAGACCCCGGCCCACATCTACTACAAGTACGAAGGCGTCTCCCCCGTCGGGTCCCACAAGCCCAACACCGCCGTCGCCCAGGCGTTCTACGCCAGCCAGGAAGGCGCCACCGCGTTCACCACCGAGACCGGCGCAGGCCAATGGGGATCCGCGCTCGCGATGGCCTGCAGCATGTTCGGCCTCGGCTGCGAGGTGTACATGGTGCGCGTGAGCTACGACCAGAAGCCCTTCCGGCGCTTCGTGATGGAGTCCTTTGGCGCCGACGTCTACCCCAGCCCCTCGCCCCACACGCAGTCCGGCGCCCAGATCCTCAGCGAGAACCCCGACCATCCCGGGTCGCTCGGCATCGCGATCTCCGAAGGGATCGAAGCGGCGGTCACGTCCGGCGGCGCGAAGAAGTACAGCCTCGGATCGTTCCTCCCGCATGTCCTCCTCCACCAGACCGTCATCGGCGAGGAGGCACTCAAGCAGATGGACATCGCCGGCGAGTATCCCGACATCGTCATCGGATGCGCGGGCGGCGGCTCCAACTTCGGCGGCATCGCGTTCCCGTTCGTGCGTGAGAACCTCCGCAACGCGCGTGGCACCCGCATCATCGCCGTCGAGCCCTCGGCCTGCCCAACCCTCACCAAAGGCGAGTACACGTGGGACGCCGCCGACGGAGTCGGCCTCGCCCCCATCATCCGGATGTACACCCTCGGCCACACGTTCATCCCGGCGGGCATCCACGCCGGCGGGCTGCGCTACCACGGCATGTCACCCCAGGTGTCGGCGCTCGTGCACGGCGGCTACGTCGAGGCACAGGCCATCGACCAGGTCGACACCTTCGAAGGCGGATTGCAGTTCGCCCGCGCCGAAGGCGTCCTGCCGGCGCCCGAGTCGAACCATGCGGTGCGAGCCGCCATCAACGAGGCGATCGCGTGCCGGGAGACCGGCGACGAGAAGGTGATCCTCTTCAACCTGTCGGGGCACGGGAACTTCGACATGATGGCCTACCACCAGTTCCTGAACGGCGAGCTCCCCCGCTACGAGTATCCGGAGGAGGACATCGCCGAGGCGATGCGGCATCTCCCCGAGGTCGACTTCGTCGCCTGACCCCCCTGGAAGACCGATCCGGGCGGTCGTCTTCGACTGCGACGGCCTTCTGCTCGAAACCGAGAGCCGCTGGACGCTCGCGGAGATTGCCGTCTGCGAGCAGTGGGGCGTGCCGTTCTCGATGGAGCTCAAGCGGCGGCTGCTTGGAACCGCACTCGACCGCGCCGGCGAGCTACTCGCGGAATGGGTCGGACAGCCCTCCGGGCGATCCGCGCCCCTTCTCGCCGACCAGCTCATCACCGCGTACCGTGACGCCGTGGACGAGCACGGCGTCGACCCGATGCCCGGCGCCACAGAACTGGTCGTCGCACTCGCCGACCGAGTCCCGGTCGGCGTCGCGTCGAACACCCGCGAGGCCGACACCCGCCGCGTGCTCACCCGGAGCGGGCTGCCCGACGTCTTCACGGCGATCGTGTGCGCCGGCGACGGCATCGCCCCCAAGCCCGCGCCCGACCTCTACCTCGCCGCGTGCACCGCCCTCGGGGCGCACCCGTCCGCGGCGATCGCCCTCGAGGACTCGCCCACCGGCGTGGCCGCCGCCCGCGAGGCTGGCATGCACGTCATCGGCGTGCCGTCGACCCCCGGCGTCCCCCTCGCCGCACACCGGATCGTCGCGTCGCTCACCGACGTCACGATCGACATCCTCTTCGACAGCGTCGCTTGAGATGATCCCCGGATGAGCACCGCATTCGTCTACGGCCCGCACCTGCAGGCGTACAACCCGAGCGACGACGTCGAACGACCGATCCGCCGCAAGCTCGGGATCGACCTCATCGATGCATACGGCCTGCTGGACCGCGACGGGGTGACCGTCGTCGAGCCCGAACCGGCGGACGCGGAGCAGGTCCAGCTGGTCCACGCCCCGGCCTACGTTCGCGCGGTGCGCCGCTACAGCGCCGACCCGCAGCTCGCGGCGACATGGGAGGCCGGCCAGTGGGGGCTCTCGCCCGGCGGCGACACCCCGGCCAGGGCCGGCATGCACGAAGCCGCCCTCGGCGTCTGCGGCGCCGCGCTGACCGCCGCCGACCTCATCACCAGCGGCTCGGCCGTCACCGTCTACTGCCCCGCCCCGGCGGGGCTCCACCACGCCCTCGCCAACCGCGCCTCCGGGTTCTGCGTGTACAACGACTGCGCCCTCGCGATCCGGGCGCTCCTCGACGGCGGCGCCGAGCGCGTCGCGTACGTCGATGTCGACGCCCACCACGGCGACGGGGTCCAGTGGCTCTTCTACGACGACCCGCGCGTGCTCACCGTGTCGGTGCATGAAGACGGCAAGTACATCTTCCCGGGGACCGGCGGCATGGCCGAGCGCGGCACCGGCGCCGGGCTGGGAACGGCGATCAACGTCCCGCTCCCGCCGTACAGCGGGAGCCAGCCCTTCCTTCGGGCGGTTGAACGCGTCGTCGTGCCGGCCGTCACCCGGTTTCAGCCCGACGTGCTGATCACCCACCTCGGCGCCGACATCCACCACGCCGATCCGCTCGCCCACCTGTGCGTGGACCTCGAGGCCCTGCCGCGCCTCTACCGGCTGCTGCACGACCTCGCGGCCACCGCCGCCGGCGGGCGATACATCGTGCTGGCCGGAGGCGGATACAACATCGACCTGCTCGCACGCGCCTGGGCGCTGCAGCTCGACGAGCTGGTCGGAGCCGGGCTGTCCGACGACCTGCCGGTCGAGTGGCTCGCCCGTGCCGAACGCGAGGTGGGCCAGTCGTTCACCCCGCGCCTGCTCGAGGACAGCGAGCACGCGATTCCCGCCGAGCAACGAGAACGGGCCGACGCCGCGGCCGAACTCGTCGTCGACCAGGCCCGCGCGCTCGTAGGCTGACCCCGCCCCCGGGCGGCTACCGCTTGCGCTTGGGCGGCATGTGGATCGGCCGGGCAAGGGCGACGAGGGCCGCCTCCTTGAATCCCTCGGACAGCGTGGGATGCGCCGCGATTGAGTCGCCGACGGTCTCGATGACCGCCTCCGAGTCGAGCGCGATGACACCGGCGTTGATCAGGTCGGTGGCCTGCAAGCCGACGATCACCACGCCGAGGACCTCACCGGTCTGGGCATGGTAGATCTGCTTGAAGAACCCGGTCTTGTCGGCGAACATCGCCGCCCGCGCGATCGCCACGTACGGGAACTGGCCCGACACGACGTTGTCCCGCCCGTACCGCTCCACGGCCGCGCGCTCCGACAGCCCGACGCTCGCGACCTCGGGATCGGTGTAGATGCAGCTCGGCACGGCCCCGCTCATCTCGGTGCGGTGGCCGGCGATGTTCTCCGCCGCCACCTCGCCCTCGCGAAACGCCGTGTGGGCGAGCTGCCAGTAGCCGGCCACGTCGCCCACGGCGTACACGTGGTCGAGCGAGGTCTTGCGGGTCGCGTCGGTGGTGATGCCCGTCTTGTCGAAGGCGATGCCCACGTCCTCGAGCCCGAGGCCCTCGACGGTCGCGCCACGGCCGGTGGCGACCAGCACGAGGTCGCCGGTGACCGTGGCGGCCTCACCGCCCTTCTCGAAGTGCAGCACCATGCCGTCCTTGGTCTCCTGGACCTTGGTCGCGCGAGCACCCGTGTGCACCACCACCCCACGCTTGTCGAATGCGCGGGTGAGCGCCTTGATCGCGTCGTCGTCCTCCATCGGGATGATGCTGTCGAGCATCTCGACGATCGTGACCTCGGTGCCGAAATGGCTGAAGATCGAGGCGAACTCGACGCCGATCACGCCGCCACCGAGCACCACGAGCCGCTTCGGGATCCCCTCCACGGCCAGCAAGCCGGTGCTGTCGACGCACTTCGGGTGGTCGATGCCCTCGACCGGGGGACGAAGCGAATGCGACCCCGTCGCGATGACCGCATGCTTGAAGTTGACGGTCTCGCCGCCCTCGACAGCGAACGCGTTGGGGCCCGCGAAGCGCCCGTAGCCGTTGACCACGGTCACGCCGTTGGCCTTGAGGAGGTTGCCGACGCCGCTGACCATCGCCGTGACGATCTGCCCCTTGTTGACCTGCACCTGGTCGAAGTCGACCACCGGCTCGCCGACGGCGATGCCGAGCTGCGGGAACGCCTCGTGAGCGTCCTTGACCGCGTGCGCGCTCTGCACCCACGCCTTCGTGGGGATGCAGCCGACGTTGAGGCACGTGCCGCCGAGCTCACCCTTCTCGATGAGCGCGACCGACAGTCCGAGCTGGGCCGCCCGGATCGCCGCGGGGTAACCGCCTGGGCCACCCCCGAGCACCGCGACATCAACATCCATCCTTGCCTCCCCCTCGTTCGTTCTCGTCAGGACGATACCCGGCGGGGCCGTCTGCCAGCCCGTCTCCGCGGAGCCCTGCTCGATGCGCTTGCGTCGATACTGCCGTCACCGCCGACCCTCGTCACGTCGGGTGCCTGACCGGTGGGGACCCAGCGCTCGGCCCACTCGGCCACCGCATCGACCACCGGCGCGAGCGCCCGGCCCTTGTCGGTGAGGCGATACTCGATGCGGACCGGCGACGTCGCCCGTCCCGGCTGAGGACGCCCGCCGGCGAAGCGCGCGCCGCTCAGATCAGCTTGGCCAGCCGGCGCCCCCGTTCCGTCCCGGTCGACAGGAAGAACTCGCGCACCGGTTCGCGGTAGACGCCGCTCCTCGCCTCGTCGACGGCCTCGGGCAGCGCCGCAGCGAAGCGCTCGTACGCCTGGAGGTTCGGGTCGCTCAGGTTGAGGCGGATCGTCGTGGTGGCGCCCACCTCCCCAAGGCCGTCGCCGGGGTAGACGGCGACCTTGCGCCTGCAGAGCGCGACGGTCAGCTCCTGCGCGCTGACCCCCCACCGTGAGCAATCGACAACGCACGAGAAGCCGTAGCGCGGGTCGACGACCGGCGCGGCGATCTGTTTGAGCCGTACGAGGTTCGCCCGCACCACCTCCTCCCCGTGGCGCAGCCAATCGTCGTCGTCGAGCGCGGCGGCCGCGGCGGCCTGCGCCACGGCGCTCGTGTTGAGCCGCACCACCGCGATCTTGACCTGCAGGCACGCCCGCACGAGATCGGGCGGACCGCCCAGCGCCCCGATCCGCGCGCCCGCGAGGCCGTAGCCGTGGGCGAACCCGCTCGTCACGAGCACGGTCGCGTCGGGGTGATCCGTGGCGAGCGCGGCGAGGTGATGGTGCGTCGCGTCAGGATCGATGCGATGGGCCGAGTGGGTCGAGTCGGCGAGCAGGACCACCCGTCGCTCCGCCGACAGTCGCAGCAGCGCCTCCAGTTCCTCACGCAGCTGGACGGTGCCGAATGGATTGATCGGGTCGCACACCACGATCATCTTGGTGCGCTCGGTGAGCGCCGCCTCGACCTCGTCCGGGTCGAGGCGCCAGCCGTTCGACGGGCCGAGCTTCACGAACACCGGCGTGGCGCCGGCCAGCCGGAACGCCGGCACGAAGTGGAAGTACCCCGGGTCGGTCGCGACGACCTCGTCGCCGGGGTCGAGACATGCCAGCGCCGCATACCCGACGCCCGCCTGGGCGCCCTCGGTGCCGATGACCTCGAACCCCTCGTCGCGTGCGCGCCCGAGCAGCCCGACGGCGATGCGCTCCCGTAGCCGCGAGTCGAGGTCAGGCGAGTACGGGCCGACCCGCTCCGCCGTCACCGCCGCGCGCATCGCATCGAGCACCCTGGGCGACGGGCCGATGTGGTTCGCCATCCATCCGAGGTCGGCCCACTCCGAACGGTCGAGCGCGATCTGGCCGTCGCGGTAGATCTCCGCCGGGTCCCAGCCGAGGATGCGGTACGCGTCCCGATAGGTCATGTAGTTGCCAAACCCCTGCGGGTCGGCGAGCACGGCCTGCGCCCGCTGCGACGCTGCCCAGCCGGCGCCGCCGGACGGCGGCCGCCAGGTCAGGATTGAGCGCCGCGCTCCGCTCATGCCGCCACGCGGGTGCCGGTCTTCCCGGCCAGCGCCGCGGCCGTCCGGTCGAGCGACGTGATGATCGCCTCCCGCCCGCCGTTCTCCACGAACCGGATCGCCGCCTCCACCTTGGGCCCCATGCTGCCCGGCGGGAACTGCCCGTCGGCGACGTGCACCCGCGCCTCGGCAACACTCATCGTGTCGAGCCAGCGCTCGCGCGGCGTGCCGAAATCGATCGCCACCCGCTCGACGCCGGTGAGGAGCAGGAGGGTCTTGGCCTTGACGAGCCCGCCCACCAGCGCCGCGGCGAGGTCCTTGTCGATGACGGCCTCCACCCCCGTGAAGCCCGCCTCTTCACGCGCCACGGGGATGCCGCCCCCGCCGCATGCGATCACGACCTGCTTGGCGCGAAGCAGCTCGCGGACCTGCGGCCACTCCACCACCTCGATGGGGACCGGGGACGCCACCACCCTGCGCCAGCCGCGGCCCGCGTCGTCGACGACGTCCCACCCGCGCGCCTGTGCGAGCCGCTTCGCCCGGCCCGCCGAGAAGAACGGCCCGATCGGCTTCGTCGGCGTGCTGAAGCCCGGGTCCGCACGATCGACCACGACCTGGGTGACGATCGCCGCGACGGCGCGGTCGCGGCCGCGCGCCTCCAACTCGTCGCCGATCGCCTGGCCGAGCATGAAGCCGAGCTGCCCCTGGGTCATCGCGCCGAGGACATGGAGCGGCTGCGGCGGCACCTCCCGCGCGACCGCCTCCTGTGCGAGCGCCAGCGCGCCGACCTGGGGACCATTGCCATGTACCACCACCAGTCGCCGGCCACCGTCGAGCAGCGCGACGGCGTGTCCGGCCACGTTCCGCGCGCGCTCCATTTGCTCGGAGAATTCGCCGAGTCCAGAAGGAGCCAGGGCGTTTCCGCCCACCGCCATCACCACAATTTCACTCACGGGAGAGTTGTCCACCTGTCGGGGCCTTGCAACGAGTCGTACGTGGGAAGATAGTGCGCGTCATTCCCGGTTGCGTGAAAACCTGGGATTCCCGTCCCCAAGTCTGTGGAGGTAGAGCGTGGCGAAGATCCAGGGCCCGAAGCCCGAAGTAGGTCAAGAGCTGTACGACGTTGCCGAGAAGGTCTTTCCGGACGTGAAGGCGGAGCCGGGTGAAGAGGCGTACATCTTCATGCACACCGTCCCCTACGAGGGATCCGTCGGTCTGGTCAACCTGCTGACCGCGACCCGCCTCGGGCGGAAGGGCTTCAAGGTCAGCCTCGTCCTCTACGGACCCGGCGTGCTCATGGCGTCCGGCACCCGCGGCTACCCGAGCGTCGGCGCTGAGGCTTTCCCCGGCCACATGGCCATCAACAACCAGATCAAGACCCTCCTCAAGGAGGGTGCGACGATCTACGCCTGCCGGTTCGCGATGGGCGCGCTCTACGGGTTCCGCGAGGACGACCTGATCGAGGGAGTCACCGCGTTCAACCCGCTCGACGTGCTCGACTCCGCGCTCACCGCGTGGAGGAACAAGGCCTTCCAGCTCAACACCTGGACGGTCTAGGCAGCGGCGGCAATGAGCGAGCGTGAGGAAGCGCTCCGGCGCTGGCGCGAGGCGGAGGACCGTCTGTATCCGGTCGTCACCGTTCGCACCGACCTGTACGAGGCCGTCATCGGCATCGTGCGCTCGCTCGCCGACCACCTGGACGGCGTGCCCGACCTGGATGCGCTCGTCACGAGCTACCTCGCATCGACCCCGGCCGCCGACCTTGAGGCGGCCGGGATCGAGCCGGGGTCGCTCCCACCCGAGATCGACGCCGGCATGGCCCGCGACGCCGCGTATCAGCTGCGCTCGCGCGAGCTCGTGCAGCGCGCATCGGCCGAGCAGGCGCAACGCGCCATCGACCGGGCGCGCCGCGCAGGCGACACCGTCGTCACCGTGTGGAGCCACGGGGAGAACGAACTGTGGCCGCCCTACCGCCGCATCGAGATGTCGCTGCAGACGGGTTTTGCGGTCGCGGTTTCCACCGAGCTCAACCCGGACACCATGGGGCCCATGTTCGTCCTCGAAGGCTTGCAGCTGGACCCGGAGACCGGCGACGTCGCCGGCGACGGACCGGTCGCGCCGCGGCGCGAGTTCACCGACCCCGATGCCTGGCGGTCCGCCGCGGCGGACCTCCGCCAGGCCATGCTGACCCCCTAAAAGGAGAACCGATGCCACTTCCCGATGGCATGAAGCGCTACGTGATCGACGGCCACAGCCACATCGGCGAGATCGAGGCCTGGCCGTTCTACGGCATCGACTACCCGGTCAAGCCCATCGTCTACGACTTCCCGAAGACGAAGGACTTCATCAAGTTCATGGACCAGCACGGCATCGAGCGCAGCCTGGTGATGTCGAACTACGGCATCCCCAAGCCGGAGCAGCCGTTCAGCCTCAACCCGCTGGTCATGGAGGCCGCCGACACCACCGACCGGATCCGCGGCCTGCTCTGGGTCTCGTTCCTGCCGCGCGACCGCGAGCACACCGTCGAGTCGCTCAAGCACGCGGGGGAGTCGGGGATCCTCGGCCTCAAGACGACGTTCCTCCTCGGCGGCAACCCGAACCCGGCCGAGTGGGACGACGAGACCCGCGAGCTCGCGGACATGTGCTTCGACGTCGCCGAGAAGCACGACTACGTCTTCCACTTTCACACGTCCGCCGGCGGCAACAGCGACATCAACAACTTCATCCCGATGGTCGAGGAGTACGGCAAGCGTGTGAAGATCCACCTCGTCCACTTCGGCGGCGGCGTGAGCGGCCACATCAAGCTCGTGCCGAAGTTCCTCCAGTGGGTCAAGGAGGGCTACAAGGTCTACACCGACACGTCGTGGGCGATCGGATTCGGCGCCCGCTGGCTGCTGGTCGAGATCGAGAAGAACGGCGGCCTCGGCGCCGACCGCGTGCTGTTCGGGTCGGACGAGCCCTGGTCGGACTTCATGGGTGAGTACTGGAAGATCGAGGGCGCCCCGGTCAGCGACGAGCTCAAGCGGATGGTGTTCAAGGAGAACTTCGAGAAGCTCCACGGCGACCGGTGGTGAGCCTCGACATCAAGACGCTGGCGGTCGAGCTGCAGTCGCTCGGCGTCCGCACGACGGTCCCCACCGGGCCGGGCGAGACCCGGGCCGGCGGGGCCGGTCCGTCCGACGCGGGGTTCCTGTGGGTCGGCGGCGCGCCGCTGACCGTCCCGGTGCACGGCGACTACGTGGCCCGCTCGCCGTACGAGCTGGTGCTCGGAACGAATGGGCGTGCGGGCACGCTGTTCCGCGACGGCGTCGAGGTCGGCCGGGTTACGCTCCATCCGCGCCCGAAGATCTACGACCTCGAGACCGCCGACGGGGTTCCCTACTGGAAGATCGGCCTGATGCACCTCGACAGCTTCGCGTCGACGGTGTTCCAGCGGTGCGTCTACTGGGGCACCGACGATCAGTGCCATTTCTGCGCGATCGGGACGTCGCTCCAGTCGGGCCGCACCATCCCGGTCAAGACGCCGGCCATGCTGGCCGAGGTCGCCGCCGCCGCGGCCCGGCTGGACGGGGCGAAGGACGTCACGCTCACCACCGGGTCGCCGAACCGGGCCGATCGCGGCGCGCCGTACATGGCGAGATGCGCGGCGGCGATCCGCGACGCGGCCGGCCTCCCGGTACAGGTGCAGATCGAGCCGCCCGACGACTTCGGCTGGTTCGCGGAGCTCAAGGACAGCGGCGTCGAGGCGCTCGGCATTCACCTCGAGACGTTCGACCCGGACGTCCTGGCGCACGT
The DNA here is from genome assembly GCA_963706315.1 of uncultured Thermoleophilia bacterium. GTDB lineage: Bacteria > Actinomycetota > Thermoleophilia > Miltoncostaeales > Miltoncostaeaceae > CALMEC01. The sequence continues at coordinate 950,236 of CAVPMA010000015.1, read as the reverse complement.
GGCGCCGGGCAAGGCCGCACAGGGCATCCCGTACTACCTGTCCGCCTGGGAGGCCGCGGTCGACGTCTTCGGCCAGGGCCAGGTGTCGACCTACTTCATCCTGGGGCTCGGCGAGTCCAAGGAGACGGTGCTCGCGGGCTGCAAGGCCGCGATCGAGCGCGGCGTCTACCCCTTCGTGGTGCCGCTGCGTCCGGCACCTGGCTCGATCCTGGCCGGCGGAACCCCGCCGTCGCCCGAGTACATGATGGACGTGTACGAGACGGTGGCGCCGCTCCTGGCCGAGGCGGGCATGATGAGCCAGGAGTCGCGCGCCGGGTGCGTGCGATGCCAGGCATGCTCGGCGCTGTCGACGTTCGAGCGGGCCTTCGGCGGAGGACGAAACGGTGACCCGGTCCCGGCCACGGCCTGAGACGGGCCTCGAGGTCCGGCTTGCCCGGACGCGCGAAGAGCTCGCCGGGCACTTCCGCGTCCGCGAGGAGGTGTTCGTCGAGGAGCAAGGCCTCTTCGACGGCACCGACCGCGACCACTGGGACGAGACCGCCCTGCACATCGTGGCGGTCTCCGCCGGCGATGTCCTCGGGGCGGTACGCCTGTACCCGCTCGACGAGGCCGGTCTCTGGCAGGGCGACCGCCTGGCGGTCTCGAGCAGGGCCCGTCAGCTCCGCGCGGGCGGAACGCTCGTGCGCTGCGCAGTCGCCACCGCCGGTGCGCTCGGCGGGCACCTCATGATCGCCCGCATCCAGGCGCCGATCGTGCCGCTCTTCCGGTTCCTCGGGTGGGAGCGCGTGGGCGGGCTCATCGAGTACCGCGGCGTGCCTCACCAGCGAATGACGATCCCCCTCTCGGGGGCCGAGCCGGCCTTCGCCGAGGAGACCTACGCCTGGGCGCTCGGAGCCGGCGGGGATCCGTCCGTCGCGGCAGGCCAGGGCCTCCCGGCCTAGGAGGCGCTTACAGGGTGGCTGTCTGCGGGCCATCCGGCCCGGCCCTGATCCACGTGTAGGGTCGGATGGTGGAGGTTGTCCGGGCGAACGGGCTCGAGATCGCCTACGAACGCGTCGGCGAGGGGCCCCCGCTCGTCTTCGTGCACGGAGCCGCCGAGGACGGCCGCCTGTGGCAGCCGCAGCTCGCCCTCCTCGCCGACGAGTTCACGGTCGTCGCGTGGGACGAGCCGGGTGCAGGCCGCTCCGCGGACGTGCCGGTGAACTTCGGCCTGGCCGACTACGCGAACTGCCTCGCGGCGCTGATCGAGGTCCTTGCGCTCGGGCCGGCCCACGTTGCCGGCCGCTCCTGGGGCGGCACCCTCGCGCTGGAGCTCTACCGCCATCATCCCGGGCTCGTGGCGACGCTGATCCTCGCCGACACGTATGCCGGCTGGAAGGGCTCGCTGCCCGAGGACGAGTTGCAGGCCCGGGTTGCGCGCACGCGCGAGATGCTCGCCGCGCCGGCCGCGGCGTTCGACCCCACCCTTCCCGGGTTGTTCGCCGGGGACCCGCCGGCTGAGTTCGTCCCGCTGCTCGACGCGATCGCCGGTGACGTCCGCCCCGCAAGCCTCGGGATACAGCTGTCCGTGATGGCCGAGACCGACCAGCGCGACCTGCTGCCTCGCATCGCGGTGCCGACCCTGCTGATCTGGGGCGAGCTGGATGCTCGCTCGCCGCTCACCGTCGCGCGCCAGTTCGAGGAAGCGATCCCGGAGACCGAGCTCGTCGTGATCCCGGGCTGCGGCCATGGCAGCAACCTCGAGCGGCCCGAGCAGTTCAACGAGGCCGTGCGCGAGTTCTGTCGCACCCACTCGTCGCGTTCGGCGTAACGGTCGAGGTTCACCGCCCCGGCGGCGCCGTCCTCCACGTTCGCTCTCGTAGTGACACCGGGGCCTCCCGGCGCCAAACCGCCTGAGCCTTGTCGGCGGCTCCCGCCGCCAACGCCTCATACCGGATTCCAACGGAATCCGTCCGCAGCCGCCCCCCAGGGCAGCGACGGCGCCCGCCGATGCAAATGATGCCCGGGCAGCGATCCCGGCGCCCCCCACCGAGCGTCGATCCGGAGATCGCCCATGCCCCGTCTGCCCCAGCGCGCCGTCCGACTCACGACGATCTTGCGCCACCTCTTCCCCGCGATGCTGGCCGCCGGGATGCTCGCCGCAGCGTCACCGGGCGGTGCGAGCCCAATCTCGCTGAACGAGGTACGGACATGGCAGACGCCCGCGTCGATCCGCACGCCGGTATCCGCGGCGTGGACGGCCGAGGTGCTGGCCACCGTCAAGGCCCGCGTGGCCCCGAGGCCCGACGCGGCGGTGCGGACGATCCTCCGCTCGTACACGCCCTACTCGACCGCCCCGGCGCGGTTCCTCGCGACCGCGGCGGCGCGCGACGCCCGTGGGCGCGATTGGGTCCGGGTGCAGATCGCCGAGCGGCCGAACACGAGCTCCGCGTGGGTGCCGGCCGAATCCGTTCATCTCGCGACGACGACCACCCGGATCGTCGTCCGCCTCGACAGTCGGCGCCTCGAGATCTGGCGCGACGAGCGGCGCGTCTCGACGTACCCGGCCGGCATCGGCCGGGCCGTGACGCCGACGCCCACCGGTACCTTCGCGGTGGAAGACACCGTCATGACCCCCGCAGCCGATCGGGAAACCTACGGCCGGTTCGTCGTGACGCTCACGGCGCATTCGACTGTGCTCACGCGCTTCAACGGCGGCGACGGCCAGATCGCGATCCATGGCAGCGGCTCGCTCGGGCGCGTCGGACGTGCCTCGAGTCACGGATGCATCATCCTCGGGGATGCAGCGCTCACGACCGTGTTCCAGGCGGTCGAGCCCGGCACGCCGGTGATCGTCACGCGCTGAGCGATGCCGACGCCCGGCCGGCGGCAGCTTCCTCCGCAGGGGCGGGACGTTCATCGGGCCCCGCCGGTCCGGCGACGGGGAGGTCCACCCAGAACGTCGCACCGGTGCCCGGGGAGCTGTCGAGCCCGATGGTGCCGGAATGCGCCTCGGCGATCGCCCGCGCGATCGCGAGTCCGAGGCCGATCCCGCGAAGCCCGCCGTCGCCGGCGTCCCGCGCTCGCGCGAAGTGGTCGAAGATCTGCTGCTGCTCCTCCAGCGCGATCCCCGGCCCGTTGTCCCGGACGCGCAGGATGGCGCGTTCGTGGGCCATCGCGAGCGACACCTCGACGACGCCGCCGGCCTGCGTGTACTTGATGGCGTTGCCAACGAGGTTGTCGAGCATGCGGCCCAGGCGGGTGCGGTCGCCGACGACGACGCCTGCACCGGAGACCCGCTCCACGAGGGTGATCTGCTTCTCGGCCGCGGCGGGGGCGAAGGCCACGAGCGCCTCGGCCACCAACTCGGCGAGGTCCAGCTCCTCGACCGTCACGCTGAACGCGCCAACGTTGTGCTGCGCGACCACCAGGAGATCGTCGACGAGGTCGAGCAGTCTGCGACTGTTGCGGTCGATGACCTCGAGGAAGCGCCGCCCGCGCTCGTCGATGCCCTGGCCCGTCATGAGCAGCTCGGTATAGCCGCGGATCGATGTGAGCGGAGTTCGCAGGTCGTGGGAGACCAGCGCGACCATCTCGTCTTTGGCGCGGTCGAGCTCCTGGAGCCGCGCGTTCTGCTCCGCCAGTCGCTTCAGCGCCGTCCGCGTCGACGACTCCGCGGCGCGCGCCTCCGCCAGCAGGCGGCCGCGGTCGCGGTCGGCACCGCCGAGCTCCTCCATGGCCCGGGCGATTCCGACCACCCCGATCGTCTGACCGTCGACAACCCATGGCGCACGGGTCGTGATGACATGTCGGGTGCCCTCAGGGGTCTCCACCGCCTCCTCGTCGACGACGCTGCGGCCGGTCCGCATCACCTCGAGGTCGCTGGCGCGCGCGCGCTCGGCGACGTCGAGCGGGAGGAAGGCCTCGTACGCCGCACCGACCACGTCGACCGGAAGTGCGCCGGCAAGGCGCGCTCCCGCGTTGTTGATCATCCGGTAGCGCCCCTCCGCGTCGACCACGAACATCACGTCGTCGGCGAGATCCGCAAGGGCGCGGAGCATCTGCGTGCGCTCGTAGAAGCGCCGCTGCGCGGCGCGGAGCGCCTCGTTGCGTTCGAGGAGCTCCCGGTTGGCCTGCTCAACGGCAGCTCGCGACTCGCGTTCGGTGCGGAGCAGCCGCTCGAGCTCGGCCTCGTCCGCCACGCCCGCCGCCGGGGTCGCGTCCGGACGCTTTGGCGCGCGCTTCACGTCAGGCGGCCTGAACCTCGGTCGGACCGGGCCCCGCACGGTAGATGTACCCGAAACCCCGGACGGTCTCGATGGGTGACGAGCCGTCCGCCCTGACGCCGATCTTCCGCCGCAGGTACCCCACATACACCTTGACCTGATCCGGGAAGACCGCCGTGCGGCTCCCCCAGACCATCGTCAGGAGTCGATCCCGGTCCAGCACCTGGTCGCGATTCTCGGTGAACGCGGTGAGCAACCGGAACTCCAGGGGCGTGAGGCGCACTGGTGCGCCCCCGACGACGACCTGGCGCTGGGCGAAGTCGATCCGGACGAACCCGTCGTCGTACACGCCGGGACGCTCGGTCTCCCGGCCGCCTGTCCGGCGCAGCAGGGCATCGACCCGCGCGGCGAGCTCCATCGGCGAGAACGGCTTGGTCATGTAGTCGTCGGCGCCGCCGCGGAGGCCCCGGGTGCGCTCCCATTCGAGCGCGCGGGCCGTGAGGAGGATGACCGGCACGTCGGAGACGTCACGGATGCGCTCCAGTGTCTGCCAGCCATCGAGCTCCGGCATCATCACGTCCAGGACGACCAGCCGGGGATGGAGCTCGTACAGCCACCTGAGCGCCGTTCGACCGTCGGTTGCCTCGATCGTCTCGTGGCCTTCACGCTCGAGCGCCTCCCGAACGAGGAGGCGGATGTCTTCCTCGTCGTCCACGACGAGGATCGGCGCGTTGCGCCCCGGGGTCGTCTCTGGCATTTCCGTCAAGACCTGCCTGTCGCGTGGTCAGTCTGGGTCTGTATCGGCAGCCAAACACAGGAGGCTGAGGGCGTTCGCAACCAAATTCATACCGAACGGCTCCCGTTCCACGGATGTTCGGAAGTGACCGCGGTTCCGACACTTTGAATGCAAGGGTCTTCGAGCATCTTCGAACCAGAGGTCGATTGCGATGGCGGGTCACGACGACATGCGGCAGACGAGCAGGGGCGTGTGGGAGCCCACCACCGCCCGCAGCCGCCGGCAGGCGCCGGACCACAACGCGCGCGTCGCCCTCGAGCACCTCTCGGCCCGACGGGCGGCGAAGCACGCGTCCGCGGTGATCGCCTCGATCCAGGACGGGCTCGTCACCGTCGACGAGCGCGGCAGGATCGTCGACGTCAACACCGTGCTCTGCGACATGACCGGGTTCCACCGGCTCCGGCTCCTCGGCAGCCGGACCCCGTACCCCTTCTGGGCGCACGCGGATGCCGAGCGCAACGCCAGTGCGATCGCGGAGCTGCTGGAGGGTGAGTTCGCGGAGGGCGGCTCCTGCCAGCTGACGTTCTGCCGCGCGGGCGGTGAGAGCTTCGAGGCGTCGGTCGCGATCGCCCCGCTTCGCGACGCGGACGGCATCTCGATCGGCTTCGCCGCCACCATCCGTGAGCTGGTCAATACCCCTGCCGCTCCGGAGCACGACACCACGGCCGCCGGGCTCATCCGCTGCGAGGCGGCGATGGAGCGCGTCGCGGCCGCCGTCTCCTCCGAGACCCCCGCGAGCCAGGTGTACCAGCTCATCGCCGAGGAGGCTGCGATGCTGGTCGGCGCCGACGCCGCCCGGATCGCGCGGATCGACGATGGCGGCGCGACGATGATGGGCGTGTGGGCGAAGCCCGGCTTCGATCCGAGGCAGTCCGGCGGCACGGCGCTGTCGGCGGACGTGCGGTTCGGCGCGCGCCGGTGGGGCGTGCTCCAGACGAACACCGCGGCAGGGCGGTCGACCCGCGCCGAAGCGCAGGAGGAGCTCACCTGCTTCGCCACCCTCGCGAGGCTCGCGCTTGCGATCGGCACGATGGACGAGCGGGCGCGCACCGCACCCGCACGCGATCCCCTGACCGGCTTCGCCGGGCGGGACGAGCTGGACCGCCGTGTGGCGGCGGACGTCGAGGCCGCGCGGGCTGCGGACGGCAACGTCGCGTTCGTCGCGCTCGAGCTCGACCAGTTCCGAGAGGTCGACCCCGAGGCCGGCTCCGAGCTCGACGAGCACACGCTGCTCCAGGTCGCGGAACGCCTCGGCCGGGTCATCCGGGGCGGCGACACGCTCGGCCGGCTCCGGGCGGGCGCCTTCGGCTGGGTGCTCCCCGGGGCCGACGCATCCGGGGCGCACGACGCCGCCGGCCGTGCCCTCGCGGCGATCGCCCACATCGACACCCACGGCGAGCCGCCGATCTCGGTCACCGTCGGCGTGAGCGATCTCGCCGGGGGCGGCTCAGACGCACACGATCTGGTGCGGTACGCCGAGATCGCCCTCCACGACGCCAAGCGGGCCGGGGCGACGCTCACACCCGAGCGTACGAACGACGCTCCCGTCAGGCGCGACCGTGCGGCGCTCCAGATCCTCGCCCGGGTCGTCGAGTCGCAGGACCCGGCGGCGCAGGGAAGCGCGGAGCGCGTGTCCGAGCTCGCCGAGCTTCTCGCGCTCGAGCTCGGGTGGTCGTTGAGCCGTGCAGCCCTCCTGGGCGAGGCGGCATACGTCCGCGACATCGGCAAGATCGGCCTCGCGGGCCCGCTCCTGCTGAAGCCCGGTCAGCTCAGCGCAGACGAACGCAAGGTCATGAAGCGCCACGCGACGCTCAGCGCCGAGATGATCGACGGGATCCTGACCGCCGAGCAGGTCGAGTGGGTTCGCCACCACCACGAGCGCTACGACGGCGCCGGCTATCCCGACGGGCTCTCCGGCGAGCGGATCCCCGAGGGCGCCCGCATCCTCGGGCTGGCCGACGCGTGGGACGCCATGACGAACGACCGTTGCTACCAGGGCGCCATACCGGTCGCCGACGCCCTCGTGGACTGCGTGCTCGAATCCGGCTGGCAGTTCTGCCCCCTCGCCGTCGAGGCCCTCCGCGGGCTCGTCAGCGCCGGGGCGGCGCCGATCACCTGCCCCGATCGCAGCCTGTCCGAGACACAGGCGGCTTCGACCGTCTGACGAGGTCACCCAACTCGCTCCCCCGGCCGAAGCTCGGCCAGGGGCTCGGAGCGGAGGTCCCAGACCACCACCTCGTCCGGACCCGATCGCAAGCGCAGCACACCGGTCTCGTCGAGCACGCCGACCTGACGGCACGCGAGGCCGGCGGCCCCGAACCGCCGCCCGAGGGCGTCGGCACGCCCGCACACCACGAAGGCGTACGACGGAAATGTCGTGATCCACTCCTCCAGCGCGACGCCGGGAGGGACCGGGATCGCGTCGACGTCCAGAGCGCACCCCAGAACGCCCGCGCTCTCGAGGAACTGAAGCAGCGACCCGGCGACGCCGGGCATCGACACGTCCCGCGCGGACCAGGCCTCGCCCGTCTCGGCGGCCTCCGCAAGCAGCGCGAGGTCGGAGGCGGCGCGATCGCGACGCGATCCGCGGAGGTGGCTGAAGAACGTCGACCCGTCGGCCCCGGTCACGAGCTCGCCGTCGAGGCAGACCGCGAGGCAGACCGCGTCGCCCGGGCGGGCGTTGGCCGCCCGGAGCGGGCGTCCGGTCCAGCCGACCGCGAACGTCGAGAGCGCGGGCGCCCCCTCCAGGACGGTGGTGTGGCCACCCATCACCGGCACCCCGTAGAGGCGGGCCGCCGCAGCGATCCCTTCGAGCGCCCCGCGAACGATCTCGTCGGACCCGACGACCGTATCCAGGAGCGCCATCGGCCTGGCGCCCGTCGCGGCGACGTCGTTCAGCACCGTCACCACCCCTGCGATCCCCGCCACCCTCGGATCGGCGGCGATCAGCTCCGGCCGGATCGCCTCGGCGGCGAGCACGCCCGCGTACTGGTCCACGATGTCGATGAGCGCGGCGTCGTCGCCATCGCCTCCGAGCGTCGCCGCCACATGCCGCAGGTCGCGCTTGGCGAGGAGCCCGGGGTGCTCGCGAACGCGGCGGGCAAGCTCGGTAAGGTCTGCCACATGGGCAGCCTACGCGTCGCCACCGCGGGCCTGGACCTCATGGCGGAGGCCCTGCGGGCGCAGGACGTCACAGTCGAGGCGATCGACTGGCGCCCCCCCGCGGCGGGCGACCCCGCCGACGTTCGCCTGCTCACCACCCTCGCGGGCGACGACGTGGAGGCCGCGAACGAGCTCGCCGTGGCGCGCCTTCAGACGGCGCGCCCGATGCTCGTGGGCGCCGGCCTGGCCGTGGACCACATCCCGGGTCTCGACGGCCGGCTCGTGCTGCACGCGGGCCCGCCGATCGCGTGGGAGCGCATGGGAGCGCCGCAACGCCACGCGATCGTCGGCGCGTGCCTGCTCGAGGGATGGGCGACCGATCCCGCCGACGCCGAGGCCCGCCTCTCGCGCGGCGATGTCGAGGTCGCCCCCGGCCACTCGCTCGGAGCCGCCGGGGCGATGACGGGCGTCATCTCGCCGTCGATGGCGGTGTGGGTCGTGCGGGACGAGGAGAGCGGCGTCGAGGCATGGTCGCCGGTCTGCGACGGCCCAGGCGACGCGTTCTGGCTGGGCGTCGGGAGCGCCGAGGCGATCCGCCGCCAGCGGGTGTTCGCGGAGGAGGTCGCCCCGGGCTTCGAGGCGGCGCTCGCAGCCCGGGGGCCCATCGACGTGTTCGGCCTGTGCGCGCAGGCGGTGGCGATGGGCGACGACTGCCACATGCGCCACCAGGCGGCCACGATGCTCCTGATGCGCGAGGTGCTCCCGGCGATGGCCGAGCACGCACCGCAGTCGGTCCTGCCGACCGCCCAGATGACGTCTCCGAACGGCCATTTCGCCCTCACGCTGACGATCGCCGCCTGCCGGGCCGCGCTTGCGTCCACGCTCGGGATCCGCGGCTCGAGCCTGGTGACCTTCATCAGCCGCAACGGGGTGGACGCCGCCGTCATGCTGGCCGGACTGCCGGGCAGGTGGTTCACGGCGCCGGCGCCGCTCGTCGCGGACGCGCTCTACCGCCCGGGCTTCGGCGACGACGACGCCGCACCCGACATCGGCGACTCGGCGCTCGTGGAATGCGCCGGCCTCGGCGGCGCTGCCAGCGCGGCAAGCCCCGGTGTCGCGGCCTTCCTCGGCGGCGGGCTCGCCGACGCCCTCGAGCGGACCCGCATGATGGACGACATCTGCCTCGCAAGGAGCGAGCGTTTTCGCATCCCGACGCTGGACGGCCAGGGCACGCCGCTCGGCGTCGATGCCCGGCGGTGCCTCGAAACGGGCACCACGCCGCTCATCAACACCGGGATCCTGCACCGCGTCGATGGCGGGCAGATCGGGGCGGGCATCGCACGGGTCCCCCTCGAGCCGTTCCGCGACGCGCTCGTGGCACTCACCGGGGAGCTTGCGCGATGATCCCGACCGGCGTCGCGCCCTGACCCTCCGCGTCCGCCGGGCCGGCGTGATGGTCGGCCGGTTCGACAACGGCCGGGTGATGGCGGCGGGCGCAGGGTGGGCGTGGCTCCGCGGCGACGGCGGGGTCGTACACGTGACCGGGCCCCACGGCCCTCGCGGACCCCTCACCGCGGTCGTTGCGAGCGTGCCGATCCTGCGGGCGGGTCAGCGCGTGACGCTCGACCTCGCCGAGTCGGAGGCCTGGCACACGCCGCCGCCCCCGCCACCGGCCGATGCCCTCCTGGTCGCGGGGGCGTGCGAGGCCGCCCGGCCACACGCGTGGAACGACCCGCGCGCGCTCGAGCTCGGCGCCGCGCCGTTTCGGGAAGTCGCCGAAGCGCTCACCGGGCGCGGGCCGGGGCTCACGCCGGCCGGCGACGACGCTGTCGCCGGGTACCTCCTCGCGCGCCGCGCGCTCGATCTCGCCGGCGCACGCCACGACGCTGCGGTCGCGTTGCGGGTCGCGCGCGCCGCGACGGGCGAGCCTGCCCGATCCTTGGTTCGCGCCGCGGCACGCGGCGAGGCGTTCGAGCCGGTCGCGGCGATGCTCGCCGCGCTGCTCCGAGCCGACGGACCGGCGCTCGCCCCCGCGATCCGGCGGCTCGCCGCCCTCGGGGCGACCACCGGTCGCGCCGCCCTCACCGGCCTGATCCGCGGGTTGCAGCCGGCGCCGATGTGATCAGCCGGATCGCGGGCGGCGCCACGGCTGCGTGAGCGCGGCGGGTGCGAAGGCCCGGTCCACCGCCTCGGCGTCCAGCCATCCGTGCTCCAGCACCAGCTCCCGGACGGTCCGCCCCGTTTGCAGCGCCTCCTGGGCGATCGCCGTCGCACGCTCGTAGCCGATCATCGGCGAGAGCGCCGTCACCAGCGAGGGCGACGTCTCGACCTGATGCCGTGCCCATTCGACGTTCGCGGTGATCCCGGCGACACACCGTTCGGCGAGGACCTTGATCGCCTCGCGGAGGTGAGTCAGGCTGCGGAACAGGGACAGGGCGATGATCGGCTCGAACGCGTTGAGCTGGAGCTGCCCCGCCTCCGCGGCCATCGTCACGGTGACGTCCGCCCCGATCACCTCGAACGCCACCTGGTTGACGACCTCAGGGATCACCGGATTGACCTTGCCCGGCATGATGCTCGACCCTGCCTGCACCGCCGGAAGGTTGATCTCGTTGAGGCCCGCGCGGGGCCCGGACGACAGCAGCCGCAGGTCGTTGCAGGTCTTCGACAGCTTCACGGCGACGCGTTTCAGCACACCTGAGAGCTGCACGTAGTGCCCGGTGTCCGGGGTCGCCTCAACGAGGTTCGCGGCGGTCACCAGCGGCAACCCGGTGATGTCCGCGAGGTGCCCGCATGCGAGGGGCGCGTACGCCGGGTGGGTGTTGATCCCGGTGCCGATGGCGGTGGCGCCGAGGTTGATCTCGCTCAGCAGGGACATCGCCTCGCCGAGACGCTTCTCGTCCTCGCCGAGCGTCACGGCGTACGCCGAGAACTCCTGGCCGAGCGTCATCGGGACGGCGTCCTGGAGCTGCGTCCGCCCCATCTTCAACACGTCGGCGAACTCGAGCTGCTTCTCCTCGAAGCGCCGGCGCAGCCGCGCCATCGCGTCGAGCAGCTCCTGGATCATGAACGTCAACGCGATGCCGAGCGCGGTCGGGTAGACGTCGTTGGTGCTCTGGCTCATGTTGACGTGGTCGAGGGGATGGAGATGCGCGTACGCACCCCGCCGATGGCCCATGAGCTCAAGGCCCCGGTTCGCGATCACCTCGTTCGCGTTCATGTTGGTCGAGGTGCCGGCACCCCCCTGGATCACGTCCACGACGAACTGGTCATGCCAGCGCCCCTCACGGAGCTCCCCGCACACCGCGCGGATGGTGTCCGCGCGGCCGGCATCCAGCATGCCCAGCTCCTCGTTCGCGGTCGCCGCGGCGGCCTTGACGCAGGCGAGGGCGTCGACGAGCTCGGGAACCGCCCCGATCGGGACCTGCGAGATCGGGAAGTTCTCGAGCGAACGGAGGGTATGGATCCCGTAGAGGACGTCCGCCGGGACCTTGCGCCAGCCGAGCAGGTCGCGCTCGTCGCGCTCGGTGGGTAGCCTCGGGTCAGGCCCGGAGTCGGGGGATCCGGCCGTGGCGTCCATCGGCATGCCTCAGCCGCCCGCGAGACGGGCGCGCGGCGGCGCGCCTAGGAGCGGAACGTGAGGGGATGCTCGCCGGCCGAGCACCAGAACACCAGGCAACCCTCGTCCTCCAGGTGGCCGACGCAACCGCATTCGCAGCCGTGCTCGGCGCACGGGCGGCGCACCCGGGCGAGGATCCCGTCGGCACGAGCCGGGACGATGTCCGGAAAGAGCTCGGAGACGTCGGGAACGATCTCATGCCGAAGCGCTGTGGTCATGCGGTTCCTTCCTGCTTTCCGGGAACGGTCGTGCTGGTGTGTTCGGAGTCGGACGGGGCTTCCCTGCCTGCGCCCAACGTGCGCCACAGGACATCCGCGCACCCGCTGAGGTCGCCCGCGCTGACGCGCTCCTCGAGGAGCTCGATGCCGATTCGCAGGGCCACAGGATCGAGCGGGGGGCGCGTGGCTCGCTGGATCCTGCCATACCTGGTGGGACGGACGGTCTCGTCGAGGTTGAAGAGCTCCTCGTGGAGCTTCTCGCCCGGCCGGATCCCGACGACCTCGATCGCGATGTCCCGGCCCGGCTCGTGCCCCGAGAGGCGGATCATGTTCTCGGCGAGGTCGACGATCCGCACCGGCTCGCCCATGTCCAGCACGAAGATGTCGCCTCCGTCGGCGATCCCGGTCGCCTCGATCACGAGCTGGACGGCCTCGGGGATCGTCATGAAGAATCGCGTCATCTCGGCATGGGTCACGGTGACCGGGCCGCCCGCCGCGATCTGCTGACGGAAGATCGGCACGACCGACCCGGAGCTTCCGAGGACGTTGCCGAACCGCACCGCCGCGAAGCGGGTGGCGGACGACGCGCCGCGGGACTCGACGATGCGCTCGGCGAGGGCCTTCGTCGCGCCCATCACCGTCTTCGGCTCCACCGCCTTGTCGGTCGAGATCAGGCAGAACCGCTCGACCCCGAAGCGGTCCGCGAGCACCGCGAGCTCGGCGGTCGCAAGCGCGTTGTTCGCGACCGCCTGGAGGGGGTTGAGCTCCATCATCGGTACGTGCTTGTACGCGGCGGCGTGGAACACGATCGTCGGCCGGTGCTCCTGGAACACCCGCTCCATGGCGACCTCGTCCCGGCAGTCGGCGATGATCGGGGTGACGCGACCCCGCCCGCGCAGCTGACGGTCGATCTCGAAGAGGTTGTTCTCGGCGTGGTCGACGATCACGAGGCTCGCGGGTCCGGCCCGAAGCACCTGGCGGCAGAGCTCGGAGCCGATCGATCCACCCGCCCCGGTGATCAGCACCACCTTGCCGTTGAGGTATCGCGACACCTGCTCGAAGTCGATCCTGAGCGGTGCGCGGCCGAGCAGGTCCTCCACGCTCACGTCGCGAAGCAATCGCACCGTGACCTCGCCCGAGATCAGCTCGGGCAAGCCGGGGAGGGTCTTGCAGGGCACGCCGACCAACCGGCAGGCCTCGACGATCTCGCGGTGGACCACGCCCGGCGCCGACGGCATCGCGATGATGACCTCGTCCACCTTGGTCTCCCGCAGGATCACGGGCAGGGCGTCGCGGCCGCCCAGCACCCGCGTTCCCTGCACCCGTAGCCCGGCCTTGCGCGGGTCGTCGTCGATGATCCCGACGGGGACGTAGCCGAGCGCCCGGTTGCGCTGCATCTCGCGGAGCATGCTGTTGCCCGCGTCGCCGGCGCCGCAGATCAGGACCTCCTTGCCCTTGCGCGCGACGAGCTCGCCCCGGGCGGGGCGCTCCACGATGCTCCGCACGACGAAGCGCACGCCGCCCACGAGCGTGAGCGTGATGAAGAAGTCGAGGACGAGCACGCCGCGCGGCATCGTGACGGCGGCCCCGCGCGGGCGGTGCACCGGCTGCCAGAACGACAAGACGGCGGTGATGATGAGGCTCGCGACGACGACCGCGACGACGATCGCCTGGAGGTCGCGGACGCTCGTGAACCGCCACCACTTCGTGTAGAAGCGCGCCCCGATGAACACGAGGAGCTTGACGCCGATCACGACGCCGACGGTGGCGACGAACAGCCTCGAGTAGACGCCCTGCAGGCCACCATCGAACCGGAATGCGAACGCCAGCCACCACGCAAGGGTCACCAGGCTTGCGTCCACGAGCAGTTGCCCCGCCCGATGGAGGTGGCGACGCCAGCCGCTTGTCATCGGCGGGAGTCTCAAGGGCGCCGAGTGTAGTACACCGTCTCGAGGATGGCGTCGAGAAGCACGTCGGGGTCGCGCAGCGGCGGACGGCGGCTGCGGTCACGCGGTTCGAGGACCACCTCGTCGGCGCGCTCGATCCGGTGCAGGCGCCCCTCGTCGATCAGCCGGCGGTCGACCGCGCCAAGACGCCCTGCAAACGGCGTGAACGCCGGCACGCCGAGCGCCACGGCCTCCCGGTTCATCGTCCCGCCGGCGCTGACGACGAGATCCGCGAGTTGCACGAGCGTCGGACCGTCGACCGGGCGGTCGGGAACGATGAACGTGCTTCCACGGAGCGCTTCGCGCTGCTCGGGCGTACGCGGAAGCACCACAGTATCAACCTCGAGTTGACGGTGAGAGAGATGGTCCAGGACGTCGCCGAAGAGCTCCGTGGACCGTCCGCGGTGATAGAGGGTCACCTCCGGCGGCGGGCGCAGCACCGCGACCAGCCGGTCGGGGCGCAATCCGAGCTCGCCGGCCACGGTTGGGTCAGGCACGTGGTCAGCGAGGTAGTACTCCTCCTTCAAGCCGGGGTAGCGGACGAGCTTGGGCGGGCGCATGCCGTATCGGGCGAGCGCCGCCTCGGGGATCGCGTCGGGCACCAGCACGCGCCGCGCCCAGCGGCCGTTCCAGTGATGCATCGCCGTGGCGTACTCATAGTCGAACATCGTGACCTGCGGCGTGCCCGCGAGCCGGGCCGCGACCGGCTGGTCCGTGGACCCGTGGGCGACCGCCAGGTCGAACCGCTCCCCGCGAGCGAAGCGCACGAGCGCCGACGTGCGTCCCGCCGCGGCACGAGCCTTCCCGGCCAACCCGCCGCCCCCGTGGGCGCCGACCACGGTGTGAGGGATCTCGAAGCGCTCCAGCAGCCCCAGGGTCTGCGCGAATGCACGGGCGGTGACGGTCACCTCGTGGCCGCGGGCCTGCAGCCTGGCGATGAGCGGCCGGAAGATGACCACGTGCGGCGAGTTGGTGATGTCGACCCAGACCCGCATCGGGTCGAGAATTCCCTTACCCGAGGGCGCCGGCGACGGCGGCCACGACCTGCTCCACCTCGTCGCGCGTGAGGTGCGGGTGCATGGGGAGGGCGAGCCCGGTGCGCGCGTGCTCCTCGGCGACGGGCAGATCGCCCTCCGAGTAGCCCAGGTGCCGGAACACCGGCTGCAGATGCATTGGGATGCCGTAATAGACGGCCGCGCCGACGCCCGCGTCGGCCAAGGCGGCACGGATCTCGTCGCGGCGCGGATGCCGGGCCATATAGAGGTGGTACACGTGCTTCGCGCCCTGGCGTTCCGCGGGGAGCGTCATGTGGTCGCCGAGGCCGCACTCGCGGTACCAGTCGGCGGCCTGGCGCCGGCCGGCGTTCCACCGGTCGACGTGCGGGAGGAAGATCCTGATCACCGCGGCCTGGAGCTCGTCGAGGCGGGAGTTGTAGCCCACCTCGTCGAACACCACCTTGTCCTTCGATCCGTGGAAGCGCAGCCGCCGTAGGCGCTCGGCGAGCGTCTCGTCACGGGCGACGATCATGCCGCCGTCACCGATCCCCGGGAAGTTCTTGGTCGGGAAGAAGCTGAAGGTGACGGCGTCGCCCATGGTGCCGACAGGCCAGGTGTCGTCCTCCGCGCCGAAGGACTGGGCGGCGTCCTCGATCACGACCAGCCCGTTCTCGGCGGCCGTCGTCAGGATCGGCGTCATTTCGGCCGGGTGACCGAAGATGTCGACCGGCATGATCGCCTTGGTCCGGTCGGTGATCCGAGCCTCGATGGTTTCGGGGTCGATGGTCGCGGTGTCCGGGTCGATGTCGACGAACACCGGGGTCGCGCCGATCCGGGCAATCGCCTCGGCCGTCGCGTAGAAGGTGTAGGGCGTCGTGATGACCTCGTCGCCGGGGCCGACGTCGAGCGCCTGCAACGCGATCACGAGCGCGTCGGTGCCGTTGGCCACGCCCACGCAAGGGCGGCTCTGCAACCGCGTCGAGATCTCCCCTTCGAGGGCGGCGACCTCGGGGCCCAGGATGAACCGCCCGCTGTCGAGCACGCCTCCGAGCGCGGCGTCGATCTCGGCGCGCAGTGGCCCGTACTGGGCCTGGATATCCATCAACGGGATGCTCATGGCGGGACGGCCGAGGGCGGCCGGCGCGGCAGTGTAGCAATCGGTCCGGTCGCGGCCCGACGTGCCTGTTTGCCCGCCCGTGGCCGATCTGATCGGCTACCGCGCAACCCAGGCATTGCCCACGCGACATCGAACGTTTCTCAATCGCCATGCGATACCCCCGCCAGACATCCCGATCCCGGCTCGTTCTGGTCGCAACGTGCGCTCTCACGGTCGCGCTGGGCGGCGCCTCGACGGCGGTCGCCGAGCTCAGCGAGGTGGTGCCGGGCGTCACGTACGAGCGGCTGGCGCGCCCCGGCCAGGTCATCCACGTCGTTCGCGTCGTCCAGGGTCCGCGCATCTCGATCCGGCCGGTGCTGACCGGCGGGTCGCCGTCGCGGCGGGGACGGCTCACGAACGCGATGCGCGCCCGTCTCGGCGACGGTGCGGTCGTCGGCGTCAACGGCGACTACTTCAACCTCGACAACGCCTACCCGAGCGGGTTGCTCATGGTGGGCGGCGAGCTCGTGAGCGAGCCGGAGCCGACCCGCTCGGCGCTCCTCTTCCCCGCGAGCGGGCAGCTCGCGACGGCGAAGGTCGCGCTCACCGGGACCTGGCAAGCGTCCGACGTGACCGTGCCCACGCCGTTCCCCACCAGAACCTTCGCCGGCGTCAACCGCCCGTCCGAACGCGCGAACGAGACGCTCGTCTACACCTCGCGGTACAGCACCCTCACCCCAACCGGTGACCGGGTCGACGCGCTCATCGCGCTCGACCCGCCCGGCGTGGTGGGCATCAACACCCCGGTCGCCGGAACGGTGCAGACCGTGAGCCCGGGCGGCGGCAGCGGCATCGGGCCCGGCAAGCTCGTGATCAGCGGAGCCGGCCAGGGCGGCGACGAGGTGCTCGCCGACCTCATCCCGGGCCGGCGCGTCACGCTCACGTTCGGGGTCGTCGGCATCCCGGCCGACGTGACCGACGCGATCGGCGGCGGGCCGACGCTGGTGCAGGACGGCGTCGCGATCACCGGCGTCAGCGAGGGCTTCACGTCAGGCCAGATCGGCTCGCGCACGTCACGAACCGCCATCGGGCAGACCGCCGACGGGACGATCCTGCTGGTGACCGTCGAAGGACCCCTCCAGTCGAGCCGCGGCATGACCATGGCCGAGCAGGCGGCGCTGCTGGTGTCGCTGGGGGCGCGCACGGCGGTCGGGATGGACGGCGGTGGGAGCGCCCTGATGTCGATCCGCGACAGCCTCGTCACGCCGTGGGCGTCTGAGCGGGCGATCAGCGACGCAGTCGTCGTCTCGTACGACGGCGTCCAGCTCTCGGCCCCCAATCCGTTCATCTCGCCGAACGGTGACGGCGTGGCTGAGCGGACCCTCACGACCGCGCGCGCGCCGACGGCGGGGACGGTCCGCGTCACCCTCGCGCACCCGAACGGGCGGGCGGTAAAGATGCTGTACGCCGGTCCGCTCGGCCCGGCAGGAAGGAAGATCACGCTCGCCCAGAGCACGCTGCGCGCGAAGGATGGCCGCTACCGGGTGATCGCCCGCTTCGTCCCGGGCGACGGCTCAGGCCCGACGGCCCAGAGCCAGAACGTGACCGTGGACCGCACGCTCGGCTTCCTCCGGCTGCGCAAGATCGGCAAGGCGCCCGCGACCAAGCTTCAGATCGGCTTCAAGCTCGCCAAGGCGGCGCGCACGACGATCGTCGTGCGGGACGCGAAGGGCGGCTCGGTGAAGGTCATCTTCCGCAACCGGCTCATCCGGGCCGGTGCCCGAGCGGTGACCTATGACCTCAAGCGCGCCCGCAAGGCGCTGAAGCCGGGGGTCTACACCGTGAGCGTCAGCGTCAAGACGAAGCAGGGCGAGCCCACCCTCTCCGGGCGGGTGCTGGTCACGGCGCTGAAGCGACCCGCCGCGCCCGGCGCCTGACGATCCACCAGACCACCCCGCCGACGGCGGCGAGTACCAGCGCGTAGTCGACGTAGTGGAGCTGGCGCTGCAGTCGCTCCCAGTCGTCGCCGGCGGCGCGACCCAGCAGGGCGAGGCCGGTGACCCACGGGATGCAGCCGATCACCGTGAGGACGGTGAACCGCCAGAACGGCATGCGGGCCACACCGGCGGGCAGCGAGATGAACGTGCGCACGATCGGCAGGCAGCGCGACAGGAGCACCGCCCAGGAGCCCCAGCGCGCGAACCACCGGTCGGCGACGTCGAGACGCTTCTCGGTGATGTGCAGCCAGTGGAAGCGCAACGCCCACTCCCGGCCCTTCGCGTAGCCCACCCAGTAGGCGATCCACGAGCCGACGAGGTTGCCGAGCACCCCGGCGGCGACGATCGCGAACAGGCTGTGCTCGCCACGTGCGACGAGGAAGCCGCCGTAGAGCATGATCGCCTCGCTCGGTACCGGGATGCAGGCGCTCTCGAGAATCATCAGGATGAACACCGCCGCGAGCCCGTACGAGCCGATCTGGCTCGTGGCGAAGTCGACGATGGGACCGGTGATGTCGGGCATCGGCCGGGGAGCCTAGATGGTGGGGCGACCAATGCGCCCCGGGGCGGTTCCGGAGCGCCGGGTCGAGTCTCGGTCAGTCTTCGTCGAGCGCCTTCATCTCGGCTTCCACGGCGCGGACCTCGCCGATCAACCGGTCGATCTCGGTGTCGAGCCCGGCCTCGCCGCCCTTCTGCCGGATGACGAGGTGGCCGATCTCCTCGGCGAAGCCGTTCACCTTCCGTTTCAGGACGACGCTCTGCGCCTTGTCCTTGGCGTCGGACAAGCCCTCCTGAGCGGTCTCGGCGACCTTCTTCCCAGCATCGACTGCCTTGTCAAGAATCCCCATTGGATGCTCCTCGAGACGACAACGGGGCAAGTCTAGCCATGGCGGGCGATCAGGTGCGCTCCTGGTTCCACACGATGCCGGCGAGGATCGCCCCGATCGCCGAGAAGATGAGCCCGAGCCACGCACCGAACTTCAGGTTGGCGCCGTCGATGAGGTGGACGAACGCCCAGAAGAAGACGAGCAGGGAGCACAGGGCGCCGACGCCGACGGTCCCCCACTTGACCGGGACCGGGAAGTTGAGCGCCTCGGCCGCGTAGATGCCCCCACCGACGATGGCGAGGATCAACGCGATCCACCACGAGTCGATATCGGTGCCCTTCGCGCTGAAGCCGGCGACGCCGTACCAATCGAGGAACAGGCTGATGATGAAGACGAGCATCGCGCCTGCGACGCCCAGCATCTTCTGCTCCCTGGGAAGCCCTCTGATCTTGTCCATCCGTTCTCCTTCGTGCTCTCGCTCGGGTTCGCGTGGTGTTACTTACGAGAAGGAGCCCTCATGTTCCTGTTTCGCGGAGCCGGATCGGCGGGTTGTGCCCCGGGACGATGACGTGGGCGTCACGCGCCCGGATGCGGCGGAACGCCTCGAGATGGGCGTCACGGTCGGGAAATGATGCGGGCAGATCCATCCGGTCGAACCAGCCCGGGTCGGGCCCGAGCGTGTCGCCGGCGACGATCACCCGCTCCTCCTGGCACTCGGCGATCACCGCGATGTGCCCCGCGGCGTGCCCGGGGGTGTGAATCCAGCGCAGACCCGGCCGGATCTCCCCCTCCTCGCCGCTCAGGCGGCTCACGGTGACGGCGTCGAGCAGGCCCTGCTGCCGTCTCGCGTGGGGCGTGTCGAGCTCCGCCTCATGGACGAAGAGCTCGACGTCGCCCAGTTGCGGGAGTGCGGACAGGTGGTCGGAGTGCAGGTGCGTCATGACGACCGTCCGGATGTCGTCAGGCGCGAGCGTTCGCGCGGCGAGTGCACCGACGAGCATGTCGCCCTGGGTCTGGTAGCCGGGGTCGACGACGATCGGCTCCGGCCCGGTCAGCAGGACCGTGTTGGGCCAGGCGATCATCCCGTGGACGGCGGCCGGGATGCCGCGGTACGCCGCAAAGGTGCCGGCACTCGTCGATCCGCGGACCTCGACGATCTCGCCGTTCAGGAGCGCGAGGACGATCCGATGCGCGGGGACCAGGATCTCCCAGCGCCATGTGGCTATTTGGTGGCCTCCGCTCCCGTGACGATCGGCTCGGCGGCTGCCGGGGCCGCGTGGCACGGCGCCTCGAGGAAGGGCGCGACGGGGTCGCGGAACGACCTGCGCCGGCGGGCCCACTCGGCGACGGCGCGCCGCGCGGGCGCGACCGGGGGCGTCAGGATGACGCCGATGAGTCCGGCGGCGACGATCAGACCGCGTCGTCTGCGCCGACGGGGTTCGCTCACGCTATTTGAGGAGCGCGAGGAACTCGTCAACCGGGATGGCCGTCAGCGTCTGGAAATGCGCGGTTCCGCGGGAGGCGAGCTCGACCGAGACGCGGGCGATCGTCTTCTCGTCCGGCGCCTCGACGATGTTGACGAAGTCGTACGGCCCGAGGACGGCCCATTGCGAGACGACCTTCGCGCCCATCTGCTCGATCTCGGTGTTGACCTCCTTGAGGCGACCGGGATTGGCCTTGAGCGTCCCGGCCCCGTGGGGGCTGAGCGTGCTGAGGAGGATGTAGGTGGGCATCGGTCTCCTTCGGGCGAGGCGAGGTATGCGCCGGTCGCGAGACTACCACGGGCCCAGCTACGATTCGGTCCATGCGGCGCCGCTCCCGACTGCTCGCGATCCCGGCCGGGCCGGCCATCGCGGGCATCGCTTCGGCAGCGCTGATGCTGGCCTCGGTGTTCCTGCCGTGGTACGCGGCGAACCTCGGACCGCCGGCGTCATCCGGGACGGCGAGCGGCTGGGACGCCACCGCGATCGCAAAGGGCGTACTCGGCCTCGGGGTGATCTGGCTGCTCATGTCGGGACTCCTCCTCGCCGACCACCTCGACGCCTACCGCGTCGACCCGCGGACGGCGGAGGCCCTCGGGTGGCTGATCGCCGGGTGCGCGCTGCTCGCCGGTGCGCTGGTGGCCTACCGCCTGTTCCGCCCGCCGGAGCCGGCGGACTTCCTCTCACGCGACATCGGCCTGTTCCTGGCCCTCGCCGCCGCCGCGGTCGGCGTCTCCGCCGGCCTGGCGCAGGCGTCGCGCCGCTGAGCGACCCGCCCAGAATCGCGGCTCTCGCCTGACGTCGACCCGCGGGCCGCGGCGATCTACGTCGTTGCGGTCGCCCTCGCCTCGCGGAGAGCCCGGAACGTCAGCAGGCCCTCGTCGTCGGCGTCCACCTCGACGTGGTCGCCGTCGGCGAACCCGCCCTTGAGAAGCCGCAACGCCAGCTGGTCCTGGATGCGCCGCTGGATCACGCGCTTCAGGGGCCGGGCACCGTACGCCGGGTCGTAGCCCTCGTCGGCGATCGTCCGCTTCGCGGCAGCGGTGAGGCTGATCGTGATGTCGCGCTCGGAGAGCCGCTTCGCCAGGCCGGCGAGCTGGAAGTCGACGATGCGGTCGATCTCTTCGCGGCCGAGGCGCTGGAAGACGACGATCTCGTCGATGCGGTTCAGGAACTCGGGCCGGAAGTGCTCGCGCAGCGCGCCGAGCACGCGTTCCTCGGCGATGTCCTGGGAGATGCCGTCCGTGAGGAACTGGCTCCCGACGTTCGACGTCATGATCACGACGGTGTTGGTGAAGTCCACGACGCGGCCCTGACCGTCGGTCAGCCGGCCGTCGTCGAGTAGCTGCAGCAGCACGTTGAACACGTCCGGGTGCGCCTTCTCGATCTCGTCGAGCAGCAGCACCGAATACGGCCGTCGGCGCACCGCCTCGGTGAGCTGGCCACCTTCCTCGAAGCCCACGTAGCCGGGCGGGGCCCCAATGAGTCGCGCGACGGCGTGCTTCTCCATGTACTCGCTCATGTCCACGCGGACCATCGCCCGCTCGTCGTCGAACATGAACTCCGCGAGCGCCCGGGCGAGCTCGGTCTTCCCCACGCCCGTCGGCCCGAGGAAGATGAACGAGCCGATCGGCCGGTTCGGGTCGGACAGCCCCGCCCGCGCGCGGCGCAGGGCATTCGCGACGGCCTCGACAGCCTCGTCCTGGCCGACGACCCGTTCGTGCAACCGCTCCTCCATGTGGACGAGCTTCTCAACCTCGCCCTCCATCAGGCGGCTCACCGGCACGCCGGTCCACCCAGCGACGACCTCGGCGATGTCCTGCTCCCCCACCTCCTCGTTGAGCATCTGGCTCTCCTCCTGCCGCCGGGCGAGCTCCTCCTGGGCCTCCGCGAGCGTCCGCTCGAGCTCGGGGATCGTTCCGAACTTCAGGCGCGCCGCGCCCTCCAGGTCGGCCTCGCGCTCGGCGCGCTCCAGCTCCATGCGGGCCTGCTCGATCTCGCTCTTGGCCTGCTGGATCCGCCCGATGATCTCCTTCTCCCGATCCCACCGGACCCGCATCGCGGCCGCCTGCTCCCGCAGCTCCGCGAGCTCGGCCTGCACCGCCTCGCGGCGCGCCACTGACCCGGGGTCGGTCTCGGGCTTGAGCGCCTGCTCCTCGATCTCGAGCTGGATGATGCGCCGCTCCACCTGATCGAGCTCCTGCGGCACCGAGTCGATCTCGATCCGGAGGCGGCTGGCCGCCTCGTCCATCAGGTCGATGGCCTTGTCGGGCAGGAACCGTCCGGTGATGTAGCGGTGCGACAGCCGCGCGGCTGCGACCAGCGCCGCATCCTGGATCCGCACACCGTGGTGCACCTCGTACCGCTCCTTCAGCCCGCGCAGGATTGCGATGGTGTCCTCGACCGTCGGCTCGCCGACGTACACCGGCTGGAACCGTCGCTCGAGCGCCGGGTCCTTCTCGATGTGCTTGCGGTACTCGTCGAGAGTCGTGGCGCCCACGGCGCGAAGCTCGCCGCGGGCCAGCATCGGCTTGAGCAGATTGGCCGCGTCCACGGCGCCCTCGGCGGCGCCGGCCCCGACGATCGTGTGGAGCTCGTCCATGAACAGGATGATCTCGCCCTCGGCGTCGGCGATCTCCTTGAGCACCGCCTTCAGCCGGTCCTCGAACTCGCCGCGGTACTTGGTTCCCGCGATGAGGGCCCCGATGTCGAGGGCGATGACGCGCTTCTCGCGGAGGCTGTCCGGGATGTCCCCCGACACGATCCGCTGCGCGAGCCCCTCGACGATGGCCGTCTTCCCAACGCCGGGTTCGCCGATGAGCACCGGGTTGTTCTTCGTGCGGCGCGACAGCACCTGGATGACCCGGCGCACCTCGTTGTCGCGGCCGATGACCGGGTCGAGCTTTCCGCGCCTGGCGTCATCGGTCAGGTCCCGGCCGTACTGCTCGAGCGACTGGTACTTGGCCTCCGGGTTCGGGTCGGTGACCCGGTGCGAGCCACGGACGGCCTGCATCGCCTCGAGCAGCGCATCGTGGGTCACGCCCGCGGCGGCCAGCGCATCGCGGGCCGGTGACGGTTCGCCGACCAGCGCGACGAGCAGATGCTCGGTCGAGATGTACTCGTCGCCCAGCCGTTCCGCCTCCCGGCCCGCGCGCTTCAGGACGTCGCGCATGGACTGCGAGATGTGCTGCTGGCTCGCGCCGCGCACCACCGGCAGCCGCTCGACCGCCGTCACCGCCTCCGCCCGCAGGGCGGTGATCTCGGCGCCGGCGCGCTCGAGGAGCGGTGCGACGATGCCCTCGCGCGCGTCCAGGAGCGCCACCAGCAGGTGCGCCGGCTCGATGATCTGCTGCTCGCGCTCCTGCGCGAGGGTCTGGGCGGCGGCAATGGCCTCCTGGGCACGGACGGTGTACTGATCGACTGCCATGGTGCTGCTACCGCCTCCGGACGATGGGTTGGACGAGCGGGGCGAGCGGGCCGCCTCGGCCGGCTGGCACCAGCTCGGTGGACAGGGACCGGCGCATCGCGTCGAGCTCCTGCATTGCCTGCGCGGACTGGGCACGCATCTGCGCCTCGAGGCTCCGCACCCGTTCGAGCGCGTTGTCGAGGGCTCGCTCGAGCTCGAGCACCCGCTCGATCCCGGCGAGGTTGAGCCCCGTCTCCGACATCTCCTGGATCCGCCGCAGGCGCGCGACGTCGGCCTGGCTGTAGAGGCGGGTGCCGCCCTTCGACCGCGACGGGTGGAGCAGCCCCCGCCGCTCGTACATCCGCAGCGTCTGCGGATGCATGCCGGCGAGCTCGGCGGCGATGCCGATCATGAACACTGCGCGCGTCTGGAAGTCGGTCATCGGAACAACCGCTCCCGCGGATTACGCCCGTCGAGGGTCGCGAACGTCTCCAGCGCCGCCTTCTGCTCGTCGCTCAGCTTCTCCGGAACCTCGACCTTGAGACGGGCGATCAGATCGCCGTACCCGCCGCCCTTGAGGCGCGGCGCGCCCTTGCCCCGCACGCGAAGCGCCTTGCCGCTCTGGCTGCCCGGCGGAACGGTCACCGCGACCTTGCCCTCGAGGGTCGGGATCTCGACCTTCGCGCCGAGGGCCGCCTCCGCGAACGTGACCGGCACCTCCAGCTCGAGATCGTCGCCGTTCCTGGTGAAGATCCGGCTGGGGGTCACGTGGGTCACGACGACGAGGTCGCCGGCCTGCGCGCCGCGGGCACCGGCCTGGCCACGTCCGCGCTTGCGGATCTTCGTCCCGGTCTTGACCCCGGGAGGAACGGTGACCTGCTCCGTGCGCCGCACCCTCCGCCGACCGGCGCCGTCGCAGACGTCGCACGGGTCGTCGATGATCGTGCCGGCGCCCTTGCAGACCGGGCAGGGCTGGCTCATGACCTCGAAGCCACCGAGGTTGCGCCCGATGACCCCGCGGCCCCGGCACTCGCTGCACAGGCTCGACTTGGAACCCGGCTTCGCCCCGGTGCCGGAGCAGGTGGGGCAGGCCTCGTCGACCTCGTAGGTCACCGGCACGGTGGCTCCGGCCATCGCCTGGTCGAAGGACAGCGTGACGTTCACTTCGACGTCGCCGCCGCGCGTGGGCGCGGCGCGGCCCTGGCCCCGCCCGCCGCCGCGACCACCGCCTCCGAACATCCCGAACAGATCCGCGAAGTCGAAGCCGGACGGATCGAAGCCCGCGCCCGCACCGCCGGATCCGCCCGTCCCGAACGCCTGTGGCCCGAGGTCGTACTGCTTGCGCTTCTCGTCGTCGGAGAGCACGTCGTACGCGTGGGAGATCTCCTTGAACCGGTCCTCGGCCTTGGGATCGTCAGGGTTCTGGTCGGGGTGGTACTTGCGGGCGAGCTTGCGGTAGGCCTTCTTGATCTCCTCCGAGGACGCGCCGCGCGAGACCCCCAGCACCTCGTAGAGGTCGCGGGCCATACGCTGCTACTCCTCCTGCCCGGGCGGGCGAGCGGCGACGACCACCTTCGCCGGCCGGATCACCGTGTCCCCGAGGCGGTACCCCTTCTCCGCGACGTGCACGACCGTCCCCTCCGCGTGCTCGTCGGTGGGGTGCTGAGCGACGGCCTCGTGGACCTCCGGGTCGAAGACGCTGGCGTGGGCCGCGATCTCCTCGACGCCGCGGCCGGCCAGCAGGCCGGTGAGCTGCCCCCGAACCATCTCGACGCCCGCGACGATCGGCGCTCCCGCTCCGCCGAGGGCCTCGACGGCCCGCTCGAGGTTGTCGATCACCGGCAGAAGCTCGGCGACGAACTCGCGGATCCCCGCCTTCTGCTGGGCCTCCCGGTCACGTTCTACGCGCTTGCGGTAGTTGTCGAACTCGGCCTTGAGCCGCTGCAACGCGTCGAGGTACTCGTCGCGCTCGGCGGTGAGGCTACCGACCTCATCGTCGTCGCCGGGTTCGGTCGGGACCCCGTCGGGGGCCCCGACCTCGACCGCCTCGACCGAAGCGTCGGCGCTCTCCGGCTCACCCGACGGGCCGAACGGCGTGCCCGGGTGGCGGGCGTCGCCGGTCACGCCGCGTCGCCCGCACCGATGGTGACCTTGCGCGGCTTGACCTCCTCGGCCTTCGGCACGGTCACCTCCAGGACGCCGTCGGCGAAGGTCGCCGAGACCGCATCGGCCCTGATGCCCTGCGGGAGCGTCAGGCTGCGCGAAAACCTTCCGTAGCTGCGCTCGAGCCGGTAGAAGCGGCCCTCCTCCACCGTGTCCTTGAACGTGCGCTCACCGGAGACCGTGAGGACGTTGTCGTCGATCTCGACGTCGACTTCGTCGGCGGTGAGCCCCGGGAGCTCGGCCTTGAGGACCACCGCGTCTTTCGTCTCGAACACGTCGACGGCCGGGGCCCAGGTGCGGGTTCCCGTCACGCCCTCCTCACCGAAGGATCGGGCGAACAGGCGGTTGATGTCGTCCCTGAACGACGTGATGTCGCGGAACGGATCGAAACGGACGATGCTCATGGCTTAGCTTGCCTCCTTCTCTTCGTCGATGACCTCGTACTCGGCGTCCTCAACCGGCTCCTCGGCCGCGCCGGCGCCGTTGGCCGCCTGGGTCTGCGCGGCCTTCTGGTAGACCTGCTCGGAGAACTTGTGGAGCAGATCGACGAGGCTCTGCGTCTTGGCCTCGATGTCGTCGGTGTCCTCTCCCTGCGCGGCCTCCTTGGCGGCGGCGATCGCACCCTCGAGGTCGCGCTTGAGCTCCTCGTCGATGATCTCGCCGTGCTCGCGAAGCTGGCGCTCCCCCTCGTGTGCCCGGGCCTCCGCGTTGTTGCGCGCATCGGCGAGGGCCCGCAGCCGCTTGTCCTCGTCGGCGTGCGACTCGGCGTCGGACACCATCTTGCGGATCTCGTCGTCGGTCAGGCCGCTGGACGCCTCGATGCGGATCTGCTGCTGGTTGCCGCTGCCCAGATCCTTCGCCGACACGTTCACGATGCCGTTCGCGTCGATGTCGAAGGTGACCTCGATCTGCGGAACGCCGCGCGGCGCGGGCGGGAGCCCGACGAGCTGGAACTTCCCGAGGGTCTTGTTGAAGCTCGCCATCTCGCGCTCGCCCTGCAGGACGTGGATCTCGACCTGCGATTGGCTGTCCTCCGCGGTCGAGAAGATCTCGCTCTTGCGCGTCGGGATGGTCGTGTTGCGCTCGATGAGCCGGGTGAACACGCCGCCCTTGGTCTCGATCCCCAGCGACAGCGGGGTGACGTCGAGGAGCAGCACGTCCTTGACTTCGCCGGCCAGCACGCCCGCCTGGATGGCCGCGCCGATGGCGACGACCTCGTCCGGGTTGACGCCCTTGTGCGGCTCCTTGCCGGTGAGCTGCTTCACGCGCTCCTGGACGGCCGGCATGCGGGTCATGCCGCCGACGAGCACGATGTGGTCGATCGACCCGTCCTTGCCCGAGTCGGCGATGGCCTGCTTGGTCGGCCCGACGAGACGGTCCAGGAGGTCCACGGCGAGCTCCTCGAACTTCGCCCGCGAGAGCGTGAGGTCGAGATGCTTCGGACCGGTCTGGTCCGCGGTGACGAACGGCAGGTTGATCTGCGCGGTGGAGGTCGAGGACAGCTCGATCTTCGCCTTCTCGGCCGCCTCGTAGAGGCGCTGGAGCGCCATCTTGTCGACGCTGAGGTCGATGCCCTGCTCGCGCTTGAACTCGGCGGTCATCCAGTCGACGATCGCCTTGTCGAAGTTGTCGCCGCCGAGGTGGTTGTCGCCGGCGGTGGCCTTGACCTCGAAGACGCCGTCGCCGATCTCGAGAATCGACACGTCGAAGGTGCCGCCGCCGAGGTCGAACACCAGGATGGTCTGGTCGCCGCCCTTGTCGAGCCCGTAGGCCAGCGCGGCCGCGGTCGGCTCGTTGATGATGCGCTTGACGTCGAGGCCGGCGATCTTGCCGGCGTCGCGGGTGGCCTGCCGCTGGGCGTCGTTGAAGTACGCCGGGACGGTGATGACGGCCTCCGTGACCGTCTCGCCGAGGAACGCCTCGGCGTCGGCCCTGAGCTTCTGCAGGATCATCGCGCTGATCTCCGGCGGCGAGTACTCCTTGTCGGCGACCTTCACGCGTGCGTCGCCGTTGGCGCCGCGGACGACCTCATAGGGGACGATCTTCATCTCCTCGTCGACCTCGGCGTACTTGCGGCCCATGAACCGCTTGATGCTGAACACCGTGTTCTCGGGGTTCGTCACCGCCTGCCGCTTCGCGACGGCGCCGACGAGGCGCTCCCCGGTCTTCGCGAACCCGACGACCGACGGGGTGGTGCGCCCGCCCTCGGCGTTCGGAAGGACCTCCGGCTCACCGCCGGTGAGGACGGCGACGCACGAGTTCGTCGTGCCGAGGTCGATACCGATCGTCTTTCCCATGCTTGTGGTGCCTCCGTTTCGCGTGATTCCCACGCTGGTCAGGTTCTGAATCTCTCCGCAGTATGAAACCTGAGTCACTTAATGTCAAATCTTGGAGGCCTCCCGCTGCGGATGGGTCGACGGCTCGTTCGCGGCACGCCAATTGGCGTGGCGGGAACGCCAAGCGGCGTCCGCCGAGCGTCAATTGGCGTCCGCGGCACGCCAAGTGGCGTCGCCCAACCCCACCGGGAGGGACGGCGCGCGGGAGGGCGGCGTTCAGGCGGGAGTACGGGGTGCCGATGTCGACGCTATGCACTACAGCGTCAGACTGTTGCTGGTGATCCTCGGCGCGATCGTCGTGGGGTGGCTGGTGTGGAAGCACGTGAAGCACTACGAGCGGCGGCCGAAGACGATCGTGGTGGTGGCGCTCGCGGTGATCGTCCTGGGCGCGCTCGAATACCGGGCGCAGGCCGCGGAGCGGCGCTACGGCAAGCTCGTGAGCGAAGTCGCCCACCGCAACGTGAGCGTCCGCTGCCAGGGGATGTTCGGGCAGCTCGTGGACATCGGGCAGGAGCTCGGCACGGTCCAGTTCGACGAAGACGGCGACCCCGCGGACAAGACCGACATCAAGCGCGACGCGTGCAAATGGCTCAAGGACTACGAGAAGGGTGACAAGAAGGTCCGGTTCAACAGCGCGGTCGCCGTCCACGTGCTCGCGCACGAGGCGATCCACCTGCGCGGGTGGACGAACGAGGCGGTCGCCGAGTGTTACGGCATGCAGTACACCGCGCAGGTCGCGCGAGGACTCGGCGCCTCAGCGAGCGAGGCCCAGAAGCTCGCGGAGTTCTACTGGCGCGTCGTGTACCCCGACATGCCCGACGATTACCGCACCACCGAGTGCGTCGACGGCGGCCGCCTCGACCTGCACAAGGACTCCGACGTCTGGCCCTGATCGGGTGGTCAGACCCCGGACGACGCGCAGGCGGAGAGCTCGCTCGTCCAGTACGGATCGGGCGGCAGGATGTCGAAGGGGTTCGACAGGACGTCCGGCGTCACGTAGGTCCAGCCGAGATTCAGGCTCGACGCCCGTGAGCATGTCGACTGCATGGTCGAGGTCGTGCTCGCCCCGTAGATGATCGCGGCCAGTTTGGCCGGGTTGCGCGTGGCCACCCACGCCGGCGGGTTCCACGACGAGAACGAGGACGGACTCCCCTCGAAGATGTTCACGATGTCGGCCGTGCCGCCGTCGAGCTGCCACGCGGTCGATGCCGTCACACCCGGGTTCGTCACGACCGTCAGCGAGCCGGCGTTCTTCGCGTGAACGTACTGATAGAGCGACGCGTAGTACGTCTGCTTGGACGAGTCGTTCGACGCCTCGTCGAAGAAGATCCCGCTCACGGGGTAGCGAGCGAAGTACGCGTCCACATCGGCGCGGACCGCGCTGGAGGACCGTGCGCCGTAGGACGTGTAGACGTAGCCGATCACGCCGACCCCACGTGAGCGGCAGGCGCTCACCGCGGACGTGTAGGCGGGGTCGACGGCTCCGCCCGGGCCGGAGCCCGGGTTCATCACGGCGATCGCACCGGACGGCAGCGTCGCGCACATGCGCGTCCAGTCGGCCCCAGGGTAGAAGTAGGCCGGAACGAGGATGCTCCGCGCGCCCGACGGCGGCGGTGGCGGAGGAGGCGGAGGCGGCGGTGGCGGAGGCGGCGGAGGCGGAGGCGGAGGCGGCGGAGGCGGAGGGGACGTCTGGTTGGTCACCGTGAACGTCGCGACGAGGTCGGCGATGACGGCGCCGCCGCTTCGCGTGACCGTCGCGCGCAGGGTGTGGGTGCCGTCGGCGAGGGTGGTCGTATCGAGCGGGTTCGCGCGACCGTTGCTCCTGGTGCCGGCGTAGTCGAACGGCGACGACCGCGTCACAGCCGCCCCGCCGTCGAGCGCGTAGCTCACGCGCCGGGCCTGCGAGTAGCCGTTGACGAAGATGTACCGGTTGCCGGCCAGGGTCGCGCCGCTCAACAGCACCGCGTTCGAGCGGGTGGAACTGGTGCTCACGACGATCCCCGTCGGCGCCGCGGTCGCGAGCGGAGTAGCGACGACGGCCGCGACGGCGGCGATCAGGACGGCTACCGCGAAGACGCATGCCCGGACATGCCGAGCGCTGCTTGGGGCCCAGGCGAGCACGAGATGAGGTTCTCAGGCGCCGCGGACGTCGTCAACGTGCGGGTGCGTTCGCCCTGCCTGCGCTTTTCGCGCTCGGAGCGACCGCCCCGAGCCGGAAATCAGCGGATCGCCTGCACGACGCGCACGGGACGCCCGATCGGAGGCACTCGCAGGCGCACAACGAGCGGGGCGCCGGCGTCGAAGCGGACCGCCGCGACGATCGACGCGACGCGTGGACGGACCGCGACGAGCCGGGCGAACGCGACCGTCCGCCCGGGCGCGATGCGACAAGCGCCCCATCGCAGACCCGTGAGGCGCGCAGCGCAACGATCAGCGCCGTCGGGAGCCGGCAGCGCGACTCGTACGAGGATCCGCTTGCGGTCGAGCCGCCTCGCTGTCACGACGATCCGGGCGGGCGGCGGGGAATCCGGCGCGATGATCGACGGCTCGCCCGGGGGGGCGGTGGCGGCGGCGTGTCGCTCGCGCCCGGCAGCGTCACGCGGACCGTCGCGATGCCGAGGGCGACCGAGTCGGCGGCGATCGAGATGCCGGAGAGCGGATCGGTGAACCGCTGACCCGCCTGCAACGGAGCGTCGGCATAGGTCCCCGTCTGCGGTGTGGTGTCGACAAGCCGGGTGCGCACCCCGACGCCGTAGTCGCCCGCCAGGCGGATGCCGACGCCTGTCACCGCCGGATCGGCGGCGCCGAAGTTGTCGAACGCGCCGGCCGGACTGCGAAGCTCGACGTACCAGTAGTCGCCGGCATTGCCGCGCTTGACCCGCAGCGACTGGATGCCGCCCCCGGCCACGCTTGCCGATGTGAGCTGGTACGTGCCCGACCGGGCCACCGTCGCAGCGGCGGCCGCGGGCAGGAAGCCGTACTCGACCTTGCGGAATGCGGCGGAGTGCCGCAACGCGGCGCCCATCACGTCGAACGGGTCGCCGTACTCGCTCTGCGTGCACGACGCCGAGAACGCGACGCGCACGCCGCCGTCCGTACAGCTGATCGTGGAGGCGTGCTGTGCGCCGATGTTGTGGCCGAGCTCGTGGGCGATCACCCGTACGGACAGCGTGCCGTTGATGAAGCTGTCGCTCCCCGGCATGTCGGCGGCCCCGGCCCAGCCGCATGCCGCGACGTAGGGGAAGAGGTAGATGCGGTGCTGATAGCCGGTGAGGTCGACGCCGGCGGCCGTGGCGGCGGCGTTCGCAGCGAACATCCATGTGTCGGGATCGCACACCGCGGTGCTCGACGAGATCGAGTACGAGCCGAAGATGTCCCCGTCTGCGCGCAGCTTGCCCGCGAAGGAGATCGCCCCGAACGACTGCTCCTGCTCGAACGCGTTGACAGAGCCCGCGCCGGTGAAGATCGCCGTCCGGACGGCGTCCGCCGTGAACGGCGAAGATGCCGACCCCGCGAAGTCGAACATCACGACCGCCGTCGTTCGCGGACCGCGGGCGACCGTCAGCGGAGCGATCCCGGTCGTGATCACGGGCGCGGCATCGACGCCCGGCGGCGCGGGGAGCTCGCGTGCACCGGCGAAGTCGTCGGCATGCGGGCCGTCGTGGCCCCACGCGTGTGCCGGCGCGCGCAACCCGAGCAGCGCGACCAGGCCCAAGACGAGCATCAGGCACGCACGGCGCGCGCCGGAGCACGACCAGGGCGTGGCAGCCGAAGATCGAGGCGGCATACCCGTCTCATCGGCAGCCGATCCCCGGACCCTGATGGCTCACGATGAACGACCCGAACCGCGCATGCCGCCCGTGGGCTGCTCCGGGGTTCTTGCTAGCCTCGCAACGATGCCAACTCCCACACGACTGGAGCGCACGCTGACCGACGGCAGGTTCGCCGTCACCGCCGAGCTGGGCCCGCCGAAGCACGCCAACCCGATGGCCGTCATCGAGAAAGCGCTCCTGCTCGGCCCGGTCTGCGATGCCGTCAACATCACCGACAACCAGACCGCGCAGTCGCGCATGTCGCCGATCGCCGCCGGGCGGATCGCCCTGGAGGCCGGTGCGGAGCCGGTGATGCAGATCACCGTTCGCGACCGCAACCGGATGGCGATCACGAGCGACCTGCTCGGCGCCAGCGCACTGGGCATCCACAACACCCTCGCCATGAGCGGCGACCCGATCAACATCGGGAACCACCCTGACGCCGCGGTCGTCAACGACATCGACACGATGGCCCTGCTGCGGCTCCAGGGCTCGCTCCGCTCGGGCCACTTCGCAAACGCGGAGTCGGAGGAGCTCAAGGGCGAGGCGCCGTACCTGCACATCGGCGCGACGGCGAACCCGTTCGCGCCGGACGCCGACATCGAGATCCAGAAGATCCGCGCCAAGCTCGAGGCCGGGGCGGACTTCTTCCAGACGCAGATCACCTACATGCCGGATGCCCTCGACGAGTTCCTCGAGCGACTCCGGGCGGCCGACCTGCCGTCGTGGCCGAAGCTGATCATCGGCGTCGGGCCGTTCAAGCACCTGCGCATGGCGATCCACATGCGCGACAAGGTGTGGGGGGTCGAGGTGCCCGACGAGCTGATCCGCCGGATGGAGCAGGCCGACGACGAGGGCGAGGAAGGCAAGCGCATCTGCGTCGAGGTCATCGAGCGTCTCCGCGAGACCGAGGGCGTCGCCGGCTGCCACGTCATGGCGGTGGCGTGGGAGGAATCGGTGCCGGAGATCCTCGAGCGCGCCGGGATCGCCCAGGGCGCTTGACGGCCCCGCGGGGCCGTCACTCCCTGAGTCCATCCGCGTGTCGAAGCGGGTCGATCGCGTCGCGCGGCCCCACGCGCCAATTGGCGTCGGCGACGACGTCAATTGGCGTCGCGATACGACGCGTCGTCCTCGCCGACTGCGGCGTGCCGCCCCGCGAGTGACACCCGGCGACGCGACGGCTAGGGGACGATCGCGTCGAGAGTGTCCGGGAGCCCGCTCAGGTCGGCGAGCTCCGCCGTGCGCGGCAGCGGGCTCGTCTCCGCGAGCCGGTTGACCCACACCGCCGGCACCCCGAGGTCGGCCGCCGGCGCGATGTCGTGGAACAGGCTTGCCGCCACGTGGACATGACGGGCGGGGTCGGCGCCGCTCACCGCGAAGAACCGCCGCCAGTGACCGTACGCCGGCTTGTACGAGCCGACCTCGGCGGCGGTGATCCGCAGGTCCACCTCGACCCCGATGTTCCCGATCGACGCGGCGAGGAGGTCCGGATCTGTGTTCGACAGGATCCCCAGCCGCCAGCCCCGCACGCGGAGCTCGGCGAGCCCCTGCGGCACCTCGGGGAACGGCGACCACGAGGGAAGCGACTCGGCCAGGGCGAGCCTGTCGCTGACGGCGAGCGACCGGCCCTCGATCGCCGCCACCGCCTCGAGGCACCGGGCGAGCACCTCACGGTAGGGAAGGTCGCGGCCCTCCTGCACGAGCGGCTCGACGGCGTGGTGACGGCGAAGCAACACGTCGGCGTCTGCGTCCGGCCAGACCGACCGGAACGCCGACCGGAGGCCACCCTCCCAGTCGATCAGGGTGCCGTAGCAGTCGAACGTGGCCCATCGGCCGCTCAGGCATCGCCTCCGTTCTGGCTGCTCACCACCGCGTACTCCACCGCCTGCTCGACGAGCGCGAGGATCGCCGCCACCCAGACCGCGTCCGCCGCCGGATCCTCCGGCGGAGCCCCCGCGGCGATCGCGGCGAGGGACCGCGAGGCGATCGGCGCGTCGGGCGCGTCGATCCGCCGGAGCTCTTCGCGGGCCCATTCGCGCGAGTCGAGGTCACCCGTCGACCGGGCGAGCTCCGCGCGGGCAGCGTCGGTCTCCCCCGCGCCGACGTACGCCGCGATCTCCTGCTCGAAGTCCTCCGGGTCGAAGTCGAGGAGGTCGACGACCATCGCGCCGATCACCAGCGCAACGTCGACGTCGCCCGCCGCGCCGCCGACGAGACGAGCCTCGATCAGCGCGAGCCGATCGGCGTTGCGCTCGAACACCGCGGCGAGGGACCGGCCCGCCTCGTCGGCGACGGCCAGGGCGAACGCATTCTCCGGGTTGTCGTCGAGCGTCAGCTCCAGCGCCTCGACGGTGGCCGCGTCGGGCGCCTCGCCCCCGTACCGCTCGAGTGCCGCGCCCAGCGCGAGACGAAGCTGGCCCCAGTGCGCCTCTGAGGTCAGGAGCCGCAAGCGCCGCAGCTCACCGACCGCCGCGCCGGCGGCGATCGCACCGGCGAACGCCCGCGCCTCGTCGCCCAGCACCCCGCGCGGCAGGACGGCACCGGACCGGGCGATGAGCAGACCGAAGCGGTCGGCGCCGCTCACGACCCGACCACCGGGTGCTCGATCGCGCCGAGGCCGTCGATCTCGATCCGCACCACGTCGCCCGGCCTGAGAAAGCGAGGAGGAACACGGGCCACGCCGACGCCGGCGGGGGTGCCGGTCGTGATGACGTCCCCCGGCTCGAGGGTGAACGAGCTCGAGATGAACGCGATGAGCTCGGCGACCGGGAAGACCATGTCGGCGGTCGTCCCGTCTTGCATCGGCTCGCCCGACACCCAGGTGCGGATGCGCAGCGCCTGAGGGTCGGGCACCTCGTCCGCGGTCGTGATCCACGGCCCCCACGGGGCGAACGTGTCCGCGCCCTTCGCGCGCACCCACTGGGGCTCCTCACGCTGGCGATCGCGGGCGCTCACGTCGTCCATCACGGCGTAGCCGAACACGTGACCAAGGGCCTCGTCCGGCGCGACGTCACGAGCCGTCCGCCCGATCACGACGGCGAGCTCCCCTTCGAAGTCCGGCTCCGTGGTGTATGGCGGCAGCACCACCGGGCCGGCGGGGCCCGTCACGGACGTCGGCAGCTTCGCGAACAGGAGCGGCATCTGCGGCACCGGCTTGCCTGTCTCGGCAGCGTGATCGCGGAAGTTCAAGCCGATGCCGATGAGCTTGCCGGGACGCAACGGCGCCGCCAGGGTCACATCGGTCAGCGGGATCGGATCGCCGTCGGGCACCATGGCCGCACCCCGGACGACGTCCGCGACGCTCCCGCCGATGGGCTGCACGAGGTCGCCGTCGAGCACTCCGGCGCGGGGCCCGTCGGGGGCGACGTAGGTGAGGATCTTCATGCGTCGCTATCCTACGTCCACCGACGTCGCGGCCCCCCCGGCGCGACCGACTTCGAACGCGAGCCGCCGATCTCCACACACACCGAGGATCTGGAACGGTCACCACGGCCGCTCCGCCAACGCATCGCCGACGGCGTACGGGCCGGAGTCGGCCCGATCATCCGCCTGCTCGTCCGGCTCGGGATCGGGCCGAACACGCTCACGCTGATCGGATTCGCTGGCGCGATCGCGACGTGTGTGCTGGTGCTGCAGCGCCACTGGCTCGCCGCCGGGTTCGTGTTCGTGTTCGGCAGCATCATGGATATGCTCGACGGCTCCGTCGCACGCCTCTCCGGCAAGGTGAGCGAGTTCGGCGCCTTCCTGGACTCCACCCTCGACCGCACGGCCGAGGGCCTCGTGCTCGGCGCGATCGGCGTAACGCTCGCCCGCGACGAGCAGTGGTGGGCCCTGGGCGCGTGCTTCCTCGCGCTGACGGCGTCGTTCCTCGTGTCGTACACCCGGGCTCGTGCCGAGGGCCTAGGGGTCGATTCGAACCGCGGCGGGCTCATGAGCCGTCCGGAGCGCATCGTGCTGACCGCGGCCGCCATCTTCTTCGCTCCGATCGACCACGTGACCGAGGTCGTCATCTACGTGCTCGCCGCGCTGACGGTGCTGACCGTCGTGCAGCGGGTGGTGTACGTGTGGCGCGCGCTGCGCCACTCCGATGCTGTACACTAATCGGCAGGTCGTACACCAATCAGGAGGTCACCTGTGAAGGGTCCGGTCAACGTCGCGATCATCGGCGTGGGCAACTGCGCGTCGTCCCTGGTCCAGGGCGTCCACTACTACCGTGATGCGAAGGACGACGAGTTCGTCCCGGGCCTGATGCACGTCAATCTCGGCGGCTACCACGTGAGCGACATCAACTTCACGGCCGCCATCGACATCGACGCCCGGAAGGTTGGTCGCGACCTCGGCGAGGCCATCTACACCGAGCCGAACAACACCTACCGCTTCGCCGAGGTGCCGAAGAGCGGTGTCACGGTGCAGCGGGGCATGACGCACGACGGCCTCGGCAAGTACCTCAGCGAGGTCATCACGAAAGCACCCGGCCCGACGGCCGACATCGTGCAACTCCTCAAGGACACCAACACGCACGTCGTCGTGAGCTACCTCCCGGTGGGATCGGAGCAGGCGACGAAGTGGTATGTCGAGCAGATCCTGCAGGCCGGCTGCGCGTTCGTGAACTGCATTCCGGTGTTCATCGGCCGCGAGCCGTACTGGCAGCGCCGCTTCGTGGAGCATGGCGTTCCGGTGATCGGCGACGACATCAAGAGCCAGGTCGGCGCCACGATCGTGCACCGCACCCTCGCGCGGCTCATGCGGGAGCGCGGAGTGAAGATGCAGCACACGAGCCAGCTCAACTTCGGGGGGAACACCGACTTCCTCAACATGCTCGAGCGTGAGCGACTCGCCTCGAAGAAGATCTCGAAGACGAACGCGGTCACCTCGGTGCTCGGACAGGAGATCGACGCCCGCGACATCCACATCGGCCCGAGCGACTACGTGCCGTGGCTGACGGACCGCAAGTGGGCGCACATCCGCCTCGAGGGTCAGGGCTTCGGAGACGTCCCGCTCAACATGGAGCTCAAGCTCGAGGTATGGGACTCGCCGAACTCCGCCGGCATCGTCATCGACGCGGTCCGCTGCGCGAAGCTCGCGCTCGACCGCGGCCTGTCCGGCACCCTGGAGGGCCCGTCGTCGTACTTCATGAAGAGCCCCCCGGTGCAGCACCCCGACGATGTCTGCCGGGAGCTCACCGACGCGTTCATCAGCGGTGAGTCGAACCGCGTGCTCACCGGCGCGGACGCCGCCCCGGCCGCGGCCGACTCGGTCACCGCGGTGAACGCCGGCGAATAGTCCTCCGTTCGCATCGACGGCGGCCCGGTTCGATCGAGCCGGGCCGTCGTCGCATCCTGGTGGCACGCGCGTCCCCGCGGGGCCGGCGCCATGGCGACTGGTGGTAAGGTCGGCCGGTGCCCGAGTTCTCGTCCCGCTCGATCGCCGTCGTCTCACCGCATGCGTGGCCCCCGCACGACGATCTGACCTGGCGGATCGAGCAGGAGGCCCGGGCGCTCGCACGCCGCGGGCACCGGGTGAGCATCCTCACGCCCGCGACCGGTCCCGAGCTTCTCGACGACGGGCGGCGGCGCCTTCGGGCGCTTCGCGACGGTGACACCTCCGCCGCGCTCGCCGGGCCCGGCGAGGTGGTCGTCGTTCCGCTCGGACGCGCCTTGCCGGCCGGTCCCAGGCGGCGAATCGGCGGCCCGATCGATCTGGCCTCCGCCCTCGAGGACACGCTGTCGGCGGTGCCGTTCGACGTGGTACACGTCCACGAGCCGCTCGCCCCGAGCCCCGCCCTCGCGGCGCTGCGACACGCGCGCGGCGTCACCGCGATGACGTTCCACCGCCCGGAGCAGCTCGCCGGGGTGGCCTTCGTGCAGCCGCTCCTCGAGCGCGCGATGGGCCGCGTTGACGTCTGGGCGGCCACCAGCGAGACCGCGCGACGTGCGGTGTCGGAGATGTTCGCCCGCGACTGCCAGGTCGTCCCCGGTGGCGTCGACCTGGAGCGCTTCCACCCCCCCGCCCCGTCCGCCGGGCCGCCCGGGCTCGTCGTGATCGCGCGCGGGGCTGACCGCGCTGGCCTTCGGTTCGCGATGACGGTGGTGCGCACGCTCAACCTCGACGCCGTCGACCAGGTGACGATCCTCGCGCCACGAGAGGCACCCTGGCGCACCCGGGCCAGCGTCCCGAAGGCGCTGCGCGACCGGGTCGTCGTCATCCCGGACGTGGGGCCGGAGGCCCGTGCCGAGGCGTTCGCCGCGGGCCGGATCGGGCTCGTAAGTACACCCGACGACCTCGCCGGCTCGGCGGCACGGGAGGCGATGGCGTGCGGGCTCGCGCTCATCGTCCCGAGGTGCGCCGAAGCCGACGCGCTCATCCGGCACGGAACCGAGGGCCTCGCCCTGGCGCCCTTCTCACGTGATCTGTGGACGGCGACGGTGTCCGACCTCGCGGGCGACGCCGAGCGGCGCGAGGCGCTCGGTGCCCACGCAGCGGCGCGCGCGGCGGGCCGGAGCTGGGACGTTGTCGCGGAGGAGCTGGAGGCGCTCTACGCCGACGCCGTGCAGGCAGGCGACGCCGGGGTCGCGCCGGCCCACGGTCGCATCCTGGCCGACCTGCGTGCCCATCCCGGACCGGAGCTCACCCCGCGAGAGCTCGTGGACGCATGCGTCGCCCGGGGGATCGGTGCAGTCGCGTTCATCGGCGAGTCCGGCCCCGACGCCGGTTTGGAGGCGGCCCGCATCGCCCGGTCGCGGCTCCTGGTCATTCCGGGCCAGTCGGTGCGCTCGCGCGACGGTGGCCTCGTGGGCCTCTTCCTGCGCGCCGCCATCCCCCATGGGCTCGGGCTGGAGGAGACCGCCGACGCGATCCACGGGCAGGGCGGGCTGGTGCTGGTGCCGCATCCGGTCTGGACGGAGCCGCCGAGTCAAGACCTCCTGCGCCGCCACCGCGGGATGCTCGACTGCTTCGAGTCGCTAAGCGGCCCCGCGCCGGCGGGCCGTGCCGCCACTGGCGTCGATGCCGCCCGCCTCGCCCAGCGCTTCGGGATGTTGACCACTGCCGGCAGCGGGGCGAACGCCGTCGAGGAGATCGGTTCGGCGCACCTGCGGATGCGGTCGTTCACGTCGCCGCGGGAGTTCCTCGATGCGCTGGTGGACGCCGAACCAGCGCAGCGGCGGCGTGGACTTCGCACCCGGCTCGCGCGTGAGAGACGCCGTCCAACGGCCCCGTCGAACTGAAACGCGTTTCACGCAGGATTTCCCACCCCGCAGGTCCAATAGATGCGTCGCCGATGACCCCCGACACACCAGGCAACGAGCCCCGACAGATCCGGCCGAGACCGAAGCAGGGCGCAACACCGGCGGGATCCACCTCAGAGATCCAGGACGCCTACCTGCGCCGTTCCATCGCCGAGATCGAGGCGCTCAACCGCGACATCCTGGCGTGCCGCCATTGCGCGCCGAAGGACGAGCTCCCCGTTCTGGCGTCCGGCTCGCCCCAGGCCGAGATCATGATGGTGAAGTGGTCGGCGGGCCTCGCGGAGCGCCAGGAGGGAGTCGCGTTCTTTGGCCGTGCGGGCACCGCGATCCTGAAGAGCGTGCAGCGCCTCGGCATCGACCCGATGACGATGTACGGGACGCTCGCGATCAAGTGCAGCCATCTCGCCGAGTCCGACGCGGCGGAGCTCTGCCCGCCGTGGCTCGCCGAGGAGATCGCGATCGTCATGCCGAAGCTCGTCGTGCCGATGGGCGATCGCGCGCTCGATGCAATCAACCGCCTCGACTACCCGCTCGCGGAGCCCCTCGCGGACCAGGTCGGAGTCGTTCAACGCTGGACCCCCACCATCGAGGCGCTCTACGTCCCCGACATCGACGTGTCGCTCGACGAGCAGAACGCGAAACGGGCATTCTGGGCGGCGTTCCGGGCCATCGGCGAGTGGCACGAGGCCCAACCGCCGTACTAGCGGCCGCCTCGACACGGCGCCGGTGCTGACATCCGCGTGTCGGGGCGGGCGGGGGCGGGCCGCCCACCCCGACCAGCGGCTCTGTGGGGAGTGGCTCGGGTTGCGCGGAGGCGCATTGACGGTCTCCTCACGACGTCGTGCGACGCGCGGCGTGACGACCGGCCGGCGCGACTCGCGTCACCTCCACCACCCGCACCATTCGATCATCGCGAGCAGGAACGCGACGAGACCAAGGACGATGAGGATCAGACCGACGGCGTCGAGGTTGACCCCGCCGCCGGCCGCGGTCACGCCCCACCGCAGCATCGCGCCGACCGCAATCAGAGCAAGGCTGAGGATGAATCCCATCGCGCGTTCCCTCCTTGAGCTGAGCGACTTCATCCGATGTTCCCGCCGTTCGCGGTCGGCAACCTCGTGGGCCTCCCCCTGCGCTGACGTCGCCGAACCCCGTTGGCGCTCACCCGCCCGGTTTCGCGACGTCCGCCTTCGCTGGCACCATGCCCCGCTTGCCGCGGTGAGGTTTCGCGGATTCCGCCCCGCGGCGCATGCGTCTCCCCGGTTCACCGGGAGGCCCGACGTCGGCGGGGGACATGCCGACGGGGAGGGTCCGCTGAATCGACGAATGATCGCCACCGGAGTGCTCCTGCTCGCCGCCGGAGCCGGTTCGAGCATGCTGCTCATCCCAACGTCAGACGCCGCCGACGCCACGAGCACCGAGCTCGAGCGAGCGCAGTCCCAGGTCGGGAGGCTGCGCGCGCAGCTCGCGAACGAGCGACGCGCCCACCGCCTCGCCGTCGCGAACGCCCGCCACCCCGCCACCGTCGCGGGACCGTCGAGCGTCAACCATGCGCTGCACGTCGCCGCGTCGACGTACGGGGTACCGCTCGCTCGCCTCCGCCGCGTCGCGACGTGCGAGTCGACGCTCAACCCGACCGCGAGGAACGGCCGCTACCTCGGTCTCTTCCAGTTCGGTGCGCCCCTTTGGCGCACCACCCCCTACGCGAAGTTCTCTCGCACCGACCCGTACGCCGCCGCCCTCGCAGCCGCCTGGGCATTCAAGCGCGGCATGGCCAGCCACTGGCCACTCTGCGGACGCCGCTAACCCGCCCACCGCACCACTCATCGCGCCCCGGCTCCCCGGGGGCCGCCACTTGGCGTCCGGCATACGCCAAGTGGCGGGCGTGACGCGCACCGTCACCGCGCCGCGACGACGGCCAGCGCTCCCAAACAAGCTGGCTGGCCGTCGTCGCGCGGCCCGCAGGGCCGCCCCTCGCGCTGCCGCCGCCAATTGGCGCTCGGGCAACGCCAACTGACCGGGTCTGATCGGGCCCGGGGGCCTCCGGGGACGCTGCGAACCCGGGCGAAGTTCTGTCCGACAGCAGGGTTCGCGCGCCAGTTGGCGTCCGCGTAACGCCAACTGGCGCATCACCGCAACTGTTCTGGTCTCGTGGACCCCGACGGAGTGCGTGCAA
The DNA here is from genome assembly GCA_963706315.1 of uncultured Thermoleophilia bacterium. Lineage (GTDB taxonomy): Bacteria > Actinomycetota > Thermoleophilia > Miltoncostaeales > Miltoncostaeaceae > CALMEC01. The sequence goes on along the minus strand of CAVPMA010000015.1, from coordinate 908,814 downwards.
TGCCACACCGTAGTGACGGGATTGGCACATGTGGGCGGTGCGCTGTTGCACGTGACCTGTCACGGTGGGCCCGTGCCGGTGAGCTACTACAAGGGGGAGCGCCTCGGGAAGTCGCCGCCCTGCGCGATCTGTGCGGGCCCCGGGAAGGGATCGCGAGCCGAGGTTCAACTCCCGTACGGCGTGAGCGTCTGGCTCTGCGCATTCCATCGCACCGGAGAGTTCGCGGCACGGCGATCTGGACGCGACCTCGCTGCCAGCCTCATGCACGTTTGGGGCGCGGCCGGCTGCCTCACACGTCGCCGCCACAAGGCGCTCGCGAGCCTGCTCCGCACCGCGCAGACGCGTGTGCCGAGACGTCCCGGCTCGTACGCCTGGCCGGAGCTCCGACTCGAGGCCGAACGGCGCTTCGCAGCCGGAGAGCCGGTGCGGCGCGTGGCACAGGATCTTGCAGCACCCCTGAGACACGGCAAGCAACGCCCACCGTCCCTGCGCACGATCCAGCGCTGGTTCGCCGACGGCCGGTGGCGGCCGCGCCAGCACCACCGGGCCGCACCACCCTCGCCGGCCCGGCCCGACGCGACTCGGATCGGGCTTCGGGAAGCCCGCCCCGGGCGATCAGCGACGTCGGTGAGGACGCCGCGCGGCGAGGCACCGCCGGCGCGGGACCTCTCCAGTCCGGGGGACCACGCCGGGCTTCCACCCTGATCGGAGCGGTCTCGGCCCGGCGTTCACCAAGCGACGGACTGGCAGGAACTACTCCAGAACGAAACGGGCAACCGCCTCGATGTGGGGGGTCTGCGGAAACATGTCGACGGGACGCACCCACTCCAGCCGGTAGCCGCCGTCGACGAACCGGCGGGCGTTGTCGGCGAAGGTCGCCGGGTGGCACGAGACATAGACCAGCACCGGGGGAGCGAGCTCGAGGATTCGGCGCACCGCGCCACCCGACAGGCCCGCGCGCGGCGGATCCACGATCGCGACATCCGGCGCCGGCAGCTCCGCACGTCGTTCGCGGAGCACCACCCGAACGTCGCCGCACAGCGCCCGATAGCGGTCGAACCCGTTCGCCCGCGCGTTCGCCTCCGCGTCGCGGACGGCCTCCTCGACGATCTCGATCGCCACCACCTCCGCGGCCTTGGGGGCGAGTACCAGACCCATGCTGCCCGCGCCGGCGTACAGGTCGTACAGCACCTCGCCACCGGTCAACCCCGCGGCCTCCGCGGCCCGCTCGTACAAGCGCTCCGCCATCTTCGTATTGGTCTGGAAGAACGCCCCCGCCGAGAGGCGCAGATTGACGCCGAGCACCCGTTCCTCGAGCCAGTCGCGCCCCCACACCAGGCGCGACGGCAGCCCCCCGGTGACCTCCGCAACGCCGTCATTGACGGCGTGAACGAGTCCGACCAGCTGAGGCTCGGCCGCCACGAGCCGCGGTGCGAGGCGATCGACCACGTCGTCCGCCCCCGGAGCGGTGACCACCGAGACGAGCCCCTGGCCGGTGTTGACGCCCACCCGCACCACGACATGGCGGAGCACGCCGCGCTGCGAACGCTGGTCGTACGGCGCGATGCCTTCGTCGAGCGCCCATCCGCGCACCGCCTCCCGCAGCCGGTTGCCGAGCGGCGTCGCGAGGAGGCATTCCGAGATGTCCACCACCTCGTCCCACCGTCCCCGCATGTGGAAGCCGAGCGACAGGCCGTCCGGGCCCGGCGCCGCCGAGTACTCCATCTTGTTGCGGTAGCCGAACAGTTCCACCGCCGGGTCCGGGTCGAGGACGTCGACGCCCTCCAGGTGCCCGATGCGGGCGAGGTGCTCGACCACCTGGGCGTGCTTGGCGCGCAGCGCGGCCTCGTAGCCGACATGCTGGAGGCGGCACCCGCCGCACCGCGGAACGTACGGGCACGGCGGGACGGTTCGGTCGGGCCCCGCCTCGAGTATCTCGACGAGCTCCGCCTCGGCGAAGCGCCGCCGCGCCTTCCGCACCTGCACGCGCGCGCGATCGCCGGGCGCGGTGTCGGCGCAGAACACCACGAAACCGTCCGCACGCGCGACCCCACGCCCTCCGAATGCGAGATCGCCGACGCTCACTTCCAGGACATCGTCGCGTTTCGGCCGCTCCATCGGCCGGTAACAATAGGGCGCATGCGAGGCGGTAGCCTCGAACAATGCCCGGGTTCCCGTTCCTGATCGTCGACGTCTTCACCGACCGGCCGCTCGCCGGAAACCAACTCGCGATCTTCACGGACGGCGCCGCGATCCCCGACGACCTCCTGCAGCCGCTCGCGCTCGAGATGGGCTTCAGCGAGACGGTGTTCGTGCTTCCGCCGCCGAGCGGCGCCGATGCCAGGGTGCGGATCTTCACCCCCGCGAACGAACTCCCATTCGCCGGCCACCCGGTGCTCGGTACCGGTGTCGCCCTCGGGATCGAAGGGAACCGGGATCGCATCACCCTCGCGACGGGGGCCGGCGACATCCCCATCGAACTCAGCAGCCGAACGGGACGCACGGCGTTCGGCTGGATGCGCCAGCCGATCCCGTCCGTCAGGCAGCATCCCGATCCGGCGCCGATCCTGCGCGCCCTCGGCGTCGAAGCCTCCGCACTTCCAGTCGAGACCTACGACAACGGGGTACCGCACGTCTATGTCGCCCTCGCGGACGAGCACGCCGTCGCCGCGATCACCCCGGACCTGGTTGCGCTCGAGGGGCTGGCGGCCGCGGCGTCGCGCATCGTCGGATACAACTGCTTCGCGGGGTCGGGAACCCGGTGGACGACGCGGATGTTCGCGCCGGCGGACGGTGTCCCGGAAGACGCCGCGACCGGCTCCGCGGCCGGTCCCCTCGCGTGCCACCTCGCGCGACATGGCCGGATCGCGTTCGGCGAGGAGATCGTGATCAGCCAGGGCGCCGCGATCGGCCGCCCGAGCACGCTCCACGCGGTTGCGCACGGCGAGGCCGGCGATATCACGCGGGTGGACGTCGGCGGCTCGGCGGTGGTCGTCGCGTCGGGCGTGTTCCGCCTCGACTGACGCACGCGGCGCCGTCTAGGGCACCGCCTCCGCGAGCCCGTCGCCCGAGTCGTCGGGATGCTCGAGCGGGGGTTCCTGCCCCACCAGCACCGCCCCGACCGCCGGGGCCTGCCCACGTGCGGCCACCGCGGCGGTGAACGCGAGCGCGACGTCCGTGCCTCGCTGCCACGCGAGCAGATAGGGGTACGGGTCGACGCTGGGCCCGTCGCCGGGATGGACCTCGAAGTGCAGGTGCGGAGGGGTGGTGATGGCCTGGCCGGTGTTGCCGACGAACGCGATGATCTCCCCCGCGCGGACGCGGACCCCGTCCTTGACATGCGACGCGTACCCGGACAAGTGGGCGTAGTAGTACGTGTTGCCCAGATCGTCGCGAAGCCACAGCCGGTTGCCGCCGAGCGTGTTGACGCCGACCTTCGACAGCACCCCGTCGGCGATGGCGAGCACGGGCGTGCCGATCGGAGCGAAGATGTCGTTGCCGTGATGCCAGCCGGTCCCGGCGCGCGGTGCGCCGTAATCGCTCGAGAACTTGGCGTTGGTGCCGAAGACCGGGAACACGTACCGCGGCGTCGCCTGCGTCGCCGATGCGGTCCCCGCGACCTGGGGGACGGCGACGACCGGAGGCAGACCGGCGGTTGCGGACGCGCCCTGCGAAGCGGCGGCGTGCGCGATGGTCGGCGCCGACAACGCAATCGCCGTTGCGGCGACGACGACCCGCCGGATCCGGCTGCGATGGGCTCCCACGGGCGGCATTGTCGTGATCCGAACCGGCATGGTCAATGCGCTTCGGCCTCCTCGTCGGCCGTCTGCGCAATGAGGATTTCAGAACTCCGCTATTTGGACAAATATTGTCCCGCTGGTACGGTGGCGCGCTCAATTCGGGCCCGCCTGGCGGTCCTGCGTGCGAAAGGCAATCCTGGTCCGGTTCAGCATCTCCCGTCTGCGATTCGGCGCTGCATCGCTCCTGGCCCTCGCCGTCGTTGCGACCGGGTCCCCGCTCGCCTCCGGCGCGCCCTCGATCTCGGAGCTCCGTGCTCGAGTCGCCCAGATCCAGTCGGAGGTCGCCGCGATCGACGGCCAGGTGGAGACCGCGGCCGAGGCGTACAACGGCGCCGTCTTCCGGCTCGACGAGATCAGGGCGCGGATCGCCCACAACCGCGTCGTGCTCCGCAAGGCCAACAGGGACCTCGCACGCTCACGGGAGATCCTTGCGGGACGCCTGCGGGCCGCCTATCTCAGGCCACCGCCGTCGACCATGCAGGTGCTGCTGTCACGCGTCAGCGTCTCGTCGGCATTCGACAGCGTCGAGGTGCTCGAGCGTGCAGCGCAACAGGACGCCAACCTGGTGAAGAGCGTTCAGGGGCTGCGGGACGAGGCGGTCGCGAAGCGCCGCGAGCTGGTGGCCGACCGCAAGCAGGCCGAGAACGAGGTCGCGACCCGAAAGCATCAGCGCGACGTGGTGACCGGTCTCCTTCGCCGTCGCCAGGCGGTACTCGCCGGCGCGAAGGGACGGCTCGCCACGATGTTGGCCGCCGAGCGCGCTCGCGAGCGGCGCGAGGCCCTGGCGGCCCAGCGCATCGCGCTGGAGCGCGTAAGCAGCCAGTCGAGCGGCTCGCCGGGCCCCAGCCTGGCGGTGGGGAGCGCCGGCGTCGTCAGCGGCGGCGGGAGTGCGACGAATGCGCAGGCCGCGCAGATCGCCCTTCGGTACCTCGGCGTCCCGTACGTCTGGGGTGGCGCGTCACCGTCCGGCTTCGACTGCAGCGGCCTCGCGAGCTACGCATACGCGCAGGTCGGCATCTCCGTTCCGCACTACACCGGGGCAATCTGGGCGAAGTTCCCGCGGGTCGTCGGCCCGCTCCAGCCGGGTGACATGGTGTTCTTCCACGGGCTCGGCCACGTGGGGATCTACATCGGCGGCGGGCAGATGGTGCACGCACCGCACACGGGCGACGTCGTCAGGGTCGTCTCGATGTCGGGACGCGGCGACTACGTGGGTGCCGTCCGGCCCTGACCGCCTCCGCCGCGACGTCTCCGTCGGGCGAAGAAACCTAAAGGTTCGGCGGCTGCGGCCGATTGTGAACCAAGAATGGCTGGACGCCTCACCAAACTGGCTGGACGCCGACTGCCGATCCGCCGCGCACTGACGGCGACGATTGCCATCGCCGCGGTCGCCGCGGGACCGGCATTCGCCGACGGGGAGTGGACCGTTCAGTCGGGTCCACAGCCCGCATCGCCGCCCGCCGCCAACACCTGGCAGGTCACGCCCACCGGCGGAACGTGGAACGTCGCGCCGTCCGCGCCCGAGGCGGCAACCCCCGAGAACATCGTCGACAACCTCGTCGCCAACTCGCTCGCCGACGCCGCCGTCCCACCGGTTCCGCCCGCGCCGATCGCGGACGTCGCGGCCCCGAACGTCGAGCTGGATCCCGACACCCCGGAAGTCGTCGCCCTCGCAGCGGCGGAGGACGAGCTCGCCTCGATCGCCGCGGACCTCGCCGACGTGCGTTCCCGTCTGGAGACGGCGTCCGAGCCCGAGCAGGCCGACCTGCTCGCCCAGGAGGCGCAGCTCGAGGAACAGAAGTCGGCGAAGACGGCGAAGGTCGAAGAGCTCCAGTCCGCCGTCGACAAGCTGCTCAAGGAGGCCCGGGAGAAGGCGGCCGCCCAGCAGTCCGCGAGCCCGTTCTTCCTCTCCTCCGGCCTTCCGTTCGCCCCGGTCTCGTCGACCGTCCCCACGATCGACGCCAACCTGTCGAGCCAGCTCGACAGCTACCTCGCGGGCAAGGGCAGCCCGCTGTCCGGGCTGGGGGCAGTGTTCGTATACCAGGGCACGGCCGTCGGCCTCGACCCGCGGCTGCTCGTGGCGATCTCCGGGGCCGAGACCAGCTTCGGCACCTACGGACCCTCGCAGGGCATCCACAACCCGTTCGGGATGGGGCCGGGCATCGTGTACCCGACGTGGGACGACGCGATCGCCGCGGCCGCGCGGAACCTCGGCGGCAGCCTCTACAAGGGCTCTGGCCTAGTGACGATCGCGCAGATCCAGGGCCGCTGGGCGCCGCTCGGTGCCACGAATGACCCGAGCCAGCTCAACAGCAACTGGTACCGCAACGTGAGCCGCTACTATGCGGAACTCGGTGGCGACGCCGCCGGGAGTGTCTTCACCGACCGGCGCGCCTCGCAGATCGCGATCCCGGTCGCCCCGGGCGTCGCACCCGGCATCCAGGGCACGGTCGCGGCACCCGCGGCGTACGGCCCTGCCACCCTCGTCCCAGGCGGCGGCAAGGGCGCCGGCCCGTCCGCGGTGCAGCTCGCCGTGACCTTCATCGGCACGCGTTACCAGTGGGGTGGCACGAGCCCGAAGACCGGGTTCGACTGCTCCGGCCTCGTGCAGTATGTCTACGCTAAGCACGGCGTCACGCTGCCGCGGGTCGCCGCGCAGCAGGCCGCGGTGGGTACCCCGATCTCACCGGAGCAGCTCGTGCCCGGCGACGCGGTGTTCTTCGCAGACCGCAGCGGCTACATCCATCATGAGGGCCTGTACGTCGGGAACGGGTACTTCGTCCACGCCCCGCACACCGGCGACGTGGTGAAGATCTCCTCGCTCTCCGAGCCGTACTACGCCACGCAGTACGCCGGCGCCCGCCGCTACTAGACGCGAGCAGGCCAACCGGTGGTGTGACACACCGGGACGAGCGGTGTGTCACACGACCGGGCTCCGGCCCGCCTACGGCCCGAGAGGAGGAATCTCACCGGGACCGAAGCCTCCGGGGCCGAACCCGCGGTGACCGCGACCGCGGTGCCCGCCCCGCTCACGGGGACCGGTGGCGTCGGCCATCCGCGCCGCCGCGGCGTCGAGCTCGGTAGCCGAGAGGGTGCGGCCGTGCTCCTTCGCCTCGGCCTGGATCCCCTCCTTGATCGCCGCGAGCAGTTTCGCCCGAGACACGCCCTTCTCCTGCGCCAGCTTCGCCAGGGTCTTGCCCGACTTCAGCGCCGAGAAGACCTCCTCGGCGGTCATCCCGAGCGCCTTCGCCACGGGCGCGATTCGCTCTGACCGGTGCGCGGCGCGCCCCGCCGGCGGCTGCGGCCCGTTCTTGTACCGCTGCAGCATCCCGTCGGCCTGCGCCTGCGTGAGTCTGCCGGCCTTCACCGCCGCGTCGAGGCGGGCCTTGAAGACGTCCTCCATCGCCTGACGGATGTCTGCCTCGGTGAGGTGCGTGCCCTCGTTCTTGTTGAGCGCGTCGGCGAGCGCCGCCGCCGGCGACTTGTCGCTCCCCGAGGTCGCCGCCCAACCGATGGTCGCGCCGCCGACTCCGAGCACCCCCGCCGAAACCAGCGCAATCGTCCGTTTGCTGAGCCGTACCACGAGCATCCTCCTCGAGACAGACATCGACCGGTTGACAGACCGTAGGCGCGCAACCTCAGGTCAACCTGTGACTCATGTGAAGGCCTGGTTAAGGGCGCGATCCGTCCGCAGCCGCCCGCGAATGGGATACAAACCCGGCTGTGTCAGTCCTCGACGCGATCATCGACCCGTTCCGGCCGCTGTTCATGCAGCGGGCGCTGGCGGCGGTGCTCATCCTCGCCATCCCCGCCGGGCTGCTGGGAACGTGGGTAGTCACCCGGCGCCTCGCGTTCGTCACCCACGCCGTGGGCCACGCGACGTTCCCGGCGCTGGTCATCGCGGCGCTCGCAGGATGGAGCCTGTTCGGCGCCTCGCTCGCTGCGGCGATCGTCCTGGCCCTCGGGCTCACGTGGCTCGCGCACCGGCCCGAACTCGCCAACGGTGTCGCAGTCGCGATCGTGCTCGCCGCATGCCTCGCCATCGGCGCCGTGCTGGTGAGCGACATCACCGACCCCGGCGTCCGCGCGAACGCGCTCCTCTTCGGCAGCCTCCTCGCGATCGGATCGGACGAGGTGGCGCGCACCGCGGTGATCGCGTGCCTTGCGATCACGGCCACCCTCGTCTTCGGGCGTGACCTGGCGGCGTCGACGTTCCACCGGGAGCTCGCGATCGCCGACGGGCGCCGCGTGCGGATCGTCGACCTCGTCCTGATGGTGTTGCTGGCCGGCACGGTCGCGGTCTCGGTGCGCGCGGTCGGGAGCCTGCTGGTCTCGGCGCTCCTCCTGGTCCCCTCCGCGACCGCGCGGATGCTCACCACCCGCGTCGTCGCGTTGCAGGCCGCGGGCATCGCCTTCGCGGCCGCCGAGGGCGTCGCCGGGCTGTGGCTTGCGTATCAGCTCGACGCGCCGCCCGGCGCCGGCATCGCGGTGGTCGCAGCCGGCGTCTTCGTGACGGTTGCGGCGGGGTGCGCCGTTCGCGACCGCGTGCGGGTACGGATGACAGCCGTTCCTACTTGATATTTATTCTCATCTAGTCGAGGATCACGCACGTGCGACTCCGCCCGTGCGTGCCCGTTCTTCTTACCGCCGCGCTCCTCGTCGCGACCGTGCTCGCCGGCTGCGGCACGGGAGCGTCGCCGAGCGGCTCCGGCGTGCGCGTCGTCGCCACGACCACGCAGCTCGCCGACTTCACCCGCAACGTCGGCGGGAAACGAATCGCCCTGTCACAGCTTCTCCAGCCCAACACCGACCCCCACGAGTACGAACCGAAGCCGAGCGACGTCACCGCGGTCGCCGACGCCCAGGTCGTCATCGAGCATGGCCTCGGGCTCGACGACTGGCTCGATCAGGTCGTGGCCAACGCCGGCGGTGACCCGGTCCGCGTGGTCGCGACGAACGGCATCGAGCCGCTGCCGGGCGACGACAAGGAGCCGGCGGGCGATCCGCACGTCTGGCTCGACCCGGTCAACGCGGCGATCATGGTGCGGAACATCGCGACAGGCCTCGCAGCGGCCGATCCGGCCGGCGCGGAGACGTACCAGGCGAATGCGGACCGCTACGTCGACCAGATCGAGGCGCTGGACGCCGAGCTCAAGGCGCGCATCGCCGCGGTCCCAGCCGCGTCGCGCAAGATCGTGACCGATCACGACGCCTTCGGCTACTTCGCGAGGCACTTCGGGATCAAGGTCGTCGGAACGGTCATCCCGTCGCTCTCGACCGCCGCCGAGCCGGCCGCGAACGAGGTGGCGGCGCTGGCCGCCACGATCCGCCGGGAGGGCGTGCGCACCGTGTTCCCCGAGTCGTCGGTCGATCCCCGGTTGGAGCGGGCGATCGCCGAGGAGGCCGGCGCGACCCTGGGCAAGCCGCTGTACGGCGACACCCTCGGCCCCGCCGACACGCCGGCCGGGACGTACCTCGGCATGATGCGAGCGGACATGGACGCGATCATCGCGGGGATGGGGCCCGGGTGAGCGACGCCGCCGTCGAGGTCGCGGGCCTCTCGGTCGTGTTCGGCCAGCGGCGGGCGATCGACGACGTGACGTTCGCCGCCCCCGCCGGCTGCATCGTGGGTGTCATCGGCCCGAACGGCGCCGGCAAGTCGACGCTGTTCCGGGCGATGCTCGGCTTGCTGCCGCACACGGGTACGGTGCGACTGGATGGCGCGCCCGCGTACGTCCCGCAGGGCGACCGGGCGGCGCTCGACTTTCCCGCAACCGCATTCGACGTGGCCCTTATGGGCCGGTACTCGGCCACACCGTGGTGGCGGCCGCTTGGCCGCGGTGAGCGCAAGACCGCACACCGCGCGCTCGACGAGCTCGGCATGGGCCCTCACGCCGACTGCGTGTTCGGCGAGCTCTCCGGCGGGCAGCGACAGCGCGTCATCCTCGCGCGCGCCCTCGCGCACGGCGGGCGCGTGATGCTCCTCGACGAGCCCCTCACCGGTGTCGACGCCGCGAGCGCCCGGATCATCCAGGACGCGATGAACCGGCTCCGCGACGGCGGCGTAACGCTGCTGGTCGCGACCCACGACCTCAACGACGCCGCCCGCACCTGCGACCGGCTCCTGTTCCTCAACCGCCGTGTCATTGCCTACGGGCCACCCGGTGAGACGTTCACGGCCGAGACCCTGACCCGCACGTACGAGGGCACCCTGCTCGTGCTGGACCCGAGCGACGGACGGCCGGTCGGCGTGCTCGACGAGGGCGCCCATCACGACCACGACCACGCGCACGACCACGATCATCCTCCGTACCATGACCACGGAGCGGACGGGTGAGCTGGCTCGCGGCCCCGTGGAGCACGGAGCTCGTCACCAGGGCGGGCCTCGAGCTGATGATCGTCGGCGTCATCGGTGGCGCGCTCGGCGTCTTCGTGGTCGTCCGCGGCCTTCCGTACACCGTAGAGGCCTTCTCGCACACGATCTTTCCCGGCGCGATCCTCGCGGCCGCGTTCGGTGGCTCGATCGTCGTGGGAGGGTTGATCGCAGGACTCGTGGCGGCGGCGGGGATCCTGCTCGCATCGCGGTCGACGCGCACGAGCGACGAGACCGCGATCGGGGTCGTCTTCACGGGAATGTTCGCCACCGGCGCGCTGCTCGCGTCGGCGCTCGGTCCGCTCGACCGCGACGTCACGTCGTTCCTGTTCGGCAGCCTGCTCGGCGTGTCACGAGAGGATCTCGTGGTCACGGCGCTCGTGGGCGCGATCGTCTTGGTCGCACTGCTCGCCGTGCGGCGCCCGCTCATCGCGAGTTCGTTCGATCGCGAGGCGGCGGCCGGGGCGGGCGTCCGCACCGCCTGGATCGACGGGCTCCTGCTGCTGGCGCTGGCGCTTGCGGTGGTGGTGTCGGTGCGGGCGATCGGCAACGTGCTGGTCCTCGCGATGTTCGTCACGCCGGCGGCAACGGCACGGCTCGTCTGCCGCCGCATCGGGACGACGATCGCGGCGGCGATCCTGTTCGGGATCGCCGCGGGCGTCGGCGGGCTCTACCTCTCCTACTACGGCGGGGTCGCGGCGGGCGGCGCGGTGGTATTGGTCGCGACCGGCCTGTTCGCCCTCACATGGCTCGTGTCGCCACGCGCAGGGCTGCTCGCAATGGCGCTTCGCACTCGAGCGGCGCGACCCGTTCGAGCATGACCCCGTCGCAGTCGACCCAGCGAGCCGCCTCGACCATCGCCCGCGCGACCGCGCCGACGGCGGATGCCCGCTCGACGGTGACCGCACGGGCGACAAGTGACCCGTTGCGCCGCGCGGGGTCGACGCGCGCGACCAGCCTCCCGCCGGCAAGCACCGGCATCGCAAAGTAACCGTGCGTCCGCCGGGTCGCCGGGAGATACGCCTCGAGCCGGTGGCGCAGGCCGAAGATCCGCTCGGTGCGGGCACGACTCCAGATCAACGAGTCGAACGGGGACAGGAGTGTCTCCCGATGATGCCCTCGCCCGTTCGCACCGGCATCCTCGAAGGCCGCCGGGCACGCCCATGCCGGCGCTCCCCATCCCTCGACCTCCACAGGGACGAGCCCTGCGCCGGCAATGACGGCGCGCAGCCGCGACACGCGCTGGCGGTGGTAGTCGGCGATGTCGTCCAACGTGGCCACGCCCAGGGCGGTGGCGGCGCGGCGGATGAGCTCGACCTTGCACTCGTCATCCGTGGGCCGCTGCTTACGCAGGCCCGCGGGGATCGCGCGCTCGGCGAGGTCGTAGACCCGCTGCCACCCCCGGCGTTCCACGCACACCAGGTCGCCCGCGGCGAGCAACTCCTCGGCGGCGCGCTTGAGGGGAGACCAGTCCCACCACGGACCGCCGAGCCGGGCACCGCCGAGCTCACGCGCGGTGAGCGGGCCTTCGGCCTCGAGGCGGGCGAGCACCGCCCGCCGGGGCTCCGATGGACCTCCAAGCGCGCGGGCATGGCGGGCGCGACGCATCGCGTACCACGGCCAATCCTCGATCGGCAGGATGCTGGCGGCGTGGGCCCAGTACTCGAAGGCCCGGGCCGGCCGCGACCAGTACGCCAGCTCGACCGCCCCGCGCCCGATCGGGCCGAGACGGGCGTACGGAACGAGCTCGTGCCACCGCGCGAGGACGCTGATCGTGTCGAGCTGCACCGCGCCGAGCGCGCGAAGGACCCCGGCGGCCCCCGCCCGCCGGTCGGGGCGGCCGACGAACCCCTGTGCCCGCAGCGCGACGCGCCGGGCGTCGTCGCGACTCAGCGCTGCTGCTGGTCGCGGCAATCGCGGCAGAGGCCGTGAAAGGTGAGCGTGTGTCCGTCGACCCGGAAGTCGTGCTCTCCGGCAATCCGCGACTCGATCGGGCTGAGGTCGCACTCCTCGAGCTCCTCAACCCGCCGACACCCGGTACAGACGAGGTGGTGGTGATGCGACGCACCGCAGCGCCGGTAGGTCGCCTCGCCGTCGTGCTGACCGATCACGTCGAGCATCCCGGCGTCGGTCAATGCGAGCAGCGTGCGGTACACCGTCGACAGCCCGAGCTCGGGGCAGTGCGTGCGAGCGCGGGCGAAGACCTCCTGAGCGCTGAGCGCGTGACCGTCATCGAGTGCCTGAAGCACCGCCATGCGCTGCGGCGTACGGCGCAGGCCGTGGTGGGAGAGCGTCTCGGCACCGTCCATCGGTCGATTGTAGGCGACGCCCGCCGGCCCGGATCAGAGGGCGGCGTCGGCCGCCCGCAGCCGCAGGTCCTCGATCTCGCGCATGCGGCGCTCCACCCGATCGGCGCGTGCCCGGAAGTCGTCGCGCTCCGGCTCAGGCCCGCGGCGCTCCATGGCCCGCCACAGGGCCCGGTGCGCCTCCAGAGCCAGCCCGAGCCCCTCGAGTTCGACAAGCGGGGTGAGCGGGCTCGACGCGAGCACCCGTCCGTTCAGCTTGAGCCGCCCGCCCTTCTCGGCCAGCCACGCGAGCCCCAGCTTCACGCGGGACGGCTTCGTCCCGAGCGCCGCAAGGCATCCCTCGATGCGACGGCGATCGCCCGCGATCTCGTCGCGCACGTCGACGAGCAGACCCGCATGATCGGGGTGCGCGCCCGAGTGGATCATGCGGCCGATCAGCTCGTAGGTCGCCGCCGCCACCGCGGCGTGGTCATCCAGGTAGATCTGCGTGAGACGGTGATCGGGCATCGGTGCGGGACCGGGCGGGTCGGCCGAGTCTACCGACGCTGGCGCGACGGCGGACCTGAAACCCCGGCACGGTTGCTGGTTCCGCCGGCGCCTGTGGGTCGCAGGACACGCGGCGGCAGCGGATATCGTCCACCCGCATGAACGGAGGCCGATGCGCATGACTTGCCAGAACCGACCGGGGTCGCCCGGCGCAGCGCCCACCGGCGGACCGGAGGGCGCTCGGTGATCCCGGACCTGTTCCAGATCGGGCCGTTCACGCTGCACAGCTTCGGATTGATGGCGGCGCTCGCCCTGATCCTGCCCGCCCTCTTCGTGGGAATCGACCTCCGCGACCGTGGACGTGACCCGGTCGTTGCGTGGGAGATCGCCGTCGCCGCGGGGGTCGGCGGATTCGTCGGCGCCCGGGTGAACTACCTGATCGCGAATCCCGACCAGGGCGGTCTGTTCTCGAGCACCGGGCTGGTGTGGTATGGCGGCCTCATCGGTGGTGCCATCGGCGTGATCGCGGTGGGCATGTGGCGACGGATCCCGCTCGGCCTCATCGGGAACACCGCGGCGCCGGCGCTCGCGCTGGGCTACGCCGTCGGCCGGATCGGCTGCCAGCTCTCCGGCGACGGCGACTACGGCTCCGCGAGCTCGCTTCCCTGGTCGATGAGCTACCCCGACGGCGAGGTCCCGACGACCGATCTCGTCCACCCCACCCCCCTCTACGAGACGACCGCGATGCTCGTGGTCTTCTGGCTCCTGTGGCGGCTGCGCGCCCGGTTCGACGGCCCCTGGGCGCTGTTCGGCGTGTGGTGCATCCTCGGCGGGATCGAGCGCTTCCTCGTGGAGTTCATCCGGCGCAACGACGCGGTCGTCGCAGGGCTCACGACCGCGCAGCTCATTTCGCTGGCCCTCGTCGTCCTCGGCGCCGCGATCCTCGGCGCGGGGCGCAAACGCACCCACCGAATCGCTGCTGCTGCGTAACCAAGCGGCAAAATCCGGCATGCTGCCGTGATGCTTCCGCCTGCCCCGAAGTCGCGTCCGACCCGGATCACGATCGAGGACGTTCAGCCGGCGATTGACTGCGGCCGGCACGCGCCGAAGGTGACCAAGGGCGACCGCGTCACCGTCTCGGCGACGCTGCTGCGCGACGGGCACGAGACCCTCCGCAGCGTGCTGCGCCACCGGGCGCCCGAAGGCGGCTGGGTCGAGGTTCCGATGAGCGAGGCCCCGGGAACCGACCGCTGGCACGCGACGATCGTGGCCGACGAGTTGGGCGTGCACGAGCTCGCAGTCGAGGCCTGGGTCGACAGCTTCGCTTCATGGCGCGAGGAGATGAGCCGGCGGATCGTGGGCGGCCAGGAGGATCTGGCGAGCGAGCTGCTCGAGGGCGCGGCGTTGATCGAGGCGCCGCTGCGGCGCCTGCGTGGCGGCGACAAGGATCACGTCAAGGCCGCGATCGCCGCGATCCGGTCCGAGCTCCCCCAGGTCGACCGGCTGGCCGCTGCGATGGACGAGACGCTCGCCGACATCATGCTCCGCAGACCCGACCGACCGGAGCGAGCGCGATCCGATACGTACCGGATCGTCGTCGACCGCACGCGGGCCACGTTCGGCAACTGGTACGAGCTCTTTCCGCGCTCGTGGGGCGGGTTCGCCGGCGTGGAGCAGCACCTGCCCCGCTTCGCCGAGCTCGGATTCGATGTCCTCTACTTCCCGCCGATCCACCCGATCGGCACGACCCACCGCAAGGGGCGCAACAACACGCTCACCGCGAAGCCGGGCGAGCCCGGGAGTCCGTGGGCGATCGGATCGCACGAGGGCGGGCACACAGCGGTCCATCCCGAGCTCGGGACGATCGAGGACTTCGACCGGCTCGTCGCCGCGGCCGCCGCCCACGACATCGAGATCGCGCTGGACCTCGCGATCCAGTGCTCCCCGGACCACCCGTGGCTCATCGAGCACCCCGAGTGGTTCTACCATCGGCCGGACGGAACGCTGAAGTACGCGGAGAACCCGCCCAAGAGATACCAGGACATCTACAACGTCAACTTCGACACGCCGCACTGGCGAGCCCTGTGGGAGGAGGTCCGTGCGGTGGTGCTGTTCTGGTGCGCGCAGGGCGTGCGGATCTTCCGGGTGGACAATCCCCATACGAAGCCGCTCGGCTTCTGGGAGTGGCTGATCGGCACCGTGCGCGAGAAGCACCCCGAGGTGGTGTTCCTCGCCGAGGCTTTCACGAAGCCGTCGATGATGTACGCCCTCGGCAAGGTGGGCTTCAACCAGTCGTACACCTACTTCACCTGGCGCAACTCGAAGGCGGAGTTGACCGAGTACCTCACCGAACTCAGCCGGCCCGACGTCGCCGCCTTCTTCCGCCCGAACCTCTTCGCGAACACCCCGGACATCCTCCACGACTATCTCCAGAGCGGCGGGCAGGAGGCATTCCGCATCAGGCTCGTGCTGGCCGCCACGCTCGGGGCGAGCTACGGGATCTACTCCGGCTTCGAGCATGCGGAGCGGACCCCGGTGCGGCGCGGCAGCGAGGAGTACCTCGACTCTGAGAAGTACGAGACGAAGCGCCGCCGGCTCGACGGCCCGCTGCTCGATCTGGCGGCGAGGCTCAACGCCGTGCGACGCGCGCAGCCGGCCCTTCAGCGGATCGGCCCGCTGCGGTTTATCGACACCGAGAACACGCAGCTGATCGCGTACGTCAAGGGCGACGGCGCCGGGGCCGTCATCGTGGTCGTCAACCTCGATCCCAAGGCCCGGCAGGTCGGCCTGGCCCACGTGCCTGGCGACCTCGGCCTCCCGGAGCGCTTCACCGTCGTCGACGCCGTCACCGACGGGTTCTTCGACTGGCGCGTCGGCGGGAACTACGTCGGGCTCGACGCGGGCGCCGCGCACGTGCTGGCGGTGCGGCCGTGAGCGATGCCGCCGGGCATGGCTGGTTCGAGGCGGAGCCGCTCTGGTTCAGGACGGCGGTGTTCTACGAGGTCTATGTCCGCGGCTTCCACGACTCCAACGGCGACGGCCACGGCGACATCCGCGGCGTCATCGACAAGCTCGACTACCTCGAGTGGCTCGGAATCGACTGCATCTGGCTGCTCCCCATCTACCCGTCCCCGATGCGCGACGGCGGCTACGACATCGCCGACTTCCTCGGGATCCATCCGGACTACGGGACGGTGGACGACCTGAAGTCGCTGATCGACGCGGCGCACCAGCGCCGCATGCGCGTCGTGGCCGACCTGGTCATGAACCACACGTCGATCGACCACCCCTGGTTCCAGGCGGCACGATCGTCGCCGGACAACCCCAAGCGCGACTGGTACGTGTGGTCCGACACGATGCACAGGTACGAGGATGCCCGGGTCATCTTCATCGACACGGAGACCTCGAACTGGACGTGGGACGAGCAGGCGGGCGCGTACTACTGGCATCGCTTCTTCCACCACCAGCCCGATCTCAACTACGACAACCCCGAGGTCCAGCAGGCGATGCTCGACGTGCTGCGCTTCTGGCTGGACCTCGGCCTCGACGGGTTCAGGCTGGACGCTGTGCCGTACCTGTTCGAGCGCGAGGGGACCAACTGCGAGAACCTCCTCGAGACACACGCGTACCTCAAGCGGGTGCGCCGAGAGGTCGACGAGCGGTACCCTGACCGGGTGCTGCTCGCCGAGGCCAACCAATGGCCGGCGGACGTCGTCCACTACTTCGGGATCGGGGACGAATGCCACATGGCGTTCCATTTCCCGGTCATGCCGCGGATGTTCATGGGGCTCCGCCGGGAGGACGCCGCACCGATCATCGAGATCCTCGACCACACCCCGGCGATCCCCGAGAGCTGCCAGTGGGGCCTCTTCCTGCGCAACCACGACGAGCTCACGCTGGAGATGGTCAGCGACGAGGAGCGCGACTACATGTACGCCGAGTACGCGAACGACCCGCGCATGAAGCTCAACCTCGGAATCCGGCGCCGCCTGGCGCCGTTGCTCGATAACGGCCGGGACGAGATCGAGTTGCTCACGGCGATCCTCTTCTCGTTGCCGGGGAGCCCGGTCCTGTACTACGGCGACGAGATCGGCATGGGCGACAACATCTACCTCGGCGACCGTGACGGGGTCCGCACCCCGATGCACTGGACCGGCGACCGTAACGGCGGCTTCTCCCGGGCGGACTTCGCGCAGCTGTACCTGCCGCCGCTCATGGACCCGGTGCACGGGTTCACCGCCGTCAACGTGGAGGCCCAGCTTCGCTCGCCGACGTCCCTGCTTCGATGGACGCAGCGGTTCATCGCGCTCCGCAAGCAGCACCCCGTGTTCGGGCTCGGGACGTACGAGGCGCTTCCGGCGACGAACCAAACCGTCTTCGCCCACGTGCGGCGCTACGCCGACGACACCGTGCTCTGCGTCCACAACCTCGCGCGGTCGGCGCAGGCGGTCGAACTCGACCTCTCGCGGTTCGAAGGGGCAACGCCGGTGGAGATGCTCGGCGGATCGCACTTCCCGCGCATCGGCGAGCTGCCGTACCTGCTGACGCTGGCGCCCCGCGGGTTCTTCTGGTTCCAGCTGGAGCAACCGGATGAGTGACGCCGCCGCCCTGCTCGCCGCCGGCGATCTGTCGTTCCTCGATGACGATGCGCTCACCGCCTTCGTCACGGAGCGTCGCTGGTTCGGATCGCGTCAGCGCGGCATCAGCCACGTCACGGCGTCCAACGGCGTGCCGGTGTCGAGCGATCCGCCGATCGCGATCGTGCTTTCGGAGGTGCGCTTCCAGACCGGTGCCCACGACGTCTACCAGCTGCTGCTCGCGCTTCGCACGGCGGACGGTCCGGCCGAGAGCGCGATCTGGCCGCTCGACGGCCTCGAGGTGTACGACGCGTTCGAGGACCCACGCCACCTCGACATGCTGCTCGCCCGTATCCGTCACAACGCGACGCTGGAGCACGGCGACGCGAGCGTCGAGTTCCGAAGCAGCGTCGACGCGGAGGCTCTCGAGCCACTCCCCACCGTGGCCCGGCCGGTCGGCGGAGAGCAGTCGAACACGTCGGTCGTGTTCGACGAGCGGATGATCCTCAAGTGCTACCGGCGGCTTGAAGCCGGCATCAACCCGGAGCTCGAACTCCTGAGGTTCCTCGCCGCGCGCGACTTCGCCCACGTCCCACGCCTGCTTGGCTGGTTCGAGCACCGGGGTGGGGTGATGGACGCGACCCTCGGGGTGCTCCAGGAGTTCCGCGTGGGCGCGACGGACGGATGGGAGTACATCCTCGGCGCGCTGCGGGAAGGGCGCGGCGGTGACGTGCTCGACCAGCTCCGGCGCCTCGGGGCCGCCACTGGCGAGCTGCACGCCACGCTCGCCTCCGATCGGAACGACCCGGCGTTCGTACCGGAGGAGGTCAGCCCGGAGGGCCTCGCGCTCATGTCCGCGTCCCTGGACGAGCTTGCGAACGACGTCTTCGGCTCGCTGCCCGACGATCCGGCGCTCGGCCCAATCGCGGGCCGCGGCGACGAGGTGCGCAGCCGCCTCCGCGGCGTCTCCAAGAGCACGGGCCTCGGACGCAAGATTCGCGTACACGGCGACCTGCACCTCGGCCAGGCTCTGTGGAGCGACGACGAGTGGCACCTCATCGACTTCGAGGGTGAGCCGGCCCGCCCGGTCAGCGAGCGCCGCCGCAAGCGCTCGCCACTTCGCGACTTGGCGGGGCTCCTCAGGTCGCTGGCCTATGCGGCGGGCGCGGCCTCGCTGCACCACCAGGCGGACGTTCCCGCCGACTGGCTGCCGCGCGCCCGCGAGGCGGTGATGGAGGGATATTTCGCGGTGGTGGAGTCGACCGGCCTCCTGCCGCCGAGCGGCCAGGTGACCGACGAGGTGCTCGCGCTCTACGAGCTCGAGAAGGCCGTCTATGAGCTGCACTACGAGCTCGGCCACCGCCCGGCCTGGGTCGCGATCCCGGTCCAGTCAATCGCCGAGCTGCTCGACCACACGTCGTGACCGACGTGACCCGTGACGCGGAGCTTCTGGCCTCCCGCGACCACCACGACCCCCACGGAGTCCTCGGTGTGCACCCAGACGGCGGCGGATGGTCCATACGCACGTGGCGCCCGCTCGCGCAGACGGTGGTCGCGAACTGCGACGACGGCGAGACCGTGGCGCTTACGCATATCGCCGAGGCGCTGTTCGCGGGACACACCGAGCGCCCGCCCGGGCGCTACGTCATCGAAACCACCTATCCCGACGGGTCGACGCACCGCACCCGCGACCCGTACAGCTTCGCGCCGACGGTCGGCTCGTTCGACCTGCACGTCCTCGGAGAGGGCCGGCTGGAGGAGCTGTGGCGATCGCTCGGCGCGCACCCCCACGAGATCGACGGCGCACGCGGAGTCGGGTTCGCCGTCTGGGCGCCGGCCGCCCGGTCGGTGAGCGTGGTCGGCGACTGGAACGGCTGGGACGGAGCGACCCACCCGATGCGCTCGCTCGGGGGTGCCGGTGTCTGGGAGCTGTTCATCCCGGGTGTCGAGGTCGGCGCCCGCTACAAGTTCGAGATCCGCGGTCCCGACGAAGCGGTGCGGGTGAAGTCCGACCCGGTGGCGGCGGCCTCGGAGGCGCCGCCGCGGACCGCGTCGGTGGTGGACGAATCCCGCCACCGGTGGCGCGACGCGGAGTGGATGGCGGCTCGACCAGGCCGCGCGCCGTGGCGTGAGCCGGTGAGCGTCTACGAAGTGCACCTCGGGTCGTGGCGGCGCAACCCGCTACACGGGAACCGGTCACTCACCTACCGGGAGCACGCCGAGGAGCTCGTGGCGTACGTCGCCGACATGGGCTTCACCCACGTCGAGCTGCTGCCGGTGATGGAGCATCCGTTCGCCGGGTCGTGGGGGTACCAGTCCACGGGGTACTTCGCGCCCACCGCGCGCTTCGGCTCGCCGGACGACTTCCGCGCGCTCGTCGACGCGTTGCACGCGGCGGGCCTCGGCGTGATCCTCGACTGGGTGCCGGCCCACTTCCCCCGCGACGACCACGCCCTGGCGATGTTCGACGGCACCGCGCTCTACGAGCACGCCGACCCCCGGCGCGGGGCCCACCCGGACTGGGGCACGCTGATCTTCAACTACGGCCGCACCGAGGTACGCAACTTCCTGTTCGCGAGCGCCCTGTACTGGCTGGAGGAGATGCACGCCGACGGGCTGCGGGTCGACGCCGTGGCGTCGATGCTGTACCTCGACTACTCGCGCAAGGCGGGCGAGTGGGTTCCCAACCCGCAGGGCGGGCGGGAGGATCCTGACGCGATCGCGTTCCTCCGCGAGCTGAACGAACGCACCCACGCGCGCGCGCCCGGCATCGCGGTCGCGGCCGAGGAGTCGACGTCCTGGCCCGGCGTCTCCCGGCCGACCGGGATGGGCGGCCTCGGGTTCGACTTCAAGTGGAACATGGGCTGGATGCACGACACGCTCCGGTACTTCGCGCGTGATCCGATCCATCGCTCCCACCACCACGACGACCTCACGTTCGGGCTCCTCTACGCCTTCAGCGAGCAGTTCATGCTGCCGCTCTCCCACGACGAGGTCGTGCACGGCAAGGGTTCGCTCCTGTCCAAGATGCCGGGCGATCGCTGGCAGCAGCTCGCAAATCTTCGTGCGCTGTACGGGTGGATGTGGGCCCACCCGGGGAAGAAGCTCCTCTTCATGGGGGCCGAGCTCGCGCAGGAGCACGAGTGGAATCACGACGGCAGCGTCGAGTGGCATCTCCGTGACGTGCCCGCCCACGCGGGGGTGGCGCAGCTCGTCCGCGACCTCAACCGCGCGTACCGTGACGAGCCCGCCCTCTGGGAGGTCGACGCGGACCCGGCCGGCTTCGCGTGGATCGAGGCGAACGACGCGGCGGCGAACGTGCTCGCGTTCTGCCGCTTCGGCGAGGCGCGCCGCCGGGCGCTCGTGTGCGTCGCGAACCTGTCGCCGGTCCCGCGCGAGGGCTACCGCATCGGACTTCCCCACGGCGGCCGGTGGCGGGAGGTGCTGAACACCGATGCGCTCGCGTACGGCGGCTCCGGGCACGGGAACTTCGGCGCCGTGACGGCCGGGGACGAGCCCCGACATGGTTTCTCCCACCACGCGGTGCTGACGCTTCCGCCGCTGTCGGTGACGTGGCTGGCCCCGGAGCGCGCGTGACCAAGAGCTGGCCGGGACGGCCGTTCCCGCTCGGGGCGACGTGGGACGGCGCCGGTACCAATTTCGCGCTCTTCTCCGAGCACGCGGAGCGGGTGGAGCTCTGCCTGCGCTCCGCGGACGGCAGCGAGGAGCGGATCGCCCTGACCGAGCGCACCGCCTACGTGTGGCACGGGTACGTCCAGGGAGTCGGGCCCGGTCAGCGCTACGGCTACCGGGTGCACGGCCCGTGGGCGCCGCACGAGGGGCATTTGTTCAACCCGGCCAAGCTCCTGCTCGACCCCTACGCGAAGGCGATCGACGGGACGCCGGACACCACCGACCCGCGGGTTCGCCCCCGGGGAGGCGACGGCGACGCCGACGGCGCCGACTCCGCCGGCGCCATGCCGTCGAGCGTCGTGATCGACCCGGCGTTCGACTGGGGCGACGACCGCCTGCCTGGCGTGCCGTGGCACGAGACCGTCATCGCCGAGACCCACGTGCGCGGCGCCACGCTGCGACACCCCGGCGTCCCACCGGAGCTTCGCGGGACCTACGCCGGGCTCGCCCACCCGGCGGCGATCGGCCACTTCACCCGCCTCGGTGTCACGGCCGTCGAGCTTCTCCCCGTCCACCACATCGCGGACGAGCCGGCGCTGCGCGGCCGGGGGGCAGTGAACTACTGGGGCTACAGCTCCATCGGGTTCTTCGCCCCCGATCCGCGCTACGCGGCGACGGGGCCGGGCGGGGACCAGGTCCGCGAGTTCCGTGAGATGGTCCGGGCCCTGCACGCGGCGGGTATCGAGGTGATCCTCGACGTCGTCTATAACCACACCGCCGAAGGCGGGGTCGACGGACCGATGCTGGCCTTCAAGGGCATCGACAACCGCTCCTACTACCGCCTCCATCCCGACGACCCCAGCCGGTACGTGGACTTCACCGGGACCGGCAACAGCCTGAACCCGGTTCACCCGAGCGTCCTGCGCCTGATCATGGACTCGCTGCGGTACTGGGTGCTCGAGATGCACGTCGACGGGTTCCGCTTCGACCTCGCAGCGGCCCTCGCCCGAGAGCTGTGGGACGTCGACCGCCTGTCGGCCTTCTTCGACACGATCCATCAGGACCCGGTGCTGTCGCAGGTCAAGCTCATCGCCGAGCCGTGGGATCTCGGAGAAGGCGGCTATCAGGTCGGCAACTTCCCTGTGCTCTGGGCCGAGTGGAACGGCAAGTACCGCGACACGATGCGCGACTTCTGGCGTGGAGCGGGCGGCGGCCTCGCCGATTTCGCGTCACGGTTCGCCGGCTCCAGCGACCTGTACCAGGAGGACGGGCGCCATCCGTTCGCCTCCGTCAACTTCATCACCGCCCACGACGGGTTCACCCTCGCAGACCTCGTCGCCTACGAGCACAAGCACAACGAGGCGAACGGCGAGGACAACCGCGACGGGACCGACGACAACCGCAGTTGGAATTGCGGGATGGAGGGCCCCACGGACGACGAGACCGTGATCGCGCTCCGCGCCCGCCAGCAGCGCAACCTCCTGTCGACGTTGCTCCTGTCCCAGGGGGTGCCGATGCTGTCCGGCGGCGACGAGATCGGCCGCACCCAGGGCGGCAACAACAACGCCTACTGCCAGGACAGCGAGATCAGCTGGTACGACTGGGATCTCGACCCGGCGCGGCAGGAGCTGCTGGGATTCACCCAGCGGCTCATCGCCCTGCGGACCGAGAACCCCGTATTCCACCGGCGGGCGTTCCTCACCGGGCGTGAGACGATGGGCTCCGGCCTTCCGGACGTCGCGTGGTTCCGGCCGGACGGGCGCCCCGTCGCCCAGCGGAACTGGAGGGACCCTGACCTGCATACCCTGGCGATCTTCCTGAACGGCGAGGAGATCCCGACGCCGACCGCCGACGGGGAGCGAATCGTCGGCGACTCGTTCCTGGTCATCGTGAACGCCGACCGCGAGCGGGCCCTGGTACGGCTGCCCGCACGCCGGCTCGGTCTGCGCTGGGAGCTCGTCATCTCGACGAGCGAGCCGGAGGCGCACAACGGGAGGACGTTCCCGGCCCGGACCGAGGTGGCCCTCGACCCGCATTCGATGCTGGTGCTGCGCCGAGTGCGTTGACACGGCGCACCGGACTTACCGAACGCGAACCAGCAAGAACCGGCAATCCTGTACCGGTGTGACGCGGACAGCTCCGGTGCGCCGTGTCCGGATCTCGACGCGAGCGATCTGGTTGCGGTGGACCCGGACGACGCGGCTGACGCCTGGGGCCGAGATCTTGACCCGTACGCTCGCGAGCCGCCCCAAGCGCGTGGCCCGTACGGATACCTTGACGAGCTTGCCGCGCGCGGCGCGCGGCGGGCCGTAGCGAAGGACGAGACCGGGGGCGTCGACGGCTTGAACACGAATCACCCCCCGGCTCCGTGGCCGGACCCAGATCCGGGTGGGCTTGCTTTCACGCACACGGACCAGCCGATTGATCCCTGCTCCCGACACTTTGATCGTGGTGCGACCCGCCAACCCGCGCGGCACGATTGTGAGCAGCGTACGGCGCCGAACTCGCAGCGTTGAACGGCTGACAACAATCGAGGGGCAGCCCCGCGCAGCAACGGGCGGCACGGTGGGCGTCCACGCCGGCGGGGGCGGGACGACGGTCGGAGGCGGCGTCTCCGTGGGACGACGTGCCGCGCTCTGCGCGATCTGCGCAGCGCTCAGCGCACCATCCCAGATCTCGACCTCGTCGATGTCGCCGTCGGCGAAGTCGAGTTCGCACGAACCCCTGTACGCGCCAATGAAGCCGCCCCGGCTCGCGAGCCCGTAACGAATCGCTGCGCTCGTCGGTGCGCCCGCCCCGATCTCGCGACCGTCGACGTAGGCGCGGACATGAACGCCGTCGTAGGTTCCCGCGACGTGATGCCACCGCCCGTCCCACACCTCGATTCCGGCCTCTGGAGAGCGCACGTACGAACCGAACGGGCCGAGAATGTAGAAGGCCAGTCCCCCCGTGCCCGGTGTAGAGGCCGTAGGAGCTCGCGAAGCAATCCGCTCCTCCCTTCGACACGATGTAGCGCCACTGGCCCGGGCTTCCCTCACGCCGTACCCAGGCCAAGACGGAGACAGTCGGGGGTTCGAGACGAGCATCGTCAGGGAGTGAAACCTGGTCGCCTGCACCAAAGCGCAGCGCCCCGCCGAAGAGCCCAGTGGTCCATGCGGGGTCGCGCACATCCGGTGTCGAAGATGTGCCGAGCACGCCGTTGATACCGTGTTTGGTCGCGTCGAGCACAAGCTGCCCTTGGCCTTCGTCGAGCCGCCATTGAGCGACGAGGTTCGCCGCGGAAGCTGGAACCGCCGGCAACAGACATGCAGCGGTCGTCATGAGGATGCAGAGATGGCGCTTCATGCCCAGTGGGGACCTTCCTTGGCGTCTCTTAGAGCTTGATGTTAGCTTTTTGCCGTTCCGGTTACCAACCGATGCTGGTCGTCGCCGGGCAGCCAGTCCCTCCGGTCTCGCCTCCGGTCTCGCCTCCAGGCGCTATCTCGTAGTGCGCCGGACGCGCGGCGCCACCATGATGCTTGCTTGGCGATCCACCCCATGCGCCGGGTGGGGTTTCCGAGGCGCGATCGGGACGACCCGGAGAGCGACCAACCCCCGGCGGCTGACCCCGTCAATCAGGGGCGCCGCCTGGTCG
This sequence comes from uncultured Thermoleophilia bacterium, assembly GCA_963706315.1. Classification (GTDB taxonomy): domain Bacteria; phylum Actinomycetota; class Thermoleophilia; order Miltoncostaeales; family Miltoncostaeaceae; genus CALMEC01. The sequence continues at coordinate 884,005 of CAVPMA010000015.1, read as the reverse complement.
CCACAGCACGTCTTGTCCGTCGTCGGAGTTCGCACCGCGGGCGAGGATGAAGCATAGGTCGGACAAGCGGTTGAGATACGCAAGCACATTGGCTTTGACCGACTCGATATCAGCCAGGCCACCGCCGTACGCTCTGCACGCCGACAGACCGTCCGGGCGTGGTGCAGCGCGGCGGCCCCGGCTGAGCCGCCGGGCAGAACGAAGCTGGTGAGCGGCTCGAGCGTGCGGTTGACGTCGTCGCACAGACCCTCGAGGCGGGTGACCTGCTGCTCGTGATTCGAAGCTGCTTGCTCGCACTCCCTCCGGGAGACATAGATCGGCGCCCAGGTCGAACAGATCGTTCTGGATCGCAGCGATCCACGCGTCATACCCGTCCGGCAGCCTCGTCTGGCGCGCGAGACCGATGACGCTGTTGAGCTCGTCGACGTCCCCGTACGCCATCACACGGGCACTCGTCTTCCGCGCCCGGCTCATATCGCCGAGGTGGGTGTCACCCCCGTCCCCAAGGCGGGTGTAGATGCGCGTCAGCCGGACCATGGGAGCTCCACGCCGTCGAGCCTACCCCGGCGGATGCCGGTCCGCCCATTCGCGGGCGAAGCGCTCGGCCTGGGGAACGGTCCGCACGAGCCCGACGACCTGCTCCTCACGGAGCGCCTCCACGAGATCGGCGGTCCACCGTCCCGGTGCCCGGCCGACGAGATCGGCCAGCTGCGCGCCGTTGAGCAGCGGACGGATCGGCCCGCGGTCGAGGAGCGTGAAGTGCCACTTCGCAATCTCGCGCGCGACGGCCAGGTGCCGCTCGATCTGCGGGGGGGTCGTGCGCGGTCCGTTCGTGGCGAGCCTGTCCGCGACGGACAGCACCATGAGCTCCACCTCGGCCGGCGCGGTCGACCGCAGGTACCGGTCGATCTGCCGGAGCGAGAGCGGTTGGCGGTGCACGCAGAATCCGAGCGCGAGATGCCGGCGTACGCACAGCGTCACGACCTCCCGGAAGCGTGTCGACGTGCGGTACCGGATGCACCACTCGGCGGCCATCTCCGCGCCACGGCGGTCGTGGTGGAAGAACGTCGCCCGGCCCTCCGGAGTGACCGCGTACGTCGCAGGCTTCGCCATGTCGTGGAACAGGGCGGCGAACACCAGCGCCTCACCCCGCGTCAACCCGTCCGCCAGCGGCACGTCGAGCGCCGCCACGATCCGGGGTCCCGACGACCGGAAGGTGTCGGAGGCGTCGGCGCGGATCTCGCAGACGCTCCGGACCACCTCGAGCGTATGCCCGAGGACATCCCTGTGGTGGTAGGGCGTCTGCTCCAGCCCCCGCCCCTCCTCGAGCTCGGGGATCAGCACGCCGAGCACGCCGAGGTCGTCCAGCGTCTCGAGCCCCCGCCACGCATCCGCGAGGCGGGCGATGCGGCGGAGCTCCTCGGCGACGCGCTCGGGCGCGCTGCGCAGCACCTCGCCGGCGTCCATCCTCGCGCGCAGCCGCGTGGCGGGATCGACCGCGAACCCGAGCTGGCACGCGAGGCGCGCGACGCGCACGAGCCGCACGGGATCGTCGCGCAGGACCGTCGGCCCGACCATGCGCAGCACACGGGAGTGAAGGTCTGCGACGCCGCCGTGGCGGTCGACGAGCTCACCCCCATCGAGCGGGAGCGCCAGCGCGTTGACGGTCAGGTCGCGCTTGGCGAGGTCGGCGTCGAGGCTCCCACCTTGGAGCGGTGTGATGTCGACGGTGTACGGCAGGTCCCCGCCGTGCACACGCCAGGCGCCGAACGCATCGGACAGCGGGAAGCGCGCGGCGTGGTGCGCCTTCGCCAGTAGCCGTGCGGCCTCGCGGGCGTCGCCGTCGAGCGCGAGGTCGACGTCCGCGACCGGCCGCTCCAGCAACGCGTCGCGCAGCCCACCGCCGACGACCCAACCGGCGGACGCGGTGGGCGCGAGCGGGGCGAGGGGAGCGAGGAGCGCCTGGAGCATCAGCCGTGCCGGCGAGGGACCCGCGGGCCGACGGCGCAGACCACCTCGTAGTTGATCGTCCCGCGCCATGCGGCCAGCTCTTCGGCGGTCAGGCGCTCGCCGCCCTGGCGGCCGAGGAGCACGACCTCGTCGCCGACGCGGTCGGCGGCCTCCGGGCCGAGGTCGACGGTGATCTGGTCCATCGACACCATCCCGACGACCGGGACGCGCCGCCCGCCGACCAACACCGTGGCCGCGTTCGCGTAGGCACGCGGGTACCCGTCCGCATACCCGACGGGCACCACGCCGATCCAGCTTCCGCGGGCGGCCCGCCAGCGGCGCCCGTAGCCGACGCTCTCCCTCCCGAGGATCGGCTTGACCGCCGAAAGGTACGAGACGAGGGTCATTGCCGGTCGCAGGCCGTGGACGGCGGCGTCGACCCCGAACGGGTCGCACCCGTATACGGCGATGCCGCAGCGCACCAGGTCGAAGTGCGTCTCGGCCGAGCGGAACGTCGCCGCGGAGTTCGCCGCGTGGAGGATGGCCTGCGGGAAGCGGTCCCGGAGCGGACCGGTCATCGCCCGAAACCGTACGAGCTGCTCGACCATGAACCCGGCGTTCTCCCCCGAGGTCTCGTCGGCGGTCGCGAAGTGGGTCATGAGCCCCACGACGTCGAGCCGGGAATCGGCAGCGGCGTCCGCAAGCGCAGCGACGGCGTCCGGGCGGGCGCCGAGACGCCCCATCCCGCTGTCGAGCTTGAGATGGATCCGCCCGATCCCCGCTTCGGCCGCCGCGGCGGCGCCCTCGGGAGTCCAGACCGCGATCTCGCAGCCCGTCGCCGCGGCGCGGCGCCACTCGTCGCCGATCAGCGGGCCCCAGAGGACCAGCGGAGCGTCGACGCCTGCGGCCCGCAGCTCCTCGACCTCGGCCACGGTTGCCAGCCCGAGCCGGGAGGCGCCCCCCTCGAGGGCGGCCCGCGCGACCGGTGCGGCGCCGTGGCCGTACGCGTTCGCCTTGACCACCGCGACGACCTCGGCGCGGCCCGCGGCACGGGCGAGGACCTCGACGTTGTGGCGGATCGCCCCGAGGTCGATGCGCGCGGCGCTCCGCTCGGCCGTGAACGTCAGCGGATCGCCTCCGGGAGCCGTTCGATGACGTCGCCCGCGATCGTCCCGTCACCGCGGTCCGCCAGCACTCCCGCCCGGGCATGCGCGGCGACCCCGGTGACGGCGGCCTGCACACCGCCCATGCCCTTCGCGAGGAGCGCCGCGATCACGCCCGTGAGGACGTCGCCGGTGCCGGCGCTCGCGAGCGCGGAGGTCCCGACGCCGTCCACCACGACCGTCCCGTCGTGATCCGCGACGATCGTCCCGGGGCCCTTGAGGACGGTCACCGCACGCGATGCGTCCGCGAGCCGCCGGGCGGCGTGGAGACGTCCGGCATCCACCTGACCACGGGCGACGCCGAGCAGCCGTGCGGCCTCTCCCGAATGGGGTGTGATGACCGTGGGAGCACCCCGACCCGCGAGCCACGACGGCCGGCCCGACAGGTGCCATAGCCCATCGGCGTCGACAACCGTCGGCAGGTCGATCGCCTCGAGTACGGCCAGCACGAAGGCGGTTGTCGCCTCGCTGCGTCCGAGCCCAGGGCCGAGGGCGATCGCGCTGACCCTGCGGGCCTCGGCGACGACGGCGTCGACCGACGCGTCGGTGAAATGGCCCTCGGTGTCGGGAATCGGCGCGCTCATGATCTCGACGAGACGCGACGCGTACAGCGGCTGGAGCGATGCCGGCACCGCCGCCACCGTCAATCCGGCGCCCGCGCGGAGCGTCGCCGTCGCGCAGAGCATCCCCGCGCCCGTGAGCCCCGGGGAGCCGGCGACGACGAGGACGGCGCCGGCAGCGTACTTGTCGCCGTCGCCACGCTTCGCCGGGACGCGGCCGGCGCCGTGACCGGCGAGCCACGCGGACGGCGTGGAGGTCCCGGGACCCGGTATGCCGATGTCCGCGACGACCACCTCGCCGGCGCGCGCGCGGCCCGGCTCGATGCGCAGGCCTGGCTTGTCGCCGTGGAACGTCACGGTGAGCGCGGCGCGCACTGCGGCACCGGAGACCATCCCGCTGTCGGCGTCGACGCCGGACGGCACGTCGAGCGCGACGACCGGCCTGTCGCAGCGTTCGAGGGCCTCGACCGCCGCACCCACCGGGCCATGCGGGGCGCCTCGCACCCCGAGCCCGAGCACCCCGTCGACGACGACCCGCTCGCGCTCGAGGAGCGCCGGCGTGAACGTTCGGGCCCGGAGGCCGAGGCTGCGAGCCACCGCCGCCATCGTCATCGCGTCCGGCGTCTTCGGCGGCTGACCGCGCGGCGCGGCGAGCTCGACATCCCAGCCGGCGTCGGCGAGATGCCGCGCGACGGCGTATCCGTCGCCGCCGTTGTTCCCCGCCCCGCAAACGACGAGCGCCGCGCCGGCATCGGGAAAACGCGTCAGCACCGCGCCGGCGGCCGCAAGGCTCGCGCGCTCCATCAGCACGATCGACGGCAGGCGATGCCGCTCGGTCGCGCGCCGGTCCGCGAGGCGGAGCGCGGCCGCATCGTAGAGCGGCGTGCAGCCGGGGACCGGCGGCGGCGTGGTGGATCTCGCGGCGGGCATCGCTCGGATCCTAGTCTTCCGGACCCGGCAGCTCGGGTGCCCCGTGGAGGTGCCGGGCGCCGACGAGCTCAGCTCACGTGCACGCTCTGGTCACCGTGACGTTGAGGAACTGCTTGCCGGAGGAGGTTTCGAAGGTCCACGAGTAGGCCCCGTTGGGCAGTCCGCCCGTCATCGACCTGCGGGTCCTGATGACCTTGCCGTTGTCCCCCGGTTCGATGATGAAGGTCCCCTCGGAGCGCTCGTCCGGGTACGTGCGATGCACGGTCGCCGGCACCGGTGTCGGGACGGGAGAGTGACGCCAGTAGAAGCTGAGGGACTCGTCGCTCAGCAGGCAGCTGTCGATCTTCCCGCCGCTCGGTGTCGAACCGGTCGGCGGAGCGGTCGGAAACGGCGGCGAGAACGGCGACGCGGAGTAGAAGCCCAGGAACTCCACCGTCGGAACCACCGGCGGTGGGCGGCGAACCGTCTCGCAGTCGGGCGCGACGGTGTCCAGCAGGTCCGCGATCACAGTGTCGCCGCCGCCGCCGCACGAGATCACGTCGTGCATGCCGTCACGCGCCTTGATCGTGTCCTGTCCGGCGTTGCCTCTGAGGTTGTCGTCTCCACCCCCACCGTCGAGCACGTCGTTGCCCGGCCCGCCGGTGAGGACGTCGTTCCCGAGCCCGCCGTTCAGCGTGTCGGCGCCCGGACCGCCGTTCAGCGTGTCGCGGCCGCCCTTGCCGCGCAACGTGTCGTTGCCTCCGTGGCCGGCCAGCACGTCTGCGAACGGCCCGCCCACGAGCACGTTGGGATCTGCGGTGCCGATCTTCACGACGCAGAGCGCCGGCGTCGCGGCGACGAGCGCTACGAGCCCGGCACCCACGATCGCTCGTCGAAGCATCGTTCTCCGCCCTTCCCCCGGGAGAGGATCCTGAGATGGCCCCCAGCGATTGGCGAATCTCCCACATCGTTTTGCGTCGTGTCAAACAACCCGGGCTGCCCCAGCGCCGACCGGGGACGTGTCAGTGACCGTGCGCGAGGCTGCCGATCCGAGTCGTTGCCGGGTCGCGCTCGGCGACGGCGACAGCGACCGCGACTCCCTTGCTGTGGGTGAGCGACAGGTGGATGCGGGTGACCCCCAAACGGGCGGCCCAGTGCGCGTAGTGGCCGTGCAGGGCGACGCTCGGCGCGCCACGACCCCGAACGACCTCCACCTCGCGCCACCGCGTCATCCCCCGCCCGAGTGCCTTTCCGACGGCTTCCTTCGCCGCGAACCGGGCGGCGAAGTGCTGCGGTGGAAACGGCTTGGCGGCGCAGTACGCGGTCTCGGCCTCGGTGAAGCACCGCTCGGCAAGCCGGGGGCGGCGCGCGAGGGCGTCGGCGAACCGGTCGATCTCCATCACGTCGACCCCGACGCCGACGATCACCGTCTCGCCCCTGCGCGCGCGTCGCCGGACCGCCCCCACAGGCGACCGAGCCTGGCCAGGGCATGGTCAGGTGCAGCATCGTCGGCAAGCGCGGACGCACCGGCGACGAGCCGGTCGAGGCGGCGTCCCCAGACGACGTCCCACGGATCGGGATCGAGCCGCGCGAGGCGGGCGAGTTGCTCCACCGGAAGCTCACGATCCGATGCGACGGCGACGAGGTTCCCCGACGCGTCCTCCTCGAGCGTGGCGGGGTCGGAGAGCAGCGCCACGTTTGCGTAGCGCCTGCGGAGGGTCGCCACGATGCCGGCCGCATACCCCAGCGGCGGGATGTCGATCAGGTTCACGATGTGGAGCCCACCCGGCCGGAGCGCCGCACGGGCCAGGTCGACGAACCCCAGGGTCACGAGGTGGTACGGCACGATCACCCCGTCGAACGCGTCGACCACCACAAGGTCGAGCGAACCCGGTGCGACGCGGGCAAGCTCCTCCCGCCCGTCCACCACCCGTACCTCCAGCCTGGACGAGGTCTCGAGCGCGAGCCACTCCCTCGCTATGGCGACGACCTCGGGGTCACGCTCGATCACGATGGCGCGGAGGTCGCGCCGTGTCGCGTCGAAGTAGCGCGCCAGCGCGCACGGTCCGCCCCCGACCTGCGCCATCGCCAGCGGATGGCGCTTGGGGTGCACCGTGTCGACGACCCGGGCGAGGTGGCGCAGGTACTCGAACTCGATGTGGGTCGGTTCCAGGATGTCGACATAGCTGGACTCGACCCCGTCCTGCAGCACCAGCCGCCCTCCCGGGCGCTTCGGATCCGCCCGGATCTCCACCACGACGTACTCGGTGACGAGTCCGTGAGGCGGGATGCCCGGCACGGCACGCGGTCGCTGCGTCCTCGTGCTCACCGCGCCGAACGCTACCGGCACGACCGGCGCGGCGTCCGAGCAGAGGACTGGCGGCCGTCGGCGGTGGGGCGGCCCTCACCGTCCTGATGACGTCGCTCTGGCAGCTCGACGTGATCTGGGGGCTCGTCATCGGCACCGCGACCGGCGCCATCTCGATCCCGCTGACGGCCATCGTCGCGACCCGATGGTTCGATGCACGCCGCGGTCTCGTCACGGGCCTGCTGACCGCGAGCTTCGCCACCGGCAACCTGATCTTCCTTCCGCTGCTCGCCTGGATCACGGACACGCACGGGTGGGCCGCAGGGGTCGCGGCGATCGCGGCCGCCGCGATCATCCCGATCGTCCTGACGTTCATCAACGGGGTCGCCACGGTGCCGCCGACGATCGCGCTCACCCACGAGGCGTTCGGGCGCGAGCGCGCGACGGTCCTGTTCGGCTGGGTCTTCTGCGCCCACATGCCGGGCGGGGCCGATGGCCGCCTGGCTGGCCGGCGCGTTTCGGGAGGCGTTCGGCGACTACCTCATCGCGTTTCCGGGTGCGGGCGCGCTCGCCCTCGTCGCGGGATTCGCGGCGCTCGGGATCGCCCGCGGCCCGAGGCCGAGCTTCGCCTGACGGCGCCCACGGCCCGTCAGGACAGCAGGTCGCGCACCCGGTCCTTGGGGCGGCCGATGATGGCCCGCTCGCCGCGGACCACGACGGGCCGCTGCATCAGCATCTTGTGCTTGGCGATGATGTCGACCACGGCCTCGGGCGTCCGGTAGTCGGCCTCGTCGAGGCCGAGCTTCTTGAAGAGGCTGTCCTTGCGCACCAGATCAGCCGGTGGATCCTCGAGGTGCGCGACCAGCCATGTCAGCTCGTCCCGGTCCGGGGGCGTCTTCTGGTAGATGACGATCTTCGCGGGGACGCCCAGCTCGTCGGCGATCTTGACGGCGTTGACCGACGAGCCGCAGTACGGGTTGTGGTAGATCTTGACGTGGTCCATGCCCGGACCCTACCGGGGACCTCCATGCCGCAGTCGGGTACCGCTACTCGACGGTGACGGTCTTGGCGAGGTTCCGTGGCTGGTCCACGTTCAACCCCCTCGCCCGGGCGATGGCGTAGGCGAAGAGCTGAAGCGGGATGTTCGCCGTGACCGGGCTGAGCAGCGGCGGCGTCTTGGGGCACCACAGGATGTCGTCGGCGTGTTCCTCGATCACCCGGTTGCCCTCGGTCGCGACCGCGACGACGCGGGCTCCGCGTGCCTTGACCTCCTGGATATTCGACACGACCTTGTCGAACACGTGGCCGTCGGTCGCGACGACGACGACCGGGGAGCCTTCTTCGAGCAGGGCGATCGGCCCGTGCTTCATCTCGCCGGCGGGGTACGCCTCCGTCGGGATGTAGCTGATCTCCTTGAGCTTGAGCGCGCCCTCGAAGCAGACCGGAACGCCCACGTGGCGCCCGAGGTAGAGGAAGAAGGGCTTGTCGTAGTAGCGACCGGCCACCTCGTACACCTGCGCCGGCGCCGTGGACTCGAGGTAGCCCTTGACGAGGTCGGGAAGCCGGCGGAGGTCCGCGGCGATGTCCACCGTGCCGGCCGAGGTGAGCGCCCACTTGAGCCGGCCGAGCTTCAGTGCGAGCAGCGCGAGCGCCATGATCTGCGCGGTGTGCGTCTTGGTCGCGGCGACACCGATCTCGAGGCCCGCCCTCGTGAAGATCACGCCGTCGGAGTCACGTGTGGCCTGGGAGCCCATGATGTTGGTGAGGGCGACGACGTGCGCGCCACGCTCCCGCGCGACGCGCATCGCGGCCAGCGTGTCGGCCGTCTCGCCGCTCTGGGTGATGCCGATGACCAGGTCGCCGGGACCGGCGAGGCATGTGCGGTAGCGATACTCACTCGCGACCTCGATGTGCACCGGCACACGAGACCAGTCTTCGATCAGGTACCGGCCGACGAGGCCGGCGTGGAAGGAGGTTCCACACGCCACGATGTGGATGCGCTCGACGCGGGCGAGCTCGGCGTCGTCGAGGCCCAGGTCGGCGAGCTCGACGCTGCCATCGGGGTTCAGCCGGTCGCCGATCGTGTCCCAGAGAGCCGCCGGCTGCTCGTGGATCTCCTTCAGCATGAAGGTCTCGTGGCCGCCCTTCTCCGCGGCGTCCTCGTCCATCTCGACACGGGTGACCTCGCGCTCGAGGGGGGCGGCGTCGCCGTTCCAGACCGTGGTTGAGTGCGGCTCGAGGATCACGATCTCGCCCGACTCGATGATCTGGATGTCACGGGTCTCACGCAGGAATGCCGGGATCGCCGACGCGAAGAACCGCTCGCCGTCGCCGACGCCTACGACCAGCGGGCACTCCTTGCGGGCGCCGACCAGCCGGCCCGGCTCGTCCGCGTGCATCGCGACGAACGCGTAGTGGCCCTCGAGCCGCGCGACGACCTCGCGCACGGCCTCGGCGATGTCGCCGTCGTAAGCTTGGCCGATGAGGTGCGGGATGACCTCGGTGTCGGTCTCGCTGGTGAACGCCACGCCCCGCCCGGCGAGCTCCGACCGCAGGTCGACGTAGTTCTCGATGATCCCGTTCATCACGACCGCGACCTTGCCGCTCTGGTCGAAGTGCGGGTGCGCGTTCGCCTCGGTGACCTTGCCGTGCGTCGCCCACCGGGTGTGGCCGAGGCCCGTCGTCGCCGCAGAGTGGTTGTTCCCGGCGGCGTCACGCAGCTTCGCGAGGTTCCCGACGGCGCGGACGGCCGCGAAGCTCTCACCCGCGTTCTCCAGCAGGGCGATGCCGGCGGAATCGTAGCCGCGGTACTCCAGGCGCTCGAGTCCGTCCAGGATGAGGTCCTTGCACTCCCTCGGACCGACGTAACCGATGATGCCGCACATGGGTGATGCTCCCTTGGGGATGACCAACTCGAAATCGGCAGAACGCGCCGGGAAGTCAACCCTTCGCGCTACTCGCGGGCATTCCCCCCAAGAACACGCTCCGCGACCTCGGCGATCGTAGCGCACCACCGGGAGCAGGCTTCGTCCGTCGGGGCCTCGACCATGACTCGCACGAGGGGCTCCGTGCCCGAGGCCCGCACGACCACCCGGCCGTCCTCACCGAGCTCCTGCTCGCAATCGGCGACAGCCGCCCAGATCTCCTGCGCCGCCGGGAGGCGCTCCTTCTGCGCAACCGGGAAGCTCACGAGCTTCTGCGGCATGCGCACGACCACCGACGCGAGCTCGGCGAGCGGACGGCCCGACTCGACGACGGCGTGGAGCAGCTGGAGGCCCGCCGCGAGGCCGTCCCCGGTGGGCCCGGACCGCAGGTTGATGAGGTGGCCGCTCTGCTCGCCGCCGATCACGAACCCGCCAGCGCGCATCTCCTCGAGCACGTACCGGTCGCCGACGTCGGTCCAGCGCACCTCGATGCCGTTGCTGCGCATCGCCGTCCGGAAGCCGAGGTTGGTCATGGTCGTGGTGACGACCGCTCCACCGTCGAGCTCGCCACGGCGCGCGAGCCGCAGCGCGAGGATGGCGAGGATCTGATCGCCGTCGACGATCGCTCCGGCGTGGTCGACGGCCAGCACGCGATCGCCGTCGCCGTCGAAGGCGAGCCCGAGATGCGCGCCGTGCCGCACGACTGCGGCGGCGAGCGCGTCGAGATGGGTCGAGCCGCATTCCACGTTGATGTTGACGCCGTCGGGGGTATCGCCGATGACCGCGACGAGTTCGGCGCCGAGCCGGTGGAGCACGTCGGGTGCGCTGACGACGGTGGCACCGTGCGCGCAGTCGATCACGAGCCGCAAACCGGCGAGATCGATGGGGAACCGTTCGAGCAGCCCGGCGACATAGCGATCGCGTCCCTCGGGCCACGACACGATCTCCCCGAGGCCCTCGGCCTCCGGCCGGGGTCCCGGGGCGTCCATCGCCTGTTCGACCGCCGCCTCCTCCGCGTCGGGAAACTTGAAGCCGTCCGGCCCGAAGAGCTTGATGCCGTTGTCGGGGAAGGGGTTGTGCGATGCGCTGATCACCGCGCCGGCGACCGCCTCGCCGCGGCTGACGAGCTCTGCGACGGCCGGCGTCGGCAGCACGCCGCCGAGCTCGACGTCCACGCCCGCGCTCGCGAGTCCGGCGGCCAGCGCCGCTTCGAGCATCGGGCCGCTGCGACGGGTGTCCCGACCGACGAGCACGGTCGCGCCGGCGCCGAGGCGGATTCCGAGTCCCCGGCCGAGCGCGAGGGCGAGCTCCGGGGTGAGGTCGCGGTTCGCGACGCCTCGCACGCCGTCGGTGCCGAACAGCGTTCGGATGGTCCCCCTTGACGTGACCGCCACGAGTGCTCCTAGCGCTTGGAGAACTGCGGGCGCTTGCGGGCGCCGCGGAGACCGGCCTTCTTGCGCTCCTTGATACGGGAGTCGCGGGCCAGCATGCCCTCGCGCTTGAGTTCCGGGCGGAGGTTCTCGTCGAGCTCGACGAGCGCCCGGGCGATGCCGTGGCGCAGCGCGCCGGCCTGGCCGGTCACGCCGCCACCGTTCAGGCGGGCGATGACCGAGACCTGGCCGTCGAGCCCGGTGACCGTGAGCGGCGAGCGCGCGGTGCGAACCAGCGCGGCGCGCGGGAAGTACTCGTCGATCGGGCGGCCATTGCAGGTGATCGACCCGTCGCCGCCGCGATTGACGATGACCCGTGCGATCGAGTTCTTTCGCTTGCCGGTGGCCTGCGGACGCTCGGCACCGGGCTTGAGCGCCGCCTCGGCGGCGGGTGCCTCCCGAGGAGCCTCCACCACGGGCGTCTCGATCGTCTCGTCGGTCATACGTCAGCCTTTCGTGTGAGCCGGAGGGGCTCCGGCTTCTGCGCTGCGTGCGGGTGCTCTCCGCCAGCGTAGATCTTGAGCTTGCCGAGTTGCTGCCGTCCGAGGCGGTTCTTGGGGAGCATGCCCCGCACCGCCTTGCGAAGCACCTCCTCGGGACCCCGCGCGAGCTGTTCGGCCAGCGTGCGGCTCCTGAGGCCGCCGGGGTAGCCCGAGTGGCGGTAGTAGCGCTTGTCGCTCAGCTTGTTGCCGGTAACCGCGACCTTCTCGGCATTGACCACGACGACGAAGTCGCCGGTGTCCGCGTGGCGCGTGTACCAGGGGGACCGCTTGCCCGACAGCGTCTCGGCGATGACCGAGGCCAGGCGGCCGAGATTCTGCCCGTCCGCGTCGACGATCCACCACTGCCGATCGACGGTTCCGGCCTTCGCGCTCTGTGTGCTCAATTCATGCCCTTCAGCGAAAATCGTCCAAACAGCGAAAAGCGGCGCGGGTGCGCCGCACTGCAGCCGGCGAATGCTAGGAAATAGCGCCTGGTCTCGCAACCGTTCGAGGCCCGTCTGTCCGCGCGGAAGGATATAACGGGGAACATTGTCCCGGCCCTGAAAGTCGAACCTGGCGAACGGCCGGCGTCCTGAAGGCGGTGATGGACGTGTCAGCAAGTCCGGTGCGTCGTTGCGTGGCGGTGGCAAGCCACGGAAAGCGGTGTCAGCAGAGCCCATTTCGCGGGAGCCCGTATTGCTGGCATCACCTTCAGAGCCGTAAGGTCCCGGCACCGAGCCGGCCGTTGCGGGTGGCGCCACAGCCACGGGTCGAGGTCGTCGCCCTGCCGGTCGTCGACCGGATGGCCCTCGCGGTGCGGCTCGCGAACAGCCTCGGGTCGGACGCGCTCGCGGAGCTGGTGACGTTCATCGAAGACCGGCGCGACGGGACGCTCGTCATGCTGAAGGAGGACGGCGCGATGGTGGACGTGCGCCTCCACCCCCGGGCCCAGGCCGACGCGCCCCGTCAGGCCGCCCGGTAGCGCCGCCGAGCGGGAGGCGTTTCCGCTATTCCCACTCGATGGTGCCGGGCGGTTTCGAGGTGACGTCGAGGACGACGCGGTTCACTCCGGGTACCTCCGCGATGATGCGGTTCGAGATCTGCTCGACGAGCTCGTAGGGAAGCCGCGCCCAGTCGGCGGTCATCGCATCGTCGCTGGTGACCGCCCTGATCACGATCGGGTAGGCGTAGGTGCGGCTGTCGCCCTGCACTCCCACGCTGCGGATGGCCGGCAGGACCGCGAAGCTCTGCCACAGATCGCGGTAGAGGCCGGCCCGGCGGACCTCCTCCTGCAAGACGTGGTCGGCCCTGCGCAGGATGTCGAGGCGCTCCTCGGTCACCTCGCCGATGATGCGGATCGCCAGTCCCGGCCCCGGGAAGGGCTGGCGCCAGACCATGCGCTCGGGAAGCCCGAGCTCCTCGCCCACGGCGCGGACCTCGTCCTTGAAGAGCTGCCGGAGCGGCTCGACGAGGTCGACCGCAATGTCCTCCGGCAGGCCGCCGACGTTGTGATGGCTCTTGATCGTCGCCGCCCCGTCGCGGCCTCCTGACTCGATCACGTCGGAGTAGAGCGTGCCCTGCACGAGGAACCGCACCGCACCGAGCTTGCCGGCCTCCTCTTCGAAGATACGGATGAACTCCCCGCCGATCGCCTTGCGCTTCTCCTCGGGCTCGGTGATGTCACGGAGCCGCTCGAGGAACCGGTCCTGGGCTCGGACGTGCACGAGTGGGACCTGGAAGTGGTGGCCGAACGCCTGCTCCACCTGCTCGGCCTCGTTGTGGCGCATGAAGCCGTGATCGACGAACACGCAGGTGAGCCGGTCGCCGATCGCGCGGTGCACGAGCAGCGCGGCGACGGCGCTGTCCACGCCGCCGGAGAGACCGCAGATGGCTCGCTGGTCGCCAACCTGCGCGCGGATGCGCTCCACCTGCTCGTCGATCACGTGTGCTGCGGTCCAGGTGGGGGCGCAATCGCACACGTCGAACAGGAACGCCTTGAGGAGGTCGGTGCCGAAGGGCGTGTGGACCACCTCCGGGTGGAACTGCACCCCGTACATACGCCGCTCGGGCGACTCCATGGCCGCGACCGGCGCGCCCTCGGTCTGGGCCGTCACCGCGAATCCCTCGGGTGGCCGCACGACCGCGTCCCGGTGGCTCATCCAGCACAGCTCCGCCGGGAGGTCGCCGAACAGGCCCGCCCGTGAGGTCACGCGCAGACGCGTGCGTCCGAACTCGCCCCCGCCGGTGTGCGCGACCTCCCCCCCGAGGGCCTGAGCCATCCCTTGCATGCCATAGCAGATGCCAAGGACCGGGATCCCGAGCTCGAGGAGCTCGCCCCGCACCACCGGGGCGCCGTCCTCGTAGACCGACGCCGGTCCGCCGGACAGCACGAGCCCGGCTGGCTCCAGCGCGGCGACCTCCTCGGGGGCCACGTCGTGGGGCACAAGCGCCGAGAAGACACGGCATTCCCGGATTCGGCGGGCGATGAGCTGGCTGTACTGGGCGCCGTAGTCGACCACCAGCACCCCGCCGGGTGCCGCCTTCGCGAGCGCCGGGTCGAGGGTGCTCAGGCGCTCACCCCATCCCCACGGCCTGGGCCGTCTGGAGCTTCTTGCCCTCGGTCTTGATGGCCGGCGCCACCATGACCTCCACCTTCTGGAAGCTCTGGATCGACTCGTAGCCGCAGGTCGCCATCGCGTTGCGCAGGCCGCCCATGAGGTTGAGCGAGCCGTCGTTCTCGTCGGCGGGGCCGACCAGGATCTCCTCGAGCGTGCCGATCGTCTTGGTTGCGACCCGGGCCCCGCGCGGGAGCTCCGGATGGAACGTCGCCATGCCCCAGTGGTATCCCTGGCCGGGCGCCTCCTGGGCCTTCGCGAGCGGCGAGCCGATCATGCAGGCGTCGGCGCCGCACGCGATCGCCTTGGCGAGGTCGCCGCCGTAGCTCATTCCGCCGTCGGCGATGACGTTGACGTACCTGCCGGTCTCGAGGAGGTGCTGCATCCGGGCTCCGGCCGCGTCGGCGATCGCCGTCGCCTGGGGCACGCCGACGCCGATCACCTGCCGGGTGGTGCAGGCGGCGCCCGGCCCGACGCCGACGAGCACGCCGACCGCGCCGGTGCGCATCAGGTGGAGGGCCGTCGAGTAGGACGCGCACCCACCGACGATGACCGGCACTGGCAGCTCCGCGATGAAACGCTTGAGGTTGAGCGGCTCGTCGCGCGACGAGACGTGCTCCGCCGAGACGACGGTGCCCTGGATGACGAGGATGTCGAGGCCGGCGTCGAGGGCGACGTCGATGTACTGGGCGACCTTCTGCGGGGTGAACGACCCGGCCGCGACGACGCCCTGCTCCTTGATGTCGCGGATCCGCTGGCGGATGAGCTCGGGATCGACGGGCTTGCGGTAGATCTCCTGGAGTCCCCGCGTCGCCTCGGCCGGCGGATAGCCGGCGATTCGCTCGAGCTCGGAGTCCGGCTCCTCGTAGCGCACCTGGATGCCCTCGAGGTTCAGCACGCCGAGACCGCCGATCCGCCCGATGATCCCGGCGGTGAGCGGGCTGACGACGCCGTCCATCGCCGAGGCGAGGAGCGGAAAGTCGAAGGTGAACGATCCGAGCTGCCACGCCATGTCGACGTCCTCGGGATCGCGGGTGCGCCGGCTCGGCACGATCGCGATCTCGTCGAGGCCGTACGCCCGGCGGCCCCGCTTGCCCATCCCGATCTCGATTTCCATCCCCGTCACCCCTTCGGTGTCGTCTGTTCGCGCGGGCGCGTGAACGGGTACGAAAAAACCCAGACCGGCTGCCGCCGAACTGGGCTTCGTGGTTGCTTCAGATACAGGTCCGTCACGCGCGTCTGACGAATGAGCGTACCAGCCCCGCGTTCGGCGCCGCAACGGACATTTCACGCATTGTGCTCCCGTTCGAGGGGGTCCGGGCGCATCTGGCGAGCGAAAAGCCCGCCGAACGCGGACGCAGCCTGCGCCCATATCGGGACTATGGGCGCAGGCGAGGACGAAGCTCCCTCGTGCGATCGAAGTGCGAGCAACGATCCGAACCCGGCGGAGCCGTGCAGCCGTCAGATCGCGGCGACACCCTCGGACGGGAGCATCGGCACGCGTTTCGGCCCTTCGTTGGCATCGCGGTGAGCACCGCAGGCCTGGACCCTCGGGATCAGGCGATCTCGGCGATCTCGACGCGACGGGCGAGCGCGTCGACGTCGTCGGGGTCGAACACCCCGGCGCCGAGCCTCAGGGTGTTCGCCGCGCCGCACGCGACTGCCCGCCGGACCGCCTGCTCGGGTGACGGGTTCGCGAGCCAGGCGGCGACGAAGCCGGCGAGGAGCGCGTCGCCCGAGCCGACGCTCGCGACGATGTCGGTGACCGGGTCGATCCGGGCGCGGAAGGTCCGTCCGTCCTTGCCCTCGCCGAACCTGGCGACGCAGCCGTCCACGTCGTGGATGAGCGCGATTCCCGCGCCCATCTCGGCGAGCGCCGCCGCCCCGCCGGCGAGGTCGGAGTCGTCCTGGAACTCGTACCCGACGATCTCCTCCGCCTCGCGCCGGTTGGGGCTGATGATGCCCGGCTCGCCGCCCAGCCCGGCACGCAGCGCGCCGCCGAACGCGTCGAGGGCGGTCGGGACGCCGGCGGCGCGCAGCTCGCGGAGCATCGTCGCATAGACGTCCTCGGGGACGTCGCGCGGCAGCGAGCCCGCCAGCACGACGAGGTCCGCCCCCTTCGACAGGTACCTGAGCTTGTCGAACAGCACCGCGATCTCGTCCTGGCCGATGCGGGGCCCGACTTCGTTGATCTCCGTCTGCTCACCGCTCATCGGATCGACGACCGCGGTGGACACCCGCGACTCCTCGCGGATCCGGACGAAGTCGTTGAGGATCCCCTCCGCGGTGAGCTCCTCGATGATCGTCGTCCCGGTCCGCCCGCCGGCGAGGCCCGTCGCGATGACCGGCTCCCCGAGGCACTTGAGCGCGCGGGCGACGTTGACGCCCTTGCCGCCCGGGAGCGCGATCGCATCCGTCGCGCGATGTCGATGCCCGCTCGCGAAGCTTGGCACGGTCAGCGTGCGGTCGAGGGCCGCGTTCAATGTCACGGTGAGGATCACAGGAGTCGTCCAATCCCGGAGCGTATGCGTTCGGCGACGCTCGGACCGTCCACGGCCTCGGCCAGCACGAGCTTGCGGGTGCCGATGACGCGCGGCCCCGTCGGTGATTGTCACCTCGCCCACGACGTCGCCCGCGGCGCCCGGGCCGACGAGCTCCGCCGGCGCCACGATCGTCCGGCGCAGCCTGCCGCCGAGACGGATCGTCGTGGCGAGCGGCTTGTCCACGGTGACGGGGGCCATGACCCCGGGCCGATCCCGCACCGGGATGCGCAGCACGACCTGGCCCGCGCGCAGCGGCTCGAGCCGGACGTACTGGGCGAAGCCCCAGTTGAACAACCGCTTGGCGTCGCGGGCCCGCTGGTTGCGGCTCGGCGACCCGATCATCGCCGCGTACAGCTCCACGCCGTTCGAACGGCGCTTCGCGTGCGCCACGAGGGCGTATCCGGCGCCTGCGGTGTGCCCGGTCTTGATGCCGTCCGCCTCCGGATCGATCGCCAGGAGGTCGTTCTCGGACTCGAGTTTGCGTGTGCCGCGCCCGCCCGGGCCCGGGATGGTCGCGACCCGCCGGCCGACCACCTGGCGCAGCAACGGGATCTGGAACGCGCGCTCCCCGAGGGTCACGAGGTCGCGCACGCTCGAGTAATGCCCCTTGCTGTCGAGGCCGTGCGGGTTGGCGAATCTGGTGTTCTTGAGACCCATGTCCTTCGCCTCGGCGTTCATGTACCCCACGAACCTGGGCTCGGACCCGCGGCCAACGTGGGTGGCGAGCGCGATCGAGGCATCGTTGCCGCTGGCGATCATGAGTCCGGTCAGGAGGGTTCGCACCGACAGCCGCTCACCGGCGACGAGTCCCGAGGTCGATCCACCGGCGGCCACCGCGGAGCGGGGAACGACGACGCTGTCGGTCAGCTTGGTGCGTTCGAGGGTCACGATGGCGGTCATGATCTTCGTGGTGCTCGCCATGGGCAGCCGGCGATCCGCGGCCCGCTCGACGAGGATCTCCTCGGACTGGGGGTTGACCAGGATGTAGGCCCGGGCGGTGACCGGCGGCGGTGCGGCGGCGGCGCCTGCCGCGAACGCGACGGCGATCGTCCCTGCGGCGAGGAGCGACCACGGGCGCATCACGGCCAATCTACAACCGTTCATTCACTTCCGCCGGACAGCCAGGCGTTCCAGACCGTCTCCTGCAGCTCGCCGGCAGCCCGGGCGGGGTCGTCCGCGTAGATGATCGAGCGGCTGGCCGACACGAGCGCACCGGCCGCGCGCCCGCCGAACGCGGCGCCCAGCTCGTCCGGCCGGCCGCCCTGGGCACCGACCCCCGGGAGGAGCAGCACCTGGTGCGGCATCAGCGCGCGCAACGCCGCGAGGCGCTGCGGCACGGTCGCACCGACCACCGCTCCGACGGCCGAGAGGCCGGCGGCGCCGACGCTGGGTGCACCCCACGTCGCGACCCGCTCGGCCACGGCCTCGTGCCACAGGCGCCCGTCGGCGAGGGCGAGGTCCTGCAGGTCGGCGGCCCCCGGGTTGGACGTGCGCACGAGGACGAAGAGACCGCGTCCGCCGGCGACCGCGGCGTCGACGAACGGCGCCACCGCGTCGCCCCCGAGCATGGGGTTGACGGTGAGCGCATCGACGGGGTCGCGCAGGAAGGCCTCGGCGTACGCGCGCGCGGTGGCGTCGATGTCACCCCGCTTGGCGTCGGCGATCACCAGCAGCCCGGCGTCGCGGGCGGCCGCGGCAACCGACTCGTACGCTCGCCAGCCGTCGGCGCCGAACCGCTCGAAGCAGGCGAGCTGGGGTTTCGCGGCCACGCACCGTGGGCCGGCGGCGTCGATGACCTCGCGGCAGAAGCGCTCGGCGCCCGCGGCCCCGCCCGGAACGCGCGCGGGATCCGGGTCGAGACCCAGCACGATCTGGCTCCCGCGGGCCGCGACCGCGGCCGCGACGCGGTCACCGAAACCGGTCACAGGAGCGCCCGGAGGGTCGGGAGCACGACCGTCGCCAGGAGCGTCGTCACGACAACGGCGCCGGCGATCACGTCCGTGCGGAGCTTGAACCATCCACCGATCACGAGCGACATCATGGCGGTTGGCATGGCTGTCATGAGCACCACGGTGCGCAGCACGTCGCCGTCGAGCCCGAGTGCAAGTGCGACGGCGAGACCGACGGCGGGGGCGATCACGAACCGGCCGGCCGTGACGAGCCCGACCTCCCGCCAGGCGCGACGGACCCCGTCCCACTCGATCACGAGCCCCGCGTAGATCAGCACCAGCGGCAGGACCGCCCCACCGAGGATCTCGAGCGGACGGTCGATGACCTCTGGGAGATCGTTGACGCCGCCGAGGTTCAGCGTGAGCCCGACGGCGAGCGCCCACGTGGGCGGCAGCAGAAGGTTGCGCCACATCGCCGTCGTGGGGGCGCTCTCCGCGGAGGGATCCCCGAAGCGGCCGGCGATCCAGACGGTGCTGGTCCACGTGAGGATTGCGGTGCAGAACGCGTCGAACATGACCGCGGTCGGAACGGAGAGGTTGGCACCGGATGCAGCGATGAGCGGGATCCCGAAGAAGCCGGTATTTCCGACCGCGGTGGCGACGAGCAGCGCGCCGGTCGTCGGCCGGTCGTAGCCTGCGATGCGCGCGACCGCGAGCATCGTCACGAGGAGCACGCCGTGGACGACGTACCCCACGATCGGAACGAGCGCGAGGCTGGCGTCGAGGTCGGCCGTCACCATCGCGTGCAGCACGAGGGCCGGCAGCGCGAGATAGATCACGACCTCCACGAGGATCGGCCCGTCCTTCGGCCGCAGCACTCCCACCCGGCGGGCGAACCAGCCGAGCAGGATGATCACGAGGGCGCCGACCGCGGTGGCGGTCACCTGGCGGGGCGACCCTCAACGACGGCGGGCGGGCCACCGCGGTCGCGCGGTGCCGCGATCTGATGCCTCGTGGGGTTCGTCATCGGCGCAATGATGACCCACCCCGCGCTCCCGGGGTCCCCGCGACCGAAATGACGACGGGGGCCGCGTGGGCCCCCGTCGGTCACTGCGTTCGGCGTCGGAGCCGGACTACATCATTCCGCCGCCGGGCATCCCGCCGCCGGGCATCCCGCCCATGCCGGCCATCGGGTCCTCGCCGGGCTTGTCGACCACGACGCACTCGGTGGTGATGATGTTCTTCGCGATCGACGCGGCGTTCTGCAGCGCCGAACGCGTGACCATCGCCGGATCGATGATGCCGCTCTTGACGAGGTCGACGTACTCACCGGTCTCGACGTTCAGGCCGAAACCGGCCTTCTGGTCCCTGACCTTGCCCACGACGACGCTGCCTTCGAGGCCGGCGTTGTTGGCGAGCTGGCGAAGCGGCTCCTCGAGCGCACGACGCACGATGCGCGCGCCGGTCGCCTCGTCACCCTGCAACGCGAGCTTGTCGAGCGCCGGAATGGCGTTGACAAGGACGAGGCCGCCGCCGGGGACGATGCCCTCCTCCAACGCCGCCCGGGTCGCCTGCAGGGCGTCCTCCACCCGGTGCTTCTTCTCCTTCATCTCCGTCTCGGTCGCCGCCCCCACCTTCACCACCGCGACACCACCCGCGAGCTTCGCAAGCCGCTCCTGCAGCTTCTCACGGTCGAAGTCGGAGTCGGTGTTGTCGAGCTCCGCCTTGATCGTGCGGATGCGCCCCTTGATCTCCTCCGGGTCGCCGGCACCATCGATGATCGTGGTGAAGTCCTTGCCCACGACAACCTTGCGGGCACGGCCGAGCTGGTTGAGCTGGGTGTTCTCGAGCTTGAGGCCCATCTCCTCGCTGATCTGCTCACCACCGGTGAGGATCGCGATGTCCTCCAGCATCCGCTTGCGACGATCACCGAAACCGGGGGCCTTCACCACGATGCCCGTGAACGTCCCACGCAGCTTGTTCACGATCAACGTCGCCAACGCCTCACCCTCCACGTCCTCCGCGATGATCAGCAGCGACTTGCCGGTCTGGATGACCCGCTCGAGCAGCGGCAGCACATCCTTGACCTGGCTGATCTTCCCGCCATGGGCGAGGATGAACGGGTCATCGAGGATGGCCTCCATGCGCTCGGGATCGGTGACCATGTACGGCGACATGTAGCCACGGTCGAACTGCATACCCTCCGTGAACTCCAACTCCATCCCGAACGTCTGACCCTCCTCGACGTTGACCACACCATCCTTACCGACCTTCTCGATCGCATCCGAGATGATGTCCCCAACCTCACGATCACGCGCCGAGATCGTCGCGACCCGGGCGATGTCCTCCTTGCCCTGCACCTCACGCGCCGCCTTGCGGATCTGCTCCACCACCACATCAACCGCCTGCTCGATCCCACGCTTGAGGCCCATCGGGTTCGCACCCGCAGCAACGTTCTTGAGCCCTTCGCGCACGATCGCCTGCGCAAGCAGCGTGGCGGTGGTCGTGCCGTCACCGGCGACGTCGTTCGTCGCCGTGGCCACCTCGCGCACAAGCTGCGCGCCCTGGTTCTCGAACGGGTCCTCCACGTCGATCTCACGGGCGATCGTCACACCGTCGTTGGTGATCGTGGGAGCGCCGAACTTGCGGTCGATCACCACATAGCGACCCTTGGGGCCGAGAGTGACCTTGACCGCGTCAGCGAGGGTGTTGACGCCACGCTCGAGTGCGCGACGTGCATCCTCGTCGAACTTGATTTCCTTCGCCATTCGCTTGGTTCCCTTTCCTCGGTTCGGCTCGGTTATTTCTTCGCGCGCGACTTGGGCTTCGCGGCGGCAGCAACGCTCTCGACCTTCGCGAGGATGTCGTGCTCGGCGAGGATCAGGTAGTCGTCGCCGTCGACCTGCACCTCGGTGCCGCCGTACTTGGAGTAGATGACCTCGTCACCCACCTCGACGTCGAGCGGGATGCGCTCGCCGTCGTCCCATCGCCCGTCACCGACGGCGAGCACCCTGCCGCGCTGCGGCTTCTCCTTGGCGGTGTCGGGGAGCACGATCCCGCTGGCGGTGACCTGCTCCGCCTCCAGTCCTTGCACGATCACGCGATCGCCGATCGGCTTCAGATTCAATTGCGTTCCTCCTCGTGGGGTTCAGCGTGGGCGGGGTTCCGGTCGCACGTCCCGGGGGAATTGGCACTCACCCGCCCCGAGTGCCAGAAGACTAGCGAACCGGCGAAGCCGTCGCCACCGGGCGACGCAACTTTGTCACCGGCGGGGGAATTCGCCCTCAGGCAAGCCGGTCGGGCGCGTCCCGCCCGGCGAAGAAGGCCACGAGGTTGTCGATCGCACGGTCGCCCATCGCGCGCCTCGCGTCCACCGTGGCGCTGCCCAGGTGCGGGAGCACGACGACGTTCTCGAGCATCGTGAGCTCCCGCGGCACGTCCGGCTCCCGCTCGTAGACGTCGAGACCGGCGCCGGAGAGGGCGCCGGAGGCGAGGGCCCGGGTGAGCGCGGCCTCGTCGACGATCCCGCCCCGTGCCGTGTTGATGAGCACCGAACCCGGGCGCATGAGCCCGAGCCGGGCTTCGTCGATCAGGTGTCGCGTCTGGGCGGTCGCGGGGCAGTGCAGCGACACGATGTCACAGGTCGCGAGGAGCTCGTCGAGGGATTCGCACCGGATCGCGGAGACGCCGGCCAGCGCCGCGGGGTCGACCGGCCGGGGCTGGAAGTAGCGGATGCGCATGCCGAAGCCATGCTGGGCCCTCGCCGCGACGGCGCGCCCGATGCGGCCCATCCCGACGATGCCGAGCGTCGCGCCGGTGACGCGCGTACCCAGCATGTGGGTCGGTCGCAAGCCGGTCCACGCTCCCGATCGGACCTGGCGCTCGCCCTCCCCCAACCGTCGCATCACGGCGAGCACCAGGGCCATCGTGAGATCGGCGGTGTCGTCGGTGAGCACGCCCGGCGTGTTGGTCACGACGATGCCGTGCTCCGCCGCCGCAGCGAGGTCGATGTGGTCGAATCCGACACCGAAGTTCGCGACGATCCGCGCCCGCCGCGGCTCGGCTGCGAGCACAGCGGCGTCGATCCTGTCGGTGACCGTGACCAGCACGCCGTCAGCGTCGCGAATGGCCCCTGCGAGGTCGGCGACGGCAAAGGGCTCGTCGGAGGTGTTCAGGGCGACGTCGAATAGCGCCGCCGCCCGAGCCTCGACGGATTCCGGGAGTCGCCGGGTCACGATCAAGCGGGGCCGGTCCACCCCGCAAGTCTGCCGTGCGCATCCACCGCGTGCCTGCGAACGCCGGGTGCCGATCACCCGTCCACGGCGCACGGCGGGATCTGCGCGTAGCCTCCTTCGGGGGGAAGGCGGTGCCCGATCATCAGGGAGGGACATTGCACGACGAGCCGCGGGAGGCCATCGCAACCGAAGTTGCAGCGCGGCCCACCGGGATGGTGGTGGCCGCGGTGGCATTCACGGTCGTCGCCTGGGCCTCGGCGTTCGTGGCGATCCGAACGGCGGGACGGGAGTTCTCACCGGGTCCGCTCAGCGTAATCCGCCTCGGCGTCGCCGCACTCGTGCTCGGCGCCGCGGTCGGGATGCGCCGCGAGCGGCTCCCCGGCCGGGCCGAGCTGCGTGGCGTGATCGTCTGCGGGGTCCTCTGGTTCGGCGTCTACAACCTGGCGATCAACGCCGGCGAGCGGCGGGTGGACGCAGGGACGGCCGCCATGCTGGTGTACATCGCGCCGGTGCTGATCGCCCTCCTTGCGGGGTGGATGCTCGGCGAGGGCTTCCCGCGGACGCTGCTCATCGGCTGTGCGGTGAGCTTCGCCGGCGTCGTGCTGATCGCGCTGGCCGTGTCCGACGGGATCCGACTGGGCGGCGGGGCGCTCCTGTGCCTGCTCGCGGCGGTCACCTACGCCGGCGGCGTGGTCGCGCAGAAGCCCGTGCTGTCGCGGCGCTCGTCGCTGTCGATCACGTTCTCCGCCTGTGTCGTCGGCCTCGTCGTCTGTCTCCCGTTCGTCCCGCAGCTCGCCGGCGAGGTCGGCGACGCCTCGGCGGGAGCGATCGCGTGGAGCGTGTACCTGGCGGTGGTCCCGACGGCGTTCGCGTTCACGACCTGGGCATACGCGCTCACGCGGACGACCGCCGGCCGCATGGCAAGCGCCTCGTACCTCGTCCCTCCCCTCGCGGTCCTGCTCGGCTGGGCGATCCTGGACGAGGCCCCGGCGCCGCTGGCGCTGATCGGCGGTGCGGTGACGCTGCTCGGCGTCGCCGTCGCCCAGCGTCGTCGGCGAGGAGGCGACGTGTAGGTTCGTCCGCGTGGCGATTATCGACCTGAGCCATACGATCGAGGATGGGATGGTGACGTATCCCGGGCTGCCGGGGCCGGTGATCTGCGACTTCCTCAGCCGGGAGGCGTCCCGCGCGAACTACGCATCGGGCACCGAGTTCCAGATCGGCCGGATCGACCTCGTGTCGAACACCGGCACCTATATCGACACGCCGTTCCATCGGTTCGCCGGCGGCGAGGACCTGGCCGACGTCGCGATCGACCGGCTTGCCGATCTGCCGGGCGTGGTCGTCGACGCCACCGGGGCAACCGCGGTCGACGCCGGAGTGTTCACGGGCCTGGCGGTCGCGGGGCGGGCCGTGCTGGTGCGCACCGGCTGGGATGTCCACTGGCGGACCGACCGCTACCTGCGGGGACACCCCTTCCTCACCGCCGCGGCCGCGGAGCTGCTGGTCGCGCAGGGCGCGGCGCTCGTCGGCATCGACTCGCTCAACATCGACGACATGTCCAACGGCACCCGGCCGGTCCACACGACCCTGCTGGGCGCGGGCATTCCCATCGTGGAGCACATGACCGGCCTTGCCGGGCTCTCCGCAGACGGCTTCCGGTTCACCGCCGCACCGCCCAGGGTGCGCGGCATGGGTACCTTCCCGGTGCGGGCGTTCGCCGTCACCGGCTGACCGGCTGGCCGATTCAGTCCGGGTAGCGCACGGCCACGAGCGTGAGCGGATGAGCGGGGGCGGTCGGGCCGGCGGCGGCGCGCGGCAACCCGTCGAGCAGCCGCGTGAACCTGGGGACGTCCCAGTGGCCGCGGCCCACCAGCAGCATCGACCCCACCAGGACGCGCACCATGTGCCGCAGGAACGCATCCGCCTCGATCCGGAGCACGACCTCGTCGCCGCGCTGCGACCAGTCACAGGCCGTCACGGTGCGGTCGAAGAAGACGTGCTCCGTCTTGGTCGGAGTGAACGCGCGGAAGTCGTGCTGCCCCACGGCGGCCGCGGCCGCCGCGCGCAGGGCTTCGACGTCCAGCGCCACCGGGACGTGCAGCACGCGGTCACGGCGCAGCGGCGACCGGAGACCCGGCAGCACCCGGTACTCGTAGGCGCGGCTCCTCGCATGGGCGCGGGCATCGAACTCCCCGGCCGCCTCCACGGCGGCTTGCACCGCGACGTCTGCCGGAAGCGTCCCGTTGAGGGCGCGCACCAGCCGGCGCGGGTCGACCCCGGCGGGGGCGGCCAGGCTCACGACCTGGCCGGAGGCGCTGACACCGGCGTCGGTGCGACCGGCCACGCGCAGCTCCGCGACGGGCGCCCGGAGCACCGTCTCGAGGGCATCCCGCAACACGCCCTCGACGGTGCGCAGCCCCGGCTGGGCCGCCCAGCCGGCGAAGCGCGCTCCGTCGTATTCGAGGTCGAGCCGGAGGGTCGGCAGGGGGACCTCCCCTACACTCGGGTTACTCCGCCGAGGCGGCCGTCGGCACTTCTCGCGAGAGCTCCAGCAGCACCATCGGCGCGGCGTCGCCGGGACGGGGTCCGAGCTTGATCACCCGCGTGTAGCCACCGGAGACGTCCTGGAACACCGGCGCGATCTCGTTGAACAACCGGTAGCTGACCGGCTTGTTGCGAAGCAGCGAGATGGCCTGGCGACGCGCGTGGAGGCTGCCGTCCTTGCCGAGGGTGATCGCCCGCTCCGCCACCGATCGCGCGAGCCGTGCCTTCGCCTCGGTCGTCTGGATGCGGCCATGCTCGAGCAGCGCGGTGGCGAGGTTCGCCGCCATCGACTTGCGGTGGGCGCTGGTTCGGTTGAGCTTCGGGCCTTGTCGGCGGTGACGCATCGCGAGTTCCCCTTCGTCGTTCTAGTCGTCGGCGCGGAGGCCGAGGCCCTGCGCTGCGAGCACTTCCTTGACTTCCTCGATGCTCTTTCGCCCGAAGTTCGGGATCGCCCCGAGCTCGCCCTCCGTCTTCGAGATGAGATCGCCGATCGTCTCGATGCCGACCCGCTTGAGGCAGTTGTATGAGCGCACCCCGAGCTCGAGCTCCTCGATGAGGATGTCGTGCATGTCGCTCTTCGGCGCGCCGTCGTCCTCCGGGGCGTCGTCCTGCGGGGGGACGGGGTTCGCGAACATCGACAGCCGGCCGATCAGGGTCTCCGCCGCCCGGGCGAGCGCCTCGCGCGGGTCGATCGACCCGTCGGTCTCGATCTCGAGCATCAGCTTGTCGTAGTCGGTGCGCTGGCCGACCCGGGCCGCGCTCACGTCGTAGCGAACCCGGCGGATGGGCGAGAAGGCCGAGTCGACGGGGATGACGCCGATCGTCGTGCCGGCGCCCTTGTTCTGCTCGGCCGGCACGTACCCCCTGCCGCGGGTGATGGTGAGGATCATCTCGAGCCGGGCGCCCTTGTTGAGGTTCGCGATCTCCAGCTCCGGGTTGAGGACCTCGAGGTCCGCGGGGCAGATGATGTCGGCGGCGGTGACGGCGCCGGGGCCGGTCTTCGCGATCTCGACCTCCACCTCGGGCGACTCGCCGTGCAGGACGCAGACGAGGCCGCGGAGGTTGAGGATGATGTCCGTGACGTCCTCACGGACGCCGTCGATCGTGCTGAACTCGTGCTGCACGCCGTCGATCCGGATCGACGTGACGGCCGCTCCCTCGAGCGAGGACAGCAGCACACGGCGGAGCGAGTTGCCGAACGTGTGGCCGAAGCCACGGTCGAGTGGCTCCACCTCGAACACCCCCAGGGTGTCCGACGAGGGGTTGTAGGTCATGCGGGGCGTCTGGATGTCGAGCAACTTCTTCCTCTTCCTCCGGCCGGGGCCGGCATGTCGTGAACGCGAAAGCGGGGCCCCTTGCCTCGGTCGCCAGTCTCCGCGTCAGAGACCGACCACCATCGCCCGAGAGCCCCGGGGGAGCGCTACTTGGAGTAGAGCTCCACGATGAGCTGCTCCCGCACCGGGGTGTCGATCTCGACCCGTTCCGGGAACTTCAAGATTGTGCCGCTGAGCTGGTCGTAGTCGGCCTGGAGCCACGGCGCCACGGACGCCACCAGATCGGTCGCGTTGCGGATCGTCTGCTCGGCTGCCGACTTGTGCTTGACGGAGATGACGTCGTTGGGACGGACCTGATAGCTCGGGATGTCAACGCGGCGGCCGTTGACCTGGAAGTGGCCGTGCGTGACGAGCTGGCGCGCCTGACGCCGCGAGGCCGCGAAGCCGAGCCTCGTCACGACGTTGTCGAGGCGAAGCTCGAGCAGCCGCAGCAGGTTCTCGCCGGTGATGCCCGGCTGGCGGCTGGCCTTGGCGTAGTAGCGCCGGAACTGCGCCTCGAGCACGCCGTAGAACCGGCGCGCCTTTTGCTTCTCGCGAAGCTGCAACAGGTACTCGCTCTGCTTCTGGCGGCGTCCCTGCCCGGCTTCACCCGGCGGGTAGGCGCGGCGCTCGATGCCGCACTTGTCGGTCAGGCAGCGCTCGCCCTTGAGGAAGAGCTTCTCGCCCTCACGACGGCATTGCTTGCACTGGGGGTCACGATCGCGGGCCACAGATTCCTCTCGAACGAACTAGACGCGGCGCCGCTTGCGGGGGCGGCAACCGTTGTGCGGGACGGGGCTGACGTCGGTGACCGAGGTCACCTCCAGGCCGGCGGCCTGGAGTGAGCGGATCGCGGTCTCGCGACCGGATCCCGGGCCCTTGACGTACACGTCGACCTTCTGCAGGCCGTGCTCCATGCCCTTGCGGGCAGCCGCGTCGGCGGTGACCTGCGCGGCGAACGGGGTGGACTTGCGCGAGCCCTTGAAGCCCGCGGAGCCCGCGGTCTCCCACGCGATCACGTTGCCCTCACGGTCGGTGAGCGTGACGATCGTGTTGTTGAACGACGTCTTGATGTGGGCGTGCCCAATCGCGATGTTCTTCTTCGTGCGGCGGCGTGTGCGGCCGCGCGTGGCCTTCTGACGGGACACTCGTGCTCCGTTCCTATTTCTTCCGCTGCTTGCCGACCGTCTTGCGCGGGCCCTTGCGGGTGCGGGCGTTCGTCTTCGTCCGCTGTCCCCGCGCGGGGAGTCCGCGCCGGTGGCGCAGCCCGCGGTAGCAGCCGATCTCGGACAGGCGCTTGACGTTGTTCGCGCGCTCCCGGCGGAGGTCACCCTCGACGATGAGCTCCTTCTCGATCACGTCGCGGAGGCGCGTGACCTCCTCCTCGGTGAGGTCCCTCACGTAGGTGTCGGGGCCGATGCCGACCTGGGCGAGCACCTTGTTGGCCGTGGACCGGCCGATGCCGAAGATGTACGTGAGCCCGATCTCGACGCGCTTCTCGCGCGGGACGTTGACGCCGGCGATGCGTGCCATGGCCGCCTAGCCCTGCGTCTGCTTGTGGCGGGGGTTCGGGCAGATCACCATGATCTTGCCGTGCCGCTTGATCACGCGGCACTTCTCACACATGGTCTTTACCGAGGCGCGGACTTTCAAATGATCGTCTCTTCTACTTGAAGCGGTACGTGATGCGGCCGCGGGTCAGGTCATACGGTGAAAGCTCCACCTTGACGCGGTCGCCCGGAAGGATTCGGATGTAGTGCTGGCGCATCTTGCCCGAGATGTGCGCGAGTACGCTGTGGTCGTTGTCGAGCTGGACGCGAAACATGGTGTTGGGCAGGGCTTCGGTCACCTCGCCCTCAAGCTCGATCGCATCTTCCTTCTGACCCACAGACTCCTCTCACACCCTCTGACAGCTTCCCCGAAGGGCGGCCTGGTCGAAAACGCAAGCTCCATCGCACGCGGGGCTCCGCGAGCGGCCCCGGATGCTAGCACGATCGTCGCTCGGAGTGAGGTCCCCTCACGGCAGCCGGGTCAGGATGCGCGGGCCGTTCTCGGTGACCGCCACGGTGTGCTCGGCATGCGCGGAGAGGGAGCCGTCCGCGGTCCGGATCGTCCAGCCGTCCGGGTCGATCGTGATGTCGGATCCGCCGGCGTTCACCATGGGCTCGATCGCGATCACGATGCCGGGCACGAGCTGGGGTCCGGTGCCGGGCTCGCCGAAGTTCGGCACCTGCGGCTCCTCGTGCATCGTCCGGCCGACGCCATGGCCGACGAGGGCGCGGACGACCGAGAAGCCGGCCGCTTCCACCTCGGTCTGCACCGCATGGCCGATGTCGCCGACGTTGCGCCCCGGCCGGGCCTGCTCGATTCCGCGGGCGAGCGCGCTTTCGGTGACGCTGATCAGGCGGGCGGCCTCGGCAGTCACGCTCCCGATCGGGAAGGTGCGGGCGGTGTCGGCCACCCATCCGTCGAGGATGAGGCCGATGTCGATCGAGAAGATGTCGCCGTCCTGGAGGCGGATGGGCCCGGGAATCCCGTGCACGACCTCATCGTTGAGAGAGGCGCAGATGGTCCCCGGGAACGGCGGGACGGACGGGCCACCCGGGTAGCCGAGGAAGGCGGGGATCGCGCCGCGCGAGCGAACCGCCTCCTCTGCGATGCGGTCGACCGCGAGGGTGGAGACGCCCTCCCGCACCTCGGCGCGCAGGAGGTCGATGCACTCCGCGAGCGCCACCCCCGCGGCGGCCATCGCGTCGAGCTCGGCCGGGGTCTTCGGAACCGGCCCCGAGGGCCGGCGCGGCGGGCGGCGTTTGGCGCTCATCGGCCGAGCGCGCCGAGCAGGCGCGAATACACCTCGCCCGGCTCACCGGTGCCGTCGACCTCCCGCAACACGCCGCGGTCCCGATAGTAGTCGACCACCGGCGCCGTCTGCGCCGCGTACGTCTCGAGCCGGGCCGCCACCGTCTCGGGGCGGTCGTCGTCGCGCTGGTAGAGGTCGCAGCCGCCCGCCACACCGGTCGCCTCGCACGCGTCCTCGGGAGTGTGCGGGTTGAAGACCTCGTGATAGGAGCGCCCGCACGCACGACAAAGCCAGCGTCCGCCGAGCCGGCGAACCAGCTCGTCCTCGGGCACCAGGAGCGAGAGCACCGCCTCGAGCGGGGCGTCCAGCTCGGCGAGCATCGCGTCGAGCGCCTCGGCCTGGGCGACCGTGCGGGGAAAGCCGTCGAGCAGGAAGTCGTCGGCCGATCCGCCGAGCCGGCCGCGGATCATGCCGATCACCACCTCGTCCGGCACGAGCGCGCCCTCGTTCATGAACCGTTTCGCCTCGGCGCCGAGCGCGGTCCCGCCGGCGATCTCCTGGCGCAGGAGGTCGCCGGTTGCAAGGTGCACCAGGCCGAGCTCCCGCTTGAGCCGCTCCGCCTGCGTCCCCTTGCCCGCGCCGGGGGGACCGAACAGCGCCAGCCGCGCTATCTGAGGAACCCTTCGTACTGGCGTTGCATGAGCTGCGCCTCGAGCTGGCGCATCGTGTCGATCGCGACGCCGACGACGATGAGCAGGGACGTCCCGGCGAACGTGAAGTTCACTGCGGGCATGTACTTGAAGATGATGCTCGGGATGGCTGCGATGATCGCCAGGTAGATGGCCCCCGGGAGCGTGAGCCGCGTCATGACCCGATCGAGGTACACGGCCGTCGGCCGGCCCGGGCGGACGCCCGGAATGAAGCCGCCGTACTTCTTGAGGTTCTCGGCCTGGTCGACCGGGTTGAACTGCACCGCCGTGTAGAAGTAGGTGAACAGGATGATGAGCAGCGACTGGAAGATGATGAAGTACCAGGAGTTCGTGCCGAGCACCTCCGCCACCCGGCGGAAGAACGACCCGCCGATGAGCGTCGAGAGGAGCGACGGCAGGATCACGATCGACGCTGCGAAGATCACCGGGATCACGCCCGCCATGTTCACGCGGAGGGGCATGTAGGTGGTGCCGCCCTGCGTCATCCGCCGGCCGACGACCCGCTTCGCGTACTGGATCGGGATGCGGCGCTGGCCCTCGTTCACGAAGACGACACCGACCACGACGGCGACGGCCATGACGCCGATGATGATCTTGCTGACCGGCTCGAGGTCCCACCATCGCCGGATGCCGGTCGGGATCCCGGCGACGATGCTCGCGAAGATCATCAGCGAGATGCCGTTCCCGATGCCGCGCTGCGTGATGAGCTCGCCGAGCCACATCACCAGCACCGTGCCCGCGGTGAGCGAGATGACGACGAGGTAGAGCCGCCCGATCGACAGGCCGCCCAGGGCGCCCTGCTGACGGAAGAACAGGATGTACGCGAGCGACTGGACGAATGCCAGCGCGACGGTGAGATACCTGGTGTACTGCGTGATCTTGGCGTAGCCCGCCTCGCCCTCCTTCTGAAGCTGCTCGAGCTTCGGGATGACGACGGTCATGAGCTGGACCACGATGCTCGCGGTGATGTACGGCATGATCCCGAGCGCGAAGACCGAGAACCGTGTCAGCGCTCCACCCGAGAACAGGTTGAGGAACTGCAGCACGTTCGCCGAGCCCTGGTTGTTGATGGCGTTGTTGATCTCGTCCGCGTTGACGCCGGGGAGCGGCACGTACGTGCCGAAGCGATAGATCGCCAGGATCCCGAAGGTGAACGCGATCTTCTTGCGAAGGTCGGGCGACTTGAACGCGTTGAGAATCGACTTCAGCACCGGGTGCTCACTTTGGCTCCCTGGACGGCGTCGTCCACGCGGCGGCTAATCCTCGGCTGGCGGGGCCGAGGCTCGTGCGGGAATGACCTCCGCGGTACCGCCCGCGGCCTCGATCTTCGCCCGCGCCCCCGCGGAGAACTGATGCGCTCGAACCGTGAGCGCGCGGTCGAGGTCGCCCTGGGCCAGGATCTTGACCGGCCACCGGCGGTTGCGGTTGCCCTTCACGAGCCCGCGCGCCTCGAGCGCCTCGACGTCGACGACCGAGCCGGCGTCGAAGGTGACGAGGCTCCCCACGTTCACCGGAATGGTGTGGGTGCGAAACGGCCCCATGGGCATCGACTTCTTGTGGTTCGGGCCGCGCAGCTTGCCCTTCTGCATGTGGATCGGCGTCTGCCCGCCCTGGAACGTCTCGATCGGGCCCTTGCCCGAGCGCGAGCCCTGGCCCTTCTGTCCGCGTCCCGAGGTCTTGCCATGCCCGGAGCCGGGACCGCGACCGACGCGCTTGGGCTTGCGGCGCGAGCCTGGCCTCGGCGCGAGGTTCTCGAGCCGGACGTCGGCCGGATCGAACATGGGGGTCGCGTCGTCGCTCATTCGCTGACCCCTTCCTCGACCGACACCAGGAACGCGACCTTGCGCAGGCGTCCGCGCAGCTCGGGCGTGTCGCGATGTACCCTGCTCCGGCCGATCTTGCCGAGGCCGAGCGCGCGCAGCGTGCCGCGGTGCTCCCACTTCGTGCCGATCGCCGAGCCGGTCTGGGTGACCCGGATCACGACGCGTCCTCCTGAACCGACTCGTCGGCAGCGACGCCCACGGCGACCGGCTCGTCGGCCACCTCGGCCGGCGCGTCCTCGAGCACCTTCGAGCGGCGATTGTCGGCGAGGCCGAGCACCTGGGCGACGGTCTTGCCCCGCCGGTCAGCGATGTCCTCGGGACGCCGAAGGCCCTTGAGCGCCGCCACGGTCGCCGGCAGCAGGTTCATCGGGTTGGAGCTGCCGAGCGACTTGCTGAGGATGTCGTTGATCCCCGCGAGCTCGAGCACCGCGCGCACCGGGCCGCCCGCGATGACCCCGGTACCGGGCGACGCAGGCTTGAGGAAGACGCGCCCCGCCCCGTGACGGCCGAGCACCTGGTGGGTGATGGTCGCTCCGTGCTTTGGCACGCGGAACAGGTTCTTCTTGGCGTCCTCGATGGCCTTCTGGATGGCGAGCGGAACCTCTCGCGCCTTGCCGTGCCCGATGCCCACGATG
The DNA here is from genome assembly GCA_963706315.1 of uncultured Thermoleophilia bacterium. Lineage (GTDB taxonomy): Bacteria > Actinomycetota > Thermoleophilia > Miltoncostaeales > Miltoncostaeaceae > CALMEC01. The sequence continues at coordinate 851,169 of CAVPMA010000015.1, read as the reverse complement.
TCGTGCTGGTCGCCGACGACGACGAGCGCCGAGAACGAGAAGCGCCGACCGCCCTTCACGACCTTCGCCACGCGGTTGACCTGGACGACGCGCTCGGCAAGCTCGAGCCCCGTCGGGTTGATGCGCTCTGTGCGTCGTACCTCAGCCAACAATCCTCCTAGAACTCAAGGCCGCCCTCGCGAGCGGCGTCCGCGAGTGCCTTGACCCGACCATGGTAGAGGTAGCCACCGCGATCGAACACGACCTGGGTAACTCCAGCGGCCTTCGCCCGGTCGGCGACGAGCTTGCCGACCTGCGCCGCGGCCTCGCCCTTGCCGACGCCCTTGAGCGTCTGCTCGGTCGAGCCGGCCGCCGCCAGCGTGTGCCCCTTCGTGTCGTCGATGATCTGTGCGTAGATCCGCGCGTTGGAGCGGAACACCGAAAGGCGGGGACGCTCCGCGGTGCCGTTCACCTTGCCCCGGATGCGCCGCCGGCGTCGCTCCCGGCCGCTCGGCGCAGGATTGATGTGGCGACTCATACGCCTCCTCCCTCAGCCGCGCGAACCGTTTGAGCGGCCGGGAGGGGGGCGAATAGGCCGCCCGAGTGCCGTGGTGAGCGCGGCGTAGAGAAGCCAGTCATGCGCGCTTCCCGACCTTTCGGCGAACGACTTCGCCGTCGTACTTGATTCCCTTGCCTTTGTAGGGCTCGGGCGGACGGACCTTGCGGATGTCCGCCGCGGTCTGTCCGACGAGGCTCTTGTCGATGCCCTGGACAACGATCTGCGTGGGCTGCGGGCAGTCGAATGTGATGCCGTCGGGCGCCGTCACGATCACCGGGTGCGAGAAGCCCGCGGCGATCTCGAGGTCCTTGCCCTTGAGCTGCGCGCGGTATCCGACGCCGACGAGCTCGAGCCGCTTCTCGAACCCGTCGCTCACTCCCTGCACCATGTTGGCGACCAGGGTGCGCGACAGGCCGTGCAGCGAGCGGTGCGGCGCGCGGTCGGTCGGGCGCTCGACCTTGAGCACGCCGTCCTCCGCCATGACCCGGATGGGCTCGACAACTGTGTGCGACAGCTCGCCCTTGGGCCCCTTGACGGTCACGTGCTGGCCCTTGATGTCAACGGTGACCCCGTCGGGAACGGGGATCGGTGTGCGTCCGATTCTGCTCATCGTGCCACCTTCACGGTCACCAGACCTCGCAGAGGATCTCGCCGCCAATGCCGCGGCGGCGCGCCTCCTGGCCCGAGAGGAGACCCTGTGACGTCGAGATGACGGCGACGCCCATGCCACCGAGGACCTTCGGGATGCTGGTGCGGTCGACGTAGACGCGGCGCCCGGGCTTGCTGATACGGCGCAGGCCGGAGATCACCTGGCGGCGGCTGCGGTCGTACTTGAGGCGCACGATGAGCTGCCGGTCCTTGCCTTCGCCCTCCTCGTCCCAGCCCACGATGTAGCCCTCGGCCTCGAGGAGCTTCGCGATCTCGACCTTGAGCTTGCTCGTCGGCATGGCCACCTGGTCGTGCAGCGCCTGGTTCGCGTTGCGCACGCGGGTGAGCATGTCGGCGACGGGATCTGTGAGCATGCGTGAGTCTCCTACCAGCTCGACTTGGTCATGCCGGGGATGACGCCCGCGTGAGCCTCTTCGCGCAGGCAGATTCGGCACAGGCCGAACTTCCGGTAGAAGGCACGGGATCGCCCGCACCGATGGCAGCGCGAATAGCCCCGCGTCTGGTACTTCGGGGGGCGTGAGGCCTTCACGCGCAGACTGGTCTTCGCCACTTGTCTCCTATCGCTTCTTCGATCGGCTCCGCGAACGCGAGCGCTGCTTGCGCCGGCGCCGTGCGGCCCGTTCCTCGGCGGTGTACCCGTCGGCCCTGAACGGCATCCCGAGGTGGCGCAGCAGCGCGCGCCCCTCCTCGTCGGTTGCCGCCGACGTGGTGATGATGACATCCAGGCCGCGGATCTTGTCGATCGCGTCGTAGTCGATCTCCGGGAAGATCGTCTGCTCGCGGATGCCGAGCGCGTAGTTGCCGCGGCCGTCGAAACTGTCCGGGTTGACGCCGCGGAAGTCGCGGATCCGGGGGAGCGCGACCGAGGTGAGCCGGTCGTAGAACTCCCACATCCGCGCGCCGCGGAGCGTGACCTTGCACCCGATGGCCATACCCTCGCGAAGCTTGAACTGGGCGATGGACTTGCGCGCCTTCGTGATGATCGGGCGCTGCCCGGCGATGACGGCAAGCTGCTCCACCGCCTCGTCGAGCGACTTCGAGTTCTGCTTCGCCTCGCCGACCCCCATGTTGAGGGTGATCTTGGTGATGCTCGGATGCTGCATCGGCGAGCTGTACCCGAACTCGTCCTGGAGCTTCGGGCGGATCTCGCGCTCGTAGATCTCGCGCATGCGCGGCGGTGGCACCGGTCCGTCGTTGACGGGCGGCGATGCCTTGCGCTCCTTTGGCGTCGCGGCGGGCGCCGCAACCACCTCGGGCTCGGCCACGGGGGCTTCGGCCCCCACCTCGGGCTCGGCGGCCGGCGGCTCGGACTCCCCGGTCGCCTCGACGGCGGGAGCCTCGGGCTCGGGGGCCACGTCAACCGCGGCGGCCTCGTCGGTGGCCTCGTCCGGCGTCTGGATGTCGTTCTCGTCAGCCATCATGGAATTCAGTCGAGCTTCTCTCCGCTTCGTGCCGCAACCCTGACCTTCTTGCCGTCGACGTCGGCGAACCGAACCCGCGTGGGGCGGCCGTCCTTCGGGTCGATGAGCGCCACGTTGGACCAGTGGATCGGCGCCGCCCGCTCGATCACCCCTCCGGGCTCGTTCGGCGGCCGCGGCTTGGTGTGGCGCTTGACGATATTGAGGCCGTCGACGACGACGCGCTCTTCCTTCGGGCGGACCTCGAGGACCTTACCGGTCTTTCCCTTGTCCTTGCCCGAGATGCAGACGACCTCGTCGCCCTGCTTGATGCGCGCTGCCATGGCTAGAGCACCTCCGGCGCGAGGGAGATGATCTTCATGAAGTTCTTCTCGCGGAGCTCACGCGCGACCGGCCCGAAGATGCGTGTGCCGCGCGGGTTGAGCGCGTTGTCGATGATGACCGCGGCGTTCTCGTCGAACGCGATGAACGTTCCGTCGTCACGCGGATGCGACTTCTTCGTGCGGACCACGACGGCCTTCACCACGTCGCCCTTCTTCACCGCGCCGTTCGGCGTCGCCTGCTTGACCGTGCCGACGATGATGTCGCCCACGTGCGCGTAGCGGCGCTTCGAGCCGCCCATGACGCGGATGCAGAGGATCTCGCGTGCGCCGGTGTTGTCGGCCACGCGGAGTCGGGATTCCTGCTGGATCACCGGGCACGCTCCACGATCTCGACCAGACGCCAGCGCTTCTGCGCGGACAGCGGCCGGCACTCCATGACGCGGACGGTGTCGCCGACGCTCGCGTCGTTGCGCTCGTCGTGGACGTGCAGCTTGAGCGACCTGCGCACGGTCTTGCCGTACACGGGGTGCGGACGGGCCGTGTCGATGCGGACGGTGATCGTCTTCTCACGTGCGTCGCTCACCACGACGCCGAGCCGGGTCTTGCGACCCGCGATCGACTGCTGCGGGGTCTCAGCCACCTGCCGTCTCCTCTTCGCGCTGCTTGACGATCGTGAGGATGCGGGCGATCTCGCGCCTGCGCTGCGCGATCTCCGAGGTGCGCTCGAGCGCCCCTCCGGCGTGCTGGAACCGCAGGTTGAACAGCGCTTCGCGCGCATCCTCGAGGCGGCTGGTGAGACGCTCGTCGTTGAGGTCGCGCAGCTCGGTCGCTTGCTTGCTTGCCACTAGAAGTCGTCCCTCGTCACGAACTTGCACTTGATCGGAAGCTTGTTGGCCGCAAGTCGCATCGCCTCGCGGGCGAGCGGCTCGGGGACGCCCGTGAGCTCGAACATGACCTTGCCCGGCTTGACTACCGCGACCCACGCCTCCGGGGAGCCCTTGCCGGAGCCCATGCGGGTCTCGGCCGGCTTCTTCGTGACCGGGAGGTGCGGGAACACGTTGATCCACACCTTGCCGCCACGGCGGATGCGTCGGTTGATGGCGATACGGGCCGCCTCGATCTGGCGGTTCGTGATCCATGCCGGCTCGAGCGCCTTGAGCCCGTACTGGCCGAAATGCACCTCGGTGTGCCCGCGCGACATCCCGGCGCGGCGCCCACGGTGGTGCTTACGGTGCTTGACGCGCTTGGGGAGAAGCACTCTACGACCCCTGCCCCGAGGGAGCCTCGGACGCACGTGGACGGCGGTCGCCCCCACGCTCGCCACCGCGGTCGCGCCGGTCGCGGCGCTGCTGCGGGCGGCGCTGCTGCGGCGCCTCGAGGTCCACGCGGCCGCGGGCGTCGGTGACGCCCTCCGGCAGCACCTCACCGCGGTTGATCCACACCTTGACGCCGATGCGCCCGTAGGTGGTCTTCGCCTCGTAGAAGCCGTAGTCGATGTCGGCGCGGAGCGTGTGCAGCGGCACCCGCCCGTCGGAGTAGTGCTCCGACCGCGACATCTCGGTGCCGCCCAGCCGTCCCGAGCACTGGACCTTCGCGCCCTGGGCGCCGGAGCGCATGGCGGACGTCAGGGCGCGCTTCATCGCGCGGCGGAAGCTGACCCGGTTCTGCAGCTGCTCCGCGATCGACTGGGCCACCAGCCGGGCGTCGAGCTCCGGGCGCTTGATCTCGTTGATGTTGATCTGGATCTGCTTCTGCGTGAGCAGGTGCAGTTCGCGGCGGAGGGCGTCGACCTCCTGGCCGCTCTTACCGATGACGATGCCGGGCCGCGCGGTGAAGATGTCGACGGTGAGCTTGGCCGGGTCCTTCTTGATGTGGATGTCCGAGAGGCCGGCGTGCGAGAGCTTGCCGAGGATGTGGTCGCGCACCGCGCGGTCCTCGTCGAGGGACGCAGAGAAGTCACGGGTGGAGAACCAGTTGCTCTTCCAGCCGTTGATGACGCCGAGCCGGAACCCGGTTGGGTGGACTTTCTGTCCCACTAGCGACCTCTCCTTCGACGGCTCGCGCCGTCTGGCGCCTCCGCCAATCCGATCGTGATGTGACTCGTGCGCTTCATGATGGGGGTGGCCCGGCCCATGGCCCGCGGGCGGAACCGCTTGATCGTCGGCCCGGGGTCGACCGTGACGTGAGCGAGCACCATCTCGTCGGAGCGCATGCCGTGGTTGTGGTCGGCGTTCGCGGCGGCCGATTCGAGGACCTTGCGGACCGGCAGCGCGGCGTCACGCGTCGCGAACGCGAGGATCGCACGGGCCTCGGGAACGCTCTTGCCGCGAACGAGGTCCGCGACGAGCCGCGCCTTGCGCGGTGACACGCGAACGAACTTCGCGGTCGCCTTGACCACTTGGATGTCGGTTGCGTCGGTCGCCATCAGCGCATCTTCGAGGTGCGGTCGGAGCCCTGGTGGCCGCGGTAGGTGCGCGTGGGAGCAAACTCGCCGAGCTTGTGCCCGACCATGCTCTCGCTGATGAACACGGGCACGTGCTTGCGGCCGTCGTGGACGGCGATGGTGTGGCCCACCATGTCGGGGAAGATCGTCGACGCGCGCGACCAGGTGCGGACCATGCGCTTTTCGTTCGCGGCGTTCATCGTCTCGATGCGCTGCATGAGCTTCGCCTCGACGAACGGGCCCTTCTTGAGTGAGCGTCCCAACTACTTGTCCCCTGCATGCTTGCCGCGGCGGCGGCCGCGGACGATGAGCTTCTGGCTGGCCTTCTTCGTGTTGCGGGTGCGATGCCCGTTGGTGGGCTTTCCCCACGGCGTCACCGGGTGACGGCCGGAGTTGCTCTTGCCCTCGCCGCCGCCGTGCGGGTGGTCGACCGGGTTCATCGCTGAGCCGCGAACCGTCGGGCGGGTGCCCTTCCAGCGCGAGCGGCCGGCCTTGCCGACGCTGATGTTCTCGTGGGTGGTGTTGCCGACCTGGCCGATCGTCGCCCGGCACTCGAGGTGCACCATCCTCATCTCGGTGGACGGCAGGCGCAGCGTCGCGTAGTCGCCGTCCTTCGCCATGAGCTGGGCGCCGACGCCGGCGGACCGGCACATCTGGCCGCCGCGGCCGGGTTGGAGCTCGATGTTGTGGACGATGGTTCCCGTCGGGATGTCGCGCAGCGGCAGGCTGTTGCCGGGCTTGATGTCGGCGCCCGGCCCGCTCATGACCGTGTCGCCGACGCCGAGGCGCAGCGGCGCGAGGATGTAGCGCTTCTCACCGTCCGCGTAGTGCAGGAGCGCGATGCGCGCCGACCGGTTGGGGTCGTACTCGATCGCCGCGACCTTCGCGGGGATGCCGTCCTTGCGGCGCTTGAAGTCGATGACGCGGTAGCGGCGCTTGTGGCCCCCGCCGATGTGGCGGGTGGTGATGCGGCCGTTGTTGTTGCGCCCGCCGGACTTCGAGATCTTGTCGAGGAGCGACTTCTCGGGCGTGGTCTTCGTGACCTCCTCGAAGTCGGACGAGGTGACGAAGCGACGTCCCGGAGAGGTCGGCTTGTACTTACGGATTCCCACCTAGACCCCTTCGAAGAGCTCGATGCGGTCGCCGGGCGCGAGCTCGACGATCGCTTTCTTGAAGCCTGGCCGGATGCCGCGCGTCTGACCGCGCCGCTTCGGCTTGCTCTGGACCTTGACGATCCGCACGTCGGTGACGGTCACGTCGAAGATGTCCTCGACGGCCTGACGGATCTGGATCTTGTGCGCGTCCTGCAGCACCCTGAAGGTGTACTGGTTGTGCGCCTGGGCGAGCTGGAAGGCCTTCTCGGAGATGATCGGCTGGACAACCACCCTGCGGATGTCGTCACGCAGGCTGCCGCTCATTCCTCATCCTTCCCGGCCGCGTCGCTCTCGGCCTCCGCCGCGGGCTCCGCCTTCTTGCGCGTGCGCTTGGGCTTCTCCTCGGCCGGGGGCTCCTCCCCGGGGGACGTCTCCGCCGCGGGCTCGGCCTTCTTGCGGGTGCGCTTGGGCTTCTCTTCGGCGGGGGCCTCGTCGGCGGGCGCCTCGTCCGCGGGTGTCTCCTCGGTCGGCTCAGCCTTCTTGCGCGTGCGCTTCGGCTTCTCGACCACGGCCTCCGCCTCGGGCTCCTCGGCAGCCGGCTCCTCGACGACCTCGGCAGGCCCCTCGACCCCGGTCGACTCGGGTGCCTCGACGACCGTCTCGGGCGCCTCGGCACCGACCTCGCCGGCTTCGGTCTCCTCGAGAGCCGTTTCCTCGACGGGCTCCTCGGCGGCCTTCTTGCGGGTGCGCTTGGGCTTGTCCTCGTCGGTCCTCCGCGTGACCGGCTTGGGTGCGGGCGGCGGGGTGCGCGTCGGCAGCGGCTTCGGTGTCGCCGCGACCTCGGTGACGGAGAGCTCAGCGCCCGTGAAGCGCTCCCAGACGGCCCGCTCGACGAGGAGGCTGCGGCCGGCCATCAGGTCCACGACCTCGACGTCGCTCGCCGCGAGGACGTAGACGCCCTCGAGGTTGCGGAACGACAGGCCGACGACGGCGTCCGGGTCGTCGACCAGGACGAGCAGCGGACGTGGCGAGATGCCCTCCGGCGCCTGGTAGAGGTACGCCGCCGCGCGCTTGCTGGAGGGCGTGTCCCATCCGGTCGGGTCCATGACGGCCAGGCTGCCGCGATCGGCGTGAGCCCGGAGCGCAGCCCGGAACGCCTGCGCCCGCACCTTGCGGTTGACCTTGCCGCCGTGGCTGCGCGGGGTCGGGCCGAAGGTCACGCCGCCGCCACGCCAATGCGGCGCGCGGTTGGAGCCCTGACGCGCCCGGCCGGTGCCCTTCTGGCGCCACGGCTTCCGGCCACCGCCGCGGACCTCGCCGCGGTTCTTGGTGGAGTGTGTCCCCGCCCGGCGCTGGCCGAGCTCGGACACGACGGTCTCGTGGATGAGATGAGGCTTGATCTCCTGCTCGGCGACCGGCCCCTGGAAGGCCGCCTCGCCGGCGGGAACGCCCTCGGGATTGAGCACCGGGACGGTCATTCGGGCCTCACGATCACGATGCCGTTCACGCCCCCGGGGACCGATCCCTGCACGAGCAGGAGGTTGCGCTCAGGATCCCGGTCGACGATCTGCAGTCCGCGCTGCGTGACCTGCCCGCCGCCCATGCGCCCGCTCATGCGGACGCCCTTCATGACGCGCGCCGGGTAGGCGGCCGCGCCGATCGAGCCGGGCTGGCGGACGTTGTGCGAGCCGTGCGTGACCGGCCCGCGCTTGAAGTTGTGCCGCTTGATCGTGCCCTGGTAGCCCTTGCCCTTCGAGGTCCCCACGACGGACACCCGCTGACCGGAGCTGAACGACTCGACGGTCACGACGTCGCCGACGGCGAGGTCCCCGGTGAGATCCTCGGGCGCGAACTCGACCAGATGACGGTGCGGAGCCGCCCCGGCCTTCTGCAGGTGGCCGATCTCCGGCTTGGAGAGATGCTTCGGGTGGGTCTGGCCAAACGCCAGCTGCACGGCCGAGTATCCGTCGTTCTCGGGAGTCTTGACCTGCACCACCGGGCAGGGGCCCGCTTCGATGACGGTCACGGTGACCCGCCGTCCGTCCTCGGCGAAGATCTGGGTCATTCCCAGCTTGCGTCCAATGATGGCTGCCAACGCGACTGCCCCCGCTATGCCTTGATCTCGATGTCGACGCCTGCGGGGAGGTCGAGTCGCATGAGGGAGTCGACGGTGCGGGGCGTCGGCGAGTAGATGTCGATCAGCCGCTTGTGGGTGCGGATCTCGAAGTGCTCACGCGAGTCCTTGTCCTTGAAGGGACTCTTGATGACGCAGTAGACGTTCTTCTCGGTGGGCAGCGGAACGGGTCCCGAGATGGTCGCGCCGGAACGCTGGGCCGTCTCCACGATGGAGGCCGCGCTCTTGTCCACGAGCTCGTGGTCATACGCCTTGAGTCTGATTCGGATCTTGTTCTGCTGCACCCTGACGTCCCTGGAGAAAGAAAAACCCGCCGCCCCCGAAGGGAGAGCGGCGGGTCGGAAACCTGCCCTGCTAGGCGATGATCTTGTCGACCACCCCGGCGCCGACGGTGCGGCCCCCCTCGCGGATCGCGAAGCGGAGGCCCTCCTCCATGGCGATCGGCACGATCAGCTCGACCTCCATCACGGCGTTGTCACCCGGCATCGTCATCTCAACGCCCTCGGCGAGGGTGATGACGCCGGTCACGTCCGTCGTGCGGAAGTAGAACTGCGGGCGGTAGTTGCTGAAGAACGGCGTGTGGCGGCCACCCTCGTCCTTGGAGAGGACGTAGACGTTCGCCGTGAACTTGGTGTGTGGCGTGATCGACTTCGGCGCCGCGAGCACCTGGCCGCGCTGGATGTCCTCGCGCTTCACGCCGCGGAGGAGGCAGCCGATGTTGTCGCCGGCGCGACCCTCGTCGAGGAGCTTGCGGAACATCTCGACGCCGGTCACGACCGTCGACTCGATCTCCTTCTGCATCCCGACGATCTCGATCGTCTCGCCGACCTTGACGATTCCGCGCTCGACCCGGCCCGTGGCCACCGTGCCACGACCGGTGATCGAGAAGACGTCCTCGACCGGCATCAGGAAGGGCTTGTCGATGTCGCGCTCCGGCACAGGGACGTACTCGTCGACCGCCGCCATGAGCTCGAGGATGCCTGCCTCCGCTGCCGGGTCGCCGTTGAGGGCGTTCAGCGCGGAGACGCGGATGACCGGGACGTCGTCACCGGGGAACTCGTAGCTCGAGAGGAGCTCGCGTACCTCGAGCTCGACGAGCTCGAGGAGCTCCTCGTCGTCGACCATGTCGGCCTTGTTGAGCGCCACGACGATGTAGGGGACGCCGACCTGACGGGCGAGCAGGATGTGCTCGCGGGTCTGAGGCATCGGGCCGTCGGCGGCGGAGACCACGAGGATCGCGCCGTCCATCTGCGCGGCTCCGGTGATCATGTTCTTGATGTAGTCCGCGTGACCAGGACAGTCGACGTGCGCGTAGTGCCGGTTCTCGGTCTGGTACTCCACGTGCGCCGTGGCGATCGTGATTCCGCGCTCGCGCTCCTCGGGCGCGTTGTCGATCTGGTCGAACGACTTGACCTCGCCACCGATCTTCTCGGCGAGCACCTTCGTGATCGCGGCCGTGAGCGTCGTCTTGCCGTGATCGACGTGTCCGATCGTGCCGACGTTCACGTGCGGCTTGGACCTATCGAACTTCTCTTTGGCCATGCTCAGGAGCTCCTGTCCGAGAAAACGTTGGCCGCCGGCGGTGGCGCCGCCCGCGGTCCCAGGGTTGCGAGAGGGAGGGAAACGCTGTCCGGTCATAGAACGCGCGGCCCTGTGGCCGCGCGGAGAACAACCGGGCGCTGCAAAGCCCGCGGAGGATAACACACCACCGGCAGCCCGCAACCCCGCTGTTCACAAGGGTTGGAGCCGGCGATGCACCGCCTCGCAAGACTAGCATCAGCCGCGTATGGACGCCCCCGGATTGCTGCAGACGCTCCGCCGCACGACCGCCGGCGAGGCCCGGTCGGACCCGGCCACGCGGGAGCTCTACGCCGCCGACGCGAGCCTGTACCGGCGGCTTCCCGTGGGGGCGCTTCGCGCCGCCGAGGTGGGCGACCTGGAGGCCGCCGTCGCGGCCTGCCGGGAGCACGGCGTGCCGCTCACGATGCGCGGGGCCGGCACGAGCCTGGCGGGGCAGACCGTCGGCCCCGGGCTCGTCGTGGACTGCTCGCTCCTGCGGGGGGTGAGCATCGACCCGTCGGCGCGCACGGCGCGGGTCGAGCCCGGCGTCGTCCTCGACGCGCTGAACGCCGCGGCTGCCGAGCACGGGCTGACGTTCGGGCCGGACGTCGCGACCGCGAACCGGGCGACGCTCGGCGGGATGATCGCGAACAACTCCGCCGGCGCCCGTTCGATCGCCTACGGCCTGACGGCCGACCACGTGATCGCGCTCGACGTCGTGCTGGCCGACGGAACCCGAGCGACCCTCCGGCGGGGCGGGCCGGCGCCCCCCGCCCTGGAGGCAGCGCGTCCGCTCGCGGAGCATGCCCGCGCTCCGCAGCTCCTGCGGCGTGTGAGCGGCTACAACCTCGATGCGCTCGGGGGCGCCGAGCCCGACTGGCCGAGGGTGCTGTGCGGCTCTGAGGGGACGCTGGCGGTCACCACGGGCGCGACCCTGCGGCTCGTGGAGCGCCCGGCCGCGCGGGCGCTCGCCCTCATCGCCTACCCGACGGTCGACGACGCGCTCGAGGCGGTGACGTCGCTGCTGCCGGCCGGGCCGTCGGCGCTCGAGCTGCTGGACCGCGAGATGCTCGACCCGCGCAACCGCGCCCCCGCCACCGCGGAGCTGGTCGCGTTCGCAGGCGACGCCCAGGCGATGCTCGTGGTCGAATACCAGGGAGCGGCTGACGCGGTGGCCGAGCGGCTCGCCGCCCACGTGGGCGCCAAGCTCGTGAGCGACCCGGCCGCGCAAGCGGCCGTGTGGGCCGTGCGGCGATCCGGGATCGCGCGGGCGCTCGGGCTGGGCGCGGGCGACGCGAAGCCACTGCCGTTCATCGAGGACCCGGCGGTGCCGCCCGAGAACCTTGCGCGGTTCGCGCGCGGGGTTCGCGACCTTCTGCGGCGTGAGGAGCTGCCCGCGCTCTGGTACGGCCACGCGAGCGTGGGGTGCCTGCACATCCGGCCGCTGCTCGACCTGCGGGCACACGGCGCCGCCGCGAAGCTGCGACGCGTCGCCGAGCAGGTCGCCGACCTGGTCGCCGCCAACGGCGGATCGCTGTCGGGCGAGCACGGCGACGGACGGGTGCGCAGCGAGCTCCTGCCGCGCATGTACCCGGGCGCCACGATCGAGGCGTTCGGCGCGCTCAAGCGCCTCGTCGATCCCGGCCGGCTGCTGAATCCCGGCGTCATCGTCGACCCCGACCCGCTGGACGACTACCTGCGCCTCCTGGCGTCGCCGCCGATCGCGCCGCACCGTACCGCGATGAGCTTCGCCGGCGAGGGTGGTCTTGCGCGCGCGGCGGAAGCCTGCAACGGCAACGGCGCGTGCCGCAAGGCCGACGGCGTGATGTGCCCGAGCTACCAGGCCACCGGCGACGAGCGCCACGCGACCCGGGGCCGGGCGGTGCTGCTGCGCGCCGCGATGGAGGGACGGCTTCCCGGCGCGCTGGCCGATGACGAGCTGCACGAGGCGCTCGAGCTGTGCCTCGGCTGCAAGGCGTGCAAGAGCGAGTGCCCGGCGCAGGTCGACATGGCCCGCCTCAAGGTGGAGGCGCTGGCCCACCGGCACCGAACCCACGGGGTGCCCCTCGAGGCTCGCGTGCTCGGGCGGACCCACGAGCTCCTTCGCGCCGGGAGCCGCGGGCACCTCGTCGCGCCGCTCGCCACCCGGGTCGCGAGCGGCTTCGCCGGGCGGCCGCTGCCGAGGCCGCGCCGCGAGTGGCGACCGGTCACGACCCGGACCGCAGGGGACGATGTCGTGCTGATGCTCGACACGTTCACGCGATACCTGCATCCGGAGGTCGGCGACGCGGCCGTGCGCGTGCTCGAGGCGACCGGGGCGCGGGTGCGGATCGTGGATCCCGGCTGCTGCGGACGACCGCTGCTGTCGCAGGGCCTGGTCGCGGAGGCGCGCCGGCGGGCGACCGCCGCCTTGGCCGTCCTGGCGCCGCACGCCGCCGCCGGCTCGCCGATCGTGCTGCTGGAGCCGTCGTGCTGGTCGATGCTGGCCGACGACGCGCCGGTGCTCGTCGACGACCCGCGCGCGGAGCGCGTGGCGCGGGCCTGCGTGACCTTCGAGCGGGCCGTGCTCGGCCGTCCGCTCCCCCCGCTCAGCCCGCTCGGCGAACGCGTGACCGTCCACGCTCACTGCCACGCGAGGGCGCTCGGCGCCGGAGCGGACGCGGCGGAGCTGATGCGCCTCGTGCCCGGTCTGGAGGTGTCGGAATCCGGCGCCGGGTGCTGCGGGATGGCCGGCGCCTTCGGCTACCGGCACCCCGAGGTCTCGCGCGCGATCGCCGCCGACCGGCTGCTCCCAGCGATGTCGACGGCGACGCTCGCGGTGGCCCCGGGAACGTCCTGCCGCCAGCAGATCGGCGACCTCTCCACCGTACGGGCGCTCCACCCCGCCGAAGTCCTCGCAACCGCCCTCTCAGGCTGACCCCGGAGGGCCCCCGCGGCTCAAGGATTTTGGACAGCCTGCCGAAGGTAAGGCATGCGGACTCGTGCATGCTTGGATTTGGCTGCTTTTCAGATTCTTGCTAGAACGTTCTTGACTCAATCTCGCACGGATGCGGAGAGCAAATGAGACGGCCCGGATCGCCGATTCGAGGGTTGCACCGGAGACGGTCGGGAGCTGACGGCTTCTCGATCATCGAGCTGCTGCTCGCGATCTTCGTGCTGGCCGTGATCATGACCGCGGTCGCCGCCGCGCTCGGCACCGCGATGCGGGTCAGCCGCGGCAACACCAACCGGGTGGTGGCCGCGAACATCGCCGCCGAGCAGCTCGACCTCATCCGCGAAGACTCGAGCCAGGACTTCGACAAGCTCACGAGCCTCCTGGGTCAGACCACCGTGACGCGGACGGTCAAGAACGTGCCGTACACGGTCACCAGGGACGTCAACTGGGTGTCGGGCGGCGCGAACAACAGCCCGTGCGACGGCAGCGCGAGCGCGACCTCCGCCTACGTGCGGGTGACGATCGAGGTGACCTGGAGCCAGCTCAGCGGCGTCAGGCCCGTGACCTCGCAGACGGTCATCGCGCCACCGGTCGGTGTCTACGACCCGAACACCGGCAACGCAGCGGTCAAGATCCTGAGCGCAGCCGGCAAGCCGCAGGAGAACATCAAGGTGCAGCTCGTCGGACCCTCCGGCGCCGAGACGCCCCAGTACACGACCACGGACGGGTGCGCGTTCTTCGCCTTCCTGCCCGCCGGCTCGTACACGGCGACCATCAGCGCGACGGGCTACGCCGACCGGCAGGGCGTCACCGTGCCTTCGCGAACCATCGGCGTGAACGTCGCGACGACGACGCCGTTCCCGTTCGAGTACGACGTGCTCGGCGGGCTCACCGCGACCTTCCGGGGGGTCTTCGACACCACCGGCCCGGTGTACGCGGGCGCCCTGCCGAACAACGCGCCGATCACGCTCTACAACACCGGCTTCACCCCGACCGGGCTCAAGACGTTCACCGGCACGGGCAACCCCCGCAGCATCCCGAGCCTCTATCCGTTCACCGCGGGCTACGTCGCGTGGGCCGGCACCTGCACCGACGCCGACCCGGACCAGTACGGCACGAACCTGCGGCCGCCGGCGATCTCGGTCCCGCCGGGCGTGACCTCGACCGGTGACGTCCTGCTGCCCTCGTTCCCCATCCACGTGCGACGCACCGTCGGCTTGCTGGACGTGGCCAACGCGCACGTGACCCTGGTCCACGCCGCGGGCTCCGGATGCACGACCGGCCAGACCATGACCTACGACACGACGGCCGTGACGGACTCGACCGGGCGCATGACGATCGCGGCGCCGTACGGCACGTGGACGGTGCAGGTGGACGCCAAGACGCCGCTCACGAGCTGGCCGACCATCACCCTGAGCCCGCTGAACGCGCAACCTCGCCCCGAACTCAACGTGGACGTGCTGACATGAACCGAATCCGCATTCACGTCCGCCGCCAGTCGGGGCAGAGCCTGGTCGAGCTGCTCGTCGTCGTGTTCGTCCTCATGCTCGTGCTCGCCGCCGTCACCGGCGCGTTCCTCAGCGTGCAGCGCACCTCCGACGAGATCGACAACCGCTTCGAGAACGTCGGCGAGGCGCAGAAGCTCATCGCCGCCCTCACGAAGGACGTGCGCACGGCGACCCCGCTCTCGGCGGGCAACTCGCCCTTCCTGCTCGCCGACAAGCGCCAGATCACGTTCTACGGCGACCTGAACTACACGAGCGGGGTCGACCCGAGGTTCCCGAACAAGATCGACCTGCTGATCGACTCGACGAATCCCGCCGCGCCGGTGCTCAAGGAGTACATCTGGGTGCCGACCAACAACGGCAGCACAACCGACGCGACCCCGACCTACACGACGACGGCCACGTCGCTGCGGCTGGTCGGGCAGTACGTCGCGAACACCGCGAGCGACCCGATCTTCCGCTACTTCGACGCGGACGGGGTGGAGCTCACGTCGCTTCCGCTTTCCGCCGCCGACCAGATCAAGGTCCGCACGATCAAGATCGCGCTGTCGGTCCGCAAGCAGACCAACCGTGCGGTGCAGCCCATCCGGGTCGAGAGCACCGTCCGGCTCGCCAACGTCATCTACGGCAATCTCACCGCCAGCTAGGCCCAGGGGAAACACGCCATGCGTTCACGGAAGAACCAGGAGGGCATCGCCCTCATCACCGCGGTCCTGCTGGGCCTGGTCGCGATCCTGCTCAGCATCGCCCTGCTGACCTACGCCAACGGCTCGCAGCCGCTCGCGCGCAACACGCAGGACTGGAACGCGTCGTTCTCGGCTGCAGAGGCCGGCGTGGACGACTTCCTGTACCGCCTGACGCGGGACCCGGAGTACTGGCAGAACACCGGCACGCCAGCGCCCGCCGACGGCAACCAGGCGTTCACGAGCTTCGTGCAGGTGCCCGGCCAGTCCAGCGAGGCGAAGTTCAAGTACAAGGTCACGCAGGCGCCGAACCCGACCACCGGCGCGAACATCGCGCTCGAGGTGACCGGCAAGGTCCGCAACGAGACCCGCAAGATCCGCGCCACCCTCCGGCGACGCGGCTTCATCGACTACCTCTACTTCACCGAGTACGAGGGCAAGGACCCCGACCTCGACGCCGACCCGAACCAGTACGAGGCGGACTGCAGCCACCACTGGTACGACACCCCGGCGCCGCTCAGCTCCTGCACGCTGATCGTGTTCGGCGACAACGACGTCATCAAGGGCCCCCTGCACTCCAACGACAAGATCTGGGTGAGCGGCAGCCCGAGCTTCCAGGGCGACGTGTCGACCAGCTGGAAGGTCACGCCCCCCGCGAAGGCCTACGGCGTGAGCGGCTCGGCGTCGCCGACGTTCGCGCGGCCGGGCGACCCGAAGTACGCGACCCCGCTCGGCATGCCCAAGAGCAACGGCGCGCTCCGCAACCTGGCCGACAAGTTCGTCGCCGGGCAGGGGTGCCTGTACACGGGCCCCACGAAGATCACGGTGCGCTCCGACGGCAAGATGGACGTCGTCAGCCCGCAGACCGATCCGGCCGACCTCAACACCGGGTGCGGCACCGGCTCCGCCGCGGCCGGCGTCAACAGCACCGGCCTGAACCTGCCGGCGAACGGCGTGATCTACGTCCAGAACAAGGTCGCCGCGACGACGAGTCCGTACTACACGACCAACTGCAGCATGACCGGGCTGCCCGTGCCGATCGCGAACGACGTCGCGAACAGCAACTCGAACCTGAACTACACCTGCGCCAAGGGCGACGCCTTCATCCAGGGCATTCTCAAGGGACGGCTCACGATCGCCGCCGAGAACCGGGTCGTCGTCACCGACGACCTGACCTACAACACCCCGCCGACCAACCCGGCATCGACGGACTTCCTCGGGCTGATCGCGAACAACTTCATCGAGACGTTCCACCCGGTGCAGGCGTGCTCGTCGGGCACGGGCTGCGTCAACGGCGGCAAGAACCTCGGGCTCTCGTGGAACGGCAACGCCGCGCTGACGAACCTCAAGATCAACGCGGCGATCCTGGCGATCGACCACTCCTTCCGCGTGCAGACGTACGACAAGGGCGACGACTCTCGGCACGCTGACCATCTACGGGGCCATCGCACAGCAGTACCGCGGGATCGTGCGCCGCACGACCAGCTCCTACGTCACCGGCTACGCGAAGGACTACAACTACGACAACCGGCTCAAGGTGCAGTCACCGCCGCACTTCCTCGACCCGGTGCAGTCGGCGTGGCTCGCCTCGTCGCAGTCCGAGCTGAAGCAGTAGCCCGGGTCACACGCCGTAGAATGCGGACGGGCCGGCGACGCCGGCCCGTCGTCATTTCGCCTTGATCTGCTCCGCGATGCTCTGCGGCACCTGCTCGTAGCGGTCGAACTGCATCGTAAACGTCGCGCGCCCCTGGGTGGCCGAGCGCAGCGCGGTCGCGTAGCCGAACATCTCCGACAGCGGCACGGCGGCGGTCACGACTTCGGTCTGTCCCCGCGGCTCGATGCCCCCGATCTGGCCACGCCGACGCGAGATGTCGCCGGCGACCGTGCCGGTGAACTCGGCGGGCGCGACGACCTCGACGGCCATGAGCGGCTCGAGCAGCGTCGGGCTCGCCTTCTGGGCGGCGGCCTTCGCGGCCATCGACCCGGCGATCTTGAACGCCATCTCCGACGAGTCGACCTCGTGGTAGGAGCCGTCGATCAGCTCCACTTTGATGTCGACCATGGGGTAGCCCGCGAGCACACCGGACTCGAGCGCCTCCTGGATGCCCTGGTCGACGGGCGAGATGTACTCCTTCGGGATCGAACCACCCACGATCTTGCTGGTGAACTCGTAGCCCTTGCCGGCCTCGTTCGGCTCCATCGTGATGTACACGTGGCCGAACTGCCCGCGGCCGCCGGTCTGGCGGACGAAGCGCCCCTCGACCTTCTCGACGCGCTTGCGGACCGTCTCGCGGTACGCCACCTGCGGTGCGCCGACGTTCGCGTCGACGTTGAACTCGCGGGTGAGGCGGTCGACGATGATCTCGAGGTGCAGCTCGCCCATGCCGGCGATCAGGGTCTGGCCGGTCTCCTCGTCGGTGCGGACCCGGAACGTGGGGTCCTCCTCGGAGAGCCGGGCGAGGGCCTGCGCCAGCTTGTCCTGGTCGGCCTTCGTCTTCGGCTCGATCGCGACGGAGATGACCGGCTCGGGAAACGTCATCCGCTCGAGCACGATCGGCTTGCTGGGATCGGCGAGGGTGTCGCCCGTCGTCGTGCTCTTGAGGCCCACCGCGGCGACGATGTCACCGGCCGTGGCGGTCTCGACGTCCTCGCGGTGGTTCGCGTGCATCATGAGCAGGCGGCCGACGCGCTCCTTGCGGTCCTTCGTCGCGTTGACGAGCGACGCGCCGGCTGAGATCGACCCGGAGTAGACGCGCAGGTACGTGAGCCGCCCGACGTACGGATCGCTCATCACCTTGAAGGCAAGCGCCGCGAACGGCGCGCTCGGGTCCGCCGGGCGCTCCGAGGGTTCCTCGCTACCGGGCTCGAGGCCCTCGGCCGGGCGCACGTCGAGCGGCGACGGGAGGTAGTCGACGACCGCGTCGAGCAGATGCTGCACGCCCTTGTTCTTGAACGACGACCCGCACAGCACCGGGGTGATGACGATGTCGAGTACGCCCTTGCGGATCGCGGCGCGGAGCATCTCCGGGGAGATCTCCTCGCCCTCGAGGTACGCCTCCGCCAGCGCGTCGTCGGTGTCGGCGAGGGCTTCGATGAGCGTCTCGCGGGCCGCCTCGGCCTCGGCGACCATGTCGTCCGGGATGGGAGCCTCGTTGACCTTGGTGCCGAGGTCGTCCTCGTAGGTGACCGCGGTCATGGTGACGAGGTCGACGAGACCGGCGAAGGCGGCCTCCGCGCCGATCGGAAGGTGCACCGGGATCGCGTTCGCCCCGAGGCGGTCGCGCATCGTCGCGACGGCGCGCGCGAAGTCCGCGCCCATGCGGTCCATCTTGTTGACGTACGCGATGCGCGGCACCTGGTAGCGGTCGGCCTGGCGCCAGACGGTCTCGCTCTGCGGCTCGACGCCGGCGACCGAGTCGAAGACGGCGACGGCGCCGTCGAGCACGCGCAGGCTGCGCTCCACCTCGACGGTGAAGTCCACGTGGCCGGGCGTGTCGATGATGTTGATGCGGTGGTCACGCCAGAAGCACGTCGTCGCGGCGCTGGTGATGGTGATGCCCCGCTCCTGCTCCTGGGCCATCCAGTCCATCGTCGCCGCGCCCTCGTGCACCTCGCCGATCCGGTGGGTGCGCCCCGTGTAGTAGAGGATGCGCTCGGTCGTGGTGGTCTTGCCCGCGTCGATGTGCGCCATAATCCCGATGTTTCGGGTGCGCTCGAGTGAAGTTGCCTTGGGTGCTGTCGTTGACACGGTGATCCCCTTACGACGTGCGGCAGGCCGAACCTGCCGCGCTCATGACGACGCGAACAACGGGTGGCATGGTGGGCCTACCAGCGGTAGTGCGCGAAGGCCCGGTTGGCCTGGGCCATGCGGTAGATGTCGTCCTTGCGCTTGAACGCGCCGCCCTGCGAGCCGAGCGCGTCGAGCAGCTCGTTCGCGAGGCGCTCGCTCATCTGCTTCTCACGACGCTCGCGTGAAAACCGGACGATCCACCGAACCGCGAGGGTGCGTCCGCGGCGCGGCTGCACCTCGATCGGCACCTGGTAGGTCGCGCCGCCCACGCGCCGGGAGCGGACCTCGAGCGCCGGCGTGACGTTGCGGATCGCCTCTTCCATGACCTGCACCGGATCGCGGCCGGTGCGGTCGCGGATGCGCTCGAGCGCGTCGTAGACGATGCTCTCGGCGACCGACTTCTTGCCGTCCCGGAGGACGCGGTTGACGAGCTGGGTGACGATCACGTTGCCGTGGACGGGATCGGGCTCGACCTCACGGATGTCTGCTGCGTTTCGGCGTGGCATTACTTCGGTGCCTTCGCGCCGTACTTCGAACGGGCCTGCTTGCGGTCCGACACCCCGGCGGCGTCGAGCGCGGCACGGATGATCTTGTACCGGACCCCCGGCAGGTCCTTCACACGCCCGCCACGCACCAGCACCACCGAGTGCTCCTGCAGGTTGTGACCCTCACCGGGGATGTAGCTGGTGACCTCCATCCCGTTCGTCAGCCGCACACGGGCGACCTTGCGGAGCGCGGAGTTCGGCTTCTTCGGCGTCGTCGTGTACACGCGGGTGCACACGCCGCGCTTCTGCGGCGCGCCCTTGAGTGCGGGTGTGGACGTCTTGACGTTGTTCGGTTTGCGGCCCTTTCGGACCAGCTGATTGATCGTCGGCACGCGGTGATAGGCCTCGTTTTGCTGGCAGGTTCAAGCGTCGCCGCTGGGCGGTGACCGGCGGGGAACCGTAGCACGATCCGCCGGATTCGGCCACCGGACCCGAGGCGCGCCGAACCGTGTCCGGCACGTCATACCTGGGGGGCCGTGCTGGCGAGCTTGACGCTCATCTTGGCGCGAAACGCGAATGTCCCGCCGATGTCCATCTCCACGTCCCAGCGCACCGGGAGTGCCAGCGCCGGTGCCCACCAGAGCGTCTCGTCACGCGTGCCGGGGTGCGGGCCGTCGGTGTCCGAGTGCGATGTCACGACCAGCGCGTCGACCTCCCGGTCGCCCACCCGAACTCGCTCACGGCGGACAATCCGGTTCTCCACCTTCACGTTGATGTCGCCCGTTCGGTAGGACTCCCGCCAGTTGGCTCCGGGCGCCGGGTTCGCCGGGAGGAACAGCGACGGCGGGTCGACGCTGCGCCGGTCGTCGCGTCCGAAGCCGGCGAACGTCACCTTGGTGCGACGGAACGTGATCCGCAGCTCGCCCCCGTGGGGCACGACCCGCATCGACTCGATGTGCTGGCGGCTGTAGTCCATCTCCGCGTCCCACCCGTCCGGGCGGGTCGTGACGACGAGCCGCGCCTCGGCCGGGAGGCCGCGGGTGATCGCGAGCGGGCCCACGCCGCCGGTCTCCGACCCGGACGCCGCGTAACGGTAGACGCCCGGTGCCGGTCCGCCCGCCGCTCCGGTGCCACCCCCCGCCGCGCGAAACGTCGCGAGCGCCTCGTCCTGCGACACCGGGTCGCTCGACCCGGCCGACCGCCAGAGCACCACTCCGGCGACGCCCAGCACGATCGCGGCTGCGGTGAGCAGCCAGGGCCAGCGGGTCCACCGCGATCGCCTCACACCCCTCATGGTAGAGCGCGCGGTGGCCGCGCCTGTTTCGCGTCGGTCGCATCCCCGCTCGCCCCGTCGCGCTTCGCAACGGGCATTGCTCGGTCGCCCGGCGAGACGGCGATACCCTCACAGGGGTGAGCGCCCGCCGTCAAGCGATCGCATGCTGCCCCGCATGCGCGGCGTCCGTCCGTCGCCGCCGCCGCTCCCGCGGCCCGCGGGCATGGGTGGTCCTGTT
Source organism: uncultured Thermoleophilia bacterium (assembly GCA_963706315.1). Taxonomy (GTDB): domain Bacteria; phylum Actinomycetota; class Thermoleophilia; order Miltoncostaeales; family Miltoncostaeaceae; genus CALMEC01. The sequence continues at coordinate 830,081 of CAVPMA010000015.1, read as the reverse complement.
CGCGATCGTGGCGGCGACACTCCCGATCGCCGCGTTCAACGACGGTGACTCCCCCACCGCCGAGGCGTCGCCATCGCCGCCACCACCCGTGCCCCAGCCGGCGCCGCCGGCGCCGGCCCCCCCGATCGAGGCGCGCGTGCAGTGGCGCGAGAGCATCGCGCACGGCACCGCCAACTCCGGGTGGCTCGAGCGCGGGGTGATCCTCCCCGACGAGGGCCCGGGGTTCTACACGTACGACCCGTACACCCAGGCGCCGCCGAACCGGAGCGAGCGACGAAACGGTACCGCGATGCTGGTGCGCGAGATCATCGACCTCGGCAAATGGTGGGCGCGGACGTATCCGGGCGCGCCGCGCCTGGGAATCGGCGACCTGTCCCATGAGGGCGGCGGCAGCTTCGAGCTTCACGCCTCGCACGAGAACGGCCTGGACGTCGACATCCGCCTGCCGCGCGCCGACGGCCGGGAGGCCCGGGTCGGCCCCGAGAGCTACGACCGTGGGCTCACGCAGGCGCTCGTCGACCGGCTCGTCGCCCGCGGCGCCCAGTACGTGTTCTACGGCCCCGACCTCGACGTCCGTGGCCCCCGCGGCGTCGTCATGATCTGGCCGAACCACGACGACCACCTGCACGTGCGGTTCCCCGACCCGGACGGCCTGGGGAACTAGCCGGCCCAACCCGGAGGCAACTGCGCGGTCACGGGCCTTCGGACCGACCCGCGTGACCATTCTCACGGCGGTCGCGGGCGGCCCGGCGGCGAGCCCATATCCTTCCCGGAATGACCGGCCTTCCGAGCGCCGCGGCCGCACTCGGGCTGCGCGACGTCACCAAGCGGTACCGTGCCGACCTGCCCCCCGCCGTCGACCGGCTCACACTCGACGTGCCGGCGGGTGAGGTCTGCGTCCTGGTCGGCCCTTCGGGGTGCGGCAAATCGACGGCGCTCAAGATGATCAACCGCCTGATCGAACCCAGCTCGGGGGAGATCACGATCGACGGCCGCGACTCGCGAGGGCTCGCTCCGGCCGCCCTGCGCCGGCGCATCGGGTACGTCATCCAGCAGGTCGGCCTGCTGCCCCACCTGTCGGTGGCGGCGAACGTCGCCACGGTGCCCCGGCTGCTGGGATGGGAGCGGGAGCGGATCGCCGGACGGGTCGCGGAGATGCTCGACCTCGTCGGTCTCCCCGCCGAGGAGTTCGGCCGCAGGTATCCGAGCGAGCTCTCCGGCGGCCAGCAGCAGCGCATCGGCCTCGCCCGGGCGCTCGCTGGCGATCCGCCGCTGATGCTGATGGACGAGCCCTTCTCGGCGGTCGACCCGATCACCCGCGAGCGGCTACAGAGCGACTTCCTGAAGTTGCACCGCCAGGTCGCGAAGACCGTGGTGTTCGTGACCCACGACATCGACGAAGCCGTCCGGATGGCTGACCGCATCGCGGTGATGCGGTCGGGGCAGCTCGTGCAGTACGCCCCACCGGCGGAGATCCTCGCGCGGCCCGCCGACGACTTCGTGCGTGACTTCGTCGGAGCGGACCGCGCCCTCAAGCGGCTGTCCCTCATCCGCCTGGAACACCTGGACCTTCCGGCCGCGTCCGTCGACGGTGCGCCGCTGCGACTCGGGCGGGACACGAGCCTGCGCGACGCGCTCTCGGCGCTCCTCGACGCCGGTGCCGGCTGGGCGACCGTCGTGGACGAGCACGGCACCCCCGTGGCGAGCGTCGACGTGGCCACGATCGCTGCTGCGGCTGCTGCCGCCGCCGGAGCGGACGAGTAGGGCTCATGGCCGACTTCCGCTGGGACTGGATCGATCGACACACCGACGACATCGCATCGGCGACCGTCGAGCACCTGAAGCTCGTCGGGACGAGCGTGGCGCTCGCGGTGGCGGTCGCGATCCCGATCGCCGTCCTGGTGCGCCGTCGCCCGTCGGCCATCGCGGTCGCGACCGGCAGCGCGACGATCCTCTACACCATCCCAAGCCTCGCGCTCTTCGCCATCCTCGTGAGCATCGTCGGGATCGGAGCCACGCCCGCGGTCATCGGACTCGCCGCCTACGCCATTGGGGTACTGCTGCGCAATACCCTGACGGGGCTGCGCGAGGTGCCGCCGGCCGCCCTCGACGCGGCCCGCGGCATGGGGATGACACGACGGCAGATGCTCTTCCGGGTGGAGCTGCCGCTCGCGGTCCCCGCCATCCTCACCGGAATCCGCCTCGCGACGATCGAGACGGTCGCGATCGCCACGATCGCCGTCTTCGTCGCGGGCGGCGGGCTCGGCGAGCTGATCTTCACCGACGGCATCCAGCGCGACCTCTTCCTCACCCCCATCGTGGCCGGCGCCGTGGTCGCAATCCTCATGGCCCTGGTGCTCGACGCCCTGCTGCTCGGCGTCCAGTGGCTCATCACGCCGTGGCGCCGCGAGGCCCGCACGTGAACCTCCTGGCCGACACGTGGAACGCGTTCCAAGCCAACGAGGGCTGGCAGCGCGTCATCGAACACGTGAAGCTCTCTGTCGTGCCGCTGGCCATCGCGGGCGCGATCGGGCTCATGCTCGGCATCGCCTGCGCGAAGAGCGGGCCCGTCGGAGGCTTCCTGGTGACCGCCAGCGGAATCGCGGGCCGGCTGATCCCGACCTTCGCGGCGATGGCCCTTGTCATGGCGCTGTCCTCGGTGGGATTCTGGCCCGCAGTCGTGGGCCTCACGCTCCTCGGAATCCCGCCGGTCCTGCTCAATGTCGCCGCCGGCATCCAGCAGGCCGATCAGGGCGCCGTCGAGGCGGCGCGGGGCATGGGCTACACCGGCGTCCAGGTGCTGCGCGGCGTGGAGCTGCCGCTCGCCGTGCCGTTCATGTTCACCGGCCTCCGTACCGCGGCGGTCATGATCGTCTCCACCGCGGCGCTGGCGGGGGCGATCGGTGCGGGTGGCCTTGGTGTCACGATCATCGCCGGGTTCTCGAACAACCAGGACGACGTCCTGCTCGCGGGCGCGATCCCGGTCACCCTGCTCGCGCTGGCAGCCGAGGGTATCCTCGTCGCTTTGCATCGACTCATCACGCCAACCGGCCTGCGACGCTCCCGTCGTCAGGCTCGACTGACAGGGAGAAACGCATGATCCGACGTGGCAGAACGCTCGTCGCGGGTGCTGTTGTCGTCTGCCTCCTCTCGGTGCTCGTCGCCGGTTGTGGTGGCAGCGACTCCTCGAGCAGCGGCAAGCCGGCGGTGAACATCGCCAACAAGGGCTTCACCGAGAGCAACATCATCGCCGAGGCCTACAAGCAGGCGCTCGAGGGAGCGGGCTTCACCGTGACCCTCAAGTCGCTCACAAGCACCGCCATCGCCGACGCGGCGATTCAGAAGGGCGACGTCGACATCTACCCGGACTACACCACGACGCTGCTCACCGACGTGCTGAAGGTCACCTCGCCGCCGACCGACGTCACCGAGCAGGTCGCGGCCATCAAGTCCGGCTACGCCCCCCGGGGACTCACTGTGCTCGACGTCGCGCCCTTCAACAACGACAACGAGGTGGCCTGCACGAAGGACGCCGTCGCGAAGTACTCGCTGACGGACCTCTCCAGTCTCGGACGGGCGTCGAGCAACATCGTGTACTCGGCGAACCCCGAGCACACCACCCGTGCCGACGGGCTCCCTCTGCTGGAGAAGGAGTACGGGATCAAGTTCAAGAACGTCATCAAGGTCGACATCGGGCTGCGGTATCGCCCGGTCGAGCAGGGCCAGGCGCAGTGCGTCTACGCCTTCGGAACCGACCCGAAGATCGCCGCGGACGACCTCGTCGTCCTGAAGGACGACAAGGGCAAGTTCCAGGGCGCCCCGTATCAGGGCATACCGGTGGTCTCGCAGAAGTTCCTCGACGCGGCCCCGCCGGAGTTCGCCGACACGATCAACAAGGTGAGCGCCGCGCTCACCAGCGACGCGGTGCGCAAGATGAACGCCTCCGTGGACCTCCAGAAAGAGGACCCGGACGTCGCCGCGAAGGCGTTCCTCGAGGCGAACGGGCTGCTCTCGCAGTAGGCCCGCGGTCCGGGGGGGCGGACTGCCCGTCCGCCCCCCGGACCGCACCCGTCGACTCGGCTACCGTGAGGCCGATGACCGGCCCCGACCCCGATCCCGCCGTGCGGATCATCCGCAGCCCCCGGCGCCGGCGCACCGCCGCTGCGCGCGAGGTCGACGGCGGGATCGAGGTGCGCGTCCCGGCGGGGCTTTCCGCGGCGGAGGAGGCCCGCCTCGTCGACAGCCTCGTCCGGCGGATCACCCGCCGGCGGGCGGGCGCGGACATCGACCTCGCCGCGCGGGCCGGGCGCCTGGCCCGCCGGTACGGGCTGCCGCGGCCCGCGCGCATCGACTGGGTGGACAACCAGTCGGCGCGGTGGGGCTCCTGCACGCCGGCGCGCGGGACGATCCGCATCTCCCGCCGCCTGGCCGGGTTCCCGGGATGGGTGCTGGACTACGTGATCGTCCACGAGCTCGCGCACCTCGCGGAGCACGGGCACGGACCGGAGTTCTGGGCGCTCGCCGATCGCTACCCGAGGACCGAGCGCGCCCGCGGGTTCCTCATCGCGAAGGGCCTCGAGGAGGACACGGAGGGGTAGGCAGACCGGCCACCAGAGTCTGACGACGCGGTGGAGCCGGACTGAACGCTGGGGCATTCGCCCACCGGCTCACGCCGGTGGGCGCCCCAGTCGATCATTACTCCTGCTCCTCCGGCTCGGGACTGAAATCCGGCTCGAAGGTGTAGGTGCCGCCGTCGCCGTCGCCCAGCAGGAAGTCGTCCTCGTCCCCTTCGTCGATCATCGAGAAGGGCGCGTCCAGGTCGAACTCCAGCAGGGCGGGCGCACGCCGCACCGGCTCGATCTCCAGCTGGCGGTACCGGCGAAGGCCGGTCGCCGCGGGGATGAGCTTGCCGATGATGACGTTCTCCTTGAGCCCGCGCAGGTGGTCGACCTTGCCCTCCAGCGCCGCGTCGGTGAGGACCTTCGTGGTCTCCTGGAAGGAGGCCGCCGACAGGAACGACTCCGTCGCGAGCGACGCCTTGGTGATCCCGAGGATCAGCGGCTCGAACTGTGCCTGGGCCCCCTCGATCGCCGCCTCCATGTCGCGCTCCGACCCCGAGAACTTCTCCGCCAGGAGCCGCTCGCGCGTCTCGAGGCCGATCCGGGCGTTCTCGCGGTAGAGCACCGGCTTGTCGACGAGCTGACCGGGCAGGAACGGCGTGTCGCCGCTGTCGGTGACCCGAACCTTGCGGAGCATCTGACGGACGATGAGCTCGATGTGCTTGTCGTTGATGTCGACACCCTGCGACAGGTACACGTTCTGAACCTCGGAGACGAGGTACAGCTCGGTCTTGGTCGACCGCTCCCGCTTGATGTTGGTCGGCAGGACCGGGTAGTCGGCGTGCACCTCCATGCCCCCCTCCGGCAGCCACGGCGCGCGGCTCGGCGGGATGCGGACCCAGCGGGTCTCCTTGCCGTCGGGCGTGTCGAGGTCGACCTTGTACCAGCCCTCGTTGTCCTTCTCGGCGCTCACCTTCTTGACGCGCCCGTCGGCCCGCAGGAACACGCCGGACGTCGCCTCGAGGATGTCGGCGGGGAACGCCGACCCGATGGTGACGAGATCGCCCGCCTCGACCCACTGGCCGTTGTTGACGATCATCTGCGTGCGCTTCACGTAGTCGAACGGGTGCTCCCCGACCGACGAGCGCTGCTTGCCGGTGCCGGCGTCGTCCGACTCGACGTACACCGGCTCGACGATGACGATCCGCGCGGTGCCGGGCCGCGACTCGTCGTCTTCGATCCGGACCCAGCCGTCGACGTTCGCGACCTGCGCGAGCGCCTTCGGCTTGCGCGCCTCGAAGAGCTCCACGACGCGCGGGAGACCCTGCGTGATGTCGGCGCCGGCGACGCCGCCGGTGTGGAACGTCCGCATGGTGAGCTGCGTGCCGGGCTCGCCGATGGACTGCGCGGCGATGATGCCGAGCGCGTCGCCCGGCTCGCACAGCTCGCCCGACCCGAGGTTGCGCCCGTAGCAGTGCGCGCAGATCCCGACGGCGCTGCGGCACTTCATGGGGGAGCGGACATGGACCAGCGCCTTGGGGTGGTCCACGCCAAGCTCGGCCAGCTCGTCGAGGTCGGCGGTCGCGATCATCCGGTTGCGCCACTCGGCGAGGGCTTCCTCGTCGTCACCCGCCGGCCGCTTGCCGCGCAGATCGCCGACCACCTCGCCCGTGACCGCGTCCACGATCGGACCGGCGACGAGGCGCCCCGAGAGGTTCGGGTTGACGGCGCCGTGGCGCATGAGGGGAAGCTCGATGCCTTCCTCCGTGCCGCAGTCCCGCTCCCGGACGATGACGTCCTGGGACACGTCCACCAGCCGCCGCGTGAGGTAACCGGAGTCGGCCGTCTTGAGGGCGGTGTCGGCGAGGCCCTTGCGGGCGCCGTGCGTCGAGATGAAGTACTCGAGCACCGAGAGCCCCTCCATGAAGTTGCTCTTGATCGGCCGTTCGATCGTCTCGCCCTTCGGGTTCGTCATGCAGCCACGCATCCCGGCGAGCTGGCGGATCTGCTTGAACGATCCACGCGCTCCGGAGTTGGCCATCATGTAGATCGGGTTGAGGCGGAACAGGTGGTCGCGCATGGCGTCGGCCACCTCGTCGGTCGCCTTCTCCCACAGGTCGACCACCGCCTGGTGGCGCTCCTCGCCGCTCATCTCGCCGCGGTCGAAGTAGCCCTGGATCTCGTCGACCTGCTCCTCGTACTTCGCGATGATCTCCTCCTTGGTGGGAGGGATCACGACGTCGTTCTTGGAGATCGTGATGCCGGAGCGGCTCGCGTAGCGGAACCCGAGCATCTTGAACGCGTCGAGGGTCGCCGAGACCGCCGTCGGGCCGTAGAGGTCGACGAGGTGCTCGATGAACTCACCGAGGTTGCGCTTGACGAACACCTTGTTCTGGAACTCGAACGGGCGCTCCTGGATCTCCTCCTCGCCGATCGCCTCGGCGAGGGAGCGCTGGATCTCATGGTTGAACACGAGGCGCCCGGCGGTGGTGACCAGCCGGTCGCCCTCGCGGAACTGGATGACGTCCTGCAGGTCGATCACGTTCGTCTCGAGCGCGTACGCGACCTGCGAGAGGTCGCGGAACGCCCGCGGCGGGGCGCTCAGGCCGAGCTCCTTGAATGGGTCGGTCGTCCAGTTCGCCGCGCCCTCGAGGTGCGCCTCGAAGCCCTTCTCGAGCTTCCATGAGTTCGACTCGAAGTCGTAGAGCTCGGTGAGCTCGCGCGAGGTGACAGGCGCGTCCTTGACGCCCTTCTGGCGGACGTCGATCGTGCGGCAGTAGGTGAGGTAGTAGAGCCCGAGGACCATGTCCTGGCTCGGCACCGTGATCGGACGGCCGTGCGCCGGCGACAGGATGTTGTTCGACGAGAGCATCAGGATGCGGGCCTCGGCCTGCGCCTCGACGGACAGCGGGAGGTGCACCGCCATCTGGTCGCCGTCGAAGTCGGCGTTGAAGGCCGTGCAGACGAGCGGGTGGATCTGGATGGCCTTGCCTTCCACCAGCACCGGCTCGAACGCCTGGATGCCGAGACGGTGGAGGGTCGGCGCGCGGTTGAGCAGCACCGGGTGCTCGGCGATGACCTCCTCGAGGACGTCCCACACCTCCGGGATCATCGTGTCGACCAGCTTCTTGGCCGCCTTGATGTTCTGCACCTGGCTGCGCTCGACGAGCCGGCTCATGATGAACGGCTTGAACAGCTCCAGCGCCATGAGCTTCGGCAGGCCGCACTGGTGGAGCCGCAGCTCCGGACCGGCGACGATGACCGAGCGGCCCGAGTAGTCCACGCGCTTGCCGAGCAGGTTCTGCCGGAAGCGGCCCTGCTTGCCCTTGAGCATGTCGGACAGCGACTTGAGCGGGCGGTTGCCCGGACCGGTCACCGCACGCCCGCGCCGGCCGTTGTCGAGGAGGGCGTCGACCGCCTCCTGCAACATGCGCTTCTCGTTGTTGACGATGATCTCCGGCGCGCCAAGGTCGAGCAGCCGCTTGAGGCGGTTGTTGCGGTTGATGACCCGGCGGTAGAGGTCGTTGAGGTCGCTCGTCGCGAACCGGCCGCCGTCGAGTTGCACCATCGGGCGAAGCTCCGGTGGGATGACCGGGACGGCCTCGAGGATCATCCACGAGGGCTTGTTGTCGCTGCGGATGAACGCCGACACGACGCGCAGGCGCTTGAGCGCCTTCGCATGCCGCTGCCCTTTGGATGTGGCGATGGTCTCGCGGAGCGACACCGCCTCGGCGTCGAGGTCGAACACGTCGAGCAGGTCCCGGATGGCGGTTGCGCCCATGCCACCGCGGAAGTACTCGCCGAAGCCGTACTGTGAGCCGAAGCGTTCGCGCATCTCGCGGAAGAGCTGCTCGTCGCCGATGATCTGGCGCACCGAGATCGTGCGGAACGTGTCCCATGCGGTGCGGAGGCGCTCGGTGGCCTCTTCGGTGTAGCGCTCGACGTCCTTGATGGCCATGTCGGTCTCCTTGCGGAGATCGGTCTCGGCCTGGCGCTTGTCGGCGTCGGTGAGCGTGCGCTTGCGGGCGCCGCCCTCGGCGGCCCGGTCGCGCTCGAGCTCCTCGAGCCAGAAGATGTCCTCGTCGTCGAAGCGCTCCGTCGAGCCCTCGCGCAGCCACGCGACGCGACGTTCGAGGCGCTCGGCGAGGTCCGCGAGGCGCTCCTCACGGTCCTGTTGGTACTGCTCGATCGCCTCGTCCACCTTGCCCTGCAGGACGTCGAGGTCGGCCTCACGCTTCTCCTCGTCGACCGAGGTGATGATCGACGCCGCGAAGTAGAGAACCTTCTCGAGCTCCTTCGGCGCGAGGTCGAGGATGTACCCGATGCGGCTGGGAACGCCCTTGAAGAACCAGATGTGGCTCACCGGGGCGGCGAGGTCGATGTGGCCCATGCGCTCGCGACGGACCTTCGCCCGGGTCACCTCGACGCCGCAGCGCTCGCAGATGATGCCCTTGTAGCGGACCCGCTTGTACTTGCCGCAGTAGCACTCCCAGTCCTTCGTCGGACCGAAGATCTTCTCGCAGAAGAGGCCGTCCTTCTCCGGCTTGAGCGTCCGGTAGTTGATCGTCTCCGGCTTCGTGACTTCGCCCGACGACCACTGCCGGATCTGGCGGGGGCTCGCCAGTCCGATGCGGATGGACTCGAAGTTGTTGATGTCGATCACGCGGTTCTCGCCTTTCGTTGCAGCTGGTGACGGTGCGATGGAGTCCGCGCCTCACGGCGCGGGGGGTCGGCTACTCCGTCGCCTCGCCGGCCTCGTCTGCCTCACCTGCGTCGTCGGCCAGGTTGAGCGCCTCTTCCGGGGCCTCCACGGTGACCGCCTCCCCGCCGTTCTCGCCGCCTTCGCCGTCCTCGAGCTCGGACCGCCCGACGCCCAGTCCGCCGGACAGGTCGATGCCGAGCTCTTCGGCCGCGCGGATGAGATCGTCGTCGTCGTCGCGCCGCAGCTCGTCGCCGGAGTCGCCCTCGATCTTGACGTCGAGGCCGAGACTCTGCATCTCCTTGACGAGCACCTTGAAGCTCTCCGGAATCGACGGCTCCTGGATGTTCTCGCCCTTGACGATCGCCTCGTACGCCTTGACGCGTCCGACGGTGTCGTCGCTCTTGATCGTGAGCATCTCCTGCAGCGTGTAGGCGGCGCCGTACGCCTCGAGTGCCCATACCTCCATCTCGCCGAAGCGCTGACCGCCGAACTGCGCCTTGCCGCCGAGGGGCTGCTGCGTGACGAGGGAGTACGGGCCTGTGGAGCGGGCGTGGATCTTGTCGTCGACCAGGTGCAGGAGCTTGAGCATGTACATGTACCCGACGGTGACCTTGCCGTCGTACGGCTCCCCGGTGCGCCCGTTGTAGAGCTTGACCTTCCCGGAGCAGCGACGTCCCGCACGGTCCGCGCCGTCGACGCTGAACGAGATCGGGGTGTCGGGGTGGCTCTCCTGCCAGTCGATCAGCGCCTGGTCGACGTCCTCGGGGGTGGCCCCGTCGAACACCGGGGTCGCGACGAACGTCCGCTCGAGCGGCTCGCCGTTGGCCTTGCCGCCGTCGTGCCACCCGTGGTGGGCGACCCAGCCGAGGTGCGTCTCGAGGATCTGGCCGATGTTCATCCGGCTCGGCACGCCGAGCGGGTTGAGGATCATGTCGATCGGGGTGCCGTCCTCCAGGAACGGCATGTCTTCAGCCGGCACGATCTTGGAGATGACGCCCTTGTTGCCGTGGCGGCCGGCGAGCTTGTCGCCCTCCGCGATCTTGCGGCGCTTCGCGACGTACACGCGCACCAGCTCGTTGACGCCCGGCGGCAGGTCGTCGCCGTTGTCGCGGCTGAAGGTCTTCACGTCGATGACCTTGCCACCCTCGCCGTGCGGCACCTTGAGGGACGTGTCGCGCACCTCGCCGGCCTTCTCCTTGAAGATGGCGCGGATCAGCTTCTCCTCGGCGGTCAGCTCGGTCTCGCCCTTCGGCGTGACCTTCCCGACGAGCAGGTCGCCGGAGGTGACCTCCGCCCCGATGCGGACCACGCCGCGCTCGTCCAGGTCGCGCAGCGACTCTTCGCTGCGGTTCGGGATGTCGCGTGTGATCTCCTCGGCGCCGAGCTTCGTGGTGCGGGCGTCGATCTCGTACTCCTCGATGTGGATCGACGAGAGGACGTCGTCCTTCACGAGGCGCTCGGACACGATGATCGCGTCCTCGAAGTTGTAGCCCTCCCAGCTCATAAAGGCGACCAGCATGTTCTTACCGAGCGCGAGCTCGCCGTTGCTCGTGGAGCTGCCGTCGGCGAGGACGTCGCCGGCCGACACCTTGTCGCCCATCCGGACGATCGGCTTCTGGTGGATGATCGTGCCCTGGTTGGACCGGGTGAACTTCTCGAAGTCCGCGCGGACGAGCTCGCCCTTGCGGTCCTCGACGATGATGTGCGTCGCGTCGACCGACACGACCGTGCCGTCGACGCGGCTCACGACGACGTCGCCGGTGTCGATCGCGGCGCGCCGCTCCATGCCGGTCCCGATGAGCGGGGCGTCGGTGATCATGAGCGGCACGGCCTGACGCTGCATGTTCGCGCCCATCAGCGCGCGGTTGGCGTCGTTGTGCTCGAGGAACGGGATGAGCGCCGTCGCGACCGAGACGATCTGCTCCGGTGAGACGTCCATGAAGTCCACGTCGCCCGGGTTGGCCATGATCGGCTGCCCGCCCTTGCGGCACAGCACGGCGCCGACGAGCTTGCCCTTCGCGTCGACGTCGGCGTTGGCCTGGGCGATGATCTTGTGCTCTTCCTGCGTGGCGTCGAGACGCACCACGTCGTCCGTGACGACGCCCTTGACCACCTTGCGGTACGGGGTCTGGATGAACCCGTACTCGTTGATCGTCGCGTAGCTGGAGAGCGACCCGATGAGGCCGATGTTCGGGCCTTCCGGGGTCTCGATCGGGCACATCCGGCCGTAGTGGGTGGTGTGCACGTCGCGCACCTCGATGGGGGCGCGCTCGCGGGTCAGTCCGCCGGCGCCGAGGGCCGACAGGCGGCGGCGGTGCGTGAGCCCCGCCAGCGAGTTCGTCTGGTCCATGAACTGCGACAGCTGCGATGAGCCGAAGAACTCCTTGAGGGCCGCGACCACCGGGCGGATGTTGATGATCGTCTGCGGGGTGATCGTGTCGGCGTCCTCGGTGCTCATGCGCTCGCGCACGACGCGCTCCATGCGGTAGAGCCCCACCCGGAACGCCTCCTGGATGAGCTCACCCACGGTGCGCAGCCGGCGGTTGCCGAAGTGCTCGTACTCGTCGAGCTCGTGCACCAGCTCGTCGCGGGGCAGCAGCGCCGCGTCGGCCGCGAAGTCCTTGGACTCCTCGGGGAGGCCGTAGCGGACCGGCAGGTCCACCAGCTCCTTGATGAGCCGCACGAGATCGTCGCTCATGCCGGCCGCGCCGCCGGTGAACCGGGGGCTGGTGAGCGTGCGGATCGAGGTCGGCAGGTCCGAGCCGAGGCGCGCGTTGAGCTTGTAGCGGCCGACCTTGGTGAGGTCGTAGCGCTTCGCGTCGAAGAACAGTGACCGCACGAGCGACCGTGAGGTGTCGACTGTCGGGGGCTCACCCGGACGCTGCTTCTTGAAGACCTCGATGAGGGCGTGCTGCATCGTCTCGCCCGCGCGCTGCTCGATCTTCTTCTCGAGCTTGTCGATCTCGCCCTGGAGCCGCGAGCGCTCGTCGGCGTGCGACGCCTGCATCTGCGTGTAGAGCTCGGTCATCTCGGAGACGATCGCCTCGATCTCCTTGAGGCTCTTCTTGTTGCCGGTCGCGACCTCACCCTCAATCGGGTCCTTCTCGAGGGTCGCCTCGATGAACGGGTTGACGCGCGTCTTGTCCTCGGGGTGCGGGAACAGGTTGAGGATGTCATTGCGCGTGTAGCCGAGGGCGAACAGCAGCGTCGTGACCGGCAGCTTGCGCTTGCGGTCGATGCGGACGTTGACGAGGCCCTTCTTGTCGATCTCGAGCTCGAGCCAGGATCCGCGCGCCGGCATGAGGTTCGCGACGAACACCTGCTTCTCGCGGTCCTTCGGCTCCATGATGTATGCGCCCGGCGAGCGCACGAGCTGCGTCACGATGACGCGCTCGGTGCCGTTGATGATGAAGGTGCCCCAGTCGGTCATGAGCGGAAGGTCGCCCATGAACACCTTCTGCCTGCGGATCTCGCCGGTCTCCTGGTTGACGAAGCTGACCTCCATCGTGAGCGGGGCCGCGAACGTCAGGTCCTTCTCGCGGCACTCCTTGATGGGGTTGTTCGGCTGGATGTACTCCAGCGGCTCACCGGCCTGCCAGCCACCGAGGGTGTACGTGCCGAAGTCCACGGCAAGCGTGCCCGTGAAGTCCATGATCGGGGAGATGTCGTCGATGGTCTCCCGGAGTCCCTCGTTGAGGAACCACTCGTAGGATTTCCGCTGGATGTTGATGAGGTGCGGAACCTCGAGGACCTTGTCGAGCCGGGAAAACGTCCGGCGACCGCGGGCAGGCTTGGTGGTGCTCAAGTCCTGAGACCTCCTGACGTGAGCTTACGGATGGGAGCGAGGGGGAAGCGAGGGCGGCACAAGCGCAACGGGGAAGGGTAGCACATCCGCCCTCTTAGACTTGCCTCGCCGAGGGATCCGTGCGAGACGTGCGCGTCCGGGGCGTGCATACTGGCGGAGTGAGTGACGGACTGCCTTCGCCGACTCGGCCTGAGCCGCCAGAAGGCGGTTGGATCCGAGAGCTCACGCCGCTCGTCGGCTCCGCCCACTCGGTCTGGATCCAGCCGACGGAGCGGCGCCGGATGCGGGCCTACGGCTTCCGCCCGGCGGTCGAAGACGGGGTCCTGAAACGCGAGTGGCACGGCCTGTCGGTGCGGGTCGGCACCGAGGACCTGCGCGCCCGCCACGCTCGGCTCGGCGAGCTCGTGTACCGGGCGGCGGACGAGGAGCTGCTGTTCGACGGCGCCCCGTTCGACGGCAGCGAGGCCGCCCTCGAGATCGCGGACCTGCTCGTGTCGCTGATCAACGACTACGAGCGGTGGATCGAGGTTCGCGAGGGACGGGCCAGCCGCCTGCGCAGGACCGAGGGTGCCACCAGCGACCGGCGACCGCTGAACGCGATCGCCGAGACCCGCCGGTTGCAGCGGCTCCTCGGAAGCGCCTGGGGCCGCCCCCCCACGCGGCGGCGATGAACGACCTGTCGGTCGGCCTCTCCTCAGGGCAGGCACCCGGACGCGGACGCCCGTCGCTGCTCGCGACGCGCGTCCACCGACCCCGTTTCAGCGGACCCGGACGCGGCGGCAATGATGCGACGGGGCCTCGCGATGCGCCGTCTGTCCGCTAGAACTTGCCGGGGACGCCGCCGCCCTTCACGACCGCGAGGTCCTCGAGCCAGACGCCGAGGCGTGTGTAGTCCTTGTCGTCCTCCGCGAGCGTCGCGCGGGTCGCTTCGACGTCCGCGATGACGTCGTCGACGTTCGACTTGTTGGCGGTGGAGACCCGGTCGCGGAGCTTGCTCTTGACGTCGGCGTCCAGCGGCATGCGTGATCCTCCTCGTGTGTGCCCAAACCCTTGCCGGGCGGAATTCTGCGACATCGGGGGGCCGGATGTCCAGTGGCGTCCGCCGCGCCGGGGACGGATCACCTGAGCGTCGAAGCGATCACCGTGGGCGGGCGCGCGCCGAGGAAGAAGATGCCCGGCAGTCCGCGTGTTTCGAACCCGGCGCTCGGGTTGCCGACCAGACGCGAGCGCTCGATGCGCATCGTGCCGGTCCGGTCGTTGCTGACGAAGAACACCGCGCCCCCGCCCTCACGCGCCGAGTTGCCCTGCAGGATGGACCCGGCGATGCGGACCGTGAACCGGTTGCCGTCGGTGTAGATCGCCCCGCCGCTGCCGCCGCCGGGGGTGCCACCGCGCGCGGGGTTCGCTCCGCGACCGATGGCGCGGTTGTGGGTCATGACGCTGTTGAGGACGACCCATGAGACCCCGATACTGCTGAGCGCACCGCCGTTGGAGCACACACCGCCCTGGCCCGCGGCTCCCCCGAAGGTACTGCGCACGATGTACACCGGACGGTCGCGGGACTGGTCCAGCGCACGGATCGCGGCCCCGCCGACGTCGGGGCCGGTCGCGTCGCAGCGGTTGCGGACGAATCGGGTGTCGACGACCCTGAGCCTGCCCCCGCGAGCGAAGATGGCGCCTCCCCCGCCGCCGTCGGTCCGCTGCCCGGTGGCGTTGCCGTCGGCGAACGTCAGATTCTGGACCGTCAGCTGCGGCGTGGGCTGGTCGTCGCAATGCGATGTCGTCCACACCTGGGCGCGGTCGCACGTGTTGAGGTAGAGGATCCGGCGGACGCCGCCCCCGCTGAGCGTCACCTTGCCGCGGCCGTCGATGACCACCCGGGGGCTGGTGTTGCGGATCTTGGCCGTCGTCGCCATCTTGATCGTCACGGGGTCGGAGCCACAGTCGAACGTGATGATGCCGCCGGCGGCGACCGCCGCCACGACGGCCCGGGACGTGCAGCTCGCGGGAGTGCCCCTGCCGACCACGCGCGACGGCCGCGAGGTGTCGACCGCTCGGCCGTCCACCGGAACGGCGACATGGCCGTCCG
This sequence comes from uncultured Thermoleophilia bacterium, assembly GCA_963706315.1. Classification (GTDB taxonomy): domain Bacteria; phylum Actinomycetota; class Thermoleophilia; order Miltoncostaeales; family Miltoncostaeaceae; genus CALMEC01. Next base: position 814,926 of record CAVPMA010000015.1, on the reverse strand, counting down.
GGTTGCCGGGCGGAAGGGCGGCGCCGACGGCGGGCACGGCGGCGGCCAGCGCCGCGACGATGCCGCTCACTCCAAGGGGGAACCGCACGGATCGATAGTACCTGCCGTGCCGGACCTTCAACGAACCGTCAACGTCGTCACCGGGGCTATGACCCGGTGACCCGCAGCCCTTGCGTGAGCGTGGTCACGTTGCCCGCGGTGTCGACCCCGGCGACGCGCAGGACGTAGAGACCGGGACGCACCCGCCCGACCACGATGTCCCGCGGCCGTGCCACGGCGACCAGCGCCTCGCGCCGCACCGCGCGCCCGCCCCGCACCGCCGTGAGCGACATGCGCAGTCGCACTGTCTTCGCGACGGCATCGGTCACGGCGACCCGGAGCCGCACCGGCCGCACCCCCGGCGGTGCGGCGGCCTGGACGCGACGGATCACGTCGACCGATCGCAGCTCGATCGCGGGCGGGGTGTTGTCGACCAGGATCGACCACCGCCGGCGGCTTGCGTTCCCGACGGCATCCGCGATCTGGAGCTCGAGCCGGTGCGGACCGTCGGGCAGCGGACGGGTGGGGACGTTCGGCGCCACGACCTCCCGCGCGACGCGGCCGACGCGCGTGCGGACCCCGTCGACGAGCAGCGTCCACGTCGCGACCCTGCCCGCATCGGTTGCCTCGACGCCGAGTCGCACGATCCCGCGCACGGGCGACGAGGGCACGCCGATCACGGGCCGCAACACGGGCGGCGCCACGTCGACGCGTATGCGGCCCGCTCCGAACGTGTCGTCGGGACCCGGGTCCCCCAGGTCGACGGCGTCGGCCGCCAGGATCGCCCGGAATTCGGCGACCGCCGGCCGCACGCCGGATGCGCGCATCGCCGCCAGCGCCACCGCCGCAGCGCCCGCGGCGTTGGGTGCGGCGATCGACGTGCCGCCCACGTCGCGAGGGTCGCCGGCGGGCGTCGCGAGGCTGGTTCCCGTCGGGGCCGCGAGGTCGGGCTTGAGCCGGCCGTCGGCGGTCGGCCCGCGGGAGGAGTAACGGACGAGGCTGTTGCTCCGCCAGTCGACGGCGGCGATGCTGATGCTGCCGGCCGCGTCCGCCGGAGTGGGGACGCTGCGGGCCGTCGACCCGCTCCACGACACGATGTCGTCCTCGCGTGCGTAGAGCGTGATCGGACCCGACGGCGGGGGCCCCGCGACGAGCTGGATCCGCACCCGGAACACGCCGGCCTCGAGCGGACGCAGGCCGTTGATCCGCTCCGCGGGGGCGACGCCCTCGAGCTGGCGCCCGGTGGAGCTCGCGTACGGATCCCATCCGCCGTCCTCACGGCGACGCTCGATCACGAGGTCCAGGTCCGACGGGATCGCCCCGGCCGGGTTGCGCCACGACAGGTGGAAGGTGAGCGGCTGGCCCGCGGCGTGCGACACCGTTCCCGCGCCCGGCGCCGTCCAGTCCAGGACGCCGTCGCCGTCTGAGTCGACCCACGGGCCGTCCCAGTGCTTCTCGCCGTAGTTGCCGGCGGAGTTGAACCACAAGATCCCCGCCGCCGCGGCGCGGTCCACCGCCCGGGCCACGGGGCTGGTTCCGTCGAAGGGGCCTTCCAGGAAGTTGTTGGAGTGCACGACGATGTCCACCCGCTGCGTCGCCAGCCAGTCGACGGCGGCCACGAAGTCGTCGGGCGTGTGGTAGTTCACGAACAGGTACGTCGCCCGGGGCGCGTAGTCGTACACCGTCTGCGCCACGAGCTCGCCGTGGTCGGTCGCGTTGCCGTACGCGTTGGCCCCCACCAGCCCCGCCGCAGGATCGAACGAGCGCATCGTCAGCCGGGACGGCGGAGGCAGCTCGCCGCGGGCCTGCAGGTCGGGGATGCGGACGCCGAACCCGAGGTCGAGCACCGCGATGCGGATCCCCGCCCCGCCGCCCGCCAGGTCGGAGAGCGCGGCCGCGCCCGTCCGGTCGAAGCCCTGGCCGACGATGGCGTCGGGGTACGCGGAGGGCGCCGTCGCGACCCCGGCCACGCCGGGGGTACGGGCGATCGCGGTGCGCTGAGCGGCTCGCGTCACGACGACCTGCAACCGGCGGCCCGATTGGCGGTTCACCTTGAAGCCGCGCGCCCGGAGCGCGCGCGCCACGGTGTCCGTCGAACCCTGCGCGGTCCGCACGGAGACCGACACGCCACGCGCGGCGTCCGACTGCTCGGCCGCCGCGGCGGCGATCGCGATGGCGATCGCACAGACAAGCGCGGCGAGGCGGAGCGGTCTCACGGAGGCGCAGGTAAGCAGACCGGCGGCGGAGGGTCCAATTTCGGCGGGCCATCACGGGGTATCGGCCTCAGGTATTGGCCCCGGCTCACCGATACACGCTGCGATGGGCTCGTCGCGCGTCTTCCACCCGCTTCTCATTCGCATCGGACTGATCGCAGCCGTCCCCGCGGCCGTGATCTGGTCGTTCGCGGGACCGCTCCCCGCGCTCGCCGCCGGTGCGCTGCTCGTCATCGCCGAACTGTGGCGCATCCGACGCGCCGTCACGGTCGGCATGCCCGACCGGATCGAGTTCGTGCCGACGCGGCCAGCGGATCACACGTGGATCGACACCGACGCGTTCCGCCGGGAGCTCGAGGCGCTCGCGCAGCTGGGATTCTCGCCCGTCGCCGACTACCAGGTCGTGTATCCGGGCGCGCCGGACGGCCTCGCGCGCGTGCTCGTCAATGCCGACGCGCGGGTGTACGCGGAGGTGAGCCAGGCCCGCAGCGGAGGGCGCGCGACCCCCATCGCGACCTCGCTCACGAGCGTGATGAGCGACGGCTGGTCGCTCCAGACATCGTCGCGCGAGCCCGCGCCCGTCGCCGTCGCCTTCATGCAGACGCCCCGGGCGATGTGGCGCAGCCTCCCGCAGGCGACGCCGCAGGACCTGCTCGCCGATCACCTCGAGCTGCGGGAGCGCGCCGCCCTCGACCTCGGCGTGGGCGTCGGCGGCGACGGATCGCTGAACGGCTACTTCACCCAGCAGCAGATCGAGCATCAGGCACGCAGGGCCGCCCTGATCGCCACGAACGTCGTGCGGGGCCTTGTTCGCGGCCTCGCCTGCGAGCGCAGCATGCCGAGCCAGTGGCTCGGCGAGTATGCGAGCACGCCCAGACGGGCTGCCGCGGCGATCGACGGCGATCCGGTCGCCGAGGCGGATACGCCGGTCGAGAGCCGCGAGCCGCAGGCGGTGGCCTGAGGGACGTCCCCGGGTCCGCTCCCGACCAAGCCCGCCGTATCATCCGACCATGGTCCCCGAGGCTGCACTGGAGGAGACCGAGGCGGGGCTCGCCCCCGTCGACGGGGGTTGGTTCGTCTTGAACGCGTGTGAGGCGCGCTGGCGCCACCGCCAGGGCCGCGGGAACAGCCTGCCGTTCACCGGCACGACGGCCTTGGAGGCCGAGACGTACTTCCCGCAAGTTGGGATCAACCTGTTCGTCCTCGAGCCGGGCGAGCCGATCGGCATGTACCAGTGGGAGGCCGACCCGGAGGTCGCCTACGCTCGCTTCCCGAAGCCGAAGCCGACGCGATATCGCGACGGCTGGCTTCCGGGTAGCTCGACGCCACCGACATGATCGGCCGTACTCGGGCGTAGCGGTTCAGGCGCATTCCCGAACGCAAGCCCGGTGAGCAGTTCATTCACTTGACGGCCCGGATCGCACTGCGTGAACTACTCACGGAGCATGCGCCGATCTTCAGGGGATATCTCCCCGATACCGGTGCGGGGCGCGGATGGGCGACGCGATACAGCGATCAGCCGGCGAGGTGGAGCCGAGGCGGCTCGGACACCGGGCGGACGCCACCGGCGCGGAGCCAGGTCACGAACTCCTCCGCTGACATCGCGGGTGCGAACGCGTGCCCCTGGCCGAATTCGCATCCCAGCCGCTCCAGGCGCCGCACCTGGCCGACAGTCTCGATCGTCTCGGCCACCGTCGGGATCTCGAGCGTGCGACCGATCGTGACGAGCGCGTCGGCGAAGCCCGGCCGGTCTCCCCACTCCTCGGAGGCCACGAAGGCCCCGGGGATCTTCAGGACGTCGACTGGGTAGCTGCCGAGGTGCGCGAGCGAGGACACGCCGGTGCCGAAGTCGTCGATGGCGACTTGGACGCCGCGCGCACGCAGCGCCACCAGGTGCGCGTGCTCCAAGTCTGAGTCGTCGGTGAGCACCCGCTCGGTGATCTCGAGTGTGAGGAAGCCGAGCGGCAGGCCGGATTGGGTGACCGTCCGCTGGACCATCTCGGCGAACTCGGGATCGGCGAGCTGAGCGGGCGACACGTTGACGCTCAACCGCAGGCCTCCGCCGCCCAGGCCGACGGCGTTCCAGCCGGCGATGCGAGCACAGGCCTCGTTCAGGACCCAGCGGCCGATCTGGGGCGACAGGCCGACCTCCTCGGCGAGCGGGATGAACGCCGACGGCGGCATGAGCCCCCATCCGGGCCGCTCCCACCGCACGAGCGCTTCCACGCCGAAGACGCGACGGTCGGCGATCGAGACGATGGGCTGGTAGTGCAGCACGAGCTCACCCGACTCGACGGCGTTGGCAATGCCCTGGATCAGGGCCACCTCGCTGTCGGTCTCGTCGCGCATCGCCGAGTCGTACACGGCCGCCCGGCCCTTCCCGGCGCGCTTCGCGTGGTACATGGCGGTGTCGCCGTCCGACAGGAGCGCCTCGGCGGTCGTGTTGGCGGTCGCGAGGGTGATTCCGAGGCTGACGCGCGGCTCGAGGTTGCCGTCACCCCAGGCGATCGCCCGCTCCAGCGACGCCCGGATCCGGTCGGCCAGGCGGCTGAGCTGCTCGACGTCGGTGACCCCCTGGAGGAGCACCGCGAACTCGTCGCCACCGAGGCGGCCGGCGACGTCGTGCGTACGGAGGCTCGAGCGCAGGCGCGTCCCCAGCTCCTGCAGGGTACGGTCGCCGGCGGCGTGGCCGAACCGGTCGTTGACCGCCTTGAAGTCGTCCAGGTCGACGTAGATGAGACCGACGGCGCTGTCGGACGCCTCGTCGAGCGCGTCCTGAAGGCACGCGGCGAAGTGCGCGCGGTTTGCCAGTCCCGTGAGCGCATCGTGGGTTGCGCGCTGGGCGAGCTCGCTCTGCAGCTCCTTGAGCTCGTCGAGGGTCCGCTCGAGCCGCCCGTTGCCGATCGCGACGCCGGCGTGGCCGGCGAGCGTCTCGAGCAGCAGCAGATCGGACGCGTCGAAGGTGGTCTCCCCGAAGCGGTTCGCCACGGCGATCGCGCCGACGACGCGCCGCTCGCCTTCGAGGGGAGCGACGATCGTCCCGCGGACCAACTGGTGGTCGACGCCGATCATCCCGCCGCGGTAGGCCATCTCCTTCGAGTCGAGTCGCTCCGACCTGCGGGTGAGCGCCACCCCGGCGAACACGCTGCCGTCGAGGCTCGCGACGGAGCGCACCGCGGCGAGGTGGTCTCCAGGGCCGGCCGTGCTGACGAGGATCGGCTCGCTATCGCGCTCCGGGTACAGCACGATCTGCGCGATGTCGGCGCGGAAGACGTCGCGCGCCTGCCCCAGCAGCGAGGTGATGGCCAGGCTGAGCTCCGGCGCTTCGAGGATCGACCGGGTTGCCCGGTAGACGACCCGCAGCCGCTCATGCTGCTGGTGCTCGACGATGAACGCACGGTAGGCCAGGAAGAGCACGGCCACCGGCCCGAACAGCGCGAAGACGAGCTGGGGGGCCTGCGTCAGGAGGTACGCTGCGATGAGCCCGAGGCCGGTGTTCGCGACGGTGACGGGCGCCGCGATCGTCGCCGCATGCGCGAGCGGGCCACCGCGAAGCTTGCCCTGGACGAGGGTGATCGCCGCGAACACCGCGACAACGCCGATGACTCCGACGAGCGACATCGAGCCGAATGTCGCCACCACGCCCCAGCCGCCGAACGGATCGGTGAGGTTCGCGATGCGCTGGAACACGGCGACGGCCACGCTGGCCTGCAGGACCCAGAGCGCGGCATTGAATGCGAGCTTGAGCGGGGGAAGGCGGAACTTGGCGATGGTCGCGCCGACCACCGCGCCGATGATGAAGTGCTCCGGCGGAACCAGGAAGAGCCCGAGGCAGAGCCCGAGCTCGCCCAGCGTGAACGAATGGGCCTCGCTGCGGATGTAGAGATGGATCAACGGGAACTCGATGATCGCCACGACCAGGGCGAACACCCACCAGGACAGCGTGATCGGAACGGCGGGGGTGGCTCCGTTGTCGACGAGGAAGTGGCTGATGCCGAGGCCCGCGCCCAGCATCGCAAGCGTGAGCCACCACACCCGGCGGGCCGATCCGCGACCGAGCAGGAACGCCGTGAAGCGGGACCAAGGTCCCGCTTCACGAAGAGCCATGCCAGGAGTATCCGGTCGGTCGGTCATCGCACGGGCTAGGTTCCCCATCCCGCGGAGGACCAGGCGCTCCCGGTCCAGGCGCTCCCCGTCCAGGCGCTGCCGGTCCAAGCGCTCCCCGTCCAGGCGCTGCCGGTCCAAGCACTGCCCGTCCAGGCACTCCCGGTCCAAGCACTCCCGGTCCAAGCACTGCCCGTCCAGGCACTGCCCGTCCAGGCACTGCCGGTCCAAGCACTGCCCGTCCAGGCACTGCCGGTCCAAGCACTCCCGGTCCAGGCGCTGCCGGTCCAGGCGCTACCCGTCCAAGCGCTACCCGTCCAAGCACTGCCCGTCCAAGCGCTGCCGTTCCAGACGCCGCCAGTCCAGGCCGAGCCGTTCCAAATGTTGGCCGTCCAGGCGCTGCCGTTCCACGGCTGGCCGAAGATGTCGGTCTCGCCGTCGAGCTTCACGCCGTCGTTCTCGAGGATTTGGGTCCCGCGAGCCGCGTTCAGCGAGCCCAGGCCGGTCGCCAGGTCCCAGGTCTGGGTGACGTCCTCGAGCGACGGGGTGTTCTCGCCCTGTGCGCGGCGCAGGTTGATCATCCCGGCGCCCTCGGCGCGGTCCTGCACGTTGGGGAGCTTGTCCGCGGAGGAGGTGAGGATCGCCTTGACCTGGTCGGGCTTCAGCCACGGCCGCTGGTCGAGCAGAAGCGCGACCGAGCCGGAGACGACCGCAGCCGCCTGCGAGGTCCCGGTTCCGCGGAAGAACCGCGAATTGCCGACGCGTCCGCCCGGAGCCATCGTGTCGATGCCGCTCCCGGGCACCCTCAGGCTCACGATCGACTTGCCGGGCGCGACGAGGTCCGGGTTGCGGAGGCCGTCGCCGGCGCTCGACCAGGCGGGCACCTCGTCGTCGGAACGGCTGATCGTGCCCTTCGGGTCGTTCGCGCCGACGGCGATGACGTAGGGGTCGTACGCCGGGTTGTTGAGCTTGGCGCTGCCGAAGCCTGCGTTGCCGGCGGAGACGACCACGACGATGCCCTTCCGCCAGGCGACCTCGGCCGCGTAGGTGAGCGGGTCGGTACGGTAGTCCTGCACGCCGTCGGTGCCGAAGGAGAGGTTGAGGACGCGGATGTTCAGGCCACCGCTCCGGCGGTGCTGGACCACCCAGTCAATGGCCGCGATCACCTGTGATACATCGGCAGCCCCACCCCGATCCGCAACCTTCACGGAGACGATCCGAGCGCCCGGCGCGATGCCGACGAACCCGGACTGGCGGCGCTGCCTGTAACGGCGGCGCGACGCGACCGAGTCGCGGCCGGCGATGATCCCCGCCATGTGCGTGCCGTGCCCGAACGTGTCGAGGTAGCGCGTGTTGTCCTGCTGGGACTCGAACGACAAGTCGGGGCCGTAGACGAGTTTGTCGCGGTCGTCCAGGCCCTCCACCGGCGACACGCCGGAGTCGATGACCGCGACGTCGACGCCGCGTCCGGTCTCGCCGTGCCTCCAGAACTGCGAGGCGCCGGTGATGTCGGCGATGTTCTGGAGCGAGCCGGCGTCGGTGTCCGGGTCCCACCCGTCGATCGGCGTGCTGAGCGTGACGTGCCGGTCCTCGGTGACCGCCCGCACGCCGCGCGTACCGCGCAGCGCCGCCAGGGCGGTCGCCGGGAGCTTGGCCGAGAAGCCGTGGATGAGCGGGATCTCCCGGGTGACCGAGCCGCCGAGGCGGGCGACGGCGTTCTCGGGACCCTGCCCCGTGCCGGCGAACTCCTGCACGATCACGCCGATGTCCGGCGGGGCGGCCTCCGCGTGGATGCTCGATGCCGCAGCGAGCGGGAGCGTGACCGCAGCCGCGGCGGCAACCGCGGTCACACCCCATTGCCATCCGTGCCGAGTTCGACGTCCTGTCGAGTCCATTGCGCTTCCTCATCCGTGAGGTTGGGCCGCCATCCGGGGCGACGTTTTGCACTTCTCTTAGGATTCTACGACAAAAACTCCAGAAACCACAAAACCTGCACCACGATCACGTGGAGAAGTTTCTACAGATTTGTCATCGGCAACACCCGAGAATTCTTGACGTTCCCGCCGATGGCCGGCGCGGCGGGGCTCGGGAACGGTCGATCAGCCCGTGGGGAGCGCGATGCGAATCTGGCATGCGCTGCGACCCGCCGGGGCCCTGGGTGCGGGCGCGGCGAGGTACCGCCCCGGCCGGTCGGCCGGGGCGGTACCTCGAGGGAGCTACTTGACGCTCACGCTCGCGCCGGCCTCTTCGAGGTCCGCCTTGATCTTGTCGGCCTCGTCCTTCGCGACGCCCTCCTTGACGTTGCCCGGGGCACCGTCGACGAGGTCCTTCGCCTCCTTGAGACCCAGCCCGGTGACCTGACGGACCACCTTGATGACCTGGATCTTCTTGTCGCCGGCGCCCTCGAGCACCACCGTGAAGGAGCTCTGCTCCTCCTCGGCGGCGCCGCCCCCGCCGCCGTCGCCGGCCGCGGCCGGAGCCGCCGCCGCCGCCACGGGAGCCGCCGCGGTGACCCCGAAGGCCTCCTCCAGCGCCTTGATCCGTTCGGAGAGCTCGAGCACCGAGATCCCCTTCAGCTCGTCAATCCACTCTTCAGTCGTCATCGCCATCTCGTTGTCACTCCTCGTGGTACGTGTTATCAGCTTTCGGGGTTGTCGGACTCGCCCTCGGCGGGTGAGTCGGCTGCGGACTGCTCATCGGCGGAGACGTCGCCCGAGGGCTCGTCCGCTGGTGCCTCGACACTCGGTTCGGCCGCGTCGCCGGCCGGGGCATCGGCTGCCTCGGCGACCTGGGTCTCGTCCGCGGCCACCTCGACGGGTGCGGCCTCCTGTGGCTCGCCGGTCGACGGGGCCTCGGCCGCCGGTGCGGCCGGAGCCTCGTCCGCCGCCGTCGCTTCGGCCGCGGGAGCGGGGGCCTCGCCGGGGGCGAGCGCACCGGAGTCGCGGACCGCCGCCAGCGTGCGCGCCAGGTTGCCGACCAGGCTGTTGAGCCGGCCTGCGAGCCCGGACAGCGGCGACGCGATCGCGCCGGCCAGCTGTGCCAGGAGCTGGTCCCGGGACGGCAGGCTCGCGAGCCGTACGATGCTCGGGGCAGGGAGGTCCTCCGCTCCGAGGACGCCGCCCCGAATCGAGAAGACGTCCTGGTGGGCCTTGGCGAAGTCCGACAGCGCCTTCGCCGCTCGCGCCGGGTCGCCGTCGACCCACACGAGCCCGGTGGGGCCCTGCAGGTACGGGATGAGCGCCGAACGCCCGGTCTTGTCGGCTGCCCGACGGGACAGGGTGTTCTTGACGACGGCCATCTCGGCCTCCGCCTCGCGCAGGCGCTGCCGGAGCTCGGCAAGCTCCGCAACCGTCAGGCCACGGAAATCCGCTGCCAGCACCGTCTCGGTTCGTTCGAGCCGGTCGGCGACGGCCTCCACAACCTGGGCCTTTTCATCGCGGTTCAGTTCTGTCACCTCCTCGTGTCACTCGCCCCGCGTGGCGACGACACGAGGCCCGGCAGCATGCCGGAGCCTGGTCGCCGACCTCGCACGGGGGGCCTTTCGGCCGGTTTCAGGCGGCTGATGCCGCCCCCGTGGGTCTTTGGTCGGACCCTGTCGATGCGGCTGCCGCTACGCGGCGACCTCCTCGAGCAGGTTCTGCGTCCTGGTGGTGTCCAGCGGAATGCCCGGACCCATCGTCTGCGTGAGCGTGATGGACCTGATGTAGCGGCCCTTCGCCGCCGCGGGCTTCGCCCGGAGGATCTCGTCGAGCACCGTCTGGTAGTTCTCGACGAGCTGCTCGACGCTGAACGAGCGCTTGCCGATCCCGAGGTGGACGATGCCGGTGCGGTCGGTGCGGTACTCGACCTTTCCGCCCTTCACGTCGCCCACGGCCTTCGCGATGTCGAAGGTGACCGTGCCGGTCTTCGGGTTCGGCATCTTGCCCGCGGGCCCCAGCACCCGGCCGAGCTTGCCGACCTCGCCCATCATGTCCGGCGTGGCGATCGCGACGTCGAAGTCGGTGAAGCCCTCCTGCACGCGCTTGGCGAGGTCGGCGCCGCCGACCACGTCGGCGCCGGCGGCCTCGGCCTCGCGGGCCTTGTCGCCCTCGGCGAACACCGCGACGGTCACCTCGCGGCCGGTGCCGTGGGGGAGCGCGATGGTGCCGCGAAGCTGCTGGTCGGCGTGACGCACGTTGACCCCGAGGCGGAAGTGCACCTCGACCGTCGCGTCGAACTTGCTGAGCTCCTGGTCCTTGATGAGTCGCATCGCGTCGAGCGGCGCGTAGAGCGTGCCCGGCTCGATGGCCGCGTCGGCCTCGCGATAGCGCTTCCCGTGCTTCGGCATCCGTTCGGTCTCCTACTCGGCGTCCACGGTCACGCCCATGCTGCGGGCGGTCCCGGCGATGACCCGCATTGCGGCGTCGATGTCGTTGGCGTTGAGGTCGGGCATCTTGGTCTCGGCGATCTGGCGGAGCTGATCGCGGGTGAGGTGGCCGACCTTCGTGCGGTGCGACTCGGGCGAGCCCTTGTCCAGGCTGATCGCCTGCTTGATCAGCACCGCGGCGGGCGGGGTCTTCGTGATGAACGTGAACGAGCGGTCCTCGAAGACCGAGATCTCGACGGGGATGATCGTGCCCGCGTCGCCCTGGGTCTGGGCGTTGAACGCCTTGCAGAACTCGGGGATGTTGATGCCGGCGCCACCGAGCGCAGGGCCGACCGGAGGCGCCGGCGACGCGGCGCCACCCGGGATCTGCAGCTTGACGATCTGAAGGACCTTCTTCGCCATTCACTTCCTCGAATCTCGCGCCGTCGGGCGCCCCGTGGTTACGAAATCTTCTTGACCTGGTCGAACGAGAGCTCAGCCGGCGTCTCGCGGCCAAAGATACTCACCAGCACCTTGAGGCGACCCTGCTCATGGTTGATCTCGGCGATCTCGCCGGTGAAGTCCGACAGGGGGCCGGCGATGATCTTGACGGTCTCGCCCTCCTCGAAGTCTGCGCGGGCCCGCGGCTTCTGCTCGGACGGCACGCGCAGGAGGTGGTCGATCTCCTCACGGGACAGGGGGGCCGGCTTGTTCGCCGCGCCGACGAACCCGGTGACCCCCGGCGTGTTCTTGACGAGCGACCAGGAATCGTCGGTCATCTCCATCTGCACGAGCACGTAGCCGGGCAGCACCCGCCGCTCCGTCTGGACCTTCTGACCGTCCTTCGTCTCCACCACCTGCTCGGTGGGGATGACGATCTGGCGCACCATGTGGTCCTGACCGGCGGACTGGATCCGGTGCTGGAGGTTGGCCTTGACCTTCGCCTCGTGGCCGGAATAGGTGTTGATGACGTACCAGTAGAACAAGTAAACCCTCTTCCTAGAAGATCCGGTCGGTGATCCATGCGGACACGTGATCGGCGAGTCCGAGGAACACGGCGACGATGGCCACCGCGACGATCACGACCATCGTCGACTGGATGAGCTGCGGCCTGGTGGGCCAGCTCACCTTCTTGAGCTCGGCGATGACCTCCTGGGTGAATCGCGTGAACCTGCCCTGCTGCACCGCCTTGGTGACGGATCCGGCCTTGGCCGTCTTGGCCTGCGGCCCGGGACGTGCGCGCGCCGCGGCGCCGGAGCCCGACCGCGGGCGAGGGGTCCTGCGCTGGGTCGTGCCGGCGTCGTCCGGGACCGGCCGGCCCGGATCGGCGTCGTCGTTGTCTGTGCGTCGTTTGCGTGCCATGGCGTTGGGTGATGGAGGCAGGGCCGGAGGGACTCGAACCCCCAACCCCCGGTTTTGGAGACCGGTGCTCTACCAGTTGAGCTACGACCCTCTGCGTGATGCGAGGGCGCTACCTCGTCTCTTTGTGCGTCGTGTGCTTACCGCACCACCGGCAGTACTTGTTGAGCTCGACGCGGTCGGGCGTGTTTCGCCTGCTCTTGTTGCTCTGGTAGTTGCGGCGCTTGCACTCCTGGCATGCAAACGTCACGGCGATCCGCTGGCCGGTCTTGCCCACGCGTCAATCCTCCGGTCGGTGTGACGGCCGAGGGACTGTACCACAGAGAAACGGCCCGCCAGCGCGCTCTGGCGGCGCTTCCTCTGCCAGGATTCGGACATGGCCACGAGCGATACGAAGACGATGATCGAGGGGGCGGTCGCGCGACTGGTGGACGAGGTGCCGGCGCTTCGTAACCTCGCGATGGTGTTCCGCCTCGAGCTGCGCGAACGCGGCGGTCCCGCGGTGTGGCGAGTCGAGACGCCGGGTCCGAAGGTCTCGCGCAACGCCGCCGCGGAGGGGCGGGTGGAGGTCACGATCGACCGGCCGGCGTTCAACGCCCTGGCCGAGAAGGGGCACCTGGGCGACTGGGTCGCGGCGTACGAGAAGGGCATCGTGCGCGTGACCGGCGACCCGAACGTGATCAAGCTCATCGCCCGGGTGATCGAGCTGCGCCGCGCCAGGCAGCGGTGACCCGCGTGCGGGCCGTCGTCGTCGGGACCGGCTCGATGGGGCCGGAGATCGCCGCGGCGTTCGCGGCCGCGGGGTTCGAGACACAGGTCGCCGGGCGCACCGCCGCCAGCCGCGCCGAGGCCGCCCGCCGGGCGACGGAGCTCGCCGGGGGCGTCGCCGTCACCACCGCGCCGATCGACGCGCCGACGTTCGCGGAGGCCGACCTCGTGGTGGAGACCATCGTCGAGGACCTTGCGACCAAGCACGAGCTGCTGGCCAGGCTCGAGCCGTGGTGCGACCCGCGGGCGGTGATCGCGACGAACACGTCGAGCCTGACGATCGCGGACATCGCGTCGGTCCTCCGCTCGCCCGAGCGGTTCGCGGGCCTTCACTTCCTCAAGCCGGCGCACCTCACGGGCGTCGTGGAGATCATCCCCGGCGGGGCGACGTCGCCGGCCACGGTCGACGTCCTCAAGGACGTGGCGGCTCAGATGGGTAAGGCGCCACTGGTCGCCCAGCTGGACGTGCCCGGGTTCATCTGGAACCGCATCCAGTTCGCCGTGCTGCGCGAGTGCCTCCACCTGCTGGAGACGGGCGTCGCGAGCGCGGAGGACATCGACGCGGCGGTGGCGGACGGCCTGGCCCCGCGCTGGGTGGCCGCCGGCCCGCTCGCCACCGCCGACCTCGGCGGCCTCGCGACGTTCGCGACGATCTGCAACCTGCTCTTTCCCCACCTGGCGAACGACTCGGCCGCCCCCGCGGCGATCACCCGACCCGTCGCCGCGGGAGAGCCACTGCAGGAGTGGACGGCCGGGGCCGGGGCCGAGGTGCAGGAGCTCCGCGCAGACGCCCTGGCGGCCGGCCGGGAGATCGCGCGGCGGCGGCGAGGGCTCGCCGGGTGATCCGCTGGTCGGCGCACGTGTCGATGCTCTTCACGGAGCACGAGCCGCTCGAGCGGCCCGCCGCCGCACGGGCGGCGGGGTTCGAGCTGATCGAGTCGTGGTGGCCGCCGGCCGGCGACGTCGACGCCTGGGTCGACGCGGTCCACGACGCCGCGGTCGGGGTGAGCTGCCTCAACGCCGACGGGGGCGACATCGCCTCGGGCGAGCGCGGGTTCTGCAACTTGCAGGAGCGCGACGACGACACGCTGGCCGCTGTGGTGACGGCCCTCTCGCTCGCCGAACGGGTCGGCTGCCCCTACGTCAACGTCCTGCCCGGCCGGTTCGTGCCGGATCGGCCTGAGGACGAGCAGCTCGCCCACGCGGCCGGGCTCTACCGGCGGCTCGGCGCCCTGGCGGAGGCATCGGGACGCACCATCGTGGTCGAGCCCATCAACGGATTGGACGTTCCCGGGTACCTCACCCCCACCCCGGCGGCGACGGCCGACCTGCTCGCCGAGATCGACGATCCCGGCGTGCGGATGCTGTTCGACGCCTACCACTGCGCCCGAGGGGGCGGCGACCCGATCCGCGATGTCCAGACGTACGCCCAGCTCATTGGGCACGTGCAGTACGCCGACGCCCCGGGGCGCGGCGCGCCGGGAACGGGGACGGTGCCGATCGCCCACTTCGTCGCCGCCCTGGCCGCTGCGGGCTACCGCGGGGCGGTCGGGCTGGAGTACGCGCCGGGCGGCCCGACCGAGCCGACCCTCGGCTTCCTGACGGAGGTGTGACGAACGGCGATGCCCGACACTCGCCCTCCGGCGCGTGGGCTGACGGTCCCGTGACGGTCCCGGCGATTAACAATCGTCACGTCGGCCGGAATGGTCCCGGGCGCTTAGCAGTTGTCACATCCGCCGAAACGGTCCCGGGCACGGCTGCACAGCCCGCCCGCCCGCGGCCGTGGCCATCGCGCCGCGTGCCAAGAAACGGCCCGCGTGTGCTTGAGTTCCGCTCCGTGAGCGAGTGGAGCGACTGGTACCGGTACGAGGACCCGACGACCTGGGTGCTGCCACGCATCCTGCGGGAGCGCGCCGAGGCGCAGCCAGACCGCGACTACCTGCGCTTCGGCAACGGGCGGTGGCTGTCGTACGGCGAGGTCAACGCGCGCGCGAACCGGATCGCGAACGCCCTCGCCGCCCACGGCCTCCAAAAGGGCGAGGGTGTGTCGATGCTCATGCCGAACTGCGAGGACAACCTGCCGGCGTGGTTCGGCATCCAGAAGGCCGGCGGCGTGCAGTGCCCCATCAACACCGCCTACCGCGGTGACTTTCTCTCATGGGTCATCAACCTGCCCCGGTCGCGGTTCCTCATCATCTCCGACGAGTACCTGGATCGTCTCGACCGGATCGCCGGCGATCTCCCGCTGCTCGAACGGGTCATCGTGTGGCGATCCCCGCGTGCGGCGGGCCCCGACCCGGCGATCGCGTGGGAGCCGTTCGAGGTGCTCTGGGAGGCCCCGGACGCGGAGCCCGACGTCGACGTTCGTTGGACCGACGACGCCCGCGTGATGTTCACCTCGGGAACGACGGGCCGGAGCAAGGGCGCCGTGAAGCAGCATGCCTCCGACTACTTCTCGGGGCGCACCTACAACAACGTCTGCGAGGTCACCGCGGATGACACGTTCTTCTCGTGCCTGCCGCTGTTCCACTCGAACGCCCAGGTGCTCGCCGCGTACCCGGCGATGATCGCCGGGGCGCGGATCGCCTACACCGAGCGCTACTCCTCCCAGCAGTTCTGGCAGCAGGTGATCGACGCGGAGGCGACCGTGCTCAACACCGTCAGCGCGATGAACTACTTCCTGTGGAACACACCGCCGAGCGACCTCGATCGCGCGCATCACGTGTCGCGGATCATGGCGATGCCGGCGCCGCGGGACATCTTCCACGAGTTCCAGGAGCGGTTCGGAATCCGGTTCACCGAGGGCTACGGGCTGACCGAGACAGGGATGGTGACCTACCACCCGCCGGGGGTGCCGGTGCGCCCCGGCTCGTGCGGAGTCGCGACCCCGGGCTTCGAGGTGTCGATCGTCGATCCCGACACCGACATGCCGGTCCCGATCGGGGCCTCGGGCGAGATCGTGGTGGACATGAAGATGCCGAACATCGTGATGCGCACGTACGCCGGCATGCCCGAGAAGACCGCCGACGACTTCCGCAACCTCAAGCTCCACACCGGCGACCTCGGCCGTATGGACGCGGACGGCTACGTCTACTTCATGGACCGGGTCAAGGACTACATCCGCCGGCGCGGCGAGAACGTCTCGTCGATGGAGGTCGAGGCCATCGTCGCCTCCCACCCACACGTGCTCGAGGCGGCCGCGATCGCGGTGAGCGCCGGCGAGGGCGCGGGGGCCGAGGACGAGATCCTCGTCTGCGTCGTTGCCCGGGGGGACGACGTCGACCACCACGACCTGCTCTCCCACTGCGCCGACCGAATGCCCTACTTCGCCGTACCCCGATACGTGCGCGTGGTGGCCGAGCTGCCGAAGACGCCCACCGCCCGCGTACGCAAGGTCGAGCTGCGCGCCGCCGGCATCACCATCGATACCTATGACCGCGTCGTCCACGGGCCAGAGCTCCAGCGGTGAGCGACGACGAGCCGGACCTCGGCGAGGCGGTCGACTACATCCTCGCCGAACGCCCGAAGCTGGACGAGGACGATGTCTGGGCCGTGCTGCGGGAGCTGCAGAATCCGCCCGCGCCGGGCGGCGACGGCCTGGCCCTCCAGCTGCTCAAGAGCACGCAGCCGCAGATCCGTCGCCGCCATGTCAAGGTGGTCCTGCGCGAGTGGCGGGCATACGTCTCGCTCGTGCTCGAGCATGACTGGGAGGACGAGGAGTGATGAGCCAGGCGGTGATCGCCCCTCCGCGCGGCGACGGCGACTGGGAGCAGTTCACCGCGATCGAGGGCCAGTCGTTCGCGACGACGCCCGAGGCGACCGCCCGCTACGTCGCCGCCGTGCGGCCCCACGCGATCGCCCGATTCGCGCTCGACGGCGACCGGGTCGTGGCGGGAGCGCTCGCCCTGCCCTGCCGTCAGCTGATGGGAGGGCGGCCGGTCCCGGCGGGGGCGGTCGCCTCCGTGTGCGCGGCGCCCCAGGCACGGGGCCGCGGGCTCGGCCGCGCGGTGATGGCATCCCTCGTCGAGGCGATGCGCGACGAGGACCTCGCGCTCGCGCCTCTGTGGCCATCGAGCGTCACGTTCTACCGCAGGCTGGGATGGGAGATCACCGGCCACGTGAGCCAGTTCACCGTCGCGTCCCGTGCACTCGGGGGGCGACGCGCGTCGGGGCAGGCCGTGCCCGACCCCGAGCTGGACGAGGTGAACGCGGTCCGCGGTGGGGAGGTCGCCCGCTGGTGCGGTCCGATCGAGCGGCCCCACTGGTGGTGGGCGTGGCGGCTGCCGCAGCCCCCCGGCGACCTCAGCTACCGGTTCGGGTGGCGCGAACACGGGCGGCTCTCGGGATTCGTCGCGTTCCGGCATGAGCGCCCGGCCGACCGCCGTTGGGGGTTCGACGTGTGGGTCTCCGATTTCTGGGCCGCGACCGCGGACGCCCTCGACGGGCTCTTGGGGCTGCTCGCGTCCGACGGCGCGCTGAGCCCCGAGGTGCGCTTCGACTACGGCGTGCTGCCCGCGACGCCGGATCTCGTCTGGCGCGTGGGCGAGCTGGATGTGGACACCTCCGGCACCAACGCCTGGATGCTTCGCGTCGTGGATCCGCGGCGGGCGATCGAGGCGTGCGGCTGGCCTGCATGGGTCGACCAGCGTCTGGAGCTCGCGATCGAGGAGCCGGACGGTACGCTGCGGCCCTTCGTCGTGGAGTTCTCCGGCGGGTCGGCACGCGTCGAGGCGGGCGGCTCCGGCCGGGTGCGGATCGGTGTCGGCCCATTCTCCGCATGGTTCGCGGGCGGCCTCCGGGCGCATACCGCCCGGAGGCTCGGTCTGGCGGAGGGCCCCGACGACGACCTCGCGATCATGGACCAGCTCACCACAGATCGGCGGCCATGGCTTCCCGACATGTTCTGAGCACGGGAGCCGCGGCCGTCTGGATGGCCGCGACCGCAGTCGCGGTCGTCGAGCGGCGGCGCGGCCCCAACCCGATGCGTGAGGCGCCGCTGGGCGACGGCCCGCTCGTGTCGATCGTGCTGCCCGCCCGCAACGAGGAGGGCGGCGTCGGGGCGGCGGTGCGCTCGCACCTGGGGCAGCGCTACCGCCGAATCGAGGTGATCGTCGTCGACGACGAGTCGACCGACGCCACCGCCGCCGAGGCCTCGGCGGCGGCCGAGGGCGATCCCCGCTTCACGCTCGTGCGCGGCGAGCCGGTTCCCAAGGGCTGGGTCGGAAAGAGCTGGGCCTGCTGGCAGGGCGCCCGTCGCGCGACCGGGGAGTGGATCCTGTTCACCGACGCCGACGTCGTGCATGCGCCGGATGCACTGGGTCGCTGCCTCGCGCTCGCGGAGCGGCTCGACCGGGGCGGGCTGACGCTCGCGCCGCGGGTCGACACCGGCACGGTGGCCGAGCGCCTCGTGCTGCCCGCGGCGGCCGCGCTCATCCAGTTCGTCCTGGCGCCGGGACCGCTCGCCCGCTCGCCGCGTAGCGCGGTCGCGATGGCCGCGGGTGCGTACCTGCTGGTGCGGCGCGAGCTCTACGACCGCGTCGGCGGCCATGACGGCATCGGGCACCACATGGTCGACGACCTCGCGCTGGCGCAGGCGGTCAAGCGTTCCGGCGGGCTGTTGATGCCCGCCGACGGCACCGGGCTCATCCGCCTGCGGATGTACCACGACCTCGGCGAGCTCTGGCGCGGCTGGTGCAAGAACGCCGCGTTCGCGTCGCAGCGGGGCGTGACGAAGGGAATGGCGCCAGCCGCGGCCCTCCTTGTGCTGGGGCTGCTGCCGGCCTTCGCGCTCCTGCGCGGAGCCAGCTCACGCGATGCGCGGTTCGCGACCACCGGCGCGGCCGGGTTCGCCGCCCAGTGCATCCTCCAGCGGCTCGCCGGACCGATCGTCGACACGCCAGCCCGCTATGCGGCGACGCTTCCGATCGGCACCACCTTCATGGCTGCCGCAGCCATGCGCGGCGCCGTCGACCGGATCACCGGCCGCGGGCCCGTGTGGCGCGGCCGCCGGTACCCGCACGCGCGCTGAACGGGCGTCAGCCCCCGATGAGGCTCATGGGGCGGCCCGTGTACGTCCAGTCGGGGCGCTCCATCCCATGCCCGGGCCCCTTCGCGGCAACGGCGTCGCGCACGATCGCTTCGATCTCGGCGTCGGTCGCTCCTGCCCGGAGCACCCCGCGCAGGTCGGTCTCGTCCTCCGCGAACAGGCACGTCCGAAGCTGCCCGTCGGCGGTGAGGCGGAGCCGATCGCACGAGGCGCAAAACGACTCGGTGACGGACGAGACGAACTGCAGCTCGCCGGCGCCGTCGGCGAATCCCCAGCGGGTGCCGGGCGCCGACGGGCGTTCGCGGTCGAGGGGCACCAGCGGCCAGCGTTCCTCCACCATCGCCCGCACCTCGGCGCCGGACAGCACCGACGTGCGCTCCCAATCCCGCGGCGCGTCGAGCGGCATGACCTCGATGAACCGCACCACATAGGGTCGGTGGCGGGCGAACTCCGCGAGGGGCAGGACGTCGGGCTCGGACAGGCCGCGCAGCAGCACCGCGTTGACCTTGATCGGCCGGAGCGTCTCGTGCCGTTCGCAGGCGGCGAGCCCCTCGATGACCCGCCCGAGGTCGTCGCGCCGGGTGATCGCCGCGAACCGCTCGGGGTCGAGAGAGTCGACGCTCACGTTCACCCGCGCGAGGCCGGCGGCGACGAGGTCGTCGACCTGGTCGGCGAGGAGCACCCCGTTGGTGGTGATCGACACCTCGCGGATCGCGTCGATCGCGCTGATCCTGCCGACGAGCTTCGGCAGGTCGCGCCGGACGAGGGGCTCGCCTCCGGTGACGCGGATGTCGCCGACGCCCATGCCGGCCATGATCCGGACGAGCCGCTCGATCTCCTCGAAGTCGAGCACGTGCTCCTTCGGGAGCCAGTCCATGCCCTCGGCGGGCATGCAGTACCGGCAGCGCAGGTTGCAGCGGTCGGTCACCGAGAGTCGCAGCGCGCGGTGGACGCGGCCGAAGCCGTCGAGGAGGGCATCTGGCGATGCTTGCGCCATCATCGGAGGTTAGCGCTCTCTCCCGAACCCCGTTGCCGGACGGGGGCTTCGTGACACTCGCTGTCAGACACTTGCCTTGACACGTCGGCTCCTCAGGAACGTCAGGTCACGTGCCGGGACTGCTCGCTGGCGTCCCGGTGCACGCCGCCGACGTGCACCGGGACAAGTGGTGCCACTACCTCGCGGCGGCCTCCGCCAGGGCCCGGCCGGTGAGCACCTGCGCGAGGTGGCGGCGGAAGTCCGCGGTCGCCCACGTGTCGCTCGGCGGGTCGGTCCCCTCCGTCGCCGCGGCTGACGCCGCTGCCGCGCCGCCCGATCCGAACGCGGCCTCGGCGGCGCTCGCGCGGATGGTGGTCTGCCCCATGTTGGTGAACGCGATCTTCGCGCCGCCGTTCACCACCGCGGCGACGCCGACCGTGGCCCAGTCGAGCGCTCGCTGGCGGAACTTGATGTAGCTCCACCCGGCCCCGCCGGTCTTCGGGATGTGGATCTCGGTCAGGACTTCGTTCTCGGCGAGGGCCGTCTGGAGGAACCCTTGGAAGAAGTCGGCCGCGGCGATCTGCCGCGACCCGCCCGGCCCGTGGGCTACGAACGTCGCGTCGAGGAGCCGGCAGATCGTCGGCAGGTCCGACGCCGGGTCCCCGTGGGCGCACGACCCGCCGATGGTCCCGCGGTGGCGGACCTGGCGGTCGCCCACCATCCCCGCCGTGTGGGCGAGGATCGGGACGTGCTGCTTCGCGAGGTCGTTGTGCTCCAGGTCGTGGTGACGGGTGAGCGCGCCGACGACCAGGTGGTCGCCGCCGTCGCTGACGCCGCTCATCCCCACGCGGCCGATGTCGATGAGCATCGACGGCCGCGCGAGGCGGGTCTTCATGAGCGGTATCAGCGAGTGGCCGCCGGCCAGGAGCTTGGCGTCCGGGTTCTGCCCGAGCAGCTCCACCGCGTGGTCGACCGATTCGGCGACCTTGTAGTCGAACTTGGACGGGATCATGACTTGGCCTCCTGGATCGCGCGCCACACTCGCTCCGGCGTGGCCGGCCGTTCGACGTTGGTGACGCCGAGGTGCGAAAGGGCGTCGACGATGGCGTTGATGACCGCCGGCGGCGCGGCGATCGTGCCGGCCTCGCCGATCCCCTTGACCCCAAGGGGGTTGGTCGGGCTCGGCGTGACGGTGTGGTCCAGCTCGTACGACGGGAGCTCCGGCGGCCCCGGAATCATGTAGTTGATCATCGACCCGGTCAGCAGGTTGCCCTCAGCGTCGTACTTCGCCTCTTCGTAGAGCGCCTCGGCGATGCCTTGCGTGATGCCGCCGTGCAGCTGCCCCTCGACGATGTTCGGGTTGATCTGCACGCCGCAGTCGTCCACCGCGACGTAGCGGAGGATCTCGACCGCGCCGGTATCGGTGTCGACCTCCACGACGCACGCGTGCGAGCCGTTGGGCCAGCTGAAGTTGGGCGGGTCGTACAGGTGGTTGGCGGTGAGGCCGGGCTCCATCCCGTCGGGCAGGTCGTGCGCCGCCCACGCCGCGAACCCGAGAGCCGCGATGTTGACGCTCTTGTCGGTTCCCTTGACGGTGAAGTCGCCACCGGCGAACTCCAGGTCGTCCTCGGCGCACTCGAGCTGGTGGGCCGCGAGCGTCCGCGCCTTCGCGATGATCTTCTCGCCGGCCTTGTAGAGGGCGACGCCGCCGACGGCCAGCCCACGGCTGCCGTAGGTGTCGAGCCCGAGCGGCACCACTTGGCTGTCGCCGTGCAGCACCTCGACGTTGTCGAACGGCACGCCGAGTTGGTCGGCGACGATCTGGGCCATCGTCGTGACGTTGCCCTGGCCGTGCGGCGAGACGCCGGTGAGCACCCGCACCGTCCCGGTGGGGAGGAACTCGATCGTGGCGGCGTCCCAGCCGCCGGCGATGTACTTGAGCGCTGCCAGCACCCGCGACGGGGCGATGCCGCACATCTCGAGCCAGGTGGAGAACCCGACGCCGATGACCTTGCTGCGGCCGTCGGCCCGGCTCTCGGCCTGCCGCCTGCGGATGTCCGCGTAATCGAGCCGTTCGAGCAACTTCTCGGTGGTGCCCCGGTAGTTGCCCGAGTCGATCGTCAGCCCGCTCACCATCGTGTAATTGGGGAACTTGTCGTCGGTGATGAAGTTCTTCATCCGCAGGTCGATCGGATCCATGCCCAGCTCGCGCGCCAGCGCGTCCATTGCCCGCTCGATCGCGTAGGTGGCCTCGGGGCGCCCGGCGCCGCGGTAGGCGTCGGTGAACGTGTTGTTCGTGAAGACGTTGGTGTACTGGAAGTCATAGGCGTCGCAGTCGTACGGCCCGGCGTAGAGCCACGCGCCCAGCATCGGAATGCCGGGCGTGATGATGCGCAGATACGCGCCCATCGAGGCGAGCAGGCTGACCCGCACCGCCTTGAGGACCCCGTCCTTCGTCGCCGCGAGCTCGATTGTCTGGTACATCTCACGGCCGTGCAGCGTCGCGAGGTAACCCTCGGACCGCTCCTCGATCCATTTGACCGGCCGACGTAGCGTCTTTGCCAGCGCAAGGCAGATCGCGTCCTCCGGGTATGCCTCGAGCTTGGATCCGAACCCGCCACCGACGTCCGGGGCGACCACGCGAAGCTTCGCCTCGGGGATGCCGCACGTGATGGTGAGCGTGGTGCGGAGGATGTGGGGGATCTGGGTGGAGGAGAACACCGTGAACTCGCCCATCGAGGGAGTGACGTCGACGACGACGCCCCGGGGCTCCATCGCGTTCGGGATGAGCCGGGCGAGGTAGTACTCCTCCTTGATCTTGACGAGATCCGGGTCGTCGAAGTACGCCGCGGTGGGGTTCCTGCGCGGCGCGGGCGAGTCGCGCTCGAAGACCCAGTCGCCGGCGTTGTTCGTGCCGAACTCCTCGTGCACGATCGGCGCGCCGTCGGCCAGGGCGGCCTTGATGTCGGTCACCGCCGGGTGCGGCTCCCAGTCGACCTCGACGAGCTCGGCCGCGTCCTTCGCGTTCGCCCGGCTGTCGGCCACGACCACGGCGACGGGGTCGCCGACGTAGCGGGCCTTGTCCTTGGTGAGCGGGAAGTGCGCCGGGTTCTTGACCTGGTCGTTGATCGGCCACGCCATGACCAGCGGTCCCGCGAACTCGAGGGTCTCGCCGGTATACACCCCGACGACGCCCTCGGCCACTTCGGCCTTGGAGGTGTCGATGCCCTTGATCGTCGCGTGCGCATACGGGCTGCGCACGACATACACCCAGAGCATCCCGGGAATCGAGATGTTGTCGACGTACCGGCCCTGGCCGGTGATGAGCTCGGGGTCCTCCTTGCGCAGGTGGCGCTGGCCAATGGCGCCTGACGGGACTTCGGTGGTTGCCATGGTCGCCTCCTATGCTCCCGCCGCGGCCTGAACGGCCTTGACGATGTTGTGGTAGCCGGTGCAACGGCAGAGGTTCCCCTCCAGCCCGTGGCGGATCTCGTCCTCCGTGGGCGAGGGGTGGTCCTCGAGCAGACTGACCGCGGCCATGATCATCCCCGGCGTGCAGTACCCGCACTGCAGGGCGTGGTGCTCGGTGAAGGCCTCCTGCATCGGGTGCATGGCGCCGTTGGTGGCGAGCCCCTCGATGGTAGTGACCTCCTGCCCGTCCGCCTGGACGGCCAGGACGGTGCATGACTTGACTGACTCACCGTTCAAGTGGACGGTGCAGGTGCCACAGCTCGACGTGTCGCACCCCACGTTCGTGCCCGTAAGCCCCAGCTGCTCCCGCAGCGTGTAGACGAGGAGGTCACGTGGCTCCACATCGACTTCGTGGCGTTGCCCGTTGACGGTGACGGCGATGCGTCCCACGGGTCAGCCCCCTTTCCGTTGCAAGCGTTTGGTGGCCGCGATGACGGCGGCGGTGAGGCCCGCAAGGGCCAAGAGTGTCTTCGCTGCTGGCTTTCGAAACACGCGTTTGATGGCGCCGCTGATGGCGGTCATGAGTACCGCGAAGCCGGACAGGGGCTTCGCTGCCGGCGCAGGCGGCGGGGGCGGCGGCGCCGTGGCCGGATCCCCGTCGCTCGTGGCCGCCTCGGTGGCGGCCTGGAAGTTCATCTGCTGGCCGAGGCAGCCGGCGAAGTCGCCGACGAGCTTCGAGGCGACGTCCTGCACGACGTTCGGCCGGCCGAGCTGCGCGGCCTGGCCGGAGAAGCGCAGGTCGGTGGTCATGTCGACGCGGGTGCCGGAGTCGATGGCGGCAAAGCGCGCCTCCACCGTGCCGTCGGCCCCGCCCTTGCCGCGCGTGTCGCGGCCGCTGACGTTCATCTTGACGACGCCGTTTGCCTCGTCGATCTCGACCAGCTCGATCTTGTTGTCGAAGTCCATTCCCACGGGGCCGAGGCGCACGCGCATCTTCGCCCGCCAATTGCGGTCGTCGACCATCTCGACCAGCTCGGCGCCCGGCATGCACGGAACCACCCGCTTTGCGTCCAGCAGCAGCTTGAGCGTCTGGTCGGGCGTGCCGGGCACCTCGAACGTGTTCTCGATGATCACCGGCTCACGCCCGCGACGTGGTCGGTACGCGTACGCATGGATTGAATGATCTGGGCTCCGATCGCCACAGCCACTTCCTGTGGCGTCTTTGAACTGATGGACAGACCGATCGGCGCGTGGATGCGCGCCAGGTCACGGTCGGTGAGACCCTCCTCGCGCAGCCGCTCCTCGCGCCGGGCAGTGGTGCGCCGGCTGCCCATCGCGCCGATGTACCCGGCGCGGGTCTTGAGGGCGGCCTGCAGGGCGGGCACGTCGAACTTCGCGTCGTGGGTGAGCACGCAGATCGCGCTGCGCTCGTCGATGTGCGCGCCCGCGATGAGCTCGTGCGGCCATTGGACGACGAGCTCGTCGGCGTCGGGGAACCGCTCCCGCGTGACGAACGCCGCGCGGGCGTCGCACACGGTCACGTGGTAGCCGAGGAACCGGCCGAGCGTCGCGAGCGACGAGGCGAAGTCGATCGCCCCGAACACGTACATCCGCGGCCGCGGCGCGACCGTGAGCACGAAGCGCTCGTCGTCGCCGGCTCCCACCGCGCCGCTGTCGCCGGCGCGGATGAGCTGGGCGACCTCGTCGTCGGCGCCGTCCGCATCGGTGACGACCCGGTCGCCGATGTGGTCGCCGGCGATCCGCGAGACCACCGCGAGCGACGTCTCGTCGCGAACCGCCTCGGCGAGGCGGGCGACGACATCCGGATCCATCGCCTCGACGAAGATCCGGACGGCACCGCCGCAGGGGAGGCCCACTGCATAGGCCTCCTCGTCGGCGATGCCGTACGAACGGAGCTGCGCTGGGCCACCGTCGAGCACCGCCTCTGCGGCGAGGACGACATCGGGCTCCACGCAGCCTCCGGTCACGGACCCGGCGATCTCCCCCGTCTCGCTCAGCGCCATGACCGAACCCGGACCGCGGGGCGCGCTTCGCTCGACGGAGACGACGGTCGCGACCGCCGCTCGGGTCCCCGCCCGAGCCCACCGTTCAAGCGTTGGAAGGACTGCTCGCATGCGCGCTCCACGTAACGGGTGTCGCAAAGTTGGACGCTACGCCTCGGGCGCGGCGACGGCAACCGGCACCCGCGAACCGCGCAGACGGCTACGCTTTCGCCCGTGAACGTCGCCTCACCCGCCGATCTCGCCGCCCGCCTGGCGCAGGCCGACTACCTCTGCGACGAGGGACTCGCGGTCGCGATGTACCTCGCACTCGTGATGCACCGCCCCCTCCTGCTCGAGGGCGAGCCCGGTGTCGGGAAGACGGAGGCTGCGCGATCGCTCGCCACCGCGCTCGGGGCGGAGCTCATCCGCCTTCAGTGCTACGAGGGCATCGACGCGAGCCAGGCGCTGTACGAGTGGGACTACTCCCGCCAGCTGCTGCACGCGCGCGCGATCCAGGACGGCACGGCCGATCCGGAGCGCAGGACCGCCGAGCTCTTCAGCGAGCAGTTCCTCGTCGAGCGGCCGCTGCTTCAGGCGATTCGCAAGGGCTCCGGCGCGGTGCTCCTGATCGACGAGCTCGACCGCGCCGACGACGAGTTCGAAGCGTTCCTGCTCGAGGTGCTCGCCGACTTCGCGATCACGATCCCCGAGATCGGCACGGTGCGCGCGCTCACCCCGCCGGCGGTGGTGATCACCTCGAACCGCACCCGCGAGCTGCACGACGCCCTCAAGCGGCGCTGCCTGTACCACTGGCTGGAATACCCGAGCCTCGAACGGGAGGTCGCGATCATCCGCCTTCGCGTGCCGGAGGCGGAACCGACGCTCGCCGAGGCCGTCGCCGGCGCGGTGGCGCGCCTGCGCGAGATGGACCTGGCCAAGCCGCCGGGGCCCGCCGAGGCGGTCGACTGGGCGCGCGCGCTCAACCTCGTGGGCGCGCCGCCGCTCGACGAGGATGCCGCGAACGACACGCTCGGCTGGGTCATCAAGAACCGCGAGGACCAGGACCGGGTCCGAGCGGACCTGGCGAAGGCCCTGGGCATCGGGTAGCCGTGATCCCCTCACAGGCCGCCGGCGTGGAGCGAATCGTCGAGTTCGGTCATGCGCTGCGGCACGCCGGCCTGACGGTGGGCACGGGGCGACTCAGGTCGTTCGCGCAGGCCACGGCGCTCGCGCCCGGCTCGCTCTACTGGGCGGGTCGCGCAACCCTGATCAGTCGGCGCGACGACATCCCGACCTATGACCGGGTCTTCGGTGAGGTCTTCGGCTACGGGATCGACGGGGGGCCGGGCAAGCCGCCTCCCCCGATGCACCTCCAGGGGGCCATCTCGGAGCGCGACGTCGCCCTGAGCGAGTCGTCACCCGAAGCCGAGGTGCCGGAGGACGCGACGCAGGCGAGCCGGGCCGAGCGGCTGCGGCAGCGCAGCTTCGCGTCGCTCGACGAGGACGAGCTGCGGCAGCTCGCGCGGTCGGTCAACCGGCTCCGGCTCGTCGCACCGGTGCGCCGCACCCGCCGACGGATCGGCGCGCGCCGCGGCGACCTGGACCCGCGACGCACGGTCCGGCGGGCCCTTCGCACCGGAGGGGACCCCATCGTGCTCCTGCATCGGGTGCGACGCGTGCGGCCGCGCCGGGTCGTCCTGCTGCTCGACATCTCCGGATCGATGTCGTCGTTCTCCCGGGCGCTGCTGATCTTCGCCCACGCGGCGCTGCGCGCCGACCAGCGCTGGGAGGCGTTCACGTTCGGGACGCGGCTCACCCGGCTCACCGGGGTGCTGCGGACCGCGAAGCCCGATGAGGCTCTGCGCCGCGCTGCCGCCGAGGCGCGCGACTGGGACGGCGGGACCCGCATCGGTGACGCGGTGCGCGAGCTCCTGGCCCGGTACGGCAAGGGCGAGACGGTGCGTGGAGCCGTCGTCGTGATCTGCTCCGACGGCCTGGACGTCGGCGACCCCGACCTCCTCGCGGCGCAGATGGAGCGCCTGCGCCGCCTGGCCCACCGCGTGGTCTGGCTCAACCCCCTGCAGGAGAATCCCGACTACCAGCCGCTGGCCAGGGGCATGGCGGCAGCGCTCCCGTACGTCGACCTGTTCGGCTCCGGCCACAACCTGGCCGACCTCGAGGCGACCTGCGAGGCCATCGGGCGCCTGTGACGGGTCAGCGACCCGACGTGAGCCGCAGATAGTCCTCGTCGGTGTCGACGTCGGACGGCGGCTCGCCGCCGAGCTCCACGGCGGTGACCCGCGCCGCGTGTCGTACGAGGAGATCCCGGGCGCCCCGGTCGCCGTCGACCGCCGTGAGCTCCGGCCAGAGCTCGCGATCGAAGGCCACGGGGTGGCCGGGGACGCCGCCGTACGTCGCCCGTGCGATCGGCCCCGGGGCGAGCGCGACCGTCCGGATCGCTTCCCCGGTGACCCGCGGCTGATCGCCCAGCACGATCACCGCCCGCCCGATCGCGTCCCCCAGCGCGTCGATGCCGGCGCGAAGCGAGGATGCCTGGCCGGTGGCGTAATCGGGGTTCACGGTCACGGCCGCGCCGGCCGGAAGATCGATCGACGCGCGGATCTCGGGAGCGAGGTGCCCGAGCACCACGACGATCTGCGCAGGCGACGCCGCCGACGCGGCGTCGAGGGCGTGCTGCAGGAGCGGGCGGCCATCGAGTTCGAGCAGCTGCTTCGGACGTCCGAGGCGGCGGGATGCCCCGGCCGCGAGGACGACGACGGCGAACGGCGTCTCGTTCACCTCGCCCGCCGGCGCGACCGCGCCGGCGGGCCATCGCCGATCAGCAGGTCGCGAGCGGCGTTGAGGGCCACCGCGAGGTCCTCGGCGCGGGCGCGCAGCGCGGGATGCAGGGCGTCGACGAGGTCGGGGTGGCACTTCGCGACCTGCTCACGCCAGTGGCGCTGGACGGTCGTGCGCGAGGCGTCGGGCGCGACGCCGAGAAGCTCCGCCGCTTCGGCGGCGGTCTTCGGCACGACGGCGGGCTCCCGCCGGACACCGTTGGCCGGTCGCTTCGTGGCCGCGCGGATGCGCTTGAGCTGCTCCCGTTCGGCCGCGAGGTCCATCCGCGCCGCGGCGAGGTCGGCGCGCTCCCCCGCCAGGCGCTCGCGCTCCTCACGCACCTCCGTCGCGAGCCGCAGCAAGCGCCCGTCGCGGGTCGCGGGATCCTCCCGAAGCGCGTCCAGCATCGGGCCCGGCTCGAGGCTACCCGGCCCGTCGGCCGGCACACGCCGCCCGGGCCCCGAATCGCCACGGCGCACGGCCTCGATGACCTCGGCGAAGCTCCACTGCGCCGCGTTGCCCATCGACGGGCCGTCCGATGGCGCGAGACGCACGAGTCGGAGCGCATCCCAGGACGGGTCGACCAGGAAGACCGCCGACGAACGCCCCCCGATGAGCGCCCGCCGCTCCGGTCTGGCCCGGTGGCCGAGGACCGAGAACCGGGCCGAGCCGGCCAGATCGCCGTTGAGCTCCGAGAGTTCGGCGTCGAGGTCGGCGAGCCGGCGTGCCACCTCGCGCCCGTCGGCGCCTCGCGGAGCGACCTCCGACCGCGCCGCGGCGAGCGCCGCGGCCAGGCCGTCGCCACCGGCCTGGCCCACCGAGATGACCGTCCACCACCGCACCCAGGGGGCGTCGCCGGCCGCGGCGATCAGCAGGCGGCCCGCCTCGACAGGGCAGTCGAGCGCCAGGAGCGCCGCGGCCAGGCCGACACGGGCTCGCTCGTCGTCGAACGCCGCCGCCGAGACGCCGAGCAGCGCGACCTGCCGCCACCGGTCGAGTTCGTTGCGCGCCGGAGCCGCGCCGGCCTGTTCGAGGAATGCGTCGACCATCGCCGCCAACGGTAGCGAAAGGCGCCCTTCGGAACCGCCCCGTCTATGCTCGCCCGGTGAACCGCCTCGCGAACGAGCAAAGCCTCTACCTGCGCCAGCACGCCGACAATCCAGTGGACTGGTATCCGTGGGGCGAGGAGGCGCTCGCCCGGGCGGCCGCCGAGGACCGGCCGGTGCTGCTGTCGATCGGGTACTCGTCGTGCCACTGGTGCCACGTCATGGCGCACGAGTCGTTCGAGAACCCGGAAATCGCGGCACTCATGAACGAGCTGTTCGTCTGCATCAAGGTCGACCGCGAGGAACGCCCCGACATCGACGCCCTCTACATGCAGGCGACGCTCGGGCTGACCGGGTCGGGCGGGTGGCCGATGACCGTCTTCCTCACTCCCGATGCCAAGCCGTTCTTCGCCGGCACCTACTTCCCGCCCGAGCCCCGCCAGGGCATGCCCGGGTTCCCCGAGCTCCTGCGTCACGTCGCGAACGTCTACCGGGGGCGGCGCGACGACGTGGAGTACACGGCCACGCAGATCGGCGACCGGCTCGCCGACGCCGCGCAACGCGACCCCGGTCGCGGCCTGGAGCGCGAGAGCGTGGATGCCGCGGTGACCGGTCTCGCGATCGCATTCGATCCCGCGCAGGGGGGCTTCGGCACCGCCCCGAAGTTCCCGCCGCATCTCGCCCTCGAGTTCCTCGTGCGTCGCCTCTGGGAATGGCCGAGCGACCAGCACGCGCGGCAGATGGTCGAGGTGACGCTGGAGCGGATGGCCGACGGGGGCATCCACGACCAGGTCGGGGGCGGATTCCATCGCTACAGCGTGGACGCGATCTGGCTGGTGCCCCACTTCGAGAAGATGCTCTACGACAACGCGCTCCTCGCCCGCGTGTACGCCCTCGCCCACCGGGTCACGGGGGACCAGCGGTGGCGGGAGGTGGCCGAGCGCACCCTGGACTACCTGCTGCGCGAGATGCAGGCACCCGACGGCGGGTTCGCCGCAGCGCAGGACGCGGACTCCCCGGGCGGGGAGGGCGCGTTCTTCGTCTGGAGCATCGACCAGCTCAGAGAGGTGCTGTCGCACGAGGAGGCGCAGGCGGTCGTGCTGCGGTACGGGGTGCGGCCGGAGGGCAACTTCGAAGGGTCGAACATCCTGAGCGTTGCCGCGCCATTCGAGCTGGTCGCGCAGCGCGTCGGCCCGGACGCCCAGCTCTTGGTGGCATCGGCGCTCGGCAAGCTGTACGCCGCCCGGTCCGGACGTCCGGCCCCGGCCCGCGACGACAAGGTCGTGACGGCGTGGAACGGGCTCGCGATCGCCGCGTTCGCGGACGCAGGGGTGGCGCTCGGACGCACGGACTACGTCGACGTGGCGCGCCGAACGGCGGCGTTCGTGCTCGAGAACCTCGTCGTCGACGGCCGCCTCCACCGCGTGTGGGCGGGCGGTGGACCCCGCCACCTGGGCTGCCTCGACGATCACGCCGACCTGATCCACGGGCTGCTCTCCCTCTATGAGGCCACCTTCGAGGCACGCTGGCTCACCGCGGCCCGGGATCTCGCCGACCGCATGATCGCGCTCTTCGCCGACCCCGGCGGGGCCGGGTTCTTCTATTCGGGCGCCGACGCCGAGGCCCTCATCGCCCGCACCCGCGACCTGGAGGACCACCCGACGCCGGGCGGCAACTCGCAGGCGGCGCTCGTGCTGCTTCGGCTCGGTGCGCTCACGGGCGACGCGACGCTGACGGAGCGTGCGCAGACGGCGCTCCGCCTGGTGACCGACGAGCTCGCCCGGTACCCGCAGGCGTTCGGCACCGCGCTGGTCGCGCTCGACTTCGCCACCGCCCCCCACCGCGCCGAGATCGCCGTCGTCGGCCGGCTCGACGCCCCCGACACCCGGGCGCTGATCGAGGCGGCGCGAGCCGCAGCCGGTCCGAGCGCCGTCCTCGCGGCCGGCGACCCGGCCGACGCCGCGGCCGCGCAGGCCGTGCCGCTGCTTCGCGATCGACCCCTCGTGGACGGCGCGGCGGCGGTCTACGTCTGCCGGGACTTCACTTGCGCGGCACCCGTCACGGACCCCGCCACGCTCCCGGACGCGATTCGCGCGGGGTCGTAGCAGCCCCTTCGGGCGGAGGGCCGGATGCGAAAACCCCCGCGCCGGGCGGATAGGGCTATTGATTTGGGCCCAATTCGCCGATACGTGGGTGAAGCGGCGCTCCGCGCCAACCCCATCGAACGCTCCGCCTCCCCCACGAAACGAGCACTCGAACGGTGTCCACCAACGTCGGAATCGTCGTCCTGCTGTGTCTCTGCCTGATCTTCGCGATGATCAGGTACCGCTCGTCGCGAGCCGCCGGGGCTGACGGAGAGACCAAGCGGACGTCCGGGAAGCGCATCTTCACGAAGCCCGCGATCCGCCTCGGACGAGGCTCGGGCACCGCCGAGCCGGAAGCTCCGCGCCAGCGTCGCAACCGTCCACGGCTCGGCCTGACGGTGTCCGGCGTCCCCACCGAGGAGGCGCTCCTGAACACGTCGGCCACGGACACGTCCGAGTCGCCCGCAGTGACAGAGCAGTCGGTCGAGGAGAGCGACGCGGCGATCCTCGAGCTCGCCGCAGGTACCGCAGTCGCCGAGACGGCGCCGACGATTATCCCCGACACCGTTCCGGACGACGCGAGCGAGGACATTCCCATGGCGCTCCGCGGCGTCGTGCAGGACGACGCGGTGATCGAGGCCCCGGGCTGGCCGCAGCCGGGCGAGCTCGGACTGACCTCCGCCACCGACGGATTCGTCGCGCCGGCCGCCGGGCCCGAGACCGAGGTCACCGACCAGCCGGTGACCGAAGCGATCGTCGCCGACGAGCCGGGCACCGTGCCGGCCACGAACGACCTGATCACCGCGGACGCCTCGCCCCAGATGTGGGACGATCAGTTCGCCGAGTTCGATCCGGCCTCGGGCTGGGAGAGCGCGGACGAGGACCCGTCAGAGCCGCCCGCCGACGCCGACAACGACTGGGAGACGGTCGACCTGGACGCGACGTTCGACGAGGCCTGGACCCTGCCACACGACGTCGACGATCCGGCCGGGGAAGCGTTCACGGACGACGCGGCCGAACTCGCCGACGAGCAGGACTGGAACACCTCGGAGTGGGACTACGCGACGGTCGCCGCGGCGCCCCCCGTCGAGATCCAGAACGCGGCCTACGAGCCCGGGCCGTTCGCCGACAGCGAGTTCACGATCCCTCCCGCCGCGGAGGACGAGCCGACGTTCAGCTGGCCCGGTGATGAGACGGCGGTCGAACCGGCGGCCGACATCGACCCGGATCCCGCCGGCCCGGCACCCGGGTCCGAGCTGGCTGAGCCGCCGCACGAGGTCGAGGCCCCCGCCCTCGACGACGTCGAGGCGACGGTCCCCGCGCAGGACGCAGATGCCTGGGAGCCGCCCGTCACGGAGCTTGCGGATTCCACGGACGACGCGGTGCCAGCGTGGACGGCGCCCGTGGCGACGCCGAAGGCCCCGAAAGTCGACAAGCGGACCCGCCGGCTCGAGAAGCGCCTCGCGGCGGCCGAGGCCGAGCTCAAGCGCATCGCCAAGCGGACGAAGGGCAAGAAGGGCGACCTGCGCAAGGCAGGGAAGGACAAGATCGCCAGGCAGGTGCGAAAGGCCATCGGCGACTCGGCGCTCGTTCACCACTTCGATCTCGAGATCGGCAAGGGGCGGTTCGCGTTCGAGCGCCGCTCCGGTGAGCTCAAGGTGGTGACGGTGGGCGAACACCGGCCCGGCGGCGAGGGCTCCGCGCTGCTCGCCGCGCTCGAGGGCCCGATGCGCGCGAACCTGCTGGCGATGCTGCTTCGCGACTATGCCCACGCGGAGGCCGACCGGCGCGTCTTCGCGATCCGGTCTCAGGGCGGCGTCACGGCCGGCGACGCAGGCGAGTTCGACGCGCTCGTCGCGCGGCTCGCCGAGCTCAGCCAGGGCGCGCTTCTCGGAATCGATCCGCCCCGCCCGCCGCGCTGATCGAGGGCACCGGCGGACCAGGCGGGTTATCCTGCCGGCATGCCCGAAGTCACCGAGTACGCGCAGATGATCGAGACGGCGCTGCCGGGGTCCACCGCGGTCGTGCACGATCAGGGCGGTGGCGACCACCTTGCAGCGGAAGTCGTCGCGCCGCAGTTCGCCGGCCTCTCGCGCATCGAGCAGCACCGGCTGGTCTACGCCGCGGTCAAGCAGTACCTCGACGACGGGTCGATCCACGCGCTCGCCCTGAAGACACGCACACCGGAGGACTGATGAGCGACACACTCACGATGAGCGACACCGAGATCCTCGACCAGATCAAATCGGAAGTCGCCGAGAATCGTGTGTTCCTCTACATGAAGGGCACACCGGACATGCCGCGCTGCGGGTTCAGCAACCAGGTCGTGCAGATCCTCAACATCACCGGCGCGGAGTTCGGCGCCCGCGACGTGCTCGCCGACCCGCGCATCCGCGAGGTGCTCTCGGAGTGGTCGGAGTGGCCGACGATCCCGCAGCTGTTCGTCGACGGCAAACTCGTCGGCGGGTGCGACATCACAACGGAGATGTACCAGAGCGGCGAGCTCCAGGAGCTCCTGGGCAAGTAGCGGGCGGTTCCGGCGCTCGACGTGGACGCGGTCTTCGCCCCGGACGAGCCGCTCGCCGAGCTCCACGCGCATCTCGGTGGCGGGGTGGACCCCGCCACCATGTGGGAGCTCGCCCACGAGCAGGGCATCAAGCTCCCGTTCGACGACTACTGGACGTTCGCCCGCGCCGCGAGCGTGGGCGCCGGGGTCGCCGGTCTCGACGGGCTCGACGCGATCTACCACCTGACGGAGCTCATCCAGTCGAGTCCGGACGGGGTGTTCCGCTCGGTGCACACGATGCTCGGCGGCGCCTACCGGTCGCAGCGGATCACGACCCACGAGGTGCGCTTCAACCCGGCCAAGCGCAACCGCGGGGGCGAGCGCGACCTCGACGCGATCGTGATGGCCGCCGTGCACGCGGCGGACCGGGCGATGCTCGAATACCCGATCCGGGCGAGCGTGACGCTCATGATGGATCGCTGCTTCTCGCCCGAGCTGAATGCGGCGATCGTGGAGCGGGCGATCAGGTTCGCCGGCCGGGGCGTGGTGGCGATCGACATCGGCGGTCCGCGGCCCGCCGGGTCGACACCGCCGTTCGACTACTCGGGCCTGGCGCCGCTCATCGACCGCGCGAGGTCCGCCGGGCTGGGGGTGACCTTCCATGCCGGCGAGGAGGGCGTGAACGCCCCGGACCCCGCGCCGTACCTCGCGGAGTTCGCGGAGGTCGTCGAGTTGGGGGTGGACCGCATCGGCCACGGGATCATCGCCGCGTTCGAGCCCCGCCTCGCAGAGCGCATCGCCGAGCGGGGGATCGTGCTCGAGGTATGTCCCACTTCGAACGTGAAGACCGGCGCCGTTCGCAACGAGGAGCAGGTGGCCGAGATCGTCTACGCCCTGCGTGCCGCGGGCGTGGAAGTGGTCATCGCCACCGACGGTCCAGAGATGATCGGCACGCGGCTGCGCGCCGAGTACGCGATGCTGGTTCGGCTGGGCGCGTTCACCAAGGCACAGGCGCGAGAGGTGAACGCCCGCTCGCACGAGGTGAGCTTCGCGACCGGCTGGCGCGCACGGGACTGACGTTCCCGCCGTCGATTCCGGCGGATCCCGCATGATGAGTGACATCTCTCCCGAATCGCGCGCGTCCTGCCGATAGACGATTTGCGGTGTTTGGGACGCCGCGTGCTGCGTGTGACCCCCTGGACATGGGAAGGGTCGGGATGGTGCCAAGGAACTTGCTGATCGAGGCCGCGCCCGGCGCGCCCGCCCGCGCCGCAGCCGCGGGTTTCGCATGCCGGCGGCGGGGGGAGGGCGAGGATCATGGATGAGCCCCAGAAGAAGCGTCTCACGCGAAAGAAGGCAGAGCCGCCCACGCCGCGCCAGCCGCGCGTGCGGCCGCGCCTGGCGGTGACGGTGCTCGGCGACCCCGGGGCGGAGTTGCTGCCGCTCAACGTCCTCGCCCTGCCCCCCCAGCCGGTCGACGTCTGGGCGACGCTTGATCTCGCTGCCACGCTCGGCATCGACGTACCGCCGGAGGAGCCGCCCGCCACCCCCGAGAAGCCCACGCCGACGACAGAAGCGCCTGCCGCGAACGGCCGGTCCAAGACGGCTCCGGGAACCCCGGCGGGCCGCGGGTCGAAGCCACCCACCCGCCGGGACGCGACCGCCGCCGCACCCGCAGCCCCGCCGCACCGCGGCGGGGCGTCCCGGCCGACGGGCCGCCCGGAGCGCGGTACGGCTGCGACGGCACACGCCGACGAGCCGGCCTCCACCGCGCCGCTCGAGGCGATCCCGTGGCCGGCCGAGGTCTCGGCCGGGGCTTGGTCACCAGAGGCCGCCCCGGCGGCGCCCCCGAGCGAGGCCCCTGCACCCGCCGAGCCTGACGCCGCAGCCACCACCGCACCTCAGCCGGCCGAGGCCCCGGCCCAGCCGGCCGTGCTCGCGCCGTCAACGGCTCCGCCGGAGACCGCCTGGCCGGACGTCGCCCAGATCACGGCCGCCGCGGAACCGGCCGCCGAGACCGCGCCAACCGACGCCAAGATCGCGACCGAGACGCCCGACGAGACGGCAGCGGCGTCCGGCGGAGCGCCGGCCGACGAGCCCGAGGCCGTGGAAGCCCCGACGGCAAAGACCACGGACCCGGCCCCGAAGCCCGTGACCGCCGAGGCGACACCGGTTTCCGAGCTGGTCGCGACGGAACGCCCGGTTGTGAAGGGTGCGCCGGCGAGTGCCCCGACGGCGGAGGAGATCGTCGAGCCGGTGGCCCAGCCCACTGCAGAAGCAGTCACCGAGCCGATGTCCGAGCCCGTCGCCGAGACGGTGGCCGATCAAGCGGCTGAGCCCGTCGCCGAGACGACCCAGCCCGCGGTGGAAGCGGTCGCCGAGCCCGTCGCCGCGACGGTGGCCGATCAAGCGGCTGAGCCCGTGGCCGAGACGACCGAGCCCCAGGTGGAAGCGGCACCCGAGCCCGTCGCCGCGACGGTGGACGCCGAAGCAACGCCGGCGGTGGAGGAGCCGGTCACCGAGGCATCGCTCATCGAGGAAGTCGCGCCTGCTCCGGCGGCTGTCGCCCCGGCGCCGCCCATCGCGACACCCGAGCCGGCTCCGCCTGCACGGTCGAAGGCTCGCGTCCGCAAGCCCCGGTCCCGGACCGCCCCCCCGGCGGACGTGCCGGAGGCGAACCCCGAGCCGACGATCGAGGTTGCGCCGGCCCCCGAGGCGACGTTGCCCGAGGTCGTGACGCCGGCGCCCGTGGCCCCTGCCCGGCTGAGGCCAGCGGCACGCGCGGCGAGCCCGTACCCGACGGCGAAGCGCGCCCAGACCCCTCCGCCCGCAGCCCCTGCCCCCCCGCCGGCACCCGAGCCCGTCGCCGAGCGCGTCGACTCACCCGCCCCAATCCCGCCGGAGGCGCCGGTCGCGCCGAGGCGTCGAATCCGGCCCGCCGCCCCTGCCCCCACCCCAGAGACGATCATGCCCGAGGCCGCGACGCCGCGGTACATCGTGGACGCGCCCGGATGGCCCAAGCCGGGTGAGCTGGAGACCGCCGCGAAGGCCAAGGACGCCACCGCGGAGCCCGACCCGACCCCGGCGCCCCAGGCCGACGGCGGTTGGCGTCCCTACCGGGCCGTCTACACGCCGACCACCCTGCCCAAGTCGGACCCCGTCGACGACACGCCGAAGTGGAAGGCCAACAACCCGTTCGACTCCGAGCCCGACCCGGCGGCGGAGCCACGCCAGATCAGGCAGCGCCCCCGTGGGACGAGCGGCGATGCGCGGGGCACTCGCGCACAAGACATCGCCGAGCAGGTGCGCCAGGCACTCGATGCCGACGAACTCCCTCCCCACTTCGACAAGCTCGTGGCCAGCATGCTCTCCGCCTACACCGACGATCCGAAGGCCGAAACGGGCGAGCCCACCGGCCGCTGAGCGCTGACGGCGCGGCGCCCGTCGCCGGTATCAGTTCCCCGGTGACGGGCCGCCATGGCCGACGGCTTCGCTGATCGATCGCACCCCGGCCTGGTCGCACAGCAGGAGCAGGTCCTCGTTGATGCGGTGCGGGAGCCCCGCCCCCTCGTAGACGAAGCCGGTGTAGATCTGCACCAGCGACGCGCCGGCGAGGATCTTGGCCCAGGCATCGGCGGCGCTGAAGATCCCGCCCACCCCGACGACGGGGAGCCCCCCTGCGAGGAGGTGCACGCGGCGCAACACGTCGTCGCTCAGCGATCGCAACGGCGCTCCCGACAGCCCGCCGGTCTCGGCGGCCAGTGGCGAGGCGACGCCCTCCCGGCCGATGGTGGTGTTGGTGACGATGAGGCCGGCGACGCCGCGGTCACGGGCGATCCCGACGATCGCCTCGAGGGCGGCCTGGTCGAGGTCGGGCGCGATCTTCACAAGGATGGGCTTGCCGAGCCCGTTGGCGCGGTTCGCGGCGGCGACGCGCGCGACGAGCGTCTCGAGGGCGTTGCGCTCCTGAAGGTCACGAAGGCCCGGCGTGTTCGGCGAGCTGACGTTGACGGTGACGTAGTCGCCGAAGGACGCGATGCGTGAGAACGTGGCGACGTAGTCGGCCGCGGCATCCTCGGCCAACTTCGTCTTGCCGATGTTGATGCCGAGCGGGATCCGGTGGGCGCGGCCGGAGCGCTCCCACCGCTTGAGCCGTTCGGCGACGGCGTCCGCCCCGTCGCTGTTGAAGCCGAGGCGGTTGATGAGCCCGCGTTCCTCCGGGAGCCTGAACACCCGGGGCTTCGGGTTGCCGGGCTGGCGCTGGGCGGTGACGGTGCCGATCTCCGCGAAGCCGAACCCGAGGTTCGCCCATGCGGGCACGGCATCGGCCTGCTTGTCGAACCCCGCGGCGAGGCCCACCGGGTTCGGGAAGCGAAGCCCCCAAAGCTCCTGCACCAGCCGCGGATCGTCCACCCGCAGGCGCCGCTCCACGAGCGCCCCGAGCGGCGGCGTGCGGGCGAGCACGGCGAGCGACGCCATCGCGACGGCGTGGGCGCGTTCAGGTTCGAGCCGGAAGAGCAGTGGCCGCACGACGGCCCGGTGGATCACGCCCCGGCGAGCCGGTCGGCCTGCCGGGCGAGGGAGATGTCCTTCTCGGTGATTCCGCCCTGGCTGTGGGTGGCGAGCGTGACGGTGACGCGGTTCCACGAGATCACGAGGTCCGGGTGATGGTCGGCGGCCTCCGCCGCGTCGGCGAGGCGGTTTACGAAGCCGACCGATCCCATGAAGCCGCCCTCGAGGAGGAACTGGCGGACGATGGCGTCGCCCTCACGCTCCCAGCCGGGCATGCCGGCAAGCGCGGCATCGATCTCGTCGGGTGTGAGGAGCGGCATCTCGGTCTCCTGGTCTCGTCCTGCTCGGCGACTCGCCCGAAGCCTACCGCCAGACGTGGCGGGCTCAGACCCGGCCGTACACGGGCAGCGCCGCCCCGGTGACCGCCCGCGCGGCGTCGGAGCACAGGAAGGCGATGACGGCGGCCAGATCGGCCGGCGCAACCCACTTCGCGGTGTCGGCGTCGGGCTGGGCGGCGCGGTTGCCCGGGGTGTCGATGACGCTCGGAAGCACGCAGTTCACAGTGACCCCATCGTGCTTGACCTCGTTGGAGGCGGCCTGCACGAGAGCGATGAGCGCGGCCTTGCCGGCCGCGTAGGCGCTGCCGCCGGCGAACGGGGCCAGGGCGGACCGGCTCGAGACGGCGACCACCCGCCCGCCTCCGCGGCGGACCATCCCGGGGAGGAACGCACCCATCATCACGACCGCGCTGGTGGCGTTGAGGTCGAGCTGGCCGTGCCACTCGTCGATGGTCATCTCCCCGAGGGGCCGGTCGCCGAGGTAGCCGCCGACGAGGTGTACGAGCGCCCAGCAGCCGGAGCCGCCGTCGAGCTCTGTGGCGAGCGCGCCCGCGTCACCGGGGTCGGTCACGTCGAGCTTGCGGAGCTCCACCCGGTCGCCGAGGGCCCGGTGGGCCTGCTCGGCCTCCCGGTCCACTACCCATGTGACGATGGTCCGGTACCCGGCGTCGGCGAATGCCGAGCTGACCGCGAGCCCGAGCCCGCCGGTCCCACCGGTCACGACTGCGGTCCTTCCGTCTGCCTCGGTCATTGCGCCTCCCGAACAATCTGGCTTGCCGCTCGACTGTAACCGACGCCGCCGGGCCGACGCAGCGCCCTCCGGATCATGCGGTACCCGATCGCGCTAGCGTTCTGGCGAGGCGGTCCCGCCGGTCGGGATGCCTTGAATGGGCCGTTAGCTCAGCTGGTAGAGCAGGGGACTTTTAATCCCAAGGTCCTGGGTTCGAGTCCCAGACGGCCCATCCCGAGATCCCTTTCTCCGATAGGGCCTGTGGGTGTCCTCGACTCGCCAACACGGGTCGTCAAATGCCCTCGTGCAAACGGTGAGATCCCGCTTCACGTAAGGGATCATGCCCTTCACATGATCCTGCGACACCGGACGTTCTGCTCGGGGGTCAACGTAGGGGTCAACAACTTTGGGGGGAGGGGCACCATTTCCACTTCGTCGTGCCCGACTTCGGACACCCCGATCCATGCTCCCGGCCTCGGGAGAGGAGACGGTGCGGGAGAGGGACATTTCCTCTCCGCCAGGCCTCGGCGATCAGAAGCCCGCCCATGTTCACGCCGTTCGGAGGTGAGTTCCCTTGCGAGTTCAACAAGGGATTCGATCACCAGCCTGCAGCGGGCCACCTCAGAGGTCAGTCGCCAGCGAACGTTCGGAACTTGACGCGTAGGAAGGCCCGTGCGCCTGGTCGTCGAGCCCAAGACACCGTGTAGGTCCATGCCCTGTTCGGCGTCGTCTTGACGATGAAGTCGTACCAATGGTCCGCGCGAACCAGCCGGAAGCGGCAGCGCACGACGTTGCTCGACCTTCGGACGCAGATGTTGACGGGATAAGCCTCACCGGCCTCTCCTGTCTTACACCTGGTTCCGACTTGGATGCGTGAGCCAGCGAACACGAGGTTCTCGGGGGGTGTCGGCTGCGCAGAGTCATCGAGGTTCCCGAGCGAGTACTGCCACGAGGCGAACGGACAGCCAGGCGCTAGCGCAACCGCCCGGTCAGGAGCGCAGACAAAGACAGCCGCTGCACCAAGCAACGCGAACCAGAACCCGCCGTGCAACACGCTGAGAACGCGCGCCCGCATAGAGGCCACCCTACCAGCGCTGCCGTAGTCGCCTAGCCGGACGCCTCTACCTCAGTGAGGTCGCTCCCGATCGAGGGGACCGTCCAGCCCTCCCACTCAAGCGGCGAGGGGGTCAAGACCGAGAAGCGTCCATCGTCTCAGGACAGGCCTGTATCGATAGCGCACGGTCCTGACCTCCTCCGGTGGACACGCCCGGCATGCAGCGAGATTGAAGGTCTGGACGACGTCGCTGACGCCATCCCCGTTGTCGTCCGGGAACCGCGTCGCGAGAGGCCCGTTTGCCACGAGCCCGCCTTGTTCGAGAAGTGATATCGCACGCGGGCTTTGCTTGAACAAGAGATGCGCTCCGCGCCCATCCCACTGCCAGATCTCTCCGAAGAAGAGGGAGTTCCCCGCTTGAGCCTCAATGAAGATGTCGCGCAGCGTGTCGCCATTGCGGTTACCGATGCGGGGTCTGCGCAGGCGGTCGCCGGGCGGGCCGAGCTTCACGGTGACCTTCTTGCCGTTGACGCGATCGGAGACTGCCCAGGTGACGCCGAAGACTGGTTTCGGGAAGTACGGTAGACGTACCCTCACCTGGACGAGATGCTCCGGTGCCTTGTCATGATCCAAGTTCACCGCGATCGCCGGAGCCGCAGCGGCTTGGGCAGACAGGGCCGTCGCCAATATGCTCAGGGCACCTATCCTTGCGATCCAGCCACGGACCAATCGGCTGGCCACGTCTCGCCCTCCTTCGCTGCGGCAACCTGGTACGAAGTGCGATGACCGGAGATCCAACGCCGCATCGGCGTTTCGCTGGCGGACGATACGCATTCGAGTGTTGGGCAACAAGTCGGCAACACCCCCACCATTTCCTCTTCCTCGTCCCCGATCTCGGACACCCTGATCCATGCTCCCGACCTCGGGAGCGGAGACGGTGTGCCGTTCGGCTGCTGGACGGAACGAACCGGCGCATCGGCTTCCACTTCGTCGCCGCCGCGAATCGCAATAAGGCGACCTGCGCTCCCCGTAAGATCACGTCCGCCTCGCGCTGATCGGAAACGGGAAGTGCGATAGCGCCGTCTGCGACGAAGGGATCCTGCTTGGCGACGACCGACTCGACCGTCATCCGAAACCACGCGGCCTTCATCTGGTCTGTGGCCGATCTTCTCCGGGGCGATTACAAGCAGTCGGAGTACGGGCGGGCCATCCTGTCGCTGACGGTCATCCGCCGCCTCGACTGCGTGTTGGAGCCGACGAAGGAGCAGGTGCTCGCGCGGTACGAGTCGTTGAAGGGGCGGCGTGCGAACCTGGACCCGGTGCTCGAAGACGTGGCGGGTGAGCAGTTCTTCAACATCTCCCCGCTCACCCTCACGCGGGTCCTCGACGACACGAACAACGTCGCCGAGAACCTTCGCGCCTACATCGCCGGGTTCTCCGAGGGGGCACGGGATGTCATCGAGAAGTTCGGGTTCGACACCCACATCGAGCGGCGCTAGGCAAGTGGCGTGAGCCCGGGGGGGCGTCTCGATGAAGCCGGGCTACCGCTTCATGATGTTGTGGACCTCGAAATGCTGCGGTGGGTCGGAGGCCTTGATCCCGGTCTCGGCAAGGATCGGCGTCAGCCGCGCCCCGAACGCCTCGAACTGCTCCTTCGAGTCCCAGATCTCGCTGACCAGGAGGTTGCCGTCCGAGCCGAAGCAGACGTGGTAGTCGAGCCCGTCGGGAGGCCAGGCCCCTTCGCGCTCCTCGAGGAGGCGAACGGTCTTGTCGTACTGCTCGGCGGTAAGCCCTGCGGGGGTGAAGCGAACGACGATGCTCACTTTGGAACCCTCCAGAATCGGGAATTGGATCGACCGCGTTAAGCCCACACCTGGACTCCGACCACAAGCACCGGGCTGTCGCAGGTCGCGACTCGGCCCTGGTCGTCTCGATGAGGAAGCTGGGATTACGCTGCTGGTTGCTCGGGCCCGGTGCGTGTCGTGGGCGCGGTCTGGTGCCGCACGACGAAGAGGATCGCTGCGACGAGGATCCACAGCCAGAATACGAAGATCGGGAAGAAGAAGACCGCGAAGAGGCTGATGACGCCGACAACGATGCCGAACCATGCAAACCAGCGCGGCACGAACCGGGTCTGCAACACGACGGCCGACGTCGCCCACACCGCCAACGCCCCACAGACCGAGGAGGCGACCCAGAGTTCGTAGCCGACGGTCTGGGTGATCCGGTAGATCCCCGGATCGGGCGGGAACTGCCCGGCGTCGTTGGCGGCGAGCAGCGGTGAGACGAACAGACTGACCGCGGAGAACAAGAACACCGCGCACACGATCCCAGCGCCGAACGCGAGCGTCCCGAGACGCCCCACGCCTCCCTCCTCGTGCACGAGGCGCGATCGAAGTGCGGCGAAGAACATGATCAGGAACAAGACCGCCGCCAACGCGAAGAACAACGCGACGATGTTCTGGACCTGCTCGGAGTGCTTGCCGACGAACGCCGCGATCTTGGCGTCCGAATCGTCGTTACTCGGAGAGTCGCCGGAGATCACAAACGCGAGGATCATCAGCACGATGAAGACGACGCCTGACAGCGGCCCCCAACGTTCCCACCAACGTTCTTGCGTCATGTCCCCTCCTGGTCGCGCCCCGGACGGTTGCCGGGCACACAGCGGCACACCAACCTAGACCGAGCAGCCCGCACCCGTCAACGATCCCGAGTTGATCAACTGGAGAATCGTTCGGGTGCGCTGAGGTCGCTTCGGCGCAGAAATCACGACTAATGGGCCACAGCGGGGCCACGGAGAACGACTCAGATCGCATCGCCGAGCCGACGGGCGTGGAGCCGATATGTCGGAGTGTCCCGGACGGTGCGGGAGGGGGACTTTCCCGCTCCCGCGGGTTCGGTGACTGGCAGCCCGCCCATGCTGCCGCTTGCATCGAGCGGCAGGGCCGCCTGCCCCTTTGGCGGTGCCTCGCGGAACCGTTCGATCTAACCACTGCGGCCCAACCTTTGAGTGCTGTCGCCCCGCCTTCGGGACATTGACCGCCACGACACGGCGGCGAGGCTCGCGAGGGCGATCGTGCGAGAACCCTCGCCTCTCCTCCAATCACGCGGGGGCTCTAAGCTTGAAGCACTCCCCTCGGCGCGTCTGCGTCCTCACGCCAGATCTCCGAGCCCTCCCAAGGAGAAACGATGAAACGAATTGCCCGTGCCGCGG
Organism: uncultured Thermoleophilia bacterium; assembly: GCA_963706315.1. Classification (GTDB taxonomy): domain Bacteria; phylum Actinomycetota; class Thermoleophilia; order Miltoncostaeales; family Miltoncostaeaceae; genus CALMEC01. The sequence goes on along the minus strand of CAVPMA010000015.1, from coordinate 771,340 downwards.
CCACCCTATTGGCCGTCGGCGGCACTGCGCTCGCAGCGAATTCGCTTCAAAGCACGCCCCTGCCGCAGCTGCGCATCGCGATGGACGGTACGTCCATCACCGTTAGCGGAGCGCTGCAGTCCGGTGCGGTCAACGTGGTGTCCACCACGACGCGCGAGAAGGAGGGCGACCCGATCCTCGTCCGACTCAATCCCGGTGTCACCCCGGCACAGGCCCTCGCCTTCGCGAACTCGCCTGGTGCGGAGAATGATCTCAACAACCTCGCCCCCTACGGCGCGATCGTGTTCAACACATCGGCCCCTCGCGGGACGAGCGCCGTCCAGACGAACCTGCAGCCCGGGCAGTACGTCGCGGTCGACACGGTCAACCAGAACCCCAGCAAGCAGCCCAATACGGTGTTCACGATCACCGCGGCGGCACAGCCCGCCAGCCTGCCCAAGCCCAAGGACACGGTCAGCGCGATCGACTTCGCCTTCACCGGCCAGAAGACGCTGCACCGTGGGGACCTCGTGCGCTTCGTCAACCGGGGCCACCTGGTGCACATGATCATCCTGCTCAGACTGGCCCCCGGGGCCGACCCGGGGAACGTCATCACCCTCGCACGCCAGGGAAGCAACAAGGCCCAACAATTCATCACGGGAGCCTTCGAGGGCGCAGGGCCGCTCTCGCCGGGGGCCTCGCAACAGTTGACCCTGACAGCCGCACCCGGCACCTACCTGGCCGCCTGTTTCATGAACACCCAGGACGGGCGCGACCACACCCAACTCAACATGATGCGCGTCATCCACATCGTCAAGTAAGCACGACACCCCACCGCGGTGCGGTCCGCCCTCACGGGGAAAGGACCGCACCGCGCTCCCACCCGACTTCGTCGCCACCGTGAATCGCAAGCGGCTGGCGCTCCTCGGTGAGATCACTCCGCCTCGCGCTGATCGGAAACGGGAAGTGCGATACCGCCGTATACGACGAACGAGGGCTTCCACAACTCGTCCAGGGGTCAACAGATGGTCAACACGACCACCGGAGATGGGGTGAGATCGCTACGTGGTCGATCACACGAAATGCCTGTAAAGAAGCGACTCAGTGAGATAGCAGGAGACGCCGGGGGCGACTTTAATCCCAAGGTCCTGGGTTCGACTCCCAGACGGCCCATCGGTATTGACCTGGAAATGGCCACCTTGTGATTCTTGACTGGTTCGGCATTTTGCCGTTTGGGCAACAAGGTGGGCAACACCCCACCGTTTCCGCTTCCTCGTGCCCGATCTCGGACACCCCGGTCCATGCTCCCGCCCTTGGCAGAGGAGACGGTGCGGGAGGGGGACCATTGCCTCTCCGGGGGGGTTCGGCGATCAGCAGCCCTCTCTTGCTCACCGGGTTCGCGCAAAGTCTGAACCCTGCCGGGTTTGCTGGAGGCTCGTTGTTGTGAGTTAGCCCATCGTCTCGGTGGCCTCGTGTTGATCGTAGTAGTTGGCTTCCTTCTCGGCGGGTGGGATGTGGCCGATCGAGCCCAGCAGCCGACGGTGGTTCCACCAGTCGACCCATTCCAGCGTCGCGATCTCCACCTCGTCGAGCCCGGTCCACGGTCCGCGCCGGCGGATCAACTCGCTCTTGTACAGGCCGATCACCGATTCGGCCAAGGCGTTGTCGTAGCTGTCGCCGCGTGAGCCGACGCTGGGAATCGCTCCGGCGTCAGCGAGCCGCTCGGTGTAGCGGATCGACAGGTACTGCACCCCCCGATCGGTGTGATGGACCAGCCCGTCGAGGCTGCGCCCGCGTCGTTGCCACAACGCATGCTCCAACGCGTCGAGCGCCAGGTCAGTCCTGAGCGACCGGGATGCTTGCCACCCCGACGACCCGGCGGGCGTAGCAGTCGATGATGAGCGCGACGTAGCAGAACCCCGCGAACGTCCTCACGTAGGTGATGTCGGCGACCCACAACCTGTCAGGGGCGCTCGCGCCGAAGGCGCGATCCACCAAATCGCGTGGACGATCCGCCGACGGATCCGCGATCGTGGTGCGCCACGCCTTGCCCCTGACCGCGCCACGGATACCCATCTCGCGCATCAACCTGCGCACGGTGCAATGAGCCGCGTCGATGCCCTCACGGCGAAGCTGCCGCCACACCTTCTCGGTGCCGTACACCCGGTAGTTCTCATCCCACACCCGCCGGATCTCACCCCGAAGATCCTCGTCGCGCAGCGCCCGCGCCGACGGTGGGCGCGACAGCGCCGCGTAGTACGTCGACGGGGCGACCTGCAACACGCGACAGATCGGCTCGACCCCGAACCGGCCTTTGTGATCGTCGATGAAGCTCACCGCATCGACGGTCGCGGGTCGAGCTCCGCCGCGAAGAAAGCCGACGCCGCCTTCAAGATCTCATTCGCGCGGCGCAGCTCCCGGTTCTCGCGCTCGAGCTCCCGCAGCCGCTCCGCTCGCCGTCGTCACCCCCGCCCGCTGACCGGCGTCGACCTCGGCCCGGCGGACCCACTTGCGCAGCGTCTCCGAGCTCACCCCGAACTTCTTCGCGATCGAGCAGATCGCCGCCCACTGCGACGGATACTCCCCCCGGTGGTCGACCACCAGCCGCACCGCGCGCTCACGCACCTCCGGGGGTGCCTCCTGGGTCGTGGCATCGCTCCATCCTCCTCAAGGAATGGAGCCTCCATCAGACCCGGTGCGGTTCAGTCTCCTGCGTCGGGCAGCCAGGGAAGGTCCCGTCCTCGCACCGAGAGCAGCCGAGCCGGTTCCCATCGATTGACACCGCCACCAACCCGTGGAAGTGTCAGATGACACAAGTCGAGCCGATCAGACAGCTTGGCCCCAAGTGAGGAGGGGCCATGCGCCCTGTCCATATCCGCCACACCGCTCCGCTTCGCGGTCTCGCGTCGTCTCGTGTGGGTATCCGGTTCGGTCTCGTGGGGTTGGTGTGCGTCGCGACGCTCGTGGTGTTGAGTGTCGTCGCGGGCCCCGCCCCGGCGCGGACGGTCGCGGGGTGTGTGATCCGTCCCGGAACCTCCTGCCCGGGAGCCCACCTGGCGGGGGCGAACCTGCGGGGGGCGAACCTGCGCGGGGCGCATCTGCCGGGGGCGGACCTGCGGGGGGCGAACCTCCGCGGGGCGTACCTGCAGCGGGCCGACCTTCGCTTCGCTGATCTGCGCGGTGCGAAGCTTCAGGGGGCGCACGTCACCGCGCGCTCGGCGCCGACCTTCGCCTCGCTGATCTACTGCGCGGTGCGAAGCTTCAGGGGGCGAACCTCGAACAACGTGGACCTCACCGCGCGAACCTGACCGGCGCGAACCTCACCCGCGCGAACCTCCACCGGCGACCGGCAGCGCGAACCTCACCCGCGCGAACCTCACCCGCGCGAACCTCACCGACGCCCACCAGGGTGGCATCATCGGAACACCTTCCGCGCTGCCCTCAAAGTGGCTGCTCGTCAACGGCTACCTCATCGGACCGCGCGCGAACCTCTCCGGCGTGAACCTCCCCGGCGTGAACCTCACCGGCGTGGACCTCGCCCCTTCCGGCGAACCTCACCGGCGCGAACCTCTCCGGTGCGAACCTCGGCAACGCGATCCTCCCCCTCGAACCTCACCAACGCGAACCTCACCGGTGCGAACCTCAACCGCGCCTACCTCCCCGACGCGAACCTGACCAACGCGAACCTCACCGGCGCGACGACAACCGGTGGGAACGCTCGCGGCCTCGTCGGCGTCATCTGGTCGAACACCACGTGCCCGAACGGCACCGTCGTCACGAGCCCCGCGCACTGCTAGACCCGAGACCTCTCGTCGTCTCGTGTGCGACCGATGGGCCGGGCAGCGTCACAAACCCCAGAAGAGCAGGAGGTCGAGATGAAACGACGAGCAAGACCGTGGTCGCTCGTTGGCGGCGCGGGAGGAGCGAGGCGACCTTCGGGCCGGCGCTATCTGGTGTGTGCGGTGTTGGCGGCGGTCGCGGTGTGCGCGGTGGCGGTGGCGGCGAGCGCCCATGACGGACGGCGTGAGCAGTCGGTGTCGGTGTATCAGCCCGGGAGCCGGCCGGCTGGCCATGGCTACAGCTCATGGGACCGCCGATGGTGGCGTTGGCTTGTCGCCGGCTCCGATTCGACGGCACCGTTCCTCAACCCCGAGTCCTGCGATGTGTGGGATCAGCCGTTCGAGGGCGTGTTCGTCCTCGCGGCTCCAGGGCCAGGAACATTCACAGCCGACTGCACGATCCGCGAGGGAAAGGCGATCCTGGCCAGCCCTGGTGGCTACCTCAACTGGGATACCAGCAAAGCGCTCGCCCGTCAGACCTACCTCGACGGCCTGTACCCGTTGGTGAAGGATCCCAATGTCGTGGTCGATGGTGTCGCGGTGTCCGATCCCGACCAGTTCTACATCGAGCAGCGCCACCCGTACCGGCTCACCATCGGGCAGTTCACGGGTGATCCCCTGGGGCCCCCCGGCAAGTACTGGGCGCTCGACTACGGGTGGCCGGTTGTCATCAAACCGCTCGCCGCGGGAAACCACACCATTGTGCTGAGCGACCAGCTTCCGAATGCTGATGGCTCTGTCTACGACGTGGCACAGATCACCTATCACATCCACGTCGTGGGCCACCGCGGCAACCATCGGTAGGCGTTCGACAGGTCCGGCCGCTCACACGGTCGGACCTGATCGGAAGCACCGACCGGACCGGCCGAACGGAGAGAAGCCCCGCCCGGGATTTGCGCCACTCCTGAGACCACCCCGACCTGAGAGGGTTCCCGTGACCGCGTCTACCGGGAAGGACGAGATCGCCCGGCTGCTGCACGAGGCGGCGGAGGCTCACCACATCGTATTTCGCCTTACCGACGGGGAGGACGCGGACTGGGCCTCGTGGTATGCCGACTGGCTGCTCGGCCACTCCGAACTCCCCGAGCTTCTCGGCGGCGCGCCGGTGCGAAGTCACCTCGTGCATGCGCTGGTGGAACTCGACCGCGCATACCCGGCGGGCGGAGCCCAACCATGGGAGGATGCCTACGCTGCGGGTCTGATCGCCCGCTTCGCGTCCGCCTGAGCAAGAAACGCGCGGCGAGCAAACACCACCTCCTCATCCCTCGTGCCCGAGTTCGGACACTCCGATCCATGCTCTCGGCCTTTCAGGAGAAGAGACGGTGCGGGAGGGGGACCATTTCCTCTTCGGCCCCTTTCCTCGTTGAAGGCCACCCCATGCTCCCGCCCCGACATGCAACAGTGAATGCCGCCCACCCTGGTTGGGCCCGGGCCAACCATTGACGAGGAGCCCGGCAAGGGCCACCACCGCCAACGTCGTGAAGACCCTCGTGATCGGTTCGTCCTGGAAGCGGCCGGCGGGTAGTAGGGCGTCAGGCGGATGGCTGGGGGTCGTCGAGTGGGATGAGTGCCTCTGCCCACCAAGCGGGAGGCGTCAGCGGGACGGGGGTGTAGGCCACACGCTGCTCGCCGGGGATCGGCGGCAACTGGTCGAACACCTTTGCCTGGCGGGCGACCACGGCCTCCTTCGTCACGTTGAACACCGTCAGGTCCTGGGTCTGGACGACGGGGCCGTCATACACCGTGCCAAGCTCCGAGAAGACCAACGGGATGACCTGGGGCGACAGGAGCGTGTGCCAGAGGCCGGCCATGCGCGGCTCTCACGAGTCTGAACACCTTGCCGGCGGCCTTCGGCGAGGTGTGGGCGGCATTGAGCGCGATCGTCGCCCGCTCGATGGAGAGCCCCGACGCGGCCGCGAGCGCCGCGGCGGGCGGGAAAGCACTCGTGGATGAGCAGGTCGACGCCGCCTTCGCAGGCGCGCACGAGCGGCCAGCAGCGCGTGCGTCGCCGGAGAGGACGAACGACAGGCCGGCGAAGTCGAGGCGATAGCCGACGGCGCCGCTCACGGCGTGGACGACAGGGAACGACGTCACCTTCACGCCGTTCTTCTCGTAGACGACCTGGGTCTGGCTGAAATCGAACTCGGTCACCATCGATCTTCAGGCTCTCCGGGTTGATCGGCCCGCGTGCAGCCTTCGGTGTCCCAGGCCAGCGCTTCCTCGACCGCCTCGACGAAGTGCCGCGTGCCCAGGCGAGGCTCGGTCCCGCTGGGCCCCCACACGTCGATCGGCCCGTCGGCCCGGCCCACCTTCGAGTAGCTGCCGAGAGCGTGATCAGGTCGGCCGTGTGGTCGGCGTGCAGGTGAGTCAGGAACACCTTGTTGAGCTTGTTGACCGGCAGCTTCAGACTCGCGTAGTTCGCCAGGGAGCCGCTCCCGAGGTCGAAAACCAGGAGGTCGCGCTCGGCGTTGCCGACCTCGACGAGGATGCTGGCCGAGGCCTGGCCGCGCGTCACCCAGGGATTGCCGCTGCCGAGCACCGTCACTCGCATCTCGCCGTCCTCGAGCTTCTCTTCGCCGGGGATGAACATCTCGGCGTACTCCCGTCGCGGCGTGCCGACGACCGGAGTCATGGTGATCGCCTTCGTTCCGCCGGCAAATGCCGGCACCGGCAGGGACGTTCGGATCGCCCTTCGTCATCTCGTGTTCCTTCCGCTCTCGTGTGCCGGGACCGGCCACGGGAACGACGCTAGCCCGGCTGCTGGTACCCAGGACCAGCACCAGCGCGGATCGGAGACGCGGGTTTCCCGCCAACCGAAACCCTCGAAGTGGGCAACAAACTGGGCAACACCCAGGGTCCAAACCGACACCGACGACCGTCGTCCGATGACGCAGGTGGGATCCCAGTCACCAAACGGGAAGACGCGGGACCGGCCGAAAGGGAGACAAGGCCCGGAGGGAACTTCTAAAAGCCGTTCGCTAGACAAGAACATCAAGGCGAACGGCTACGACGACATCCACGCCCTCGTCGAGAACTCCTCGGACAGCCCCCTTCATCACTGACGCGGCGCGCGACGCAGGCGGGCCAATGACACAACGCGAGGCCCGCCTGGCGCGGGACCTGAGGCGCCTGTCGTGGAGCCCCGGCGACCGCCGGGGCTCCACGGCCGGGGGTCGTGCTAGCCGGTGACGACGGGGATGCGTATCGCCCCGAGGACTTCGATGACCCGCACGTTCGCACGCGCCGTGACGGTGGCGGCGTTGCTCGCCGAGGCCGTCGCGACGTTCCTGATCGTCCCCACCGCCACGGCGCGGAAGGTGACCAGGAAGCGGGCGGTCTTGCCCGGATCCAGCTTGCTGAGGGCGAAGCACACCAGGCCATTCTTGATCGTGGCGCCCTTCGCGCTCACGAACGCGGCCCGCGCCGGAACCCGGTCGCACACCTGGAGGTTCGTCGCCGTCGCGGTACCGGTGTTGCGGACCTGGATCTTGAATGTGACGATCTGCCCGAGCCGCACGACCCGCCGGTTCGGCCGTTTGGTGATGGCCAACGTCGGCGCGGTCGTGCCGATCACACCGGGCGGGGTGACCACCGGGGCCGTCACGGGGGGCGTCACGGGCGGCGCCACCACCGGGGGCGTCACGGGGGGCAGCACCTCCCGGAGGCGGTTTCACCGGGGGTGGTTTCACCGGCGGGGTGGTCGGCTTGCAGACGAGGTCTCCGGTCGGTTGGGTCGCCATCGCCTGAGTCGCGCTGAACAGCGCCACGGCGAGGGCGAGGAAGGCGATCAAGCGGAGATGGGAGCGTGGCTTCGAACCTCGCATAGGGAACCTCCGGAAATAGGTGGAACTCGGAGCGGTCCCGCCGCGCGAACGTGGCGACCCGGGGCGAGCAGGATCAGGATGAGCCTAGCCGAACGGCTCGTTCGATATGCCGTTCGCCGTACGAGGCGCTCCTGCGACGCGAGAAGGGTGCCTGGAGAGGGGCCCTCGACCGGCCCCTCTCGGCGTCCGACTTCACGGCTTCCGGCCGAGTCGGGAGACGCTGGATCGGGCGAACGAGAAACCAACGCCGGAGGTTGATCCCGTGGTTGCAGGTTCGATCTCGACGACCCAGACGCACTGGACGAGTGACCACCCGGCCCGTTCCGGAAGGCTGTGGCAAGCAGCGCCTGATGGCCCGAATCACCGCACGGCGGTGCGGGAGACGGTGCGGGAGGGGGACCATTTCCTCTTCGGCGGCATCGGCAGGAAAGAGCCCGGCCATGCTCCCGTCCCTAACGTGCGACAGTGAAGGTCATGCCCCCGTTGGCCACCCCGGTAAAGGGTCTGGCGTTGCCTCCCCTTCATGGGATCTCCCGGAGCCTGTGCATCCCCCGCCTCGCCGATGGACTCTGCGCAGTGATCAACCGAACGAGCGGCGGCGACGGCCTCAGGGAGAGGAGGTGCTGCAGGAGGGCGACCATGTCCTCTTCGGGCCTTCCCCCGCCGAAGGCCCCGCCCATGCTCCCGCCCCCGACGTGTAACAGTGAACGTCGTGCCACCGCCCGAGGTGGGCGAGCCCGCTGACGAGAAGCTGCTCATGACGAACGCATCGCACGAACCCGAGGGACACGGGCCGAAGAAGGTGGTCCGCATCATCCTGCCGAGGGAGGTCTGCACGACCCCAGAGGAGACGGCGAAGATCATGCAACGGGGTGCTTCAGAAGGCACTGAAGACGCTGCGTGGTGGCTCGGACTCGACGCCGGACACTCCTCGGGTTGAGGAGGAGGGTAGGGCGCGGCCAGGCAGGTGGCGGGCGGCGCGGGAGGGGGGACCATTTTCTCTTCGGCCCTTCGTCGTTGAAGGGCCTGCCTATGTTCGCCCGTCGGCGGGCGCGGGAGAGGACGACATCCCGTTCTAGAACGGTTATGCCAAAGCGACGGCCGATCGCGCACCCGAAGGCCGCGCTCGACAAAGGGTCCCCCTGCTCGCCAGCGGCCCGCTGGCGACCAACCCGACGTTCCTACTCGGGCTGGCCACCGCCGATACCGAGCTGCGGGCGGCACGAGCGCTGATCTACGAGACCGCCGAAGCGGCGTGGGAGACCGCCACTGCCTCAGAACCTTTCACGCTGAAGCAGCGCGCACGGATCCGCGCCGCAGCCGCGTGGGTGGCGGACGGGCCGCAGCAACGCTTTGATCCAGCACTTCCTCATGAGACGCGACACGCTGACCACCGCAGGTGCGATCCTCGCCGGCCAAGACGTCGAGATCATGGTGTTCTGACCCTCGCGCGAGAGACGTTCACTTCGGACAGGTGAACCTCTTCGGCGGGAGCAGCTCCGGGTTCAGGATGGAGCCGAGGCGTTCCTTGATGGTCGAGGGCGAAGCCTCGCGCTTCTGGATCGCGTCCCGGGCTGCGTCGGACTCCTTGGTCGCTGGCGCCTTCAGCGCCCGCGCCGCCTTTGGGTCCTTCGCCGCCTTGAGCAGGTCCAGCAGTTCGGTGCCCAGCGCCTTGACCGAGGCGTCCACCCCAGCGTAATGCGCCATGATCCGGCGGAGGAGTTTTTCGTCTGTCACGAAGGCCGCGTTCGCACTGGCGAACAGCTCGTCCGGGCCCTCCCACGGATGGCCCTGCGCACGTCCGCTGGGGCCGCCGGACCACAAGCTGTCCATGACCATCACCAGGCCCGCGGGCTCCTCAGGGCCCTGGCCGTCTCCCTTCAGCGGTGGCGGTTTCTTCGTAAACGCCTCAGTGGGGATCGGGACCGTCGTCGTGCCGCCGAGCCGCCCGAACAAGTCGGCAAGGCGCAGTGAAAACGTATCCGGCGCCAGGCCGGCGTCCGGTCGCGCATGGGTGTGGCTTTCGAACACGGCGTGGGAGGCCTCGTGCGCCGCCGACTCGGCCGCGGCGCGGTCGAAGTCATCCTGCTCGAGCGTGATCAGGGGCCGGCCGTCGGCGACGTGGAGCCTGCTGGCCTCGTTGGCAACGAACACCTGCTCCACCCGCCACCCTGAGCCCTTCGGGATCGACTCGTTCACGGCGGCGACCCGCTGCGCAACCTTACGCAGCCCCTCCGCGACCTTGGCTAGGACCGGGAAGGCCTTGTCCCCGCAGGCCAGGTATTGCAGGTCAGACACCGTGGCTGTCCCGAACTGACTCTTCGGGTCCACCGGGGCCTCGATCCCGAGCTTCTCGTACGAGCGCCGGTCACGGGCCGTGACCCCACCCACGCTCACCTCCCCGATCACCTCCCCGTCGCCGGCGAAAAGACGCGTGAAGCCGCTCGCCGGCTTCCCGGTCACCGGCGCTGCCAGCAGACGCGGCGCAGGGGCCAGCAGCTCCTCGGCCGCCAGAAGATCCCCCTGCGGCCACTGGGCGAGCGCCTCGGCACGCCGCCGCGCCTCGCCACTCTCGTCGGCCGGCGCGTACCGCTGCTGCAGGACGTGGATCGTCTCGTGGTGGATGATGTCGGCGCGCTCCACGGGCGAGAGCAGCAGCGACGCCGGCCCCAGGGTGATCCGGCCGTCCTCCGCCCAGGCCGGCGTGCTCGGCGGCAGCGCCGGATGGGGTTGGGGGGAGCTGACGGCGGCCTCCCGCGCCCGCGCCGCCTGCTGCGCCAAGTGCGCGGCGAAAGCTTGGTTCCCGACGGCCGAGGCGAGCCGCAGCACGCCGGGCACAGGCCCCACGGGCCGCCGGGTAGGCTCGCGCGGCGCGCGCCGCGGCGGGGCAACCTGCCGTCCGGGCTCATCCAGTTCCATCCCAGCCGGATTGTAAGCGGCCGGGATCGCCTGTACCGGCAGAGCAGCGCCCTGCTCTTGTTCCAACCAGTCGGGGGTGGAGCCTGAGCGCCCTCCGGGGCAGAAGAGGGAGGACTCCCTGGGTCCTGGTCCCCCTACCTCCCACCGGCACCGTTCCAACCCGACGACTCGAAGCCCGCCGCGGACGAACACCACTCCCTCAGGAGAGGAGACGGTGCGGGACGGGGTACCAATGCCGCTTCCGAGCACTTCGGTATAAGGAAGTGCCCGCCCCATCCGGAGCCGTGAGGCTGGGGCGGTGATGTCGATCCGGGCTCGATCGCCCCGTCTCCTGGGCTATGTCTCCATCGCCTCGATGTTCTTGCCCACGACTTCCATGGTCTTCGCAAGCTCGGTCGTTGGGTGGAATTCGACGACCTCCGATCCGTCGAACAGGCGGGGTGTGTGGCGCGGCGGCGCGTAGTACGCGTCACCGGACTCGTACGTCTCCTCGTGGCCGTCGGCGAACGTGAACGTGACCTTGCCCTTGATCACATAACCCCAGTGCGGGCATTGGCAGCGATCGTCCGATAGACCCGTGAACAGCGGCGCGAGATCCGCGTCGGCGGTGTAGGTCTCGAACCCGACGGTGTAGCCGCCATCGAAGTGCTCGAAGTGTCCTTCATAGCCCTCGACCTCGAAGCTCTCGGATGCGGTCACTTTCGACGCCTTCGGCATGTGAAGCCTCCTCTGTAGACGGATCGGGCGGTGGAAGCCGGTTGTTTCGCAGTTGCCACGCGCCCGGCGTCCGTCCGCACAGCCACAGAGGCGCAGAGGCGTTGCCGGACGGCTGGGGTGCCGCTACCCGTGGGTGAAGTAGTTGTGCACCTCGTAGAAGGCGGTCTCCGGCGGGCCCGTGACCCCGGCCTGCTGCGAGAACGGGCCGATCTGCTCGCGCGCGAAGGCGTCGTACTGCTCCCTCGACTCCCACACATCAACCACCCGCAACCCATCCCCGGTCGCCGCAGCCCAATGCGACACTGCACCGGGCGGACCCGCACCACCCGCGGTCAACCCCATCAGCGCGATCACCTTGTCGTACTGGGCCAACGTCGCTCGCCGCGGAAGTTCATCTCGCCAACGGCAACAGCCACCGGACCCTCCCCTTCGCTCGCCGCCGCACCTTCCCCGCGAGGGTAACCGCGCGCCACGACCACCCCGTCAACACCAACTCAGCTGGGCAACACCCCCACCTTTCCTGTTCTCGCCGCCTCACATCGGACACCCCGATCCATGCCCCCGCCCTCGGGAAGAGAGAGACGGCGCGGGAGGGGCCATTTCGTCATCGGCCTTGCTGTCGCCGGAGTCGCGCCCATGTCCCCGGGCCGGGAACCGATCAGCCGGTCACGCGGGGATCTGGGGCCGCGAGGTTGACCCGAGAGTGATCGGCCGCGCGAGCGCACCAGCCATGCTATGCGCGTCCGGCCGCAGCAAGAGGGTGACGTTCAGACGCCTGCCTGTTACCAGCAGCCGACCCCACTTCGGCGAGATCGGAATCACAACCGTTGTGCTTTGTCCGGCCGCCAGGGGGGCGAACCGACGGGCACCGCCGTTGCCGGTCTTCCCGAGCCGCACCGTGCCCTTGCACGCGAGCGCGGCACCGACCGGGCAGCGGAGTCGCACGGCGACCGCCCGTGTCCCGATCTGACGGACGCGGAGGAACTGCGCGGTCGCCGGGAGCTCACTGATCACCCCCGCCGGGGTGATCCGCCCGATACGGTTCCCGTCGGTCTCGGTGAACCAGAGGTTCCCGTCAGGCCCCGCCGCCGATGCCCGGGGCCACTGTCGGGGCTGATGCCCTTGGAGAACTCGGTGACCACCCCCGCCGTGGTGATCCGGCCAATACGATTACCTGAGAGCTCGGTGAACCAAAGGTTCCCGTCGGGGCCTTGCGTGATCACTGCCGGGCGGCTGTTGGGGCTGATGCCCTTGGAGAACTCGGTGACCACCCCCGCCGTGGTCACCCGGCCGATCCGATTCCCTGTGAGCTCGGTGAACCAACGTTGCCATTCGGGGCCTGCCGTGATCACTGCCGGCTGGCTGTCGGGGCTGATGCCCTTGGAGAACTCGGTGACCACCCCCGCCGTGGTCATCCGGCCGATCCGATCGGCGAGTTGCTCTGTGAACCACATATTGCCGTCGGGGCCCGCCGCGATGCCCACAGGAAAGCTCTCGCGCCTCAGGCCGGGGAACTCGGTGATGACACCAGCGGGGGTGATCCGCCCGATGCGGTTCCCATCGTTCTCGATGAACCAGAGGTTCCCGTCGGGGCCCGCCGTGATCGCTTCCGAGTCGCTGTTGGCGCTGATGCCGTTCGAGAACTCAGCAACGACACCGGCGGGAGTGATCCTACCGATGCGGTCTCCAACTGGCTCCGTGAACCACAGGTTCCCGTCCGGGCCCGCCGCGATACCACTCGAACCGAAGGGGAGGAAGATGTCCTCCGAGAACTCGGTGATGACACCCGCAGGAGTGATCCGCCCGATGCGGTGCCGCTCCGTGAACCACATGTTGCCGTCGGGACCCGCTGCGATGTCCGTTGGCTTCAGCAATGCCGGACCAGCAGGATGCGCCACCGCCGACCCACCACCCACCGCCGCCGCCGATAACAGTGACGCGGCCAACGTGACGATCTTCAACGAACTGCGCATCACGGACCTCCTCACGACGGGCGCGTGAGCAGGCGCCCGAAACCCCAGCGGTCTTACTCAAGACGATAGACCGCCCCGACAGCAATACGAGTGCTCGCGAGGAACCCCAGGCCGGTCCCAACCCCCGATCGCCCCTCGAAGTGGGCAACAAATACGGCAACACACTGGGTCGAAAACCACATCAGCCGCGGTGCACCCGATGACAGGTGTGATCCCAGTCACCAAACCGGGAAATCACGGAACCGGCCGAAAGGGAGAGAAGCCCCGGAGGGGACTCTCTAATCCCAAGGTCCTGGGTTCGAGTCCCAGACGGCCCATTGCCATAAAGCCTCTTTTTAGAGAGCATTCGTGCCCGGCACCCGCGTTTCTCCGGTGGAGCCGCCACAACGGAGATGTGAACCACCCTTCGAGCTCGAGGGTGACCTCAGGCAGTTCGGTCTCGCCGCATTCGTCCCATCGGCGGCCGGTGCGCCGGGGCCGAGGATACCCCGCAGGGTCTGCAGCACTTTCCCATAGGGACATCCCCGATTCGGCCCCGCGGTCGACTCCTAACCTCTCTCCCCACGGTTGAGTCGAGCGCAAAGGAGACGTCATGACCTCCACACGGATCGCACCGCAGACGCAAGACAGCAACCGAGCCGGCGGGCGCGTATCGCGCCCCAAGCTCTCGCCCGTGAGCTTCCTGCGCCGGGCGGCCGAGTACATGCGGACGCGCGGCGCTCGTGCACGGCGCCCGTCGCCTGAGCTCCTGCGAGTGAACGACGCGTTGCCCGCCTGACGTCCGCGCTGCGCGGACTCGGCGTCGACCGCGGGACCGGGTGCCGTGCTCGCTCGAACACGGCGGCGATGGTCGAGGCCCACTTCGCCTGCCGCGGCGGGCGTACTCCTTCGTGTGCATCAACATCCGCCGCCGAGACCCGGGCGAGGTTGCCCACCTGCTCGAGCACGCCGAGCCGAAAGTCGTCCTCGTCGACGTCGATACACGCTGCTCTCGTCGTTCGACACCTCCTTCGTCAAGATGATCCCATCGCCGACGGCGGGGAGCCCAACGACCCCTATCAGCGGTTCGTGGCGTCCGGTTCCTCGATTCCCCTCGGCGGGCCGCGCGACGAGAGGACGCGATCGCGATCAATTACACGTCGGGCACGACCGGCGACCCGAAGGGCGTGATCTACACGCACCGCGGGGCCTACCTGAACGCGCTCGCCAACGTGATCGAGGCCGGCCTGACGCCCAGATCCCGACTGCTGCTCGTCGCTCCCCTCTTCCACTGCAACGGCTGGTGCTTCGCCTGGGGGGCGGTGGCCGTCGGAGCGACGATCATCTGCCTGCGCCGCGTGGATCCGGCCCAGATGTGGCGATTGATCGACGACGAGGGGGTGACCCACTTCAACAGCGCGCCCACGGTCCAGATCGCTCTGGTCAACGATCCCGCCGCGCACCGTGTGCAGTCCCAACTGACCGTCGTCACGGGCGGCTCGCCGCCCTCGCCCACGCTGCTCGGGCGCATGCGCGAGCTCAACATCAGCCCGGTCCACATCTACGGCCTGACCGAGACGTACGCCCCCATCACGCGCTGCCTCGACGCACGGCTCGGGAACCTTCCGGACGAGGAGAGGGCACGTCACCTGGCGCGCCAGGGCCAGGCCCACGTGACCGCCGACCTCGTCCGGGTGGTGGACGAGGAGATGAACGACGTGCCGCAGGACGGCGAGACGCCGGGCGAGGTGGTGATGCGGGGCAACATCGTGATGGGTGGGTACTTCCGCGACCCGACGGCCACCGCCCACGCCTTCCGGGGCGGCTGGTTCCACTCCGGCGACGTGGCCGTCTGGCACCCGAACGGCGCCATCGAGCTCCGCGACCGGATGAAGGACATCATCATCTCCGGCGGAGAGAACATCTCCACCATCGAGGTGGAGCAGATGGTGATGCGCCATCCGGCGGTGCTCGAGTGCGCCGTGGTCTCCACACCGGACGAGTACTGGGGCGAGCGCCCGGTGGCGTTCGTCACTCCGCGGTCCGGCATGGACGTCGATGAGGCGGAGATCATCGAGTTCTGCCGGGAGCACATGGCGCACTACAAGTGCCCGGCCGCCGTCCACGTCGGAGAGCTGCCCAAGACCTCGACCGGCAAGGTGCAGAAGTACCTGCTCCGCGAGCACGAGTGGGCCGCCCACCCGACGCGCATCAAGTGACGCCGGGCCGAGAGAGGCGGCCCCTCGCCGGGCCGCCTCTCCCCGGCGAGATTGCGGTGAGCGAGGCCCCCCGGGGAGAGGCGGGGGCTTGGGGTAGATTCCGGGCACTCGCCCCGCGACCCCCGGGAACTGATGAAAACCCCACCTCGGACCGTGCTCGTCACGGGCGCCTCGCGCGGCATCGGCAAGGCGACCGCCGACGCCTTCCTGGCCGCGGGCTGGCGGGTGGTGGCCGGGATGCGCGACCCTGCGGAGGCCACGGACGCCTCCGGGCGCCATGTCGTGCGCCTCGACGTGACAGACCCCGCGAGCGTTCGCGATGCGGTGGGCGCGGCGCACGAGATTGCCGGTGGCTCGCTCGCCTGCGTGGTGAACAACGCCGGCTGGGCCCTCTTCGGGGCGGTGGAGGACGTGGACCTCGACCTCGCCCGGCGCCAGTTCGAGACCAACCTCTTCGGCGCCGTGGCGGTGATTCAAGCGGCCCTCCCGGCGATGCGCCGGGCCGGCTCCGGGGTTGTGGTCGGCGTCTCGACCCTCGCCGGCCGGATTCCCGTACCGCTCTTCGGCTTGTACAGCGCGTCGAAGCTGGCGCTCGCTGTGGTGCTCGAGGCGCTGGCGCTCGAGCTCGGCCCGGCCGGCGTGCGGGCGGTGCTGATCGAGGCGGGCGTCGTACGGACCGGGTTCGCGAGCTCCACGGTCATCAGCGGGTCGGCCGGCGAGCAGGAGTCGCCCTATTCCGGGATCAGGGCCGGAGTCCTCGGGAGGCTCCGCGGCATCCGCGAGGAGTGCGGGCTCGAGGCGCACGAGGTCGCCGCCGCGATCGTCGCGGCGGTCGAGGACGACGGCGCGCCTTTTCGCTGCGTGCTAGCCGATCCGGGCCTCGCCGCGATGGCCCCGGACGCCGCGGGTGACGGCGAGCGGCATGCCAAAGCGCGCCGGCTGTTCGACCTCGCGGCCCCCGCGGGCACCGGACCGCGATGAGCGAGGGCGCCAGGGCGGCGCCCCTCGGGAGGGGGGCCGAGGTCGCGGCCATCGGCGGGCTCATCTCCCGGGCCTCGGCGGGTGAGAGCGGTGCGCTCGCTTTGATCGGGTCGGCGGGCACCGGCAAGACGACCCTCCTGCGGGAGGCGGAGGTTCTCGCGGCGAACGGCGGGACCGACGTGCGGGTCCTGCGGGTGCGGGGAATCGAGAGCGAGGCGGAGCTTGCCTTCGGCGGCCTGCTCGAGCTGGTGCGGCCTGTGAGCGATCTCATCCCCCGCCTGCCCCGGCCGCAGGCGCAGGCACTGGAGGGCGCGCTCGCGCTGGCGCCCGCCGCGGGCACCGATCGCTTCAGCGTGTCGGCCGCGACGCTCGGGATCATGGGCCTAGCCGCCGCCGACGCCCCCCTGCTCGTGGCCGTCGACGACCTGCACTGGCTCGACCCGCCGTCCGCCCAGGCGATCCTGTTCGCCGCGCGGCGGTTGTGGCGCGAGGGGATCGCAATGCTGCTCTGCGCGCGGCCGGAGGACCTGGCCCCCGGCGACCTGGAGGGCATCGACCGCCTCGAGGTGAAGCCGCTCGGACGGCGTGAGTCCGCGCACCTCGCCCGACGCGTCGCCGGCCGCGGGTTGAACGACGAGGACGTGGAGGCGCTCTTCGTCGGCACGGGCGGGAATCCCCTCGCGATCATCGAGGCGACCCGCAGCCTTGGTGGCGTGGGTGACGCCCTTGCGGGAGTGATCCTGCCCTTGCCGGTCGCCGACCGGATTCGCGCGGGGGTGGAGCGCCGCCTCGCTGCGCTGAGCGCTCCGGAGCAGGCAGCGGTCCTCACCGCGGCCGCGGCCGGAACCGAGGCGCCGTGCGCGCTCGTCGGCTCGGCCCTCGCAACAGCGGGCCTCACGCTGGAGGCGCTCGACGCGGCCGAGGCCGCGGGCATCTTGCACCTGCGCGGCGGGTCGGTCGCCTTCGACCACCCGCTGACCCGCTCCGCGATCTACGCCACCGCGGCAGGCGCGCAGCAGCGGCAGGCCCATCGCGCGCTCGCGGAGGTCTCGCCCATCGGATCCGCAGAGCGCGCCTGGCACCTCTCGGCAGCCGCCGTCGGTGTCGACGCGGATGCAGCCGCCGCCCTCGAGAGCTGGGGAGAGGACGCCCTCGCGCGCGGAGCGCCCAGCTCTGCCCTGCGCGCGTTCGACCGGGCGGCCTCCCTCAGCGAGAGCGCCGACGAGTCGGCCCGGCGCCTCCTGCGGGGCGCCGGAGCCGCCCGCCTCGCCGGGATGACCGAGCGCGCCCGCGAGGCCATCGGGCAGGCGCGGGAGCGGACATCGGACCCGCTCGTGCGCGCCGACGCCCTGGCCCTCCTGTTCCAGATCGACGCCTGGACCACGCCCGTGGCGACGGCCCGCTCGATCTCGGCGGAGGCTGAGCGCATCGCGGCGCTCGACCCGGGTCGCGCGGCGCGGATGCTGGCCGAGGCCGCCACCGCGCTCATCCGCTCGGCGTCCATGACCCAGGGCGTGGACATGGCCGAGCGGGCCCTTGCCCAGGCGCGCGCGCACGGGCGGCCCGACGATACGGTCACGGTCGCCGTGCTCTTCGCCCGCGTGGCCGACGGCCGTGCGCCGGAGGCGGTCGACGGCCTGCACGAGGTCGGAGAGCACCTGCTTGTCGTCGACCCACCCGAGGCGCAGACCGCGGCGCTGCTGCAGCAAGTCGCGTGGCTGCACATCTGGACCGAGCGGTATGGGCACGCCGCCCGGTTGCTCGAGCACGCCGTGGCGCACGGGCGCTCCCAGGCCGGGGACGCTGCCCATGGCCCTTGCGATGCGGGCGGAGCTCGGCTATCGGCGCAACCGATGGTCCGAGGCGCTCGCCGACACCACGGAGTCGGTTTCCCTTGCGTCGGCGTTCGGGCAGGTCCACGCGCGCGGGCTCGCCCTCGCCTGCCAGGCGCGCATCGAGGCGTGCCTCGGACGTGAGGTCGACTGCCGTGCGACGGCGGAGGAGGCCGCCGAGGTCGGGCGGCGCCTGGGGGGCGAAGGCTCCCCGATCTCGACCTGGGGGAGCCCGGCCCTCGGCCTCCTCGAGCTCGGCCGGGGGCGGCCGGATGCGGCCACCCCGCATTTCGAGGTGGTCGCGACCACCTTCGCCCGCGGCGGCATCAAGGAGCCGAACGTCGTGCTCACCGGCGGAGACCTGGTGGAGTGCCTGGTGCGCACGGGACGCCGGACCGACGCCGAGGACGCGCTCTCCGCCTTCGAGGATCTTGCGCGGCGTGCCGAGCGGATCGGCGCGCGCGCCATCGCGGCGCGCTGTCGCGGGCTGCTGGCGGACGACGACGCATTCGAGGGGCCGTTCGAGGAGGCGCTCCGGCTGCACCGCGAGGTCGAGGCGCCGTTCGAGGAGGCGCGCACCCTGCTCTGCCTGGGCGAGCGGCTGCGCCGGGCACGGCGGCGCGCGGATGCCCGCGTGCACCTGCGGGCCGCACTCGAGATGTTCGACGGCCTCGGCGCGGTCGACTGGGCGGCCACGGCACGGGGCGAGCTGGGTGTCACGGGCGAGACCGCCGCCCCTCGCTCGGGCCCGAGATCGGATGCCCTCACCCCGCAGGAGCTGCAGGTGGCGCTGATGGTCGCCTCCGGCGCGACGAACCGCGAGGCCGGGGCTCGCCTGTTCCTGTCCGCCAAGACGATCGAGGCGCACCTGGGGCGGATCTACCGCAAGCTCGGGGTGCGATCGCGGACCGAGCTCGCCGCCCTCGTTGCCCACGAAGGCCTCGGTGCGGAGACGACGCGCAGCGCAGCCACCGTCGCTTGACGCGGCCGGGCGGCGCGGCCGCCGTGCCGGTCAGTGGGCCTCGCCGGGCACTCAGGCGCCGGGTTGGCGAGGGGGCCGGACGCGGGACGCTCCGCCAACCCACCATCCTTTCGGAGTCGTCGCCGGCTCAGACCCCGGCCCGTAGCAACGGGCGCAAGGAGTCGAGCCGCTCGAAGGTCCACCAGAGGAAGGCGCTGCAGAAGCCCTCCAACGCGCAGGAGCGCTGCGGGCGCCTTTTGGTCCCAAGGTCGAAGGTTCGATCCCTTCACGGCCTATCGGCGTGTGCCCTGCAAACGGGAGCGAATGAGGTTGTGGGGAGCATGGATCGAGGTCATCGCCGTCGAGCGCGGCTTTCCCGGAACGGGCGACGCCCCTGCAGACAGGGTCTTCTTGTTCGAAGGTCGATGCGCTGATCGGGCGCTTGGAAAACAAGCCGGGCAACGCCCCCGCGATTCCCATCCTCGTGCCCGCCTTGAGTCCTCGGTCCATGCCTCCGGGTCCGCGAGACTTCCCTCTCCTCCCGCGGCTGAACCGGATCAGGCTCCTTCTTCCTCCATCGAAGGCCTCCAGCGAGTAGGGCCCCACGGCCAGGATCAGATGAGCCCCTCGACTTCCTCGATGCGCTCCTCGTACAGGTAGTAGACCCAGCCTTCCCCCTCCAGGGCCTCCGTGCCTTCGCCAAACGTGGTCTCCTCGAAGGACTTGAAGCCCAGGCGCTCCCCCATGCCGCCGTCGATGAGCCGCTGGGCGTTGTACGTCTGGGCGGCCGACCAGCCCCGCGCCCGGACGGCCTCGGCCATTTGCACCGCGCCCATTTCCTCGTGCCCCGCGGCCACGCTCCTCCCTTCGCGACTGGGCAATCCTACGCACGCGGCGGGCCGCGGCGTTGGACCCGGCGGCCGTGTCGGCGGAGCAAGCTCACCGGCTGGTGTGAATTGAGATACTCGAGCAAGAGAGGAGACCACGTGATCAGCAGGCTTGACTTCATCGGGGTTCCGTCGCGGGACGCGGAGCGCTCCCGCAACTTCTATGTGGAGACGCTGGGGCTCAGACCGGACGCCACCTCCCGGTTCGAGTTCTGGGTCGGTAAGACGTGCTTCGGGATCTGGGAGCCGGAGAAGATGGGGCTTCCGTTCGCGCCGCAGAAGAACGCACACCTCGCCCTGCACGTCGACGACGTCGCGCAGGCCCGGGCGGAGTTGGAGGCGAAGGGCGTGACCTTCCTGGGCGAGACGTTCGATACGGGCGTCTGCCACATGGCGCTCTTCACCGACCCCGACGGGAACGACCTGATGCTCCACCACCGGTACGCCCCGCGCACCTGACGGGCCGTGCTCGAGGCGGGGCGCACGACCTGGCCGGTGCGCTTCGCTTTGAGGAGGGCATGACCGAGCCACGGCGCGGTCGGTCTGTCGGTCACGGCCCCGCCGCCGACGAGTACCGGGTCGATTCGGGCTGTTCCGCGCGAACCGACCGGCAGCTCACAATTCGTCCCGCCCGCTCTGCGCTCCCGACCCACGAACTGCCGGACGGACCGCCTAGCCTGTGATCCGCTCGGTTTGAGCCGCGGCCGGCGTTGCTTCCGATACGCGGACTTCACGCCCGTCGCCGTCGGATGGCAGATCCGCACACCTGCGCCTGAGTGCGATGCCGATGACACACGCTGCTCCGGTGCCGATCACCAGCAACCGAAGCAGGCGGTGACGGACGCGGCGACGTCCCCTCGCGATCCCCACATCGACGGCATTTGTCGCGGAGCGGACAAGCGCGGCGACGTCGCTCTGGAAGCGTTCATCTCGCGCCATCCTCCCCACAACCTGTGTCGGGTCGGCGCCGCGAACCTCCTCATACATCCGCCGCCCCGCCTCATATGTTTCGCCAGCGGCCCTGCGCACCTTGCGGTCTGACATGACCTCGCGCACAATCGGCGTCACGAGCCGGGTCAGCGCCGCAGCCTCCGCGACGCGGCGGGCCTGCTGTTCAAACTCTCGATTCCGTTTCATCCTCGACCTCCAGTTCGTGATGAATTGGTCCCCACGCTCCATGTCGACGTTCATGAGCCTTGGACGCACCGAGTTGTCGGAGCGGTGGTGAAGGCGATCGTCTCAGGCGACGTACGGCATGGCTCACCATACCCGCGCGAGGCGTCGCACCGTCAAGCGGGTCCCGGTTGCCTCCCCGGCAATCCGGTGCAATCTCCGAGAACGACGCGGCCCAGTCGGGATCGACATCTTGGCGGCGGGCGATGAGCATCGGTCCCGGCGACGCATCCGGCGCGGAAAGCCCGAACCACCACTGGGTCATGACCACGATGCGGCGTTGCCGGACTGGCTGGGACGCTGGGGCGATCCGCATACCAGAGGAGGCATCGTGAAGGCCGTCGTCGTATACGAATCCCTCTTCGGGAACACCCGGGAGATCGCCGAACTCGTGGCGCGTGGCTTGCGCGACCGCGCGGAGGTCGTCCTGGTGTCGGTCGCGCAGGTGGCGGCGGGCCAAGTCGAGAATGCCGACCTGCTCGTGGTCGGTGGGCCCACCCACGTGCACGGGATGACCTCGGGCCTCTCGCGCAAGGGCGCGCTCGACGATGCCCGCAAGAAGGGCATCCCCGAACCCGCGCTGGAAGGAACCGGACTGCGCGAATGGCTCGACGGGATCGACGCGGGCACGGGTCGAAGCGCCGCCGCGTTCGACACGCGGATCGGGAAGCCGAAGCTCCTCACGGGGTCAGCGGCGCACAAGATCGCCCAGCGACTGCGCCGGCACGGATACGAGGTCGTCGGGGAAGAGAGCTTCATCGTCGAGGACACGGCCGGGCCGCTTCGCGAGGGCGAGCGGGACCGCGCGGTCGAATGGGCCCGCGGGCTCGCGACCGGCTGACCCGCCGAGCGCACGACAGGACGCCGCCACGTCCCGCCCGCCGACGTCAGCGGCGCGATGTCAAACCCCCCTCCGCCGTGCTCGGCGGAGAGGAAGGAGAACCCCCCTGGTGCGAGAACGTCAAGACCATGTTCGGCGTCAAGTGGTCTGCCCTCTCCCACTGCTGAGCCCAGCTGTCCCCTGCACGGCGATGGTCGGTCTCGGCCCTCCCGTCAGGGGAAGACGGTGCGTCCGCTCACGGCCCGGTTCGGGTCGGGTTCGCCGGCAACGGCCGAAGATGCGCTCACGCCTCCGCGGTCCCCGATCCCCAGCCGCTCCCCGAGGATCCGCCTGAGCGCGGGCCGGGACGCCGGGTCGAGCAAGTTGAGGGCCGGCACCGGGCAGAGCTGCGCCAGCAGAGCGATCGCCGCCTCGGTGCTCGTGGCGCGGCCCGAGATCAGATCGGGCGTCACCTCGAATGCGCCCGTCACGCCCACGACCGCGTACGGGTCGGACGCACACAGCACGGTGCAGCGCCGGAGGTCTCCCAGCAACTGCACGGCGGTCTCCCCGTTGTAGGGCTCGAGGGGCGACGCGCCGGCTTCCGCGACGACAACGTCGGGCTCGATCTCGGCGAGGCGGCCGAGGATCCAGCGGAGGGCCGGCTCGAACTCCGCGGCCGGGACGGCGGTCGACGGGAGCCCTGCGTCGACGAAGTCCGCGATCGCGTCCGCGCCGGCGTCCGCCATGGCCCGCAGGTCCTTGAGACGTCCGACGCCGGTCAGCTTCGAGGCGGCGACGCGCAGACCCATGGCCTTGAGCTCTCGGACGATGCGAGTCGCCGCCACCGTCTTGCCCGCGTCCATTGAGGTGCCGATGATGAGCACGACCGGCGCGCGAAGCTCGGCGGCAGCCGGTGGCGCGACGAAGTCACGCATCGCCCACGCGCGCCCGTCGCGCATGACGTGGCCCCGGTAGCGAAGGGTGGCCATCCGCGGCGGCGGCTGGGCGGCGGACGTGCAGCGCCCGAGCACGCCCGCGGAGGTCAGCGTGTGCATCATGAGATCGTCGCCGACGGCGCGCCAGTCGCCCACGACCTCCAACGTGGCGCACCGCCGCCCGAGGGCGCCGACCAGCGAGTCGCCTTCCAGCACCTCCACGTACCGGCCGCTGGGCGACTCGATCAGGAAGGGCGTCCCAGCCATGACGTCGGCGACGACGTAATCTCCGTCGGCCCAATCAACCCGGCTGCGCGACTGGGTCGAGATGGGCCGCTCGGCGAAGTCGGCGATTCGCGCGACGCTGGTGAGGTAGTGCCCGCCTGAGGCGGATCGGACGGCGGATCCCATCATCACGTCCGTGCCAGGGGTTCCATCAACAACACGGCCAGGAGTGCCGCCCGTTCCGGCATCTGCGAGACGAGGACGTACTCGTTGAGGGCGTGCGCGCCGTCGCCGACCGGCCCGAGCCCGTCGAGCGTCGCCGTGAAGAGGCTCGTGGTGTTCCCGTCCGACGCCCCGCCGACCGCCGCCTCGTCGATCTCCATGCCAAGCGTCTCGGCCGCGGCCTCGGCGGCCCGCCACAGGGCGCGGTTGCGCGGCGTGGGTTCGAGCGGCGGGCGGCCGAAACCGCCCTCGATCTCAAGCGACACGCCATCCTGCACCGGTGTCAGCCCGCGAATGGCCCGCTCGACGACAGTCGCGTCGCGGGCGGTGGGCACGCGTGCGTCGATCACCGCGGTCACTTCCGGCGCGATCACGTTCGCGTGCAAACCCCCGTCGATCGTCCCGACGTTGACCGTCACCCCGCGCTCGTGGTCGTTCAGTGCGAACAACCGCTGGATCTGGTGGGAGGCCTCGAGGATCGCGCTGATCCCTTCCTCGGGGCTGAGCCCGGCGTGGCTCGCGCGGCCCTTGATGCGGAGGGTGAAGCGCCCGACGCCCTTGCGCGCCGTCTTGAGCCTGCCGGCGGAGCCGAACGAGGGCTCGAGCACGAACGCGCGAGCGGCGCCCTGGGCGAGACGGCGGATGTGCGGACTCGACTCGCCGCTGCCGATCTCCTCGTCGCTGTTGATGAAGACCACCGGTCGCAAGGGCGGCTCGAGGCCCTCGTCGCGGAGCGCGCCGAGCGCGAAGATCATCTGGACGAGGCCGCCCTTCATGTCGTACGCGCCCGGGCCCGCGATGCGGTCGTCGTATGCGCGAACGGGCATCTCGTTCACTGTGCCGCTGGGCCAGACGGTGTCCATGTGGCCCAGGAGCAGTTGGTAGGCGGCATCGGGGTCTGTTTCGGTCGGCGCTGCATGGAGGTGATCGCCGGCGCTGCGGCCGTCGACCCGGGTCACCTCGAAGCCCAGTTCGGTGAACGCGTCGGCGAGGATTGCGAACGCCGCGCTCTGCGCGGCCGGCTCGAGCGAGGGGGACTCAGCCAGCACCAGGCGCTCGAGCAGCGCCGACATTCCTTCCTCGCGCTCGCGAAGTGCGACGAGGAGACGTCGCGCCTGGTCGTCGGGCACCGCCTGCCTCACAACCGGAAGTCGGCCGGGAAGGGGAAGGAGTAGCTCTGGGCGACGCGCGCGAAGCGCCCAGGGCTGAGGTAGGCCAGCAGCGGGGATCCCCCGATGACGTCGGCATCGTCGCTTTCGAACCCACGGAGCGCCCGCTCATCCACCGCCGCGGCCACGATCCGGCCCACGATCAGGCTGTTTTCGCCGAACCCGTCGATGATGCGCTCGCGCGTGCATTCCAGCCAGAGGTAGGAATCGCGGACGAGAACGCCCGCGACCCGGTCGGCTGGGAACGTCTCGAGCGCCGCGAGGCTGGGCTTCGAACCGTCCGGATCGCGCATCGCAGCAGCCATGCTGGCGTGCAGGATCTGTTGCGGGCTGGGGAAGCTGACGGTGAACTCACCGGTCGCCTCGATGTTGCGGTGCGTGGCGTGCCGCGGGCTGCAAACGAAGCAGAAGTAGTTCTGCCAACCGAGCGGCATGGCCATGTGCTTGGGGGCCAGATCGTGGCCTGCGTCGGGCTCCCGGGTGCCCACGAGCACCAGCGGCGCGACGAGGAAGAAGCGGCTCCAGATGGGCTCCTCGGTCGCGAGGGAGATTCGTCGATGCTCGCCGGCTGACACCCGTCGATCTTAGACCTGCCGGCCGTGATCACGGGCGGCTGCCCTGCGAGACCGCGGCGACGCTCGTCGGGTGTCGACCAGACGGACCGTGCCGAGGGTTACCCGGCGACCTGCCGCACGACGGAGAGGTGGTCGCGGAGCAGGCGTGGGAGCAAGAACCGGTCGCGCACGCGAGTCGAGCCGGCAGCCCCGAGCTCCCGGGCCAGGACCGGGTTCTCGAGCAGCTCGATCGTGCGTGCGACGAACTCGTCGACCGACCCGGCCAGGTAGCCCCCGACCCCGTCCTCGAGTTGGACCGGGATTCCTCCCGCTCGGCCGGCGATCATCGCGGTGCCCTTCCAGAGCGTCTCGGCGACGACCAGCCCGAATCCCTCGCGGATGCTCTTCTGGATCGCCACGTCCGCGACGCGCTGGAATGCATTCACCTCGTGGTTGGCCACCCCCATCTGGTCCGTGAGGAGCAGGCACTCCGGTTCGCCGGCCGTCTCTCGCTCGATCTCCTCGTAGATCCGCCACCCCTCCGGGTCGTCCGTCGCCATCGACCCGACGAGCGCGAGTTGGAGCGGAGGGAAGGTCTCGCGCACGCGGCGCCACACCTCGACGACGCCGAGCGGGTCCTTCCACGGGTCGAAGCGCGAGACCTGGAGCAGGAGCGGCCGGGAGAGGTCGACGCCGAGCGCGGCGACGGTTTGCCGCGCGAGGTATTCGGGGAGCTCCTGATTCTTCGAGGTGATCGGGTCGATCGCCGGAAGGATCAGAGATGTGGGGAGACCGAGGTCCGGGGGAACGAACGACGCCAGCGTGAAGATCGCGCGATCGTGACGCTCGACGTAGGGACGGAGGAACTCCCACACCGGAAGGTGCGGATCCGACGAGTCGATGTGACACCGCCAGATCCAGTGGTCGCCGATCTGCGGCGCGAAGGCGCGAATCGCCGCGGGCTGGGGGTCGTGGACGACGACGACGTCCCACCGTTCCTCGAGCACGCGAGCGTTGGCCTCGTTGTGCCGCAGGTACTCGGCCCGCTGGGCGTCGGTGAGGTCGACGGCCATTCCCTGCAGGCCGTTGTGGATCCTCTTGGTCACCTCGAAGAAGCGCAAGTCCCCCGCGATCACCCGCCACTCGGCCGCGATGCCCAGATCCCGCTCCAGGGGTACCAGGGATGAGAGCAGCTCGGCCACGCCGCCGCCGGTCGCCGTCGCGCTCAGCTCGAGCACCCGCAGACCCCTGAGCGCGCGTCCGAGCTCACGCACCTCGGCCACGATCTCATCGCCGACGAGGCCTCGGTAGTCCTCGAACGACTTCCGCTTCAGTCGCACCCGCCGAGGACTGGCGGCCGACGTCCGGCCGCGTGGAACCCGGCGCGAACGAGGCCCTCCGAATTGTCCGGCAGCGGCTCCGTCATCGACGAACGCCAAGCCGGCGCCGGGTCCCTACCGGGGACTCATCGCACGTTGCGTCTGTGCACGCGCTCGCCACGGCGCCCGCCGGGGCGGCCACGGTGAGCGCGCTTCGTGCGAGGCACATCCGGAACCTCCCGCGTGTGACCAGGGTGGTGCTGCGTCGCGTTCCGAACGCTCGGCCCGCCGGGCACCACCCTAGAAGGTGGGCGGCACGAGGGCCAGTGGCGCGTACCAACCCCCGACTACGGGTACCTGGCAGCCCGTATCAGGGGATCCCCCGTAGACAGCGCATCGAGAACGTATTGTGATGATTGTTACAAATATCAGTACCTCACCGATGACGCCCACGAGGAGACAACCATGGGCACGCTCGCTCCACCTCATTTCCGTCCCCGACTCTCCCGCCGAACGTCGCACTTCGTGCTGCCCAAGCAGTGGGCCTCACTTCGCAAAGCCGAGGCGCTGGAGCGGGAGACGGGCAACCGAATCATCCACTTCGAGAAAGGCGACTTCCAGGGCGAGGAGTTTCGACCGGCTCCGCACATCATGGAAGCGTGTGCCAGGGCCCTCGCCGAGGGCCACGTGCGCTACGTGCCGGGCCCCGGTCTGCCGGAGCTGCGCGAGGCAATCGCCGACGAGGCCAGCAAGCGCGGCCGCCCGACGACGCACGACGAGGTCCTCGTGACCATGGGCGCCAAGCACGCCCTCACACAGTCGCTTCTCACGATCGTCGACCAGGGCGACGAGGTCATCTTCCCGAACCCGGGCTACCCGCCCGACGAGTTCTGGATCACCTACGCGGGAGGCACGGTCGTCTACGCGCCGCTGGTCGAGCCGGACTTCCACTTCGACCTCGACTCGCTGCAGAGCCTGATCACGTCGAAGACCAGGATGCTGATCATCAACTCGCCCCAGCGGCCGAACGGCATGACCGTCGGCCAACTGGAGGAGATCGCCGCGATCTGCGCCGAGCACGACGTGATCGTGTTGAGCGACGAGATCTTCAGCCACATGGTCTACCCGCCGGCCGAGCACAGCACGATCACCGCCGTGGACGGGATGGCCGAACGGTCGATTCTCGTCGACACCTTTTCGAAGACCTACATCATGACCGGCTTCCGCATCGGCTGGTGCGTGGCAAGCCGGGACATCATCACCACGATGGACATCTTCCAGCAGAACTCGGTCACCAACGTGCCCGCGTTCGTCCAGTTGGCGGCCCTCGCGGCGCTCACCGGCCCGCAGGACCACGTCGCAGAGACGACCAGGCGCCTCCAGGCCAAGCGCGACAAGGCCGTCGAGGCACTCAACATGATGCCCGGAGTCGAGTGCTCGATCCCGGAAGGCTCGTTCTACGTCTTTCCGGACATCCGCGGCACGGGCATGACCGCCCAGCAGTTCGCTGACTACATGGTCGAGAGCTACCAGGTCGGCGTCGTGGCGGGCTCCGCGTTCGGCGACCGGGGCGAGGGCCACATCCGTCTCACCTACGCAGCGCCCGACGACGTGTTGGAGGAGGGGCTGGACCGGATCCGGAGGGGCGTCGAGGCGCTCTAACCGGAGGCGATCGAGGCAGACGGGCCGGCTCCACTCAAAAAAGGAGCCGGCTTCCCGCCACGCGTCACCCTGTCCCCGCGGCGTTCGCCGGTCCCGTGACGGGCCGGGCAGTCGTGGAGCCCCGTCGTTTGACCGCGCCGATGCCCTTCGGACAGACTGGCGTGACCGCCCCAAGCGGGCGACCGTGACGAGAGGATCCTCGTGACCGACGACCCCGACCGCCTCAACGACATCACCGCCCGGTTCCGCGAGGCAGGCCTTGACCTGCGCCTGTATGAGTCGGTGCCCGGCGCCTGGGACGCGATCTGGCACCCGCACGGACAGGGAAGCGGCCTGACCAGCTCGACAGGGACGGCGGGCGGGACGACGAGCGGGGCGACCGTCATGGAGGCCGCGGAGGCCGCGCTCGAGGAACTCGAGCGTATCTCCGGCGGCGGGGCGCCGGCCGCGTAGTGTCCGTTCCGCCCCTCGGGTACCGCGTGCGGTTGGCGCGACTCGACCTCGCCCTGCGTTCACGCGGTCCGCCCGGCCCTCCGTGCTCGGGCCGGGCGGACGCGACGAACGAGTACTAGGTCGCCGCCGGCGGCTCTGCAGCGTCCTCGTGGCGCCAGGGGGCCCAGCCGAAGACGTAGACCGTGAGGACACCGAGCCCGATGCCGACCACCACCAGAAGGATGCCCACCACGATGGCGAACAGCGAGACCTGCTCGGCGAAAAACGCCATGTTCAGACCGGTCGCGAGGGCCGTCTCGGTGACCCATGTGTTGCGTGGGCCATTTGCGATCGGCTTGCCCGTCGCGTCCTTCGCCGCCAGCTTCTCGTCGCTGGTGCCCTTCGGGCTGCTCGGGTCGCTGGCGAGCTGGAAACGTCCCATCTGCGCGTAGGTCAAACCGCCCGACGACTCGAGCGCGTGCATGCGCATGTAGCCGGCGAAGCACTTGGCCTCGGTGCCGTTCGTCACCTGCTTATCCGCCGCAGAACAGGTCGGGATATCCTGCACGTCCTTGAGACCAGCCTCCGCCAACGCGGCCGTGATGAGCGCCGGGGTCATGTCCGGCGTTCCGACGATCAGCTCGCGCGAGACGTTGTGTTTCACCTCGTCACGACCGTTGACGCCGATCACGATGTACGCGATGCCGGCAGCGATGAGAAGAATGCATGCGACCACGCCACCGATCCAGGCGGCGACGCGACGCTTTGGATGGACTTCCATGACTCCCCCTTCAGAAGATCGGTCCCTGCCGACGCGCGCGCCTCAGGGGCACTTGTAACTTCAAGGCCTGCCGGAGCGTGCCCCGAGCGACCCCAAGGGCAATCGGGGAGCCTTCCCAGATCGGTCGCGGCAAACCACGCAGCGGCCGACAGCATTCACCCACAGGCGGGACCGGCTTCGGTGCGAGGTGGCTCTCGTTCAGCCTCTTCCCGCGTCGCACTCGCGGCTCAGCCGGAGCATCAACTCCACCGCCTGCTTGTCCGTGAGCTCCTGGTCGAGCGTGAGGCTCCTCCAAGTGTCGAAGCTCAGGGCGAGGGCGATCCCGGCCCGAAGCAGCGTACGCCGGCGGCCCCGTGCGGGCCAAGCATCGGCGAGGACGGCGGCGGCGTGATTCCAGAGCGCGTGGTAGGGCGCCATCACCTCATGGTCGCGCGCGTCTGCGAGGACGCGACTCATCATCTGTTCGGTGGCGCGGTGGTACGCGTAGGTTTCCGTCAATGCGGCCCGCAGCCGCTGCCCCGGGTCGTCGATATCGGCCCACCCGTCGGGGTCGGGCGGAGGGTGGCGTTCGAAGTACAGGCCGCTGCAGGCGCGTGCGAGCGTCGGCTCGTCGGGAAAGTGGCGGTAGACGGTCACCCTGCCCACTTGCGCGCGCTCCGCGATCTCGGTGACGGTCGTGGCTGCGGGGCCGATCGTCTGGTGCAATTCGATCGCAGCCTCGATGATCCGCTGCCGGGTCTCGTCCTGGCGCTCCGCGCGACGCTTGAGCTGGTAGGAGCGAGCCATCATCTGATGATACATCACGTATCGCCAAAGCTTGACACGCCAGGCCGGGCATGGCAGGGTGCCCACTATCGTGATACACTAGCGTTTCACGATTGACCGAAAGGAGTGCGTTATGAGCACCACGTCCGTCGCACCGATCGCGCTGGATGCCGGACAGGGCGAGGCGATCTGGTTCCTCGGGGTCGTGGCGACCATCAAGTCCTCGGCCAAGACGACCGGCGGCCGGGTCGCGGTCATCGAACACCTCGCCCCGCAGGGCTTTGGATCCCCGCTGCACGTACACCACAACGAGGACGAGTGGTTCTACGTGATCGACGGCGAGCTGACGTTCTGGGTCGGGGGCCAGGTGTTCAACGCGGCAGCGGGAGCGTTCGTGTACGGCCCACGTGACGTCCCCCACACGTTCACCGTCTCCTCACCCGAAGCCCGTTTCCTGCTTGTCGCAGAACCCGCCGGCTTCGAGGAGTTCATGCGCGCGTTGTCCGAGCCAGCGCTGACGCCCACACTGCCGCCTCCCACCATCCGGCCACCAGCGCCCGAGGTGATGGTCGCCACGGCCGCCGAGTACGGCATCGAGATTCTCGGGCCTCCGGGCATCCCGTCCTAGCGCTGGGAGCGTGTCTTCCATCCAATTCCACCCGCCGCCCACGACGTCCGGAGGGATCGCGAAGGCTCAGTCAATGACCCGCCGGGAGAAGGACCTGGTGCTCGCCCAGCCCAGGACCACGAGGAGGCCGACCAGCGCGCCGAGGAACGCCGCCGCCGGCATGTGCGGGAGGTCGGGCGTGAGCGCGGCCCGCAGGCCTTCGGAGACGTAGACGAGCGGGTTGATCAGCGTCGCGACCTGCAGCCATCGGATGGTGTGGAGATGCTCCCACGGGTAGTAGACACAGCCCAGGAAGGTCACGGGGACGACGACCAACGAGAAGATCAGGCCGATCTGGCGCGGCTTGACCACCGTGCCCAGGAGCAGGCCGATGAAGCCGGCCGCGAACGAGCCCAGCAGCACGACGACGATCAGGATGGGCCAGCTCGCCACCGACACCGAGACGTCCTCCGCCGGGATTACCAGGAGCAGCGGGAACACAATCACGGCTGCCACGATCGACTGCACCGCGCTCCACACCACCTTCTCCACCCCGACCAGGTCCACCGGCAGCGGCGCCATCACGCGGTCCTCGATCTCGCGGGTGCCACCCAGCTCCGTCGCCAGCGGCAGGGCCACCGCGGCGATGCCCTGGAAGAAGATCGCGACGGCCACGAGGCCCGGCACCAGAACGGTGGCGAACGTCTGCGAGCCACCGCCGCCCGCGACGAAGGTCCCACCGGTCTTCGGCAGGACGTATGTGAAGACGAACGTGAACAGCAACGGGTTCATCACGGTCCGCAGCAGGAACGGGACGAACTCGCGCAGCAGCACGCGGGCGTCCCTCAGCAGGAGGCCCCAGAACGCGCGGGCGTACATCGCCACTCGCGTCGACGAGCGCCGCGCGACCAGGGCGGTACTCACTCGCGCAACCCCCGGCCGGTCAGCGCGATGAAGGCCGTCTCCAGCGACGGTTCGGCCACCGACACATCGCGCAGGTGCAGGCCGACGGCCTCAACCACGTGCGGCACGATGCCGTCGACGCCCGAGACACGCACACGCACCAGGGCGTCATCGGTGTCCACCGAGCGGACCCCGGTGAGCGCCCGAATGCGAGCGACCGCATCGGCGTCCGGCTCGGAGAGGCGCAGCGTCACCAGGGTCGAAGCGTCGACGTCGCGCTTGATGGCGTCCGGCTCGTCGCACACCAGGATCCTGCCGCGATCCATGATCGCGACCCGGTCGCAGAGGCGATCGGCCTCTTCGATGTAATGCGTGGTCAGGACGACCGTCACACCCTCGTCCTGACGCAGCCGCTCGACGGCCTCCCACAGCGCGATGCGGCTCTGCGGGTCGAGGCCCGTCGTCGGCTCGTCCAGGAACAGGACCTCGGGGTGGTGTACCAGCGCGCACGCGACCTGCACGCGCCGTGCGAGCCCCCCGGAGAGCTCGGGGACCATCGACCCAGCGCGGTCGCCCAGTTCAAAGACGTCAAGCAGTTCGTCGGAGCGGCGGCGCGCGTCGTTCGCGGCGAGCCCGAAGAACCGTCCGTGGAAGTAGAGGTTCTCCCACACCCGGCAGGCGCGATCCAGCGTGTTGAATTGGGTCACCACCCCGATGCGGCTCTTGACTCCCGGGGGGTCGGCCACGGCGTCCACGCCGCCGACGCGGACCGAGCCGGACGTCGGCCTCACCCTGGTGGTGGCGATCCCGACGGTCGTCGTCTTCCCGGCGCCGTTCGGGCCGAGCAGGCCGAAGATCTCCCCGCGACCGACGCGCAGGTCGATCCCGTCCAGCGCGGTGGGAGCCGGCTCCGGCGCGTAGCGTTTCGTCACGCCACGCAGGTCGACGGCGGCGTCGGGATCGGCGGCAGATGACATCGCGCCCAGGCTAGACCCCCTCTCCCACGCGCGCCCGGCGATGTCGAGGTCCAACGTGGCGAACGCCCGCCGATCCGGACTCCGTCCGCTTGCCGGGCGATGTCCGGCGTCGCACACGGAGATCAACCGGAGCGCCAACTCCACAGCCCGCGTGTCCGCGAGCTTGCTGATCGAGCGCGAGCCGCCGCCGGGTGTCGGAGCTCATGGCGAGGCCGTCGGAGTGCTCGGAGCGTGTCTCCTGCGACTTCGGGAGACTCACACGGAGTCCGGAGGGACCGCGACCCCTCGGTCTCGTTCGGGCCGTCGGACACAATCGTCTGGCACCACCGGGCCGTTCCGGGTCGCCTGAGCACGCGAAGGGGGCATTCCAGATGCTGTCCGTTCGATCCGCTGTCGCCGCAGGGGCGGTATTGCCTCTTGCCATGACGGGGTCGGCCGCCGTCCCGGCAGCGTTCGCGGCCGGGATCCCCGCGACCGGGGCGCCCACTGTCGGCCCCGACAACATCGTCGCCGCAGATTTCTCGGCCCGCGTCACCAACCCGTGGTTCCCGCTCAGACCCGGATCCGTGTACCGCTACCGCGGGACCAAGGACGGCAAGGCAGCGGTGGAGATCCTGCGGGTGACCCACCGGACGAAGCGGATCCTCGGCGCGCCGACCGTCGTCGTGCGTGACAGGCTCTACCTGGACGGCGAGCTGTCGGAGGACACCGTCGACTGGTACACGCAGGATCGCCGCGGGACCGTCTGGTACCTCGGAGAGGCGACCAAGGAGCTCGAAGACGGAAGGGTCGTGAGCCGTGAGGGTTCCTTCCAGGCCGGAGTCGACGGCGCGCGAGGCGGCATCTTCATGCCGGGCAAACCGAACGTCGGCCAGGAGTTTCAGCAGGAGCTCGCGCCGGGTCACGCAGAGGATCGGTTCAGGATCGTCGACCTTTCGGCGTCGGTGACAGCCCCGTACGTCTCGTCGAGGCGGGCATTGCGGACGACCGAGTGGACGCCCTTGGAGCCGAAGGTGGTCGACGCGAAGCTCTACGTTCGAGGGATCGGCACCGTGAAGGAATTCCAGGTAAAGGGGCCCGAGCCACGGGAACAGCTCGCGCTCGTCTCGTACACACGCGGCTGACCCACGCGTGGAGATCACACGCCCGGGGAGGAGCTGTCCGGCCCGAAGACCGATCCGGCCCGATCCGCCGGATCTCCGCAGTGCCCATCAGGGTCGTCACGGACGCCGCGGGCGGCGGCGGCTCCTATCTTCGAAGGGTGAGTCGAACGAGAGGAGCATCATCATGCTGACCGACATCATCCGGTGGGACCCCCTCCGGGGAGTCGGCCCCCTGAGCGCCGAGCTTGAACGCCTGATGGCGCGGGCCGCCGCCGGGAGCACCCTTCCCCAGCGATGGTCGCCCGCCAGCGACGTCATCGAGACCGAGGATGCCATCGTGATCACGGCGGAGCTGCCCGGGGTCAAGGACGAGGACGTCAAGATCACCGTCCAGAACGGCATCCTGCGCATCTCCGGCGAGCGGCGCCTCGAGGAGGAGGTGACTGAGGAGCGCTCCTACCGCCTCGAGCGCTCCTACGGCGGGTTCGAGCGCGCCTTTGCGCTGCCACCCGGAGTCTCCGAGGACGACATCTCCGCGGGTGTCGCCTACGGAGTCCTGAAGATCACGATCCCCAAGCCGACCGCCCCCGAACCGAAGGTCATCGCGATCAACCCCCTCGGGTGACCGATGCAGGTCCGGGCGTCCGCAGGTGGCGTCCGGACCATCGGCACGCCGCTCGGATGTCGCCCACCGGCGACCCGCCGCTCATGACCGGGCCCCCCGCGCCGACCTGGGCACAACGTCCCTTGGTGCTCGCGCGCTGCCCGCGCGCCGATCCCGCGCCGGGTCCGGCCGAAAGGCATCGCTCCCCTTCCTCCAGGCGGCGTCAAGGTCGGCGGCGGGCGGGAACCGGCCGTTCAGCTCGAGGATGACCATGCCGTGGGCGAACGCGAACGCGGCTCGCGCCGCATCCGCGTCGCCGCCCGTCGCGGCGACGACGACAGCGGCGCCACGCTCCTCGACGCCGGGCGTGAGACGCTTGCGGGGCAGGGGTCGCTCCATCATCAGCCGGTACAGGTGGGGGTGGCCGAGCGCCCAGGCGCGGTACGCGTGCGCGACCGCCGTGAGCGGGTCGTCCGCGCCGTCGGCGGCCGCCTCGAACAGATCGGCGACCTCGCCGAGCCCACGCCGTTAGCTTTGTCAAGGGCCCCGTCTGGAACCGCCCGTTTCGGGTGAGCACCGGTGCGGTAGCGTGCCCGGGATACCACTCCCCGAACGCTTGGAGTCCCGGCATGTCAGACGCACTGGTGGCATCCCTCCGCGGCAGGCTCGCCGGTCCCGTCGTCGCCGCGGGCGACGCCGACTGGGACCGCGCCCGTACCGGCTACAACGTCGCCCGCGACCAGCGCCCGGCGGCGGTCGCCTATCCCGAGTCGGTCCAGGACGCCGTGGCGATCGTCCAGGTGGCCGCAGAGCACGGAGCGCCGGTCGCGCCGCAGGGCACCGGCCACGGGTGCGGGCCGCTGGGATCGCTCGACGGTGCGCTGCTCGTGCGCACCGAACGGCTGGCCGGCGTGGACATCGATCCGCAGGCGCGCCGGGCGCGGGTGGGCGCCGGAGCCCGGTGGGGCGACGTCACGCCGTTGGCCGATCCGCACGGCCTCGCCGCCCTCGCCGGCACCGCCGCCACCGTACGCGTGGTCGGCTACTGCCTGGGCGGAGGCATCGGGTGGCTCGCCCGCAAGTACGGCATCGCATGCAACAGCGTGCGCTCGGTCGACATCGTCACCGCCGACGGCGTCGCGCGGACGGTCGACCACGAGCACGACCCGGAGCTCTTCTGGGCGATCCGCGGCGGCGGCGGCAACTTCGGCCTCGTCACCGGACTCGAGCTCGAGCTCTACCCGGCGGCCGAGGTCCACGCCGGCACCTTCTTCTGGCCGTTCGAGCGCGCGGGCGAGATCCTGCACGCGTGGTCCGAGTGGACGGCGTCACTCCCGGACGAGGTGACCTCGCACGGCCGGCTCATCCAATTCCCGCCGATCCCCGACGTGCCCGAGCACCTGCGCGGCCGCGCGTTCGTCGTCGTGCATGCCGTGTTCCTCGCCGGCGAGGCCGAGGCGGCCCCCCACCTCGCTCCCTTCCGCGCGCTCGGCCCGGAGATCGACACGTTCGCGACGATCCCGCCGAGCGCGCTCGGGATGCTCAACATGGATCCACCCGAGCCGGTCCCCTACTCGGGCAACGGCGGCGCTCTCTCGGGGTTCCCGGGCGACGCCGTCGACGCGCTGGTCGCTGCGGCCGGTCCGGGATCCGGGTCGCCGCTGGTCTCGCTCGAGGTGCGTCACCTCGGCGCCGCGGTCGCGACGGCCCCACCCGGTGCCGGCGCCCTCGGGGCGCTCGAGGCGCCATTCCTGTGGTTCGGCGTGGGGATCGCACCGACGCCAGATGCGCTCGAGGGGGTGGATCGGTTCCTGGATGGGCTGGCCGCAACGCTCGCGCCGTGGGACGCCGGCCGCGGGTACTGGAACTTCGCCGAGCGCAAGGTCGACCCCGCCACCCTCGTCGGCGCGGACGCCTACCGACGCCTGCGGGAGGTGCGCCGGCGCGTCGACCCCGACGGCCGCTTCCTCTCCAACCATGTCATCGCCGTGGAAGGGGCGTGACGCGGGGGGCGCCTCGCTCGGCACCCCTCCCAGGAGCACGGTCGATCGATTGATGGTCGAGACCCCTTCCCCGCCGTGATCGTCTTCTGCCTGCCACGGCACCGCGCGCTGCTTCCCGCGGAGCTCGACGGCGGCTCGTGGCCGGCGATCGGCCGCTTCCGGCTCGGGCGGTTCTCCGACGGTGAGCTGTGGGTCGAGCTCGATGACCCCGTCGACGGGCGGGATTGCACGGTGCTCGGGTCGCTCGCTCCGCCCGACGAGCAGATGCTCGCGACGCTCCTGCTCGCGCACACACTCCGGCGCGCGGGTGCGCGGCGGGTGATCGTGCTGGCGCCCTACCTCGGCTACGCACGCCAGGACCGGGCGCGCACGGGACGCAGCCTCGGCGCGGCGTGGGCGGGTGCGCTCCTGCAGTCGGCGGGCGTCGAGGAGGTCATCACGATCGACATCCACAGCGCGGATGCAGCAGCCTGCTTTCCAATGCCGGTCACCTCGCATTCGCCCGCCTCGCTCTTCGCGGCGGAACTGCGGCGAGGAAGCCCGGGGGGCGTCACCTTCGTCGCGCCCGACGAGGGCGCGCTCGAGCGTTGCGCGGCGGTCGCCGCGGCGGTGGGCGTCGAGGCGCCGGTGGCCCACCTGCGCAAGCGTCGCACGGCCGAGGGCGTCGTGCACCACGCGCTCATTGGCGAGGTCGGTCCACGCGCGGTCCTCGTCGACGACATCCTCGACACGGGTGGGACGCTCCTGTCGGCGTGCGCGGAGCTGCGGCGCGCGGGCGCGCGGGAGATCTCCGTCATGGTCACCCACGGGACCCTGAGTGGCGAGCGCTGGCGCGAGCTGCCGGCGGCCGGGGCGCAGCGCATCCAGGTGACCGACACGGTGCCCGGCGTGCGGGACCGCGGGCGGGGGGTGCTCGAGGTACTCGACATCTCCCCACTGTTGATGGAGGCGCTGGGCGCGACGGCGGCCCCGGACTCACCCGGCCGGTGACGAGACGCCGGTGAGGTGACGCGTGAACCAGGCGACGGCGAGCCGGGCGACCTGCTCGAGCGTCCCGGGCTCCTCGAACAGGTGTGTGGCACCGGGGACGATCTCGAGCGCGGCCTCGCAGCGCAGCAGCGCGAGGGCCTCGCGGTTGAGCTCGATCACGACGCGGTCGAGGCCGCCGACGATGAGCAGAGTCGGGGACTGCACCTGGGCGAGCAGCGGCGCCGCGAGGTCGGGGCGCCCCCCGCGGGAGACGACTGCGCGGATATCTGTACCGAGCTCCGTCGCCGCCCGCAGTGCGGCACCCGCGCCGGTGCTCGCCCCGAAGTAGCCGAGCCCGAGGCCGGCGGTCACGGGTTGCTCGCGCACCCAGCGCGTCGCCGCGGCGAGTCGCTCGGCGAGGAGCGCGATGTCGAAGACGTTCGAGCGCTCACGCTCCTCCGCGAGCGTGAGCAGGTCGATGAGGAGCGTCGCGAGCCCGGCGCGGTTCAGAGCGGTGGCAACCTCGCGGTTGCGTGGACTGTGGCGGCTCGAACCGCTGCCGTGCGCGAACACGACGAGCCCCGTCGCGTGCTCCGGGACGGCGAGGTCGCCAATGATCTGCTCGAGGCCCGGGACGGGGATCCTCACCTCGCTGCGCCTCGGAGGATCGGCTGCGCCCGCCCCGACAGGCGCGGCGGGCGCTGCGTCGGCCGCGCTCAGCGCCGCGGCCTCAAGCAGGAGCGCGCTCACCTCGGCGTCACTGGTCTGGCCGAAGTCCTCGTACCAGTAGCCGATCGCCCACATCACCTCGGGTGCGACCAGGCAGACGACCTCGTCGCACTCGGACGCGAGCGAGCCGATCGCCTCCGGCGCGCCGACCGGCACGGCGAGCACGAGCCGCCCGGGTCCGCGGGCGCGCAGCGCGCGAAGCGCGGCGCGCGCGGTGCCGCCGGTTGCGAGACCGTCGTCGACGAGGATCACCGTCCGGCCGGTGACGTCGAGCGGCGGACGCTCGCCGCGGTACCGGAGAAGGCGCTCCTGCAACTCGTGCTCGGCGCGCTGCGTCCCGCGCTCGATCTCCTCCTGGCTGAGTTGGAGCGAGCGCAGCGCGAAGTCGTTGAGCACGCGGACGCCGCCCTCGGCGATCGCGCCCATGCCGAGCTCGGGGTTGCCGGGCGAGCCGATCTTCCGCACCACGAGCACGTCGAGCGGCGCCGCCAGCGCTCGAGCAACCTCGAAGGCGACCGGTACACCGCCACGCGGCAGGCCGATCACCACGGGATGCTCGGTCGCGAACGACCGCAGCCTCGCACCGAGCTGGCGGCCGGCGTCGCGGCGGTTGCGGAACATGCGCCTCGCCATCGACACCCAGACTAGGCGGGCGACGGGGAGGCGGTCATGCGTAGCCACCCGCAGTCACGATCAGGAAAGCACGGCAGGCGTAATACGAAGACGTTCCTCGCCGACGCGCTCGACGACCGTGCCGAGCTGGGCGCACGCTTCCGTCACGCGGGCGGCGATCCAGTCGGCGTCCTCGCCCTCGGCGAGCCTCGTGAATGCATGCTCGAGACGCAGCCCGACCAGCTCGAGCCGTTCGCCCGCCGGGGCAGACGGTCGCCAGATCGCGAGCACGCCGAGGTCGTTGCGCAGCACCGGGTCGGTCATGTAGTCGTCGATCGCGTCGCCAAGGTCGTAGAGGATCGGACCGCCCGCGGTCCAGCCGACGCCGTGGAAGACGTGCGCCGAATGGCCGGCGACGAGGTCGGCACCGGCGTCCTGCAGTTCGGCGGCGCGCGCCCGCTGCCACGCCGCCGGCCGTACCTCCATGTTTGGGCCCCAGTGCGGGAAGGCGATCACGAGGTCGCAGCACGCACGCAGACGAGCCAGCTCGTCGCGCAGCCATGCCGGAGCATCGCGGTGCAGTGGCGCGTAAGCGATGCCCCACCTCGTCGTGCCCGCGGCGTATGCCGCAGGATGGTCGGCGAACGCGACGAGCCCAACCGTCAGGTCCCCCGCTGACACAACGGCGCCGGCCCGGGCGGCCTCGCGCCCGCGTCCCGCGCCGGCCGTCGCGAGTCTCGCGGCGCCGAGGAGGGCGAGCGTGTCGTCGAGCGCGTCTTCCTCGAAGTCGAGCGCATGGTTGTTCGCCAGACCGGCGGCGCGCACCCCGAGCGCAACGAGCGCGTCGACCGCGCTCGGCGGACCGCGGAAGAAGAACGGCTTGCCCGGGATCCGCCGTGTCGGCTCGCCGCGCGTTGAGATACAGCATTCGAGGTTGCAGACGACGAGGTCGAGCGAGGCGCAGAGCGCGCGCAGGCGCGGCGACCACAGCTCTTCCGGGCGCGTGGACCCAAGCCTCGCTGCGACACCCCTGCCGAGCATCACGTCTCCCAGGAGCCCGATCGCCGGCCCCGCGGGCATGAAGCCCAACGTGCCTACCCTTTCACGACGCCCAGCGGGCGGAGCTGGGCCACGCGCTTCGCCAGACCGGCGCGCTCGACGATGGCGACGACCCGGTCGACGTCCTTGTACGCGAAGGGCGCCTCCTCAGCCAGGCCGCGGTTGCTTGCGCACCGTACGACGATGCCCTGTCGCTCGAGCTCGCGGCGAAGCTCAGCACCCCCGATTCGCTTGCGGGCGCCCGTCCGGCTCATTCGACGGCCCGCACCGTGACAGGCGCTGCCGAATGACCGTTCCATCGCGCCGGGCAGGCCGGCGAGGACGAAACTGCTGGTCCCCATGCTCCCGGGGATGAACACCGGCTGGCCGACCTCCCGGTATGCGTCCGGGAGGTCGGGCGCGCCCGCCGGGAACGCGCGCGTCGCGCCCTTGCGGTGGACGCACAGCTCCCGGCCGCCGTGCCACTCCATCTTCGCGACGTTGTGGGCGACGTCGTAGACCTGGCGGGTCCCGGCGGCCGCCTGCGGGCCCAGTACATACGCGATCGATTCGCGGACGCGGTGGGCGATCGCGGCGCGGTTGGCCCAGGCGTAGTTGGCTGCCGCGCGCATCGCGGCGAGATAGCGCTGACCCTCCGGCGATGCGAGCGGCGCACAGGCGAGCTGGCGGTCGGGCAGGTGGATGTCGTAGCGGCGAAGCGCGCCCTCCATCTCGCGCACGTAGTCGCTGCACACCTGGTGCCCGAGACCGCGCGAGCCCGAGTGGATCAGGACCGTCAGCTGGCCCTCGCGCAGCCCGAACACGCGCGCGGCGTCCGCGTCAACGATCCGCTCGACACGTTGGAGCTCGACGAAGTGGTTGCCCGAGCCCATGGTGCCCAGCTGCGCGTGGCCGCGTGCATGGGCGCGCTCCGACACCATCGTCGGATCGGCGCCGGCGAGCACGCCCCCGGACTCCGTCCGCTCGACGTCGTCGGCCGTGCCGATCCCGTGGTGGTCGAGCAGCGCCCGCGAGCCGTCCCGCAGCACGTGATCGAGCTGCGCGGTCGTGAGCGACAGCCCGCCTTCGCGCCCGGCACCGGTCGGCACGCTGCGGCCGATCTCGTGCACCAGCCGTTCACGGCGGCGTCCCAGTTCGGCCTCGCCCACGTCCAGCGCCAGCAACCGCACGCCGCAGTTGATGTCGTAGCCCACGCCACCGGGCGAGATCACCCCATCCGGCGGCCCGGTGGCGCACACGCCGCCGACGGGGAACCCGTAACCCTGGTGAACGTCCGGCATCGCCAGGACCGCGTCCACCACGCCGGGCAGCATCGCGACGTTCTCGAGCTGCTCGAGCGAGCGGTCTGCCTGGATCAGCTCGATCCCCTCCGCGTCGGTGAACACCCGCGCCGGGACTCGCATTCCGACACGCGCACCGACGGGCACCTCCCAGGTCACCTCGTCGACGCGCCGCAGCTCAGACATCGAGCACCACCCGGGCGTGGAAGCCCTCGCCGCCGGGCTCGAAGCACAGGTCGTGCCAGGTCACGGCCTTCACGAGCGGCCGCGGCGGACCGGGCCGCGTGAGCACCTCGGCACGCAACTCCTCGTCGTCGAGTTCGAGGCTCACGACGCGCTCGGGCACGACGCCGTCGCGCTCGGCGATCCACAGCAGCTCCTCGAGCCACGCGACGAGGAGGGCGGCACGGTCGCCGGCGCGCACCACCAGCCGGTGCGTCGAGCGCACGACGTCGTCGTTCGCCGGCTCGCCAAGCAGCTCGGAGAGGCCGGCGAGCGCCTCGGCGAACACCCCGCGCTCGCTGTCCGACTCGATCTCGAGCTCGACCTCACCGGTGTGCTCAAGCCAGCGGCGCACGTCGCTCATCCCCGTCTCGGCGCCATCCGCTTCAGCTCATTCGGCAATCGGGCTGCCGCCGCCCGAACTTGGTGAGCGCGAGCTGGAACACCTGGGCGTCGCGAGCCCGTGCCGCCCCGGCGGCGGCGAGCAGATAGAACCGCCACATCCGGTAGAACCGCTCGTCGTACCGGTGCCTCAGCTCGGGATAGGCGCGGTCGAAGTTCTCCCACCAGGCGAGCAGCGTCGGCTCGTAGTCCGGCCCGATGTTCTGCAGGTCCTCCAGCACGAGCAGCCCCTCGGTCGCCGCGCCCAGTTGGGCGAGCGACGGCGAGACCGCGTTCGGGAAGATGTACCTCTCGACGAAGGGGGTGCCGTGGCGGCGGCTGAGCCTCCCCGAGATCGTATGGATGAGCGCGATACCGTCATCGACGAGCGACCGGTTCACGACCTCCATCGCGATGCGTAGGTTCTTCGGGCCCACGTGCTCCAGCATGCCGATGCTCGTCACCCGATCGAACGTGCCGGTGACGTCCCGGTAGTCGAGCAGGCGCAGGTCGACGTCGAGGTGCCCCCACATCTCGCGTCCCAGGACGAACTGGTCTTTCGCCAGGGTGATGCCCACGACCGAGCAGCCGTAGCGCTCGGCGGCGTACGCGGCGAAACCGCCCCAACCGCAACCGATGTCGAGCACCCGCATGCCGGGTTCGAGTCCGAGCTTGCGGCACACGAGGTCGAGCTTCGCCTCCTGGGCCTCCGCGAGGGTGGATGCATCCCGCCAGTAACCGCAGGAGTAGACCATCCGCGGGTCGAGCATCCGCGTGTAGAGGTCGTTGCCGATGTCGTAGTGCGCCGCGACCGATCTGCTTGCGCGCGACCGCGACTGGAGGTTCAGGACGACGGCCTTGGCCGCCAGGGCTCGCAGGCGGAGATTCCCTTTGACGCGGTCCTGAAGCCCCGCGCGCAGGATCTTCTCCACCAGGACGTCGAGTGCGTCCGCGTCCCACCAGCCGTCCATGTACGACTCGCCGAGGCCGACTGACGCGTCGCTCACCAGACGCCCGTAGAACCGCGGGTCGTGCACCTGGATGTCGCCCGGGCCGGGCCCGCCCACGCGTACGCCGGCCAGCGCGAAGAGCTCGCGGACGAGATCCTCTGCGCCTCCCGATGTCCGGCTCACGGCGCGCGTCCGTCTCGGCCACGCGGGTAGCGACCCCGGCGACCGGAGAGGTTTCACGGGTGAACGTGGTTCAGCACGTGGGCCATCGGTCCGTCCACGCTGACAGATCCGAGCGTTCACCGCGAGCCGGAGGCCGACGACCCTGCGGCGGCCTCGCTCAGCGCGTCGATCGCTTCCTCGCACCAGCGGGCGAACGCACGCTGGGCATGGACGCCCTTGCGGAGCGCGAGCACGAGATACGGGCTCGTCCCCTCGGGAAGGGCCGCGATCTCCGCTTCGAACTCCCCTCGGCGGCGCTCATGGGTCGCCTTGAGGCGACGGAGCTCGTCGACGACCTCCTCGCGCGGGAGTGAATCGGCGAGCGTCAGCTTGACCAGCGACTCGTCACGCAGCTTCGCGAGCCCCCACGGCTCTTGCAGCCAGGCCCGCAGCGCCCGGCGCCCCCGAGCGGTGATCGTGTAGACGCGCTTGTCGGGGCGCGTGTCCTGCCGCACGTGCTTCTCGCTCACGAGCCCGAGCTCGGTGAGCCGGCGCAGCTCGGCGTAGATCTGCGAGTACGACGCGTGCCAGAAGTGCGCGGCCCCCGCCTCCAGCCGCGCCTTGACGTTGTAGCCCGTCGTCGGACCGGCGGCCACCTGCCCCAGAACCGCATAGCTGGTCACGGGCAGGTCGCGCGCGGGTGCGGCACTTGACTGATTGTTTTGAGATGGTGTATTACTAGTTGGCATATAGGGCCCGAGGAAGGTTAGCAGTGCTCCTCTATCATCGCTGGAAATGCCCCTGGTGCGCGGCGGCGCGTCAGGGCATCGAGAACGTCGGCGTCGACGTTGAGCTCGTCGAGGTTCCCTACCCGCGTGAGGAGCGGATCGAGGTCATGGCGGTGAGCAATCAGGCCCGCGTCCCGGTGCTGGTGGACGGCGACGAGGTGATCGTCGACTCGCGGCGGATCGTCCGGCATCTCTATGAACGCTACGGCGGCGACGCCTTCGGCCGCTCGGCGGCGGAGCTCGCCCAGGAGGGGCTCCTCGACGGCGATG
Source organism: uncultured Thermoleophilia bacterium (assembly GCA_963706315.1). Classification (GTDB taxonomy): domain Bacteria; phylum Actinomycetota; class Thermoleophilia; order Miltoncostaeales; family Miltoncostaeaceae; genus CALMEC01. The sequence goes on along the minus strand of CAVPMA010000015.1, from coordinate 727,551 downwards.
ACGAGAGCGAGCCGGCGATCTGCGCGATCCCGGAGCGCCCCTGACGGGAGTCCCACCGGGCTCGAAGACGAGTGGGCCGCCCGCGAGCCGGCCCCGGCGGTTCAGCCGTGAGGGGCGATGAACTCGGCACCGACAACGACAACCGGAGGGCGCTGCTCAGCTCGGCGTCACCCGGACCAGCGCGAGGGGACGCACCGGGGCCCCCGTCGCCCCGACCAGCTTCAGCGACGCGCAGACGAACGTGAAGGTGGTGACCCCGGACGTGGCCAGCTCGTCCAGCGCGAGGTTCTCGATGATGTAGATCCCGTGGCGCACCAGGAGGATGATGTGGCCGGGCAGGTCGCACCCGTACGCCTCGTCTCGACGTCCGAGCACGTCCCAGGCGAGGTTGTCGGCTCCGACGGCGGCGACGCCCGCCGCCGCCAGCCATTCGGACCCGTCGGCGGCGACGCCGGCGGCGGCGAGGTACCGGTCGGGCTCGCGCCAATGGGCCCCGCTACCCGTCCGCACGAGCACGACGTCGCCGGCGCCGATCGTCACGCCGGCGCGCTCCGCGCAGGCCCTGAGCTCGGCCGCACCGATCGCGGCGCCGGGCGCGACGACGTCGACCCCGAGGTGCGCGGCAACGTCGAGCAACACGCCGCGCGCGACGATCGGAGGGATCTCCTCCGCGCCGAAGCGGCTGTAGCCGGTCGACGTCGCCGCCGACGCGGCGGGCACGCCGTCGCGCAGGTTCAGGTGCTCCGCCTGGTGGCAGATGGCGTCGATGTGCGTGCCGGCGTGCTCCGGCGTCATCACGAATCCCGACGACCCGGTGCGCGGCCCGACGGCGCCGGCCGCGTGCGCGTCCTCGTGCCGGCGATGGAGCACGTAGCTGTACCCGGGGCCGTGCGCCGTGAACGACGGCATGCCGTGGAAACGCGGTTGCTCCAGGTCGATGACCCGGAGTCCGGCGCCGAGGTGCGGCAGCTCGCCCACGAAGGGCACTCTACGTCGGTGAGCGTGCCTCAGACGCCGACGTTGAGCGTGATCGCCATGCCCCGGCTCGGTGAGCCCGTCGCGGTCGCCAGCTGAGTCGAGAAGCCGTCGCTGAAGACCATGTCGGTCGCGAGCGACGTTTGCGCGAGGTTCTGGACGCTCTGCTCGTAGCCGCTGGTCGCGTACACCAGCTTGCACGCATCCTCGGGCAGGGCGAGCTGCGACGTGACCATCTTGGCGCCGGCCGCCGTGGCCTCGGCGAGGCTGGGGTACACCTCGAAGTGGATGTGCGGCCAGCGGCCCGAATAGGCGGCCGGGAAGATGCTCGTGAAGCTCACCTTGCCGTTCGCGTCCGACGCCTGGACGCCCCGCAGGTAGTTCTCGCCGGTCACGCCGGAGCTGTACAGCGAGTAGATGCCGTCGCGGTCGCAATGCCAGAGGTAGACGGCGGCGCCCTCCAGCGGCGTGCCGCCGGCCGATACGTCGAGGATGGTCAGCTCGATCGCGAGGGGCACCCCTTCGGCGGTGCCGGACGCCGACCCGAAGCTGGTGGTGATGTCCCTGCGAACGATGCCGCTCTGGGTGAGCACGTTGACGCCGTTGGAGCCGTCCGCGGGGTAGGGACCGCCGGTCTCCTCGGGGATCTCGGAGGTGGTTGCGGACGCCGTGGTGGTGGTGCCGCCGGTCGAGGCGGTCGTCGTCGCTGCGGCGGTGCTCGCGGTAGTGCCGGGGGAGTTGCTCGACGAGGCGCCACAGCCGACGAGGGTGGTGAGGCCCCCGACGGCGAAGAGCTGCAGCGCCCGCCGGCGGCTCATGAGCGTCGACAGGTCGAACGAGAGGCCGCGGTCGTGATCGTGGATCTCCCCCGTCTCCTCGTTCACCTGCTTCGTCAGCTCCTGGCTCATCTCGACTCCTCCTTCGCCATGCCCGGGCGCCGGCGTCCGATGGTTGCTGGGTCGGGACGATAGATGGCCACCCTCGCGGGCTCCTGTGCGTTCCCTGAGAGGTGGCTGAGCGATCCGGCCGATCGACGACGCGGCGCCGAGGCGCATCAGGCGATCGTGAAGGCGAGCGCCACGGCCGTGCCGCGGGGACCGCCGCGCACGAGCATGCGGTCGGCGAGGGCGCGCATCAGAATGAGCCCGCGCCCATGCTCGCTTGCCTCAGGGGGGATCGCCGGCAGTGCGGGAGCCTCCGCGCCGGCACGGTTGCGGTCGGCCACGATGACGGTGGCCGTGGTCGAGGTCACCCGGAACGCGGCGCGAATGGTGCCGGCGCCGTCGGACCCGTGGCTCAGCGCGTTGGCGAACGCCTCGTCGGCGGAGATCAGGACGCGGAAGGCGTCCTCCTCGTTCCATCCACTCCGGCGGAGCGCCGACGCCAGCGCCTCGCGCACACGGAGAAGCTCGTCGAGGTCGGCCGCGACGCTCGCGCTGTGCCGTACCGTGCGGGCCGCCGCCGGGCGGGAGGTGTCGGCGGTCCGGTGGATGAGTGTGGTCGGCGTCATGTCGGGCTCCTTCGGTGTTGCGCGGGTGCGTGGCCCTTTGTGCAACATGAGGATCGACGAGGCGACGCGATACGTCTGTCGCGCGGGCGACAGAACGCCGATCACCACCGCGACACCGGCGCAGGCGCCGGCGGGCGGCGCCCTACTGGTAGCGCAGCGCCTCGGCCGGCTCGATCCGTGCCGCCCGCCGGGCGGGCGCGAGCGTCGCGAGGAGCGCGACCACGTAGACCGTGAGGAAGATCACGGTGAGATTGCGCCACGGCACGACCATCTCGAGGTTCTCCCAGCTCGGCTGCGAGCGGGAGTCGTCGATGATGTTCTTCGCGAGTAGGACGCCGAGGCCGGTGCCGACCACGATTGCCGTGACCGCCACGAGCGACGATTCGAGCAGGAACGCGTCGCGCACCATGCTCCGGCGGAAGCCGATCGCCCGCAGCATGCCGATCTGCTGCCGGCGCTCCACGACGGACCGCGCGCTGATCACCCCGAGGGCGGCGACGCCGACGATGAGTGCCGAGCCCAATGAAGCCCTGGATCAGGCGGTTGAAGGTGCGGTTCGCGGCGACCGCATCGTGAACGACCTGGCGGATCGACTCCGCCTCCAAGCCGTTCGCGAGGAACGCCGAGGCGGCGAGCATCGAGCCGCGGCCGCCCGCGCGCCCCGGCGCCTCGCACGGAGGCGGGCTGCGGGCGACTACCGACTCCGGATGGCGCGCTCGGCGCGCTCCTTGATGCCGAGCAGCATCCGCCGCTCCATGACGAAATGCGGCACTTCGATCAGCAGGGTCATGAGCCGTGGCGCCAGCCCGCGCTGGGAGTGGGCGCGGGCGAGCAGCCGCGTACGGCCGGGGCCGTCAGGCTCGACGACGAAGGCGCCCCAGCCTTCCAGGGCCAGGACGCGGCCCGGCTCGAACCGGGTGACCCTGAGGCCGTTCGCCGGGTGCAGCAGCACCGTGTCGCCGACGGCTCGGTGCTGCCACTCCGGGTGGACGCGATCGGCGTTCGTCATCCTGCAGCCGGCCAGGTTCTCGAGCCACGAGTAGCTGTAGAACCCACCGCGGTCCTGGCCGAGCTGGGCGACCCAGGGCCACACCGACGTCGCGGGGGCCTCGATCGTCACCGCCCGGGTGGACCGACCGGGCGCGCCCGGCGCGAACTCGTCGCCCGGCAGCGTCCGCGCGCGCTCCTCGGGGGTGCTGCCCCAGGCGAGCATCCACGGTCGCACCCGCCAGGCGAATGCGGCCAGCGCGACGCCCGTCATCACCGCTGAGGCGGGCGGGCGGCGACGGCGCACCGCAGCGCCCGCGAGCCGGGCGATCGCCGCGATCACCACGCCGCTGATCAGGAGGGGAGCCGCCAGGATCACGGAGAAGGCGCGGACGACGTCGAGCGGCGACCCCGGTGTCGCGGCCGGTGCCGCGGCCGCGTCGGCCTGTGCGGGTTCGTGCATGACGCTCATGGTGTCTCCTCGGTCGTCGAACGCGGCGTCGCTTCGAGTCTCGCGACGACGCGGACAGGCCGCCATCCGGGAAACCCCGCCCCGGTGTTCGGGGAATCCCGGGCGCGTGACAGCCACGGCGCAATGTGGTTCGCTATCGACACAGTCCCACCGAACCGGAGCCCCAATGATCGAACCCGCCGAGAAGACTGGGATGCGCAATGCATGGGGCCGCGTGGCGACCACCTACGACGAGCTGTGGGCAGAGCGGACGACGGCGTACACCGAGCGCGGCCTGGACCTGCTCGATCCCCCGGACACAGCGGTCGCCCTGGACATCGGCTGCGGGCCGGGCCACACGTCGGTGGCCCTCGCCGGCCGGATCGGGAGCGGCACCGTGATCGGCGTCGACTTCTCGCCGGCGATGGTCGAACGCGCGAGGGAACGCTGGCCGGACGTGGCGCGGCTGACGTTCGACGAGGACGACGCGGAGCGCCTGTCGCGCCCGGACGGGGCGTTCGACATCGTCACCTCGAGCTTCACCCTCATGTACTGCTACGACGCTCTCGCGGCGGTCGGGCACATGGCCCGGGTGCTGCGGCCCGGGGGACGGATGCTCACGCTCGTGTGGGGCCGGCACGACCGCGTGTGGTGGTCGCCGGTCATCGACATCGTCGAGTCACGCGCCGGCTACTACTCATCGGTGTGCCCGATGATGTTCTTCTACGGCCTACCCGGGGTGCTGGCGCGGATGCTCGACCAGGCCGGCCTCGAGGTGGAGACGTCCGTGACGCTGGACGCCCCGATGCGCTACGCGGACGTCCAGGAGGCCGTCTCCGGCGCGATCCTCGCGGGTCCGCTGGCCGGGCTGTTCCAGAATCGGCTTGACGAAGCGGCTCGGGCATCCGCCTGGGACGAGATGACCGGGCGGGTCGTTGAGGTCGTGAGCGACGACGGCGACGGCATCGCGCTGCCGGCGGAGGTGCTCGCGGTCGTGTCCCGCCGGCCGGGCTGAGCGGGCCCGGTGCGCCCGCACGCTTGCGGGCGCGGGGCTGGGGCGCGGGAAGTCTAATGCAGCGGCGGGCCGACCAGGTCGATGCCGTTCGCCTGGCAGACGGCCGCGAGCGCGGCCTGCTGGTCGGGCGTGGGCGGGCCGTTGGGCTCGGGCAGCGCGTGGCGATCGGCGGGACGGCTGGCCGCGCGAACCATCGCCTCGAAGTCGCCGCCGGTCGTCGTGACCACCCAGCGCGCGCCCTCGACCGACTCGACCCGGTACGTGTGCGGGATGCCCTTCGGCGCGAGAAAGACGTCGCCCGCATCGGCCACGAGCTCGTCGTCCCCGACGTGGAACCGCATGGTGCCGTCGAGAAGGTGGAAGAGCTCGTCCTCGTTGCGGTGGACGTGGAGCGGGGGCGAGTCCCCGTACGGCGCGAACGACTCGATGACGCTGATGCCGTCGTCGCCGGTGTCATGGGAGACGCGGATCACGACGAGCGTGTCGAGGAACCAGCGTCGTTCGGTCATCACGGTGGTGGCGGACATGGATGCCTCCAGATCAGTAGACTCCGAAACAGAGTTTCTATCTATAACTCCGAATCAGAGCTATGTCAAGATCCGAACTGACGCCGTTCTCGTATGTGGTCCTCGTGCTGGTCGGTCGCGACGGCGCCGGACCGCACGACCTCATGCGGATGGCGCGCCAGGGGCGCGTCTACATCACCTTCGCCGACAGCCAGTGGTATGCGGAACCGAAGCGTCTCGCGCAGCTGGGGTACCTGTCGTCGCAGAAGAAGCCAGGCAAGACCCGTGAGCGCACGCACTACTCCCTGACGCGCAAGGGCCGTGACGCGCTCGCCGTCTGGATGAGCGAGCCGTCGGGGTTCTCGCGGCTCCAGCTCGAGCCGGCGTGGCGCCTGCTCGCAGCCGACCTCGTCGGCGAGGAGGCCGTGGTCGCCAGCCTTGCAAGCCTGCGCGGGGAGATCGCCGACCTGAACGCCCAGATCGACACCGCCGAGGCGGTCGCCGACCAGATCCCGCACCGTGAGCGCTACCTGCGGCTCAACCATCGACTGGCACGGCGGATCGTCAAGGCGCACGAGGACTGGCTCGACGAGGTGGAGCGCGAGTTCGGGACCGGGAGCGAGGACGCCGAGCGTCCGAGGTAGCGTAGACGCGTGCGCTCCGCCCTCGTCGAGTCACGCAGGGAACCGCGCTGGCCGGCATCGCTGGCGGTGCTCGCCGGCGCCGCGATCTACCTGTGGCTGCCGGAGTCGTTTACGCTCGGCCCCAACTACCTCGCCCCGATACTCGTGGCGGTCCCGCTCGTCGTGCTGACGTCGTACTCGCGGTACCGCGCGGAGGATGAGGCCCGCTGGCTGCGTCTCGCGGCGATCGGGCTGATCCTGCTCGTCGCGATCGGCAACCTCATCACCCTCTGCCTGCTCGTCGACGGGCTCCTCCAGTGGCCGGTGCTCGACCGGCCCGCGGTCACCGGCTTGCCGCTCCTGCGCGCCGCCCTGGTGGTCTGGATCGAGAACGTCATCGCGCTCGGCCTCTGCTATTGGGAGCTCGACCGGGGCGGACCGCACCTGCGCGCGGCCCGCGCCGGCGGGCTGCCCGACTTCCTGTTCCCGCAGATGGACGTGAAGGAGGACGTCGCCGGGCCGGACTGGTCGCCCCGGTTCGTCGACTACCTCTACACCTCGTTCACGAACGGCACCGCGTTCAGCCCGACCGACACGATGCCGCTCACGGCCCGAGCCAAGGTGCTGATGGCGGCGCAGTCGTTCGCGTCGCTGCTGATCGTGGTGCTCGTCACCGCCCGGGCGGTCAACATCCTGTCCTGACGGGCGGTGTGGGCTGTAATGGCGGTTGCTGGGTGGACGGACGGGCCCTTGCTACCGTCATTCTATGACCACGAACGGAAATCCGCTGGCAATCATGATCGATGGTGCGCTCGTGCCCCCCGGGGCGCCCGTCCGCGTTGCGCTGGACGACGGACTCGTCCGCGGCGACGGCATCTTCGAGGGAATGCGCATGTACGGCCGCAGGCCCCGCACACCGGAGGCACACCTCGAGCGGCTCGCGCGCTCGGGCGACGGCAGCGGGATCCCCGTCGACGTGGAGCAGCTTCGAGCCGAGATGGCGGTGTTCTGCGAGGCGACCGTTGCCCCGGACTGCGCCGTGCGACTCATCATCACGCGCGGCGGGCAGCGCATCTGGCGGGAAGAGCCGCTCCCCGCACCGCGCGCCTCGCTCGACCTCATGCCGGTCGCGCACCGGGTCACGCCGCTCCTGGTCGGCGTCAAGACGCTCTCCTACGCGGCCAACATGCGCGCGCAGCGCATCGCGAGGGAAGGCGGCGCTGACGACGCACTCCTCTACCGGGCCGACGACCGGGTGATCCTGGAGGGCCCCATCTGGTCATTCGCGTGGCTCGAAGGTGACACGCTCGTATTCCCCCCGCTCGACGCCGGCGTGCTCGACTCGATCACGCGCAGGGTCGTGATCGAGGCGGTCGCGACGGCCGAGCGCGAGATGACGGTCGAGCGCCTCGCGGACGCCGACGGCGCCTTCGTGATCTCGAGCGTCCAGCAGATCGTGCCCGTGCGAACGATCACCGGGGTCGCGGAGTTCGACCCGGCGGCGCCCCGGACGACCGCCGTGGTGGTTGCCGTCAGGGCGCACATCCTCACGAAGGTCGAGCCCGTCGACGCCGCCCCCGTCGCCTGACCCCAGCCGGGAAGGAGCTCGCGGAACGGAACCGCGAGAGCCTCCGCGAGGTGGAGACGCAGCACGTCGGCAGCGCCTTGCAACCGGACGAGCGGCAGGAGCTCGAACGCCTCCGCGCGGCTGCGCCACGCCATCCGCGAGCGGGTCATTCCCGTGCGCGGGGCGTCCGGCCCGGCCCGTGACCAACCCGTTCCCGATTGCTCACCCCTGAGCGACGCGGGTACCCTTCGACCCACGCCGCGCGCCGGCCCACGACGACGCGGCCCACGAGACTGGAGGACGGATCATGGCAACTGACCGGCATGCCGCGGCCACCTGGAACGGGGACCTGCTCCACGGCGCGGGGACAATCGACTCGGTCACCAGCGGTGCGTTCGGGCCGCTCGACGTGAGCTGGGCATCGCGGTCGGAGGAGCCCAACGGACGCACCAGCCCCGAGGAGCTCATCGCCGCGGCCCACGCCGCCTGCTACTGCATGGCGCTGTCGCACGGCCTCGCCGAGGCGGGGACGCCGCCGGACGAGCTGAAGGCGAGCGCAACGGTGACCTTCGTGCCCGGCACGGGCATCACCCGCTCGGTCCTGACGGTCGTCGGCCGGGTACCCGGCGTCGACGAGGCGGGCTTCGTCGCGGCGGCGAACGCGGCGAAGGACGGCTGCCCCGTCTCGCAGGCGCTCAAGGGCAATGTCGAGCTGTCGGTCGATGCGCGCCTGGCCTGAGTGATCTGTCGGCCGTCCCGCGAGGCCCCCGTCGCGGGACGGCCCGTCACCCTCGCCGGCGGGTCGCATCGATCGCCGACCGGGTACCGGTCCTGCTAGCGTCAGTGGCAATGGCGCACCATCAGAGCCACTCCGTCGACGAGTACCTCGAGACGATCTACTTCCTGGCGTTCCCGATCGGGGAGTACGCGCCGGCCACCGATTCCGCCGCCATCGCATCGCGCGTGGCGAACATGCTCGGCGTGTCGCGGGCGTCCGCCGGCGAGATGCTCAAGCGGCTCGAGGCCGATGATCTCGTGCACCGCGGTGAGCACAAGGAGGCCATCCTCACGGAGGCCGGCGTGGAGCGGGCACAGCGGGTCGTGCGCAAGCACCGGCTGGTGGAGCGGTTCCTCACCGACTTCATGGGCTACAGCCCGGCCGAGTCCCACGTGCATGCCGACGAGATCGGCGAGGCGTTTACCGACGACATGGTGGAGCGCATGAGCGAGCGGCTCGGCCACCCCGACCGCTGCCCCCACGGCTGGCCGATCGACACGGCGACCGAACAGATCGAGAACCGTGAGCTCCTGCCCCTGTCGGATGTCGAGCCCGGCGTGACCGTGGACGTCGTGCGGCTCGCGGAGCACGATGGGGACCTCCTCAACTGGTTCTACGACGAGGGGTTCGTCCCGGGCAAGCGGGTGGAGGTGCTCGACTACCGTCGCGCCGCCCACCAGATCAAGGTGCGCGTCGAAGGTGCGGAGCGCGCGATCAGCGACTCCGCGGCCGAAGGCCTGTTCGTCCGTCCCGCCGCCTGACGGCCCGCCAGGCGTGACCGGCGTCGGGGCTACGCCGGTGTCGGCGCGCCCCGCTTCGCGAGCTTGGCCCGTGCGTGGGCCACGAGCTCGACCTTCCGCAGCCGCACCCGCTCGGGGGTGACTTCGACGCACTCGTCGTCGCGCACGAACTCCATGGCCTGGTCGAGCGACATGAGCCGGGGCGGCACGAGCCGCACGAGCTCCTCGGCGGTGGAGGAGCGGATGTTCGTGAGCTTCTTCTCCTTGGTGGGGTTGACGTCGAGATCGTCGCCCCGGCCGTTCTCACCGATGATCGCGCCCTCGTAGACATCCTCCCCCGGCCCGACGAAGAGCGTCCCGCGCTCCTGCAGGCTGAACAGGGCGAACGTGGTGGTGACGCCCGTGCGGTCGGCCACCAGGCTTCCCCGAGGGCGGGTCCGGATCTCGCCGAACCACGGCGCCCACCGGTCGAAGACGTGGTGCAGCAGGCCGGTCCCGCGGGTCTCGGTGAGGAACTCGGTGCGGAACCCGACGAGGCCGCGCGCTGGGACCAGGTACTCCATCCGCACCCAGCCGGTGCCGTGGTTCACGATCTCCTTGAGCTGTCCCTTGCGCAAGGCGAGGAGCTGGGTGACGACACCCGAGGAGATCCTCGGGCACGTCGATCGAGACGAGCTCGACCGGTTCGTGGATGGTCCCGTCGATGTCGCGGGTCAGGACCTGCGGCTTGCCGACCGTCAGTTCGAAGCCCTCGCGGCGCATGGTCTCCACGAGCACCGCCAGCTGCAGCTCGCCGCGGCCCTGCACCTCCCAGGTGTCGGGGCGGGCGGTGGGAAGGACGCGCAGCGCGACGTTGCCCACCAGTTCCTGCTCCAGTCGCTCCTGCACGTTGCGGGCGGTGAGCTTCGTGCCGTCGCGACCGGCCAGCGGGGAGGTGTTGATGCCGATGGTGATCGACAGGCTGGGCTCGTCGACGGCGATGACCGGCAGCGGCACCGGCGTCTCCGGGTCGGCGAGCGTCTCGCCGATGGTCACCTCCGGCAGGCCCGCCACCTCGATGATCTCGCCCGGCCCCGCCTCGTCGACCTGCACGCGCTCGAGCTCCTCGGTGACGTACAGCTCGCTCACCTTGACCCGTTCGATGCTGCCGTCGCGCCGGCACCAGGCGACGGTCCCCCCGCGTGCGATCGTGCCCTCGTGCACGCGGCAGATCGCGAGGCGCCCGACGTACTTCGACGCGGCGAGGTTGGTGACCAGGGCCTGCAGCGGCGCGCCCTCGGTATAGGTGGGCGCTGGGATGTGCTCGGCGAGCGTGGCGAACAGCGGCTCGAGGTCGGTGCCCTGCTCGTCGGGCGTGAGCGACGCCCGGCCGGCCCTGGCGTTGCAGTAGACGATCGGGAATTCGATCTGGGTCTCGTCGGCGTCGAGGTCGAGGAAGAGCTCGTACACCTCGTCGACGACCTGGCCGATGCGGGCGTCGGGCCGGTCGACCTTGTTCACGACGAGCACGACGGGGAGCCGCGCCTCGAGCGCCTTTCGCAGCACGAACCGGGTCTGCGGCAGCGGACCTTCGCTCGCGTCGACGAGCAGCAGGACGCCGTCGACCATGTGCAGGCCGCGCTCCACCTCCCCGCCGAAGTCGGCGTGCCCGGGGGTGTCGACGATGTTGATCTTGATCCCGTTGTGCCGGACGGCGGTGTTCTTCGCGAGGATCGTGATGCCCTTCTCGCGCTCCAGGTCCATGGAGTCCATGACGCGCTCGTTGACCTGCTCGTTGGCCCGGAACGCGCCGGACTGCCAAAGCATGGCGTCGACGAGGGTGGTCTTGCCGTGGTCGACATGGGCGACGATGGCGACGTTGCGGAGATCGGCTCGGGTAGTCACGGCGGCGGATGGTAGCGGTCGGAGCGGATTCCGCCGGACGTCTATCATCCGGGCGGCGCCGCGGCGCCGAGCGCCCCCATCGTCTAGCGGCCTAGGACACCGGCCTTTCACGCCGGCAGCACGGGTTCGAATCCCGTTGGGGGTATCCCGGTATCCATCGGAACCCCACCCCGGCCTCCAGAGGAAAGCCAAGGACGTCCGCCCGGGTCCCGGCAGGCGCGACCCCGGGGAGCGGGGGAGCTCAACCGTACCGTTCGAGGAACTCCTGGCTGTCGACGAGGTCCTGCGTGCTGAAGCCCTCCGAGAACCGGCCGTATGTCGCGCTCAGAAGGGCGACGCCCTCCGCGGAGCGGTCCGTGCCCGACAGGAGCCTCGCAATGGAGAGGCTCGCCCGCAGTGAGAAGGAAAGCGCACCCTGTTCGCCGGCAAGGCCGAGCGCACGTCGGAAGCACCGCTCCGCCTCCTCGTCGGCCGCACCGTCCCCCTCCCCTTCCCGGAGGAGCAGCTCGCCGCGAAGCCGACGCAGCTCCGGCTCGTAGCTTCGCTCATTCTTGCGCTCGACGACCTCGAGGAGTTCGCCCACCAACCGCAGCCCGTCGTCGACTCGGCCGTCGAGGAGGTAGAGCTCCACGAGCATCGCCAGGTATCCGGCGTCCTTCATTCCGAGCCGGTCCGCTGAGCGCTCGATCACTGCAATCGCGTCGTTCAGCTCTCCCCGCCTGCCACGAGCCCACGCGTTGAGGATCGTCGCCCAGTCGACCGGCCCGAGCAGGCGGCGATCCCTCGCCAGGGCCACGATCGCGTCGGTCTCGCGGGTGACCGCCTCGAGATCCCCCCGCTGGCGGTGCACGAACGCCAGCGCGAGCATTGCGTTGAGCTTCGAGTAATCGTGGTCCTGGGCCAACTTGACGGCCTCCCGGCCTGCCGCGACGGCCTGGTCGACGCTGCCGGTGGTCCATCCGGTCAGGGCAGTCGCTCGCTGAGCGCACGAGCCGGGATCGTGGCCTCCGAACTCGGCGCAGTGCCGCTCATGCCATTCGGGCCGATACAGGCGAGCGCCCGCTTCGAGGTGGCCGCGAGCTCGGCCGTAGTCCGGGATCAGGATGAGGGTCGTCCACAGTGCGTGATGAGCCTGCATGCGGAACTCGTCGTTGTCCTCCTCCTCGGCGATCTGCATGAGCTGTTCCCCAAGCTCGATTGCGCGCTCCGCGGCCGACGAGAAATGCGTCGTGATCCAGAGGCCCCAGAGGATCGGGAAGAGATCCGAACCGGTGACCCGCCCACGCGCGAGTTCGAACGTCCGCTCGTAGATCCGGCTGGCGTCGGCCGATCCGAACCCGTGGGTCGCAAACGTCGCGGTTCCGAGGGGCTTGAGGATTCCCAGCTCCCGCTGGTGCGAGCGGTCGCTTTCGGGGAGTCGCCCATGGCACGAGAGCGCCTGGCTCAGAAAGGCTTCGGCCTCAACGAATGCTCCCTGGCGAACAGCGGCGGTTCCAGAGCGGGTGAGGTGGAACTCGGCCTTTCGGAGTGCCTCGATGTCATCGCTCCCCTCTCCTGCGGCTCGCAGCCAGTGATGGGCGAGGAGCTCGTCGAGCGGCTCGAGGTCCTCGTAGCGGTTCTCGAGCCGGGAGGCTGCCGCTCGATGGAGCTGGCGGCGCTGCGCGTAGAGCATCGACCCGTAGACGACCTCTCGCGTGATGGCGTGACGGAACGTGTACGAGGAGCGCGACGCCGGCTCAGCCGCATTCAGCAGGCCGCGTTCTTCGAGTTCCCTCAGGTCCCCGGCAATGCGCTCGCGCTCGGCATCCACCGGGAACACGTCCCGCACGAGGTCCAGATCGAATGAAGGTCCGAGAACGCTGGCAACCTTGAGCAGGAGCTGCTGGCGGGCGTCGAGATGATCGACCCGGCTTGTGATGACGCCTTGAACCGTATCGGGAACCGCGAGTCGCTCGAGTGTGTCGTCCGGCGCGGCGAGCCGGCCCGAGCCGTCCTCGACCACGATCACGCCCGAGTCTCGGAGGGAGAAGGCGAGCTCCTCGCTGAAGAAAGGATGACCCTCCGCTCGCCGCATAATCAGCTCGCTCACCTCGTTGGGGAGGCTGTCGACTTCGAGGCTGCGGCAGATCAATTGCAGCGTCTCCTCGGATGACAGCCTGTCGACCACGACATGGGTCACGCCTTCGAGAACCTCGCGGCGATGGGCGGTCGCCTCTCCCAGCGGCCGGGCAGCCATGACGAGGAGTGCCCCCGGCAGGTCGCGGCTGACTTGCAGCGCCAGCCCCCACGATGCCGAGTCCAGCCAGTGGACGTCGTCGATCGTGATGACAAGCGGGTCTTGTCCTGCGGCTGCAGCAATCACGCCTGCGAGAAGGGCCCTGGTCCTCTCGGCTCAGCGATGCAACTTGGGCGTCGGTCATCGGATGGCCTTGCTCGGGCCTCGCAGGATACCGGCCAGCTTCCCGCGACACCTCCCGGGCCGGTGTCAGCCTGGAGTGCTCGCCAAGTAGCATGCTTCAAACGTGGTTAGAGCCGACCACAAGCCCTCGCCGCGACCGGTCATTCTCGCCGTCGACGACGAGCCGGATTCCCTCTCCCGGATCGACGCCGAACTGACGCGCCGCTTCGGGGCCGACTACCGGATCGTGTGTGCCGCCTCCGGCGAGGCCGCCTTGGCCACGCTCGAGGACCTGCGGGCCGAGGGGGCCGAGGTCGCAGTGGTCCTCGCCGACCAGTGGCTACCAGGGACCAGCGGCACCGACCTTTTGGCCCACGTGGGAGATGTGCACCGCGAGGCAAAGCGCGGCCTCCTCATCCGGTGGGGGGACTGGGCCCACCGGTCCACGGCCGACGCCGTACTTCGGGCGATGGCGCTCGGGCACATCGACTACTACGTACTGAAGCCGTGGCGCTCGCCGGACGAGCTCTTCCATCGCACCGTGGCCGAACTCGTTCACGAATGGTCGCGCGGACGACCCTCAGGTGGCGGGCCGATCACCGTGGTTGGGCAGCGCCACTCGCCGCGCACCAGCGAGGTGAGGAGCCTGCTCGCGCGCAACGGCATCCCGCATGCATTCCATCTCGCCGACACCGAGGAGGGACGGGCCATCGTGGAGAGCCTGCCTCCCGACGCCGCGCTGCCGTTGATCGTCGGCCTCGACGGACGCGCGGTGGCCGACCCCACCAACGAGCAGGTGGCCGAGGCATGCGGCCTGCCGACGCGGCTGGCCCGGAACGACTTCGACCTCGTGATCGTGGGCGCCGGACCGGCCGGACTCGCCGCGGCCGTCTACTCAGGCTCGGAGGGGCTCCGGACGCTCGTCGTCGAGCGAGAGACGATCGGCGGGCAGGCAGGGAGCAGCTCGCTGATCCGAAACTACCTGGGCTTCGCCCGAGGCGTGAGCGGCGCCGAGCTCACCATGCGCGCCTACCAACAGGCTTGGGTATTCGGAGTGGACTTCCTGATGATGCGTGAAGTCGCCTCCCTACGGGCAGCCGGGGACGGGTTCCGGGTTGCGCTTTCGGGCGGCGACGAGGTCACCGCCCGGGTCGTCGTGGTTGCGAGCGGCGTTGCCTATCGGCGGCTGGGCATCCCGGAGCTCGAGGAATTGAGCGGCACCGGTGTGTTCTACGGCGCCTCGGTCGCCGAGGCGCCGGCCCTCGCCGGCGAGCGGGTCTACGTCGTCGGCGGAGGCAACTCGGCCGGCCAGGCGGCGATGCACCTCTCCCGGCATGCGGCGCAGGTCACGGTCCTCGTGCGCGGCGACTCGCTTGCGCAGAGCATGTCGCGCTACCTGATCGACGAGATCGATGCGGCTCCCAACATCGACGTCTCGTTCGCGACCGAGGTTGTCGGCGGTGGCGGCGAGGGCAGGCTCGAGCGGCTCGTGCTGGCCGACCGGGGAACCGGATCGCGCCGGACCGTGGACGCAGCCGCGCTGTTCGTGCTCGTGGGAGCGAAGCCGCACACCGACTGGCTGCCGGATTCGGTGGCGCGCGACCACTGGGGGTTCGTGTTCACGGGCGCCGATCTCGAGGTCAGCGAGGCCGGCCCGCGCTGGCCGCTCACACGGCCCCCCCTGCCGCTTGAGAGCAGCCTGCCCGGCTGCTTCGCGGTGGGGGACGTCCGCCATGGCTCCGTCAAGCGCGTGGCCTCAGCCGTGGGCGACGGCGCGGTGGTGGTCGCACAAGTGCACGAGCACCTCAACCGAGAGGGCGGGGGGACGCCCGGCTGACGCCTACATGCGCTCCACGAGATCAGCCCGCCACTCCGGCGGCTCGAAGGGCTGCGCCCAGTAGGCGGTCTCCCGGGCGATGCGCCCCTCGCGCATCTCGAAGATGAACACGCAGTCGTACTCGACGCCGCCGTAGTCGAGCCTCGCCTCGGCCACGCAGAGATCGCCCTCCACAAGCAGCCGGCGCGGAGTGATCGTCGGCAGGGTCTCGAAGCGCCCATAGACCCCGCGCCGGCGTTCAGCGCCCCGAATCCGCTCCCCCGACTGCGGCCAATCCATGATCGCGTCGTCGTGGAACACCTCGTCCATAACCGATATGTCACGTCGGTTGAGTCCGTCGATGAGCCGCTCCACGGCCCGTTGGTTCTCGTCAGCCATCATCCCCTCCCTCAACGTAGGTCAACACCCGCTCTAAGCTCATCTCGCGGCCCTCGGCCCAAGCGGCCGCCACTGCATCTTCCCGGAGATTGGCTCGCACCGCCGCCCGGGCATCCCAGTCGCCGATGATCGATGAGGGGGCCCGGACCCCAAGTGCCTCGCGCATGGCGTCCGCGGCCGCGGCCAGCCGCACCGCGCGCCGAGGGCGATCCTCATCGACGGCGAGGCCCGACAGCGCATCGAGCACAAACGCGACCCCAGACATGTCACCGGCCGATGCGTGGAGGTACAGCGCATCGAGGAGCGACGCCCGGCCCCGATCACATTCACCCTCGGCCACAAGGACTCGACCGTAGTCGTAGAGGGCGTTGGCCAGTCCGAACCTGTCGCCTGACGCTCGGAGGAGGTCGACGGCCTCCTCCAGCGCGACTCGCGCGGCAGGGCGGTCCCCATCGCGAAGCGCGCTCATGCCCAGACCGTGGAGCGCGAAGCCCAGGCTGGTCCGATCGCCCCGCGCCCGCGCCCCGTCGGCTGCCTCACTGAAGCGACGTCGGGCCCTCGCCCAGTCGCCCGTCGCCGCCGCGACCCACCCCAGGCTGGCTCGCACGTCCGCCGCCCCGGCTTCGTCGCCGAGCGTGACGTACAGCGCCAGCGCGTCCTCGTAGCGGTCGCGCGCGGTTGGGTAGTCCCCCCGCCAGTATACGACGCTCGCGAGCGCGTTGGCTCCGGCGGCGCGGGCGGCCTCCGCGACGGCGACCGACGGAACTGCAAGGAGCTCGATGAGACGCGCCTCGCCCTCGGCCAGATGATCGCGCAGCTGCCAGAAGCGCCAGATCGCAGCCGCGATGAGCAACCCGGTTTCCGCCCGATCGGCGTCGACTGACCACCGCAGCGCCGCGCGGAAGTTGTCGTGATCGGACGCGAGCCGGTCGAGCGAGACCGCCTGCCCAGGTCCGGTTAGCTCTCCCGCGACCTCCTCGGCCACCTTCAGAAAGAACCGGGCGTGCCGCTCTCGGATCTCCGGTTCCTCGCCGCTCTCGGCGAGCCGCTCGAGCCCGAACTCGCGGATGGTCTGGAGCATCCGGAAGCGCGGCTCGAGAGCGCCATCCTCCCGTCGGACGAGGCTGTGCTGGACCAGGACATCGAGGGTCTCAAGCGTGTCGAGTCCTCCTGCGCCGGTCTCGGAGCAGACCGCCTCGGCGGCCCCGAGGCTCCATCCGCCGGCGAATGCCGAGAGCCGACGGAGCATCGCCTGGCCGTCGGGATCGAGAAGGTCATAGCTCCACTGGATGGCGCCCCGCAGTGTGCGCTGGCGCTCCGGACGGTCATGCGGGCCGCCTGTGAGCAGGGATAGACACCTGCCCAGCAGTTCCAGGATCGCGTGAGGAGAGAGCAGCCGGACGCGGGCTGCCGCGAGCTCGATGGCGAGCGGCAGGCCGTCGAGGGCGGCGCAGATGGCGGCGACGTCGGCGGCGTTCTCGTGCCCGAGCGCGAAGTCGGGATCGATCGCCCGCGCACGCTCCACGAAGAGCGCCACCGCCTCGCTCTCGGTGAGTTCCTCCGGGGTCGCGACGACCAATGGGTCGGGCAGGGCCAGAGGTTTCACCTGGTACTCCTGCTCGCCGGCCAGGCGTAGGGGCGCGCGGCTCGTCACGAGCACCGTCACACGGGGGCCAGCAGCCACCAACGTGCCGACGATCGGCGCCGCCGGCAGAAGCTGCTCGAAGTTGTCGAGGACGAGCAAAGCCTCCATGCCGGCAAGGCGCTCTGTCAGGCTCGCGAGGATCGGCCGGCCGGCCTCTTCTTGCACGCCGACTGCGGCAGCAACCGTCGACGCCACCAGCGACGGATCTTCGAGTGCGGAAAGTGCCACGAACACCGCCCGGTCCCGGTACGACTCGGCCGACCGGGCGGCGACCCGCAGGGCGAGGCGGGTCTTGCCAATGCCACCCGGCCCGGTAAGCGTGAGGAGACGCGTTCGCTCCAGCAGGGACTGCACCTCAGTCACCTCCCGCTCGCGCCCGATGAAGGTGGTCGGCTGTGCGGGAAGGGCGTCACGCCACGCGTCGAGCGTGCGGGGCGGCGGGAACTCGGCGGGCAGCCCGTCGATGCACAGCTGATACAGGCGCTCCGGCCGTGCGAGATCCTTGAGCCGGTGCTCGCCCAGTTCGCGTAGCCGGATGCCCTCGGGAAGCACCTGCTCTGTCAGCAGGTGGGTGGTCGACGAGATCAGCACCTGGCCGCCGTGCGCAGCCGCGGAGATGCGTGCGGCCCGATGCACATCGAGCCCCGTGTAGTCCTGACCGGCCCGCTCTGCCTCACCGGTATGGAGGCCCATCCGTACCCGCAGGCGGACCCCCTCCGGCCAGTCCGTCCCGGCGAGTGCGCACTGCGCGGCAGCCGCCGCAGCGATCGCGTCGAGAGGTCGAGGGAAGACAGCGAACACGGCGTCGCCGTTGGTGTTCACCTTCTTGCCGCCCGCACCCTCGATCGCCGCTCGTAGCAGCTCGTGATGGGCGTCCAGGGTTGCCCCCCACGCAGGGCCCAGCTGCTTGAGCAGCAGGGTCGAGCCCTCGATGTCCGTGAACAGGAAGGTGACGGTGCCGCCCGGCAGTGTGTCCACAAGCTCCCCTCCAGGGAGGAGGAAGAGTACCCGACGCCAGACTTGACGAATTCTGGTGCACTGCGATCCGGGGAGGGACCGCAAGGGAACGGCGAGCAACCCGCGAAGACAGTCCGTCCGCCAGAGCCACTCCTCGACAGGGTTCCAAACGGCGACGGTTGGGGGTATTCCCGACTTCACGCGCCGCGACATCACGAGAGGCGCGCGGCTGGGTGTACGACGCCTCCGCGCCGATCGCCGACCCAGGAGTCGAGCGGACCACGTTGCGTGCCTGAAACGGCGCTCTAACACCGGTGCCTTACAAGGACTTCGAGTCGCCGTATCGTTCCTCTCAGCCCCCGAAGGATGTGTACGTGCAAGTGAGCGACGACCCGCGGGTCGGCACCGAGCTCGCCGGTTGCCGGATCGAGGCGCTGCTGGGCTGGGGTGGCATGAGCGTCGTCCACCTGGCCGAGGATCTGCGACTCAAACGGCCAGCAGCCCCGCCAACTTGGCCTCGAGCGCTTGGAGTTCTCCGAGCTCACCGACATCCGAGAGCTCGATTGCCTGACGGTTCCGTCCCGGTTCTTGGTGAGGATCGGTACGTCGATCACGCGGATGACTCCCGCGTCGACCAACGCGAGCAACTCTGGCGCCATCTCGCCCGTGAAGTTGCTCGCTCCCGCCGGGAACTCGTCGATGACGTGGTCAACAGGACCGAGTGCATCGAGGGCTGCGTCTGTCATCACCTCGTTCCTCTTCGTTGGCTTGACGAACTGCCCCATCGGGAAGTCCGTTGGCCGCGTCACCCGAGATGGTGTCCCCCTCTGCGACAAGCCTTCCACCACGGCCATTTCCTCGGGGTCTTCCAATCCGGCGATGGGTGGGCATTCCCGCTTCCACCCGAGGGTGATGCCGGCCGAAATCCTGGCCGCGAAGCGCCGCAACGCTTACTTCGGTGAGATGCTTTGGATGTGAAGCGTCAGATTCGCTTCTGCACCGCTCGTGACGGCGTGCGCCTGGCGTACGCCTCGCATGGCAGCGGACCGCCGATCGTACGGACGGCGACCTGGTTGACGCACCTCGACTTCGACTGGGAGAGCCCCGTGTGGCGGCACTGGCTGGAGGCCCTCGGTGACGGCCACACGCTGATTCGCTACGACGAGCGGGGCTGCGGGCTCTCGGACCGCGACGTGGGCGATCTCTCGATCGACACATGGGTCGCCGACCTGGAGAGCGTCGTCGACGCGGCAGGACTCGATCGCTTCTCGCTGCTGGGCATCTCGCAAGGGGCCGCCGTGGCGCTCGTCTACGCCGCCCGTCGTCCCGAGCGCCTCACCCACCTGGTCCTCTACGGCGGCTTCGTCCGTGGCCGCAGGTTGCGCCGGCCCGAGGAGCGCCTGCTGCACGAGGCGCTGATCTCGACGATCAATGCCGGCTGGGGAAATCCGAACCCCGCGTTTCGTCACGTGTTCAGCATGCTGTTCCTCCCGCACGGCACCGCCGAGCAGATGGCCTGGTACGACGAGCTCCAGCGCCGCTCGACATCCGCCACGACCGCCGCGCGCCTGTACGACGCGCGAGGGAACATCGACGTGGCCGAGTTCGCTCCGCAGGTCACCACCGACACGCTGGTCATGCACGCTCGCGACGATCAAGTCGTCCCGCTGGACGAGGGCCGGCGGCTCGCCGCCCTCATCCCCGGTGCGCGACTGGTGCTCCTCGACTCGGCGAACCACATCCTGCTCTCGGAGGAACCGGCATGGCCGATCTTCGTATCGGAGCTCCGTGCCTTCCTCGGCAGCGGCAGCGAAGCTGCCGCCGCTGAACAGGGGATCGATGAGCTCACCGTGCGTGAGCTCGAGGTGCTCGGGTGCGTCGCCGCGGGACTCACCAACGAGGGGATCGCCGACCGGCTGCACCTCAGCGTCCGTACGGTGGAGCGACATCTCTCGAACATCTACGCGAAGTTGCGGGTGTCCGGCAAGGCGGGACGCGCCGCGGCCGCCGCGAGGTACTCCGGGGCGCAGACGCCGCGCTCGTAACCGCAGGGTCGCGCCTGCGTGCATGCCGCCAGTGGTGCGCCCTCAGCGTGGGTGATGGCACCGATGCGAGAGGGGTCAGCGCTTCATAGCGTCGTGCCGAGCTGGGGCACTCGCCCTGCGACTGAAGGAGGATTCAAATGGACGGCGCAAGCACCCTCACCCGGGGAGACGCGCACGTCGGGGCGCCGATCGCAACGCACACGGTTCGGGGTGGCGGAGGGGTCCGGCTGCACGTGCGGGAGTGGGGAAACCGGGCAGGGCCTCCGATCCTGTTCGTGCATGGCTGGTCGCAGAGTCACGCCTGCTGGTCCCGGCAGGTCGCCGGCGGGCTCACCGAGGACTTCCGCGTCGTGACGCTCGACAACCGCGGCCACGGCATGTCCGAGAAGCCGACAGACGCCAGGCAGTACCTCGACCCGCAGCACTGGGCGGATGACATCGCAGCGGTCATCGACGCCCTAAGTCTGGAGCACCCGGTGCTCGTCGGCTGGTCCTACGGCGGGTTCATCGTGACCGATTACGTGCGTGCGTACGGCGACCGGGACATCGGGGGGATCAACCTCGTCGGCGCTGCGGTGATGTTGACGCCTCCCACGTTCGACCACATCGGCCCGGGATTCCTCGAGAACGCACCGGACGCCTGCGCACCCGACCTGACCGCGTGCATCTCGGCCATCCGGCGGTTCCTTGAGGCCTGCACCGCCGGTCCGCTCAGCCACGATGACTGGAGCACGGCGCTGTGCTGGAACATGGTGGTGCCGTCCGAGGTCAGGGGAGCGCTGATCGCCCGAGCCATCAACGCCGACGACGTCCTGTCCGACCTCGCGGTGCCGGTGCTGGTCTCCCATGGGCGACGCGACGCGATCATTCTGCCGTCCATGGCCGAGCACGTGCTCGACATGTGCGCTACAGCCGAGCCGTCCTGGTACCCAGACGCGGGCCACATGCCGTTCCTCGAGGACCCTGTCCGGTTCGATCGGGAGCTGACTGACTTCGTCCGGCGGGTCGGCGAGCGCCGCCAACCTGGGTAGGTGGCGGCGGCCCGTCGGCCGTGCGGCTACCGACGTCCCGTCGCGTACCAGGCGCGGGCGTCGAGCGCGAACGGGCCCGCCGGGTGGCCGAATCTCACGGCGAGCTCGACCCTGAGCGCGTCCCGCCGGGCCGGGTCGAGGGACGCGCAGTATCGACCGGCGGGGCCGACGCCGCCGAGGAACCCCTCCCACAGATCGTCGAAGTCCTCGTAGCCGGACCGCACGTCGAGCGCCCCGCTTGTGACCTCACGCAGCCCGGCCTCCGCGAAGAGGGCGGCGATCTCGCCGTCGCGGTCGAAGCGCCTCGTGGCCGCCTCGTCGGGGGCGTCTGGATCGAGGGCGCACGCCGCATCCCAGAACGCGCGCAGGACGCGCATCCCGCCGCCGAGATCCCAGACGCACGCTGCGGCCACGCCGCCGCGGCGGAGCACGCGGCGCATCTGGGAGGCGGCGGCCTCGGGATCCGGGACGAAGTGCAAGACCAGCTGGGCGAGCACGGCGTCGAACGAGCCGTCCGCGTACGGCAGGGCCTCGGCCGACGCTTCGCGCACGTCGACGCCGGGATTGCGGGCGCGGCACTCCGCGACGAACTCCCGTGACGGGTCGACCGCCGCGACATTCGGCGCGCCCAGCCGCCGGGCGAGCTCAGACGTGAGGGCACCGGGGCCGCAACCGACGTCCAGCGCCCGCATGCCGGGCGCAATGCCGGCAGCATCCGCGAATGCGTGGGCGAGGCTCGGCGAATAACGCCCGATCAGCCGGTCGTACGCGCTGCCGCTGACGTGGAATGTCGCCGCGCCATCGAGCTCGTCTCCGTCGTCGCTCAAGGCGCCGGCATCTCGGTGGTGAGCTCCGGCCGGGAGTAGTGACCGGCGGTGTCGAGCACCCGCCGCGCCGCAATGATCGCGCCCGGGTCGCAGTCGGCGAACAGGATCTCCTCGCGGCCGCGCACCGGACCGGCGAGCAGGTTGCCCCAAGGGTCGCAGATCAGGCTCGCGCCGGAGAGCAGCTCGTCCGGGCAGGAGGCGAGCTCGTCGGCCATCGGGAAATCGTCCGGGAACGCCGACTTCGGCAAGTACTGCACCGGCGAGATCAGGAACGCCCCCGCCTCGAACGCGAACGCCCGCATCGCGCCCACCCAGCGCTCGCTGTCGTCGGCCGTCGGGGCCAGGTAGAAGTCGACGCCCTCCCGATGCAGTCGCAGGCGGGCCTCGGGCATGTAGTTCTCCCAGCAGATCAGCCCGCCCACGCGCCCGAACTCGGTCTGCACGACGTGCAGGTCGTCGGCGTCGCCCTGGCCCCAGAAGATGCGCTCGTGCAACGTCGGAATGAGCTTGCGCCGCCGTTGGGCGAGCCGGCCATCGGGGGCGAACAGCAGGAGGGTGTTCCAGAGCGTGCCGGGACGGCCGGAATCGCGCTCGTTGACGCCGATCGCGACCCACGCGGCGGCCCGCCGGGCCGCAGCGCCCAGGCGATCGGTCGCCGGGCCGGGGACGTCCACCGATGCGGCCCACATTCGCCGGTGAAGCTCCGCGGCGTCCGACGTGAACCGTGCGCAGGAATAGGCCCAGGCCGAGTTGGGGTACAGGCTGACGAACACCTCCGGCAGGACGATGAGCTTCGCGCCGCCGGCGCCCGCCTCGCCGATGAGCCGGCAAGCCTTGTCGAGCGTCGCCTCGGCGTCCAGCACGACCGGCGTGGCCTGGATGCACGCAACCCGGATGCTCGCCATCACATGACCGCCGTCGAGAGCTCTTCGACGACCTGAGCGGTGTGCTCGCCGAGTCGCGGCGCCGGTCGTGCGGTGCGGGCCGGAGTGCGCGACATCCGCAGTGGCGGTCCGACGACCAGCTCGGGACCGAGCGTCGGATCGTCCATCTCCACGATCAGGCCCAGATCGCGCGCCTCGGGGTGGTCGAGCAGCGAGAGCGGGCGGTCCGAGACGAGGCCGTGCGGAAGCTGCGCGGCGTCGAATCGCTCGCGCCAGGTGGCGGTCGTCTCCTCGGCGAGCCGCGCCGTGAGGATCTCGGCGAGCGCGTCGGAGTTGCGGGCTCGTGCAGGAAGGTCCGCGAAGCGCGGGTCGTCCAGAAGGTGCCCCAAGCCGATTGCCTCGAGGAGCCGTGCATGCAGCCGCGGGGCGTAGCAGGCCACCGCGATCGCACTGTCGGCGGTCGGGTACGGGCGGTAGAACGCACCGACGAACCGGTTGAAGAGCGGCTCACCGGAGCCATCCCTCACCAGCCGGTGCGCGGCGGCGGCGCCGGCCGCCTCGAGCAGGGACGTCTCGACCACCTGCCCACGGCCGCTCTGCTCGCGCTCGAGCAGCGCCGCGAGGATTCCCGTGGTCATGATGAACGGCACGAGGGTGTCGTGCACCGGGATGGGGATCGGCCGGCCCCCGTTGGCCGCCACGAGCCCGGACTCGCTCTGCAGGGCGACGTCCGTTCCCCGCCTGCCGCCGGGGCCGAAGGCCGAGAGCGCGCAGTAGACCAGGCGCGGGTTACGGGCACACAGAGCCTCGGGGCCCGCCCCGAGCCGCTCCACGACCCCCGGCGCGAGGCTGTGGACGAACACGTCGGCCCCGTCGACGAGGCGGCCGAGCAGCTCGCGATCATCCGCGGCCTTGAGGTCGAGCACGATGCCGCGCTTGTCGCGGTTGACCGCATGGAACTGTCGGCTTTCGCCGGCGACGTCGTCGACGCGGCGCCATTGGTCGCCCTCCGGCGGTTCGACCTTCACGACGTCCGCGCCGAGCTGGGCGAGGTACATCGTGGCGAGCGGGCCGCCCAGGTGGTGGGTCAGGTCGACGATCCGCACGCCCGCGAGAGGTCCGGCGGCGCTCATCGTCCGGCCTCCACAGACGCGGCGGCGAGCTCTGGCTGACCCTCGCGCGGGCCGCGGCAGTACATGCGGTGGTCCTCGATGCCCTGGGGCCCCGACGTCAGGATGTGTGCCTGGCGCACCACCCACGTCGCGCCCGCCTCCTCCCAGGTCGTATACCACTCCGCCACCTTCGCGGCGACCGCGTCGACGCCCTCGTGCACCCGGAAGGTGTTCGGCGTCATCGCGACCAGCCGGGCGCCGGGCGCGTAGGCCGCGCGGATCCCGTCCGCGTCCTTTCGATCGATTGCCGCTATCAGGTCCGCAACATGCCGGCTCATGACTCCTCCTCGGTGGATGGCCGGTCGCCGTCGTTGGGTGAGTCTTCACTACCGCCGTCAAGCCGCCGTCAAGTCAGCGTTAGCGCTGCATCGCCGGTGCCATTTCCATCCCTGGCTGAACCGATGGGATCCCCATTTCCGGCTGGTCCGACGGCATCGTCATCCCGGGGTGGTCGGACGGCATCGCCATCTCCGGATCGGTGAGCCCGGGGACGCTGCCGGGCGAGACCGCGATCCAGATCCCGAACGCGACGAGGGCGACCGCGATGGCCCCGGAGAGGCGCGCGCCGAACGGCAGGACCTTCTCCGCGAAGATGAGCGCCGCCACCACCGCCATCCACGTGATGCTCATCACGCCGACGGCGAACAACACGAGCATGAGCCCCGCGCAGCACCCGAGACACCATGCACCGTGCTCGACCCCCATCGCGAAGGCGCCCGCGCCGCCCCGGCGCCATCGATGCATCACGAAATGCAGCGGCGTGCGGCAGTGGCGCAGGCACATCCGCTTGAGCGGCGTGAGCTGGTAGACGCCCGCTGCGGCAACGGCGATGCCCGCCGCGAGCGGTCCGCTGCGATCCCATGCGAGGAACCCCGGGTCAGCGGACTTCACCGCCCGGAATGCCCCGTAGGCGACCAGGCCGCAGGCCGTCCACACCGCGAGGTACCCGACGATGAACATCCACGTGGCGACGAGCGCCTCGGACGCGCGCCGCGTGCGGTCCAGGGTCACCCGGTGCACGACGAGCACCATCGGCGCAGTCGACGGCAACATCATCGCCGCCATCATCGTCACCCAGACCCCGACGAACCACGCCATCCCGCCGAGGTCCGTGCCCGGTCCGGCGTCCATGCCGCGCATCCGGTCGATCGTCACGACCCAGGTGACGAGCGCGACGGCGAGCAACCCCGCCACCACCACCAAGGCGGCCGATGTGCGCGGCCGTCGCCGAGGCTGTGGCGGCTGAGTCGCAAACCCGGCGCTCACCGAGGTCGGCCCGGCCCGACTCACGCGCCCGCCGACGAGTACGCGAACGTGCTCTCGTAGGCGCACATCCCGTGGAACTCGAACGCGAGCGGCGGCGCCTCGTCGACTTGGAGCACGTCGGCGTACAGCTCCATCCCCGCGCGGTCGTGCCCGGGAATGACGCAGGTCACCTGGTGAAGCTCCGCCGCAGGCCCGCGAATCCGCACCGACACCTCTCCACCGGCCCGGAACCAGCCACGACCCGGAGCGTGGTCGATCTCGATCCGGGTCGCCCGCCAACCGAGGAGATGACTCTCCTTCCACACCCACGGGAACTGCCGCTCCGGCGTCCCGCCCAGCTTGCCGGTGAGGATCGCGACCATCGCCTCCCGCTGGCGCTCGTCCCCGCGTTCGTCCACGTACAGGAAGAACGTCCACGGCGAGCCCGGCTCGTCGTCGTCGTAGCGGGTCGCCATCACCGCGCCCATCCCGGAGAGGTCGACGTCACCCGCCCGACCGTCCCGTACCGCCCACGAGAGCGCGCCGAGGCAGACGCCGTGCGTCGAGCGGCCCCCCGCCAGACCGCCGACCCGTCGACATGGACAGATCGCCTCGCAGTTGCAGGCTTCGAGGTACGTCCCGGTGATCGCCCAGGGAAGGAGATCGGTCACGCAGCCTCCTCGAGGGTCCTTCACGGCGCAGTATGCCCGCCGCGCCGCCGGCGCGAGGTCGGGCGTCGGTCCGACGAGTTTCGACTCACATCGCGCGCACCCGGAGGCGTCGCAAGCGGCAGCGCTCACGTGTGAGGCAGGCGCCGTCGAGCCGCAGGATCCGCTCCCGACCGTCTCCGAGGGGCCGGCGGGCGCCCCGAGCCCAGTCGGCGATCAGGTCCTCGCCTCGGGCGTAGTGCTTGAGCACGTCGTGGTCGTCGACCGCCTCCTCCACGAGGCGCCCCGTCGCGACAAGCGCGTCGACCGCGGCAACCGCGGCGTCGGCCATCACGAAGAGCGGCGTGCCGTCCATCTCGCAGACGGATCTGCCCTCCGCCTCCACACGCGGGTTCGGCCGTATCACCTGCAGATCGAGGGCGATCCCTCCGGGCCGCGTCGCGTCGATCATTCTGCCCAGGACGTGCACGACGTCCTCCGGTTCAACGCATCAGAGCGACCACGAGAACACGGTGATGTCGAACGACTTCGGCGGGACCTCGATTTCGTGACCGGAGGCGATCCGGTACTCGACACGCTCCGCCAGCTCGGGAGGCAGCGAGCGACGTGCCCTGCCGACTGCGTCATCGTCGGAGTCGAACGCGAGGACCCGCGCCGCATCCCCGGCGATCCCGACGGTCAAGCGCCCGTCGCCGCAGCCGAGCTCGAGCACCTCCTGCCCGTGGAAGTCTGCGAGACGACGAAGCGACCGGAGGTGCGCCTGCTCCGGGTCGAGCACCCGCCGTGGTTCAACCGTTCCCATCACTCGCACCTCCGATCACGTAGCGAGCGGGGAGTCACCGCGGTGCGCAAGACCCCGAGCCCGCCTGGAGGCGCGGCGCCCCCAGGCGCAGGCTCTCGGCCCCGGGTGACCCGGATCAGCTCTCGTACTTGAACGACAGGTTGAGGCGGGCGCGGTAGCGCGCGACCTTGCCGTCGTCGATGGTGACATCGAGCTTGACCACCTCGGCGACGCGCAGGTCGCGGAGGCTCCCGGACGCGGTCTCGATCGCGACGCGAGTCGCGTCCTCCCACGACTCCGCACTCGTCCCGACGACGTCGATGACGCGGTAGACGCTTTCCTCGGCCATCTCGCTCCCCCTCCTGTGTGTGTTGACGAGTATTCGTGGCGAATCGCACGAACTGCGGCGGATTATCTGCGTCAGGGCGACCGACGGCAAGGTCGGACACGCCCACCTCCGGGAGTCATTGGGACACGTGATGGACCATCTCAACCGCGTCGGCCGCCTGCACCAGCGCGAGATGCGACAGCGCCTGCGGGGTGTTCCCCGCGTGGCGCCCCCCGGCGACGTCGTACTCCTCAGACAGCAGGCCGACGTCGTTCGCCAGGGCAACGAGCCGGTCCATGAGCCGCTTGGCGTCGCGGCGGCGCCCGCTGCGCGCGTATTGCTCGGCCAGCCAGAACGAGCAAGCGAGAAACGGGTGCTCCCCCGGCGGCAGACCGTCGACGCCGCTCTCGGTCTCGTAGCGCAGGAGCAGCCCGTCACGCAGCAGGTCCTGCTCGATCGCCGCGACGGTGCCGAGCATCCGCGGGTCGTCAGGCGCGACGTACCCGACCTGTGGGAGCTGCAGCAGCGCGGCGTCCACGCCGCTCGCCCCGAACACCTGCGTATAGGTGCCGCGCTCGCGGTCGAAGCCGTGGGCCTCGATCCGCTCGCGAACGAGGTCCCGCATGCGTTCCCATCGCTCGACCGGGCCGCGAAGGCCATGCCGCCGGACGGCGCGCACTCCGCGGTCGAACGCCGCCCAGATCATCACCTGCGAATGCGTGAACAGTCGCGCCCGCCCGCGCACCTCCCAAATGCCGTGATCCGGCCGCTGCCAGTTGCGCTCGATGAAGTCGAGCAGCGCCAACTGCAGGGGCCAGGAGAACTCGTCCTCGTGGATGCCGGCGACCCTGGCGTTCTCGAGCGCGACCATCACCCTGCCGAGCACGTCAGCCTGGTACTGACGGACCGCCCCGTTGCCGATCCGCACGGGCCGCGAGCCGGCGTAGCCGGCGAGATGCGGGATCTCGCGCTCAAGAAGGTCGCGCTCACCGGCGATCCCGTATACGACCTGCACGTCCCCGGGATCGCCGGCGATGGTCCGCAGCAGCCAGTCCCGCCATTCCCGTGCCTCGTCGAGGTAGTCGCGACCCATGAGCGCCTCGAGGGTCAGCGCCGCGTCACGCAGCCAGCAGTAGCGGTAGTCCCAGTTACGCCGTCCGCCGAACTGCTCCGGGAGCGACGCGGTCGCGGCCGCGACGATGCCGCCGGTCTCTGCATGGGTGAGCGCACGCAGCACGAGCAGCGATCGACGCACTGCGGGCCCATAGCGCCCCAGGCAACGGCCGCGGTCGGCCCAGGACTGCCACCATGCCACCGTCCGCTCGAGTCCGAGCGACGGGTCGATCCGCGTCGGGATCTCGCGATGCGACGGGTACCAGGTCAAGCTGATGTCGACGACGTCACCCGTGGCGACCTCGAACGTGCCGGTGTGCAGGTGGTCCACCGCGGACGGCAACGGGCCGCCCCGCAGCAGCACCGCATTCGGTCCGGCGACCGCCAGGATCGCGGGCTCGCCGTCACGATCTGTGACGCGGCGAATCCACGGGATCGTTGCCCCGTAGCCGAAGCGGATCTCGAGCTCCTGGCGCATCGCGACCGTGCCCCGCACGCCGGTGATGCGCCGCAGCACGTCGGCACGGTGGTCGCCGAGCGGCATGAGTTCGACCACCTCCACCTCCCCCGTCGGCGTCTCCCACCGCGTGCACAGAACGAAGCTGTCGCCGACGTACGAGCGGCTTCGACCGGTGACCTCGCCTTCCGGGGCGATCAGCCAGCGGCCGTTGTCCGGTTCGCCCAGCAGGGCGGCGAACATCGCCGGCGAGTCGAAGCGCGGCAGGCACAGCCAATCGATGCTGCCGTCGCACCCGACCAGCGCCGCCGTATGGCAGTCACCGATGAGCGCGTAGTCCTCGATCGCGAGCGCCACAGCGGGATCCTGCCTGGTCGGCGGGCACGTACGCGGCGGACCGGTCAGCGCGGCCGCGGGCCCGTCCGGGCCCGAACGCCGGCGCGGGGCACGCGCTCCGTCTTTACCGAAATCGAACCGTGCGTTTGCCCAAGGTGGCAACCCGCTAGCCCGCGCCTGTCGGAGGCCGCCCTAGCGTTCGGTCCGAGCAGAGCACCTGCCAGCTCACAAGGAGCGAACGAATGAAGTCGGCAACTCGAATGATCGCAACAGTTATCGCAGTCGGGCTCGTGGCGCCGCTGCCCGCAGCGCTCGCGAAGAACCCCCGGGACATTCGTGTCGCCGGCACATGCACCGGCGCCAGCACGGCCAAGGTCAAGCTGAGCCCCGACAACGGCCGCATCGAAGTTGAGTTCGAGGTCGATCAGAACCGCAACGGCGTCTTCTGGAAGTGGGGTCTGGCACGCAACGGTAGGACGATCGCCTCGGGGATCGCGGTCACCAAGGCCCCCAGCGGGTCGTTCACGGTGCGCCGCCTCATCTCCAACGCCTCCGGACCCGACCGGGTCACGTTCCGGGCGAGCCGGGCGAACGGCGAGGTGTGCACAGCCCGCGCGACGTTCTGACCCTATGACGTGTGGAGCGCGGAGCGCGACTGCTGGTGCGTCGCCAAGGTGCTGCGACCGGACCGGGTGGACGACCGCGCCGCGCGGCGGCGCCTCGTCGGGCGAGGCCGGCCCCTGCCGCCTCCGAGGGCCGGCCCCTTGCCGGCCTCGCCCATCCGCACCTCGTTCCCGCCTACGAGACGCGGGAAGGGCGTCACCCGATGGTTGTGCTCGAGACGCTCACCGGTGAGACGCTGGGGCACTTGGTCGACCGTGGCGAGCGTCGGCTCGCACTTTAACCGCGGAGCTCGGGCGCTCGGGGTGCAACTGTGCCCGGCGTTGGCGTACCTGCACCGCAACCGGGTGCCGCACCTGGATCTCACGCCGTCGAACGTGATCTGCCAGGCCGACCAGGCGAAGCTCATCGACCTCCGCATCGCGCGTCCCCCGGGCCGCTGCCGGGCGGGCGTCGGCACGCCGGCCTGCAAGGCGCCGGAGCAGGTGCGCGGAGGCGACCTCGCTGAGGCGACGGACGTCTGAGGCCTCGGCACCCCCTGCTCTACCGGTCGGCGACCCGTGTCGCGCCGTTCGGCGAGGACGGCGTGGGTAAGACCTGCCCGGTAGGGGCGTCCTCCGCCACAGAGCCAAAACGCGGCCTTCATTTCTCTCCATTCGCCCATCTCGTCCGACGTTCGGCCAGTCGATGCCAGTTGCATCCTGGACAGCGGGCGATGCCGATTCCGCAGCCCGCCGCGCAACCCTGACGGTACGCAGATCGTCGCCAAGGAGGTGACCAGATGGACCGGTTCACGACCACGCCCCCGCGAATCAGCGTGCAGGCGCAGCCCGCGCGGATGTGCATGCACTGCTGGGGGCAGCGTGCCATCTGGGAGCGCTCGGCCGTTGGAATGCTTCCCGTTCGATGCGAACGGTGCACGGGAAGCGGCCGCGAACCCCCCGGCCGCATGCGCTGACGCGCTGCGGCGTCGCGCGCCTGCTCCAGCGTCGCATGCCGCCATCGGGGGCGACGCCGATAGACTGACGTCGGTGCGCCGGGAAGTCTGGTCGGCACGGAATACCCATGGACGCATTCGCCGACTTCTTCCCCCAGCTGCTCGTCGCCGCCCTCCTGCTGGCCGGCGCGCTGGCGCTCGCGCCGCTCGCGGAGCGGATCGGGTTGCCGGGTCCGGCGGCGTTCCTCGCGGCGGGCATCGCCGTCGGGCTGCTTGGCATCGCGCCGTTCGGCGACGTGCGCGACCTCCCCTTCCAGGAGATCGGCGTCCTCGCGCTCTACGCGATCCTGTTCCAGGGCGGTCTCTCGACCGGCCTCCGCGCGTGGCGCGCTGACGCGCGGCCGATCGTGCTTCTGGGCCTTCCGGGCACCGCGGCGACCGCTGGCGCCATCGCGCTCGCCGGTCACCTCATCGGCCTGGACTGGTCCCTGGCGATCTTCGTCGGCGTGGCCCTGTCGCCCACCGACCCGGCGGCCGTGTACGCGACGCTCCGCTCGGGTGGCAGCGCGGCGAGCCGGCCCCGTACGGTGCTCGAGGGCGAGTCGGGCTTCAATGACCCGGTCGGGATCTCGTTCATGGTGGTCGCTCTCGCGGCCCTTGGAACCGAGGGCGCTTCGTTCGGCGACGGCGCGCTGCGGCTCATCGAGGAGCTCGGCATCGGGATCGTGGGGGGCATCGTCGGGGCGGCCATCCTGCTGGGGGTCCTCCGTGCGACCCCCCACCTCGAGGATGGCCTGCAAGGAATCGCGCTCCTGTTGGGCGCGATCGTCGTCGGGGCAGGGACCGCGTCACTCCACGGGAGCGGCTTCCTCGCGGTCTACATCACCGGCCTCGCGTTGTCGGACGCCTGGGCCGAGCAGGACGTTCGTCGGCACGCGGTCCCCGAGGCCCTGGCGGCCGTCTCGGAGCCGCTCCTGTTCGGATTGCTCGGAGCGGCGTTCGCGGGCGCGGTCGGGCTCGACCATCTATGGCAGGGCATCGTGCTGACGCTCGTCACCGTCTTCGTCGTGCGACCCCCGATCTCGTTCGCATGCCTCGCGGGTTGCGGGCTGACGCATGCCGAGAAGGTGCTCGTGTCCTGGGGAGGGTTGAAGGGGGCCGTCCCGCTGCTGCTCGCCGGCTACCCCGCACTCGAAGGGCTCGGCGAAGCGCGGGCGACCGAGTCGATCGTGCTCGTCGCGACCGCCGCGTCGATCGTGGTGCAGGGCACGACCCTGCGATACATCGCGGCGCGCGTCCCGGCCGCGGGGACGGTCCCGACGGATGCTGGTATCGTTCCCGGGCGCGCCAAAGCGGGCGGTTAGCTCAGCGGTAGAGCACCTGCCTTACAAGCAGGGGGCCGGCAGTTCAAATCTGTCACCGCCCATGCCATGTGCGCACCGAGGGGGCGTAGCTCAGCTTGGTTAGAGCACCGGACTGTCAATCCGGAGGCCGCGGGTTCGAGTCCCGTCGCTCCCGCTCTATGATTTCCCTGGTAAACGGGTCTTTCTTCCCGGCCCGCGCCTTGGTTCTTGTCGGGAGCTGCTGTCCACTTGCAAACAATCTGCAAACGCGGCATCCGCTGGCCACCGCGGGGCACGGTTAGCGTCGCCGACCATGGTGGTCCTCAAAGAGCAGATTCTTGAGCAGATTGACACGGTGCTGGCGGACGCGGACGGAGTGCTCGAGGAAACCGCGATCTACGTCTCGTACCACTACGACGGTCCCACGCCAGCTGCCGTGTGGGACACGCGCGAACAGTGCCGGACAAGGGTAATCGCGACACTCGAGCGTCTCGCCCCTCCGGCCTCGGCGTATGTGGCGAACATCAGCCCGAGCACGGATCTGAGCGCCCTCGTTAGCAGGCTTCGAGCACTGCGGGTTGATCTGGATGCTGGCTACACCCAACGACTTGAGGAGCTCCTGAACGCCGAGGTCTTTGGTGACTTTCTCGAGATGGCGGAGGAGCTTCACGGGAAGGGCTATAAGGACCCCGCGGCAGTCATCACCGGCACAGTCCTTGAAGAGCACCTTCGGAAGCTCAGCGCGAAGCACGGCGTCGCCACAGAGATAGATGGCAAGCGCCGCAAGGCCGAGTCCCTCAACGAAGATCTCAAGAATCAGGGGGTCTACAACCTGCTCGATCAGAAGAGCGTCACGGCCTGGCTTGATCTTCGAAACAAGGCCGCCCACGGCGAGTACGACCAGTACGACTCGACGCAGGTCGACGCCCTAATCCGAGACGTGCGTTCTTTCCTGTCCCGGAACCCGGCCTAGCGGCCAACAAGTTCAGCGAGTCGAGACGCCGCTTCAGCCTGCATGGCTGGCATAGCGTGGGCGTAGGTGTCCATCGTGAACGCCGACGAATGATGGCCGAGGCGCTCCTGCACGACCTTCGGATGCACCCCGGCCGCGACGAGCAGCGTCCCGTGCGTGTGGCGGAGATCGTGGAGGCGCATCGGCGGGAGATCCGCCGCTTTCGCGTGGCGTCTAAACATCCGGGTGAACTGCTCCGGGTGAATCGCCGTGCCGTCCTCCCGACAGAACACGAGGCCGTGGTCCTGGTAGGCGGGACCCCACGCGAGGCGCTCCTCTAGCTGGCGGCGGCGGTGCTCCCGCAGGGCTTGGACGGTCCCAGCGTCGAGGTCGATGACGCGGGTCTTCCCTGACTTCGTCTCGGACTCCTGCACGTCGAACGCGACGCTGACGAGGGCCCGGCGGATCGCGACGCGGGCACCGTCGAGATCGACGTCGCGCCACAGGAGACCCGCGAGTTCCCCGCGGCGGACCCCGGTCATCGCGGCGAACATCCACGCCGCCGCCAGCCGGTCCCCCGCTGTGTGCTCGATGAACTTCCGGAGTTCGGCCGCCTCCCACGTCGTCATCGCCGCCCGCCTCGCGGCGCGCTCAGCCGTCGCCGACGGCGGGTCGGCGAGATCCGCGACGTTCCGCACGACCTTCCCCCACCGGGTCGCGTCAGCGAGGGCCTTTCGGATCACGGCGTGCACAAGGCGGACGCTCCGGGCTGAGAGGGGGTCATCGCCGCGTTGGCGGCCGTTGAGCTGCAGGTCCGCGTACAGCTTGTTCAATGCCCCTGGGGTGAGCGCCTGGAGTTGGACGCCGCCGACTCTCGGCACGACGTGAACCTTCACGATCGACGAGTAGCTCGCGAACGTCGACGGGCGGAGCCGCGCCCGCATCGACTGGAGCCACTCGCCCTCCAGAAACTGGCCGAGCGTCTGCCGCGACGGCTCGACATACGCCCCGTCGTTCATCGCCTTCATCGCGTCAGCGAGGGCACGCTCCGCCGCCTTCCTCGTGGCGAACCCCGACCGCCACCGCTGGCGGCGCTTCCCATTCGCCCCGCGGGGCTCGTCGATGACGAACGCCCACACCTTCCCACGTTGCCTCACATGCCCTCTCATGACTCCTCCTCCGGCGTCGGTGCACTCAGAAGTGCTCGCGCCTTCTTCGTGAGCTTCCCGCCGCCTTGGCCTGGCCTGGTTTTCGTGAGCATCCCGTGCTGGTGGCGGGCGGAGTTGATCCAATTGCGTGCCGTCGACGGCTGGACGACGTACTTCCTGGCAACTTCGAGCGCTGGGTTTCTCCCGGCCTCGTGGGCTTCCGCGTAGACCGCAGCCACCTGGGCAAAGAAGAGGGGCGGTCGCGCGGGCCTCCCTCGGCGTCCAGGCGCGGGGGTCGGCGAGGGGATCGATCGATTTCTGCGCGCGCGGGCCTTCTCCGCAACATCCGGTGGGATCGCCCGCGTCACGTCCTCCAAGGTCACTTCGTCCGGCGCGACCCCCATCTGGCTAAGGCGTTTCAGGACGCGGCGTCGCTCGTTCGGGGTTAGCTCGAAGAAGCGGATGGCCGCTTTCTTGCCGCGATAGCGCCTTGTCAACTCACCGACAGGGATTGTTCTGAGCACCGTCGTTGGGACTCGCCGTAGCGAGCCATGCAGTCGTACCGGTTGGTCGATCGTTATCCCGCCCCCTGCGATCGACTCGAACGATCCGAGGAACAAACCCACGCACTCCTGCGAACCGCCTACGTCCGCCCACCAGACCTGGAGCAAGAGGGACCCCTCGCCGGAATCGACGCGGTCACCCTTCTCTGAGAGTTCGATCTTCTCCATTCCCAACTGGAGCGTTTCCATGTTGGGAAGCCTACGGTATTAGGACGGTACCCGTCAATTATCCGTCTGAAAACATTCCGGTGTCGATGCCAATCGCGGGCCGGAAACAAGTACAGGACAGGTGGTGACACCGACCGTCTGATCTGCTTCCCTCGGATGCATGAACATGACCGATGTGGTCGAACTCGCCACGATCCGGCGGATCGCGAGGAACGGGGAGGCGCGTCTCATCCGTGAAACTGCAGGTCTTAGCCCAGCCGAGGTGGCTGAAGCCATCGGGGCGTCGCCCCTGACCGTACGTCGATGGGAGCGCGGCGACCGCGCCCCGAGAGGCGACGCCGGCCTTCGCTACGCACGACTCCTCCGGGACCTCCGGGCGGTCGGTTCATGACCACCACCCCGACTACCAGTCCGGAGGTTCTGACCGTGGATGAAGTCGCGGCGGTCCTCCGCATGGGCCGGACCGCCGCGTACGAGGCCATTCGCCGCGGCGAGATCCCTTCGCTGCGGTTGGGGCGGTCGATCCGAGTGCCGAGGGAAGGGCTGCGCATCCTCCTCGCGGTCTCTCTCTCGGATGCCGGCCCCGCCACCATGGGCGTTGACACCTCCCCGTCAAGAGAAGGGGCCGCCCCGGCAGGCGACCCCGCGACCACCGATCGGGTGAAGCGATCGACGACCTCGACGACAGAGTAGCGGTCTACCGGTGGGCGATCATCGACCTGTTCCGGGCCCGCCGGAGCGACACGGCGTCGTGGCGCGTCGAGGATCTCGACCGGGACGTCGCCCAGGCGCGGGAGCAGCTCGGCCCCGTCCCCGTCGAAGTGCTCCGCGACACCTGGGACCTCGCTACGAGCGTCGCGACGTTCCCCCCACCGCGGCGGTGGCCGCAGTCGTGAGAGAGATCCCATCCGCCGTCGCGTCCGAGGCGACGCGACGGTCGTATTACGAACAGCGCGGCATCACCGTCCCACCCGGCGGGTGTGGAGGCGCTGCCTCCGAGGCCACCGTCCGCGCCGACGAGACACCGCCCGAGGAGGACGTCCGGTTCTGGTCGCTTGCAGAACTCCGCGGGATCGGCGACGCCGCGATCGACTTCATCGTCGACGGGTACGTCGCCCGCCGGGGCCGGACCCTCATGGCGTCGGCCCCGAAGATGGGGAAAGACACCCTCTGCTACTCACTGATCGCCGCGATGGTCACCGGGCAAGAACACTGGCTCGGCCGGGCCATCAATCCCGGCCCTGTGATCCTCATCAGCGAGGAAGACCGCGCCAGCGTGCTCGATAAGACGCGCCTGTTCCGCATCCCCGACAACGCCGACCTTCGAGTCATCACACGCGACGTCGCATGGCCGCCGCCAGCCTGGCCGGAACTCATTGCCGCGGTCGCGGAGGAAGTCGAGAGGGTCAACGCCTCGCTGGTGATCATCTCGACGCTCTCTCGGTGGGCACGCTTCCGGGAAGGCGCTGAGAAAGACAGCGGGGCCACCCTCGAAGCGATCATCATCCTCGACCAGATCGCCGCTGGCGTCATCGTCCAGCACCACACCCGCAAAGGCGCGACCGGCATGGACGTCATCGACGAGATCCGCGGGTCGAGTGGCCTCGCCGCCGAATTCGACGCGGTCCTCGCCCTCACCCGAGCCCCCGATGACCCATCGGGCTCAACGCGCCGGCTCCTCACAGGCATCAGCCGGTGGGGCAACACGACGCCAGCCGCCCTCCTCGCCGAACTCACCGGCGGCGGCTACAACGTCGTCGACACCGGCGACCGCGGCCGCGTCGTCGAACAAGCCTTCGCCGACCGACTCGTCAACGCGATCGCCGACCAGCCCGCAAGTACCCAAGACGATCTCGCCGACGCGATGGAAGTCACGAAGCAGCGGATCTCCAAAGCCCTTAGTGGACTCGTCAACACCGGTCGAATCCGACGCGAAGGACGCGGAAGAGCCGGCGACCCATACCGCTACACCCACTCGTCAACACCAGTCGTCAACACCCCAACAGAACCCATTGACAGCGTTGACGAGATGTTGTCGTCCCCTTCTTCCCGTAGGGAAGGGGACAACTACTCGTCCAATCACGACAACGACGTCGTCAACCCCTCCGACGACCCGCAGGCCGACACCCCCCTCCTCGAGGGAATCACAGACGACGACCTCGCTCACTGGGAAGGCATCGCCGCCGAAGAGACCGACGCATGACCACCACGACCTCCTCCTCGCGCTCCGTGACATCCGATGAGCGGCCCGTCCTCGATGACAATCGACTGTGCGGTGCGCAGACGAGGTCCGGCGGCGCGTGTCGCCGTCCGGCTGGCTGGGGAACCGGTCATGTCGGAGCGGGCACGTGCAAGCTCCACTCCGGGCGTTCGCGGAGTGGTGAGGTCGCTGGCCGTCGCGCACTCGCCCGCCGGCTCCTCGCGGACCTCGGTGTGCTGGGCGTCCCGGTCGCGACTGATCCGGTGTCGGCGTTGGAGGGCCTCCTCGATGAGGCGAACGGGAATGTGATCGCGTTGCGTGACCTCGTGCGCAGCCTGGACTGCGGCACGTCGGACGGGAAGGACACCGAAACGCTGGTTTCGCGGTTTGGCCGCCACCCGTTCGTCGAGATGTACGACGCGGAGCGCGACCGCCTCGGGAAGATCGCGAAGGAATGTGCCGCTCTCGGCCTTGAGGAGCGCCGCATCCACGTCGCGGAGCGGGAGAGCCGGGCACTAGAGGCGGTGCTTGCCCGGGTGTTCGACGTCCTCGGCCTCGACACCGGGCAGCGTGCACGGGCGGGCGAGGTGGCAGCGGCGGAGCTTCGAGCGATCACGGTGACGCCGACAGCGAGGTCGGCGTTCGAACTCGAAGCGCGGGCGTCGTCAGCGGTTTGCATCTGGTTAACAGGCCTGCCACAACCCCGGTTTCCGTGCGGGTTCTCGGCCGGCCATCGGATTCACGATCCGGCGCACATGCCAACCGACCCCGCGCAATCCGCCACGCCCTGACCATCGGGACACTCGCCGCGGCTCGGTGCCGCAGCGTTTTCAAAGTGCTGCCGGGTTCGGGTCCATGGCAGCCGGGGTGGGCGTCGGGCACCGGCCGTCGTCGTCGGCGAGCGAGCGGCGGTCACCGGCCATCGTCTGGTGCATCGGACGTTGGTCACCGGCCTCGACGCCCCACCACTCACACCTGACACGGGGCTGGAAGCCGTATGACGATCACCTGTAGAGCGCATTGCGCGCGTTGTGGACGGCACTTCACCGGCACCACCGCGTTGACCGGCACCTCCACCACGAGCACGGCCCTCACCCGAAGCATGGGTTCCGGACGGTCCTCGGGATGTGGTGCGACCCGCCGTCCGCTCATGGCCTCGCTCCGGAGTCGGGCGTATGCCGCCTTCACGGAGCGGCGGGTGATCTCCCCGGAGAGATATGGGGCGACCCGGTGGCGGCGGAAGCTGCACGCCGGAGATTGGCGCGGAAACGGTAAGCGTTTCGACAGGAGCGGATGGTGTCCGAATCGATGTCCCTACCACGGGTGGCATCGTCGACCCCGGCGAATCGTCTCCCCCTCCTGATCACGCCGACGGTCGCCGGCTGCTCGTCCTGCTCTTTCGCCGTCGCCGTCGCCTTCGCGTGCTCCATCGACTCCTTCGACTTTGTCCGTCGTCCTCTTCCGCGCGAGTCGGGGCCGCCGGTCGATCCGCGACGGCGAGATCCACTTCATCGTCGGCCCAGACTGAGGCGGCGGGGTGACGACGGACCCCCTCCTCCTCCTCGCGGACCGACTCGCCCCGACCGGCGTGAACGCGGACCCCGTCGCATGGGTGCGGGATCGACTCGGAGCACCTGTGGTCGAAGCAGCGGAGATCGCCTCGCGGTTCGGGACAACCGGCGCACCGCCGTCCACTCGCGCACGACGCGGGAATCATGCGTCGTCGCCGAGGGTCGCGGCATGGTGGATGGCGACGCACCAAACCGGCGATGCCTTCCTCGTGACGACCGCGCGACGGGCCGCAGGTCCGGAACATCCTGTGGCGGGAGATCGCCAGGGCGCACCGAGGGGACTCCCCGGCCGGTTCAACCTCACGGAGTGGTGGATCGACCAGGAGATCGTCGGGTTCGGCGCGTCCCCATCGGACTACGACCGACGACGTTTCAGGATCCACGCCCGGCGGTCCTCGTCGTCATCGACGAGGCGTGCGGCGTCCCTCGGCGATCTGGACGCTGCGACAGCCTCATCACCTCGGCGGATTCCGGATACTCGCGATTGGGAACCAGGACGACCCGTCGTCGGAGTTCGAGCGGGTCTGCCGCCCAGCTTCCGGCTGGAACGTGATACACGTCGATGGCTTTGCAGACGCCGAACTTCACGGACGAGGAAGTCCCGGCGGGCCTCGCCCGTTGCTTCTCTCGCCGACGTGGGTGGTGGAAACGCGCGTCGTGGGAAGAGACGTCGCCGCTCTGGGTCGCGAAGGTTCGCGGCCAGTTCCCCATCGACGCGGACGACGGGGTGGGTCCCTCTCGATGGTCCGAAGCTGCCAAACGGCGGTGGTGGCGCAGGCGGGATCGTCGTGCTCGGCGTTGACCCTGGGGCCGGTCGAGACGAAACCGTGATCCGTGAACGTCGCGGCCAGGTCGCCGGGGAGGGTGTGGCGACGCGCGTCACCCGACGCGATGGCGGTGGTAGGACCGTCATTCAGGCCGTCCGGGAGACGGGTGCGGTGCGCGTCAACGTCGACTCGATCGGCATCGGTCACGGCATCGCGAGCACCGCCTGACTGAGGTGCCGTCAACGGGGCCTGGTCGATGTCTGCCGTGTGAATGTCGCAGACAGGCCGCGCCGCGCGGATCGGTTCGCTCGTCTCCGCGACGAACTGTGGTGGATGGCTCGGAACTGTCGGAGTCGGCGGGTGGGACCTCTCCGCGGTCGATGACGGCACCGTCGCGCAACTCGTCGCCCCGAGGTACGCCCTCGACTCCGCGGGCGGATCAAGGTCGAGCCGAAGGACGCAACCCGGAACGGTAGGCCGTCCCCGCACGACGCGGATACATTGTTGCTCGCCTTCTATGAGGATAGCGAGACGGTTCGCGCCCAGGGCGCCGCAGAGGCGGAGCGGCCGATGTTCGCGGACATCGAGACCGCCCGGTGCGTAGACGTCCGCTCCAGCTTGCATGCGTCGCCACGTCGTCGCAAAGACCGCGAAGGGCCAGGGACTTGGCAGTGGGGTCCTTTGTGCAACATCCCCCGGGGCGCATCCGGGTGGAACGCGGCCTTCAGTGCATCTTTCCGGCGCTTGAGCCGTACGTGCACGTTCGAATCGTCGACCGTAACAGGCATCAGCGATCCGAAGGAGTCCACGATGGCGTAGCGCTTGCTCCGATCAACGCGAAGACCACGAAGGCATCCGGCCGAGGCTCGCCGCACCCCGTTGTGAGCGTCGGACACCCTGAGAGACGCAGCGTGGACCGAGAGATCTTCGGATCGGCGTTGTAGGGAACGCCATCGAACATCGAAGCACTGGTCGGCTCCGCAGAATCCTCGAGGGTCAGGCGTTCATCTTCACGGCGGGGCGCGCTGTTCCCAGACAGCAGACGACACGATCGACGTGGCGTCGATTGCACCCGTTTCACGAACTCGATCGTCCTGCGGATGCAATCGACTTGATCCCGTTGGTTGCGTTGCCGTCGCGGTGGAAACGGTGGGCGTGATCGGATAGGTTTCGCGCCCGGAGCGCGCCATCTACTTCCTCGGCGCCGAGGGCACCGGCGTTCCCGATCAGTTTCTCGTAGCTGCCGAGACACAGTCGCCGGTCCAGCGTTTCCTGCCTGAACATAGCCGTCGCCGGATCGATCATCTGCCTGACCATCTTCAGAGGTGCGGCACCATCACCACTTGGAGCCCCATCCGTGCTCAGCGTCGGCGCGAAGTAGGTCGGCCCAGTGGCAGAGCGATGGAAGTACGTTCTCCGGTTCTTCTTCGATTCGAGAGCTGGGGGCTGCCTATGGTCCGGCAACGACGCTCCGTCCCGAGATCGACACAGGCCGCCGGATGCGTCCCAACCGAGGAAGCTGCCGCTTCCGCTCTCGACCGCGGTGCTTGAACCATGCCGACAGATCAGCCAGTTGGCACCGACACCGCGCTCAACTGGAGGTCCCAGCCGACCCCGGCCGTGGCGAAGCAATACGACCGGTTGAACGCGGCGGTCATGGAACTGATCACGAACATCGCCAGGAGTTCGGCGTCGAGTTCATCGTCATCGACCACCAAGACCGCCGCGCCGAAGATTCGCCGAACTTCGACGCCTACCTGGTCCGCCCTGACGGTTCGTCGACGTCACGCTCGCGGGTGCGCGCCCGCTCGGCGCCAGCCCCGCACCGCGGCTCGGCCTGGCGGACGGCATCGACCTGCAAGCCCTTCTCGACCTCGTCGAGCGGCACGTGGAACAGGACCCGGACGCGGCCGGCCCGATCGCGACGATTTCCACCTCTCCTCCGACGACGTTGAGCGTCTCGTCGCCGCTCTCGTGTACCACTTCTCCAGCAGCGACCGCGTGGATGGCGCGTGCTGCGTCAGCTATCCTGCAGTCGCCCGTCGGCGGGCGTTGGCCCCGATCAGGTCGGCGCTCGGCGACGCGAGTCCAATCGTGCGAGGCGAGGCGCTACTAGCTCTCGAGAAGTTGAGAGTCTCGGACTTGGATAAGGCGATCGGTTGCGCCCTAGCCGATGCGGATCCGTTTGTCCGTCGCGCCGGCATCGTCGCTGCATGCCCAGACCGACAGCAGTCTGCGATCGCGGCTCTGGTCACCGACGAGTCCGTCAGGCAGGTCCAGATCACGGCGGTTCAGTGGTTGGGCGATCCGGGCTCGCACGACGGTCCCCTTCGCGACCCGCGATGTGCGGGCCGGTCCGAGCGCGTCGTTCCGCCGACTCCAACATGGTTCGGCAATCACGGTGGACGACGAACTGCAGCCCGCGCGACCGGTTGCCGATCGCGTGCCGGCCGTTCGGCTGCGGCGTTGTCTGGACTTGACGATGGGGGCCTCTTCGACCGCCGGCACGATGCTGCCGAGCTGGCCGTGAAGGGCTTGGCGGACCCCGACGCCCGCGTTCGCGAGGAGGCTTGTTCAGTCCTCGAGGGCATGGACCGGCTGCTGCGCAGGCACTGGATGCGGCTTAAGCCGTTGCTCGGCGATCGAGACGAGGATGTGCAAACGAGCGCTCGGGATGCCATTGGCGCGATTGAGAGCGCCATCGAAGCAACGGTGGAGGTCTCTTCTACCCTCGTCGGGCTTGAGAGTTCCGGAAGCGTGCTTGACCTCGCTGCGATTCCCGACTTGATCGAGAAGCTCGACGCTCATTCAGATGTCGCCTGGGAGGCGGCCAGGTCTCGCGCTAATGCGTGACGACTCGCTGGAAGCGGCCGTTGCCCTGGCAGAGTGGACTCGTTCAGTCGTCGAGGAGGCGTGTGGCAGCGGCGACCCGGCGCGCAGCCTCGCCGCCCTGGGAGCCCTGGGCGCGTGGACATTCCCGGATCTCGTAGAGCTATTGGGAGCAGAGCACCCGGAGCCCATCCGTGTGGGCGCGATGCTCGGTGTGTGCAGAGATTGGGTCTGGCGGCATCACATACCGAACACCCCCGTGTGGCCGCGATGCTGCCCTGCTTCAAAGCGAGGCCGATCATGAAGCGCCTGGAGTCGCTTGCCCGTGGGCCCGACGCCTCGGCAGAAGCCCTCATGACTTACGCCCACGTTGCCGGAGAGGGCGCCTTCGGCCTGTTGATTGAACGTACCGAGAGCACTCAGGAAGTCCAGAAGCTTGTCGCTTACATGGCCCTCGCCCGCCTGTCCTCGCCAGCCGGGGATGAGGCGGTCCTCCGCTGGGTGTGTGCAAGGCTGAGCCGAGGCGACGAGGACCTTCACGACGCCTTGCAGTGCCTGGGATGAGACGGCGGACGCTCGCGCCACCACGGTGCTCGGGGACCTACTGCGCGACTCCGAGCAGGGCGTCGAGTGCCGAAAGGCGGCGATCTGGAACCTCTATCGGCGGGCGGTGGCGGGCGATCTGGACGCTTCCCGGGAGCTGGAGCGGGCCCGCGACGAGGCGCCGCATCCACACATCTGGGGCGACGCGGAGGTCGCTGTCG
The DNA here is from genome assembly GCA_963706315.1 of uncultured Thermoleophilia bacterium. Taxonomy (GTDB): domain Bacteria; phylum Actinomycetota; class Thermoleophilia; order Miltoncostaeales; family Miltoncostaeaceae; genus CALMEC01. The sequence continues at coordinate 684,550 of CAVPMA010000015.1, read as the reverse complement.
GCTGGATCCGCCGCCCCCCCTCCGCTCTGCACGGTCGCGTTCTTGGCGCCCTAGCGGACCGCTCACAGGAGCCGGATCCCCATTGGGAGACGCTGCGTATAGAAGGGCTTGGAGCGCTTGGTCGACGCCGATGCGGTTGCCCGACTCGCCGAGCGCTCGGTCTCGACACGCATCAGTTCGAGAGATGGCGTGCCGCGCGCTCGGCTTCGCCGGCGCAACCGGCACGGCGGCCGCCGTCGCGGCGCGACTCGATGACGAGCCAGGCGTGGCCGCCGCGGCTGCACACGCGCTCGGCCGCTTCGGCGGTGCATCCGCAAGCAAGACCCTTGTCGGCTCTCGCCCTACGGGAGGGTCCGCTGTGCGGGCAGCCTGCATCGCTTCCCTGGTGTGTCTGAACGCGCCTGAGGCCTCACGGGTTGCGCTGGCCGGCATCAGAGACGAGGAACCTGCGGTGCGCGCCGTCGCGGCCCTCGCTACCGCGGATGTCGGCGACGCGTCCGAGCGAGCCACGGCTGCGGAGGCGCTGCAGGATGACGACAGCGTCTTAGTTCGGAGTGCGGCGACCGTGCTTGCCGCACGTGGAGTGGGTCGACGAGAGCACGTGCTCGCGCTGCTGCGTCTCCTTGTTCGGCGAGGCACTCGACCGGCGGAGCAGGATCGGTTGGTCATACGCGCCCTCGCGCGCACCGTAGCTGAAGAAGCCGTCGAGCCCTTGTCGGAGCATTTCTCTGGTCGCTCCGTGATCCTCCGACGGGCTATGAATACAAGACGCTCGCGCTGTGGGATCTCATCACGATGGAGGGAGCGCGTGACGCAGTTCAGGCGCTCGTGGCTATCGGTGACGTACGTGCTGCCCTACCTCTTGCACGGCTTGCACCCCGATGCCCAGGAGTCCTCGGAGCAGCAATGAGAGATGCGGCCTCATCCCTCGCAGGCACGTAACGACTAAGTTTCCTGCTGGCAGAGTTCTCGGCCGTCTTCCAGGACCTTGGGCGGATCCTCTACTGCTGGGCGCTCCTGCTCGATCGCTTCCCGCGGTGGGGCAGATCGCCCTTATTGTCGGGCTCTTTCTGACAGTTAGGGTCCTTGTAAGTGAAGAGATCCTGCCCGTCGCCGCCCGCATCGCAATCGCCGCCGTCTGGGTCCCGTTCTGCATTCTCACCTGGTTCGGCCACCGGATCATCGACCTCTACCTGCGGATGAGGCCGAAAACGCGCCTCCTCCTCGCGGACCTCCGCGACGAGGCGAGGCACCGTTGAACCGGTGAGGGGTTCAGATGACAGTCAAGACACCCACGAAGTGCGGCTCTTGGGGGGGTGGTCTGGTATTTCCGGGGCGAAGTGGCCCCCGCTCCGACTCAGCACCTGATCCGGAGGCCGTGGTCGTCACCCGCGATGAGCTGGTCGACAACCTGTAGACCGAGCGAGTGGTGTGAGGGGCCGGCGCGACCTGCGTGTGTAGTGTCAACCCGACGTAGAGGCCTCGATCAGGCCGAGTCAGGGGGCCGCAACACGACTCGGCAGCGGCCCAAGTGACCGCACCTCCGCCACCCAGCATCCTTTCCACACCCGCTGGCCACGGCCTCCCGTATACGCGCTTGAGCGGATCCTAACCCAGCTTTGAGCGGCCCGCGCGACTGTCCCCCCAACGGATCGCGCCCCGCGATCCCGCACAAGGGAGAATCATGAATACCTTCACCGTCACCGCTCCTCGACACCGCAGCCGATTCCTTCGCGCCGCGCTGGCCCTCACCATCCTCGCGGCTCCGGCAATGGCCCACGCCAACAAGGCCTCGGTGAGCGTGCCGAGCAAGTCGAAGGCAGAGGCATTCTACCGTCACCACGTCAAGGCCCTGGGGTCACCCGGCGGGCAGCGGATCACCTCTCGCACCGCCTCCTGTCAATCTCCGAAGCGTGGGGCCGCCGCGGTTCGCTGCTCGGTCGCCCTGACCACCGCCAACGGGCAGATCTGCTCCGACAAGGACGTCAAGGTCAGTTATCGCTCCCGCAGGAACCGACACCTCGTCGTTCGCGGCGAGCGACTCATCTGCACCGCGATCACTGCCCCGACCGCAACTCAGCCTGCGCCGCCTTCGAGCGCTCCGCCGCTCCCGCTGGCGCCTCCCGGTGGTGGAACTCCGCCGCCCATGGTGACTCCAAGCGTGCCACCGGTCACGAACTCCGTGAACGAGCAGGCGGGATCGCGTTACCATTCCAACGCCTACGGATACCAATGGGAATATCTCTTTCAAAAGTGCAGTGCTCCTTACCAGGACTCAGGTCTTCCTGGCTGGTGGTTCCAGGCGTGCACGTGGACCTACGTGCCAAGGCAGAACACTAACTATGTTCACTACTACTATTGGTCAGGGACGCAGTGGATGCCTTGGTTCGGCTTCTATTACGACGGGCTCGGGAACATCTACACTTCAGTGTGAGGCACGAGACGGAACGGGTCTGCACACCCATCTACGCGCCTTGCCATCGTCGCCGCTTGTGTTCCTTGGTGGTGTTTCAAGAAGCGGGAGGTGCAGGAAGCCACCTCCCGCCGCCGCCGTCCCCCTTCTGAGTCTCGAGCATCTGCCCGAGAGCGACCGGCCGGCCGCCAAGCAGCGGCTGCGGCGGGCGTGGGCGCTCGACGATCACGCTCGCGCGCTCGACCAGCTCCGCCGACTCGCCGGCGAGCTCGACCGCAGCTACCCCGGCGCGGCCGGATCGCTGCGCGAAGGCATCGAGGAAACGCTGACGCTCACCCGGCTCGGCGTCACCGGCTCACTCAAGCGCACACTCGAGAGCACCAACCCCTGCGAGTCGATGATCGAGATCGTCCGCCGCACCCAGCGCAACGTCAAGCGCTGGTCCTCGGGCGAGATGGCGCTGCGCTGGACCGCTGCCGGCATGCTCGAAGCCGAACGCCAGTTTCGGAAGATCATCGGCTACCGCGACCTCGCCACCCTCGTCATCGCGATCGAACGCGACCACGACCAACGCCGTCACACCGACACCGCGCACACCACGACCAAAGAGACCGCTATCCTCGCGGCGACGTAACGATCACACCGGGACCGCCGTCACGAAATTCCACGGCGACCGGGACATCCTCGAATACTCAGCCGGGTCGGTAGTCGCCTCCTCGAGCAACTCCTCAAGAGCCTCCAGCGCAGCCTCATCCGATCCCTGGGTCGCGACAACAGACTCACGGATTCGATCGACGGACCAGTAAACGCCGGCATTCGCCGCGTACTCCAACAGCTGACCGACGACTTCCCGCCGGATCCGCGTGTCCGAGCTCCGCTTCACCTCCACGCGTCGGAACGCCGTCCTGATCCAGCAGGAGATGGTCGACCGACCACCTGCCCGCCGAGTCCGCATCCGGCGCGAGCGCCGCCTCACGGGCAACGAGCAGCCACCTGCGCGGCGCATCGGGGCGCACCTGGTCGCCCGGGATCAGCTCCGGATAATCCGCGATGAGCGCCTGGAGCACGCTCTCCGTCTCGTAGCCCGACTCATCCAGACCAACGAGACCGCCGTCGGGCGATATGAGAAAGAGACCCGTCGCCATCCACCCTCCTTCGTAATCGATACTCGGAATTGACGCGGCAGGTTGACGCGCATTGCCATCCCTCGCCGCCCTGCAGTCCGCCCGTAAGACGAGGCTTCTCACCAACATACCCAGTCCCATACTCGATGACCGTCACGAGCCAGGTGGTCAACGCAGCCGGGTGGAGTAGAAACGGTGAGGGGTGTTGCCCACTCTCTGGCCTATGCTCCCGGCCTCGGGAGAGGAGACGGTGCGAGAGGGGACCATGTCCGCTTCGGCGGCTTCGGGAGGCGAGACCCCGCCCATGTTTCCGGCCTCGGTCACGACCTAGGAAAGACGGCTCTCGGGGTTAGCGTGGGCCCTCGGAAGTTCCTCGCTCGGCAGTTGGGTTGCGCCGCACGGATGGAGGACCCGCCGCTGCACGATTGCCACTCGTTCTGCCAGTTGCTAGCTAGACCTTGCGGTGTCCCGCCCGTCTTCTCAGGTCTGGCACCAGTAGCCGGCCAGGTATACCCGCTGGTAGAACGGGTAGGCGGTCGTCTGCTCGATTTGCATCCAACCAGATTGGCTCAGGTCCCACTGGTTACCGTTGAGGTACGCCCTCGTCTCGTAGAAGGCGAGGTAGTGCCCACCTGGGTAGTTCACGATCACGGAGGACCCTATTCCGCCCCCGCCGCCGATGGTGACGACGGTGAATCCGGGATCATTGGCGGGCACGTATATCCAATCCGTGGCGCCCCAGACGCCCTCTGCGCGGTCCTGAAACCAAATCTTGGCGTAGTACCAGCGGGGTTCCTGTACGCGAGTGAGGATGAGGCCGCCCTGTCCTGGGCCGTTCACGCCTGTACCTTGCGCACCGCCGCACGACACGGTGAAGTAGGCGCTGGCAGCGTCTGGCCTCACAGCAAAGGCGACGGTCGCGAGGATCACGACGGCAACGCAGCGAGCCAACCGCCTTAACCACTGACGCGTTACATGGATGGTGATTGGAGGCATTGCTTGATCCTCTTACATGGTCTCATCCGCCGGGCGGCGGCGGCGGGGGCGGCGGCGGCGGGGGCGGCGGCGTGCCGCTGGGCGGGGTCGCTCCCGGGGCGATGATGCTCTTAGCGATAACGGTGAGCTTGGGAGTCGCGCGGCAGTTGGTGTGCGACCAGCCGAGGCAGGCGATCAGGTAGAAGGAACCCACGTACGTCTGGGTGTTAATCGCTGGCGCTGCAACAGTAAAGCTGCGCCCTACTCGGACCCGTGGGACCGACCGGATCGTCGTTAGCCTTAGAGCACCGGGACTCAGCCGGTTTGTCAAGGCCACGTAGAAACGAACGCTCGCCTTCGAGGATCGTGCGTTGCCGCGGTTCGCAAGGCGGACGCTCACGCCAAACTGCTCTCCCTGCAGGACCTCCGTCCGACGAGCGGTCACCCCCGTGATCGCGAGCCGGGCCGAGCGGCTCGTCGTGTTGAGGCCCGCAGTCCCCAGACGCGCCGACGCAGACTCAGCTGAGGTCCCGATCAGGGCCGCGCCGAAACCAAGGACCGCCGCCACTGCGGCGATCATTCCGGCGTTCTTCCCAGAGGGCATTCCGCACAGCACCTTTGTCGACAATCGACCCTATCCAGACTCAAGCGGCAGGTCAACTGCGACTCCCTGGTCGAACGCCAGCGACGCCGCCTCGAAATCGCAGTGGTGCGCGACCAGCCGGCGGAACTGGCCCGAACTGCGGATCATCCGGGGAGAGCCCATCCTATCCCGACTCGCCGACGCAGCCGCCCCGCCCAGATGGCAAGACCACCGGGCCTGGTACTACCAGGTGTGAGGTCGCGAAATTGAGCCCTCGCTGGTCGTGACTTCGCTCAAAATGGTCTACGGCCGATTCCAGGAAGTCGGCCGCCTCGCCGAGTGGAACGCCGATCCTCGAGGCCCCGAAGCAGACCCATTCCAGATCCCCGGGTGAGCCCGACGACGAGGACGAGATGACGGTGGTCAGCCGCTCTCTGGCCTCGAGATGTGGCAAGGGCGGTAAAGAGGTACCCGCGAACCCGAGGACGTGGTTCGAGGGCGAGGTGCTCGAGAACAGGTCGGCGTTCGCGCCATCGGGATCGCGGTCTGCCGACAGGAGTGCGATCGCGGTTCGGGCCACCCTTGCGGATTCGTCTTGAAGGCCCGCGAGGGCAAATCGACGGGCGACGCCTGGGTAAAGGCGTCCGATCCCGGTCAGGGCGGCGTTCGCAGACCTGGCGACGGTGCTGAAAGGGAGCGGGAGAGCACTGGAACCTCGGTCTCGCTTCCGGTCTCAGCACGTTCCAACACGCCACGCTTGGTGGGAGTGCGGACCGCGGCGTGACGGTAGGTGGTCATCGGGTCATTCCCGGGGCGTCGCCACTACGTTTAGGTCATCAGGGCACGAGTCTTATCGTCCCCGCCAGGATGTGGCGCGCCTCGTGTCCCAATGGCGCCTCCCGCCGACCGACAAGAGGAAGAGGAGGGGCCCCGAGGAGGGCCCCTACCAAGACCAAACTGCTTCGTGCTCTAGTCCGGCTGGCTCCTACGTGCAAGCCTTAGTAACCAGATTGCACGTCATATCCCTCGCCGCACCAGTATATCCGAAAGGAAGGGACAGCGAAGGGGGGAAGAACAAGTGATTGTGAACCCTCACATTCGTGACCCGCTGGGTGGGGAGAAGGTCGAGGTGCCCAGATGCACCGAAGTTCACTACAGTCTGACTAGAAGTAACACTCGGGATCGAGGTCTGTGGAAGATTGTACCATGTGGAAGAGCCGGACCTCTGGTAATGGACCCAATCGACGAAGACTCTGCCGCCATTATATTTAACGTTGGCGTCATAAATCACGATACTGTCAGTCAGATTACCATGACTGCACCGATCCCAGGCATTGGCAGTCTGGCCCACCCTCCAGTTCGTGTAGAGAATCCCCGGAACGCTCGCCTGCTGGTAATCGCTACCACTCACGCTGGCCCTCGTACAGTTAGCATCAACAGCAAGTGCCCCCGACGGGTGCGCCGCGTACAGCGCCATCGCCGCCAAGATCACAGCCGCTGCAGCCACGAGCGGGCGGGCGTGAAGACGACCACTCCGCCTCGGGCCGTTGCTGTTGGGTACCGGCTGCTTGTGATTGATGGATGTGATCTGCATGTCTTCCTCCAGTGTCGTGGGCGACTCTGGTGTCGCCCCTTTTTGGAGGGAGTCGGGCGAGCCGCTCAAGGCTTGGTCACGATCCGCTTAAGGCGGGTGCACTGACGGTGGTCGCTGGCGCGTGGTGCGGGGTGTGTGGGGAATGGTGCGCGCCACGGGACAACCCGAACGACGAGAACAGCCCTCCGTCAAAGCGGGCGGTGACGGGTGCGTCCCGGCTAGCGCGACCTCCCAGAGCCGTCGGTTAGGACTCTGGGAGGCCGACACCCGAAAGCACTCGGCGCGAGAGGCGCTCATTCGAAGGGTCTTCCGGTACGCGATGCTACCCGGGTAGCCTTGGGCGGGAGGTGACATGAAGGGACAGCTTCTTGGACCGCTCGCTCTGATTGGCGCCGCTGGTGCTGCGCGGTTGGGTGGCCTCAAGCAGCGCGCGGTGCTCGCCCAGCTGCTACTGCGCCCCGGGCGAGCGGTGTCGGTCGACCGGCTGGTGGAGGCGGTGTGGGGCGATGAGGCCGGCGACGGCGCCCGCCACACCCTGCAGGTCTACGTCTCGACCCTCCGCAGCGCCATGGAGAGCGCGGAACCCGGGGCTGGGGCGTTACTGGAGCATGTCGGCGGCGGCTACCGGCTGGCCGTCGCGGAGGACCAGGTTGACGCGAGCCGGCTTGTGGGGCTGGCGCGCGATGGGCGGGCGGCACTCGAGCGCGGCGAACCGGCGGCCGCGCGCGAGGCGTTTGAGGCGGCTTTGGCACTGTGGCGAGGCCCGGCGCTCGTGGACTTCCCCGACGAGCGGTGGGCGCAGGCGGAGGCGCGACACCTCGAGGAGCTGCGCGATGCGATCATCGAAGACCGTATCGAGGCTGACCTCGCCCTGGGGCGTCACTCGGCGCTGGTCGGCGAGTTGGAGGCGCTCGTGCATGAGCACCCTCTGCGGGAGCGCCTGCGCGGTCAGTTGATGCTCGCCCTGTACCGCTCGGGTCGCCAGGCGGACGCCCTCGCCGCCTACCAGACCGCGCGGCGGGCCCTCGCCGAGGAGATCGGCGTCGACCCCGGGCCGGAGCTGCGCGATCTTCAGCGGCGGATCCTCTCTCAGGACCCAGGTCTGCGCGTATCGAGACCCGCGGACGAGGCCGCCCCGGCGTCGACGGGGCCGGTGGCCTTCCTGACCTGGCTCGACCCGGTGGGCGTCGAGCATTGTCTGGATCTCGCGGGTGGGCGCGACCGCTTCACGCTGGGGCGTCTCCCGGGGAGCGACGTCGCGGTCGACTGGGACGCGGAGGCGTCCCGGGCGCACGCGGAGATCCTCCGCTTCGGCGGCTCGTGGGCCGTGCTGGACGACGGACTGTCCCGCAACGGGACCCGGGTCAACGGTGAGCGTGTCGCGCCGCGCCGGCTCCTGGTTGATGGTGACGAGATCCTCGTCGGCGCGACCATCATCGTCTTCCACGATCCGGCCCTCGCCCGGGGCAGCCGCACGGAGACGCGAGTGAGCGGTTGAGCGAGGAGCCGCGGATCGCGCCTGACACCGCACCACTCCCCCGATCACGCACCTATCCGGCTACCCCGGACCCACCTCGATACCCGACGAGCCTCAAACAAGACACAGCTCGTTGCCCAGATCGCGACTGCTAGTATTCAGAGGCCTGGACAACCAGATCGGCCAATCACGAAGGTCGATGTTGGGACAATTCGCGGCGCACTCATTCCCGTTGATTGGAACGGACTTCGCAGGATACCGACTTCTTTCGGTCCTGGGGCGAGGAGGGATGAGCGTCGTCTTTCGGGCGGAAAACACCCGGCTCGGCAACGTGGTAGCGCTAAAAGTGCTGGCTCCGGAGTTGTCGAGAGATGACGTCTTTCGTGAGCGATTCCTCCAGGAGTCTCGTATCGCTGCGTCACTCAACCACCCGAACGTCATCCCGATTTACGACGCTGGCCCCTGCCAAGATCTTCTCTATATTGCGATGCGCTTCGTTGAGGGTGCCGATCTTCGCGCCCTTCTGAATCGCCAAGGCCGGATTCCGCTCGCTCAAGCGCTCCCGCTGATCGGCCAGGTTGGGCGAGCGCTCGACGCCGCCCATCGGCGGGGCCTGATTCACCGTGACGTCAAGCCCGGGAACATTCTCATCGAGCGCACCGCAGACGAGGAACCCGACCATGTATATCTGGCGGACTTCGGTATCACCAAGCATGCGACGTCGAGGAGCGGGCTGACGGCGACCGGCCAGTTCGTCGGGACCATCGACTACATCGCCCCAGAGCAGATTAAGGGCAAGGCGGTCGACGGTCGCGCAGATGTTTACTCGCTTGGCTGCGTGCTATATGAGTGCATCACAGGGCGTGTGCCGTTCCACAAAGATGTCGATGCCGCGGTCATATGGGCGCACGTCGAGGAACAACCAACCTCACCTAGCGCGATCCAGACCGACCTCCCGAATCAGATTGACGACGTCATCGCACGTGCGCTTGCGAAAGACCCCGGCGACCGATTTGCGACCTGTCGAGAGTTTGTCGAAGCGGCGCAGTTCGCCCTCAACTCCCAGCCAAGGCCAGTCGACGGGTTCCTTGTTAGCCCGCGTGGTATCGATGACACCCCCGAAACCGTAGAGTCCGGGCACGTCTCCCACGAGCAAGCTGCGTCTCGTGTCGAGGGCCAGGGCCTGACGGCGTCCAAGGACGGAGGCCCAGGACAGGAGTCCGGCGCGCCGCAGCAGCGCTTGGATTTGCCCCTGCGCGATGCTGCGTCGTCATGGAGCCATCGGCTCGTAGGTCGTCGGCAGATTGGCGTGCCGCGGTCCCGTCGTCGACTGAGTTGGCTCGTGCCCCTTGCGGCCCTCCTCGCGGCTGGGGCAGTGTTGACATATTGGTTCGGCTTCCACACGAGCTCGCACCCTTCGGCGTCGCATGCGGAGGCCGGCATGCCGGGGGGAGTGAGTCCCCTCACGGATGCACTTGGGAAGACGAACGACACCGTGGAGGCCAGGGGGCTGCTACCGAGGTCTTCATGTGTCAGTGAGATGTCAACGGTGCGTTGCAGCCATCCGGCAGGGGCGATCGACACCGCCGTGTTTCAGACGTTTCCGTCTCTCGACGCGCTCTACTCTGGGTACGTCAGCGCCGTGGCGTCACTGACGCGCGTGCAGCCCATTGCGACAAACTTCGGGGAGTGCTCTGCCCATAGCTCGAACGGGGAGATCAGCTGGAACCACAACTTCATGCACCCACGGACGTACTCCCTCGAGCAGTTGATGCATGGCCAGGTCGACGAGAACAAGGCAGGTGGTCGGCTCTTCTGTGGTTTTGCCAACGGGCAGTTTCACATCGTTTGGACTATGAATGACGGACGCATGCTCGGCGAGGTGACGGGCGGTCCCCATCAAGACGTTTTTCGCTGGTGGCGAGCCATCCACCACTCGATCGCCGTTGGTAGCTCCGAGCCGCAGATGCAGGGCTCCGAGACACAGATGCATTAGCTGCGCTCTTCGGGGGTAATCATGGGTAGGTGGCGGCCCTGCGGAGGCCGGGAGTCGTTGTTCCACCCGACTTTGACTTCAGACGTCGCGCAGGAATACTGTCGCATCACTAGGTTCACCTACGACGGAACCCTTCGGGGTCGGCCGTACGCGTCAAGGTTCGGGTCCTCGGTGTGGCGGTCGGGTCATCTCCTGTGACAGCTGATGTTGTGCAGCAACTACGGCAGGTGCTCCCGGTCGGTGTGAGGCGTCGAGGTGATCACCCCCTCGCGAGGGCCTGATCCGCGGGGATGGTCATGGGAGTTCACCTTCCCGGTTCGAGGTATAGACCGCGATCAGGTGGCGGCCTATATGGCGGGCAATAAGATCCCTGTCTGCGAGCGGGATCACGTGGTCCGGGTCGTTTAGGCCGCCAACCGATGGCGGTCTGTAAGTGGGCTCTTCGGGCATCGAGGTGGGTGATCGGGTAGCGGGATAGGCGCGAGATCGCGGTGGTGGTGTGGGGTGCCAGGCGCGATCCGTGGCTCCTCGTAGCCTCGCAGCTTCTCAGGAAGCGAAGCGAGGAGATCGGGATGCGCCTGGCACAGGTATTCAAGCGCCTGCTCGGGATGGAGCGCGAGCGGGTCGTCGGCGTCGAGATCACCGAGGAGGCGCACGGCGACGCGATCGTCGTAGTCGACGTGGCGCTCAGGGCGCGGCGGCGGATGTTCTGCTCGGGGTGCGGCCAACGAGTGCGCTCGGCCTACGATCGCCGGGTCACAAGCTGGCGTCATCTCGACCTGTTTCGTGTGCGGTGCGTGATCCGCTGCGAGATCCACCGGGTCGCCTGCCCGGATTGCGGTGTGCGAGGTGAGCGGGTCGCGTGGGCGCGGGCCGGCTCGCGCTTCACCCGGGCGTTTGAGGACACCTGCGTGTGGCTTGCCCGCGCCGCCCCGAAGAGCACGGTCGCCCAGTTGCAACGAGTCGACTGGCAGACGGTCGGGCGGATGATCGAGCGGGTGGTCACAGAGCACACCGCCACCAGATCCGGGGACGGCCTCGACGGGCTCAGGCGGATCGGGATCGACGAGGTCGCCTACCGCAAGGGCCACCGCTACCTGATGTGCGTCACCGACCACGACTCAGGCAGGCTGGTGTGGGCCGCTCCCGGCAGGAGCGAGCAGACCGCTGCCGCGTTCTTCCAAGCGCTGGGACCCGAGCGCTGCCGGCAGGTCGAGGCGGTGTCGCTGGATCTTCACGGCGGGTGGATCCGCGCCTGCCGAGATCACTGCCCCAACGCCAGGATCTGCGCCGATCCCTTCCACGTGATCCGGCTCGCCACCCAGGCCCTCGACGAGCTCAGGCGTGGGCTGTGGCAGCAGCTACGCGAAACGGATCCTGAGCGGGCTGCGTGGATCAAAGGAACGCGCTTCGCGATCCGCCGGCGCGCCGCGAACCTCAGGCCCCAGGACCGCTCGATCCTCGACGAGCTCGCCGAGACCAACCAAGACCTCTACCGCGGGTGGCTGCTCGTCGAGCTGCTGCGGGCCGTCTACCAGGCACGAGATCACGACGAGGCGATGGGGCTACTCGACGAGTGGATCTACGCGGCGTGCGTGAGCGAGCTCGACCCGTTCATCCGCACCGCCCTGACCCTCGACACCCACCGCCAGTACATCGCCAACGCCATCGCGCTACGGCTCTCGAACGCCCGCCTCGAGGGCATGAACTCAACCGTGCGGTTGGTCAGCCACCGCGCCCGCGGGTTCCGAAGACTCGACTCGCTTCTGGCCATGCTCACGCTGATCTGCGGCCGCATCCCCGTTGAGCTACCCACCTGAACCCACGAAGAACCCGTAAGTGGCGGCCTCGCAAGCGGGGTTCGTAGCCGCTACGTCTCGGGTCTACGGTTCGGACGGGCGTCTTTCCGCGGTGCCAACCGCTGCGGCCTTTGTTCGGCTGATACGGGGGGAAAGAACCTCGCTCTCGGGACCGAGATCCGACAACGGATCGGTGGCAGCGAGACGAAGGGTTTCGAAGTGAGAGTTCGGAGGGGCGGCCCCGCAGTTGAGAGCTACGAAACCCCCTGCCGGAGGCTCTATGCCGACGATCCGGGGGGCATCCTCTTCGGTGGCATAAGCAGTCTTGGCGACCGGATACTGGCCCTCGACGTGAAGGGCCATCTCATCCTCGTCCTGTTGAACGCGCGCGATCAGGCTTCTTTCGATCGCCTAGATCGAGTCCTCGACACGGTCGTGTTCCCTGACTGAGCCCGCCTCGCCGCGCCGCACCGCCGCTCGATCGCCTGGGTAGGGCGTATGTGCTCGTCCGGCCTCGGCGCGAGCTCGCCTCCCCGAGCTCCTTGCTTCAGGTCCAGGCTGCGTAAGCCCCCGCCCGCGACACCTCCCCGCGGTCGACAATAGGCGTCGTGGCTGGCCCATCCCGCACGGATACCCCGTTCGCAGCGACCCCTTGATCAACCCTTTCACCCTCGTCCCAAGCGACGCGGGTCGGCGGCGAACCCTGCCGCTTTCGTTGAAGCGGACAGCTTGAGCGGATCTTGTGGGGCGCTTGATCCCGCCCCGGGAACATGCTCCCAAGAACGACTGGCCGCTCCCGAGGGAGAGACTGAGATGAGCACCACCACAACGCTGCAAGCCTCCATCGCGATGCCCGCCGTGCTGGCGATCGACACCAGGATCACGGCCTCGGCTGAGGTGCTGGAGGACCTCATCGCACTGCTTCCGGCGCGCGACGCGATCGCCGACGCGCTCAGCGATCTGGGCTGGGAGCAGGACGAGGCGATGCGGGTGCTCGTCTGCGCGGTGGAGGGCCTCGTAAACGCCGTCGAACACGGTTCGGCCGCCGGCGGGCGCGTGACGACCCGATTCGACATCACCGCCGAGCACGCGGAACTGTGGATCGTCGATGACGGTCGGCTAAGCGCAGACCCGCTGCGGCTTGACGCTACGTCCCCGTCCGACGACGCGACCTGCGGGCGGGGCCTGATCCTGATGCGGGGTCTGGCCGACGCGATGACGTTGCAAGCGAATGGACGGGGCACCGAGTTGTGGCTCGCGTTCGACCGTCGGTGCGCCACGGGGATGTGACCCGATGAGCCCGCTGATCCTGTCACCCCCCGCGCCCAGCTGGGCCCCGTGCCCGACCTGCTGGGGCCAGCGACGCATCTTCGAGGACCGCAACGGCGAAGGTCTCGTGCCAGTGACCTGTCCGGGCTGCCTTGGCCTGGGCGAGCTCCTCACCGACCAGTCGAGGAGCACCTAATGGATCGCACCGGAATCGATTCCCTGCTTGCCGCGGTCACGGTGTCGCCCGACAACCTCCCGCTGCGCCGTCACGTCGCCATCGCGTTGATCCGAGCTGGGCTGCCCGACGAGGCCGAGCAGCACGTTCATGCTGCGCTCGCGTTCGCGCCGAGTGAACAGGAGATCGCCCTCGCCCTTGGCGAGCTGCTGCGAGGCCGCAGCGCAGAGGCGCTCGCCTATCTCGTCGGCGAACAGCCCCCCGTGACCCCCGATCCCGACTTGGTCGTCAACGCGGGCGTCGCGATTCCCCGAGACGAGTTGCTCCCGACGGCGCGTGATCGAATCACACTCGACGACGTCGCCGGAATGGACGAGGCGAAGAAGGAGTTCCGACTGCGCATCGTCGCGCCCTTCACCCACCCGGAGCTGCACGCCGTCTACGGCCGAGTCTCGGGTGGGGGTGTGCTGCTGTACGGGCCGCCCGGCTGCGGCAAGACCCTTCTCGCCCGGGCGGCGGCCGGTGAGGTGGGAGCGGAGTTCATCTCCGTCGGAATCGAGGAAGTCCTCGACATGTGGATCGGGGCGAGCGAGCGCAACCTCCACGACCGCTTCGAAGAGGCGCGCCGGCGCACCCCGTGCGTGCTCTTCTTCGACGAGGTCGACGCGCTCGGGCCGCGTCGTGGAGACATCCAGGTCTCCAGTGGCCGCTCCATGGTCAACCAGTTCCTCGCCGAACTGGACGGCGTGTCGAGCTCCAACGACGGGGTGCTCGTGATGGCGGCCTCCAACGCCCCGTGGCATTTGGACGCGGCGTTCCGACGTCCGGGACGGTTCGACCGGGTGATCTTCGTGCCGCCGCCCGATCTCGCCGCACGCCAGCGGATCCTGGCGCTCAGCCTCCGCGATCGGCCGACCAGCGACGTCGATCTGACTGGACTTGCGGGGCGGACCTCAGGTCTGTCCGGCGCCGACCTGGTCGCCGTCGTTGACCGGGCGGCCCAGGCGCGGTTCGCGCAAGCGCTCGAGACCGGCAGGATCGAACCGATCACGAACCGCGACCTCGCCGCCGCCTCGGCCGACGTCACCTCCAGCGCCGAGGAGTGGTTCAGGACTGCACGCAACTGGGCTCGCTACTCCAACGAGAGCGGCCAGTGGGATGACGTCCTGCGTCACCTGGATCGGCAGTGAACAGCGCCGCCGCCGACCGGGCGCACCTACTCCTTGGGCTCGGGCACCACGTCAGGTCGCTCACAGAGGCACGCCGCGCGCGGGCGGAGGACCCCGATGACCTCCTGGCAATCGCTGTCGAGGCCCTGGCGCTGAGCTGCCTTGATCGGCACGAAGAGGCGGTTCAGGCGGCAGATGAGCTCGCCGTCGCAGCACCGAACGCGTGGTGGGCCCACTCACTCCGCTCATCGGTCCTCCGGGCAGCCTCACAACCCGACGCTGCGGTGGCCGCGGCCGAAGCGGCGCTTGCGCTGGCACCCGATAACGCCGACGCATGGATCAGTAAAGCGGCCAGCCACCTGGATCGCGAGGACCTTGACGATGCGCTTGAGGCATCGGACCAAGCACTCGCGCTCGATCCGGAGTCAAGCGATGCGGAACTTGCGCGCGGCTACGCGCTTCTCGGCCTGAAACGGCGTCTGGAGGCGGAGGCGTCCTTCCGCTCCGTCCTCGCCCTCAACCCTGAAGACGCCCGAGCGCACACTGCCATCGCGCGGACCGACTTCCTCGGGGCCCGCTTCGGGGCGGCCGCCGAGGGCCTACGCAACTCTCTTCAGATCGATGCGAACGACCGTATCTCACGCCAACTCTACGTCGAGTCGCTACGCGCCCGAACCGTGCCCGGGCGGATCCTCTACAGCTGGGCGCTTCTGCTCGACCGCTTCCCGCGGTGGGGGCAGATCGCCCTTCTTGTTGGGCTCTACCTGACAGTTCAGGTCCTTGTACGTGGAGCGATCCTGCCCGTCGCCGCCCGCATCGCAATCGCCGCCGTCTGGGTCCTGTTCTGCATTCTCACCTGGTTCGGCCCGCGGATCGTCGACCTGTACCTGCGGATGCATCCAAGAACACGCCAGCTGCTCGCGGACCTCCGCGACGAGGCGAGGCACCGTTGAACCGGCGGGCTCAGCTAACACGCAGGAGGCTTACCCGATCAACCCACGTCAACGGCCGTGGCCAGTACACCCCAGGCTCCGTGCCGCAAACGCATCTGCAAACGAATGACGTCGGACACACCATCACAGACCGCCATCGGCGGTGTCCGGCCCCGACCCTGATCCCGCTCCAGGAGCCGGCTCCCGGACGGACCGACATTAGCCGTCACGACCCCGGGCCGACTGTCAATCCGGAGGCCGCGGGTTCGAGTCCCGTCGCTCCCGTTACATCCTTCTCGAGGCACGCGGCCGCTACCACATGAGCGAGGCGCCGCGCCGGTCGACGGCGGACCGGAGCCTGCGCTCCCGCCGCTCCCGTCATTCGGGTCGGCCGAAACCCCTGACGGCGAGGACGAGGAACACGCCCGCGAAGGTCGCGACGATCGCGAGCTCCGCCCCGATCGTCAGCGTGTGCCCGAAGAGCGTGACCCCGGTGGGGAATCTAGCCTGGGCCGCCGGCGACATGTCCTGCGCCGCGAAGACGACCTGCTTGAGGGGCTGCACCGCATAGGTCAGCGGGTTGATCCTTGTCAGGAACGTGAGCCACGGCGGGAGGTTGTTCACCGGGAACATGGCGCCGGAGAGGAACAGCATCGGGAAGAGCACCAGCTGCATGACGACCTGGAAGCTCTCGATCTTCTGGATGCGACTCGCGACGAACACGCCGAACGCGGTCAGCGACACCGCCATGAGGATCTCAATCCCGATGACCTGCGTGACGACGAGCGGGGTGAGCGTCACGCCGATCAGGGGTGCCAGCACCAGCATGATCGTGCCCTGGCCCACGGCGATCGTCGAGCCTCCTGCGGTCTTGCCGAGCACAAGCGACAGCCGGCTGACCGGAGCGACGAGCATCTCGCGCAGGAATCCGAACTCCCTGTCCCAGACGATCGACATGGCGCTGAAGATCGCGGTGGTGGCGACGCTGATCGCGACGATCCCGGGGAAGATGAACTTCTTGAAGTCGAACCCTGCGGTCGTGCCCACCAGCGGACTGAGCCCGTACCCGAGGACGAAGAGGAACAGCACCGGCTGCACGAACCCGCCCAGGATTCGGGTGCGCGTCCGCGAGAACCGGATCAGCTCCCGACGCCACACCATCGTCGTGGTCCGCAGCTCGCCGGCCGGGCTGGCGCGCTCGTCGCGCAGCACACGCGCAGAGGGCGCGGCGACGCTCACCGTCGTGCCGCCCAGGCGCGGGCGATCGGGCTCGGGCCCGACGGGCCCTGCTCACGGATCTCGCGCCCCGTGTAGTGGAGGAAGACGTCGTCGAGCGTCGGGCGGTGCACGTGGACCTTGTGCACCGGGACGCCGACGATGCCGATGAGACGGGCGACTTGAGACTCGCCGTCGGCGACGAACACGAGGATCCCGTTCGCCGTCCGCTCGACGCGGAATCCCGCGGCATCCAGCGCGGCGGCCGCTCGGTCGTCGTCCGCGGTCTGCAGCTCCACCGAGTCCGAGCCGACGAGCGCTCTGAGGTTGTCGGGCGTGTCGAGCACCACGATCCGGCCGTAGTCGATGATCGCGATCCGGTCCGCGTACTCGGCTTCCTCCATGTAGTGGGTGGTCAGGAAGACCGTCACCCCCTCCTCCGCCCGCAGCCGGAGCACGTCCTCCCACATCAACGCCCGGGTCTGCGGATCCAGCCCGAGCGTGGGCTCGTCGAGGAACAGCACGGTCGGCGTGTGGAGCATCCCGCGGGCGATCTCCAGCCGCCGTGCCATTCCCCCGGAGTAGTTCGCCACGAGATCGGACCGCCGTTCCGTCAGGGCAACGAGCTCGAGCACTCGGTCGATTCGCGGCGCGACCAGCTCGCTCGGGATGCCGTAGAGCACGGCGTGGAAGCGCAGGTTCTCCTCGGCCGTCAGCTGCTGATCGAGGGTCTGCTCCTGGAACACGAGCCCGATGCGACGCCGCACGGCCTTCGGCTGGCGCTCCACGTCGAATCCCGCGACCCTCGCCCGGCCGCCGGTTGGCCGCGCGAGCGTGCACAGCATATTGATCGTCGTGGACTTCCCGGCCCCGTTCGGCCCCAGGAACGCGAACACCTCGCCCGGCGCGACCGTGAACGTCGCGTCCCGGACGGCCTCGACCTCCTCGTAGCGCTTGGAGAGGTGGATCGCCTCGACCGCGGGCGCCCCATCGGCCGTCGCCGCCGGCGGCAGCCGCGGCGTGGGCGCGATCCCGGGACTGTCTATCGGGGGCTTCACGTGCATCCGGCTCTCCGGCATCTCCTCGACCTGAGTCAAGCATGGCGACGCGGCGGCGGCGTGCGCGTCCGGGTGTCACCGCACGTATTCGCGGGCTCCCCGCAGCGCGCCCACGTTCGTTCAACCTCGCGACCGCACCCGCCGGCGGCCAGCCCCCGGGCATCGAGCGCCGCCGGGCAGCGCTGCTCGCTGGGCGGGCGCCCTTGGCACCGGCGGGCGGCACCGGGACGCCGCATCGCGCTACCGTAGATCGGGAGGATCCTTGAGATCAGGTCTGGAATGAAGCGAAGATCATTCGGTCGCGACGCGGGGCTCTCGCTGCGCATGGCGTTCACGACGTTCCTGCTCGGGGCGCTGTACGTCGCCTTTGCGGTCGTGCTGTTCTCGGTACTCAACGTCGGGCTCGCGCCGATGCTCATCATCGTCGTCGGGCTCGCCTTCCTCCAGTACTACACGTCCGACAAGATCGCGCTCAGGGCGTCCGGCGCCAGGGTGGTGGAGCGCGACGAGGCGCCCGTGCTGCACGAGACGGTCGAGCGGCTCTGCGCGATGGCCGACCTGCCGAAGCCCCGCATCGCCGTCGTGCCGACCGACGTCCCGAATGCCTTCGCGACCGGGCGCAACCCGAAGCACGCCACGGTCGCGGTCACCAGCGGCCTACTCGGGCGGCTCGAGCCGAAGGAGATCGAGGCCGTCCTCGCCCACGAGCTCTCGCACATCGCCAACCGGGACGTGCTCATCATGACGATGGCCAGCTTCTTCGCCATGGTGGCCGCGATGCTGACGCGCGTCGGGCTCTACAGCGGGATGTTCGGCGGAGGCTACGGGCGGCGGGGCGGCGACAGCCAGTTCCCGGTGTGGCTCTTCGTGCTGGTGGTGTCGATGGTCGTGTACGCCATCAGCTGGGTCCTGATCCGGACGCTCTCCCGATACCGCGAGTACGCGGCGGACCGTGGCTCGGCGCTGATCACCGGCGCCCCGGAACAGCTGATGAGCGCGCTGCAGAAGATCTCGAGCAGGATCGCCGCGATCCCGCGCGAGGACCTGCGGAAGGTGGCGGGGATGAATGCGTTCTTTATCATCCCGGCGAGCGTGAAGCAGTCGGCCGCCGAGCTCTTCATGGATCACCCGCCGCTCGAGAAGCGGCTCGCCCGGCTGGCTGCGATCTCCGCCGAGTTGGGCCGGCCGGTCGCCACGTGAGCCTCGGCGACATCCTGTTCGGGCGGAAGAAGCTGAAGGACGCCGCGGAGGAGCGACTCTTCGCGATCTCCACGGCCCAGGTCACCCTCGAGGCCGAGCTCGGCCTTCGGCCGTCGGGCTCGGCGGGGGTGTGCTTCAAGCCGCTTTCGGCGGGCGAGTTCGCCCGCGCCGAGAGCGACCTGCGGCAGCTGCTCGACGTCGCCGCGAACGAAGCAGGCTCGAGCGTCGAGCGGAAGCTGGACGACTTCGGTTTCGCATGGCTCGTCGTGCGAAGCGCGGCGTTCGAGAGCCTCGTCGCGACGGTCCACCTCATCGCGTCTGAGTTGGAGCAGGGTGGCTTCGGCTCGCAGCTGCTCGCCGCCGTGTTCGGATTCGACGGTGGTGCTCATCCCGTCTACTGGATCTACGGGTTCAAGCGCGGCGCCTTCTGGCCGTTCGTCCCGACGGGGTCGGAGCAGGAACGCGACAACGCCGCCGAGCTCGAGCTGAAAGCGAAACTGGAGAAGGAGCTCCCGATCGAGCAGGATCTGAGCCGCTGGTTCGGGCTCTTCGGCGCGCCGCTCTAGGCGCTTCGCCCAGCCAAGCAGGCCCGAGTGAGGCCGTACGCGCGGGAACCCCTCCGCGTCGCCGTCGACCCGCTCTGACCTCGACCCGGGATGCCGATCTCGGGGGGGCCGCGGCAAGTCTGCCGCATCCGTTGACAAGATCGGGCGATCCCTCAGCCGAGCCGCTCGCGTCGACGACCGTGGCCAGAACACCCAGGTCCTGCCTGCAAACGCATCTGCAAACGAACGACGTCGGACACACCAATGAAGCCCCGTGCATTGGGCAGTGCCTCGGCGCGGCGGCCTGTGACGGCCTGCCGTATCGTGGATCGTCCCTCTTGCCGGGCCGTGTCGGGTGGCGACCCGAGACCCGTCGCGCCAGAACCCGACCGGAATGCCCGAACGCGACTGCCAATCCGGGGTCCGCGGGTTCGAGTCCCGTCGCTCCCGCCTCAGAGAGCCCCGTCGCGAGGGGCTTTCGTCGCCCCGAAGTCCCCGGAAAGAGCGAGGAACGGGTCCCCCGCGACCTTCCGCGTGATCGCCATTTCCGCGGAAGAGGCCATACCGGATATACCTGGCTTCTCCAGTTTGTTACTTTCGCCCGGTGGATGGAAACGCGCCCCTCACCGTCATCCCGCTGTCGGGAGTCGGGACCGTCGACGCGGACCTCATCGGCGGGAAGGCGAGCGGCTTCGCTGTCATCGCACGCGCCGGACTGCCCGCTCCCGAGGGCTTCGTCATCACCACCGCCGCCCACCGGACGGCAGCCGGCTCCGGTCGCATCCCGGGCGCCGTCGCCCGGGACGTCGCCGCCCTCGTCAAGGCGATGGGCAACCACCCGCTCGCGGTTCGGTCGTCGGCCACCGGGGAGGACGGCGCCGAGCACTCGCACGCGGGCCAGTACCTGACCCGCCTCGGGGTGCGCGGCTCGGACGAGGCCCTGCAGGCCGTGCTCGACTGCTGGGCGTCGGCCGACGACCCCCGCGCAGGGGCCTACCGGGCCCACCGGGGCCACGACGGGGCCGTCGAGATGGCGGTCATCGTCCAGCGCCTCGCGAGCGGCGAGGCCGCGGGCGTGTGCATGAGCTGCGATCCGGTCACCGGCGATCCCGGCACGATCGTGGTGAACGCCGCTTACGGCCTCGGGGAGCTCGTCGTCAGCGGCCTCGTCACCCCGGACGACTACCGGCTCGCCCGCGCCGACGGGCGCCTCGTGCGGTTCGAACCGGGCTTCAAGGACATCATGCTCGTGATGGGCGACGACGGCCTCGTCGAGCATCCCGTGCCCCCCGAACGGCAGGAGGCGCGGGTGCTCGACGACACGCTCCTCGCCGAGCTGCACGACGGTCTGCTGCGCTGCGAGCGCGAGCTCGGCCGGGCCGCCGACTGCGAGTTCAGCATCGTCGACTCGCGCGTGGTGTGGCTGCAGTGCCGCCCCATGACCGCGCTCTCCGGAGTCGAGCCCGCCCGCACCGACGCGACCCCGGCATAACGAAGACAACGTGAACAAGGGAGATGAACGTCAGATGAACGCCCATGTGAGCGCGCCCGACTTCCCCGTCGTGTGGCGGGAGCCCGCCGACGCCGGCCTGACCTGGTTCCGCGACGCGATGCACTTCCCCGCGCCGCTGACGCCGCTCACCTCGTCGTTCCTACGCGAATGCCTCGAGCCGGGCGTCGCCGCGGCGTGCGCGACGCTCGTCTCGCCGCTCCGCACGCTCCGGCACTCCGCGTTCAGCGGATGGGTCTACAACAGCCCTGTGCTCGCGGTGCCGCCTGAGGAGATCGACCGGCGGATGGAGCAGCACCTGCCGGTGATGGGCGACCACATGGACAACCTTCGGAGCCGATGGGAGACGCAGTACCTCCCCGCGGTGCGGCGGCTCACCGACGAGATCGACTCCCTCGACTTCGGCGGCGACGCCGACGCGGCCCTGGACGCGTTCGCACGGCTCGTCGAGATCGACGTGGACATCTGGCGGATGCACTTCCTGATCGTCTTCCCCAAGCTCGCGGCCGGTGAGCGATTCTCCGCGATCTACGTCCAGGCGACGGGAAGCACCGACGAGATGGAGCCCTACCGCTGCATGCAGGGCGAGCCCAACAAGAGCCTCGAGGCCGACCGCGCCCTCTGGGACCTCGCCCGCGAGGCGCAGGCCGCCCCGTCGGTGGCCGCCGTCCTCGCGGCCGGCTCACCCGCCGACGCGCTCGACGCCCTGGACCACAGCCCGGAGGGGCGCGCCTGGCGTGAGCGCTTCGAGGCGTTCCTCGACGAATACGGCCACCGCGCGCAGGCGATGGACCTCTCGTCGCCGACCTGGGTGGAGGAGCCGTCGTTCGCGGTCGAGAACCTCCGCCGGTATCTCGCCGTCGACGCAGCCGATCCGGAGGGGCAGCGTGAGCGGCTGCGCGCCGAGGCGGAGGCGCTGGTTCGCGGCGCCCGCGAGCGGATCACCGAGCCCGGACTGCTCGCCGCCTTCGACCACGCCTACCACGTCGCCCTCGCCGCCTGGCCGCTGGAGGAGGACCACGCCTTCTACATCGACCAGCGCTCGCTCGCCGGCGCGACTCGGCGGGCGTTCCTGCGGATCGCCACGACCCTGGCCGGGCGCGGCCGGATCGCCGACCCGGGCGACATCTGGTACCTCGACTTCGACGCGGTGCGCGACGGCCTCGCCGGCGAGGACGTGCACCCGCGTGCCCGCGAGGCACGGCAGCGTTACGCCGCCGACAGCCTCCTCGACGCCCCGCCGTTCCTGGGTGTCCCGCCGGACCCTGACGCCCCGATCGACCCCGGCCTCGTCAAGTTCTTCGGCAAGCCCGGGCCGCCCGAGATCGACGACCGGGTGCTGCGCGGATCCGCGGGCTCCCGCGGGCGCGTGGAGGGCGTCGCCCGGGTCGTTCGATCCGTGGACGACCTCCACCTCGTGCAGCCCGGCGAGATCCTCGTATGCCGCTCGACGACGCCGCCGTGGACCCCGGTCTTCGCCTCGATCGCGGCACTCGTCACCGACACCGGCGGCGTGCTCGCTCACGGGGCGATCGTCGCGAGGGAGTACGCCATCCCCGCGGTGATGGGAACGAAGATCGCCACGCAGATCATCCAGGACGGCCAGCGGATCACCGTCGACGGCGACGCCGGCGAGGTGTTCATCGCCTGACGCAGCCACAGCCCGCGTGACCGAACCGGCACGTGGACACATCGGGGACGTGGTGGCCGGCCTCTGCACGGCCGCCGCGCTCGTTCCCCTGAACTCGACGATGATCGCCGTCGCGCTTCTCGACATCGAGCGCGATCTCGACGTCAGCGTCAGCACCGTCACATGGCTCGTGAGCGGTTACCTCGTCGTGATGGCCCTCGTGCAGCCGGTGGGCGGCCGCATCGGCGACGCCCTCGGGCACCGTCGCGCATTCCTCGCCGGGCTCGTCGCCTTCATCGCGGTCTCGACGCTCGCCACGTTCGCCCCGTGGTTCGCGGTCCTGGTCGTCCTTCGGATGGCGCAGGCGCTGTTCGGCGGGCTCATGATGCCCAGCGCCGCCGCGCTGCTCCGGGAGGTCGTCCCGTCCGACCGACGCGGCCGGATGTTCGGATGGTTCGGGACGGTGATGGGCTTCGCGGCCGCCGTCGGGCCTGTGCTCGGCGGCATCCTGGTGGCGGCGTTCGGCTGGCATGCGATCTTCCTCGTGAACCTCCCCGTCGGCGCGGTCGCTCTCGCGCTCGCCCTGCGCGCGCTGCCCCATGACCATCCACGGCCCGTCGGCCGGATGAGCTTCGACCTCGCCGGCGCGGCTGCGTTCACCGCGTTCATGGCGGCGATCGTCGCAGCGCTCTTCCTCGCAACCGACGGAGTGGCGCGCTGGCTGCCAGCCGTCGCGGCGGCGGCGGTCCTCCTGGTCGTGTTCGTCGGGATCGAGCAGCGGGCGCGCGAGCCGTTCGTCGCGCTGTCGCTGTTCAGCCGGCGCCCGTACGTGGGGGCGACGGCGACGGTGTTCCTGCACAACCTCGTCCTGTACTCGCTACTCCTGATCGTGCCGATCCTCGCCGAACGCGAGCTGGGCCTGGGGCCGTCCGGCGCCGGGCTGCTGATCGGCGCGATGACTGGCGCGATGATGGTGGTCTCGCCGGTCGGGGGCGGCCTGAGCGACCGCCTCGGGCGGCGCGCGCCGGTTCTGATCGGCGGGGTGATCGCCGCCGCCGCGACAGTCGGGCTGGTGCTGGTCACGCGATCGGCGGAGGTCGCCAGCACGGCCGCGTTCGTGGCGCTGGCCGGCGTCGGGGTCGGCTTCGCGGGTGCGTCGCTCCAGACCACCGCCGTCGAATCGGCGCCGGGCGGGATGGTCGGGGTCGCGAGCGGCGTGTTCATGACCGTGCGCTACACCGGGGCCATCGCCGCCGCCGGCCTTGCCGCCGCCGTGGCCGGGTCGAACGCGTTCACGACCGGCTTCGTCGTGCTCGCCGTCGCGGCCGTCCTGTCGATCGTGACGGCGAGTGCGCTCGCCACCCAGCCGGCGCATGCGGAGGCCGCCGCCCAAATCTGAGGCGCAGCGCACCCCATCCGCGCACAGCAGACCGGCCTGCGCTCCGCCGGCCCGAGAGCCCCGATAAGCAACCAGTGTCGGTCCGCAGCGCGATGGGCGCACCCGCACACCGAGTCGCGTGACAACGGGTGGCACGGTTCTCGCAGGGGTGCCTATGATGCCGTGCAACGAGACCGGGAGGTACGCCGATGATGTGCCTGCTGACCGAGCGACGTCTGAAGCCGGGAACCTTCGAACAGTTCCGCGCGGCCTGGGAGCCGGAGGAGCAGCCCGAGAGCCTCATTCGGGCCTACCACCTCAGGGACACGACCGACCCCGACCGCGTCATCTCGTTTGGTTTCTTCGACCTCACCCGCGACGAGTTCGACGCGCTGCGTGCGTCGCCCGAACTCCAAGAGATGCAGCGGGTGCGATTCGCCGCGATGGCCGCATTCGTCGCCGAGACCGGCGTCGACGGGGTCTTCGAGGTCGCGGATCTCGTCGTCGGACCGTCCGCCGCCGAGGAATCGATCGGCGGCGACCTGCTGAACTGAGTGGGGACGAAATGGCTCGGCGGCGTTACCGGATTGACTGCGGCAAGACGCCGAGCGGGAGCGGATGCACCCTCGTGATCGAGGGCCCCGAGGAGGACCTCCTCGACGCCGCCGTGATGCACGCCAAGACCAAGCACGCCCACACGGAGCCGGACGACCAGGTCGAGCTCAAACTGGCGCCGCCGCCTCGCCTCCGTCGCCCGGGGAGATGGGGATGATGCGCGCGACGAGCCCCTCGGGTCCCGCGTCGATGATCCCGATCGCGGTCGCCGCCCGGTCGGGGGCCAGGGACCGGCGGAACCTGAGATACGCGCGGGCGCTCACGCCTCCCGCGGCGAACCCGGGTGCGCGCTCCGCGTTGTGCAGCGCGCCCGGGCTGAAGTAGAGGATCCCGCCGTCCCATCGGATGATGGGAAGGTGAAGGTGCCCGAAGACGACGGCGTCGACGTCGCGGAAGCGGCGGCGAAGCGCCCGATGGAACCCGATCAGCACCGCCCGCCCGACCACCGCCGACGCGAGCGCGCACGCCGTCTCGACCGGCCGCGCCCGGCGGCCGTGCGTGAGACCGATCCGGTAGCCGGCGACCTCCACCACGCGGGCCCGCGGCAGGACGATGCCCGCGGCACGATCGTGGTCGCCCTGCACCGCCACGACCGGCGCGACCGTCGCCAGGCGCTCGAGGACCGAGAGGTCCGTGATGTCGCCGGCATGGAGGATCACGTCGACGCCCGCGAGCGCATCCAGCACCGCGTCGGGCAGTTCGGCGACCCACTCGCCGACGTGCGTATCGGCAACGACCCCGATCCGCGCGACCATGCCGCGCGGCTCACTCCGCCCAGACGTGGGCGAGCTCCACTGCCGTGGCCGCCGCCGCGGCCATGTCCTGAACCGACGCCCACTCGCGCACCGAGTGGTACAGCTGACCTCCGGTGAAGATGTTGGGGGTCGGCAGCCCCATGGCGGTGAGGAACGCCCCGTCGGTGCCCCCGCGGACGATCGCCCGCACCGGCTCGGCCCCGGCCCGCCGGATGGCCGCTTCCGCCGCGGTCGCGACCTCGGGATGCTTGGCGAGTTCCGCGGCCATGTTGCGGTACTGCTCCCGCACCTCGACCCCGACGCGCGCGCGCGGCTCCGCGGCCGCGAGCTCGTCGGCGCTGCGGCGGAGCACGGCGACGTGCTCATCGAGCAGACGGTCGTCGTGGTCGCGCGCGATGAACGACACCCGTGCCTGCTCGGCGCCCCCTTCGATCCGGACCGGGTGGACGAATCCCTCCCGTCCCTCGGTGGTCTCCGGCGACAGCCGGTCCCGGGGGAGCCCTGCCACCAGGTCAGCGGCGAGCTTGGCGGCGTTGACCAGCTTGTCCTTGGCGGTGCCGGGGTGGACGCTCACCCCGCGAATGGTGACGAGGACCTCCATGGCAGAGAACGTCTCCAGCTCCAGCTCGCCGAGCCCGGAGCCGTCGAACGTGTACGCGAAACGCGCTCCGAATCGGGCCACGTCGAAATGCTGGGTCCCCCTGCCGATCTCCTCGTCGACGGTGAACGCGACCCGTACCGTCGCGCGTGGTGGACCGTCCGTCCGGGCGAGGTGGGCGACCGCAGCCATGATCTCCGCCAACCCGGCCTTGTCGTCCGCGCCGAGGAGGGTCGTGCCGTCGCTCGTGACGAGGTCCTGGCCGATGCGAGCCGCCAGCGCCGGGTGCTCCGCCGGGTCGAGCACCTGGGCGGGATCGCCCGGCAGCACGATCGGGGCACCGTCCCAGCACTCGTGGACGATCGGGCGGACGTTCGCGGCGGGGGCATCGAACGAGGTGTCCACATGGGCGATCAACCCCACGGTCGGCGCGGCCGGGGCCGTCCCGGAGAGGGTCGCGTAGACGATCCCATGGTCGGTCAGCTCGGCATCCGCAAGGCCGGCCGCCCTGAGCTCCGCCACGAGCAGCCGTGACAAGTCGAGCTGCTTGGCGCTGCTCGGCACGGTTTGCGAGGTGGGATCGGCCTGAGTGTCGATGCGTACGTACCTCTGGAAGCGCTCGAGCACGTCCGGGGCCAGCGCTTCGGCGAGCGCGCCGGTGTAACGGGGATCAGCCATGTAGAGAGGCTACGCCGGGGGGTCGTCCATCTTGCGCGCGCACCGTGCCCGCGGACTCGAGGTCGCTCGCCGTCACAGCCCCATCGCGTGGTACCCGGCATCGACATAGAGCACGTGCCCGGTTACCCCGCTCGACCAAGGGGACGCGAGGAACAGCGCGGCACCCGCGACCTCTCCGGCGCTGATCGACCGGCGAAGCGGCGAGCGCTCGGCGGCCTTGTCGGCCATGTCCATGAACCCCGGAATCGAACGCGCGGCGAGCGTCCGTACCGGCCCCGCCGAGATCGCGTTGACACGGATCGCCGAATCGCCGAGGTCCCACGCGAGGTACCGCACGATCGACTCGAGCGTCGACTTGGCGACGCCCATGACGTTGTAGCCGGGAACCGCCCGCTCGGCGGCGATGTAGCTGAGCGCCATGATGGAGCCGCCGCCCCTGGCCGCCATGTGTGACTCGGCGCGGCGCGCGAGCTCCGTGAGCGAGAACGCGGAGATGTCCAGCGCGAGCTCGAAGCCGTCCTTCGACGTGTCGACGAACCGGCCGCTGAGGTCCTCCGCGCGCGCGAAGGCGACCGCGTGCACCAAGATGTCGAGGCCGCCCAGACCGGCCGCCGCGCCGTCGACCGCCGCGTCGAGCTGCGCCGGGTCCTGCACGTCGAGGGGCAGCACCGGCCCGGGGTTCGGGAGGGTGCCGGAGAGCTTGCGGACATCCGCCTCTACCCGCTCGTTCTGGAAGGTGAAGGCGCAGCGCGCGCCCTCGGCGGCCAGTGCCTCCGCGATCGCCCAGGCGATGCTGCGCTTGTTCGCCACCCCCACCACGAGCGCGGTCTTCCCCTCGAGAACCCCCATGAACCCTCCCGGTTGCGTTGGTCGAGCGACGCGGACTCTTCGGCTTTACGCGGCTCGCCCGCGACGACGAGCACGTCGCCCTGGTCAGGACGGTATCGGGCGTCGCGGGACGACGCCCTGCCCGAACGGAGTGAAGTATGTCGCGGTGTCGACCACGGCCAGCCCGGTCACGCAGATGGCCGACGTGGAGGTGAACATCGCGACGCGGAACGACGAATCCTCCGGGACCCTCCGCCAAGCTCGTGAGCCTCAGCAGGAGGGGCTGATGCATCGGTTCCATGCCATCGGCTGCGCAGGCTTTCCGAGGTGCCGGGGGTGCCGCTTGAAGATTCGCCGTGTCGCCGCCAGGCTACCCGGATGCCCGTACCACCCACCGCTTGATGCAGCTCGCCCTGCTCCGACACGGGGTCGCGGAGGACGCCGGCCCGGCCACCGACTGGCAGGACGGCCCGCGCCGGCTCACCGACGTCGGGCGACGACGGATGCGCGACGCCGCGGCGGGAATGGTGCGGCTCGGGCTCACGTTCGAGCTGGTCCTGACGAGCCCGCTCACCAGATGCGTGCAGACCGCCGAGATCGTGGGTGACGCGCTCGGGCAGGGCCCCGTTGTCGACGAACGGCTGCGGCCCGGGCTGGACGTTGACGCGCTCATCGACGTACTGCTCGAGCACCCGGACGCGGAGTCGGTGCTGGTGTGCGGCCATCAGCCCGACCTTACGCTCGTGGCGTCCGACCTCATTTCCGGCGGCCTCGCGGAATTCAAGAAGGGATCGCTGGCGCTGATCGAGCTCGACGAGCCGCGGGCCCGGGCCGGCGTGCTCACGGCGCTCTACCCGCCGTCGACCCTGCGGCGCCTCGCCGGGTGAAGGGGCCCCTCCTCGCGGCGCTCCTGGTGGTCGCTGCGATGCCGGTCGGGGCGCGGGCGGCGCTCATGCCGGCCGGCGCGGGCCTGGCGGCTCCCGCGGACATTCGCGCCGACGTCTGGGCGACGGTGCCGAACCCGGCGGCGTTCGCCCTCGACGCGCGCAATCGACTCTGGGTGACGTCGAGCCCGCGAGGACCGCAACTCGACGGGCGCGTGTACGTCGTACCGCGACGAGGCCGCCCGCCGGTGCTCGTACTCTCCGGGCTCCAGCGGCCGCTCGGGCTGGTGTGGCGTCGCGACGAGCTCTACGTGTCCTCGACGGGACGGGTCGATGCCTACGGCGGGCTCACGGGGTTTCGCTTCACGCGGCACCGGAACGTGATCCGCGGCCTGCCGACGGGCAGCCACCAGAACGACGCCGTCACCGTCGGCCCCGACGGGCGCCTGTACCTGGGCGTCGGCTCGACGTGTAATGCGTGCCCGCCGACGCACCCGTACGAGGCCGCGATCATCTCCTTCCTCCCGAACGGCCAGGGCGTGCGGGTCGTCGCCCGTGGCCTTCGCAACCCCTACGGCCTGGCGTTCATCCCGGACCGGGGCGTGCTCCTGGCCACGGAGAACGGCCGGGACGATCTCGGCCGCGACGCGCCGCCGGACGAGCTGAACGTGATCGTGCCCGGCCGCCGCTACGGGTACCCCGACTGCTGGCACCAGGGCGCCCCGGCGTGCATCGGCGTGTCGTCGCCGCTCGTCGGGTTGCCGCCGCATGCGTCCGCCGACGGCGTCGCCGTGATCGACCGCACCTGGGGCGCGAGGTACGGCACGTCCGCATTCATCGCGCAGTTCGGGTCGTCGTCGCTGCCGCGCACCGGCCACGACCTCGTCCGGGTGGCGCTCACCCGCCTGCCCGACGGCCGGTGGCGCGGCCGCGCAAGCGTCTTCGCGACGGGCTTCACGAACCCCCTCGCCGTCGTGGCGGGGCCACACGGCCTCCTCGTGGGCGACTGGAGCAGCGGGGCGATCTACCGGCTGCGGCCGGGCACGCCGGCGAGCTAAGTGCTCCCACGCGTGAGTACGCGAACGTTTCCCGAGCGAAAAGCCGAGTCGGGTGAACGGACGTGTCCGCTCGTCCCCGGCGTGTCGATCGAGGGTTCGACCGCGGGGCTGCGCCCCTCGCCGATCCCTCGTTCGTCATCAGGCGAGGACGCAGTGTCCCGCCGCTACTGGAGGTCGCGCCGGTGGGACCGAGGACAGAGTCTGAATGAAGACGGTTTGCAGCCGGGGACGTGGTGATACTTACGCGTGCGAGTACTCAGGTTCGGGCAGCATCACTCGCCACAGCGCGAGGCTCGCGGCGATCGTGACGACCACGGCGCTGGTGACGCACCAGGGGCACACGGCGTCGATCACCCCGAGCTCGACGTAGGTCAGCCAGATTGAGAAGCCGACCCCCACGACGCCGGCCAGCAGTCCGAGCAGCTTCGCCATCGGGCCCGCGAGGAGTGCTGACAGGAGGAGTGCTCCGTAGCCGAAGAGGCCGAGCACCGCGACCGGGATGCCGGCGAGCTCCGCATACCGGCTGGACTGGACGGCGGCACAGCTCCCGCCGATGACGCAGGCCGGCGACTCCCCCATGAGCCGTACCGACGTGAGGTACCCGGAGATCACGAGACCGACGACGGCGAGGGAGCCGATGGCGAGTCGCAGGCGCCGATCGGCGGGCACGGACTACCTCACGGCCGCCACGGCGGCGGCGAACTCCGTAAGGTTGGCGTAGTCCTTGATCGCCACCCGGCCCTTCGGGCCCGCGACGACGAACGTGGGGGTGCTGTCGACGCCGTCGGACTGCGCGGCGGCGTTCGCCGCGGCGAGAACGCCGGCGGCTGCGCTGCCCTTGCGCGCGCGATCGAGGGCCGCCGTGTCCATGCCCAGCGCGGTCGACGCGTCGGTGACGAAGCCGTCGCTGAGCCACCCGGTGTTCTCCCCGCCCTGGTTGCGGTACACGAGCTCCGCGAACTGCCAGAGCTTCCCCTGCTCGCCCGCGGCCGCGGCGGCCAGCGCCCCCCGCTCGGAGTCGGGCCCGATGAACGCGAGCGGCCGGAACGTCAGGCGGGCGGAACCGTCGCGGACATACTGCTCGACCAGCGCCGGAACGGTCCGCGTCGACGCCGAGGCGCAGAACGGGCACTGCAGGTCGGCGTATTCGATGATCTCGATGGGCGCGCTCTCCTTGCCGAGGCGGTCGCCCGCCTGCGGGATGCCGGCAACGAGGGCCGCAGCCTCCTGCGCCCCGGTCAACTCACCGCGGGCCTGGGCGTCGCCTCCACCGGCGCTGATCGCGATGAGCACGCCGACCACGGCGAGCGCGGCGACCACCGTCGCGACGATCGCCCAGGGGGGCAGGTGACGGAAGGACGGCGGGCGATCGTTCATCACTCCGAGTGTCCCACCGATCCCGGCCGTCACCGAAGTCGACCGTCACCGCACGGCGGGACGAGTGACCCACCGCGCCGCACGCTCGGCGGCGGCAAGGCTGGTGTCCTGAGTCAGAACGCTAGATCGACGGCGCCGGCGTGAGCGAGCGGGTGAAGAGCACGACGAGGTCCTCGCTCAGCACCGTCGGCGCGACCTCGATGACGCGGTCGAGCAGCGCGCGGCGGTTGTCACGCGCCTGCTCCATGAGCGCGGTCCATCCCGCCGCCTCCGCTTCGCGGTCGCCGGCGAGGTCGCCCATCGTCATCGCGATCTTCTCGACGATCTGGGGGGAGGTGAGGTTGTGGTGGACGTCGACGAGGGCGATGAGCCTGATCCAGCCCTGCGATCCGTGCTCGCGGGCGTTGCGCGTCCACTCCGGGGACACGTGCGGCTCGACCTCGGTGATGAACGCCTCCCAGGCGTCGACGGCTCCAGCGTCGGTCACGCGATCTTCTTCAGGAGCTCCGCTTTCTTCGCTTGGAACTCCTCGTCGGTCACGAAGCCCTTCTCGCGCAGCTCGCCGAGACGCTCGATCTGATCAAGCGGTGAGTCGTCGCTGCCCACCACTTTGCCGGCCCACTTGCTGGCGTCGCCGGCAGCGTCCTTCATAAGCGCCTTCGCCTGTTCCAGGAGCCTTGCGATCTCCTGGCCGATTTCCTTGAGCGATCGACGGATGTCTTCTTGTGATTCAGCCATGGATGCAGCCTACTCGCTCAGGCGCCACCGCATCCACCCCGAACCATCCGAATTTTCGACTTCGTTTCGCCGCCGACTCCGACCGGGCTGGCGACGGAACGAATCGTTGCTACCTGCGGCGCGACATCGGGATATACGCACGCTCGTCGTACCCGACGTAGATCTGCCGCGGGCGGGAGATCTTCTGGTCGTTGTCGGCGATCATCTCGTTCCACTGGGCGAGCCAGCCGGGCATGCGGCCGATCGCGAACAGGACGGTGAACATCTCGGCCGGCAGCTTGAGCGCCTCGTAGATGAGACCGGAGTAGAAGTCGACGTTGGGGTAGAGCTTGCGCGATACGAAGAACTCGTCCTCGAGGGCGATCTTCTCGAGCTCCACCGCGATCTGCAGGAGCGGGTTGACGCCGGTGACCTTGAACACCTCGTGGGCGGTCTTGTGCACGATCTTCGCGCGAGGGTCGTAGTTCTTGTAGACGCGGTGGCCGAAGCCCATGAGCAGTTCGCGCCGCTCCTTCACGCCCTTGACGAAGTCGGGGATGTTCTCCTTCGTGCCGATGCGGCGGAGCATCTTGAGCACTGACTCGTTCGCGCCGCCGTGGAGCGGCCCGTAGAGGGCGGCGACGCCCGCCGATGCGGCCTGGTAGACGTCGGTCTCCGAGGAGCCGACGCTGCGTACCGCGCTCGTGGAGCAGTTCTGCTCATGATCGGCGTGGAGGATGAGGAGGATGTCGAGTGCCCGCTCGATGCGCGGGTCGAAGTCGTACTCGATCCCGCTCTCGTCGAAGAACATGTGCAGGAGGTTGGCGGCGTACGACTGCTCGGGGTCCGGGTTGAGAAGCTCGCGTCCGATGTTGCGGCGGAACGCCCAGGCACCGATCGTCGGCGTCTTCGCGATGAGCCGAACGATCTGCTTCATGCGGTTCTCGGGGTCGCCCAGCTCCTTCGCGTCCGGGTAGACGGTCGAGAGGCCGCCGATCGCTGCCTGCAGGACCGCCATGGGGTGGGCGTCGTGCCGGAACCCGTTGATGACGCGGCGGATGCTCTCGTCGACGTACACGTGGGCGGCAATCCACTGGTTCCATTCGTCGAGCTGCTTCTTGGTGGGAAGCTCGCCGTAGTTGAGGAGATAGGAGACCTCGACGAAGTTCGATTTCTCGGCGAGCTGCTCGATCGGGTAGCCGCGGTAGCGGAGGATCCCGACGTCGCCGTCGATGTAGGTAACCGCGCTCCGGCAGGACGCCGTATTCATGAACGCCGGGTCGTAGGTCATCATCCCGAAGTCGTCTTCGTTGACCTTGATGTTCCGAAGGTCGGTCGCCTTGATAGTGCCTTCGGAGATCGGCAGCTCATAGGTCTTGCCGGTCCGGTTGTCGGTCACCGTCAGGGTTTCGGGTGCGGCCGCAGCTTTCTTCGCCGGCGCTCGCTTGGTCGCCTTGGTCGTCATGGGAGCATCCTTTGTCGATTTCCGCCCGGAGGTCCGCCCGCCCCGGGGCGATCTCCCTGCAGTCTACCGACGAGGCCGCCTCGTGTGGCGATCTGAACGCGCGGGAAATACGAACGCGGATGCGCGGGACGACGTCTCCCCGCGCTGGTCGCTCAGCTCCCGCCGACCGACAGGAGCACGAGGCCCGCGACGCCGAGGATCGCGCCGATGACGAACTGCGCCCGGTGGCTCATCGCGAGCCCCTTTCCATCCATGAACCTCATAAAACCTGTATCGGCAGGAATGGATGGATCTGAAGCCTCGGTGAGGCTCCCTGCTACAGTCCCTCCCGGTGCTGCCCACGGGCGGCCCACGGCACTTGCCGCATGATCGTCGCCTGCGGGCGACCCGAGAACCGGAGGAAATCCGTGCATAACGCGTCCGAGCACGCACTCGCCGTGCTGGTCGACATCGAGAACATGGCGCGCCCAGGCGCGCGCAACCGGGGTGAGTTCGACATCCACCTCGTGATGAGCCGCCTCGCCGAGAAGGGGCGTGTGGTCGTCAAGCGGGCCTACGCCGACTGGAGTCGCTACCGCGACGCCCGGCGGGAGCTCATGAACGCCGGCCTCGAGCTGATCGAGATGCCGTCCGCGCGTGAGGGCGCAAAGAACCGGGCCGACATCAAGATGGCCGTCGACGCGATGGAGATCGCGTACAGCCGCCAGCACGTGGACAACTTCGTCATTGTGTCCGGCGACAGCGACTTCACCCCGCTCGTCGGGAAGCTGCGCGAGCTCAACAAGCGCGTCATCGGCGTCGGCCGCGACGAGTCGTCGGCGAGCCCGCTGCTGATCGCGAACTGCGACGAGTTCTTCTTCTACGACAGCCTCGCAAGCAAGGCCCTGCCACATCACGGCGGGGTCCGCCCCGACGCGCTGACGCTCCTGCGCGAGACGATGATGGCCCGCCAGCGCGAGGGCGACGAGCACCCGCAGGCCAGTGCCGTGAAGGACTCCATGCGTCGCCGCGACCCGGCGTTCGACGAAGGCGAGATCGGCTTCTCCACCTTCTCGAAGTTCCTCGAGGACGCCCAGGCCAAGGGCGTCGTCCGACTCGAGAAGGACCCGCGCAGCGGCACCTACCTCGTCGACCTCGGCGAGAGCGCAGCGGCTTCGGGCGACTGGCCGACGCTGGCACCGGAGCGCCCCATCGTCGAGTTGGGTGAGGGACGCAGGCGTCGCAGGCGCCGCCGCGGCGAGCCGAGCGAGGCCTCGGCGCAGACCGAGGCGAACGGCGAGGAGACCGCGAGCGCCGACGGCGCCGAGGTGTTCGAGTTCGAGGTGCGGCCCAAGGAGGTCGCGGCCGCCGAGCTGCCGCCGCTCGACCAGCCCATCACGTACGAGGACGTGGTCCTCGCCGCGGAGGACCTCGAGGTCGAGATCCCCGACCTCGTCGAGGCAACCGACGTGACCGAGGACGGGCCCCCGACGCGCGGCTCGCGCCGCCGGCGCCGCTCACTGTCGTCGCTGCCCGAGCCAACGAGCGACGACCTCACCGCGGAGCCCGAGAGCGAGGAGCCTGCCGCCGTGACGGCCGAGGAGCCGGAGGGCGGCGAAGTGACCCCGGCCGGCGAGCCAACCGCCGAGGAGCCCGCTGCGGGCAGCCGGCGACGGGTGCGCCGAGGGTCGGTGCTCCCGGCCCTCACCCCGGTCGAGCCGGCCGTCGAGGCCGCGCCTGCCGAGGAGGAGGCCCCCAAGCCGAAGCGCCGCACCCGCAAGAAGGCGACCGAGGACGAGGCCGCAGCGGCACCGCTGGTCCAGGAGGCCGCCGTCGAGGCCGCTCCCACCGAGGAGGATGCCCCCAAGCCGAAGCGCCGAACGCGCAAGAAGGCCGAGGAGGCCGTCGCCGATGAGCCCGTCGCGGCGGAGGCCGCCGAACCGGCCGAGGAGGAGACGCCGAAGCCCCGTCGCCGGACCCGCAAGAAGGCAACCGAGGATGTCGTTGCCGCGGAGTTGACGCGGGCGGAGTGATCCGGCCCAGACCGTCCGTCCCGGGTCCGTGAGCGCATCATCGCTCCCCGGTGGCCCCGGACGGGCGGCGATGGTCCGCCCCTCGCCCCGAACCGAGTGGCGGACCGGCTCATTGCGAACAGCGGGTCTCCCTCGGCGTCTGACACTCGGTTGACCGACCGGATCAACTGGGGGCGAGCGGCCCACCGTGCAGTGGTTGAACGTTGCGCCCTTCGGCCGGCCGCAGTGCCTGCGCGGCGACGGAGAGCACTGCGGGTGGCAGCTGGCCGGCCTCCCCACGGCCGCCGGGAAGATCGGATGTCCGGCGCTCGACACCTGGAGTGGCCGACTCGACTTCCCAGCTTGCCGACAGGACGATCAGGCCGGGTGACGATCGCTACTGGATCTCGACGGGGATCTCGCTGATCTGGGAGCCCTCGGGGCCCGTGCGGTCGAGGCGGAAGGCGCGCACCTCGGGCCGGTCGCGATCCGCGAGCGAGACGATCAGGTATGCGGTGTCGGGGTAGAAGGCGAGTTCCACGTCCGTCCTGGACGGGTACGCCGCCGACCTCGTGTGTGAGTGGTAGATCGCGAGCAGCTCCCATCCGGCGTCGTCGATCTCGTCCATGATCCGCAGCTGCTCCCGCGGGTCCATCACGTACATGAACGGGCTCGCCTCGGTGTTCGTGACGCGGAACACCCGCACGGCCGCGCCGTCCCGTCCGGCGATGAGCCCGCAGCACTCGTTCGGCGCCTCCGACCGCGCGTGCGCGACAAGGTCGTCCGCGAGCTCCGACGGAAGGACCAGCGTCCCGGTTACCAGAACACGCCCCGGTCGAGCCGGTCGGTGACCGCATCGGAGTCGTCGGACCAGATGCCGGCCGACAGGTACTTCCAGCCGCCATCCGCGACGATCCCCACGATCGTTCCGCGCTCGATGGTGCGCGCGAGCCGCGCACAGACATGGATCACCGCGCCCGAGGAGATCCCGACGAACAGGCCCTCCTCGTCGGCGAGTCGCCGGGTCATGCCGAGTGCGTCGCCGTTGGCGACCAGCAGCTTCCGGTCGAGCCGCGACACGTCGAGGATCGGCGGCACGAAACCGTCGTCCAGGCTTCGCAGGCCCATGACCGGGTCGCCCTGAAGCGGCTCGCACGCGACGATCCGGATCTCGGGGCGGTGACGCTTGAGGCGCTCGGAGCACCCCATGAGGGTGCCGCCGGTGCCGAGGCCGGCGACGAGGATGTCGACCTCGGGGCAGTCGCGCACGATCTCCTCCGCGGTGCCCTCGGAGTGGGCCCGCGGGTTCGCCGGGTTGCCGTACTGGAACGGCATGTAAAGCCCCTGCTCCCGCGCGAGCCGGCTCGCGAGCCGGACCGCCCCGTTGGAGCCCTCCTCGCCCGGCGAGTCGACGATCTCAGCGCCGTACAGGCGCAGGAGCTGACGCCGCTCCTCGGTGACGTTGTCGGGCATCACAGCGACGAGCCGGTATCCGCGCACCCGGCAGATCATCGCCAAGGAGATCCCGGTGTTCCCGGATGTCGGCTCCATGATGGTGTCGCCAGGGCTGATCAATCCGCGCCGCTCGGCGTCGTCGATCAGCGACAGGGCGGTGCGGTCCTTGATCGAGCCGGTGGGGTTCGCCGACTCGAGCTTCGCGAGGATGCGCACCTCGGGGTTCGGCGTGATCCCCGTCAGCTCCACGAGCGGGGTGTTCCCGATCGTCGCGACGACGTCCGGCGAGATCGCCTGCGGCGGTGCGGCGATGCCGGAGCTCACCGGGCGCCCCCGAGTGCGTACGCCGAGCCTCCCGCCATCGCCGGCAGGATCGTGAGGGTGTCGTTCTCGCTGACCGGGGTGTCGAGCCATCCGAGCATGCGGACGTCCTCGTCGTTGAGATAGAGGTTCACGAACCGGTGCAGCTCGCCATCCTGGCTCGCGAGCTGGGACCGCACGTCGGGGTGGAGCGCGTAGAGGGACTCCAGGAGATCGGAGACGGTGTCGCCCTCGACCCGCACCTCGCGCTCACCGCCGACGGCCGCCCGGAGCACCGGTGGGATCTTGACGACGCCCACTAGACGCCGAGCCCAACCGGGTGGCGGCCGATGCCGGCGCACCATGCCTCGTAGTCCTTGAACTCGAGCCTGGCGTTGGGGCCGCACGCGGGGCAGTCCGGGTCGCGCCGGAGCTTGAGCTCGGTGAAGGTCATGCCGAGCGCGTCGTAGACGAGCAGCCGCCCGGAGAGGGTGTCGCCGATGCCCGTGAGGACCTTGATGGCCTCGGTCGCCTGGATCGTGCCCATCACCCCGCAGAGGACGCCGAGCACGCCCGCCTCGCCGCACGACGGCGCGAGGTCCGGCGGCGGCGGCTCGGGGAACAGGCAGCGGTAGCACGGGCCCTCATACGGGATGAACACGGAGGCGTGGCCCTCGAACCGCAGGATGCTCGCGTGCACGAGGGGGGTGCGGGTCATGAGCGACGCGTCGCTCAGCAGGTAGCGCGTCGGGAAGTTGTCGGCACCGTCCACGATCACGTCATAGTCGGCGATGAGGTCGAGGACGTTCTCCTTGTTTACCCGCACCGGGTGGACGTTGACCCGGACGTCCGGATTGAGGGCCGTGATCGCCTGCTTCGCGGACTCCCCCTTCGGCACGCCGACGCGGTCGGTGGTGTGGATGATCTGGCGCTGCAGGTTCGATTCGTCGACGACGTCGTCGTCCACGAGCCCGATCGTGCCGACGCCGGCGGCGGCGAGGTAAAGCGCGGACGGCGACCCGAGCCCGCCGGCCCCGATCAGCAGTGCCTTGCTGTTCAGCAAGTCCAGCTGCCCCTGCTCACCGAGCTCGGGGATGAGGATGTGACGGCTGTAGCGTCGCCGCTGGGCGTCGGTGAGGCGTCGCGGTACGTCGAATGGGTGACCCCTGCGCTTCCAGTCGGTGAACCCGCCGGCGAGGTTGGCGACCTTGGCGTACCCCATCTCGCGCAGCGTCTGGGCCGCGAGCAGCGAGCGGTTGCCGACGGCGCAGCTCAGCACGATGTTCCGGTCGGGCCGGGCGACGCCGGCGATGCGGCTCTCGAGGAAGCCTCGCGGCACGTGCACGGCTCCGGGGATGAAGCCCTCGTCCCATTCGCTCTGCTCGCGGACGTCCACGACGAGCGGGGGATCGTCACCGGCGAGGGACTCGGCGAGGCCCGCCGCGTCGATCTCGGGGATCTGCTCCCGCGCCTCCGCCAGGAGGTCCTGATAGGTGCGTGCCATGCCGTCCTCCGCGATACCCGAATTAGGTTCAGGGATTATACCCATTTTCGTCAGGCGCCCAGCGAGGGTACGCTCCGGCTGGCACCGACGACGCACAGGGGATCGTGAATCGTGGCCGCCCAACTCCGCAAGAGCGATTTTGCCAACCCGGATGCCCGGACGCGCTGCCCCACGCCGGACTGTTGGGGTGACCTCGTGCTGTTCCCCACCGGAGCGGTCGACGCCGACGGCATTCCCGAATTCCAGAACCAGACCGTCTGTCCGCTGTGCGGCGAGCGCTTCGAGCTCGCGCCAGACGTCGATGATCGCGACCTGTACCTGCGAATCGCGTGGCTGCGCGCAAACCAGAACCCGGGGCTGGGCCCCCGGCGCCGCGTATGAGCGCTCAGGACGGATCGATCGCGCAGGCGTTCCCGCGGGCGACGTCCATCGGGAGGCACGTCTTCGGGGTCGCCGCAGCGGGCGTCATCGCGGCACTCGCGTGGATGTTCGTGTTGGCGGAGGGTCACACCGGCAACGTCTTCGGCCATTGGACGCAGCACGACTTCCCCGACGGGCTCGCCAACGCGTTCGGCACAGCGGACACGGGGCGAGCAGGGCTCTACCTGACGCTCGTCCTCGGAGTGGTCGTCGCGGCGATCTTCCCTCTCGTCGAGCGATGGTTGCCGGGGCGGGACTTCGTCAAGGGGATCTCGTTCGCCGTACCGCTCTTCCTCGCCTGGGGGCTCCTGTTCACACCGCTGGTCGACTCCCGGCAGGTGCAGCGGGAAGCCGAATTCGTCTACCTGCCCACCGGGCTCTTCGGCGTCGACGCCGGCGAGGGCACGATCATCTCGGGGGCAGTCGCAAGCCTGCTCGCAGGCATCATCATCGCCCGGGTCATCCAGGTCACGCGCAACGCAAACTGGTGGCGCCCCCACCCGACAGCGGGAGTGGCCCTCGACCCCGACGTCGGCCTACTCGAACTCACCGAAGAGGGGTCCGAGCAGGGCGGCGAACGCTCCCGGTGACAGGCCGATGCGCTCCGGCGGGCAGGCCGCCTCGAGCGCCTCGATGCTGGTGAACAGGTCGTCGTCAGCGATCCACGCCTCGGCGAGCTCGGCCTGGTACGCACCTGGACCGAGGCTCCGGAGGATCGCGTGAACGTCGGCTCCGGAGATGGGACGATCGCCCGACATGGTCGTCGACACTACCTTCGCACCGGCAGCGGCCCGCCGTGCGAGCGCACGCCGTCGCCCTCGTCATGACCGGCAGAATCGAGACGATCGTGGGATCGCCCGCGGCAGATCGCATCGGCGGGAAGGCGATGCTCGTCTGGTCGATCCCGCTCGCCGCGCCCCCGATCGCGGCGTTCATCCTCGTCGAGGTCGCCGCCGGCATCGTCGCGCTCTCAGCGGCGGGGTTCATCCTCATGGCATCGTTCCCGGCGACCGTGGCGATGGGACAGGAGTACATGCCTCACCGGCTCGCCCTCGCTGCCGCATGGGTGCTGGGATTCGGCGTCATCGGCGCGGTGACCCCGTGGTTGCCGGCGATCGACGCGATCGCGGACAGCGCCGGCCCCGAGACCGCGCTCTGGGTGCTCGCCGCGCTCCCGCTCGCGGCCTGCGCCGTCGCCGCATTCCTCCCCCGCCCGACGGGCGCCCGCGGCTGATGGCTCGGCGCGACCCACCGCAGGACGACGATCTGTTCGCCGGCCTCGTGGAGGACCGGCTCAGCGCGTCGCGCCCCCTTGCCGCCCGCATGCGCCCGGCGACCTTGGACCAGGTGGTCGGGCAACCGGCCCTGCTCGGAGCCGGCTCGTTCCTCCGCCAGGCCATCCAGGGCGACCGCGTGCCGTCCATGATCCTCTACGGCCCCCCGGGATCCGGCAAGACCACGCTCGCCCGCGTCGTAGCCGGCGCGACCGAGGCGGCGTTCGAGGAGCTCTCGGCGGTGTCGGCCGGCTTGGCCGACGTGCGGGCGGTGATGACGCGGGCACGGGACCGGCTCGCGTCGGGCCGGCGGACGGTGCTCTTCCTCGACGAGATCCATCGCTTCAACAAGGCCCAGCAGGACGCCTTGCTGCCCGCGGTCGAGGACGGCCTGGTCACGCTCATCGGTGCCACCACCGAGAACCCCTACTACGAGGTCAACTCGGCGCTCGTGTCGCGCATGCGGGTGCTGACGCTCGAGCCCCTCTCGCCGCAGGACGTGGGCGCGCTCGTCGACCGGGCGCTCACCGACCCGGCCGGGCTGGCGGGCCGTGTCGCGATCGCGCCCGACGCGCGCGGCGCGCTCCTGCTCCGTTCCGGGGGAGACGCCCGCCACGCCCTCAACCTGCTGGAGGCCGCGGCCGCGGGCGTCGCGGATGGCGGCACCATCGCCCTCGAGGATGTGCAGCAGGCATCCGGCGGCCGCCCGATCGTCTACGACCGGGACGGCGACGCCCACTACGACACCATCTCTGCGTTCATCAAGTCGATGCGCGGCAGCGACCCGGACGCGGCCGTGTACTACCTCGCGGTGATGTTGCAGGGCGGCGAAGACCCGAAGTTCATCGCGCGCCGGATCGTCGTGGCCGCGTCGGAGGACGTCGGCAACGCCGACCCGCGGGCGCTCGAGGTGGCGACAGCCGCGGCGCGCGCGGTGGAGTTCATCGGGATGCCGGAGGCGCGGATCACGCTCGCGCAGGCGGCGATCTACGTGGCGCTCGCCCCGAAGTCGAACGCCGCGTACCGGGCCATCGTCGCGGCCCTCGAACTCGTCGAGCGGGAGGGCCCGAAGCGCCCGCCGCTCTCGCTCCGAGACGCCTCACGCCCCAACGCCCGCAACCTCGGCCACGGCGAGGGCTACCACTACCCGCACGACTTCCCCGACGCGGTGCTCAACGAGTCGCTCATGCCGGACGGCCTGGAGGGCCTGCGGCTGTTCGAGCCGACCGACCGCGGCGCCGAGGCCGAGCTTGCGAAACGGCTCCGGCGCCTGCGCGACGAGCAGGATGGCGACGAGGCCCCCGACGCGCCGTTCTAGGCTCGCCCGATCAGGGCCGGCGCCTCAGCGTCCCCGGTAGGTAGCGGGCGCCGCCGCCGTACTGGGCGGCGACGTCGTCCCGGTTGAGCAGCGCACAGTCGCGCAGCGATAGGCAGCCGCAGCCGATGCAGGTGGTCAAGCGATCCCGCAGGGCGATCAGCCCGTCGATCTGGGCCTCGAGCCGGCCGCTCCACGCGCGGGAGAGCCTCGCCCAGTCCGCCTTGGTCGGGGTCTTGCCCGACGGCAGGGTCGCCAGTGCCGCCCGGATCTCGTCGAGCGACAACCCGACGTTCTGCGCTGCGCGGATGAACGCCAGGTGACGCAGGACGCTACGCGGGTAGCGGCGCTGGCCGCCGGGGGTGCGCACCGCCGGGAGGAGCCCCTCGCGGTCGTAGTAGCGCAGCGCCGACGGCGCGATCTCGGCCCGCCGCGCCACCTCCCCAATGGTGATCAGATCTTCGCTCTTCACGAGCAACTCCGTGGCCCCTTGACTTCAAGTTGACTTCAACTTTTATCCTAGCGCGACCAACGACGAAAGCTGGTTCGACGCAGATGAACACCAAGGTCGCCCTCATCACCGGCATCTCGATGGGACTGGGCCACGCCCTGGCCGCGGAGCTCGGCGGGCGCGGATGGCTCGTGGTGGGCGACGCCCGCGACGCCGCCCGCCTGACCCGCGCAGCCCATTCCCTGCCCGATCCCCGCGCGGTCGTCGCGATCCCGGGCGACGTGGCCGACCCGGCCCACCGGCGCCAGCTCGCCGAGGCGGTCGCGGCCGAGGGCAGGCTCGACCTCGTCGTGAACAACGCGAGCGTCCTCGGTCCCAGCCCGCAGCCCCCGCTCGCGGGTTACCCGATCGCCGACCTGGAGCGCGTCTTCGCGGTCAACGCGATCGCGCCGTTCGCCCTGCTCCAGCTCGTGTTGCCGCTGCTCGGCCGAAGCGGTGGGCGCGTCATCAACATCTCGTCGGACGCAGCGGTGGAGGCCTACGCCGGCTGGGGCGGATACGGATCCGCGAAGGCCGCGCTCGACCAGCTCACCGCGGTGCTCGCCGTCGAGCATCACGGGCTTCGCGTCTACGCCTTCGATCCCGGCGACATGGCCACCGACCTTCATCGGCAGGCGGCGCCTGGAGAGGACGTCTCCGGCCTCCCCGCGCCCACCGAGGTCGTGCCGGCGCTCATGCGGCTCGTGACCGGCGACGAGCCGAGCGGGCGCTACCGGGCCGCCGACCTCGCGGCGGTGACCACATGAGGGGCGCCGGCGAGCGGGGAGTGGTCTTCGAGCTGCCACCGGGAAGCGAGGCGGCCGAGCCGCCCGAGCGCCGCGGCGTGCCGCGCGACGGCGTGCGCCTCCTCGTCGCACGTCCGGGCGGCGTGGCCCACCACCGATTTCGGGACCTCCCCGATCTGCTCGCGCCGGGCGACCTGGTGGTCGTCAATACGTCCGCCACGGTGCCGAGTGCCCTGGTCGGGCTGCGCGACGATGACCGGGCCACTACCGTGCACGTCGCCGGGCAGCTCGACGACGGGGACTGGGTGGTGGAGCTGCGGCGCGGCGACGGGCTCGGCCCGGACCTGTCGGTCAGGCCCGGCGAGCGGGTGCGCTTGCCGGCGGAGCTCACGGTCCGGCTGGTGGAGCCGTATCCCAACCCCGTGGCGGACTCGTCGCGACTCTGGCGCGGCCGGCCGACGCCACCTGGTGTGCTCGGCGGCTACCTGTCCCTGCACGGTCATCCGATCGGCTACCGGTATCTGGGCGCGCCGGTGGCGATCGAGGAGCTGCAGAACGTCTACGCGACCGAACCGGGCAGCGCGGAGATGGCGAGCGCCGGCCGGCCGTTCACCGCCGAGCTCATCGTGCGGCTCGTCGCGGCGGGCGTCACGGTGGCGCCGATCGTCCTGCACGCCGGCGTGTCGTCGCCGGAGCTGCACGAGCCGCCGACACCCGAGCGCTTCGAGGTGACGGAGGCCACCGCGCGCCTCGTGAACGGCGCCCGCGGGGCCGGCGGACGGATCGTCGCCGTGGGCACGACGGTGGTGCGGGCGCTCGAGACGGTCGCCACGCCCGGCGGCGTCGTTCGCGCCGGACGGGGCTGGACCAACCTCGTCCTCGGGCCGGATCGACCGGCCCGGGCGGTGACCGGCCTCGTCACCGGGCTGCACGCGCCGGAGGCCAGCCACCTCTCGCTACTCGAGGCGGTCGCCGGGACCGCCCTCGTGCGACGGGCGTACGAGGAGGCCGTCGGTGAGCGGTACCTCTGGCACGAGTTCGGCGACTCCATGCTCTTCCTGCCCCCGCGCGACGGCGGGTGACCAGCGGTTCCGGCGGGCGCGTTCCCACCGCCCGATCGCAACGAGCGTGGCAGTGTTCCGACGAAGCCGGATCGGAGCCCTGATGTCAACGAGCGGTCGACAGCGCATCCAGGCGGTCGGCGAGGAAGCGAAGGTCACGCCCCTCGAGCTCTTCTTCGACCTGGTGTTCGTCTACGCGCTGACCCAGGTGACGGCGCTCATGGCCAACGGCCTCTCCGGCCGCCGGGTGCTCGAGGGCATGATCGTCTTGGCGCTGATCTGGTGGTGCTGGGTGGGCTACTCCTGGCTGGGCAACGTCGCCCAGGCCGACGAGGGCTGGACACGCGGCGCCTTCATCGGCGTGATGGCGACGATGTTCGTGGCCGCCCTCGCCATCCCGGAGGCATTCACCGACCGTCCCGGCGGATTGAGCGCGCCGCTCGTGGTCGCCGTCTGCTACGCGATCGTGCGATGCGTGCACCTGGGCATCTTCGCCCTGGCGGGCCGGGCGGTCAGCGACCCGGGCCTCATCCACCAGCTGCTGCGCTTCGGCGTCGTCATGACGCTGTCGATCGTGCTCCTCGTCGCGGGGGCGCTCGCCGGCGGCGACACCGAGCTGTGGCTTTGGCTCGCCGCGGTCGTCGTGGACTACGTGGGGACCCAGGTGATCGGCGCGGCGGGCTGGCGCCTGCATTCGCCCGCG
Source organism: uncultured Thermoleophilia bacterium (assembly GCA_963706315.1). Taxonomy (GTDB): domain Bacteria; phylum Actinomycetota; class Thermoleophilia; order Miltoncostaeales; family Miltoncostaeaceae; genus CALMEC01. The sequence continues at coordinate 640,274 of CAVPMA010000015.1, read as the reverse complement.
CATTTCAGTGAGCGACACGGCCTGATCATCATCATCGCCCTCGGCGAGTCGATCGTCGCCATCGGCGTGGGTGCCGCCGCGCCGATCTCCACCGAGATCATCGTCGGCGCGGTTCTCGGTATCGCGCTCGTCGCAACGATGTGGTGGCCCTACTTCGACGTCACGTCCCTCGCCGCCGAACGGGCCTTCGCCAGGCGCGAGGGCGTGGATCGCAACCGGATCGCCCGCGACGCCTACAGCTACCTCCACCTTCCGATGGTCGCCGGCATCGTCATCGCCGCCCTCGGCCTCAAGAAGGTGCTCGGCTACATCGCGGGCGACGGCGGCCACGACTGGAGCGATTCCCTTCACGGGATCGCGCTCGCCTCGCTCCACGTGGGGCCGGCGGTCTACCTGCTGGCGCTCGTCGCCTTCCGGTTCCGCAACGTCCGGTCGCTCGGTCGGTCGCGACTCACCGCGGCCGCCGTGCTGCTGGTCGCCATTCCGCTGGGCGGCCAGATCGGCGCGCTGGCCGACCTGGTGCTCGTCACCGCCATCATGACGTCGCTGATCGCGTTCGAGGCGGTTCGCTACGCGGAGGACCGGCACCGAATCCGCCATCTCGACGGTCAGGCCCCGACGGCGCACGAGGAGCCGGTTGCGGCCGACTGACGTCCAGGCCGGTTGAAACACTCTGGAGCGTCGACCAGCGTCGGAGATGACCGCAGATGAGGCTCCCGCTCACCGGAGGCTGTAATTGTGGCGCGGTTCGCTACGAGGTGACCGAACCGCTCGTCCGGGCGAGCTACTGCCACTGCAAACGATGTCAGCGTCGGAGCGGTGCCGGAGCGTCGCCGCAGGCACACCCGGCTCCGGGCGCCTTCCGGATCGTCGCGGGCGAGGAACAGCTGCGAATGTGGAAGCCGCCTGACGGCGACGGCGAGAAGTGGTTTTGCGGGGAGTGCGGGTCGGCGTTGTTCGGTCGCAACCCCAGCCACCCCGACTCCGTCGGCATCCGAATGGGGACGTTCGACGACGATCCGGGCATCCGTCCGACCATCCGGCAGTTCGTCGCGTACGCCGCGCCCTGGGAGCCGCTCCCCGATGACGGTCTTCCGAGATGGGCAGAGAGCCGTCACGCTCCCGGCGCACGGCCGATCTGAGCGCCGCGCCTCCGGCGGGGACCCGATTACGGCCGCTCGATGAGTTCGATCCGGTACCCGTCGGGGTCCCGGACGAAGCACAGGCGCGACCCGCCTTCGCGCACCCGGTAGGGCGGCTTCTCGGGCGGGACTCCCTTCTCGGCGAGCGCGGCGAGCGTCGCATCGAGGTCGGCGACGCCGAGCGCGATGTGGCCGTACCCCGTCCCGATGTCGTACGGCTCCGTGCGCCCGTGGTTGAGGGTGAGCTCCAGTCGCGATTCCTCGTCACCGGGGAACGAGAGGAAGGCGTTTGTCGCCTCGTCCCGGATCGGCATCGTTCGCCGGAGTTCCATGCCCAGGCAGTCCGTGTAGAAGGCGATCGACCGATCCAGGTCGAGGACCCGGTAGCACGTGTGGAGAAAGGCGCCGTCCATGCGGGGAGACTACCGAGAAGGGCCGGCTCGACGATTCCCGGGGCGTGGGCGCCACGGGCATGCGCTACAATCCCCCCCGACACCCGATCATGGGATGTGAATGCGGGATCGGGGAGTGGCGTCGACCATCGTGGCGGCGGTAGCAACCGGCTCGCCAGAGTAATGAGGATGGTTCGACATGGCAGAAGGCGTTGTGAAGTGGTTCTCCGCGGAGAAGGGGTACGGATTCGTGACCCCCGATGATGGCGGCAAGGACCTCTTCCTCCACTTCAAGGAGATTCAGGGCGAAGGTTTCCGCACGGTCAACGAGGGCCAGCGCGTGAGCTTCGAGCCTGCGCAGGGCGCCAAAGGCCCGCAGGCAACGAACGTCCGCCCGCTCTAAGAGCGCGGCGCATCTCCGGCCGGGGCCGCCTGGCCCCGGCCACCACACGCCCGACCGCGACCGAAGGAGCCGGCATGGCGAAGCAGGACCACCGGCAGAAGGAAGCAGCGATCGAGCTGGAGGGCGAAGTCATCGCGGCTCTGCCCGACACGTTCTTCCACGTGAAGCTTGACCGAGGGCCCACCGTCCTCGGGAAGCTGTCGGGCACGATGCGCCGTCGCTGGATCCGGGTGAATCCGGGCGACCGCGTCCGCATCGAGCTCTCGCCGTACGACCTCACCCGCGGGCGCATCACCTACCGCCTGAGGTAGCGCGGACGCGTCCCCGGTGCGAGTAGCATCGCCGCGGTGAACCCGACGGCCGACCTGACACCGGACGAGCGCGAGCGAATCGCGCCGTACGTCACCGACACCGTCGGCCCGGTGTTCGCGCTGACAAACCTGCCCGAAGTGGTGAAGGGCGCGCTCTTCGCCCGGTACAGCCGAAGCCCGAAGTCGCTGCGCCGCCTCCTGATCGACGAGTTCCTGCCGCCGGAGTCGGCTGCCGTCGAGGCAGCCGCCGACACGGGCGAACGCCGGGCCGCGGCCCTGTACGACCGTGTACTCGCCGAATACGGAGACGACTCGGTAGCCCAGCTCGGCGGGGCGCACATCGCGGTCGAGGGCGCCTCGAACATCCTGACGAAGATCCTCGAGTGGGGGCGGCTCGCAAGCTACCTCGAGCAGTCCACTCGCTACATCCGGCTGGATGATCGCCCGGGCGGTCGCCACCGCTATCACCGGCCCGCCCCGATCATGGCCGATCCCGAGCTCGGACCGCAGTTCGTCGCGACGCTCGACGCCGCCTTCGACAGGTACTCGGCGCTCATCCCCGGGCTCGTGGCGCATTTCGACGGGGTCGTGCCCGACGAGCCCGGCACTCCACCCGCCGCCAGGGAACGCGCGGTGCGCGCACGCGCGCTCGATGCGCTGCGGGGCCTCCTGCCGGCGGCCACGGAGGCCAATGTCGGCATCTTCGCCTCGGGGCAGGCCTTCGAGGCCCTGCTGATCCGGCTGCAGTCCCACCCGCTGCACGAGGCCCGCGACTGCGGCGCCGCGATGCTCGTGGAGCTGCGCAAGGTCATCCCTGCGTTCCTCACGCGCGTCGACCGGAAGGACCGCGGCCTGCGGCACAGCACGTACCTCGCGGAGAACGAACGGGCGACCGCGGAGCTCGCCATGGAGATCCTCCCGCGGTCGAAGACGCTGCCCGACGGACCCACGGTCCGGCTGATCGACTTCGACCGCGACGGCGAGGCGCGGGTCGTCGCGCATGCCCTGTGGCCCGCGAGCGGCCGGTCGCTCGCGGACGTTCGGGGGTACGTCGAGGGCATGGGCTGGGAGGAGCGCACCGACGTGCTGCACGCGTACGCAGGCGACCGGGCCGACCGGCGCCAGCGACCCGGGCGGGCACTCGAAGCGACCACTTACACGTTCGAGATCGTGTGCGACTACGGGGCGTACCGCGACCTCCAGCGCCACCGGATGCTCTCCCTCCAGGCGCAGCCCCTCACCCCCCACCTCGGCTACGACGTCCCGGGCGAGATCGTCGACGCAGGGTGCGACGCGGAGTACGTCGCGACGCAGGAGGCCTGCGCGGATCTCGCCCGGCGGCTCGAGGAGATGTTCCCGCACGAGGCGTCGTACGCCGTGACACTTGCCCACCGCATTCGCTTCACCATGACGCTGAACGCCCGGGAGGCGATGCACCTCATCGAGTTGCGCAGCCAGCCGCAGGGCCACGAGACCTACCGGCATGTCGCGCGCGAGATGCACCGCAGCATCGCCGACGAGGCCGGCCACCGCGCGCTGGCGGCGATGATGCGGTTCGTCGACCGCTCGTCTCAGGCGGCCGGGCGTCTCGGCGCGGAACGGCGACAGGAGGAGCGGGCCGCTGCCCGAAACGCGCGATAGCGTTCACGGCATGAGCGATCGCGACCCACGGCTCGGCGGCATGGCGCTCGCCAACGGGCTCCTCGTGCACGGGCCGACCCACTGGGCCGCGGCGATCCGCGCAGACGACGGCACGACCCAGGTGTCCTCGGGGCCCAAGCCGCGGTTCGTCCGTGGCCAGCTCGGCGCCATCCCGGTCGTACGCGGCGTGCTGCGCATGGCCGAGGCCCTCGCGGTCGTGCCCGCCGCCCGCCGCGGCACGCCCGGAGCCCGTCTCGCGATGGAGCACCTCCCGGTCGCGTTGGCGGTGGTGGGCTCGACGATCACCGCGGCCGTCGGGCGTCGCAGGCTCGGCTCGGTGGTCGTGCAGGAGACCGTCGGCGCGCTTGCGGGGCTGGCCCCCGCGCTCGTCGCGCTGCGCACCTCGGACGCGGCGCTCTGGCACGGGGTCGAGCACAAGAGCATCGCCGCGTACGAGGAGGGTGGCGCGGCTGAGGTCGCCCATGCCGCGAACCACCCAAAGGAACACGAGCGATGCGGGAGCAATCTCGTCCTCCCCCTCATGATCGCGACGGTGATCGCCAACAGCGTGGTGCGCAAGCTCGTGGCGCGACCAGCCATGGGCCTTCGCCTGGGGGCGGCCGCCGCGAGCGTCGGGGTCGCCGTGGAGCTGTTCTCGTTCGCAACCCGGCGCCCGAACCACCCGATCTCGCGCGCGGTGCACGCCGTGGGGCACACCATGCAGGCGCGGTTCGCCACTGTCGAGCCAGGTCCGGAGGACCTGGCGGTCGGTCGGGCCGCCATGGAGGAGATCCTGCGGCTGGAGGGCGTGACCCCGGGCACGTCGTGAGCCTGTCGGCGAGAGTGATCGTCGAGGCGCCCCAGCGTGAGGTGTGGTCCCGATGGACCGGCATCGCCGGCTGGCCCGAATGGAACCCCGCGTGCGTGTCGGCACGCGTCGACGGCGAGCTCGAACCGGGCACACGCCTGCACTTCGAGCTCCGGCACCCGCGGGGCCGGGCCTTCTGGACGACGCCCACCGTGACCGACATCGACGCCGGCTCGCGCATCGCATGGGAGACGCGGGCCCTCGGCATCCGCGCTCCCACGGTCACGACGCTCGAGCCGCACGACGAGGGGACGCTCGTGACGCTCACGTCGGAGTCGCGTGGCGTGCTCGGGTTCACCTACCGGCTGATGTTCCCGGAGAAGGCGCAGGCGCTGCTGTGGAGCGGCGCCCTCACCGGCCTCGCCCGGAGCTTCCGGCCACCTGATCCCGACTGACGGGTCCGCCGGCACGTCCCGCGTCGATCTGCGCCGACGTTCCACCGCTCTCGCACGATTTCTGGGATTCAACCACGTCGACTACATTGCACGCACGCTCGTAAGGAACCCGCCGTCCCCGCGTGGTTCCTGGTGAGCGAAGTGCAAGGAACGTGAATGACAAGCGGGACCTACCGGAACGACGGATTCGGCGACACCGCCCGGCAATGGGCGCACCACGCCGACCTCGTGACGTACGCCAGGCGTGTGCTCGGCGACCGTTCCGACACCGCCGAGGACATCGTCCAGGAGGCGTACCTACGGCTGCTCGGTCTCGCCGCGTCGGATGAAGCCCCGACGGGCGCCCGCCCCTGGCTCTTCCGAGTCGTACGTAACCTTGCGATCGACGAGCGCCGCAGCGCGTCACGCCGGGCCGACCCCGTGGCCGAGCCCGACATCCTGGGGACCGCTTCCCTCGACAACACCGAGTCCATGGTCGAGCACCGCGAAGAGCTCCAAGAAGCTCTGCGCGAGATGGCGTCGCTGCCGCCCCGCGAGCGCCGCGCGATCGAGATGGACCAGGCCGGTCTCGGAGCCGGCGCCATCGCCACCGAGCTGGGAACCACGCCGAACGCCGTGCATCAGGCGCTCTTCCGTGCCCGCAAGCGCCTCCGCAAGACCCGGGCCGTCGCCTGGGGCTTGATACCGATCGGCCTCGCGCCGTTCGCCCTCCGACTCAGCGACCCCGCCCTCGCGGCGACCATCACGAACCTGCCACCGGCAGTGCCCGTCGGACGGGCACTGCCGGTGGCCGGTATCGTCGCGGCCGCGATGGTCGGCGGCAGTGTCGTGGTGCCCGTGGTGCACCACACCCCCGTCAACCCGGAGCACACGCAGGTCTTCGTGCACCGCGCCGCTGCGGCGGCCACCGCGTCCACGCCGATCGTCAACCGCTACACGTCCAGCGGGACCACGGCGCAGACGAACTCGGGTCCGTCGACGCACTCCGGTCCGGGATCGGCCAGCTCCGGCAGGGGCAAGGCCGACGACGGCGAGAACGACAGCCGCTCCGGCCGACGCGGCGGCGAGGACGACAGCAGCAAGCGCTCGGACCGCAACCGGGGCGACCACGACACGGCAAGGGCCGACCGTGGCGACCACCGGGGGGGCGACGGCAGGCGCGGTCGCGACTCCGGCAAGACCTCGCGGGACGGCGGCGACCAGGCGAAGACCGACGACTCCGAGCACGACTCGCAGCGCGGCGAGACGTCTGACTGGCGCTCGGAGTCGCGGTCCGACTCGGGGTCGAGCGACGACAGCGGCAGGGGTGACGACTCGAGCTTCGGGAACTGACGGGGGCGACGCCCACCTCGAGGCCCGCCCAAGATGGAGCTCGACCGCTAGAGTGGTCGCGTGCATCTGGGCCGAATTCACCACGTCGGCTACGCGGTCGACGATCTCGACGCGGCCATCCCCGTGTACACGGACCGGTACGGGATGTCCGTCGAGACGCGCGAAGTACTCAGCGACCAGGGTGTCGAGGCGGTCTCGCTCGGAGCGGGCACGAGCCACGTCGAGCTCATCCAGCCCGTCGATCCCGACGGCTCGGTCGCGCGGTTCCTGCAGCGGCGCGGCCCTGGCTTTCACCATGTCGCGTTCGAGGTCGACGACCTCCCGGCGGCGCTCGCCGAGTTGCGCGATGCAGGAGCCGAGCTCATCGACGCCGAACCCCGTCGTGGCCTGGGCGGCCACATGATCGCCTTCATCCATCCGAACGCCAGCGGTGGCGTGCTCACCGAGCTCGTCCAGTCCCACTGAAACGACCCCCACGGAGTCCTTGCTGATGAAGATTCGCTACATCGAGCCCAAGCCCCGCGGCGCGACGATCTACGAGATCGCGAACCTGCCGAAGCTCGGCCTGCCGCTGCTTGCCGCGTGCGTGCGCGAGAAGGACCCGACCGTCGACCAGTGGATCTACTGCGAGCTCATCAAGGGCGTGGAGGTCGACTGGGCGGACGTGGAGAGCGCGGACCTCGTCTGCGTCTCCACCACCACCAACACGACCCTCGAAGGGTACGCCTACGCAGATCGCCTGCGCGAGAAGGGCATCCCGGTCGTGATCGGCGGCTCGCATGTGACGTTCATGGCCCATGAGGCGCTCAAGCACGCCCCGTACGTGATCCGGCGCGAAGGTCACGTCGGGTTCGTCGAGCTGTTCGACTGGTTCGCCCGGGGCGGCGCCCGCGACGAGCTCCACGCCGTGCAAGGCCTGTCGTGGATCGGCTCCGACGGTGAGCAGGTCAACAACCCCGAGGCCGCTCCGGCATCGAGCGAGGATCTGGACGCGCTCCCCTTCCCCGCGCTGGACCTGCTCGATCAACGCGAGAAGATGACGACCTACCCGCTCATGATGAAGTGGGGCTGCCCGTACGACTGCAACTTCTGCTCGGTCATCAAGATGTTCGGACGCAAGCTGCGCAGCCGCTCCGTCGAGAACGTGATGCACGAGCTGCGGCTCGCGAAGCCGGAACGGGTGTTCTTCTACGACGACATATTCATCGTCGACAAGAAGCAGTCGAAGGCGCTCTTCCGCCAGATGATCGAGGACGGCGTGACGCCCATGTGGACCGCCCAGATCCGCGCGGACTCCCTCTACAAGTCGAAGACGACCCTCGAGCCCGACCACGAGCTCCTCTCGCTGATGCGCGACTCCGGCTGCTACATGGTGTACGTGGGATTCGAGTCGATCACGCAGGAGGGCCTCGACTCGTATAACAAGAAGCAGAAGGTCGAGCACATCACGACGTCGATCAAGCTGCTGCACGACTACGGCATCCGCGTGCACGGGATGTTCGTCGTCGGCGCCGACACCGACACTGCAGAGACGGTGCGCGCCACGATCGACTTCGCGCTCGAGCACAAGGTCGACACGCTCCAGATGATGATGCTCACCACGCTCCCCGGCACCGCCTTCGACGCGCAGATGCGGGCGGACGGGCGGGTCCTCACCGAGGACTATTCGCTCTACGACGGGCACCACTGCATCATCACGCCGAAGAACATGACGCCCTACCAGCTGCAGATGGAGACCTGGAAGGGAATGCTCCGGTTCTACTCCTCTCAGGGCTGGCTGCGGCTCTTCAACCGGGAAATCGGCCGTAACCTCCTGCGCATCATGGGCCTGTTCGTGCGCGAGTGGCGCTTCACGGTCCGGCTGCCGCAGATCGCGATCCTCACGATGGTCGGGCGCGGCGGCGAGGCGTTCAACGTCACTCGCCGCAATATGTCGCCCAAGTCGGTGCGGTTCCTCTACGACACGTTCGGCGTCGCCGCCTTCCGGAAGTACGGCCGCAACCAGCTCCTGAAGTTCACCGACCAGATCGAGTCGATGAAGCACGTCGACATCATCAAGCGGATGCCGGCTTGGACCCCGCCGGTCGAGCGCCCGAAGTCCCTCAAGGTCCTGGCATCCAACTGATGTCAGGAAGACGCGTCGAGATGGGGTTCGAGGGCGGCACGATCCTGCGCCTCACGGTCGAGGAGTCGGCGGCGCAGGAGCTCGTCGGGAGCCTCGCGAACGGCGGCAGCGACTGGCGTTCCGTCGAGGCCGAGGAAGGAACGCACTGGCTGAACGTCAGTGAGCTCGTCTACATCCGGCTCGTGCCGGGTGAGCCTGCCCGCGTCGGCTTCGGCGGCTCGTAGCCCGGAGCTAGCGGAGCTCGAACTCGCGCACGCCGCCCGCTGCGGTCCAGCGGCGGACGGCCAGATGGTCGGGCGGCTCGCCGAGCACGATCACGACGACTTCGTCGATGTCGAGGCGAAAGAGGTGGAACGGACCCGGCGGCGCGCCCCCCGCGGCGGCCACGATCCGGACCTTGGTGTCCTCGTCGTCGGTCTCCACGGCACGGCCTGCCACCTTCGCGTCACCCGCCCACTCCGGCGGGTCGATCGACGAGCTGTGGAGGGCGAACCGGGGGTCGCGCTGCAGGTCCAGTGCCTTGGGCGAGCGCCACATGGATCCGAGCCACAGATCGTCGTCCAGGAGCTGCACCTCGATCCCGCTGATCCGCGGGGCCCCGTCGCGGCGCAGGGTCGCCAGGGTGAGGTGCTTGCGCGCCTCGAGGAACGTGCGAGCGGCCGCGGCGACACCCGGGGCCTCCGTGGCGAACTGCCCCCAGCTCGCCACGTCACCCGGCCCCGAGCAGCCGCCGGGCGATCGCGCTGACCTCCTTGCCGTCGGCAGCAGTGCCGAGCCTGGCCATGGCCGCCTTCATGACCGCTCCGAGGTCCTTCTGCTCGGTCGCGCCCAGCTCAGCGATGACCGCCGCGACCACCGGCTCGATCGCGGCAGCGTCGAGCTGCTCCGGCAGGTACTCCTCGACGATGGCCATCTCCGCCCGCTCCTCGGCGGCGCGATCGGACCGGCCCGCGGCCTCGAACTGCTCCACCGACTCGCGGTGCTGCTTCACGATGCCCTTGAGGACGCGCTCGACCCCCGCGTCGTCGAGCGGCTCACGTGCCGCGATCTCGGCGTTCTTGATCGCCGCGCGCGCACGCCGGATCACCCCGAGCCGCTGCTTCTCGCCGGCGCGGAGCGCCGTCTTCATGTCCTCGTCGAGCCGTGCGGCGAGCGACGTCGCCTCCGCCATGCCGAATGCCTCCCGTTGCGGTGATTCGGGCAGGTTACTCGTCACCGTTGCTAGCCTCCCGCCGAGTGGAGCTCGGTCTCGTCGGTCTCGCCAACTCCGGCAAGACATCACTGTTCAACCTGATCACGGGTGATGCGGCCGAGGTGGCCGCATATCCGTACTCCACCCGGGAGCCGCGGAAGGGCGCGGCCGACGTTCCCGACCCGCGGATCGATGCGATCGCGGACGTCCAGGACATTCCTCGCCGGGTCCCCGCGCAGGTGCAGGTGGTCGACATCGCCGGGCTCGCAGCCGGCGCCGGGCGCGGCGAGGGGCTCGGAGGGCAGGCCCTCGGGCGCCTCCGCGAGGTCGACGCGCTGATCCATGTGGTGCGCGGGTTTGCGAACGCCGAGGTGGGGCACCCCCTCGAGCGAATCGACCCGGCGGCGGACGTCGAGGCGGTGGACCTTGAACTGGTGCTCGCCGACCGGGAGCAGCTCGCGCGCCGTGAGGAGAAGACGGCGAAAGCCGCCCGCACCGGCGACGCCGGCGCGAAGGCGGAGCTCTCAGCGATCGCGGGACTCGCCGCGGTGCTCGACGAGGGCAGACCGGCCCGGGTCAGCGACGACCCGGCCGTCCGGCTGCTTGCGGGTGAGATGGGCCTGCTGACAGCGAAGCCGGTGCTCTACCTGGTCAACACCGACGACCCGGGGGATCCCCCCACGGCTGTCGCCGCCCATGCCGCCGCAAACGGCGGAGAGGCGTTGGCACTGCCCGTGGGGGTGGAGCTCGAGCTTGCGGCGATGGACCCCGACGAGGCGGCGGAGCTGGCGAGCGAGCTCGGGCTCGGCGACGAGCGGGGTGCACCCGCCCTCGTCGCCGCCGCATACCGGCTGCTGGACCTTGTGACCTTCTTCACCGGATCCGGACCGCCGGAGGCCCGCGCATGGCCGATCACGCGCGGCACCACCGCCGACCGCGCCGCCGGCAAGATCCACTCCGACATGGAACGGGGCTTCATCCGCGCCGAGGTCGTTCCCTGGGACAGCCTCGTCTCCGCGGGCTCGTTCGCACGTGCTCGCGAGCAGGCCCAGGTCCGCATGGAAGGCAAGGACTACGTCGTGCAGGAAGGCGACGTGATGCAGGTCCGATTCAACGTATAGGACGAGGACCCCCGTCTCACCGGCCGCGACTTGACGGGCGCACACTCCGGATCAGCACGTCACCGCGGAGACGCTGGCGTCCTCGAACTCGGCCAGGCGCGCCGGCGCGACCTCGCCACCGGGGACCGCGTCCCGGATCACGCGGCCTGCGGGCGCCGCTCCGTCGTCGCCGCGGACGCGCATCGCCAGCTGCCGTTTGCGCGTCGCGCGCTCGAGGTCCCGCTGCCGCTCTCGCGCGAGGCCACTGTGGATGATCGGGTGCAGGTTCATCACTTCCCTCCTCGCCGCCGGAGACCTCCAGCAACGATCCTCGGAAACCAGTGAAGCAACTTTAGTGGTTGGCTACGAAACCAGTCAAGTCCAATGACTGGTTGGTACGATCAGCTACACTGATGGTTATGGATCACGCCTCGTCATCCGAAATCGAGCTCATCACCGCGTTCGCGAACACCGTCAACCTCGAGGAAGGCCCCGAGGAATTGGCGAATCCCGCGGCCCTACGCGATTGGCTCGCGGGGCGCGGCCTGCTCGGCGCGAGGACGACGGTGAGGGCGGACGACCTGGCGCGGGCGATTGCGCTGCGCGAGGCGGTGCGCGCCCTGGTCGCCGGGAACAACGCGTGCGGTCAGGAACCGGACGCCGCGACGGTGCTGGACGATGCCGCGGTGCGCGCGGGCGTGCGGCTGCGGTTCGACTGCTGCGGCGACGTTCGCGCCGAGCCCACGGCCCGTGGCGTTGACGGGGCGCTCGGACGAATCGTGGCAGCGGTTCACGCGACCATGGCCGACGGTTCGTGGCAGCGGCTCAAGGCCTGCGCGCGCGACGAATGCCGTTGGGTCTACTTCGACGCGTCCCGCAACCGCTCCAAGCGCTGGTGCTCGATGGAGGTCTGCGGCAACCGCGAGAAGGGCGAGGCATTTCGCCGTCGGCATCAGGAGCACTCGCACCCGGCCTGATCCTGGAGAAGGATGGATGGCCCATCCGAATGGGTGGGACGACCTCGTCGCGTGGGCTCGTGCAGCCTCGGATGAGCCGCCCGGTGCGTACGCGACGCGAGCCGCCCGATGGAGATGCCGGACCCCGGTGAGGCCCGGCATCTCCCGGGGTGCGGCTACCTGCGTGGGACGGAGATCGTCACCTGACCCTGCCCCGTCGTGCTGAGGATCTTGGTCGCCCGGATCACGATGGTCCAGGTCCCCCTGGCCGGCTTGGTGACGCGGAAGAACGCAAACGTGCCGCCTCTGCGGAACACGATGTTCTTGCCGGGCACCGCCGACGTGTGGAGCCTGCCCCTCGGGTCGCGCAGACCGAACGTGAACCTGAACGTGCCGCCGCTCGAGACGAAGAACGTCGCCTGCTTCAGGCCCTTGCGCAGCGCACGGCGGAAGACCCGCTGCTGACCGGCCTTCGTGAAGACAGCCCGCTTGCTGAGCAGGGACTGCTGACCGGTCCCCTGGCCACGGCACTGGAAGTATATGTCGGTGAGCTTCGCGCTCGTCTGCGTCGCGAAGTACCTGCCGCCCGTCTCGCTGGCGATGCGCCTAAGTCGTGCGACGTCGACGGCGTTGAAGGTCGCGGGCTTCCCGAGCTGCACGACGCACACCGGCCACGACCGCTGCGTCACGCCGTTGAACACACCCGGAGCGGCGAACCGCAGGTGCCCGTTGTTGTAGGCGCCGGCGTTGTGCGCCCCGTCGGTGAGGAACACCACGAGCTTCGGCTTGTTGAGATCGACGCCGGGGGCGTTGAGCGCCGCCCACGCCTGATCCATGCCGACGTTGTAGTCCGTGCTCCCGAAGTTGCCGACCTTCGCCTTGACCGCTGCCTTGAAGGCGTTGACGGCGGCCTGCGTGGCCATCGGCTTCAGGTCGGCGATCGGTCTGAACCCGTTGTCGAACCCGACGGCGCCCAGGCCGTCTGCGGTGCCGGACAGGTCGGCGAGCAGGTTGAGCGCGTCCCGTCGCAGGTTCGTGGGATCGGTGCCGGCCATGCTGCCCGAGACGTCGACGATGGCCTCCACGTCGTAGGGCACGCCGGACGAGGGGCCCGTCGTCGTGAACGCCTGGACCACGAGCGTCCCGAGGCTCCGGCTCCTGGCCGCGCCGTCGTTGAACGTCAGGAGCAGCGGGCCGTTGTACGGCGTCGCCGGTCCCGTCACCTTGAGGATCGAACTCGACGTGGCCGACGGGCTGCTGATGACCGTGCCGTTGGCGAGCGTGATCTGCAGGTTGGTGGCGCCGGACGGCACCCCTTGAGGCTTGACGTAGGCGGTGCCCCCAAGCGGGAGGACGGTGCGCCGCGCAACCCCGTCGACGACGCCGGTCGGATCGGGGTCGGGAGCGTAGGTGCTGCCGACGCAGAAGTCGTAGATGTCGATGGTGACCTGGACCCCGCTCTGGCCGTCGGCCGCCGGGACGTCCACGACCGGATGGTACTTCGGGTCGGAGTAGTCGCGGCAGTTGTCGTACTCGGACAGGTGCAGCGAGGCCGTTCCCACCGCCGAGCTCAGGTTGAACGCGCCGGCGCCGTCCGTCGTCGCGCTGTCGACAAACAGGCCGCCCGCATCCCGAGCCGTGACCGAGATCCCGCCGAGCGGGACGCCGGCGGTGTTGACGACCGTCCCACTGATCGCAGCGTTCGCGACCGCGCTTCCCGCGAGCGACGCCGCCACGGCGGCGAGCGCAACGAGCAAGCGCCGGCCGCCCCATCTCCGTGAACCCATCGAGACCGTCCTTTCCGTAGCTCGGGCGCGAGTCCCTGCCCACGTCCGGGAATGAACAACCGCGTAACGGGCGGATAGTACCCCGGCGCCCGCAGGCCGGCTCTGAATGACACCGGCTACCCGCATCGGGGCCGGCTGATGGTCACTCGGTGTGGCTGCGCGCGGTCGGGCTCGGCAGCCCGGTCGAGATGGGCCACGCCCGGCCCCCGGGTTCTCACGGACGCGCGGGCCCCCGTGCCCCGCCGACACCAACGGATCGTCGTACGGGCCGCCATCCGCGTAGGTGCAGGGGGTTGAACTCGTCGACGGGATCCGGGCCCCCGGACGGCCTTGACGCCAACCTCGAGGCTATTGACCCGCTACAGGGCGATGACCTGCCCTGCAACGCGCACGCCGGTTTCGAACTGCGGCGAAGAAGTCGGGCTGGCCGAACACGAAGGCCCCGATTGCGCCAGCGGGCGGTCAGCCGATCCAGACAGCGGAACGCGGCGGCGGGGGAGACGGGCGCGACATGAGGTACCTCCAGGCGTACGGGTGCGGGATCCGGATACGGGAGCTGGCGTACTCACGGAGTGCCACGATCCAGCGTCCCGGTTCTTACGGACGCCGACGCGAACATCGCCGAACCGCACCGTAATCACCGGAAACCTCATACGATCCCGGTCTCGTCGATCGGCCCGGGGCCCTCCAGGCGCGCCTTGACGCCGACCTCGAGGCTGTTGACCCGCCACAGGGCGAGCGCCTCGGGGCTCGCGGCGGCGGGGACCTGACCGGGCGGCGGCCCGTGGTGCCATGCCACGGCATGGAGCAGCGCCAGCCGCCGGTCGGACGCCATTCCCGCGCGGCGCGCCGCGACATCGAGGATCTCGTGGCCGATCACGAGGTGGCCCAGCATGCGCCCCTCGTCGGTGAGCTCGAACGTCGCGCCGAGGCGCCATGCGCGGATGTGGCCGACGTCATGCACGATCGCTGCGGCCACGAGCAGGTCGGCATCGAGCCGCGGATGCCACTGGCAGAGCGTCTGCGCCAGCGAGGCCACGCCGACGGTGTGTTCGAGGAGCCCGCCCTGGTAGGCGTGGTGGCCGGACCGGGTGCACGGCGCGGTGCGCCAGCCGTCGGCGAGCGACCGATCCCCGAGGACGCCGAGCGTGAACGTCCGGAGCGCCGAGTCGGCGATCTCGCCGGCCAGAAGCTCGGCGAAGCCGGCGAGATCCTCGGGCTCGCGATGGCTCCGTGGGAGGAGCTCCTCGGCGGCGACCTCGTCGCCCGCCGGCCGGATGTGGCGGACGCGCACCGCGGGGCGTCCCTGCCGGGCGATGACCTGCCCGGCAACGCGCACGCGGTCGCCAGTTTCGAACTGATCGGCGAAGAAGTCGGGCTGGTCGAACACGAAGGCCCCGATCGCGCCCGAGGCGTCCGCCAGCGTGAGCATGAGGTACGGGTCGCCCTGACGGGACAGGCGCCGCTCCTTGCGGCGCACGGCGAAGACGCCCTCCACGGGCTGACCGACCTCCAGGCTCGCGACCTGGCTCATCGGTCCCTCGCGGGGCAGAGCAGCTGGAAGTCGCATGACTCGCAGTGCCACCCCGGCCGCGGCTCGAACTCCCGCGAAGCGGCGGCGTCCGCCAGCAGGCGGGCGTCCTCGACGAGCGTGGCGAGCTCGGCCGGGTCGGGATCGAAGACGCGCGAGTCGCCGTCCAGGACGTACTCCAGGCGCGCGCCCTGGATCTTTCCCCCGCCGGCCTGCGCGGCGGCGAGGTAGAGCGCGATCACGAGGTCCTCGTCGCCGACGCCGCTGGCTCCGGGCGGGCGCCCGGTCTTGTAGTCGATGAGCTGGAATCCCCCGCTCGGGTGACGATCGATGCGGTCCACCCGGCCGCGCACGGTGTGGCGGCCCAGTGGGAGGGTGAACTTGCGCTCGACGGCGGCGGGCCGCGCGCCGCTTCGCGCGACGCGCTCGTGGTACTGGGGAAGCTGTTCGCGCCCGCGCCGGAGCGCCTGCTGGCCCTCGGGGGTGGATGCGACACCGAGCCGGTTGAGCTGCATCTCGAACCGCGCGACCAGCGCGGTTCCGTTGCCGCCGTCGCCGTCCGGGCGGTAGTGGGCCTCGAGGGCCAGGTGGGCAGCGGTGCCGATACGACCGGGCGGGCGGTCGGGCTGGGGGATCCGGTCGACCCGGGCGAAGCGGTACCGCAGCGGACAGGTCCGGTACGTCTGCAGATCGCTCGGCGAGATCTCGATGGCCGGGGGGACCGCCGGGGGTGGCGAGCCGGCCGGGACCGGGGCGGGTCGTGGGGCGAGCGCCCGCGCCCGGGCGACGACCAACCCATCGAGTGCGGCGCGGGCGGCGTCCATGAGCGCTTTCGCGTCGGATGCTTCAACGGCCAGCGCGGCGGCGGCGGCCTGCCCCGTCCGTTCGAGCTCCGCCCGGGCATCGCCGATCTCTGCGAGCACCTCCGGGGCCAGTCCCCCGCCGACACGCTCGGGCTCCGGCGTTCCGAGCGCGGCGCGTGCCTCGTCGAAGAACTGCGAGGGCCGCTGCCGGGTGCGCTCGCCGATCTCGTACGTGGCGAGGTAGACGTGCCGCCGAGGACGGGTGAGCGCGACGTAGACGAGACGGCGCTTCTCGGCGATGTGGGCGTCCCGGCCGCGCTGGATCGTCTCGGGGAGGAGCTCGTCGGGTATGTCGGTGCGCTGACGATCGCGGCCCGGCATGCGGGACTGGACGAAGCCGATCACGAAGACCGCGTCGAACTCGAGGCCTTTGGCCTGGTGGATCGTGGAGACCTGCACGCCGATGCGCTCTGCGGAACGCTCGATGCGGCCGCGGTGGCCCACCTCGGAGAGGCCGACGAGACGCCGGACGAGACCGACCGCGTCGAGCGCCGGGTCGCGCCGGGCGATGTCGCCGGCCATCCGCTCGAGGGCGGCCAGGCCCGCCAGGCGGGCTGCCCCCTCCGCTCCGCCGAGTGCCAGCGCCTCGCGTCGCAGGCCGGACCGGTCGAGCACCTCCCGCACGAGCTGATCCGCGGGACCAGTGATCGCCGGCCCGACCGCGTCGAGGGCGGAGGCGATCACGGACCCATCCCCGCCGGCCACCTCGAGGATGGCGCCGGTGATCGGCGCTCCAGCGGCCGCAGCGGCCGCTGCCGCGTCGGCGGTGGCACCCCACGGCATCCGCATCCGGGGGTCGGCCGCGACCCGAAGGTGGGCCTGGACGTCGTACGGGTCGGCCAGCATCCGCAGCCAGGCGAGCGCGGATCGCACCTCGCGACGCTCGAACAGACCGAGGCCGCCGTGGACCTGATGCGGGATGCCCGCCGCCTCGAGCGCACGGACGATCGCGGCGGACTCCGTGCGGATCGAGTCCATGAGCACGGCCTGCTCCTCGAACCTGATCCCCTCGCCGGCGAGCCGGAGGATCTCATCCGCGACGGCGCGCGCCTGACCGTCCTCATCGGGCGCGACCCAGAACCGGGGCTCCGGCCCGATGGCATCGGGCAGCGCGGCGAGCCGCTTCTCGGCGCGATCCGGCACCCTCTCCACCACCGCGTGGGCGGCGTCGAGGATCGCCTGCGTGGACCGGTGGTTGCGCTCCAGCACCACCTCCCGCCGGTTGGGGTAGCGGGAGCGGAAGTCGGCGATGTTCTTGGTGGAGGCACCACGGAAGCGGTAGATCCCCTGGTCGTCGTCGCCGACGGCGACCACGCTCTCGGCCGTGTCGGCCAGCAGATAGAGGAGCTGCGCCTGCGCGTGGTCGGTGTCCTGGAACTCGTCGATCATCACGTGCCGGGTGAGCTCACGGACCGCCGCGAGCCGGTCGGGATGGGCACGCAGGAGACCGAGCGCGCGGACGATCGCTTCCCCATAGTCCACGAGCCCGGCCTCTGCCAGCCAGCGGTCGTGCGCCTGGTAGGCGCGAGCGAACTCGAGGTCCTTGAGCCGTTCGCGCCGCTCCTTCGAACCCGAGGCGTTGGCAAGCGCATGCTCTGCGAACGGCACGAAGTCGTCCGCGGCCACGAGCTCGTTCTTACAGCGATCGATTCGCTGGAGAATCTCGCCGACGACGCGGCCCGGGTCGCCTCGCAGGTCATGGGCGATCAGGTCGAGCTCGCCGATCCGTTCGAGCAACATGAGCGCCCGGTCCTCCTCCGTCGCCCAGGTCGCGGGCGGCAGCAGACCGTGGTCGACGCCGTGCACCCGCGAGAGCTCCCCCGCGAACGCATGGAACGTGCTGACGCGCAGGGTCTCGTGGGCACGGCCCAGCAGGGCCTCGGCGCGCGAGCGGAGCTCCTCCGCCGCCTGCGCGCTGAACGTCAGGGCGAGGATCTCCCCCGGCTCGACGCCGCCGTCGACGAGCCACGCGAGCCGGTGGGTGAGCACCCGCGTCTTGCCGGCCCCTGCGCCGGCGACCACGAGCAACGGTCCGCCGGAATGGGTGACCGCGTCGCGCTGCTCGTCGCTGAGTCCGTCGAGGACCACCCGTCGATGGTACGCCGAGAGACGGACACCGGGACGCCCGCCTTCGCACGGCGCGGCGGCGGACCTCGGCCCTCGGCCGCCTGTACGATCCCGCGTCGTGGCCGACCTCCGTCCGTTTCGCGCGCTCCGCTACGACGCCGCTGCGGGAGATCTCGAGCGTCTCGTCTGCCCGCCGTACGACGTGATCGACGACGACGAGCGGGCGGCACTGCTCGCGGCGAGCCCGTACAACGCGGTGCGGCTCGAGTTGCCGGAGCTGGAGTACGAGCTGGTCGGCGCCCTCATCGACGGGTGGCTCGGCGCGGGCGTCCTGCGGCGCGAGCAATCCCCGGGCCTGGTGGCCTGGACGCAGACGTTCATCCTCGATGACGGCTCGGCGCACGCGCGAAGGGTCCTGCTCGCCACCGTCGGGGTCGAGCCGTACGAGGCGCGGGTCGTCCGCCCCCACGAGCGCACGCACGCGGGACCGAAGGAGGACCGACTGAAGCTCCTCTACGGCGCGCGGGCGCAGATCTCGCCGGTGTACGGTCTCTACCCGGACGGGCCCGGCGACGTCTGGGCGGCGGCGGGGGTCACGGGCGAGCCGGAAGCCGAGCTCACCGGGCGGGACGGGACGCGCAATCGATTCTGGTGGATCGGCGACCCCGCCCGGTGCGCCGCGGTGGCATCCGCGATGGGGAACCGCTGGATCCTGATCGCCGATGGCCACCACCGGTACGAGACGGCGGTTCGCTACCGGGAGGAACGGCGCGCAGCCGGCGACGGCGACGGCCCGCACGACGTGGTGATGATGGGTCTCACCGCCATCGAGGATCCCGGGCTCGTCGTGCTCCCGACCCACCGGCTGCTGAACGAATGGCCCGACGGCGCGGCCGGCGCGTTCACGGCCACACCGGTCGGAGGACTCGACGCGCTCCGCTCCGCGCTCCACGCGACCGTGCCCGACGCCCCCGCCTTCGGCCTCGTGACCCGGGACGGCGCGTGGGTGCTGACCTCGGCGGCCGCCGAGGGCACATCGCCCGCGACGCGGCTCGATGTCGCGGTGCTCGAGGAGCGCATCCTGCGCCGCGCCTTCGGCGACGACCAGGCGGGGCTCACCGCCCGAGGCTTGCTGGGCTACTCGAAGGACACGGCGGAGGCGTTCCGACTGGGATCGTCCGGCGAGGTCGCCGCCGCGATCATCGTGCGCCCGATGCCCAAGTCCGCGGTGCTCGACGTCGCGGAGGCGGGCGAGACGATGCCCCAGAAGTCGACCTACTTCTTCCCGAAGCTCCTGACGGGGGTGGCGTTCCACTCCCTCGAAGAGCCGATCGACGTCGGTGGCTGACCGCGTCATCTCCGTCAACGTCGGCCTGCCGACACAGGTGCCCTATCGCGGAGCCATGGTCAGCACGGGCATCTTCAAGCAGCCGGTCGAGGGGCGGGTGATGCTCCGCACGACCAACGTCGAAGGCGACGGACAGGCCGACGCGTCGGTCCACGGCGGCGTCGACATGGCGGCGTACGTCTACTCGTGGGACTCGTACCGCTGGTGGATGGACGAGCTCGGACACGAGCTCCACCCCGGCGAGTTCGGCGAGAACCTCACGGTGACGGGCTTCACGGACGAGGACGTCCATGTCGGCGACGTCATCCGCGTCGGCGGCGCAGTCGTGCAGGTCACCACCCCCCGCGAACCGTGCTTCAAGCTCGGCATCAGGATGGGCGACCACCGGTTCCCCGCACGGTTCCGGGAGGCGAGCCGCATGGGCTTCTATCTCCGGGTGCTCGAGGAGGGCGAGATCGGCGCCGGCGATGCCATCGAGATCGAGCAGCGGGCCGAGGGGTCGCTCACGATCGCCGAGTTCCACGCCACGTACACGTCCGGCCGCGACGACCCCGCCGCGCTGCGACGCATGCTCGCCGCACCGCGGCTGACCGAGTCGTGGCGCGAATGGGTCGAGAAGCGTCTCGAAGAGGCAACGTAGACTGCCGGCATGAGACGAGCCTTCCTCTGGATCTACTTCGCCGCCGCGACGCTGGTCGCGATCGGCGTCTTTCTTCAGGCGTTTTCGATCACCGCATACGTCCGCGGCGCCGGAAGCGGCGCGCTCGACATGCACGAGGCGCTCGGCGGGATCATCCACGGCATCGAGATCCTGGCGTTCCTCGCGGCGCTGGGCGGACTCTGGGGTTCGTGGGGGCGCATCGGCCTCGCCCTCTCCCTTCCGGTGATCGGCACGATCCAGGTTTTCGCGATCGGCGATACCGACACGAGCGGCGGCTGGGTGAACGGCCTCCACGGCCTGCTCGCGCTGGTCGTCCTCGTCCTCGCCGGAATCCTCACGCACGACGCAATGCGCGCGCTGGGGCTACGCAGCCGCCGAACCGCCTGACGCCGCCACCGCGCTGACGGCCTGGCGGCGGGAGCGGCCGCACGGGGTCGGCTCGGCCTCAGCGGATTTCCGCGTCCAGGCGATCGGAAGATTCGTCCTCGTGACGTGTCGATCCGAGCGGAGGCGTCCCGACCGGCCGCGAGGTCAAGACCGCCGATCTCACGAACTCCGCCGTCGCCAACCCGAAGCTCAAGAACAACGCCTTGAACTCCGCGAAGGTGTCGCGGCGCTCGCAGGCGCTCCGCACCCCGATAGCGCCGGCGGCTCAACAGGCCAGGGCCGAGTGTGGCTGGAGATTGCGTGACGGGCCCAGATCGAATCAAGAGCTCCCGGCGAAGCGCAGCGGGATTCGCCCGAGCGCCAAGTCCATCCGTCGTCAAGAAGTCCTTGTGCGTCAACAGGCCATCCCTATCGCAGCAGGAACGTGGCCGCGCTCACCGACAATCCCGGTTTCGGACCGCCCATCAGGACGTAGAGGCGGCTGTCCACCGCCGCCACGCCGAGGCCGTGGCGGCCCTCCGGGAGCGGCGCGATCTGCCGCCAGCGTCCCCTCGCCGGGTCGAACGACTCGACGTCACGATTCGTGCCCGCCGAGCTCTCCCCGCCGATGCTGACCACCGTGCCGTCGCGCGCGGTCGCCGCCGTGCCGCCGCGGGCGGTCGGCATGTCCGGGATGCGCACCCAGCGCCGCCGACCGACGTCCCACGCGTCGGCGCGCCGGAACCGCTCCGCCGCAGTCCGGCCGCCCAGTACGTACACGCGGCCGCCGAGGGCCGCAGCGCCGAGATGCTCACGCGATTGCGGCACGCCCGGGAAGGCCGACCAGCGGCCCGTCGCCAGGTCGAGCGCGAACGACCGGCGGGCCAGCGCGGGCGTCACGCCGTACGTGCCGCCCACGACATACAGCCGGTTGCCGACGACCGCCGCCCCGCCGGCCGCACGTGACACCGGCATCCGCCCGAGCTCTTTCCACCCCCGGTCACCGGGACGAAGCGAGAACGCCCGACGAGTGGCGTGCGTCAACGCGCCCCGCGCCAGGTACCCGCCGACCACGTAGACCCTTCGCCCGTCCGACGCGGCCATCGCGTGATGGACGGCAACCGGCAGGTCCGGCAGTCGTGACCAGCGGTCGGCGCGCGTGTCGTACGCATCGACCCGGGCTGTCGAGTGCCCGTCGCCCGTGAACCCGCCCGCGACCACGATCGTGGTGCCGACCGTCGCCGCGGTGACCTCCGTCCTGGCCTGCGGCGCGTCCTGGACGCGCTCCCAGCCCGGCAAGGCGGCCGAGGCCGTCCCGGCCACTGCAAGCGTCCCGACGATCACGACGACCAACCGCATCGCATGCAGGGTACAACCGACCCCGTCCCGGCGGGACTCCGTGAATGACGAGCGTTACGCGGATCGTGATCCCTCTGCAAATATGGGGAGTCCGGTTCCGCGAACGCGTCGCGCGCGAGCACATCCAACGGAGGCACCGTGTTCGACTTCTCACCCGTCCAGATCATCATCGTCCTCGTGATCGCGCTGCTCGTGCTCGGTCCCAAGCGCCTCCCCGACGCCGCGAAGAGCGTCGGCAGCGGCCTGCGCGAGTTCAAGCGGTCCCTCAGCGGCGAGACCGAGGATCCTCGCGTCGCATCGACGATGGAGAGCCCGGCAGACCCAAGCGCCCCGGTCGACATCGGCGCGCCCGACCGCCCCTGACCCGACTCGGCACGCCGATCGACCCCGAGAGCTCCCGGGGCGCGGCGCGCCGACCGACGTACAATCAGCTCTCGGGGCGAGGAGCGTGAAATGGGGCTGATGCGAAGCCGGGGGCTGACGGACGACGAGCGGGCACGGGTGCCGCCCGGCCAGCACGTCGTGCGCGACTTCCCCGTCCTGCACGCCGGATCGATCGCACGGACACCCCCCGCCGAATGGGGGTTTCGGGTCTGGGGCCTCGTCGAGAACACCCTCGCGTGGGACTACGGTGCGTTCCGGGCGCTCCCGACGGCCACCCAGACCTGCGACATCCACTGCGTCACGACGTGGAGCAAGCTCGACACCGTGTGGACCGGGGTGCCGATGGCGTGGGTGCTCGAGCAGACCCGGCCGCTTCCTACCGCGACGCACGTGATCGCACACGCGGAGGAGGGCTACACCGCGAACCTCCCGCTCGCGGCGATCCAGGACGACGACGTGATGCTCGCGTACCGCTTCGATCACGAGGAGCTCGCCGCCGAACACGGCGGCCCCCTGCGCCTGCTGGTGCCCAAGCTCTACTTCTGGAAGAGCGCCAAGTGGCTCCGCGGCCTCGAGTTCGTCGACCACGACCAACCCGGCTTCTGGGAGCGGCTCGGCTACTCCAACACGGCCGACCCGTGGAACGAAGAGCGGTATGCCTTCTAGCACTCGCGACTCGCCCCCGCGCGACGCGCCTGAGGACGACTGGGATCAGGTCGAGCGGTGGACTCGGCGCATCATGCGTCTCGCCGCGATCGGCGTCCCCAGCTGGTTGATCCTCCTGGCGGCGTTCAATCAGAATCTCACCGGCATCCCCTGGATGGCCGGCTTCGCGATGGCCTCGGTACTGGCGACGATCATCACCGTCGTCGCCGACCGGACCGCCACCGTCGGCCGCGGGCGGCGACCGCTCGGCCCGTTCAGCCGCGGGTTGGTCTTGTGGGCGATCGTATTCGGCATTCTCGCGATCATGATGTCGGCGGGCAGCGCGACCGGCGCGGCCATCGTACTCATCCCATTCCTCGGCGCGACGATCGTCGCCGGGGGCGTCGAGCTCGCCCGCCGGGCGCTCGGCGGGCATCGCTGACGTCAACCCAGCTACGCTTCCACGACTTCGCGGGCAGGCCGTCCGCGCGTGCCGAAAGGAACCACCCACGTGAGTCCCCTCATCCCCATGGTCGTCGAGCAGACCTCACGCGGGGAGCGCGCGTTCGACATCTACTCACGCCTCCTCAACGAGCGAATCATCTTCGTCGGCACGCCGATCGACGACCAGATCGCGAACCTCACGATCGCGCAGCTGCTCCACCTCGAGAGCGACGACCCCGACAAGGAGATCTCGATCTACATCAACTCGCCCGGCGGGTCGGTGTACGCGGGCCTCGCGATCTACGACACGATGCAGTTCATCAAGCCCGAGGTGCAGACGATCTGCGTCGGGATCGCGATGAGCATGGGCGCAGTGCTCCTCGCCGGCGGCGCCCCGGGAAAGCGTATGGCCCTTCCCAACTCCCGGGTGCTCATCCACCAGGTCTGGGGCGGCGTGCAGGGGCAGGCGACCGACATCGAGATCCACGCCCGAGAGACGCTCGCGCTGCGGGCGCGGCTCGATGAGATCCTCGCCCATCACACCGGGAAGACGGCCGAGCAGATCCACGCGGACTCCGACCGCGACCGCTTCTTCACCGCCCAGGAAGCGGCGGACTACGGCTTGATCGACCGGGTCATCGACAGCCACTAGACGGCCTCCGCACGTTCCGTCCCCGGGCCGCCGACCGGCCCTTGACGGGCGGGTTGCGCCGCGTAAGACTGGACGCACGGGGACGGTTCGCCGGTTCGTCCCTCTCGATACCGGCACGCCGCCTCGATCACGAAGTGGGAGTGCCGCGGAATGCAAGCGGTCGGTGTCATCGGTCAGGAACGTGCCGGGCACGGCGTCGAATATGGACGCGGCCGACACTCGCGCAATCTCGCGCAGCCTGGCCGCCGCGACGCCGAACGCGACATCCCCGATGGCCCGAACGCTTCGACTTCGGCGCCTGCACACGGCGTGGAAGGAAGGGCACTCACGAGCGCGGTTCGATTGGCGGGCTTCGAGCGAGGTCCGCGGCCGCAGGAAGGAGCCGCCTATGGATGACAGCGAGTCGGGCGGCACATCGAGGTAGCTCCACGGCTCCTCGCGAGCCCGCCAAGCAACACATCCAAAAGTCGCGGCGCGCGCCACCGGAGCATGTTGCCGGGGGAGCGCGTCGTGGCACGTGCCGGGCCAGATGCCCGCGTCCGGCCCGGCGGCCTCGCATAACATCAGACCGATGGACCCCACCCGAGTTGACCCGACGTCGATCCGTCCCCAGACATTCGGAGGCCTGATCGAGGACGGCTTCACGGTGCTGGGCCGCTGCTACCGGTCGCTGCTTCCCCTCGCGGCCGCCACCGCGGCGATCGGCTACCTGGCGATCTGGATCATCGCGCGGTCCGCGCTGGTCGACGGTTCCTTCGTGGAGGACAGGATCGTCCAGGCCCCCGCCGGCTCGGGGGCGTGGGCCGAATACGGCGCGAGCGTCGCAACGATCGTGCTGCTCCTGGTGATGTATCTCGTGAGCACCGCCGTGCTGCTCCCCGCGACGATCCCGGCCGTCGCCGGGTATCGGATCACCCGAGTCCCGTGGTCGAGCGCCGCGCGCCTGGTCGGCCCCGCCCTCGCCGTGGGCATCCTCATGATCGTGATCGGCGCCGCAGGACTCCTCCTGCTCGTGCTGCCCGGCATCTGGCTCCTGGTCGGCTACAGCGTGGCCCAAGCGGCGCTCGTCGCCGAGGGGCATCGCGGATACGCCGCGCTCCGCCGGTCCAAGTCGCTCGTCGCCGGGCGATGGTGGGCGACCTTCGGCCTGCTCGTCGTCGTCTCGCTCATGACCGGGCTCGTCAGCATCGTCCCGCTGCGCATCGCCGAGGCCGGCGTCAACTCGCCCGAGACGATCATCCTGCTCGACAACGTCGTGGGCTTCGTCGCGACGACGATCACCGCCCCGTACGTCGCGGCGGTGACCGCGGCGCTCTACATCGATCTGCGCGCCCGCAAGGAGCCGATCGCCGCTGAGTCGTTCGCGGACATGGTCCGCGTGCCGGACGCCGAGGCGGCGCCGACCTTCGAGAAGAGCTGAGCCACCGGACGTGGGGGGCCGGATCGGCCCCCCACGTCGCGAGGCGAGCCGTCTAGAACTCGCTCATCCCGCCGGCGAGGTTCGGGCTCGTGATCGAACCCGGGCCACCGGCCGCGGGCTTCTCAGGCGCCTCCACAACCACGCACTCGGTGGTGATGATGTTCTTCGCGATCGACGCGGCGTTCTGCAGCGCCGAACGCGTGACCATCGCCGGATCGATGATGCCGCTCTTGACGAGGTCGACGTACTCACCGGTCTCGACGTTCAGGCCGAAACCGGCCTTCTGGTCCCTGACCTTGCCCACGACGACGCTGCCTTCGAGGCCGGCGTTGTTGGCGAGCTGGCGAAGCGGCTCCTCGAGCGCACGACGCACGATGCGCGCGCCGGTCGCCTCGTCACCCTGCAACGCGAGCTTGTCGAGCGCCGGAATGGCGTTGACAAGGACGAGGCCGCCGCCGGGGACGATGCCCTCCTCCAACGCCGCCCGGGTCGCCTGCAGGGCGTCCTCCACCCGGTGCTTCTTCTCCTTCATCTCCGTCTCGGTCGCCGCCCCCACCTTCACCACCGCGACACCACCCGCGAGCTTCGCAAGCCGCTCCTGCAGCTTCTCACGGTCGTAGTCGGAGTCGGTGTTGTCGAGCTCCGCCTTGATCGTGCGGATGCGCCCCTTGATCTCCTCCGGGTCGCCGGCACCATCGATGATCGTGGTGAAGTCCTTGCCCACGACAACCTTGCGGGCACGGCCGAGCTGGTTGAGCTGGGTGTTCTCGAGCTTGAGGCCCATCTCCTCGCTGATCTGCTCACCACCGGTGAGGATCGCGATGTCCTCCAGCATCCGCTTGCGACGATCACCGAAACCGGGGGCCTTCACCACGATGCCCGTGAACGTCCCACGCAGCTTGTTCACGATCAACGTCGCCAACGCCTCACCCTCCACGTCCTCCGCGATGATCAGCAGCGACTTGCCGGTCTGGATGACCCGCTCGAGCAGCGGCAGCACATCCTTGACCTGGCTGATCTTCCCGCCATGGGCGAGGATGAACGGGTCATCGAGGATGGCCTCCATACGCTCGGGATCGGTGACCATGTACGGCGACATGTAGCCACGGTCGAACTGCATACCCTCCGTGAACTCCAACTCCATCCCGAACGTCTGACCCTCCTCGACGTTGACCACACCATCCTTACCGACCTTCTCGATCGCATCCGAGATGATGTCCCCAACCTCACGATCACGCGCCGAGATCGTCGCGACCCGGGCGATGTCCTCCTTGCCCTGCACCTCACGCGCCGCCCTGCGGATCTGCTCCACCACCACATCAACCGCCTGCTCGATCCCACGCTTGAGGCCCATCGGGTTCGCACCCGCAGCAACGTTCTTGAGCCCTTCGCGCACGATCGCCTGCGCAAGCAGCGTAGCGGTGGTCGTGCCGTCACCGGCGACGTCGTTCGTCGCCGTGGCCACCTCGCGCACAAGCTGCGCGCCCTGGTTCTCGAACGGGTCGTCCACGTCGATCTCACGGGCGATCGTCACGCCGTCGTTCGTCACGGTCGGAGCGCCGAAGGGCCGGTTGATCACCACATAGCGGCCCTTGGGGCCGAGGGTGACCTTGACCGCGTCGGCGAGGATGTTGACGCCACGCTCGAGCGACTTGCGCGCGTCCTCGTTGAACTTGATCTCCTTGTGCGGCATCTACTTGACCGCCTTCGCGAGGACGTCGGATTCGCGCAGGATGAGGAGGTCCTCGTCGTCGATCGTCACCTCGGTCCCGCCGTACTTCGAATAGATCACTTCGTCGCCGACCTTCACGTCGAGAGGCACCCGCTCGCCGTCGTCGTACCGCCCGTCACCGACAGCCAGGACCTCGCCGCGCTGCGGCTTCTCCTGGGCGGTGTCGGGAAGCACGATCCCGCTTGCGGTGACCTCTTCGGCCGCGATCTGGCGAACGACGATCCTGTCGCCAAGTGGCTTCAGCTTCATCGTGTCTCCTTGTTGGCACTCGTCACCTATGAGTGCCAGGACTCTAGCCAGCGCCGCTGCGCGACACAAGCGTGGATTCCGAACCGAGAAGGTCGCCCGATCCGGTTCGGAGCATGGGCCTCTGGGCGACGCCGCCGAGGAGTACGACCGCACCATCCAGACGTTCCTGCCCGACCATGAGGGGGATGCCGGCCCTCATCGTCCGGGTTCGGGATGGCGCCGCCGAGGCCGCCGTCGTCGTCCGCTACTTGAGCGACGGGTACTCGATGATCTCGCTGAAGTGGATCACCGAGACCTCGTCATCGAGGCTGACCTCGCGCGCGTAGATGTGCGAGAGGAAATGGAGCGTGTCCTCGACGAGCCGGAACTCCGGGTTGTCGCGCTCGATTTCCCGCTGGGTGAGCTCGCGGATCGGCTTGACGTCGACCTGGTCGATGATCGCCGTGAAGATCTTCTGGCGGGGACCGTGCCTGTGGCCGACGGTCACCCAGACGAGCTGGCCCTTCTTGTACTTGTGCCCCTTGTCGCCCAGTCTGATCGTGGCCGTCTTCCGCCCCTTCCGGAGCTGGTCGATGAACAAGGGTGAATAGAAGTTCAGGGCAAACACGGCGGCTCCGGCGGTCAGTGCGTCACGGCGGCGGCGCTCACAGCGCCAGCGGATTCCTTCGCCACACGGGGGGGCGGACCTGCCTTGCCGAGCAGGTAGGCCTGGGCACGCTCGAGCACGTCGCGCTCACCGGGGTACGAGACGCTCGACGCGGCCTTGTGCAGCGGAACGAGCTGGACTCCGTCCACCTCGTCGTTGTGCCGCGCGGGTGATCCCGACAGGTATTCGAGCAGGAAGAACTCGACCCGCTTCGCGATGCGGGCACGTTGACGACGTGAGTAGAACCAGTAGGAGATCTCACCGAGCGGTGCGATGTGGCGGGTGCGGATGCCGGTCTCTTCCCAGACCTCGCGAATGGCGGTCTCGAGCGACTCTTCTCCTTCCTCGAGGTGCCCTTTCGGCAGCGCGAGGATGCGGTTGTCCTGCACGGAGATCAACGCGACGAAGGTCTGACGCCCGACCGGAACGAGCACCACCCCACCCGCGGAGTGTTCGTGAATGACGCGCGCCATCGGCGAAGCCTACTTTACGCGTCGACCCCGCCCGGGCAGCTGCGGTTCCTACTTCCCGCTGAAGAACCTCTTCAGCGCAGCGAAGAAACCCTTGCTCTTGGGCTCCGGCTCCTTGACGTCGGGGAGATCCTCGCGGAGCTTCGCGAGGTCCCCCTTGAGCTCGGCGGCCTTCTCCTGGGTCGAATCGCCGGCCTTCGCCGAGGCGCCCTCGCCGGGCACCCACTTGTCGAGGGCCTCCCAACCGGTCTTGCCCGACGGAGCCGCAGCAGCAGCCGCAGCCGGAGCCGCGCCACCACCGCCGACCCACTTGTCGAGCGCCTCCCAACCGGTCTTGCCCGACGGGGCCGCAGCCGCTGCCGCAGCCGGAGCCGCGCCACCACCGCCGACCCACTTGTCGAGCGCCTCCCAACCGGTCTTGCCCGACGGGGCCGCAGCCGCGCCGCCACCCGACGAGCCGCTCCCGACCCACTTGTCGAGCGCCTCCCAGCCGGTCTTGCCCGACGGGGCCGCAGCCGCGCCGCCACCCGACGAGTCGCTCCCGACCCACTTGTCGAGGGCCTCCCAGCCGGTCTTGCCTGACGGAGCCGCCCCGGCGTCGGCGGCCGCATCAGCCGCTCCGGAGGGCGAAACCCACTTCTCGAGCGCTTCCCAGCCGGTCGGCGGGGCGCCGCCGGCGATCGGGGGGAGGAAACGCCTGGATCGGCCTGGGCGGGTCATCGGCACCTCTCGAGCGTGAGCATGGTTTGCATCAGATGGCACGCGGGGTGCGTGCAGTCGCGAACCTACGCCTGGCCCATGCGAGGGTCAAGGATTTTCCACGAGCAGTTCGTAGCTCTCGCGGCGGGTCGGAGCCATGTGGCCGGCCACGGCGCATCCCGGCTCGCCGAGATGCCGGCAGTCGCGAAAGTGGCACTGGCCGGCGAGCGCGCGAATCTCCGGGAAGGCGTCGGCCAGGTCGGCCGGGTCGAGCCGGGGCAGGAAGAGGGTCCTGACCCCCGCCGTGTCGACGATCGCGCCGCCATCCTCGAACGGGATGAGACGAGGGTCGCTCGTGGTGTGGCGCCCCGTGCCGTCTCGGTCGCTCACGTCGCCGACGGCACGCTCGACGCCGGTGAGGCCGCGGGTGAGCGTGGACTTGCCCACGCCGGACTGACCGACGAGCGCGGCCACCCGCCCGTCGACCAGGCTGCGGACCTCCGCGACGAACGCCGGGTCCTTCGCCGATCCCACGAGCACCGGGTACCCGAGCGTCCGATACAGGCCGGCCAGCGACTCACCTGGCGCGGGGTCGTCAAGCAGATCCGCCTTTGTGAGGACGAGCGCCGCGTCGAGCTGCCCGACCCAGGCGGCGATCAGATACCGGTCGATGAGATGCGGTCGCGGCTCGGGCCGGGTGAGCGACTCGACGACGAGGAGGATGTCGGCGTTCGCCACCACCACGCGGCGTGGACCGTCCGGCCCGGCCGCTCGCTCGAGCTGCGTCGCCCGCGGCAGGATCGCGATGATCACGAGGTCGTCGCCCGTGGCGCGCAGCTCGACCCGGTCGCCGACGACGAGCGGCCGGCCGGGGAGACGGGGCGCGACCCGCACCTCACGCGCGGCCGCGCCCACCTCCACAGTGGCGGTCGGTCCCGAGACCCGAAGCACCCGCGACGGGTCGGGGGAGGACACTCCTACAGGCGCATTCCCGGGGTCATGTCGGGCACCTCGACGGTGGCGGGCACGAGGGCTCGCAGCGCCTCCGGGGTCCCGGCGAGCACCGGGAACGTGCCGAAGTGACCGCAGATCACCTGCTTGACGCCGAGCAGGCGCACGGCGTGTGCGGCCTGACGCGGCCCCATCGTGAAGTGATCGCCGACCGGCAGCACCGCGACGTCGGGCTTGTAGATCTCGCCGATGAGGGCCATGTCACCGAACACGTCGGTGTCGCCGGCCTGGTAGACGACGAGACCGTCGGGAAACTCGATGACGAAGCCGGCGGGGTCGCCGCCCTCGACGAGGTGGTCGCCTTCCAGCAGGCCGCAGGAATGCACGGCGTTGACCATGGTGACCTGACAACCGGCGATGTCGACGGTGCCGCCCATGTTCATCTGGATGACGTTCTGACAACCGTGCGCCTCGAGCCACGCGCCGATCTCGAAGATGGAGACCGAATGCGCCCCGGTCTGCTTGATGGTGTCGATCGCGTCACCGACGTGGTCGAAGTGCCCGTGGGTGATCAGGACCGCGTCGAGCGGCCAGGGGTTGTGGAGCTCGGCCGGAGCCGACGGGTTCCCCTTGAGCCAGGGGTCCACCATGATCCGGCGCCCTTCCGAGGTTTCCCAGATCCAGGTTCCGTGTCCTACCCAGGTGACGCTATTGCCCTTGAGATCCATCTGCTCCCCCAATGCGGGACGGTGTTGTCACGACGACTGGCGTGATGCTATCCAAGCAGCTCCGATGCATCGAACAGCGCATGAAGTGGAGCTCCGTCGAGCTCCGCCTCGATGGCCTCCCGGCCACCCTCCTCGCGGTCGATCACGACCAGCGCGGCCACGACGACGGCTCCCGCCTTCCGGGCCTTGTGGATCGCGTCGATGACGGAACCCCCGGTCGTGAGGGTGTCGTCGACGATCGCGACGGGAGTGCCCTCCTCGATGAACGGCCCCTCGATCCAGTTCTGGAGCCCGTGCTTCTTCGCCTCCTTGCGGACGAAGAAACCGTTCCACCGGCGTCCGGCGATCCACGCCGCGGCGCTGATCGCGCACACGAGGGGATCGGCGCCGGATGTCAGGCCGCCGACGGCCGCGAGTTCATGCTCGCGGAGCGCGTCGTACCCGAGTCGGCCGGCGAGCTCAGCCCCCTCCGGGTCGAGCAGAACCTGGCGGGCGTCGAAGTAGAACGAGGAACGCTTGCCCGACGCGAGCACGACCGATTCACGCATCAGCGCACGTTCGCGCAGGAGGGTGAGCAGGCGGGCGCGATCGTCTGGTGCGGGCACGGCGGCGATCCTAGTGCACCACCGCGAGCACCGTGAACGGCTCGGCGAGCCGAACAGGCGACGGTCCGCGATCTGACCGGCGACGCCGTCAGCGGCGGCGGTGTCCAGAGCCCTCGCAGCTGTCGCAGATCACCGGGACGTACTCGTGCGGCCGGTCGCCGTCGAGCGCCTCCAGGTAGCTTCCCGAACCGAAACACCACAAGCAGAGATCTGGAGCTTGCAGCGCGACAGTGCGGGGGGCAGCGTGGCGTCGGGTCTTCGGATCGTTGGGGATCGCCATGGCGTTCCCTCCCTGCAACCGGGGGCCCCGGTCTGGGACCCTGTACAACCCGTATCGGCAGCTCGCGCCACAAACTTATGCATATTGTGACAACCGTTTCGTGAGAGGAACCCGTGGTCGAAGTCAGCCCGCAGCCAACGCCCAACCCCAACGCCCTCAAGTTCACCCTCGATCGCCACGCGACGGACAGACGCAGCGAGACGTTCCGTGAGGGCTCGGACCCCGCGGATTCGCCGCTCGGCGCCCGGATCTTCGCGCTCGGCGGGATCACGAACGTCTTCCTCGCCGCGGACTTCGTGAGCGTCACGAAGGACGACGCGGCCTCGTGGGACGCCCTCATGCCGCAGGTCATCGGCGCGATCGAGGAGCACTACGGGGAATGAGCAGTACGACCGGACTGATCCTGAGCTACGCGCTCGGTGCGATCTTTGCGATCGGCGGCGTGCTCTTCATGCTCCTGCTCGACGAGCGCCGGTTCCTGTTCGGCGTCCCGTACCTCGTCCTGGGCGTCCTGCTGATCGGCGGCGTCCGGGCGAGCCAGCGCAGACGCGGCATTCGCGACGCCGGCGACGCGGAGGGCGAGCCGCCCTCCGCGCCTCGCCATTGATCGCGCCTGCTTCTTCATCACCACGCCGCCGTCGCCGGCGGAGACGACCTCCCAGCCGTCAGCTGATCGGGCGTTGATCGCTCCGGCGTCGTGGCCCTCGACGACGTCCTCGGCCGGCTTCTCACGGACGCGCGCAGGTCACCTTGCGAGGTCGGCGAACGCGAGTGCGATGATCGACCCGACGGCGATCGCGATCAGATTGCCCTTCGAGATCCATGCCTTGAACTCCCTGAACCACGATGGGCGCGTCAGTACAAAGCCTTGGCCCTCGCAGGAAAGCGCCCCGATCTTCGGTCAGACGCCCCTCACGTCGCGATGGGGCTCGCGCAGTGCCGACACCTGGCGGCCGCAACCGGCAGGTCATCCGAGAGGCACTCCGGGCATGTCTTGGTCGGCTCGGGCTCGCCGAACACCACCTCGCCGCGCCGCTTCATGTATGCCCGGTAGGGCAGGACGATCAGGAAGTAGATCACCGCCACGAAAATGATGAAGTAGATGATGGCGGACACGACGGCGCCGAAGTTGACGAGCTGCCCCTTGACGGTAAAGCCGAGCCCGCTTGTCCCGCCGCCGCCGGCGGCGTTGACGAGCGGCGTGATCACGCTGTCGGTGAACGCCTTGATCAGCGTGCTGAACGCGAGCGCGATCGACAGCCCGATCGCGATCACGATGAGATCGCCCTGCATGAGGAAGTTCTTGAAGCCCCTTAGCGCCGACACCGTCTCACCTCTTCCGTCGATTGCTCCGATCCCGGGTTGGTGGGGGGGACCCGTGTTACGAGCCTAGGCCGTGTCACGCGGACAATCCAGCGGAGGAGCCGCGGCAGCTCATGGTGCTCACGCCTTCTTCGGGCGCGTGCAGATCGTCCGAGCACGTCACCGCGACGGAGGCGGCGACAAGCCCTCCCGCAGGCCCAGCCTCAGCCGACCGCGCGGATGGCACCGAGATCGTGTGCGCATTCGCGGCGGATGCAGGCGAGCACCTGCGCGACGATATCGGTCGGGGCATCGGCGACCTCGAGCAAATCGAGGTCCTCGTGCTCCACGTACACGCCCACCATCGCCCGGTTGACCCATTCGAGCAGCGGCGCCCAGTACCGGCGGCCCGAGAGGATCACGGGGAAATGGCCCACCTTGCCCGTCTGGATGAGGGTGAGCGACTCGAACAGCTCGTCCATCGTCCCGAAGCCGCCCGGGAAGATCACGAACCCCTCCGCAGCCTTCACGAGCATGACCTTGCGGGCGAAGAAGTGCTTGAAGTCGAGCGCGAGCTGGACGTAGGGGTTGAGCGCCTGCTCGTGCGGGAGATCGATGTTGAACCCGACCGACAGGCCTCCCTCCTCGTGGCACCCGCGGTTCGCCGCCTCCATCACGCCGGGCCCGCCCCCGGTGACCACGGCGAAGCCTGCGCGGGCAAGCGTCCGGCCGAGCTCGCGCGCGCGGTCGTACACCTCGTCGCCCTCGTGCACGCGCGCGGAGCCGAAGACGGTGACGGCGGGCCGGTCGATCAGCCCGACGGCTTCGAACCCGCGGCGGAACTCATCGGCGATGAAGGCGACTTCCTCGTCGATGTGGTCCTTTCGGCTCGAGAGCACATGTCGGTCTTCCATCGCCATTTCTCCCCCTCGATCAGGCGGGCGGCCCGCCGGTCGGTGTCGCTGTCGGTTGCCCGGCGGCCGTACCGGCGCCGACCGGGATTCGGACCGTGAACGTCGCGCCCTCACCGGGTGCGCTCACCACCGAGACGTCCCCGTCGAGCACCTCGGCCAGCCGCTTCACAATCGCCAGACCGAGCCCGGAGCCGCCATACTCGCGCGAACGGGCGCTGTCGACACGATAGAGCCGGTCGAAGATCCGCGGCAGGTGCTCCGGCGCGATGCCGCTGCCGGTGTCGGCGACCTCGAGCCATGCGACCGCGCCGTCGGCGCCGGCGCGAACGTCGACACGCCCGCCGGGCGGCGTCGCCGCGATCCCATTGGTGATGAGGTTGGAAAGGATCGTCCGGATGTGCGCGGCGTCGCTCTCGACCGGGACGCTGCCGGCCGGGCCGGTGAGCTCGACGCCGGCGTCGACGGCATGGACCGCCAGCCGCGCGACCGTGTCCCTGGCGACTTCGGCCAAGTCCACGGGGCGGGGTTGGGTCGGGGGGTCGAGGTCGAGCCACGTGAGCTCGCGCAGATCCCCGATCAGCGCCCGCAGCCGGGCGGCCTCGTCGCGGATGAACCCCAGGGCCTCCTGACGCGATTCGGGATCGGCCGCGGTGCCGTCGGCGAGCGCCTCGGCGAACCCGTCGATGGCGGTCACCGGCGTGCGAAGCTCGTGGGCGACATCGGCGAGGAACCGTCGCTGGCGCTCGTCGGTCTCGGCGAGGCGCTCGGCCATCTGGTTGAACGCCCGGGCCGCCCGACCGAGCTCGTCCTCGGTGACCTCCGCCCGCACCGCGAGATCCCCGGACGCGACAGCCTCGGCGCTTGCGGCCAAGTCCGCGGCCTGGTGCCGCAGCCGGCGAGCGAGCGCGCTGGCGAGCGCCCAGATCAGCGCGAGCGTCAGCACCAGACCGACGAGGAAGAGCCCAACCACCACCCAGTCGGACAGTCCGGCCCCGCGGGTGCCGCGCTCGAGCTTCACCACGACATCGCCGGAGGACGCGGTCGCCTCGGCGTCCTTCCTGACGAGCGGGACCAGGTTGTAGTAGAGGCCGCCGGGCGACGACCACGTCACGAGGATCCGCGTGTCGGGCAGGTACCGGGCAGCGTCAGCGGCGCGGTCGCTCTTCAGCGGCTCCGGGGCGTCGTCGACGACCTCGGCGATCGCCTGCGCCTGATCCTGGAGGGTCCGCTGCGCCTCGGCCCGCACCCGCTCGTTGACGACGCCGCGGATGACGCCCTGGACGCCGATCGTCACCACCACGAGCGCGACCGCGATGACGAGGGCGATGCGACCCCGATAGCTCGCCGGCCAAACGAACCGCCGCAGGCGTTGCATCACGCCGTGTCAGGGTCGAGCTTGTAGCCGACCCCGCGGACCGCGACCACGCCGTTCCATCCGTCGAGCTTCTTGCGGAGGTTCGCGACGTGCACGTCGATGGTCTTCCCGCCAACCGGGTTCTGGTGCCCCCAGACCTTCTCGAGGAGCCGCTCCCGCGTGTACACGGTGCGCGGGTGCGCGGCGAGCTCGGCGAGCAGGTCGAACTCCAGGCGGGTGAGGTCCACCTCCCGGCCGGCGTACAGGCATTGCCGGCTGCTCGGGACGAGCGTGACCTCGCCTGCGGTGAGCGTCGCCTCGGGATCGTCGGGCAACGCGATCCGCCGCAGCACCGCGCGGACGCGCGCGACGACCTCACGGCCGGAGAACGGCTTGGCGACGTAGTCGTCGGCGCCGAGCTCGAGGCCGGCGACTCGGCTCGCCTCGTCGTCTCGGGCAGTGACCATGATGATCGGGATGTAGCCGTTGAACTCCCGCAGGCGCCGGCACACGTCGAGGCCGTCGAGGCCGGGCAACATCAGATCGAGCAGCACGAGGTCGATGCCCCCCTGACGCACCTGCTCGAGGGCCGATCCGCCGTCGCCGGCGTCGGTCACGGTGTAGCCCGCCTCGGTCAGGTAGAGGCGCAGGAGACGGCGGATCGCGCGTTCATCGTCGACGACCAGGATGTGACCGCGACTCGCCATTCCGGCCATGAAGTATGTCACCACCCCTTGCGCCGGAGTTGAATCGGGGGGCCCAACCCCCTACCGTTCCCAGGCCCCGGCGGGATAGCTCAGTTGGTAGAGCACACGACTGAAAATCGTGGTGTCCCCAGTTCGAATCTGGGTCCCGCCACTTCAGAAGCCCTGGAAACAACGGGGTTTCTCTCGTCGCGCCAAGCCCTCCCGAATTGGCGGTTGTGCGTCTGAATACGGTGCGGGACGGTGCGGGAGCCATTTCCCCTTCGACGGCTTCGGCAGGAAAGAGCCCGCCCATGCTCCCGCCCCCGACATGCACGCCCGGGGGTCTCGGGGGCTCAGCACGGGAACGAGGTCCCCATCGACTTGCGCAAGCGATCGGCCTACTCTCGACGGGATATGTCCCAGCCGCTGATATACGTCGACAGATCGCACGTGCGGGAGGGAGCCCTCGCGCGGCTGAAGGAGGCCATCGCAGAGCTGGCCAGCTTCATCTCGGAGGCCGAGCCCCAACTCGTCGCGTACAGCGTCTACTTCAGCGAAGACGGCACGCAGATGACGGTTGTGCACGTGCACGCCGATTCCGCGTCGCTCGACTACCACATGGAGGTGGCCGGACCTCGCTTCGCCCGGTTCGCCGACCTCCTCACCTTGTCCTCGATCGACATCTATGGGGAGCCGAGCGAAAGGGCGCTCGAACAGCTCCGGCAGAAGCTGCGCCTGCTCGGAACCGGAGACCTGATCGTGTATGCGCCGCATGTTGGGTTCAGTCGGTTCGGACCGGAGGTCCGCGCCCACCCTTGACTGGCAGGCCGCGAATCTCAACTCCCTCATCGCGCGGTTGCTCTGCGGGCTCGCGACGTGCTCAACGAGGTCGTGCTCATTCGGCGGTGCGGCCAGCTTGTGCCGGCAATGCACGGCGCAGCCCGGTTGCGAGAGGGCTTCGGCTAGTAGCGGCCCTCGACGAATCGGTGAGACCGAGCGGCTGACTGCGAGCTGCGCTGGGCGACGGACCCGCCTACCACGGAGCGCTGGTCCAGCTGCGTCCGGTGTCCGTCAGCTCCCAGCTCGCCCCGGCCTTGCCGTCCGGCACGGCGCAACCTAACCGGCGTTCGAGGGCACGCTTGTGTCGACCTTGCGTTGTGGCGGAGTTGCCGGGCCGCGTGCCCAGGGGCAGCCGACCTTCACGCCGTGACTCGAGTGGGCTGGTAGCGCAGAGCGACCGCCCCCGCCCGGAACTCCTGGCGCCCCACGAGCTTCAGCTCGAGCCGCTCGCTCAGGCCGGCGAACAACGTCGGTCCGTGGCCCGCCACGATGGGCTGCACGACGAACTCGTACTCATCGATCAATCCCAGCTCCGCCAAGGCCAGCGGGAGGGTCACGCCTCCCACGGCCAGGCCTCTGCCAGGCTCCCGCTTGAGCTGCTGAACGGCTTTCTCCAGGTCACCCTGCACGAGCTCCGCGTTCCAATCGACTTGGTCCAGGGTGCCCGACACGACGTACTTCTTCGCCCTGTCGATCGTCCGGGCGAAGGGGATCATCCAATCAGCCATCCAGTCAGGCCACGTTCCCGTCGCCGGCTGCCGCCACGCTTCCTCCATCATCTCGTAGGTCACCCGGCCAAGGAGCAGGGCATCGGCTCGTTCCAGCTCGTCGGCGAAATAGCGATGCAACTCCTCGTCCGGGATCATTACCTGGTGATCGCAGCAGCCGTCGAGGGTGACGTTGATCGAGTATCGGAGCGGTCTCATGGGTTGCTCTCCCTTGCTGCGGTCGCAGGTACCTGGCGGACCTTAGTCAGACCGGCGCCGCCGCCATTCCCGCCCCAGGGAGCGCCGGCGCGAGCGCGAGCCAGTTCGTGGCGAACAGGGCCCCGACGACGATCCTCGAGCCCGTCTCCCGTTGGAGGTGCACGGCCAGCGCAGACACCGCCGCCAGGTCTCCCGTCGCCCGAGGCGAGCGCGGCGGCGGCGACGATTCCGAGGTCGCGGCGATGCGTTACGGCCGCAGCTCGGTTCAGCGGTTGATAACTCGCTGTTGGTTTCGGTGTCGGAGCGGGTCGACACTTGGAGTCCGGCTAGCTTACTGGGACTTGAGCGCGTTGATCGCGGTCGAGAGCATGGCTGCTCACCGCGGGAGGCGAACTTGCTCGCTTGTCCGTTTGCCGTGGCGCGAGGTTGCTTGCCATGTTCCTTACGGGATGCCCTGATATCGGCGAGATACGCTTGGCCTCGGTGCTCACCGCGTCGACTCGTTAGCGTGCTCGTCGATGGCCAGCACCGAGGGCTCGAAGGACGACGCCGCGCGCGGCCACGTACACCAGCGTGTTGGCGGTGCCGAGGTCGACGGCCATGTCCGGCGCGCGAGGCATCCGCCCGACGGTACTACGTCGCGCTCATCGGCCTGCCTTCCGCGGGCGTGCTCCACCCCGCGTTTCACCTCTGTGACCCGCTACCCTCCGCCCGTGACGACGCGTGAGCAGCGAGAAGCAGCCGCCATCCTCGATCGCCTCGCCCAGGTCGTCGCAAACGGCGAGATAACGGCGCCCGCCGGATTCGTCGGGCGCCTCGAGGGAGCCGCGGCGACGCGCAAGGTGATGAGCCGGGCGCCCAATCGCAGCAGGCCAGGGCGGCCGGTTGTGAAGCCCGGCGCCGTCGACGCGGGGTCTGTTCTCAGTAATGGAGCACGCGCGTGAACAGCATCTTTCCGGTGATCTGTTGCGAGGCGATCGAGGAGTCCACAGCGTTCTACGCGGACCTTCTCGGCCTCGAGGTGACCTTCGAGAGTGGCTGGTACACGCTTCTGCGCGCGCCCGAGCACTCCCAGGTCCAGCTCGGGCTCGTGCTTCGGGAGCATCCCTCGGTGCCCGAAGCCTTTCGCCGCCCGCCCCAAGGGGTCATCGTCACGGTCGAGGTGCCCGACGTCGACGTCGTCCATGCCAGGGCCAGGTCTGCCGGCCGGCCGTTTGTGCAGGAGCTCCGCGACGAGGAGTTCGGCCAGCGCCACTTCATGGTGGCCGATCCCGACGGCGCGCTTGTGGATGTGGTCATGAGCATCCCGCTCTCGCCGACGTTCGCCCGCGAGGTGGCGGTGTTCCGGCGGCGCCGAAGAGCTCCGACGACCGGCGCACACCAAGAGCAGGAGCCGTAGCGCCGACTCAGCGCAGCAATGCCCGTTGGATCATCTTCGCCATCGACGAGGCCGGGCTCGGGGAGTTCGTGTACCGGATGGCCCCCTCGAGCGGCTCTGAAGAGGAGGGTGACGAAGTTCGCGTCTTGACCACGCTCGCACCGCGGGCCGAGCGGCGGAAGACGCGTCCCGGCACAGCCCTTCTTGTTGCGGGTCTGTCTGGGCTTCTGCAAGAGCGCGAACGCTGATCACACACGCCGTCTTACCGTGACGGCAAGCGGCGAGTACTGTCCGAGCGGCGAGCGGCTCGTCCTGCCGGGTTCATCGAGGGAGGTTGGACGGATGGTGAGCAGTCGATGGAGACCGCCGGCTGCGGCAGCGTTGGACTGGCCGGCCCTCGCGGCGGAGGAGTGGGGCGAGACGCTCGCGGCGTTGCATCTTTGGACCCAGGTCGTCGGGAAGATCCGGATGGTGTGCGGGCCATGGATCAACCACTCCTGGGGAGTCACGCTCTACGTCACCTCGCGCGGACTCGGAACGTCGCTCGTACCGTACGGCGGCCGCGGCTTCGAGATCGACTTCGACTTCGGCGACGAGCGGCTGCGCGTCACATCGACCACCGGTGGTGTCGCCGAGGTCGAGCTAACGTCGATGAGCGTCGCCGCGTTCCACGCCCAGACGCTGGACGCGATGGCACGCCTGGGGATGCCGGTCGAGATCAACCCCATGCCCAACGAGATCCCGGACGCGATCCCGTTCCCCGAGGACACGCGCGAGCGCGAGTACAACCCCGACCATGCCCGCGCGCTCTGGGGAGCGCTCGTGCAATCGCAGCGAGTGCTCACGCGTTTCCGCGCCGGGTACCTCGGGAAGGTCAGCCCGGTGCACCTGTTCTGGGGTGCCTTCGACCTCGCGGTGACGCGCTTCTCCGGCCGGCTCGCTCCCGAGCATCCGGGCGGCATGACGAACTTCCCGGATGACGTCGCTCGCGAGGCGTACTCGCACGAGGTCACGAGCTGCGGGTTCTGGCCCGGGAACGCGAGCGCCCCGACGCCCATCTTCTATGCGTACGCCTACCCGACCCCCGAGGGCTTCTCAGACGCGAGGGTCGAACCGGATGCGGCGTTCTGGCTGAGCGAGCTGGGCGAGTTCGCGCTGCCGTACGAGGCGGTGCGTTCCTCGGCGGATCCGGATGCAGCCCTGCT
Organism: uncultured Thermoleophilia bacterium; assembly: GCA_963706315.1. Classification (GTDB taxonomy): domain Bacteria; phylum Actinomycetota; class Thermoleophilia; order Miltoncostaeales; family Miltoncostaeaceae; genus CALMEC01. The sequence continues at coordinate 599,925 of CAVPMA010000015.1, read as the reverse complement.
CGCGTTCCTCGAGAGCACCCATGACGCGGCGGCCTCCCTCGCCGGCTGGGATCGGCCGCGACTCGAGTGCGCTGCGCCCCGGGGCCCCGACTGGTGGTTCGACCGGGCGACCTGAGAAGCGGCGAGAGATGGGCGACCGCTCGAAGGAAAGGTTGCGTTGGTTGCCGGGACCAATTCCTCGTCGCCCCCTTCCTCCGTGAACGCACGCGCCCACGTTCCCGCCCGCGACGTGCAACTCGGGCGATGTTCCCGCGGTCGGGCTGACTGGAGGGGGCCGTCAATGCGGACCGTCCGCCGCGGCGGACGGGAACTCGCGCTGTGTCATCCGTTTCAGGGCCTCGAGTCCGGCGAGGATCAGCGCGAACAGGACGAGCAGCCCGACGAGGCGGCGGCCGCCGTCCCCGGGAAGGATGAGTAGGAGGAACAGCGCGAACACCACGAATGACCCGTAGACCACCACCGGCCTGCGGTTGAACCACGGTGCGAGCCACCTTCGGACGGCGACCGCGCGCCGGGAGGGGCCCGAGAGCCACGCGCCCACGACGATCAGCACGCCGAGCGCGAGGATCGCCTGGGCGGAGTCGCGCAGCAACGTCGTTTCGATGGACCATATCGCGGTGGCCGCCCCCCGGTTCTGGGAATCGCCGGCGAGGCTGTCCACCACGAAATTGCCCGCGATGCGCCGGATCACGAGGAGCGCCAGGCCCACGGCGACGAGCGTCCATCCCGTCATCGAGACGGCCTGCGTGTCGCCATCCCCGGGCCAGCCAGATGGCCACCCCGAACAGTACGAGCACGAGGAGCCACAGGAACAGGCTCAGCTTGCGGATCGCGTTCACCGCGGTCTGCAGCGAGTTGATCTGGTCGTTGTGCAGGATGACGTAGCGGCCGGCATCTGGCGACGGCGGCGGCGGGAGACCGAGCCGTGCGCGAACCTGGGTGACGAGCGGGTTCAAGTCGATCGCGACGTCCCCCTGGGCGTCGCGCCCCTTGTTGTTCTCGACGACGGCGATGAACGCTTGGTGGGCGACGCGGTTGATTTCCTTCCAGGTGTTCTGGACGCGCGTGCTGGCGAGGATCTGGTCGGCGACGTTCACCGCACTGGAGTGCAGGGTGGCGGCGAGCTGGGCCTTCAGCGGCTGCAGGGCCGGCGGCAGTCGGCTCCCCAGCTCACCGGACGCCTCGGCGTTCTGGAACGCGGCGTCGACGACGGCGACGCTGACAGCGTGACGCACCTGGTCGTCCTGCAGCAGTTGGGAGCTCGCCTCGACCCAGTTGTCGGTGTTGAGCGCCTGGCGCTTGACCCAGACGGTCAGGCTCGCCACCAGCATCACGATCCCGGCAAGCACGATCAGCCCGATCGCCAGCCGCTTGTGCCAGCGCGGCGGGACGTCCGAGCCGCCTGCGTTGGGACCCTCCCGACCGCCCCCGGGAGGAATCGCCTGCGTTGGCGTCGGATCGGGCATCGCCATTCCTCTCGCGGTAGCGCCGCCTGCGTGGCGCGGAGGAGCAACTCTATCCGGCCGCGCGGGGCGTGGTGAACGATCCGTTGCTGCCGGGAAGTCACGGGGTCTCCCGTCAGGAGGCTCCACTGATACGCGTGCGGTCGTGCACGCCGCATGTTGTGGTCTCAGCGCTTGGGCGAGAGACGGTCGGGAGGGGGCCACGTGCCTCGCTCGCTACCGTGGTGCGGTGGGCCGCGCGCATGTCGGCCCCCGGGGCCCCCCGACCCAGACCGTGTCAGCTGCGTCCTGCCCTGGGAGGGTTGGCGGGGAAAGCGCGCCAGTACGGTTTGTAACGGACAGGTGACAGCGTGCATGCGGGGCGTATGCGACTCTTCGCACGGCACAGACCCTTCCGAACGGCCTGAGGAGGCAAACGATGGCGCTGAAGCATCCCAAGGGACCATCTGCACGCACGGGTGACCTCGCCGTCGCCCCGACCTTCGGCCTCGAGCCCGTCCGCATCCCACGGCACGAGCTCGCTCACGACGAGGTCCCGCCCGACGTCGCATACCAGATCATCCACGACGAGCTCATGCTGGACGGCAACGCGCGCCTGAACGCGGCCACGTTCGTCAGCACGTGGATGGAGCCCCAGGCCGAGCGGCTGATGGTCGAGTGCTTCGACAAGAACATGATCGACAAGGACGAGTACCCGCAGACCGCGGACCTCGAGATGCGCTGCGTCAACATCCTGAGCCGCCTCTGGCACGCGCCCGACGCCACCCAGGCGATCGGGTGCTCGACGACGGGCTCCAGCGAGGCGGCGATGCTCGGCGGCCTCGCGCTCAAGCGACGCTGGCAGACGCGGCGGCGCGCGGAGGGCAAGCCGGCCGACGCCCCCAACCTCGTGATGGGCGTCAACGTCCAGGTGTGCTGGGAGAAGTTCGCCAACTACTGGGACGTCGAGATGCGCCTCGTCCCGATGGAGGGCGATCGCTTCCACCTGTCCGCCGACGAAGCGGTGAAGCTCTGCGACGAGAACACGATCGGCGTGGTCGCCATCCTCGGTTCGACCTTCGACGGGTCCTACGAGCCGGTGAAGGAGATCTCCGACGCCCTCGACGACCTGCAGGCGAAGACGGGGCTCGACGTCCCGCTCCACGTCGACGGGGCGTCGGGCGCGTTCGTCGCGCCGTTCATCGACACCGACCTCGAATGGGACTTCCGGCTGCCGCGCGTGGCGTCGATCAACGCGTCGGGCCACAAGTACGGGCTGGTCTACCCAGGCGTCGGATGGATCATCTGGCGTGACGCGCAGTCCCTGCCCGAGGATCTGATCTTCTGGGTCAACTACCTCGGCGACAACATGCCGACGTTCGCCCTGAACTTCTCCCGGCCCGGAGCCCAGATCGTGGGCCAGTACTACAACTTCCTCCGGCTGGGCTTCAGCGGCTTCCAGAACATCCAGGGATACTCGCGCGAGGTCGCGACGTCCCTGTCGGCCAGGATCGAGCAGATCGAGCCGTTCAAGCTGATCACGAGGGGCGACGAACTGCCGGTCTTCGCATTCACCCTGGAGGACGGGATCGACAACTTCACGGTGTTCGACGTGTCGAACGCCCTGCGCGAGCGGGGATGGCAGGTGCCGGCCTACACGTTCCCGGCCAACCGGACGGACCTGGCGGCGCTGCGGGTCGTCGTGAAGCGCGGGTTCACCCATGACCTGGCGGACATGCTGCTCTCCGACCTCCAGCGGGACCTGCCCCGCCTGCAGAAGCAGGCGGAGCCGGTCCATGACGCCTCGACCGCGTCGAGCTTCCACCACTAGCCCCTGCGGATGACGCTCGAACGCCGGGTCCGACGCCCGGGGCCGGCGGCGGGCCGGTGAGCGTCCACCCCCAGACACCCCCGGGGTGGTCGCGGGTGGCGCACCGGTCCGTGGGGCCGTTCACGACGCACGTCACGTTCCGGCGGGCCGACGGCACCACCGCCGAGTGGGCGTCCCGCACGCACCGCAAGCACGCCTCGATGCTCTCGCGGTCCCGGGCCCCGGGCACCTGGTGGGCTCCCCGCCGGGCGTCGTGGTGGATCGGCGTGCTGTTCGCGATCGGCTCGGCCTGCTTCCTCGTCGCCCCGTTCCCCGGCTTCGTGGAGCTCGTCGGGTCGGGCGTCGATGGGATGGTCTTCTTCGTCGGCTCGATCTTCTTCACGTCCGCCGCCACGCTGCAATGGCTCGAGACGATCAATGCCGATCCCGGGCCGACCCTGCCACGCCGGCGGCTGCGGCTCGTCAGCTTCGAGCCGCGCAGGATCGACTGGTGGAGCAGCGGCGTTCAGCTCGTCGGAACGGTGCTGTTCAACGTCAACACGTTCGACGCCATGCAGACGGGGCTCGACGCCCAAGCGTACGACCGGCTCGTGTGGACGCCGGATCTGATCGGATCGGCGTGCTTCCTGGTGTCCGGGTACCTCGCCTACGTCGAGGTCTGCGGCGCCGCGTTGTGGACGTCGAACCGCACGCTCGAATGGAGGATCGCGGCCATCAACCTGTTGGGGTGCATCGCGTTCGGAGTCTCGGCGATCGCCGCCTACTGGGTGCCGTCGTCCGGGAGCGTGCTCGACCTCGCCGCCGCGAACTTCTTCACGGCCTTCGGTGGCCTCTGCTTCCTCATCGGAGCCGTCATGCTGCTGCCCGAGTCCGCCGCCGAGACCGAGACGTCCTGACATACCCCCGGAGGGACGGGGTCGGCAGTCTCCTACTTCCCCAGCGACTCCACCCTCACGCCCAACGGCCCGAGCCGGATGGCGGGTGGCGCAAGCGCTGGTTCTCCCTGCTCAGCACGAACTCGATGAATGCCGCGCAGTACCTCCAGGTACCCTCGGACCGCGTTGTCGCGATCGGTACCCGACTCGACCTCCGACAGGGGGCCGACGCTCAGTGTCGGCGCGTGAGGGCGATCCAGCTGCCCGGCGTGGCACCGAGCAGGCGCGATGCGCTCGCCCCGTTCACCGCGACCGCGACGTGGCCGTGCCCGTCGACATGCACCAGCAGCTCACCGGGCGCGACGTCGGTGAACACCCGGCCCAGCGGGGCGCGCATCGTCACCTCGCCCGTCGTCACGGCGAGGGCGTCACCGTGCACGAGCCCCGAGGCGGTGAGATCGGACCCCACCGCCCCGGTCTGGAGGTTGCCGAAGCGGTCGACCCCGACCACCACCGTTTCGAGGCGCCCCGGGCCCACGCCGGGCGCGACGAGATCGGCTTGCACGACCCCGTCGACGGGAACAGCCGCGCCCAGATCGCCGAGGCCGCCGCCCGCGGCCAGGTGCGCGGCCGCGGGTGCGAACACGTCGCGTCCATGGAAGGTCGGGGCGACCGGCTCCCGGCGGTGGTGCGGCGAGGTCAGCTCGACGGCCTCGTTCGCGCCGAGCTCACGGCAGGCGAGTCCGAGGAGGCCGTTGTCCGGCCCGACGAGGCGGTGTCCATCCGGCGTCGCCACGGCGATCCCGCGCCGGGCGGTTCCCACACCCGGGTCGACGACCGCGAGGTGCACCCCCTGGGGCGTGAGCGGGACAAGGCGGGCCAGCACGAGCGCCCCGAAGCGGACGTCACCCGGGGGGATGTCATGCGCCAGATCGATCCTGTCCGCGCCCGGACAGCCCGCCGCGAGCACCGCATGCAGGGCCCCGACGTGCTCCGATCCCGGTCCGTAATCGGTGAGCAGCGTGATGATCGCCATGGGTCTGCGCCGGAGTCTACGACCGACGGTCCCCGGCTCGGGTCACGCAGTCGTGACGGCGAGCACCGCAGCGACGAGGCCGTCGATAGATTGCGCCGTCGACTCCGCGGCCACGACGAAGCCCGCCGCCCGCGCGGCGGCGCTGGTGGTCGGCCCGATCGACACCACCGCCATGCCGCCGGCCCGCTCCGACCCGAGTGCATCGGCGAGGGACTCCACCGCCGACGGCGCGGTGAGGACCACGAGATCGGACGCCAGCACGCCGGCGACGGCCTCCGGCGTCGGCTGAACCCGGACGGTGTCGTACAGCGCGACGTCGTCGACCGTGGCGCCGGCCGAGCGCAACGCGGCCGGCAGCTCCGGGCGCCCGGCCCGAGCTCGCGGCAAAAGGACACGGGTGCCCGCCACGCCCGCGGCCGTGAGCTCCGCGGCGATCGCCGCGCCGTTCGCCTCGGACGGGACACGATCGACCCTTAGGCCGCGTTTGCGCAGTCTCCCCGCCGTCATCGCCCCCACGGCCACCACCACCGGGCCGTCGGGCAGTGCCGCACCCCGTTCGGCCAGCCGATCGGCGAGGCAGTCGGCGCCGTTCGCGCTGGTCACCACGATCACCTGGTAGCGGTCAAGCGCGCCGAGGGCCCCGTCGATCTCGGGGCTCGATGCGATCGGCACGGTGTCGATGAGCGGCAGGACCAGGACGTCGGCACCGAGCTCCGTGAGCCGCTCGACGAGCGCGTGTGACTGGTCGGCCGGGCGTGTGACGACGACGCGGCGCCCGGCGAGCGGGGCGCTCATCCGCCGGCCAGGCGCGCAGCGATCCTCGTCGCCAGCGCCGCGCCCAGCGCCTCCGGAGCGTCGGCCGGCCCCGTACGCTCCTCGCGTACCGCGACCGTGCCGTCGGCGCTCGCAGCGAACGCCACCAGATGCAGCGTGTCGCCGTCGACGGCGCCGAGCGCGCCCACGGGCTCGCGACAGCCGCCGCCGAGCCCCGCGAGCAGGGCCCGCTCCGCGCGCACCGCAAGCGACGTGGCCGGGTCATCGAGGGCCGCGAGGGACGCGGCGAGCTCCGGGCGGTCCCGGCGCCCCTCCAGCGCGAGCGCCCCCTGCCCTGGAGCCGGCACCGACACGGCGACGTCGAGCGCCGACAGGCGCTCGGGGGTCAGCCCCAGCCGCGCGAGCCCCGCGGCCGCGAGCACGAGGGCGTCGGTCTCGCCGCGTCCAAGCTTCTCAAGCCGCGTGCCGACGTTGCCGCGGATCTCGGTGAACGTGACGTCGGGCCGAGCCAGCCGGAGCTGCGCCGCCCGACGGGGGCTTCCGGTCCCCACCGTCGCGCCGGTCGCGAGGGCAGCGAGCCCGCCCTCGGGACCGACCAGCACGTCGCGCGGGTCCTCCCGCGCGGGCATCGCGAGGATGGCGAGCCCCTCGGGCAGCTCGCCCGGGAGGTCCTTCGCAGAATGCACCGCGAGGTCGGCCCGGCCGTCGAGGAGCGCCTCCTCCAGCTCCTTGACGAACAGGCCCTTCGTGGCGTCGGTGCCGCCCGCCGCACTCCAGCGGTCGCCTGAGGTCACCAGCTCGAGGAGGCTCACAACGTGGCCCGCCGCCCGGAGCCGCTCGGCAACCCACTCCGTCTGCGCGAGCGCGAGCGGAGACCGGCGGGTGGCGAGCGTCAAGTCGATCGGTCGGCGTCGATCCCGAAGAGGTGGCGGAGACTCTCGACGTGCGCGAACCCGTCGCCCTCGGCGACGGCGGCCCGGAGCCTGACCGTCGGCTCGTGGAGGAGCTTGTTGACGATCGAGCGAGTGAGCTGCTCGATGCGCTCACGGTCGGCGTCGGTCAGCGAATCGAGCTGGCTCCTGATCTTGGCGACCTCGCCCGCGCGGATCGTCTCGGCCATGTCGCGCAACGAGCCGATGGTGGGCGCGACCGACAGGGTGCGGCCCCATTCGGTGAACCGGCGGGCCTCGCCCTGCACGATGATCTCGGCCCGCTCCGCCTCGCGGATGCGGCCGTTGAGGTTGCGCTCGACGACCCGCTCGAGGTCGTCGATGTCGTAGAGGCTGACGCCGGGGACCGCCGCGATCGCGGGCTCCAGATCGCGCGGGACGGCGATGTCGATGAGTACCATCGGGCGGCCCGGGCGGGTCCGCATCGCCTGTTCGACGTCGTTGTGGGTCAGGATCGTGTGCGGTGCGTCGGTGGACGAGATCACGATGTCGGCGGCGGCCAGCTCCTCGGCGAGGCGGTCGAACCCGACCCCCTCGCCGCCGATGCGCTCCGCGAGCCGCCGCGCCGTGGACACCGTCCGGTTCGCGACGGCCAGCTGGCCGACGCCGGCCTCCACGAGCGCGGTGGCCGTCGCCTCCGCGACCTCACCGGCGCCGACCAGAAGGACGCGCCGAGCGGTGAGGTCGACCACCGCCTCGCGGGCCAACTCGACCGCGACCCTCGCGACCGACACGACCCCGGCGCCGAGCAGTGTCTCGCGCCGCACGCGCTTGCCGGTCTCGAGGGCCTTCCGGAACAGGTTGTCGAGCACCGGGCCGACGGTGTCCTCCTCGTGGGCCTGGTCGAACGCGTCGCGCACCTGCCCCTGGATCTCGCTCTCACCGAGCACCATCGCGTCGAGGCTCGACGCCACACGCAGCAGGTGGATCGCCGCTCGCTCCTCGCGGTGCGCATACCGGGCGCAGTCGAGCTCGTCACGGCTGATGCCCGTGTGCTCCACCAGCGCGCTGCAGACGGCCTCTTCGGCAACCGAGCTGTCATCCGCCCGCACGTACACCTCGGTGCGGTTGCAGGTGGAGAGCGCGACCGCCTCGTGGATCTCCTTACGGCCGACGAGCGAGCGCACCAGGCCGCGCGCGGTGGCGTCGGTGAGCGCTGCCTTCTCGCGTTGCTCCACTGGTGCGGTCCGGTGCGACAGACCGACGACGATGAGGTGCATCAGGTGTGATCCCGGGCGTCGGGGAGGAGATGTGATGGTACCCCACGACGCGCTGAGTACCCCAGAAAAGATGGGCGGAATCGAGGGGCGACCGTCCCGGATCGCCACCCGCCTTGCGCGGCTACTGCTCGCTCGTCTCGGCCGATCGACGCTCGACGAGACGGGTGATCAACTCGACCTCGCGAGCGATGCGGGCGGTTCGCAATCCGACGACCGCGACGTAGATCAGCATCACGAACCAGACGACGGCGAATGCCGCGACGACGTAGTCGTTCACGCGGCGTCCTCAAGCGCGGCGCGAAGCCTCCGCAACGCGCGGTCGGTGCGCCGCTGGAGCAGCTCGAGCTTGAGGAGCGCGACGAACAGCACCGCGATCGCGACCTGTGCCACCAGGAGCCAGACGAAGATCTCGCGGTCGATGTTGATGCCGTCGCTGTCGAAGGCGACGGGGTGGACGAAGTCCCGAGCCTTGCGGACCGCGTAGAACGACAGGGGCACCGACGCGAACGACACGATCGCGTAGATGGCGGAGAACCGCGCCCGGCTCGATTCCTCGGTGGAGTTCCGCAGGACGAAGAACGCGGCGTAGAGCAGGGCGATGATCAGGTAGGTGACGAGCCGGGGGTCCTCCCACCGCCACCATGTGCCCCAGAAGCCGCGTGCCCAGATCGACCCCGAGATGATCGTGAGCACCACGAAGAGGAGGCCGAGGCCGACCGAGACCGCCAGGACCTCGTCGTAGCGCTCGTCGCGGGTGCGCAGGTAGAGGATGCCGGCGATACACGCCACCAGGAACGCCCCGAGCGACATGACCGCGATCGGGACGTGGAGGAACAGGAGCCGCTGGATGTCGCCCTCGGAATCCTCCGGGGCGATGAAGAACGCGCCGAGCACCGCGACGACCATGAGCACCGCGCTCGCCGCGCCCCAGGCGGCCACGCTGCGGCCGCTGACGCGGGATTCGGACGCGCCGTCAGTCATCGAACACCGCGTCGAACGTCGCGAAGGCCACGAGTCCAAACGTTACCGCATACCCCAGCAGGAACAGGCAGTAGTTCCGGTACTGGGACATGTCATTTGCCCCCACGACGGCGTGGGTCGCACCGGCCGCGGCGATCACGACCGGGACGAGCAGCGGGAGGAAGATCACCGGCATCACGAGCTCGCGCGCGCGGGTGAACACCGCCATCGACGCAACCAGCGTGCCAAGGATGCCGATGCCGATGTCGGCGACGAGGCAGGCGAGGAAGAGCCAGCCGAGATCGCCCCAGTACGGGCCCTTGACGAAGAAGACCCCGAGCAGCGGCACCGCGATCACCTGCACCGCGAGGAGGTAGCCGACGATGGCGATCGCCCGCGCGACGAGCATGACGAACCGCGAGACCGGGGCGACCAGGAGCCCGTCCAGCACGCGCTGCTCGCGCTCGGCCACGTAGCTCCGGCCGACGCCGAGGACGGCGGCGAACGCGAGCGGAACCCACAGCAGGCCGCCGGCGAACCGCGTCAGGTCGGTCTCCCGCGTCCCGAATCCGAACTGCAGGATCACCATCGCGATCACGACGAACAACACCATCGCCACGGCCGTGTCGCGCGTGCGCAGCTCCAGCCGGAGGTCCTTCAGCACCAGCGCGCGCAGCTGGCGTGGCCACCCGCCGGTCACGCGATCTCCTCCTCATATCGCGCGCGGAAGGTGACGGGGTCGAGATCCGCGGTCGCGCACTCGAGCCGCACCCGGCCGGCACGGAGCACCATCACGCGGTCGGCGATCGCCACGGCCCGCTCGACGTCATGGGTCACCATCACGACGCTGCGTCCCTCGCCGAGGAGCGTTCCGAGCAGCTTGGCACCGGGCGCGTCGAGCCCGGATTGCGGCTCGTCGAGCAGCAGGAGCTTGGGCCGGTGGAGCAGCAGCCGGGCGATGCCGAGGCGCTGCGCCATCCCTCGGCTGAACGTCCTGACCGGGTCGACCGCTCGGGCGAGCAGTCCGACCTCGTCGAGCAGGTCCTCGATGCGGGACCGGGCGTCCGGGATGCAGTAGAGGTCGGCGAACAGCTCGAGGTTCTGCAACGCCGTAAGGTCGAGGTAGACGAGGGGGTCGTGGCCGAGGTACCCGAGGAGGGCGCGGGCGCGGGGAGCCTCGTCCGGCAGCACGAACCCGAGCACGCTGAGCGTGCCCGCGTCGGGGCGATGAAGCGTCGCGAGCATCCGCAGCAGCGTGGTCTTGCCGGCGCCGTTCGGGCCGACGATCGCGAGCGTCTCGCCCTCGGCCAGCTCGATGTCGACGCCGTCGACGGCGCGGCGCTCCCCGTACGACTTGACGAGTCCGCGCCCTGCGATCAGGAGAACGCCACCTCGGCCACGACGAACGCGAAGTACACGACCGCAAGTACGCCGTTCGCGACGCCGAACGCCATCTTGATGCGATCGTCGCCGCCCTGCGCGACCACGGCGTTCTCGTAGAAGAGCACCGCGGCGCACACCGCGACGCCCACGAAGTAGATTGCCCCGGCGCCGACCGCCACGCCGGCCGCGGCGAGAAACGCCACCGTCGCCAGATGCAGGCCACGCGTGATTGCGAGCGCCCCGGCCGGGCCGAACCGGGCGGGGATCGAATGCACGCCGTTCGCACGGTCGTGGTCGAGGTCGAGCAGGGCGTAGATGATGTCGAAGCCGGCAATCCACGTGGCCACCGCGATCCACAGCAGGACCGGCGTGAGCGCGAACTCACCGGTGACGGCGAGCCAGCCGCCGACCGGAGCGATGCCGATCGTCACGCCGAGCAGCAGGTGACATCCCCAGGTCACCCGCTTCGAATAGGGGTAGAGCACGAACAGCGCGACCGGGATGGGCCAGAGGTACCAGGTGATGCGGGGCAGCTGGCTCACCGCGACGAGCAGCGCGGCGAGGCTCGCGAGGCAGAACCAGACGACTTGGGGGCGGGTCAGGCGCCCGCTCGGCAGCTCACGCCCCGCGGTACGGGGGTTCCTCGCGTCGATCTCGGCGTCGATCAGCCGGTTGAGCGCCATCGCGAGCGACCTCGCGCCCGCCATCGCCAGCAGGATCCAGCCGACGGTGGAGAGCGCGGGAGCCTCCATGCGCGCGAGAAACGCCCCGGCGAGCGCGAACGGGAGCGCGAAGACGGTATGGGCGAAGCGCACGAGCCCGAAGAGGGCCGAGACCAGCGCCAGCCCCTGGGCCGGCTGGGCGGCGCGTGAGGTGACCACACGGGAATGCTACCGGGGGCTCGGCGCCAGGCGGGGCCGGACACTTGACACGCCCGATCCGGCGTCACGTCAAGCGTCTCACGCCCGAGTAGCATTCGGGGCGTGATCGGCCGGTTGTGGAAAGTTGCACACCGCGGCGCATCCGCGGAGCTTCCCGAGAACACGCTCCCGGCGTTCGAGCGGGCGGTCGAGCTCGGCGCGGACGTGATCGAGGCCGACGTCCGCCTCACGAAGGACGGCAAGGCGCTCATCCTCCACGACGCAACCCTGGACCGGACCACCTCCGGGAGCGGCCCGCTCAGGTCTCTGACCGCGACCCAGGCGCGGAAGCTCGACGCCGGCGGCGGCAAGCTCATCCCGACCGTCCAGGAGGTCTTGGAGCTGGCACGCGACCGCACGCGGGTCAACCTCGACATCAAGGAGGTCGAGGCGGTCGCCCCGGCGGCGACGCTCGTGCGCGAACTCGGCATGACCGGCAGCGTCTCGTTCATCTCGTTCCTGCCGGAGGTCTGGGAGGCGCTCGAGGCCCACAACCCGGGATGCCCGGTCATCCACCTCGTCGAGTCGGCGGCGGGGCTGGCGAGCATGGCGATGGGCGACGTTGGCACGCAGAGCCACATGGCGGGCGTCGGTGTACCCGCCGCGATCGTCACCGAGGGCCTCGTCGACCGCATGCATCGCCACGGTCAGGGCGTGTTCGCGTGGACCGTGGACGACGACGCCGAGATGCGCCGCCTGATCGGCCTCGGCGTCAACGGCGTCGTCACGAACCGCATCGGCGCGTTGGTCGAGGTCGAGCGCCAGATCCGCGCTCTGGGCACCTGAGCCCGGGATCTATGCCGAGACGCGACTCCCCACCGAGGTGTCCGGCGTCAATCCGAAGGTCAGCGCCACGGTTCCCGCCCCAAGCGCCGCGCACACCGGCCACAGGACCGCGAATCCGGCGTAGTCGGCCAGCGCGCCGAGGACCGGTGCCATGAGGGCGCCCCAGCCGAACAGCGTCATCGAGACCAGCCCGACCGCCTGCCCCGCCCGAGCCGGGGGGGTGAGCTCGCCCGCGATGAGGTAGAGGAGGCCGTTCGCGCCCATCGCCCCGAACGCGAACACCGCCATCGCCGGGAGCTGGGCAGCGGGTCCGATCGAGCCGGCGGCCCAGTAGAGCAGCGCTCCGATCACGGTGACGACCCCGACGTCCCTGAGGGTGGCCCGCCGTCGCGTTCCGCCGCCGGCGTCGGCGATGCGGCCCCATGCCAGTCGCGCGACGATCGCCGAGGCGCTGATGACGCCGAACAGGACGGCGCCCACCACCGCCGACGCCCCGTCGTCGACGATCGCCGGCACGGCGAAGCTGAGGGTGGCGGTCAGCGCGGTGACCTGCACCGCGCAGATCGCCATGACCCAGCCGATCCCCGGTGTCGCGAGCAGCCCCCTCAGGTCGATCCGCCGGCGGGCCGCGGAACCCGCGTGCAGCGCTCCAGGGGGACTCGCGAGCCCGAAGAGGAGCGCGAACACCGCGGCCAGCACGCCGCTCACGATCAGCGCCAGCCGGACGCCGCCCACGGCGGCGAGCCCAGGGAGGAGGCCAGCGGCCACGAGCCCGCCTGCCGACACCGCCATCTGCCGCACCCCGAGCGCCATGCCCCGCCGGTCCGCGCGGAACCCGTGGAACACCGACACCGTTCCGGCCACCGAGACGAACGCCGCCGTCAGTCCGTAGCCGAAGAGCGCGACGCCGACCAGGACCGCCGATGGCGCCAGGCCGGCCGCGACCAGCACCATCCCGGAGACGAGACCGCCGACGATGAGCGGCGTTCGCGGGCCGATGCGATCGACGAGGGTCCCCGCCGGGATCAGGATGACGGCGTTGCCGATGAAGCCCGCCGCCAAGAGCGCCCCGAGCGCCGCCGCGGAGAGGCCGAACTCGTCCTGCAGCTCCGGCCCGAGCGCCCCGAGCCCCCACAGGGCGATCGAGATCGACGCCTGGGATCCCACCGCCAGCACCAGGAGGCGCCGCTGCCCACGGTCGAGCCGGCTCACCCGTCGGGATCGATCGGACCGTAATGGGCCTGACGCCCCTTGACCGCACCCCAGAACTGGTCGCCGAAGTCGAAGTGCCACCACTCCTCGATGTAGGCGGTGAAATCGGCGTCCGCCATGGCCCAGAACAGCCGGCGGCGAAGCTCGCGTGCCGTGCCCGGCACGGCCTCGAGGGCGACCGCTCCGGCCTCGGGCACGAACGCGTCGAAATGAGTGCCGAGGTCGAGCGGTGCTCCGTCGCCGTCGCCGAGGGTGAGGTCGACCGCCCCGCCCGTCACGTGTGGCGCGGGGCAGGCGGGGTCGACGCTCGGCACGCTCACGAACCGCGCGGTCTCGCGCGCGAGGGTGGTCGCGTCCCATTCGGGATGCATGGCACGCAGCTGAGCCATCCAGTCGTCGTACAGGGCGCGCTGGGTCTCGAAGGCGCGCCAGCCGTCCCACACGATCAGCGTGACGCCGTCGGGCAGCGACGCCGCCGCGCGGGCGAGCCGGTCTGCGACGCCCTCGCGGACCAGGCTCCGCGGGCGAGCCCCGGGCAGCCCGATCGCGTGGTACTGGGGATCATCGCGTACCGACGGCCCGATGTCGGCGACCGCGACGAGCGGCTCGTCGACAGGGTCGATCCGCACCCCCCGCCAGTCCACCGGGGCGCGCAGGCGGGGCAGTGCCGGCGACGGCGGCAGGCCGTCGCCGACCGAGTCGGGCTTCTCGATCGACGCCATCGAAGATAGGGTAGCCCCTACAGGAACACGGTCGTTCCTGCCGATAGGGGAGGCAGATGCCCGCAGCCGACCTTCCACCACCTCCAGCGAGGATGCTGGTCTACGCAGACGAGTACTTCTTCAACGGCTCGCGCCGCGCCGGACCGTCCGGTCTCTGGCGCATCCAGTTCCGAAACAACGGCGAAGACGATCACGACCTGAGGGTGCGTCGCGCGAGCGGCGGCCTCGTTCTCGCCTCCAGCCGGATCGTGCGACCCGCCGGGCTGCAGACGGTGCAGGTCCGCCTCAAGCCGGGGCGCTACACGCTGTTCTGCTCGATCGCCGACCATGAGCTTCGCGGCATGAAATGGAGCCTGGTCGTCCGCACCCCCAAGGTGAGGATCACCGCCCCGTGAGCGCGAAGAAGAAGGTTGCGCCGCCGAGCCGCGTGGCGCGCGCGCGCATCGAGCGTCTCTACTGGCGCGCCGGGTTCGGCGCGCTCCCCGGGGACGTCGACCGCCTGGCTCGGGCGGGGACGGCCGTCGCGGTGCGCGAGCTCCTCAACCCCCGAGGGGCGCAGCTGCGCCGGGCGCCCGCCCCGCTCGCCGACGGCCAGCCCATCGACCCGCTCAACGCCTACGGGCACGACGTCCTGTGGTGGCTCGACCGCATGGTCCGCGGCCGCCACCAGCTCGTGGAGCGCATGACGCTCAACTGGCACGACCATTTCGCCACCTCGAACGAGAAGGTCTCGGACTCCAAGCTGATGCTCAGTCAGTACTGGACGATCCGCGGCAAGGCGCTCGGGAGCTTCCGGAAGCTGGCGCAGGCGGTGCTGCGCGACCACGCGATGCAGCGGTTCCTCGACCTGGACAACTCCGACAAGGACGACCCCAACGAGAACTTCGCCCGCGAGTACTTCGAGCTGTTCACCCTCGGGGTCAACAACGGGTACACCGAACGCGACATCCGCGAGGCGGCGAGGGCGCTCACCGGGTTCACCTACGACTGGGACACCAAGGTCTTCGACTACGACCGCTCCCGCCACGACGACGGCGTCAAGCGGATCTTCGGGAAGACCGGACGCTTCACACCGACGGACGTCGTGAACATGGCGATCGACCACCCGAAGCACGCGCCGTACCTCTGCAAGAAGCTCTGGGGGTACTTCACGCCCCGGCCGTGCCCGCCGGCGACCCTGAAGCGGATGGTCACCGCCTACCGGACCTCGGGCACCCGGATCAAGCCGGTGTTGCAGATCATCCTCACCCACCCGGCCCTCTACGCCAGCCTCGGCGAGCCGGATCAGGTCAAGAGCCCGCTCGTGTACACGGCCGGGATGCTGCGCAAGACGAACCAGTTCATCACGACCGACAGCTGGACCTGGATGCTCGACGACATGGGGCAGCGCCCGTTCTACCCCCCGAACGTGAGCGGATGGGAGCAGGACGAGGCGTGGCTCACCACCGCGTCCGTCCGCGCCCGGTACCAAGCCGCCTCGCAGGTGATCCGCGACATGCGCATCAAGGACGGTTCGATCGACAAATCCCAGACGCCGGCGCAGGCGCTGTCGCAGGCGATCCGGATGACCGGCCGGCCGTGGACGAGCGCCCAGTCGCGCGCCGCGCTCGCGCGGTTCGCCCGCGAAAGCGTCGCCACGAAGACGAACGACTGGCAGGTCGACCACTACTGGCCCGAACGGCTGCGCGTGCTGTGCCACATGCTGCTCGGCGGCCCCGACGGGCAGGTGTGCTGATGGGCGATCCCCGCAACTGCGGCTGCACCGACTGGCACACCTCCCGCCGGGCGCTCCTCGGTCTCGGCGCGGAGCGGATCCTCGAGATCCCCGAGCAGGCGCTCGTCGAGGGTCCCGCCGCGGCGGCCCGCACGCTCGGCAGCGGCGTCACGCGGCGGCGACTCCTGACCGGTGCCGGCGGCCTCGCGCTCGCGTGTGCCGCGATGCCTCGGCTCGGCGCCCGCAGCATCTTCGAGGCCGCGGCGGCGCAGGCGGCCGAGGACCCGAACGGGCGGATCCTCGTGTCGATCTACCTCGACGGCGGCAACGACGGGCTCAACACGTTCGTCCCGATCGGCGACCCCCGGTACCGCCAGCTGCGCTCACGGATCGGCATCGACCCGGCGACGACGCTCGCGGTCGCAGCCCACCCCGAGTTCGGCTGGCACCCCTCGCTCACCGGGCTCAAGCAGCTGTACGACGCCGGCAAGGTCGCGGTGCTCCCCGCAGTGGACTATGCGAATCCCGACCAGTCGCACTTCAACTCCCAGATCTTCTGGCGCACCGGCGTCGTCGGCCAGACCTTCGACCGCACCGGGTGGCTGGGGCGCACGATCGACGCGATCGGCGGTACCGACAACCCCCTTCAGGCGATCAGCATGGGGTGGAACCTCGACCCGATCCTGCTCTCGCGCCGGGCTCCGGTCGCCACGGTCTTCGACCCCGGGTCGTTCGGGTTCAACATCCCAGACGTGTGGAGCTCGGAGGCTGCCCTCAAGCCGTACCGGGGCGCCACCTCCGGTGCGCGGACCAGCGCCCGGAAGGCGGCCCAGCAGGCGTATCGCGGCGCGATCAGCGTCTACGACCGGCTCGCGCCGCTTCGCGTCGACCGCAACCAGGTCCCGGCGACGCCGCTGCCGTACCCCGACGAGCACCTCGGGAACGGTCTGAAGAACCTGGCCCGGATGCTGGGCGCCGGGTTCGGTACGCGCCTCGCGACGATCAGCCAGGGCGGCTACGACACCCACGACGACCAGCCGACCAACCACGCCGAGCTGTTGAAGACCCTCGGCGATTCCCTCCTCGCGTGGCAGGCGGATCTCGACGCCCGGGGGCTGTCGGACCGCGTGCTGACGCTGGTGTGGAGCGAGTTCGGGCGGCGGGCCGAGGACAACGACTCCCGCGGCACCGACCACGGCGCTGGAGGTTGCGTGCTGGTGGTGGGCAACCACGCGAACGGGGGCGTGCAGAGCGAGTTCCCCGGCCTCGCGCGGCTCGATGACGATGACAACCTGCTCGTCACCACCGAGTTCCGCAACCTCTACGCGAGCCTGCTCGAATCGTGGATGGGCGTCGAGGCCCGCCGCGTGCTGCCCGGCATCGACGGCCGGCGCCTCGCGATCGTCAAGTAGGCCGCCACGCGGCCGAGCCGGGGCCGGGCATCCCGGGGTGAGATCAGGCGGGAACCGACGTTCTCGCGGCGACCGCGACGAGGCCGAGCGGGCGGTCGGTGGCGATCACCGCCGCGGCCGCCGCGGCGTCGAGCGGCGTGCTGAAGAAGTAGCCCTGCCCGAGCGTGCAGCCGAGCCGCGCGAGCGCCGCCGCCTCACCGGGATGCTCGATGCCCTCCGCGATGACGTCGAGGTCGAGCGTCGCGGCAAGCCGCAGGATCGTCTCGGTGAGCTGCTCCTGGCCTGTGCCGAGGCCCTGGACGAAGGGCGAGGCGAGCTTGAGCACGTCGATCGGGAGCTGCTGCAGATACGCCAGCGCCGAGAAGCCGGTGCCGAAGTCGTCGATCGCGATGCGCATCCCGCGCCGCTTGATCATCTCGAGCCGGCCGATCGCGCGCTCGGTGTCGTCGACCAGCACGCTCTCCGTGAGCTCGAGCAGCAGGCGGGACGGCTGCATGCCGGTCTGCTCGATCACCCGCTCCAGCTCGCTCAGGAGGTTGCCTCGGTGCAACTGGTGCCCTGACAAGTTGACGCTCACGTAGAGGCCGGCGGCCTGGGGATACGCCGCGACCCACTCGCAGAACTGACGGCACGCCTCCTCCAGGATCCAGCTGCCCATCGCGCCGATCAGGCCGGCCTCCTCGGCGAGCGTTACGAACTCGTTCGGCAAGATCAGCCCGTGCTCCGGGTGCTGCCACCGGACCAGGGCCTCGAACCCGCGGAGCTGGCCGGTGGCCAGGGCGACGATCGGCTGGTAGTGCATCACGAGCTCGCGCCGCTCGATCGCCCGTTGCAGCTCGCCCCGCAGCTCCATCTGGCGGAGCACCGGCGCGTGCATGCCGGGCTCGAACCGCTTGAACCTGCCCTTGCCCGAGTTCTTCGCGACATACATCGCGATGTCGGCGTTGCGGAGGAGCTCGTCGACCGTGGTGCCGCCGTCCGGCGTCGCGGCGATGCCGAGGCTCCCGCGGGTGAAGATCTCCTGGCCGTCGACGATGAACGGCGATCGCAGCGCCCGGAGTATGCGGTTCGCGACGATGTCGATGGCCCGCTCGGCGTCGAAGTCGTCGATCTCGAGCGCGACGGCGAATTCGTCGCCGCCCAGCCGCGCCGCGGTGTCCGTGGGCCGGAGGCACTCCACCAGGCGGCGCGACGCCATGGTGAGCAGCTCGTCGCCGCACTGGTGGCCGAGGGTGTCGTTGACCGTCTTGAAGTCGTCGAGGTCGATGAAGATCACAGCCACCGAGCCGGCGGGCTTGCGCGCTCGCCGCGCCAGCGCCTGCCCGAGCCGATCCTCGAACAGCGCCCGGTTCGCGAGGCCGGTCAGCGTGTCGTGGAAGGCCTGGTGGGCGAGGCGCGACTCGAGCTCGCGACGCTCGGTCACATCGCGCATGGTCAGCACGATGCCGGCGACGTTCGGATCGTCCCGCAGGTCCGCGACGACGACCTCCGCGTGCCGGTAGGCGCCGTCGGCACGCCGCAGCCGCCAGTCCACGAGCCCGCCGTCGACGAGCACCGACGGCCCCCGCGCGGCATCGCGTGGATGCAGCAGGCGCGCGATGCTGCTGCCCTCCAGATCCCCCGGCTCGTAGCCGAGCATGCGGGTGATCGAACGCGTCACGAACCGGATGATGCCGCCGGGGTCCACCACGGCGATGACGTCGGAGGCGTTCTGAACCAGCGACCGGAACCGCTCCTCGCCGGCCCGCGCGTGCAGGCTCTCGGTGAGGTCGGCGGTCTCGATCGCGAGGGCGGCCTGGGCCGCGACCGTCTCGATCGCCCGGCGTCTGGCCTCTCCGGGCATCCGGTCGAGCGCGACCGTCAGCAGCCCCGCGATCTCGCCGTCCACGACGAGCGGGGCGATGAGGCACTGCGGATGATCCGCCGCCGCGGCCACGGCCGCGGCGACCCCCTTCGCGAGATCGTGATCGTTGAACGTGACGGTGGCGGAGTCGGCGGCGCGCAGCTGGTCGACCACGCGGCGCGGAAGGGCCGACAGGGTGAGCGTCTGCGGTCCGCTCCCTCGCCGGCCGCGTCCCGACACCAGCCGCAGGCGGTCCCCGTCGCCGACGAACAGCCGGACCTCCGCGCCTGGCCGGTCGCGCACGAGCGTCGCGGCGGCGTCAGCGGCGGTCGCGTAGATCGCGCCGCGATCGGTCGCCGCCACCAGCGAATGCGCCGATCGGCGCAGGGTTTTCTCGCGACCGGTTGCCTCGGCGTGATTCCTCGCCACGGAGGTGAGCGCACGCACCAGGCCGGCCATCCTCATGAGGATGAGCGCGAACAGGACGACCGTGCCGGCGACCACGACGGGGACGTTGAAGCGCCCGTCCAGGCTCGAGCGGACGATGAGGGCGATCGGGCCCGCGACCGCCGCGAGGCCGAGCATCACGAGGCGCGTCGTCGAGATCGACTGCCCGAGATCCACGCGGAGCTCGCCGAGGTCGCTCATCTGAGGGTGGAATGCCGCGCCCGCGACCAGGGCGGCCCCGACGATCCACAGTACCCTGATCGAGGCATCCCCGCCGAGTGGCCCGTCGAGGGCCCAGACCGAATCGATCGTGTCCGCCGCGAGGATCGCGCCGGCGCCAACGAGCAGAAGGCGGGCCGGGGCGGTTGCCGCGCCCGACGTGAAGAGGAGCCGCACGACGACGGTCAGGAGCACCATATCGAGCACCGGGACCGAGAACGCCACGAGGCGCTCGACGAGGTCGACGTCGGTGCGGCTGGCGATCGGTTCGAGGATTGCGATCCACGAGACGACGCCGGCGCCGATCGCGACGATCGCCGGATCGAGGATCTCGCGGCGGCGGCGCCCGGGCGGGTGGGGGATCGCGAGCCAGAGCCCGACGGTCAGCGACAGCAGCGAGAGGGCCCGGATCGGTACCACCCATCCGGCGTTCGGACCGTCCGCGAGGTTGTGGACCAGCTCTGCAGTGCCGAGCAGGACGAACGCGACACCCATGAAGCACCAGGGCTCACGGGCCGGCTCGTCGTTGCGGCCGGGACCGGTGACGCAGGCGGCCGCCGCCGCTGTGCACGCGGTGAGGAACACCCCGAGGGTCGCCGGACCGTTGCCGATCACGCCGTACGCGATGGCACAGACGAACAGCCCTGCGACGAGCAGGCGCCAGGAGCGGGGATTCACCTTGGGAGTATCGGCGCGGCTCGGGCGCCACATGAGGCATTTCGCGCCGCTTTTCCAGGGGATTTCGCGGCCTCGACCGTGCCCCGTGGGGGTCGCTCACACCTCGCCGGGACGACGGGTGCTGGTGCCTCGGCCGGGTCCTACTCGACCGGTTCGGCGGGACGCGGAGGGCTCTCCTTGTCCCGCCCGGCCACCGAGGCGATGTAGGCCGCCAGATCGTCCGCGTCCTGGCCGGTCACCAGGTTCGGCGGCATGAGCGGCTGCGTCCGCTGCTCCGGCTTCTCGATCCAGTAGCGGACGATGCCTTCGAAGGTGCTCTGGTCGAATCCCTGCGCGCGGGCCGCGCGGAACGCGTCGTCGAGGTTCGGGCCGACGGTGGCGGTCGTGCCGGCATCGGCGAGGGTGTGGCAGCCACCGCACGCCGCGAACTGCTGCTTGCCGTTGGCGACGTCGCCGCCGCTCGCCCCGCAACCGGCCACGGTCGCGGCGGCCGCGGCCAGGACGAGCAGGCCGGCGAACGCGGAGTAGCGGCGGACTCGGGGCACCAATCGCTCCATCAGACGAGGTATACGACGACGAACAGGAACACCCACACGACGTCGACGAAGTGCCAGTAGATCGATGCCGCCTGGAGCGGGCCGTGGTTGCCGTGGCTGAACTCGCCGGCTCGGGCGCGCATGAGCGAGAAGGTGAGGGCGCTGAGGCCGATGAAGACGTGCGCGCCGTGCAGGCCGGTGAGGCAGTAGAAGACCGAGCCGAAGATCTTGTCCTGCGGCGTGAAGCCGAGGTGGGCGTACTCGTTGATCTGGATGATCAGGAACGTCGCGCCCAGCATGATCGTGACGATGAGGCCGCGGATGAGCCCCTTGCGGTCCCCGGCGGCGAGCCGTTTTTCCGCCCACCAGACGGTGAAGCTCGAGAAGACGAGGATCGCCGTGTTGACGGCGGTGATGACCTTCGGAACCTCGAAGCTCTCCGTGCCCTCGAAGATCGGCGGCCACTGGTTCGCGTTCGCCCGGGCGATGAAGTACGCGGTGAAGAACGAGGCGAAGAGCATGATCTCGGAGCCGATGAAGATCGTCATCCCCAGGGCGCCGACGTTCATGCGCGACAACGGGGACGCGCTCTGCGTCGCCGGGGCCGATGCGGGTCCGTGCGTGTGGGTCGTCACGCCTGCCCGACCTCCGCCGCGACGACGACCTGGTCGACGGTCGCCCCGCGCGCGACGGCGCGGACGGGACCGAGATCCTGGGCGACGTTGGCGACCAGGAGGATCTCGGTCGGGCGATAGACGGCCACGGCTTCGCGTGCGGCGGTCGTGAGCGCACCGTCCATGACCTCGCCCTGTGCCGAGACGCCGGACTGCTGCAGGTCCTCGATGGCCCGGTGAACCCGGTCGACGGCGTCGCGACGACGCACGTTCGCCTCGTCGCCCCAGGCGGGCGCCGGGACGTCGGCCGGGAGCACCACCGTGAAGCGGGCGGGCGAGCGGTCGGCGCGGTGTTGGACCTCGTCGAGGAACGCCGCGCCGCCCACCGCGTCCTGCGCAAGCACGAGGACGTGCGCGAGGCCGGGCTCATCGAGCGTCGCCCGCGCCTCCCTCTGCGAGACGGTGATGTGGGACACCGGGAGGCCGGTGGCCTTGCGGACCCGGTCGACAAGGTCCTGGCGCAGCCACTGCGACTCGCCGATGGGGTACGTCGCGACGATGATCTCCTGCGCGTGCTCTTCCTGGGCGGCGCGGGCGATCGCCTGGACGGTGTCGCCGGTCACGACCTTGCCGGTGGCCGCGATGCCGGCCGAGGCGAGCACCGCGGAGGCGAGCTCGTGACGCCGCGCGAGCGCAGTCCTGTCCGCGTCGCTGACGGCCCGGGAGACGAACGTGAACCGCCAGTACCCGTTGGTGCCGAGATCACGGACCGCATCGAGGAGCGACTTCCCGGTGACGGTGTCATTCGCGACGACCAGGATGTTGGGGTACTGGTGCTCGTTGAGCTCGCCGCCGCCGACCTCCTCGGGCGCGAAGACGATGGCGTGGCGGGCACCGGCGACGCCGTACTGGTACGGGCCCCCGACGACCTGCGGCGTGGCATCGAAGTTGAAGAGCGACGGCGGAGACGACACGAGCCACTCGAGGGTGCGCCCGCCCCACGGGTTCCACGGGGCACGCGGCCCGGACCGCCACGAGGTGATCATGTTGTAGAAGAAGACGGCGGTGCCGGCCACCATCAGCACCGACGCGATGCTGATGAACAGGTTGAGGTTGGCGAACCGAGGGTCGTAGTCGGCGACGCGGCGCGGCATGCCCTGCACGCCGAGCCAGTGCATCGGCAAGAACGTCGCGTTGAAGCCGACGAACGTCAGCCAGAAGTGCCACTTGCCGAGCGTCTCGTTGTACATCCGCCCGGTCATCTTCGGGAACCAGTAGTAGATCCCGGCGAAGATCGTGAAGACGCTGCCGCCGAAGAGCACGTAGTGGATGTGGGCGACGATGTAGTAGGTGTCGCTGACGAAGATGTCCGCGGGCAGCGTGCCGAGGAAGACGCCGGAGAGGCCGCCGATCACGAACGTCAAGAGGAAGCCGATCGCCCACATCATCGGTGTCCGCATATGCAGCTTGCCTCGCCAGAGCGTGGCGACCCACGAGAACATCTTGACGCCGGTTGGGATCGCAATGATGACGGTCGTGACCATCATCGGGATGCGAAGCCACGGCGCCATGCCCGAGACGAACATGTGGTGCGCCCAGACGCCGAACCCGAGGACGGCGATGGCGACGGTCGAGAAGGCGACGGCCCGGTACCCGAAGATCGGTTTGCGCGAGAACGTCGCGAGGACCTCGCTGATGATCCCGAACCCGGGCAGCATCATGATGTAGACGGCCGGGTGACTGTAGAACCAGAAGATGTGCTGGTAGCTGATGACGTCGCCGCCGCCGGTCCACACGAAGAAGCTCGTGCCCATGACGCGGTCGAACAGCGTCATGAACTGCGAGCCGGCGATGAACGGCGTGCCGAACACCACGAGCGCGGAGGTGGTGGCGTTGGCCCACACCAGCAGCGGCATCCGCCAGATCGTCATCCCGGGAGCGCGCATCGTGATGATGGTCACCAGGAAGTTGACCGCGGTCATGATCGAGGACGCGCCCGCAAACTGGACGCCGACTTCGAACAGCGTCGTGCCGGTGCCCGCCTGCTCCGACAGGGGCGCGTATGCGGTCCAGCCGGACGAGTAGCCGCCGATGATGACCCCCATCAGGATCATCAGGCCGGCCGGCGGCAGCATCCACACCGACAGGGCGTTCAGCCTGGGGAACGCCATGTCCTTCGCGCCGATCATGATCGGCAGGACGTAGTTCGCCAGGCCGGCGAACGACGGGATGATGACCAGGAAGATCATCAGCGCCGCATGGCCGCTGAACAGCGTGTTGTAGCCCTCGCCGTTCGTGATCGTCTGGCCGGGCGTCGACAGCTCGACGCGGACGAGCTCCGCGAGGATCCCCGAGATCACCATGAAGCTGAAGACGATCACCAGGTACTGGATGCCGATGACCTTGTGGTCGGTGTTGACGCGGAAGTAGTCGCGCCAGCTGGTTGCGCCGTGGAAGCTGTGGTCCTCGTAGTCGACGTGCTTGCCGACCATCCACCTGCCCCAGAAGTCGAAGCACCCGATCCCGATCAGGAAGCCGAGGACGCTGAAGATGCACGTGGTGGTGACGTAGACCTGCTCGTTCCAGAGCGGGTCGAGACCGAAGACCGCGCGGAAGAACAGCGGGACGAGCAGCCCGATGATGACGCCGATGACGATGCCCCAGAACGCCCTGATCCACCAGTGGAGGGCGGACCGGTAGTCGCCGTGGTGGCTGTGGCCGCCGCCCGCGCCGTGGGGGATGGGAGTGCCGGTCGTGGGTGTGTGGGTCGCCATGCCTCGCTACTTCTTCTTCGCGTTCTCGGCGTCGATCCTGGCCTTCTGAGCCCAGGCGGTGTAGTCGGAGCTCGTCATCGTGATCATCTGTGCCCGCATCACGCTGTGGCCCGCGCCGCACAATTCGGCGCAGATGATCGGGAACACGCGCCCTGCGTACTCCGGCTTCATCGTGAACCGGACCTGCGTGTTGACGATGCCGGGGACAGCGTCACCCTTGATGCGCGTCTCGTAGACGAAGAAGTCGTGGATCACGTCCTTCGCGCGGAGGCTCAGGACGACCTGGCGATCGACCGGAACACGCAGGTCGCCCGTCGTGACGCCGAGGTCGGGGTAGGTGAACTCCCACGCGTATTGCTGGCCGAGGACGTCCACGTGGAGCACCCCTTGGCCCCCCTTGGCGATGTCCTCGTTCTTGATGAGCACGGCGGCGCCCCAGGCTGCCGTGATCCCGATCATCACCGTCGGGATGGCCGTCCAGATGATCTCGAGCAGGGTGTGGCCGTGGATGGGGGGGCCGTCCGACTCGTCCCCCTCCGGCGCCCGGAACTTCCAGACCGAGTAGAGCGTGAACGAGACGACCACGGTGAAGATGGCGATGCTCGCAAAGACGGTCCACCAGATCAGGGCGTCGACGCGATCGGCCTGGACCGACGCGGCGGGGGGAAGCCAGTCGATCGCGAGGGCGACGACCAGCGAGATCCCGGCCACCACCGCGGAGATGATCGCGATCGGGAGCACGTGACCGCTGCGCAGGGCCTTCTTCACGGCCGGGACGCTACCACGCCAACACGGCCACTTCCGCAGGTGACGAGGCGGTCAGACGTCCCTGCTGGGGGGTGCCGATCGGGCCACCTGACACTCCCGGAGCAGCCCGTCCGGCGCCTCTCGCGCACGGCCGCATCGGGGGCGGCCCGGATGAAGTACCAGCGCCGTGGCGAAGATGCTCTGGTGTGCACCGCACCCTTCGACTCACGAGGAGCAACCCGATGAAGAGGCTCGTCATCGCGGCGACGATCGCCGCCACCGCGGGTCCGGCCGGCGCGGCCGTGGCCCTCCCGCCGTTCACGACGACGGGGAAGTCCACACCCGATTCGGTCGCCCAGCGGGAGCTCGTCGCATTCCGCGTCGCGACCCATCCGGGGTTCGATCGGATGGTCTTCCAGTTCCGAGGCGGGACCCCGGGGTTCAACGTCCGCTACGTCGCCCGGATCATCCAGGACGGGTCCGGCGCCACCGTGCCGCTGCTCGGCAGCCGGTTCCTCGCGATCCGGTTCGCGGCGGCCCGTGCGCACCCCCTGAACGGCGCCACGTCGAATGTGCCGCGCGTGCGCACGCCGCTGTTCCGGTCGATTCGCCAGGTGAAGGTGGCGGGCGACTTCGAAGGCGTCGTGAGCTACGGCGCCGGGATCGCCGGGCGCCGTGCCTTCAGGGTGTTCCGCCTCACCGGTCCGCCGCGCATCGTCGTCGACGTGCGCAACTGACCATCCGAAGGACACGGGCCGCGCGGCGATCGCGCGGGCCCGTGTCGCTTCGCCTACTTCAGCCCGTTCGTCCCGAACTCGCAGCGGTTGCGGGCGAGCCGGTCGAGCCGGTCGACGCGCCGGCCCCGGTCGGCGCTTCGGACACGGTCGCGTCCCTTGCCGCACGACAGGAAGTCGACGAACCCGTCCACCGCGAAGAGCTGGTCGGCGCCGTCGCCGGCCACGAGGCGATCCACCCCGCCGCCTCCGATCAGGATGTCGGCGCCGGCGAGTCCGGTCAGGATGTCGGGGCCGCTGCCGCCGTTGAGCTTGTCGGGGCCGGCGTCCCCGAACAGCCGGTCGGCGCCCGACCCGCCGAGCAGGGTGTTGGCACGCCGGCCGGGCACCACGCTCGTCGCGAAGTCGCGGCCCGGCGGCGGGATCTTCACGAAGCCGCGGTTGCGGTCGCCGATGAGGATGTCGGCGCCGCCCCGACCGTCGATCCGGTTGTCGCCGAGGCGCCCCTCGATGATGTCCGCCCTGGGGCCGCCGGCGATGACGTCGCTTCCGTCGCCGCCGATGATCCTGAAGATGCCCGGGCCCAGGTTGTCACCTTCGCCGGCCTCGCCGTCGTTTGCCCGCCCGTCGATCGAGAGGTTCAGGCCGTTGACGCGCCGCTGGTAGGAGGCGATCCCGCTGTCCCAGCGGTCCGCGCCGTCGGGGCTGGCGAGCGCGTAGATGAAGTCGCGGGGGTCGCCGCCGCCGACGATCACGTCGTTGCCGAGGTTGTCGCTGATCTGGTCGTCGCCCGGCCCGCCGGTGATCTGGTCGTCGCCGAGCGATCCGTCCGGTGTGTCATCACCGGGGCCCGCGTCGATGACGTCGTTCCCGCCGCTGGTGACGATCCGGTCGTTGCCCGCGCCGCCGTTCACGAACATCGGGACCGTGAACTCGTCGCCGACGTTCGGCATGGCGGTGCCCGAGACGAACAGGTCGTTGCCGTCGCCGAGGTCGGCGCGGATCGCGGACGCCCCGGGGATCGTGCACGTCGCCCCCGCGGGGAACGAGATGGCGTTCACGACCGTCGCCGGGATGTTCGCCACGCAGCCGGCGCCCGCGGCGATGTCGGTCGCGCGAGCCTTGAAGGTCCCTGAGGTCGCGTCGAAGCCGACCCCCACCTCCTCGTTCTCGGAGGTGCCGACGATCCGCAGCTCACTCCCCTGCACGCTCACGGACACCGCCGCCCCCGCGACCGGCGCGGCGACCGCTCCGAGGGCGGCTGTCAGGATCACACACCAGCGAGTACGCACCACGAACCCCCCTCGAGCGTCACGCGAACGCTCCCTGGCGCTCGCCAACGGTTTGTACATATTCCGGCGGCGGGTTGCCAGCCGGCCGGGCACCGCGCGACTGGCACGGCGGAGACGCGGCTAGGACGGGTTCGTCGCGAGCAACTGGCGGGCCGGACCGCGCAGTGCAATCGCGAGGCAGACGCCGAACAGCCCTGCGCCCACGAGGTAGGGGAGCGGGACGCTCAGCTCGAACATCGCGCCGGCGGCCAGCGGGCCGAATATGCGGGCGAGGCCGCTCGCCGAGGCCACGACTCCGAGCATCGCTCCCTGATCAGCGTCGCCGACTGCGCGGGACACGAGCGTGGTAACGGTCGGGAAGACCAGCCCCGACGCGGCCAGCAGCGCCGTCACCGGGAAGAGTGCCCAGATCTCCATGGTGATCGCCAGGAGACCCAGCGCGAGGCCCGTCAGAGCAAGCCCGGCGACCAGGACGCGCTGCTCGCCGAAGCGCCCGACCAGCGGCCCGATGGCCTTCCCCTGAACGACCACGACGACGATCCCGATGTACGTGAAGATGAGCCCGGTCTGGACGAGCCCGAAGTCGAACCGGACTTGTCCCAGCAGCGCGAACGTCTGCTCCATCCCGACGAACGCGAACGTGCCGAGGAATGTGATGAGGATCATCGGGGCGATCTGTGGATGCCCGAGGGCCAGGCGCATGAGCTCCCGGCGCGACGTGGTCGTGCCCGGCAGGCGGTCCGTCTCGGGCAGGCGCCTCCAGGCCAGCGCGAGGTTGGCGAGGGCGATGGCGGCGGCGACGAAGAACGGGGCGCGCGGGCTGATCAGGGCGCAGAGGCCGCCGATGGCCGGGCCGAGTACGAAGCCGAGGCCGAACGCCGCGCCGATGAGCCCCATCCCCCGCGCGCGGTCGTCGGGGCCGGTCACGTCCGCGACGTAGGCCTGGGCGGCGGCGTACGAGGCCCCGGCGATGCCGTTGAGGATCCGCGCGAGCCAGAGGAACCAGAGCGCCGTCGCGAAGCCGATCAGAAGTGACGACACAACGGTGCCGGCCAGCGCCATGAGGATCACCGGCCGGCGGCCGTAGCGATCCGAGAGGCGACCCCACGTCGGTGCGAACAGGAACTGCATGAGCGCGTACGACGCCGCGAGCCCGCCGATCATCGTGGGCGAGGCGCCGAGGTCCCTGGCGTAGATCGGCAGGATCGGGATGACGATCCCAAACCCGATGAGGTCGATGACCACCGTCGTGAAGACGATGCCGATCGGAGAGATCAGGAACGATCCGAGCCCGTGGCCCTCCCGCTCGCGCCCGCGCCGCGATCTCATCGCGCGCACTCCGGCCGGACCACTAGACCACCGCGTCGATCGCGAGCGCGGCGAAGAGCAGCGCCAGGTACAGCATGGAGTACGAGAAGGTGGCACGGGCGCGGCGCTCGTCGGGCGCGCGCGACAACCGCCCGGCCGACGCCAGGAAGAACGCCCCGAGCACCAGCGCCGATGCGAGGTAGACACCGCCCGAGATGCCCGCGGCGACCGGCAGCAGGCTCACCCCGACGAGGACCGCCGTCCACAGGAGCACCTGCCGGGCGGTCTCCTCCACCCCGCGAACGACGGGCAGCATCGGCACCCCCGCCTCGGCGTAGTCGCGGCGAAGGAGCAACGCGAGCGCCCAGAAGTGTGGCGGCGTCCAGTAGAAGACGATGGCGAACAGGATGATCGCGCCGAGGCCGATGGTCCCGTCGACGGCCGCCCACCCGACCAGGGGCGGCACCGCGCCGGCGGCGCCGCCGATCACGATGTTCTGGACGGTGGTGCGCTTGAGCCACCAGGTGTAGAGGAAGACGTAGAGGGCGAGGCCGAGCATCGCGAGCCCGGCGGTCGCCCAGTTGACGCCGAAGCCCAGGATCAGGGCGCTCGCGAGGCTGATCGCGAGCGCGTAGATCAGCGCATGCGTGGCGCCGATCCGGCCGGCGACGATCGGCCGGTTCGAGGTGCGGCGCATCCGGGCGTCGATGTCACGGTCGAACCACTGGTTGATCGCGTTCGCGCCGCCCGCGGCGAGGTAGCCGCCGATCATGGTCCACAGCACCAGCCGCCCGGACG
This sequence comes from uncultured Thermoleophilia bacterium, assembly GCA_963706315.1. Lineage (GTDB taxonomy): Bacteria > Actinomycetota > Thermoleophilia > Miltoncostaeales > Miltoncostaeaceae > CALMEC01. The sequence continues at coordinate 570,698 of CAVPMA010000015.1, read as the reverse complement.
GCCAGCCGTGCGCCGCCATGATCATCGCGAGCAGCGTGGTGAGCAAGAGCAGCGAGATGACCCGCGGCTTGGTGAGCCGCACATAGTCGGCGGCGAGCGCGGCGGCGCGGCTGGCGATGCCCGGCGCGGAAACGGCGCGCGTCGTCACCAGACCACCCGCCCGACGAGCACGAGCAGCAGCACGAGGAACGCCGCCGGCAGCACCACCCACAGCCGCTCCAGGGCGCCGCCGCGACCTCGGGGCGCGACCGCCCAGTCCGCGCGGGCGACCAGCCCGCCGGCGACGACGATGAGGACCAGGGCGGCGATGAACGCAAACTCCGTCAACCGGGCGAGCATAACCCAGGCATCTTCACGTTGATGGGCTTGGTGTCCCACCGATGCGACCCCGACCGGCATTGCGTGAATTCCGCAATTCGACCTCCGCATTGACACGCCCGGCCCCGGCGGACACCCTGCCGGAGTGCGCCACGACGCGATCGTCCTCGGTGCGGGGCCCGCCGGCCTGGGTGCCGCGCTCGCCCTGGCGCGCGCCGGAGCGCGGGTGGCGATGGTGGAGGCGTCGAATCGCGTCGGCGGCCTGTGCGTGACGCTGCGGTCCGACGGGCTCGCCTACGACCTGGGCGGCCACATCCTGTTCGTCCACGACGAGTCACGGCGCGGATGGCTCGAGGAGTTGCTCGGCGGCGAGCTGATCTGGGTCGATCGGCCCGTGGTGTGTCTCCGCGACGGGGGCATCCATTCCGGTCGGTATCTCGATCAGCGGCCGGACGCCCTCCCCGAGCTCGACGGCTCCGGGCCGTCGGCCCGGGACTTCCTCGCGGGCTGCTTCGGCGCCGAATTCGTCGATCGGGTCATGCGCCCGTACCTGGAGAAGGTCGACGGGATGCCGCTGGAGCGCATCGCCGCCGCCCGCGCGCGCAAGCTGCTGACCGAGCAGTACGCGCCGGACGGCTTCTGGTACGCCGCCGGTGGCATCGGCCAGCTCATGGACGTCATGGTGGCGGAGGTCGTGCGCCTCGGCGGCGAGCTCCTGCTCGAGACCCGTGTCCGGGCGGTGCGCGCCGACGACGGGCGGGTGAGCGGCGTCGACGTCGACACGCCGGGCGGACCCACCACGCTCGGTGCACCGCTGGTCGTCGCAGGCCTCCCGCCGGCGTATGTCGCGAAGCTGTTCGAGCCGCCGGCGCCGCCCGAGGCGACGCCGGCGCTGCCGCCCCGCGCCGCTGTGGTCGTGGTCGTCGAGGTCGACCGGGACCGGGTCACCGGGGAGCCCTGGATCCAGGTCGACGATCCCGACGTGCCCTTCGCCCGGATGTACGAGCCGAAGAACTGGAGCGCGCGGCTGGTGCCCCCGGGACGGGCCGTCGTGGGGTGCGAGTGCTACTGCTCGCCGTCGCCGGACGACCGCTGGTGGGGCCTGAGCGACGAGGCCCTCGGGCAGGCGTGCATCGACGCCATCGCGGGCCCGCTCGACCTGCTCGCCGGCGCGCGCGCCGAGGTCGTCGACACGATTCGCCTGCCGCGGGCCTGGACGCTCACCGACGTCGACCAGCTCGAGGCGGCCGCCGCGCCCGGCCGGTGGCTCGCCCAGATGGACGGGCTCAGAGTCGCGCAGGGCGGCGACGTGGTGCTCGCCATCGCCGCGGGAGAGGCCGCAGCGGAGGTCTGACGCCCGGGTGCCGATCCGGCGGCCCTTGACGGGCGGGCACGGCGCCGAGAAGCATTGGGTGTCCTGCCGCCATCGGAGGTCGCGCATGCACGCATCGATCTGGACGTTCACCGGAGAACCGGACCGCCTGCTCGCGTCGTACGACGCCCTGCTCGCCGAGGTGCCGCGCACGTCGATGCGCTTCCACGCGTGCGTCCGCACGCCCGGCGGGATCCTGCTCTTCGACACCTGCCCCACGAAGGAGATCTTCGAGGAGACCCGCGACTCGAAGTGGTGGCGCGACGCGCTCGCGCGCCACGGGCTGCCGCAACCACGGATCGAGGACTTCCCGGTGCACATCGCGTTCGCGAACGGGGACGTCGTCGGGACGGACCGTTGACCGGCAACGCGATCGCGGCCGGCCGGCCCGACGCGGGCGAGCGGATCGAGTTCGCAGCGGTGCAGGACATGTGGGCCGCCGCCCCGGCGGCGACGGTCGAGCAGCTCGGCCTGGTGACGATGCGCGCGGCCGACCTCACGGCGGTCCGCTGCGCCGCCCTCGCAGGCGTGACGACGTTCAACGCCGTCCTGGGCGCCGGGCTGGGAGCCGAGCTCGACGAGGACGCGCTCGCCGCGACAGTCGCGGCGACACACGCGGCCGGATGCGTCTGCCGCGTTCCGCTCTGGCCGGACGGGCCGTCCGAGGGCACGGCCCGCAAGTGGCTCGCCCGTCAGGGCTTCGCGCCGGACTACGCCTGGATGAAGTTCCGCCGGCCCGCTGCGGCGGACGATGGTGACGCGCCGCCGGATCCCCCGGTCCGCGTGGACCCCGTCGCCTCCACCGACGACGCCGCCACGTTCGGCGCGATCGTGACGGAGGGCTTCGGCCTGCCGCCGGCGTTCGCCGGCTGGCTCCAGGCCCTCCCCGGGCGGGACGGCTGGCACTGCCAGCTCGTGCGGGTCGACGGCGAGCCCGCCGCCGCCGGGGCGCTGTTCACCCGCGGTGGCGTCGGCTGGCTCGGGCTGGGCGCGACGCGACCCGGACTGCGCGGGCGGGGCGGCCAGGGGGCCCTCCTCCGCCGGCGCGCCGAGATCGCGCGGGAGCTCGGCGTGACCGTGCTCTTCACCGAGACCGGCGAGCGCCTGCCGGACCGCCCATCCGGCTCCTACCGCAACATCCTCCGAGCGGGCTTCGCAGAGGAGTACCTGCGCCCGAACCACGTCGCGCCGGCACCGTGACGGCGCGGCCCGGGGACGGATCCCGGGCCCGCGGCGATGCGATAGCCTCGAATCGAAGTGGCCCAGGCGACGGACACCACCGCACGGGGGGTCGGGGCAGCCGAGCGGTTCCGCGCGATCCTCGGGGAGGATCGGGTGCTGGACCATCCCCTGGAGCGTGGGCTGTACGCCCGGGACGCCTCGATCCAGCGGGGCGAGTGCGGACTCGTGGTGCTGCCCGACACCACCGCCGAGGTGGCGGCATGCATGCGGCTCGCCCACGAGCTCGAGCTCACGGTGGTGCCGCGCGGATCGGGCACGGGCCTGGCCGGAGCCGCGATTCCCCTCGAGGGCGCCCTCGTCATCTCACTCGCCCGGATGCGCCGCATCCTCGAGATCGACGAGGCGACCCCCTGCGCGTGGGTCGAGCCGGGCGTGCTGAACCTCGACCTCACGAACACCGTCCGCCACCTGGGATTGCACTACGCGCCCGACCCGTCGAGCCAGCAGGCCTGCTCCATCGGCGGCAACGTCGGGACCAACGCGGGCGGCCCCCACTGCCTGTCGTACGGCGTGACCGCCCAGCACGTCATCGCCGTCGAGGTCGTGATGCACGACGGGGAGGTCGTGATGCTCGGCGGGCTCGCGCCTGACGCGCCAGGCTACGACCTGCGGGGGCTCTTCGTCGGAAGCGAGGGCACGATGGGGATCGCGACGCGCATCTGCGTGCGCCTCACCCCCAACCCGCCGGCGGTGCGCACAATGCTGCTCGACTTCGCAACGGTCGCCGACGGCGGCGAGACGGTGAGCGAGATCATCGCCTCCGGCGTCGTCCCGGCGGCGATCGAGATGATGGACCAGGGCATGATCCGCGCCGCCGAGGCGTTCACGCACGCCGGCCTGCCCGTCGACGCCGCGGCGATCGTGCTCGTCGAGGTCGACGGCACGCCGACGCAGGTCACCGAGGAAGCCGCGCTCGTCGAGCGGGTCGCACGCGTCCACCGCGTCCGGACCGTCCGCGTCGCCGCCGACGACGCCGAACGAGAGCTGCTGTGGAAGGCCCGCAAGAGCGCGTTCGGCGCGATGGCCCGAATCGCGCCGAACTACTACCTGCACGACTGCGTGGTTCCGCGCACCCGGCTGGTGGAGGTGCTCGACGAGATCGCCGCGATCGGCCGGCGACACGACCTCGTGATCGTCAACGTCTTCCACGCCGGCGACGGCAACCTGCATCCCCTCATCGCATTCGACCGGCGTGACCTGGCCCAGACCGAGCGCGTGATGCAGGCCGGCGAGGACATCATCCGCAAGTGCGTCGCCGTCGGCGGAGTGCTCACGGGTGAGCACGGCGTCGGCATCGAGAAGCGCGACTTCATGCCCCTCACGTTCAACGCCGTGGACCTCGAGGCGCAGGCCTGCACGCGAGCCGCCTTCGATCCGCACGGGCGGATCAACCCCGACAAGGTCCTGCCGCGGGGCAGCCGCTGCGGAGAGCTGGGCGGCGACATCGCCGCGCTGCCCGACGGAGCGTGGGTGTGACGCCGGGCAACCCGGAGGAGCTCGCCGACCTGCTGCGCGCGGCGAGCGCGGACCGCCGCACCGTGGCACCGGTCGGCGGAGGCACACGTTCACGACGAGGGCTCCCGGCCGAGTCCGATTCGCGGGTGTCGACCGCCGGGCTCGCCCGCGTCATCGACCACACCCCGGCGGAGCTCACGGCCACCGTGGAGGCCGGCCTTCAGGCGACGGTGCTCGCCGAGCGACTCGCGGCCGCCGGCCAATGGTGGCCCCAGGCCGACATCCGCCCCGGGTCGACCGTCGGCGGCATCCTCGCCACGGCGGCGAGCGGCCGGGGCCGGCTGCGGCACGGCCCGGTGCGCGACTCGGTCCTCGAGGTGGTGCTGGTGACGGGCGACGGGCGCATCGTGACCGGAGGCGGTCGCACCGTGAAGGGCGTCGCCGGCTACGACATCCCCCGTCTGGCGGTCGGGTCGATGGGAACCCTGGGGATCATCGCCCAGGTGACGCTCAAGCTGTGGCCGACGCCCCCCGCCCGGGGCTGGTTCGCGATGGAGGGCGGCCTCGATGAGCGCCTCGCCGCCGCCGCGTCGATCCGTCGCGGCACCTGGCGCCCCGCCGCCCTGCTGCTCAGCCCGGGCCGGCTCACGATCGAGATCGTCGGTAGCGCGGCCGACGTCAGCCCGCCCGCCGGCACCGCCCCGGCGGAGCCGCCGCTGGAGCCCGACGGACGTGGCCTGGTCGACCTGGGCGTCCCCCCCGCGTCGGTCGGCGACGTGGCGCGCGCGCTCGAGGCCGACGGCCGCGACTACGTCGCCGAGGTCGGCGTTGGGGCCTGCCGGGTGGCGGTGGAGGAAGTCGGCGACGTGACCGGCCTTCGCGCCCTCGCGGTCGCGACCGGGGGCCACGCCGTCGTGGTGGACGGGCCTTCCGACCTGCGCGCCGATCCGTGGGGTCCACCGCCCGCCGGCGTCGAGATCATGCGGCGGCTCAAGCGCGCGTTCGACCCGGCGGACATCTTGAACCCCGGTCAGTTCGTCGGGGCCGCACGGTGAGCACCACCCACCACCGTCCCGCCGAGGCCGATATCGCCCAGTGCGTCGCGTGCGGCCTGTGCCTGCCGCACTGCCCGACATTCCGGATCACCGGGCGGGAGACGGCGTCGCCGCGCGGGCGCGTGGCGGCGATGCGGGCGGTCGTCGAGGACGGCGCGCCCATTGACGCGTCGTTCCTGACGATGATGGACGAGTGCCTCGCCTGCCGGGCGTGCGAGACCGCCTGCCCGAGCGGGGTCCCGTACGGCCGGATGATCGAGGCAGCCCGCGCGATGGCGGAGCCGTACCGCCCGGCGCGTGGACGGCTCGTGCGGAAGGTCGGCCTGGGCTGGGCGCTCCCCCGGCGATGGGTGGTGCGGACGATGGCCGCGGGCCTCGGCGTCGCGCAGGCGCTCCGGCTCGACCGGGTCCTTCCCGCGCGGCTCACGGCCGCGACCCCGAGGGTCTCCCTGCGCGAGCTGCGGACGCCGATCGCCGACGAGGTCGGCTCGGGCCCGACGGCGGCCCTCCTGACCGGCTGCGTGATGAACGTGGCGTTCCGGCCGGTGCACCGGGCGACGATGCGGCTCCTCGCCGAGGCCGGGTTCCGCGCGACGACGCCGGCGCCGGGTGGATGCTGCGGCGCCCTGGCGGCCCACTACGGGCAGCCCGAGGCCGCGCAGCGAATGGCGCGCCAGCGCATCCCAGAGTTCGAGGACGCGGACGTGATCGTCGTCAACAGCGCCGGCTGCAGCGCCCACATGAAGGCGTACGGCGAGCTCCTCGCCGACGACCCGGCATGGGCCGAGCGGGCGCGGCGAGTCGGCGGACGGGTGCGGGACCTGCTCGAGATCGAACTTCGTCCGGCGTGTCGTACCCTGGGTCGCGTGACCGTCCACGACGCCTGCCACCACCTGCACGCACAGCGGATCGGGCCTGAGCTTCGCGACCTGCTGCGCGCCGGCGGCGCGGACTGCGTGGAGGTCGCCGACGCGGGACGATGCTGCGGAGCGGCCGGGCTGTACAGCGTGACCGAGCCAGAGCTCTCGGCGGAGCTTCGTCTCGCGAAAGCCCGTGCCATCGACGATGCGGGCGCCCCGATCGTCGCCGTGGCGAACCCGGGATGCGCCGCCCAGATCGCCGCGGGGCTCCGGGAGATCTGCTCGCAAGTCGAGGTCGTCCACCCGGCGGAGCTCCTCGCACCGTGAGGCGCGCGCTGCTCGGCATGCTGCTCGGCCTGGTCGCCGTGGCCGCGGGCTGCGGCGGCGGCAAGACCGCAGATACCACCGGCGCCTCGACGGCCACCACGGGCAAGTCGACCGCGCAGACGGTCACCACGGACGCCGCGGCCGAGGTCGCCGAGTACTCCGGGGGCACGGTGAGCCCGGTCACCGCCGCGCCCGAGCTCGGGCTGCACACGTGGAACGGCAAGGACGTGCGGATCGGCGACTACCGGGGCAAGGCGATGCTCGTGACGTTCGTGTACACGAGCTGCCCCGACGTCTGCCCGCTCATCATCGACAACCTCGTTCGCGTCAAGGAGCGTCTCGGCCCCGACGCCAAGCGGCTGGAGATCGTGGCGGTGTCGGTGGACCCGAAGGGCGACACCCCTGCCGCGGTGAAGCGCTTTCTCACCGCGCACCGCGCGACGGGGCGCGTGGACTACCTCATCGGCTCGCGCCGCCAGCTCGAGGCCGCCTGGGCCCGGTGGGGCATCGCGGCTCGTGTCGACCCGGCCAATCCCGACCTCGTCGAGCACTCCGGCGTCATCTGGGGCGTCGACCCCAAGGGACGCCGGGTGACGTTCTACCCGGCCACCGGCTTCGACGTCGCGGACATCGAGAGCGACGTCCGCAACCTGCTGACCGGCTAGCGCGTCAGGCGGCCAGCGCCGAGCCCGCCCAGGTCGCGTCGGCGTGGTCGGGGTGGTGGTGGCGACAACCCGGGACCGCGCAGCTCCCGGACGCGACCGGATCGAGCCGGTCGAGCAGCGCCTCGATGCTCGCGAGCGTCGGCTCGTATGCGGTGGACGTGCTCATTGGGCCCCTTTTCGGTCACGGTGACGTCGTGTGTCAGGTCGGTCTCCGCCACCAGCGATTCGTTACAGCGGACGGATTCCACTTGGGTACGCCGCCCGGGTGGCTCCGGCGCATCGGGTCAGACCGACACCCCGAATGAGCAGCCGGAGGCGCGCCTGATACGCCTCGGCACCGCCAGCGACGGCGACGTCGTCTACCGCAACACCGCCTGGCTCTCCGCGACCAGGGACGCCGCCCGGCGGATCGCCGGCTACGTGGCGTTCTGGAAGGGCGTGACCGTCGAGGGGTGCCGCCGCAGCCGCGCGCTGACGGCTCCGACGACGACCCGCACGTCGATCACGAGCGCGACGGCCGCGGCGGCCGCGACCCCGGCCGCGACGAAGGAGGCGCCCAGCGACAGCCCAGCGAGCGCGGCGAGCCCGGCACCGCCGAGCACGCGCAGCGTGAGCTCGGCCGCCTCGGCCCCTCCGCGTCGCCACCGCCGGCATGCACGCCACAGCAGGGCGAACGACGCGACGCCGATCCCGATGCTCAACCACGTCATGCGCTCGTCCCCGTTCGGTGGAGTTGGGAAGTCCTCCTTCGCCGGGGTCGATTCGATCCCTGTCGAATCGGCGAAAGGGTCGTTGCGTGTGCGATAATCCCTGCATGCCGAATGAGCTTCCGCCAGAACTGCTCGAGTCGATCAAGGTCCTCGATCCCGATCTCCAGGAGCGCATCAAGGAGACGCTCGAGCCGGTTGCTCCTGAGCTGGGGCCCCGGGAGCTTGCGGTCCTCGAGCGCCTGGCGCAGGGAATCTCCACCGGCGCGCCGCCTGCCGAGCTCAACGCGTTCGTGCGGTTGCTTCCCGTCTCGATCAGCCGGGTGCTCGCACCCGTGATCGAGCCGGTCATCGCCGCGTAGCGCTCAGCCGGCGGCCATGAGCCCGACGCCGACGAGGGCGGCGGCCACCCCGACCGACTGGCCGCGCGACAGCCGTTCGTGGAGCACGATCTGCGCGAGCATCACGGTCGTGACCGGGTAGAGCCCGGCGAGCACCGAGGCGATCGCGAGCGGCCCGGCGGTCGCGGCGGCGGCGAACGCGATGTTGGCGACGACGTCGAGCACACCCGACCCCAGCACGAACGGCCAGAGCCCGCGCCCAACCCGCATCGACGCGCCGATGCCGAGGCAGACGGCGATCAGCACGGGCACGCTCGCGGCGCGAGTGGAGGCCGCGGCCCACAGCACGCTCGTCTCGGCGGCGGGGGTGATCAGCACGAAGAACAGTCCGAACCCCACCGCGGCGAGAGCGGCCATGCCGAGGCCGCGACGCGTCGCGGGCCCCGGAGCCCGGCTCGCGACCACCGCACCGGCCAGCGCGACGAAGGCCCCGACGAGCGCGACACGCCCCGGGCGCTCACCCTCCGACAGGCCGACGGCGACCGGGATGGCCGCGCCGAGCGCCGACACCGGGGCGACGAGGCTGATCGTGCCGATCGCGAGCGCCCGGTAGAACGCGAACACCCCGAGGCCCCCGCACACCCCGCCCAGCAGGCCGAGCCCGAGGTCCGACCATGGCGGCATCGTCGGCCGTGTCGCGGCGAGGAGCACGACGACGATCACCGTGCCGACCACCTGTGAGACCGCGGCGACGGTCGCGGGGCTCATCCGGCGGCTCGCGAAGCCACCGAAGAAATCTGCCACTCCCCAGGAGACGCCGGAGAACAACCCGAGCAGAATCGTCGTCATCGCGCTCGACGCCGTAACCGGGGTGGCCGCATGCGGCGGCTACCGTACACGGTCGTGACGGTCCCCTACGGCATCTCGTACGCCGCGCTCTGCCTCATGCAGGGTGCCCTCGTCGCCCCGGCGTGGCGGCGCCCGTTCCGCCTCGGACGGTCTCGGCTCGTCGGCGCGGCCGTGCCCATCGTCGCCCTCCTCATCGGGCTCGCCGCCACGCGTGGCGGCGACTGGAGCACCGAAGCGGTCGCGCACCTCGCCACGTTCGCCACGCCCGTTCTCGCCGCCGCGGTCGGCGTGGTGTGGGGATGGCGGATGCCGTGGGCCTACGCGCTCGTGGCGCCCGTCGCCTGGGTCGTCGCTTGGAGGGCCGACGGCCTTCCGGCCGACATCGCGGGGCTGATCCTCATCGCCGGCGCGTGCCTCACGCTCGCTGCGCTGATCGGGGCGTTCACCCCGCCATGGGCGCTCGCAGCGGGCCTCGTCGTCCTGGCGATCGTCGACTCGATCCTCGTCTTCTCGGACCAGGTCCGACCGGGAACGGATGCGCTGCACGCCGTCGTCCCGGTCGCGGCAGGGGGCCGCCCGCTCCCGGCGCTGCAGGACGCCACCCTCGACAACGCGCTGTTCGGCTGGCTCGACATCCTCGCCCCGGCGCTGTGCGCAGTGCTGCTCACCGGCCCCGCACGCCGGCGGAACGTCGCCGCGGTCCTCACCGGCGTCGCGGCGCTCGCCTTCGGGATGGTCCTTGCCGTGAGCGACCAGGTGCCGGGCACCGTCCCCCCGCTCGTCGCCGTTGCGGTGTGGTTCGTGACTCGCCGCTCGACCGCGGCACGCGTGATGCGCGGATGAGCAATGTCCGCACATCGAGCCATCGGCGGTCCGCGCCTGACCGGCTCAGCGGTCGCCGACGCCGACGGTAGGGTCAGTCCCATGAGACTCCCCACGCAGATCAAGATCCTCGCCGCCGCCGTCCTGGCTCTCGCGGCCACGGCTCCCGCAATGGGCGCTCGGCTCGTCCAGGTGGCCGACGGGTTCGACAACGCCCTCTTCGTCACCGCGCCCGCCGGCGACGACCGCCTCTTCGTCGTCGAGCAGACCGGGAAGGTGCGCATCATCCGTCCCGACGGGACGGTGGCGCCCCGGCCGTTCCTCGACGTCTCCGGGCTCATCACGAGCGGCGGCGAGCAGGGCCTCCTCGGCCTCGCGTTCCACCCGCGCTACGCATCGAACGGGCGGTTCTTCGTGAACTACACGAACCGCTCCGGCTCGACTGTGATCTCCGAGTTCCGCGTCTCGGCGAACCCGAACGTGGCGAACCCCGCGAGCCGTCGGCGGCTCATGCTGATCTCCCAGCCGTTCCCCAACCACAACGGCGGGATGGTGGCGTTCGGCCCCGACGGCTACCTCTACATCGGAATGGGCGACGGCGGCAGCGGCGGTGACCCCGGCAACCGGGCGCAGAACCTCCGCAGCCCGCTCGGCAAGCTCCTGCGCATCGACGTCAACGGCAGCAGCGGCAGTCGCCCCTACCGGATCCCGGTCACGAATCCGTTCCGGGGCCGCGCCCGCGTGCCGCCCGAGATCTTCGCCCTCGGCCTCCGCAACCCGTGGCGGTTCTCGTTCGACCGCACCCGCGGCGACCTCTGGGTCGGCGACGTCGGCCAGGGCAGCCGCGAAGAGATCGACTTCGTGACCCTCGCCCGCGCGCGCGCCGCGAACTTCGGCTGGAAGCGCTTCGAGGGTCGCAGCCGTTTCTCGGACGTCCCGCTCTCCGCCGGACACCTCGTCCAGCCCGTCGCCCAGTACAGCCACGACACCGGCTGCTCCGTGACCGGGGGGTACGTCTACCGCGGGCCGAGCATCCCCGGCCTCGACGGACGCTACGTCTACAGCGACTACTGCAGCTCGCAGCTGTGGTCGTTGCGGGCCGGACCGTCGCCGGGAGGCCTCCGGGAGATCACCGGGACGCTGGGCACCCGGCTCCCGCAGTTCGGCGTCCGCGGCTTTGGCGAGGGGTCCGACGGCCGGTTGTACGTCACCACCGGCGGCACCGTCTGGCGCTTCGCCGCGTAGCGATCCGATGAGCGGCGCCGTCGAGATGTCGGCGCCGATCGCGTCCATTCCCTCCGGGCCCTGGCCCGGAGGGACGCGGCTCGGCACATGGAGCGACGCCGAGGCCCCGGAGGTTCACGCGCTCCTGACGGAGTCCTACCGCGACGGCGGCGGCTCGGTCCTCCCCTACGACCGGTGGGTCTCCTGGTTCACCACAGACGACGAGTTCGATCCCACCGCCTGCTTCCTCGCCCGGGACGCCGGCGGCCGGCTCATCGGCGCGTGTCTCTGCTGGTCGAGCGGGTTCGTGAAGGATCTCTGCGTGGTGCCGGACGCCCGCGGACGCGGCCTGGGCACCGCGCTGATCGGCCACGCCGCGGACGTCTTCGCGCGCAGGGGCCGCCACGACCTTCGCCTCAAGGTGGAGGCGGGGAACGCCGGCGCGATCAGACTCTACGAACGGCTCGGCTTCCGGCAGAGCGCCTGAGGCGGCCGCTCACCAGCCCCAGGTCCCCGGGCCCCCCTTGAACGGGCCCACGACATCCTGCGTGATCCATCCGCCGTAGAAGCCGCCCGGCTGCGGGGTCACGACCTCATCGCCCACGAGGCAGCGGTCCATCGGCCCGGCGTAGAACGAGACGAAGCCGGCGAGCGGCGCAAACGACGGCATCGGGTCCGGATACGCCCACGCGGCGTTCGGCGCCTCGTGGTCCCCAACCCGGACGGTGTAGTAGACGGCCCGCCCCTTCCACTCGCAGATCGACCCGCCGACGGCCGGGACCAGCGCCCCCGGCCGGACGTCCGCCGGCGGGATGTAGTACCCGGGGGGATGGCTGGTCTCCAGCACGCGCCAAGCCGACGTCGTGTCGACGATCGTCTCGCCCCCGAAGACGACGCGGATGCGCCGCCCGGTCCGCTCGAGGCGCGGCGGGCGCGGATAGTCCCAGACCGACTCCTGCCCCGCGCCGGGGCGCTCAGGGCGCATCCGGCCGCTCCTCGTCGCCGGCCAGCAGGAACGCCGCGATGCCGCGCACCCGCTCGAGATCGCCCGCCGCGGCGGCATCGGCGAGCTCTTGAAGCACCTCCGGCGGGCCGGACATCAACGCCTCGGCGCCGGCCGAGGCCCAGCGGTACAGCGCGAAGTGGACGACGTCGTCGACCGGGATGCCCAGGTTCTCCGCCAGACGCGTAAACGTCGGCATGGGGTCGGCCACGAGGCTCGCCGCCACCGCGGAGCGGAACTTCCCGCCGGGGTCGAACGTCTCGGGATCGCTCATGCGCACAAGGTAGCCTGCATCACGCGATGAGCGACCGAGAACTGCACCCGTCCGAGGGATGGGGGGTCATCCATCTCTTCCTCCGCGCCGCGCGGGACGAGTCGGCGGCCGGCGTGCTCGACGCGATCGTCAGGTTCGCGCAGGACGAGCCCAATCAGGTGATCGCGTCGTCCGTCCTCGGCGGCCGTGCCGACATCGGCCTGATGTGCGTGTCGCCCGACCTCGATGCGCTCGACCGCCTCGTCAAGGACGTGCTGGCCGGCCCGCTCGAACGGCTCGACTCGTTCGTGTCGCTCACCGAGCACAGCGAGTACACGACCACTGAGGAGGAGGAGCGCGCCCGCCTGGAGGCCGCCGGGGAGCCCGACCTCGAGGCCACCCTCGCCACGTGGCGCGAGCGGATGGACCACTACAAGGACGCCCGGCTCCATCCCCGCCTGCCGCACAAGCGGTTCATCTGCTTCTACCCGATGTCGAAGAGCCGCATCCCCGGCGCGAACTGGTTCGACCTGGACTTCGACGAGCGCAGGCGCCTCATGCGGGGACACGCGACCACCGGGCGGTCCTACGCCGGCCGGGTCCTCCAGCTCATCACCGGCGCGACCGGGCTCGACGACTGGGAATGGGGCGTCACCCTGCTCGCCGACGACCCCGTCGCGGTGAAGGAGATCGTCTACGAGATGCGATTCGACGCGGCCAGCGCCAAGTACGCCCTGTTCGGCCCCTTCTGGGTGGGCCTCGTCATGGAGCCGCACGCCGCGTTCGAACGCGCCGGCCTCCGCGTCGGCCCCTAGGCGTCGTCCACGAGCCGGCGCTCCACCGGCACACGCGTCTGGGCGAAATCGAGCACGGGGCAGTGCCGATCGACCGCGTCCGCGAGCTGCCGGTAGCGCTCGGGCGACTCTGGCCCGTCGAGCCTGACCCTCAGCCGCAGGGCCGTGAAGCCGGCGGGAATGCCGTCGCCGCCACCACCGAGGAAGCCGCGGAGATCCATATCACCTTCCGTCTCGACGCTGACCCCGTCGAGCCGGATGCCGAGCTTCATCGCCCAGACCCGATAGGTGATCGCCTGGCAGGCCGTGAGCGTCGCCAGGAGCAGCTCGACGGGGCTGGGGCCCTCGTCGCTACCGCCGATGCCCTTGGGCTCGTCGACCGTGATGCGGTGATTGCGGATGTCCATATCGACGCGAAGCCCGGCCCCGAGGACCGCGCCGACCGTGAGCGTGCGCCGGGCCCGCTCGTCGGTGGCGAACCGGTCCGCGATCGCGTTCATCGCATCACGGGCCTCGTCGATCGCGCTGCTCATCGGGACTTCCCTTCGCTGGGCGGCAGAGCGGCGACGCTACCACCGTGCCTTCCCTGTTCAAGTGTGGGGCTCACCCCGCCCTGCGTATGCTGGACTCCTGTCTGGATCCCGTTCGACGACGGAGGCGACATGCAGGGAGTGACGTTCCATGGAACCGGCGACATCCGGGTGACCGAGGTCGCCGATCCGACGATCCTCGAGCCGACCGACGCGATCGTGCGGGTCACGCTCACCACGATCTGCGGATCGGACCTCCACATCTTCAACGCTGGTACCGCCTTCGGATTCACCGAGGGGCAACGTCTCGGGCACGAGTTCATCGGGACGGTCGAGGCGGTCGGCGCCGATGTCACGGGCTTCGCGCCGGGCGATCGCGTGCTCTCGTCGTGCAGCGTCGCGGACGGCACCTGCGTCTACTGCCAGGAGGAACTCGCGTCATCGTGCCTGAGGTGGTCGCTGTTCGGCTGGGCGGGCCGGGTGTGGCAGCACGGAGGCGACGTCCAGGGCGCCCAGTCCCAGTACATGCGCGTCCCGCTCGCCGACGGCACGCTCCAGCTCATGCCGGAGTCGCTCGCGGGGCCGGAGCACCAGACGAAACTGCTGCCCCTGGTCGACGTGATGTCGACGGGATGGCACGGGCTCGTGCGGGCCGGTTTGCGGCCCGGCAACAACGTCGTCGTGATCGGCGACGGCGCCGTCGGGCTGTCCGCCGTGCACGGCGCGGCCGCCCTCGGCGCGGAGAACATCGTCTGCACCGGGCACCACCCCGATCGCCTCGCGCTCGCGACGACCCTGGGAGCCACCGAGACGGTCGCATCACGCGACAACGACGAGATCAAGGCCCGGGTGTACGAGCTCACAGGCGGCCAGGGCGCGCACGTCGTGGTGGACTCGATCTCCAGCACCGAGTCGATGGCCACGGCGCACGCCGCGGTGCGGGCCGGCGGATCGATCGCCTGCCTCGGCATGGACCACTTCATGGGCAAGACCCCGGAGGTCAACTGGTTCGACCAGTTCCTCAGGAACATCACCATCACCGGCGGCCTCGTCCCGGGCAAGGCGTATATCCCGCGACTCCTGGAACTGGTCGAGTCCGGCCGGATGGATCCGAGCCCGATGCTCACGCACCGCCTGCCGCTGTCGGACGGCGCGGACGGCTACCGGATGATGGCCGAGCGCCGGGAGGGCGTGGTCAAGGTCGCACTCGAGCCGTAGCGGCCAGCCGGTGACGTCCCTCAGCGAACGCCTCGCCGACGCCGGCCAGGAACACCTGGCCGACGCCCTCGAACGCCTCGACGAGGAGGGACGGGCGCGGCTCATCGCCCAGATCGAGGCGATCGACCTCGCCGGCGTCGGCCGCCTCTTTCGGGAGTTGACCGGACACGCCTCGGACGCGTTCGCGGACCTCGAGCCGCCCGAGGTGATCGCGCTTCCACGGGACGAGGCCGGCCGGGACCGTGAGCGCGCCGCTCGTGGGGCCGGCGAGGATCTCTTGAACGCGGACCGCGTGGCGGCCGTCCTGGTTGCCGGTGGCCAGGGCACCCGCCTCGGCTTCGACGGGCCGAAGGGCGCGTTCCCGTTCGCGCCGGTCACGGGGCGCATCCTGTTCGCCCATCACGCGGCGAAGATCGCCGCCTTGCGCCGGCGGTACGGCTGCGCATTGCCCTGGTACGTGATGACCTCGCCGCAGAACGACGCCGAGACGCGGGCCATCTTCGCCGCCCACGGGCACTTCGGGCTGGAGGCGGACTCGATCCGCATCTTCGTGCAGGGAACCATGCCCGCCGTCGACCGGGAATCCGGCCGGATCCTGCTCGAGGCGCCCGACCGGGTCGCCACGTCACCGGACGGGCATGGCGGCCTCTTTCCGGCCCTCGCCCGCAACGGCCTGCTGGCCGAGATGCGCGATCGCGGAATCACGACGTTCTTCACGTTCCAGGTCGACAATCCCCTCACCCGCGTCGCGCGGCCGGAGTTCCTCGGCGCGCACAGGCTCGCGGACGCCGAGATGTCGAACGTGGTCGTCCGCAAGCGCTCACCGGAGGAGCGCATGGGCGTCGTCGCCACGCGGGGCGGGCGCACGACGCTGGTGGAGTACAGCGACCTCCCGGACGCCCTCGCGCAGGCGCGCGACGAGAAGGGGGAGCTCGTCTTCTGGGCGGGGTCCATCGCGGTTCACGCCATCGAGGTCGACCTCGCCGAGCGGATCACCGCCGGCGTGGGCCTGCCCTTCCACGCCGCGATCAAGCCGGTGCCGTATCTCGACGCTTCCGGGACGCTGGTGACGCCGGACGAGCCCAACGCGGTCAAGTTCGAGTCGTTCATCTTCGACGCGCTCCCACTCGCCGACCGCGTCTGCTCGCTCGAGGCGGCGCGTGAGGACGAGTTCTCGCCGATCAAGAACGCCCACGGCGCGGACTCGCCCGCCACCGCCCGCCACGACCTCAACCGCGTCTATGCCCGATGGCTGGACGCCGCCGGCGTCGCCGTTCCCCGCGACAGCCGGGGCGATCCGGCCGTCGACATCGAGATCGACCCGCGCTACGCGATGAGCGCCGGCGAGCTCATCGAGCGGATCCCTCCGGGCTTCCGTGTGACCGGCCCGACGGTGTTCGAGGCGCCCACGGGGTAGGGCGGACGCACCGCGCCGGCGTACCCCGTTCGGTACCAGCCCTCGCTCAGCTTCGAGACGCGGACGTGGTCGCCGCTGTGGGTCGCGTGAATGAACCGCCCGCGCCCGATGTAGATGCCCACGTGGCCGCGTCCGGCGAAGAACACGAGGTCGCCGGGTTGCAGATCGTCTCGGGCGACCTTGGGGTACGCCGCGTACTGGGCGCCGCTGAAGTGCTCCATCTCGACGCCGAACCTCGCGTACACGTAGCGGACGAGGCCGGAGCAGTCGAAGCCCGCCGGGCTCGACCCGCCCCAGCGATAGGGGGTGCCGGTGAACTGCTCCGCGTACCGCACGAGCGCCGCACGCTCTGCGGGCGCCTCGATCTCGGCGCCGGTGGCGTCGATCACGGGTCGGGCGTGGGCCGCCGGCGCGGCGAACGCGGCGAGCACGGCCGCGCCCATGAGCGCACGAGATATTCGGGCCGCGCGCCGGCGACCGGGCATGGGGCCTCGGATGAGCAACCTCCCTGATGCTGGGCAGTGGGGCGCCGGTCCGTGCGCCCCGTCGATGCGGTCGACCGTAAACCTGCCCGCGACGGCCGCTCAAGGACGAACGTCACTTCGGGAACTGGGTTGCGATCGGGGTCGTAACAGCCGTTGCAGCCGTGAGATCCCGTATTCAGACGTGCGTCGGCCTCACCCGCCGAGCGGTGGGACATTTGTCACGTCGCGCGGTGTTGCAGCGCGACCATCACCCGCTCGATCGCGGGGACCGGCAGGCGTCAGCCGGCGCGAAGCTCCGCGGGGAGCGCGAACACAACCCCCTCGTCGCTGGGGACTTCCTGGCCGCCACGGGCCCAACCGCGCTCGGCGAGCCAGGCCGCGACGCCCTGCACGAGCTCCTCCGGCGCCGATGCGCCGGATGTGAGCGAGACCCGCCGATGCCCTTCGAGCCACGCCGGGTCGAGATCCGCGCGGGAGTCGATGAGGTAGGCACCCGCCCCGCCGGACCTCGCGACCTCGACGAGGCGCTGCGAGTTGGAGGAGTTCTTGGAACCGACGACGAGCACCAGATCCGCGCCCGCGGTGACCGCCTGCTTGACCGCGTCCTGGCGGTTCTGGGTGGCGTAGCAGATGTCGCTCGAGGCGGGCTCGCGCAGCGCCGGGAACCTGCGGCGAAGCACCGCAACGATGGCGGTAGTGTCGTCGAGCGACAGGGTGGTCTGCGTCGTCAGCGCGACGTTCTCGGGGTCGGGCACCTCGACCGCCTCGGCCTGTGCGACGTCCTCGACGAGGATGACCTGGTCGGGCGCCTCGCCCCGCGTTCCGATCACCTCGTCGTGGTCGGCGTGGCCGACGAGCAGGACGGTGGCGCCGCGCCCGGCGTACCGGCGCACCTCGGCATGCACCTTGCTGACGAGGGGGCAGGTCGCGTCGATCACGACGAGGTCGCGGGCCTCGCACTCGCGGTAGACGTCGGGGGCACTCCCGTGCGCCGAGAGGATGATCGTCGCGCCCGCGGGGACGTCGCTCGGGCTGTCGACGAACACGGCGCCCTTCTCCGCCAGCGTCGCGACCACGTGCTTGTTGTGGACGATCTCGCCGCGCACGTAGATCGGCGCGCCGTGCTCCGCGAGCGCCCGCTCCACCGTCTCGATGGCGCGGTCGACGCCG
Source organism: uncultured Thermoleophilia bacterium (assembly GCA_963706315.1). Lineage (GTDB taxonomy): Bacteria > Actinomycetota > Thermoleophilia > Miltoncostaeales > Miltoncostaeaceae > CALMEC01. Next base: position 552,591 of record CAVPMA010000015.1, on the reverse strand, counting down.
GCGCAATAGCCCCGCGGGGCGATGAGGGTGACTTTGTGACTCACCCGGGTAGCGTACCCCAGCGGCACCCGGCCTCGACTAACCTGGGTCAATGGTCGCCGTTCGGCTTCAGCACGCGTCGGTCCAGGTGCCGGATGCCGCATTCGACGCCTGCTGCGCGTTCTACGAGGACGCGATCGGGATGCAGCGGATCCCGAACCTCGCGGGACGCGCCTGGTTTCGCTTCGGCGACGGGGACCACGTCCACCTGCTGGACGGCCCCGGGGCGCCGGACTCGTTCGGCCACCTCGCGCTGCAGGTCGACGACCTCACGGCGACCCTGGACCGGTGCCGGCGATTCGGTCAGCAGCCCCTCGAAGCCGCGCGCATCTGGGGCGAGGAGCGGTGGTTCGTCCGCGACCCCGCGGGGAACCTCGTGGAGCTGTTCGCCGTCCCGCCGCCCGACCCGCCGGCGTGAGCGAGGACGGCCTCCTCGAGCTGGCGGTCCGCGCCGCCACGGCGGCCGGCGAGCTGCTACGCGAGCGGTTCGGAGGACCGCAAGCGGGCCTGTCCGCCAAGTCGAGCCGGACCGACCTGGTGAGCGACGCGGACCGCGCCGCCGAGGCCCTGATCCTCGAGCTGATCCGTACCGAACGTCCGCAGGACGGCCTGCTGGCGGAGGAAGGCGGCAGCGCCGACGGCGCATCGGGGGTGCGGTGGCTCGTCGACCCGCTCGATGGGACGATCAACTACCTCTGGGGCATCCCCCACTGGTCGGTGAGCATCGCCGCGACCGGCCCGGACGGTGACCTGGTCGGCGTGGTGCACGATCCGATGCGCGGCGAGACGTTCAGCGCCGCGGCGGGCGCCGCCCATCTCGACGGGGAGCGACTGGTGCTCGCCGCGAGCGGCGCGGTGGCCGAGGCACTCGTCGGAACGGGCTTCTCGTATGTGGCCGAGCAGCGGGCCCGCCAGGCGTCGCTCCTCGTCGACTGGCTCCCCGATGTGCGCGACGTGCGGCGCTTCGGCTCCGCCGCCCTCGACCTCGCATGGGTCGCCGGCGGTCGCCTCGACGCCTTCTACGAGACCGGCCTGTCGGCCTGGGACTGGGCCGCCGGCGCGATGCTGGTGCGCGCCGCCGGGGGAACGGTGACCCATCTGCCCGCCGAACCGGGCGGCGCCGACGGCGTCATGGCCGCGCGGCCCGGGCTCACCGAGCCGCTCCTTCGCGTGATCCGCGCGGGCGGCTGACCGGGCTCAGCCCTCCAGGCCACCTCGCAGCAACTCGGTCAGCGTGTCGATGCGCGCGTCGAGATCGTCCGGCATGCCATCCTCGATCCACGTGCGGTACGCCTGCCCGACGGCCGCCATGAAGGTCGTCGCGATCAGGCGGGGACGCGGATCGGCTGCGGCGTCGACGGCCATGCGCGCCGCCAGCACCACCGCCAGCCGCTCCTCCTTGTCGGCGCGCAAGGCCATCTGGCGCGCCACCAGGCTCGGGCAGCTCTCCACCATCTTCATGATCCCGCAGAGCTGCTGCTCGCCCTTGAGGCGGTCCAGCGGCTCCCGCAGCGCCTCGCGAAGGGCCGTGAGCGGCGACTCCGACGCGGGCCGCCTGGCCAGATGCTCGACGATCAGGGCCGACTCGTCCTCGAGGCGCGCCAGCGCGACATCCTCTTTGACCGGGAAGTACCGGAAGAAGGTTCGCGGCGAGACGTCTGCCGCCTCGGCGATCTCGTCGACGGTGCACGCCTCGAAGCCGCGCTCGGCGAAGAGCGTGAACGCCGCGTCGATCAATTCCCGACGCGTGCGCGCCTTCGTGCGCTCCCGCAGTCCCGATCGGACGCGGAGCTCGGCGGTCTGCGGGGCGGCTGCCTCAGCCATGCCTCCATTGTAACAGGCGCCGCCGCGGTGTCAGCTTGACTCTTATCGGCATGGTGTGTATAAGTGGCAGTCACTGCCAGTTTCCTCGCCGTCGGATGTGACGGCGGACGCCATGACGGACCGACAACACCAGGAGCAACGCACGTGAACGCGATGACGAGGGCCGCCGACGCCGCCCGCAGATCCCCCGCCTGGCTCATCCTCCTCGTCGTCTGCCTGGGGCAGTTCATGGTCGTCCTCGATGCGACCATCGTGAACGTGGCGCTGCCGACGATCCAGGCCGACCTCGGGTTCTCGCCGACATCGCTCCAGTGGGTGCTGAACGCGTACGCGCTGATGTTCGGCGGGTTCCTGCTGCTGGGTGGGCGCGCCGCTGACCTCTTCGGCCGCCGGAACCTCTTCGTCGCGGGCGTCGCGCTCTTCACGTTCGCATCGCTGCTCGACGGTCTCGCGACGTCGCCCGAGCTCCTCGTCGGCGCTCGCGCGCTGCAGGGCCTCGGCGCCGCCCTCGTGTCTCCCGCCGCGCTGTCGATCGTGACGAACACGTTTTCCGAAGGCCGCGAGCGCACCCGCGCACTGGGTATCTGGGCGGCGATCGCCGTTGGGGGCGGAGCGCTCGGACTGCTCCTCGGCGGGGTTCTGACCGAATACCTGTCCTGGCGCTGGATCTTCTTCGTCAACCTGCCGGTCGGGATCCTGACGATCGCGCTCGCCGCCCGAGTCCTGCCGGAGTCGCGGGTGCACGGCCGCCGGGGATTCGACCTCGCCGGCGCCGCGACGGTGACCAGTGGGCTGATGCTCCTGGTGTACGGGATCGTGAAAGCCCAGGACTACGGCTGGGGCTCGGGGCGGACGCTCGGCCTGATCGCGGGCGCCGCGGCGCTCATCGTCGCGTTCGTCGCGATTGAGCTGCGGTCCTCGCATCCGCTGGTGCGACTCGGCATCTTCCGGACGCGATCGCTGAGCGCGGCGAACGCGTCGATGCTGGTCGTCGCCGGGGGCATGTTCGCGGTGTTCTTCCTGTCGACGCTCTACCTGCAGGACGTGCTGCACATGTCGCCGGTCGAGACCGGCCTCGGCTTCCTGCCGCTGACCGGTGGCGTGATCGCGGCATCGGGGCTCGCACAGCGCCTCATCCCCCGCTTCGGCGTGCGCGGGGTGGCGCTCGCCGGAACCCTCGTGGCGGGGGTCGGGCTCGTGTTCCTGTCGTTCGCGACCGCAACGGGCTCGTACGTTGCGGATGTCCTTCCCGGCCTCATCGTCATGGGCATCGGGCTCGGGTTCGTGTTCGTCCCGCTCACCCTGATCGCCACGACGAACGTCGGCCGGGAGGACTCCGGCCTGGCATCGGGCCTGTTCAACACATCGCAGCAGATCGGCGGGGCACTCGGCATCGCCATCCTCTCGACGCTCGCGAGCAACCGCACCGCCGACAGCCTCGTGGCGTTCGGCGACGCGCCGACGGCCGCCGAGCGCGCCGAGGCCACGGTCGACGGATTCCAGGTGGCGTTCCTGACCGGCGCCGGGCTGATGGTGCTCGGGGCGATCGTCATCGCGCTCCTCGTGCGCCCCCGCGACGTTGCGGCGATCCAGGAGGCCGAGCTCCCCGCAACGGCGATGCCGTAGGGCGCCCCGACGCCATGGGACACGCAGCCGGGATACCCGTCAGCCGCCCCTCCGCCTCCGAGCCCGGGGGCTGGCGCTCGGCGGTCGGTGAGCGCACCGCGGGATGGTGGAGGGAGGTTGTGCTCTTCGCGGCCGCGTACCTCGCCTACCAGGGGGTCCGTGTCGCGATCCGGGGGGACGCCGACGACGCGCTCGACAACGCCAGGTGGGTGTTCGACGCGCAGGCGCGGCTCGGCGTCGGCATCGAGCGGTCGGTGCAAGGCGCCCTCCTCGGCACCCCATGGCTCGCGGTGCTCGGCTGGATCTACCTGGCGGCGCAGACGGTGGTGCTGGCCGCCGGAGTGGTGTTCGTCTACCGGGCGGATCGCGGGGTGTACCGGCGGCTTCGCACTACCCTCCTCGCAACCTGGGTTCTCGCGCTGCCGATCTACGCGCTGTTCCCGACCGCCCCGCCGCGACTCGCCGGGCTGGGGTTCGCCGACGCCGTGAGCACCGATACGCCGATCGGCCTGGCCACCGGTTCGACCACCCTGCTGTTCAACCCGTACGCCGCGGTGCCGAGCCTGCACGCGGGGTTCGCCTTCGCCCTCGGGCTCGCGGTGTTCGCGAGCTCGCGATGGCTTCCGCTTCGCATCGCCGGCCTCGCGTGGGGTCCTTTGGTCGTGCTCTCCGTCATCGCAACGGGCAACCACTTCGTGTTCGACGTCGGAGCGGGTCTGGCGCTCACCGCCGCCGGCTTCGCCGTCGCCCGCTGGCGCGAGCACCGCGCAACCGGACCGGCACGACCGGCTCCGACTACTCGCCGTTCCCGTCGAGCAGCTTGAAGCGCGCGGTGCGCTCGTCGGTGCCGAAGGTGAAGCGCAGGACGATGTCCATGGGCCCCGGCACGCTCAGCTCCACCGGCGCGGCGAACATCGTGATGGTGTCGCCGCTTCGCTGACCCGGAGCGCGGCCGGCCTCGAGCTGCCCTTCCAGGCTCCAGCAGTCGATGGGCTCGGCGTCGAGGGTCTCGAGCCGCCCGGCGATGTCGATCGGGAGATTCGTGTGGGTCCACGGAATCCGCAGCGCCGCCGCGACGAAGAACCGGTGCGGCTGCTCGAAGTCGGCGAGCTGCACCGCCGTGAACCCGCCGCCCATGAGGTAGAGCTTCCCGTTGACGACCTCGGCGAAGTCGGCCAGCAGCAGGCTGTCGATCGACGGTTCCATCACCCCGCGCTCCCCGCGACATCGAGCGCACGTGCGATGTCCCAGACGATGTCATCGACCGTCTCGATGCCCACCGAGATGCGAATCATGTCCTCGGTCACGCCGCTGGCGGCCAGCGTCTCCGGATCGAGCCTGCGGTGGGTCGTGGAGGCCGGGTGGATCACCAGGGTCTTCGCATCGCCGACGTTCGCCAGATGGCTGCACAGCTCGCAGGCCGCGATGAACCGCTCGCCTGCGGGCCTGCCCCCGCGAATCCCGAACGTGACCATCGATCCGGCCCCCAGCGGGAGGTAGCGCTCGGCCGCCGAGCGGAAGGGGCTGTCGGCGAGGCCCGGGTAGTTCACCCACTCGACCGCCAGATGCCCGTGCAGGAACTCGGCGACCGCGAGGGCGTTGGCGACGTGTCGATCCATTCGCAGTGACAGCGTCTCGAGCCCCTGCAGCAGCAGGAACGCGTTGAACGGCGCCATCGCCGGGCCGAGGTCGCGCATCGTCTCGACCCGGGCCTTCATGATAAACGCGAAGTTCCCGAACGTCTCGACGAACCGCATGCCCCGGTACCCCGGGCTCGGGTCGACCAGGCCGGGGAACACGCCCGCCGCCCAGTCGTAGCGACCGCTGTCGACGAGCACCCCGCCGATCGTGGTGCCATGGCCGCCGATCCACTTCGTCGCGGAGTGCGTCACGAGGTGCGCGCCGTGCTCGAACGGACGGCACAGGTATGGCGTCGCGAACGTGTTGTCGATCACCAGGGGAATGCCCGCGTCGTCCGCGATGTCGGCGATCGCCCTGATGTCGAGCACGTCGAGGCCCGGGTTGCCGATGGTCTCCCCGTACAGCAGGCGCGTCTTCGGACCGATCGCCGCGCGCCACGCCGCAAGGTCGCCGGGGGGCACGAACCGGGTGACGATCCCAAACCGGGCGAGCGTGATGGCGAGCTGGTTGTGGCTCCCGCCGTACAGGTGGGTGGACGCCACGATCTCGTCGCCCGCCTCGAGCAGCGTGGTGAACGCCACCGCCTGGGCGGCCAGGCCACTCGCGGTGGCGAGCGCGCCGACGCCGCCTTCGAGGCTCGCGACCCGCTCCTCGAACACCGCCGTCGTGGGGTTCATGATGCGCGTGTAGATGTTGCCGAACCGGTTGAGGTCGAACAGGTCGGCGGCGTGCTGGGCGTCCTCGAACACGTAGGACGCCGTCTGGTAGATCGGCACGGCCCGCGCGCCGGTCACCGGGTCGACCCGCTGGCCGGCATGCACCGCGATGGTGTCGAACCCGAACGCGCGGGCGGCGTCTATGCGGGGACCCCCATCCTCCGGGAGCCGATCACGCCGGTTGCGAGCCCGACCACGTTGAGGCCGCCGAAGTATCGGCAGTGCTCCATCTTGATGCAGCGGTCCTCCACGACCTCGAGGCCGGCCGCGCGGGCCTTCTCGGCCGACTCGGCGTGCCAGAGCCCGAGCTGCATCCAGATGACCTTCGCGCCGAGCTCGATGGCCTCGTCGACGATCGGCGGGATGTCCTCGACCCTGCGGAAGATGTCGACGATCTCGAGAGGGCCGCGGGCGGCGGCGGCGGCCAGCGTCGCGACGGACGGGAAGCCGAGCACCTCGTCGCACATGGGGTTCACCGGCGTGATGTCGTAGCCGTAGGCCCTCATGTGCACCATCGCCCGGTAGCTCGGGCGCGACGCGGTGGGCGACAGGCCGACGACGGCGAGCCGGTCGTACCGCAGCAGCATGCGCCGCACCTCGTCGCTCGGCGCCCCCTGGGTCATGCCCGCAAGCATCGGCATAGTCTCCAGCGTACCCCACTACACTTTGGCCGGGAGCGCACCGAGGAGGCCACCATGAGCGACCCGCTGTTCGTCACGCACGACGGACCGGTTCTCACGATCACCCTGAACCGGCCGGATCGTCGCAATCCGCTGTCGCTCGAGACCATCCGCGCGCTGCGCGCCGCCCTCGATCAGGGCGACGCCGCGGTGATCGTCATCGCGTCCACCGGCCCGGTCTTCAGCGCCGGTCATGACCTGCGCGAGATGCGCGAGGGCGACGAGGCGTTCTACGACGAGCTCTTCCGGGAGTGCGGCGAGCTGATGCTCGCGATCCATCACGCGCCGCAGCCCGTGATCGCGCAGGTGCATGGCGTGGCGACCGCCGCGGGGTGCCAGCTCGTGGCGGCATGCGACCTCGCCGTCGCAAGCGAGACCGCCACGTTCGCGACACCGGGCGTGCGGATTGGCTTCTTCTGCACGACGCCGATGGTGGAAGTGGTGCGTGCCGTCGGTCGCAAGCGTGCGATGCGGATGCTGCTCACGGGCGATCCCGTCGATGCCGTCACCGCCGCCGCATGGGGGTCTGATCAACGACGTGGTGCCGGCCGCGGACCTCGCTGAGTCGACGATGACCCTTGCTCAACGGATCGCCACAGCCAGCCCGCGCGTGCTCGCCACCGGCAAACGGGCGTTCCACGCGAACCTCGACCTCGGCCTCGACGCGGCTTACGACCAGGCGGGCGAGGTGATGGCGCGGTGCTCGTCGACCGCCGACGCCCAGGAGGGCTTCGCGGCGTTCCTCGAGAAGCGCACGCCGGTGTGGACCGGGGCGTGAGGGCGCTCCCGGCCCCGGACGTCGACGTCCCGGGACCGGAGCGACGGCATTAGCCCTCGCGGTTGAGCCTGCGGAGCACGGTCGGCAGGACGCCGCCGTTTCGCAGGTAGTTGAGCTCGGTGGGACCGTCGATCCGGGCGAGTGCCTGGAAGCTGCCGTCGCTGGCGTCCTCGCGGGTGTACCGGACCGTGATCGTCTGGCGCGGAGCGAGCGACCCGAGTCCGTCGATGGTGAACAGCTCGCGGCCCGTCAGCCCGAGCGACCCGGCGCTCTCGCCCGGGAGGAACTGCAGCGGCAGCACGCCCATGCCCACGAGGTTACCCCGGTGGATCCGCTCGAACGACTCGGCGACCACCGCCCGCACGCCGAGGAGCAGCGTGCCCTTGGCCGCCCAGTCACGGCTCGATCCGGTGCCGTACTCCTTGCCGGCGAGCACCACGAGCGGAACGCCCTCGGCCTGGTAGCGCATCGCGGCGTCGTAGATCGACGACTCCTCGCCAGACGGGAGGTGAACGGTCCAGTTGCCCTCCTTGCCACCCGCGAGCGCGTTGCGCAGGCGGATGTTCCCGAACGTGCCGCGCATCATCACCTCGTGGTTGCCGCGACGGGATCCGAGGCTGTTGAAGTCTCGGGGCGCGACACCGCGGTCGACGAGGTACTTGCCGGCGGGCGAGCTCGCCGGGATGCTCCCGGCCGGCGAGATGTGGTCGGTCGTGACCGAGTCGCCGAGCAGCGCGAGCACGCGGGCGCCGACGATGTCGGTGAATTCGCCGGGCTCGGGCGTGAGGCCGTCGAAGAACGGCGGCTTCTGGATGTAGGTGGAGGCCGGGTCCCAGGCGTACGTGTCGCCGGTGGGGGCCGCCATCGTCTTCCATCGCTCGTCGCCCTCGAACACGCTCGCGTAGTTCGACGAGAAGACCTCGGGGCCGATCGCCTTCGACATCGTCTCGTCGACCTCGGCGCGGCTCGGCCAGATCTCCGACAGGTAGACGGGCTTCCCGTCGCTGCCGGTGCCGAGCGGCTGCGACGTGAGGTCGATGTCGACGCGCCCGGCGAGGGCGAACGCGACCACGAGCGGGGGTGAAGCGAGGTAGGCGGCGCGCACCTGCGGGTGCACCCGTCCCTCGAAGTTCCGGTTGCCGGACAGGACCGCCGCGACCACGAGCTCGTTCTCGTCGATGGCGTTCGCGATCGGCGGGTCGAGCGGACCGGAGTTGCCGATGCAGGTCGTGCAGCCGTAGCCCACGAGGTTGAACCCGAGCTTGTCGAGCGATTCGGTGAGCCCGGCGTTCTCGATGTAGCTCGTCACGGCCCGGCTGCCGGGGGCGAAGCTCGTCTTGACGTGCGGCGGAGTTGTGAGGCCGCGCTCGACGGCCTTCTTGGCGATCAGGCCGGCGCCGATCATCACCGACGGGTTGGACGTGTTGGTGCAGCTCGTGATCGCGGCGATCGCAACCGAGCCGGACGCCACGGGGAACGTCTTGCCGTCCTCGGTCACCTCGACGGCCGGGTAGTGGGGACCCGCGCCGTTCGCCACGAGGCCCTCGCCGTAGTTCTCGCGGAACTCCTTGCCGACGCTCCCGAGGACCACGCGATCCTGGGGACGGCGGGGGCCGGCCATGCTCGGGACCACGTCACCGAGGTCGAGGGAGAGCTCCTCGTCAAATTCGGGGGCGGGGGTGTCGTGGGTGTGGAACATCCCCTGCGCCCTGGCGTACGCCTCCACCAGGTCGATCACGTCCTTGGGGCGGCCGGTGAGCTCGAGGTACCGGAGGGTCTCGTCGTCGACGGGGAACATGCCGGCGGTGGCCCCGTACTCCGGCGCCATGTTCGCGATGGTGGCGCGGTCGGCCAGCGGGAGGGCGCTGAGCCCCGCGCCGTGGTACTCCACGAACTTGCCGACGACGCCGTGCGCCCTGAGCATCTCGGTGACGGTGAGCACGAGGTCCGTCGCGGTGGCGCCCGACTGGAGCTCGCCGGTGAGCTTGACGCCGACGACGACCGGGGTGGGGAGCGACAGCGGCTGGCCCAGCATGACGGCTTCGGCCTCGATGCCGCCGACGCCGAAGCCCAGCACGCCGACACCGTTGATCATCGTCGTGTGCGAGTCGGTGCCGACGAGGGTGTCGGGGAACGCGGCGAGCTCACCGTCGCGCTCGCGGGCGATGACCACCGTTGCGAGGTACTCGAGGTTGACCTGGTGGACGATCCCGGTGCCCGGCGGCACGACCCGGAAGTTGCGGAACGCCTGCTGCGCCCAGCGGAACACGGCATAGCGCTCCGCGTTGCGCTCGTACTCCAGCTCGACGTTCTGGGCGAACGAATCCGGCGTGCCGAAGCGGTCCACCTGCACGGAGTGATCGATCACCAGGTCGACGGGGACCAGCGGGTTGATCTTGCCCGGGTCGCCACCGAGGTCGACCATGGCGTCGCGCATCACGGCGAGGTCGACCACGCACGGCACTCCCGTGAAGTCCTGCAGCACCACGCGGGCCGGCAGGTACGGCACCTCGGCCGTCGACCCGGAGCCCGGAGCCCATCCGGCGAGGGCATGCACGTCATCGGCGCCCACGAACTCCGTCCCGCTGTTGCGCAGCACGTTCTCGAGCAGCACCTTGACGGTGTACGGCATGCGGGACAGGTCGACGCCGAGCGCGTCGAGGCGCCAGATGGTGTGGGTGCGCCCCGCGACATCGAGGGTGGCGCGCGCGCCGAACAGGTCAGTCTGGGTGCTCATGCGACTCCTGGGTCATCGAATCTGCGTCCACTCAACAGGCTACCCGACGTCGACGCCCCGCCCGCGGAGCGCGATCGACGGGGACGCCGTCGAGGGCGCATGTCACGCCCGCCGGCCATCCGGTCCGGTCGACCCGCCGGTTCAAGAAGAACCGGCCATCGGTCGATACTCAAGCATGGCCGCGTGGAACTCGCGCCGGCGGCGCATCGAGCTTTGGGTGCTTGCTCGCGTCGGGACATCCCGATCGCGCTCGGGACTGCTCGCGCTCGTCGCGGTGGGGTCGGCGCTGGTCAGCGGCGCCGTGTGCGCGCTGACGTACTGGGCCACTGGCGTTCAGCCGACGGCCACGGTGGACCGCCTCGTCGCCTACGGGCTGCCGGTGATCGTGCCCCTGATCCTCTCGCCCCTGGTGCTCTGGCAGATCCTCAGGCTCGCCGCGGTGCTGCACGAGCGGTCCCAGCAACTCGAGACGGAGGTCCAGCTGCGGCGTCGGGCGGAGGCGCGCCTCGCGATCCTCGTGACGACCGACGAGCTGACGCAGGTGCCGAACCGGCGGGCGTTCTTCGCCCGCGCCGTCGAGATCTCCGCCGGAACGGGCCAGATCTCGACCGTCGCCGTGCTCGACATCGACCAGTTCAAGCTCCTCAACGACACCCATGGGCACGCCGCCGGCGACGAGGCGCTGCGCAACGGTGCCGCGATGATCCGCGAGCGAGTCGACCCGGTCGGCGTGGTCGCCCGTCTGGGTGGGGAGGAGTTCGGAATCATCGTCCCGGGCCGCCACCCGGCCGAGACCCGTGCCCTCCTCGACGACATCCGCGCGAACTTCACGCAGGTGCGCAGCGGCCTGACCGCGAGCATCGGCGCATCCGACTGGCACCCCGGGGAGGTCATCGACCTCGCGCTCGCCCGCGCCGACGCCGCCCTCTACCGGGCGAAGCAGCGCGGACGAAACCGCGTCGAGATCTCACGGGCTGACGAGTCCGGGGGCGGGATCGCCACGGACCTCGCGCCCGTCGCCCGCCGGTAGCGACTCGACTACGAGCGCTGGGAGATGCGCTTGTACTTCATGCGATGGGGCTGGGCGGCGTCCTCGCCGAGGATGCGGCGGCGATGCTCCTCGTACTCCGCGTAGTTGCCCTCGAACCACACGACCTCGCCGTCGCCTTCGAACGCCAGGATGTGCGTCGCGATGCGGTCCAGGAACCACCGGTCGTGGCTGATGACGACCGCGCACCCGGAGAACGTCTCGACTGCGTCCTCCAGCGCGCGAAGCGTGCCGACGTCGAGGTCGTTCGACGGCTCGTCCAGGAGCAACAGGTTGCCGCCGCCGGCGAGCATCTTCGCGAGGTGCACGCGGTTGCGCTCGCCGCCCGAGAGCTGACCCACGGGCTTCTGCTGGTCGGCGCCCCTGAAGTTGAACGACGCGACGTACGCCCGCGAGTTCACCTCGACCTTGCCGCCGAGCATCATCACGTCCTTGTTGCCGGAGATCTCCTTCCACACCGTGTTGGCGGGGTCGAGGTCGTCCCTGGCCTGGTCGACGTACGCGAGCTGCACCGTCTCGCCGATTCGCAGCGTCCCGGCGTCGGGCGCCTCGCCGCCTGCGATCATCCGGAAGAGGGTCGTCTTGCCGGCGCCGTTCGGGCCGATCACCCCGACGATGCCTGCCTTTGGCAGCGAGAACGACAGACCGTCGATGAGCACCCGGTCGCCGAACCCCTTGGTGAGCCCGTCGGCCTCCACGACGACGTCCCCGAGCCGCGGCGCTGGCGGGATGCGGATCTCGACTGCGCCGCGCTTCTCTCCCGCCTCTTCGGCGACGAGTCGCTCGTAGTTCGCGAGGCGAGCTTTGCCCTTGGCCTGCCGGGCCTTCTGGCCCGAGCGCACCCATTCCAGCTCACGGGCGATCGCCTTGCGCCGCGCCGACGACTCCTTGTCCTCCTGCGCGAGTCGCGCCTCCTTCTGCTCGAGCCACGAGGTGTAGTTGCCCTTCCACGGGATGCCCTTCCCCCGGTCGAGCTCCAGGATCCAGCCCGCAACGTTGTCGAGGAAGTACCGGTCGTGGGTGACCGCCACGACGGTTCCCCGGTACTCGTCGAGAAAGCGCTCGAGCCACGCGACCGACTCCGCATCGAGGTGGTTCGTCGGCTCGTCGAGGAGGAGCAGGTCCGGAGCCGACAGGAGCAGCCGGCACAGAGCGACCCGGCGACGCTCGCCGCCCGACAGCGTCGTCACGTCGGCGTCGGCCGGCGGGCACCGCAGGGCTTCCATCGCCACCTCGAGCTGGCGGTCGAGGTCCCAGGCGTTGGCACGCTCGATGGCCTCCTGGACGTTGGTGAACTCCTCGAGCGTCGTCGCCATCTCGTCGTCCGACAGCGGCTCGCCCAACTTGGCGCTGAGCACCCCGTAGCGCACCAGGAGCTCGCGGGTGGCGGCGACCCCGTCCTCGACGTTGCCGAGCACGTCCTTGCCGGGATCGAGCTGCGGCTCCTGCTCGAGCATCCCGACCGTGGCGCCGGGTGCGAGGATCGCGTCGCCGGACGACGGCTGCTCGACGCCCGCCATGATCCGCAGCAGGGTGCTCTTGCCGGCGCCGTTGTCGCCGAGCACCCCGATCTTCGCGCCCGGGTAGAAGGCGAGGGTCACGTCGTCGAGGACCTTCTTGTCGCCGCCCCCGTAGGACTTCGACATGCGGTACATGGTGAAGATGTAGTTCTCGTCGCTCACGGCGGGGCATGCTGCCACAGCGGGCGCCGGCCGCGCCGGATCGACGGCCGCCGCCGACCCGACGCCGACTCCGCGTCTCACGGCGAGGATTGGACGGGTCGCACAGGTTGCCGCGCCCCGCGCGGATCGCGAGCATGCACCGGGTGAGGATCGGCATCCGCGTCCCCCAGTACGGCTCGACATGGTCCGAGCTTCGCGATGCGGCCTGCCACATCGAGCGGCTCGGCTTCGACGGGATCTGGGTCAACGACCACCTCCAGTCCCCCGGGCGGAACAAGCGGGAGCCGACGTTCGACGCGCTGACGACGCTCGCCGCCCTCGCGGCGATCACTGAGCGCACACGGCTCGGTGTCGCCGTGCTGTCGTCCAGGTACCGCCCGGCGGCGCTCGCCGCAAAGATGACGACGATCCTGGACGTCATCTCCGGCGGGCGGCTCGTCGTGGGGCTGGGGACGGGGTCGGACCGGCTGGAGCACGCCGCCTACGGGTACCCGTTCGGGACGCCCGGTGAGCGCACGGCGGGACTTGTTGCCGCCCTCGACACGATGCGGGCGATGGCCGCCGCGCCCGACGGGCCGATGCCGAACCAGCCCCCCGCGGTGCAGCGGCCCGGCCCGCCGATCTGGCTCGCCGCACACAGGCCGCGGCTCCTGCGCCTTGCCGGGGAGCGCGCCGACGGCATCGTCGCGGCGTTCCTGCCCCCGGCCGAGCTGGCGGCCCGTCGGGCCGTCGCGGAGGAGGCCCGGCAGGCGGCGGGACGCCCGCCCCTCGCGTACTGCCTCTACACGTTCGCGTTCGCGTACCCGACGGAGCGCGAGGCCCTCGGGTGGCTCGCGCGCGAGGCCGAGGCGCTGGACACCACGGCGGGCGGCCTGCTGCGGTGGCTTCGCACCACGGGAATCGTGGGCACCGAGGCCGAGGTGCGCGACCGGCTCGCGGAGTACGCGGACGCGGGGGCGAGCGACGCCGTGCTTGCCCTGCCGTCCCGGGTGCCGCTGGAGGCGACGGACGCGCTCGCCCGATCGCTCCTCGCCCGCGACGCGCCGGCACAGCCGGCGCGGCGACCGGCCGCACGGGATGGCGAGCGGGCGAACCTGGTCGACCTGCTCGTCGAGCGCCACCGGCGGGCCGGGCGCGGTTGCGACGCGGCGGTGATCGACGACTCCGGCACGTGGACCTTCGACGAGCTCGCCGACGCGTCGGCGCGCGCGGCCGGGCGCCTGCGCGACGCGGGCGCGCGCCGTGGCGATCGGGTGGCCGTGGTGGTGCCCGACGGGCGCGCGTGGTGCGCGGCGTTCCTCGGCACCGCCAGGCTCGGGGCAGTGGCGGTGCCGCTCGAGGCGTCCGGCCGCCACACTGCCGCCACGCTGGGCGATCTCGACCCCCGCGTTGTGGTCTGCGCCTACGACGAGGCGGTTCCGGACGACGCGGTGCGCGTGGACCCGGCGGAGCTCGAGGACGGCATCGAGCTGCCCGTGGCGCCCGTGCACCCGGAGGATCTCGCCTACATGATCTTCTCGTCGGGGTCGACCGGGCGGCCGAAGGGAGCGATGCACGCGCATCGTGACCTACGGGTCAGCATCGACGGCTACGCCACGGCCATACTCGCCCTGGAGCCTGGCGACCGCTGCCACTCCGTTGCTCGCCTGTTCGCGTCGCTCGGCTTCGGCAACGGGTTCTTCCGTCCCCTGGCACTCGGGGCCACCTGCGTAACGAGCGCCGTCCGCCCGACGGTGCGCAGCGTGCTCGACCTCGCCGCCCGGCACGAGGTCACGGTGCTCTCCGGCGTCCCCACGTTCTGGGCGCAGCTTGCGACGTTCCTGGAGCGCCACCCCGACCCGGACGCGCTCCGCGGGGTGCGCCTGGCGGTCTCATCCGGGGACGCCCTGCCGGCGGCCGTCGGCGACCATCTTCGCGCGGTGACCGGCGTCGATCTCATCGAGGGGCTCGGCTGCTCGGAGTGCTCCAACATCGTGATCTCCACGCGACCCGGCGAGCCGATGCCCGGCGCCATCGGGCGTGTCGTCCCCGGCGTCGAGCTGCGCCTCGCCGACGACGACGGCCGGCCGGTCCCGCCCGGGACGCCGGGCCGGCTGTGGATCAAGAGCCCCTCCAACACCTCGGGGTACTGGCGGCGCTCGGACGAGACCCGCGAGCTGGTCTACGGCCCGTGGATCCGCATGGGCGACATGCTGCGCGAGGACGACGGAGTGTACCGCCACCTCGGTCGCTCCGACGACCTGTTCAAGGTCGACGCCAAGTGGGTCAGCCCGGTCGAGGTGGAGGCCGCATTGCACGAGCACGAGGCCGTCGCCGAGGCCGCCGTGGTGGGTCGCCCGGACGCCGCCGGCCTGGTCCGCCCGGTTGCGTTCGTCGTCCTGGCCGAGGCCTCACACGGCGGGGCGGATCTCGCCGGTACGCTGCGCCGACATGTCGCGCACCTGCTGGCGCCGCACATGGCGCCCGTGAGCGTCACCGTCGTCGACGAGCTTCCGCGGGGCGCGACCGGCAAGGTCGACCGGCGGGCGCTGCGAGAGGGTCCTCTCAGCGAAAGCGCATGGGCGACGCGACCCGCACCCGGCTGAGGCGGCGCCAGACGGGTCGTGCCAGCGGGTCCCAGATCCGTCCCGCCAGATCCACCAGACGATCGACGAGCGGCATCCCCGCCGTGGTCACGATCCAGGCTGAGCCCGCCCCGATGAGCACGCCCGCCACGACGTCGCTCGGGTAGTGCAGGCCGATGAAGACCCGGGACAGGGCCACCAGCGTCGCCGCGGCCAGGAAGCCCACACCCACCCGCTTCGCGAGGAAGAACACCGCGAACGCGATGGCGAACGCGGCAGTTGCGTGGTCGCTCGGAAACGACGGGTCGGCAGAGGGCGGCACGAAGAACAGATGGGCCTGATCGGGATGGGCGAACGTGGGGCGAACGCGCTCCCACAGGTGCGAGAGCACCTGGTTGACGCCCAATCCGATCGCGGCGGCCATCGGGGCCGCGATCGCGGCTCGGCGCATCGGCGATCGGGTCCCGGGGCGTCCGGCGATCCACAGCCCGGCGACGGCGACGATGAACAGCCAGACGCTCGCGGTGGAGAAGTCGGCGATGGCGTCGGCGATGGAGTCGTGACCGACGAGCGCGGAGTTCAGGCGATGGAAGATGGACCAGTCGATCATGCAACGCTAGCCCAGGTGCCGGGGGGGCCGCGAACCCCTTTGGTTTTCGTGAGCCCGCGCCGATAGAGCCGGTGACGCCGGACGCGGCGTCGAGCGCTTCCTCCCAGCCAAAGCGACATGGAGCCACCTTGGCGACCATCCTCGTCGCAGACGACGACCAGCTTCTCCGCGCAATCATCCGCGATCACCTCGAGCGGGCCGACCACACGGTCCTCGAGGCCGGCGACGGCATCGCGGCGATCGACATCGCGCTCGACGAGCGGCCGGACTGCCTGCTGCTCGACGTGATGATGCCGCTGGCGCGGGGATTGGAGGTCGTTCGGCGGGTGCGCCAGGAGGAGGAATGGCGCCCGACGATCGCGATGATCAGCGCTCGCACGCGCGTCACGGATCGCCTGAATGCGCTCGACGCGGGCGCCGACGTCTATTTCGAGAAGCCCTTCGCGCCCGAGACGCTCCTGGCGGTCGTCGAACGCCACCTCAGGGAGGCGGCGCCGTCGCGCATCGTCGATGTGCTGGGGCCGATTTGGGCCGCCGTCGCGATCGACCGACTGGCACGCGACGCCGTCACGCGGCGCTCCCCGGTCGGCGTCGACGCGACCCACCTCGAGGGCATGTTCGCCGACATCGTGACCGGCAGCGTCCGATCGGCCGCCGAGGAGGCGCTCGCCTCGGACGCGGCGGTCCGGTTGCTGTGGGAGGACGCGCTCCGGGCACTGCTGGCGGGTGCGACCGACCAGCCGATCCCGACGGTTATCGGCGTTGCCACGCCCGACGCCAGGGCCGCGGTCGAACAGCTTATCGGCGACACGACGCTCGCCCGCCACCGGGCCAGACTTGGAGGGATCCGGCCCGGCCGCGACGGTATCGCGCCGGACTGGAGCCGCACGCTCCGCGAGTTGCTCGTCGCCCCCCCGGAGACCGCCGCGGTGACCAGAAGGGTCCGCGGCACTCTCGACGAAATCCTGCGCACCGACGATGCGACCGGGTTCTCGAACCTCGACCCGCTCCAGACGCTCTGGCTCGCGATCGCCAACCAGCACCTCGGCCCGCAGCGCGTGGAGGAACCAGCGTGACGTCAACCACCATCGCGGTGTACAGCGTGCTCCTCGGGTTCGTCCTGATCCTGGTCGCATGCACGCTGCTCATCGTGTCGTGGAGGCTCAGGCGCCAGGTGCAGGCGCGGCTCGACCGGCCCGTCCGTCGCGAGCTCGCCGATCTTCCGTCCGCGGTGGTCCTCGACGCGGTGCAGCCCCCCGCCCCGCGCCACGGACGCAGGCGACGAGTGGCGCGCGATCTGGTCGTCGAGGCGACGGGCGCCCTCGCGGGGCCGTCCCGTGCTCGCGCCGTCCACTGGCTCGAGGAGAACGGCTACGTGGAGGACGCGATCCGCATCCTCGCGCGACCGACCAACCGTAGCTGGCGGCGGGCGGAGGCCGCCGCGCTGCTGGGCCGCATGGGCAGCCGCCTCGCGGCGCCGGCGCTGGCCAAGGGCCTGCGCGACGGGCGCTACCGCGTGCGGGACGCCTGCGCCGCGGCACTCGGCCGGGTGGCGACCGGGGCCGAGGTCCGAGCCCTCATCGACGCCGTCGAACGACGGCGCGTACCGCGGGGGATCCTGTCGGGCGCGCTGCTCAACCTCGACGCCTCCGCCGACCCGGCCCTCATCGCCTGCCTCACCCACGCCGACCCAACCGTCCGCGATCTCATCGCCCGGGTCCTCGGGATGCGCCGATCGGTCTCGGCGGTGCCCGCGCTGATGGTCGCCGTCGTCGACCCCGACCCCAGCGTGCGCCGGCACGCCATCCTGGCGATCGCCGAGATCGCGGGATCGGCCGAAGTGGAAGTCGATCCCGAGCCGCTCTTCCGCCTCGCCGTCGACGACGCGGCGATCGTGCGGGCGGCGGCAGCGACCGGACTCGGCCAGATCCTCGGCGACGACGCGGCGCGCGTGCTGACGAGCATGACGCGCGACCCCGACTACTGGGTGAGCTACCGGGCGGCCGAGTCGCTGTGCCGACTCCCCTCGGGCGACGACTTCGCCTGGCGGATCCTCGGCGATCACGACGACACGCCGGGGGCGAAGCGGGCGAAGGCGGCGAGCCTCGAGTGGCTCGAGCGGACCGGTGGCCTGGAGCGGCGCATGGCGAGTGTGCTGGCGTGTTGCGAAGAGGCGGAGCTCGTCGCGACGCTCGCGGTGCTCGACGGCGTCGGCTCGCGCGCCTGGGGGGAACTGCTGTCCGACGAGGAAGCCGCGTGAGCTGGCTGCTCGTCGCGATCCTGATGTCCGCAGGGATCGTGGCGTTCTACTTCGCGATGCTCGCGGTCGCGTCCCTGCTCCTGACGGGCGTCGCGGCCCGCGAGGTGTACGACCATGCGCTCAACCGCAAGGCGGACATCGGCGAGGACATGTTCACGTTCCCGCTCACGCCGCCCGTCTCGGTGCTGCTGCCCGCGTACAACGAGTCGGCCGCGATCGTCGAATCGGTCGCCTCCCTCCTCGGCCTGCGCTACCCCGAGTTCGAGGTCATCGTCATCAACGACGGCTCGAAGGACGACACCCTGCAGCAGGTCGTGGAGGCATACGGACTCGAGCCGCTCGACCGCGACCCCCCCGTCACGCTCAAGACCCAGCCGATTCGCGGCATCTACCAGTCGCGGGCCTACCCCGAGCTGATCGTGATCGACAAGGAGAACGGCGGCAAGGCGGACTCCCTGAACGCCGGGATCAACGCGTCGCGCTACCCACTCGTGTGCGGGATCGACGCAGACTCGATCCTCGAACCCGACGCCCTGCTCCGCGCGGTGGAGCCGTTCGTGCTCCGCCCCGAGCTCGTGATCGCGACCGGCGGGATCGTCCGGATCGCGAACGGATCGCGGTTCGCCCGGGGCACCCTCGTCGAGGCCGGCGTGCCGCGTCGCTTCATCCCGGGGTTCCAGATCGTGGAGTACATGCGGGGATTCCTGGTGGGACGCTGCAGCTGGAGCCGCCTCAATGCGCTCCTGATCGTGTCGGGCGCGTTCGGGTTGTTCCGCAAGGACGTCGTGGTCGACGCCGGGGGTTACGCCCACACGATCGGCGAGGACGCCGAGCTCGTGGTGCGCATGCAGCGGCACATGATCGAGCAGGGGCAGGACTACCGGGTGGAGTTCGTCCCCGACGCGGTCTGCTGGACGGAGGCCCCCGAGAGCCTCAAGGTGCTGCGCCGCCAGCGCACGCGGTGGCAGCGCGGCCTCTACGACACGCTGTCACGGCACCGGACGATGCTCTTCAACCCCCGGTACGGAACGCTGGGGACGCTCGCGCTCCCGTACTTCCTGCTGTTCGAGCTCCTCGGGCCGGCGATGGAGGGCCTTGCGCTGGTGCTCACGATCGCCATGTGGGCCGGCGGGCTGCTGAACACGGGCCTCGCGCCGTTCATGCTGGCGATCATGCTCGGGCTGGGCCTGGTGCTGTCGATCTCGTCGCTGATGCTCGAGGAGATGGTGTTCCACCGGTACCCGCGCTGGAGGGATGTGCTGCGCATCGCGATGCTCTCGATCGTCGAGACGATCGGGTACCGCCAGCTCAACTCCTGGTGGCGGATCACCGGGCTCTGGGAGGCCGTGCGCAAGAAGCAGGGCTGGGGAGCCATGACCCGCACCGGCGCGGCGGCCGGCGAGCGGCAGAGCTTCGGTGGCGGGCGGTACTGGTCCCTCCGCGCGGAGATCGAGCACCGGCTCGGCGTGGCAGACGGCGACGTGACCGCCGAGACGGCCGAACCGGTCGGAGCGACCGTGTGACCGACCGGGACGCGTTGGTCGCGGTCATCGACCGCACGTTCACGTCCGACCATCCGGGCGACGCCTTCCTGCAGGGCTCGTTCGAGGGTTGCGAGCCCTTCGACGAGGTCGGCGCCTTCGCCGGGCGGGCGGATTGGCGGGCCCTCGAGCCCGGGTTCCTCGACGAGCATGCCTCGGCGCTGTCGTTCTTCTCGGAGGCGGGGCTGCGGCACTACCTCCCGGCGTACCTGGTGGCCGACGTGCGGGGCGAGCTGCGGACGGCGGACCCGCTCTTCCCCCTGATCCACGGCTTCTCGGAGCTGGGCCTCGAGGTCCCCGCCGAGGACGGGGCGACCCACCACCGCTCGGGGGGCCGTGTGCTGCTGGGCCCGCGGCGCTACGGCGCCCTGACCTGGGACGACGCGTCGCGCCACCGCCTGTCGGTGTTCTGCCGCGAAGAGGCGGCCGCGATCGTCGCCTACCTCGAGTTTCGACGGGCGAGCGACGAGCTCGGCGTCGACGCCCCGCGCATCGAGGCGGCGCTCACGCGCTTCTGGCACGACCGGGCGCGCCTCGCCCCCACCCGAGGGGACCTCGACCGGCACCTGTAGGGCCTGGTGCTACACCTCGCCGTCGCCGGGTTGCACGACGCCCGCCTCGTAGGCGAGGACCACGGCCTGCACGCGGTCGCGGAGGCGGAGCTTGCCGAGCACGTGCGCGACATGGGTCTTCACCGTGGTCTCGCTCACCACGAGATGGGCCGCGATCTCGCCGTTCGAGAGCCCCTTCGCGACCAGTTGGAGCACCTCGAGCTCGCGGGCGGTGAGGTCGTCGAGCGACTTCGGCCGGGCCGACGCCCGCGACGGCCGCCGGGCGAACTCGGCGATGACCCGGCGGGTGACCGACGGCGACAGCAGGGCCTCACCCGCCGCGATCACCCGGATCGCCTCCACGAGCTGCTCCGGCGGGGTGTCCTTGAGAAGGAACCCACTGGCCCCGGCCGCCAGCGCGTCACGAATGTAGTCGTCCTCGTCGAAGGTCGTCAGCACGAGCACGCGCGTCGTTGCCGCCGCGTCCTCCAGGACCCGGCGGGTGGCTTCGATGCCGTCCATGACCGGCATGCGGATGTCCATCAACACCACGTCCGGGCGGGTGCGACGGACCTGCCCGACCGCCTCCTCGCCATTCTGGGCCTCCCCCACCACCACGATGTCGGACTCGGCGTCCAGGATCATCCGGAAGCCCGCCCGGACGAGGGCCTGGTCGTCGGCGATGAGCACGCTGACCGGCACGATCAGGCCTCCGCGCCCACGGCGCCGTCCAGCGGCAGCAACGCCCGCAGGCGGAACCCGCCGCCGGGCCGGGCGCCGGTCTCGAGCGTCCCGCCGTAGACGGCGACACGCTCACGCATGCCGATGAGCCCGTGGCCGGGGAGGCCCAGAATGGCCGACGGCCCGGCCCCGTCATCCTCCACCAGGATCTCGACCCCCGCGGGCGCGTACCGGACCGTGACCCAGGCGTGGGCGGGGCCGGCGTGCTTGAGCGCGTTGGTGAGCGCCTCCTGGACGATGCGGTAGGCGGAGAGGTCGACGCCGACCGGCAGCTCGACGGGGGCGCCCTCGACCTCGAGGGCGACGGGCAGGCCCGACTCGCGGATCTCGCCCATGAGGTGGTCGAGGTTCTCCAGGCCGGGCTGCGGCGCGCGGTCGGACGCGTCGACGTCGGTGCGCATGATGCCCACCATCCGCCGCATCTCGGCGAGGGCGCGACGACCGGTCTCCTCGACCGTGAGGAGCGCTTCGCGCTCGCGCTGCTGCTCGGCACGGAGCAGGCGGCGCACGCCGCCGGCCTGGACCGTCATGACGCTCACGGAGTGCGCCACCACATCGTGCAGCTCGCGGGCGATGCGGCCGCGTTCCTCGGCAACCGCCTCGCGGGCGAGGGCGTCGCGCTCCGCCTCGAGCTGCGCGGCCTGCTCGCGGAGGCGGCGGGTCGAGCGGGTGCGGCTCGCGAGGACCCAGCCGATCGCCCACGCAATCGTGAAGAAGACGAGGTTGGAGAAGAGCTGAGTCCCGCGCTGATCGCCGCCGCCGGCGATCGCGCTGTCCGGAACGCGGATGAGCAGCACCGCGGCCCCCCCCAGCAACGCGACCAGGCCGATGAGTCGCTCCTGAAGCCGGGGAAGCGTTCCGAACGCCGCCGCCGTCGCGGCGACCAGCAGCCCCGAGGCCTCGCCGGTGTAGAGCGTCGCCGGGTCGACCGCGATCTGCACGGCCAGCAGCCCGACGACGGTGAGCGGCGCGCCCATTGGGTATCTGCTGGTGAACGCAAATGCCAGCGGCACGAGCACCGCGAACACGATGGCGATCGCCTGATTGCCGTCGATGTGCCCGATGACCGCCTCGACGAACCAGATGCCGCCGACGACCACGGCAACCACCACCGACCACCACCGGGCGAGGAAGCGTTCCGCGCGCGCCTTCATGGATCCAGCGTAGTGGCCACCCTCGCCCGGCGCACTCCGCCTTCAGGACGATCCGGCGCCGCACGACCTCCTCCTCAAGGATGACGGACGGTTCAGCACGTCGGGCGAGGGCCGGCGAGGCGGGCGCTCATACGGTGATCCCAGGACATCAAACCACTCGACCCATGGAGGTCACAGTGCCCGCAACGCTCACTTCCAAGCCCCCCGCAACCACCAGCACGGCCCCCCCGGTGGCCGTCGCCGCCCGCGGGTTGGTCAAGCGCTACGGACAGGGCGATGCCGCCGTCCGGGCTCTCGACAACGTCTCGCTCACCGTCGACCGAGGCGAGCTCCTCGCCGTGATGGGCCCGTCCGGGTCCGGCAAGTCGACACTCATGCACATCCTCGCCGGCCTCGACCGCCCCACGTCGGGCGGCGCGTGGATCGGCGACATCGAGGTCTCGTCGCTCGGCGACAAGGACCTCACCGAGGTACGCCGCCGGCACGTCGGCTTCGTCTTCCAGTTCTTCAACCTGCTGCCCATGCTGACCGCCGAGGAGAACATCCTGCTGCCGTCGCGCATCGCGGGCGTTCGGCCCGACCCGAAGCGGGTCAAGGACATCGTCGCGCGCGTCGGAATCGCCGAGCGCCTCGGCCACCGGCCGGCCCAGCTCTCGGGCGGTCAGCAGCAGCGCGTGGCCGTCGCCCGCGCCCTCGTCTCGCAGCCGACCGTGCTGTTCGCGGACGAACCCACCGGCAACCTCGACACTCGCAGCGGCGCCGAGGTGCTCGAGATCCTTCGTGAGGCCGTCGAGTTCGATGGCCAGACGGTCCTCATGGTCACCCACGATGCGCGGGCCGCCACCATCGCGGATCGCATCGTGTTCCTCGCGGACGGCCAGATCGCCAAGATGATCGGCCCCTCCAGCCACGAGCAGGTGCTCGAGGCGCTGCAGGAGGTGACCCGCTGATGCTGTCCGTCGCGCTCAAGGGCCTCGCGCAGCGCAAGCTCCGCGCCGTCCTCACCGGTTTGGCCGTGATCATCGGCGTCGCCATGATCACCGGCACCTACGTCCTGACCGACACCATCTCCAACGCATTCGGAAGCATCTACCAGCAGTCGTACAAGGGCGCCGACGCGGTCGTGACGCCCAAGACCATCGTGCACGCCGACAACGCGGGCACCCCGACCATCACGGCCTCCGAGCTCCAGCGGATCTCGGCCCGTCCCGACGTCGCCGCGGCCTCCGGCCAGGTGGCGGACGACACCGGTGCCCGCCTCACCAA
This sequence comes from uncultured Thermoleophilia bacterium, assembly GCA_963706315.1. Taxonomy (GTDB): domain Bacteria; phylum Actinomycetota; class Thermoleophilia; order Miltoncostaeales; family Miltoncostaeaceae; genus CALMEC01. Next base: position 529,133 of record CAVPMA010000015.1, on the reverse strand, counting down.
CCGTGCCGGCAAGCCCATCGACACCAAGGGCGCGCCCTCGCTCGCCTTCGGACTCGACGCCGATCAACCCCAGTTCAGCCTGATGTCCGTCGACGAGGGCAGGCTCGCCCGCGGCCCGAACGAGGTCGTGATCGACGAGGGCACCGCGAGCGAGAACGGCTTCCACGTCGGTGACAGCCATCGGCATTCAGATCGACGGGGCCACCCGCCCGTTCACGATCTCAGGGACCGGCTCCTTCGGCGGCAGCGTCGATCGGCAGCGCGACCGTCGCGGCGTTCGACGTCTCCACCGCGCAGAAGCTCCTCGGCCGTGGCGACGCCTTCGACCAGATCTCCGTCAAGGCCGCACCCGGCGTGAGCGCGTCGGAGCTCACCGCGAGCATCGCTCGCGATCTCCCGTCGACCGTTGAGGTCCGAACCGGCGCCGACCAGGCGAAGGCCGAGTCCGACGACGCCAGCGGCGACCTCAGCTTCGTCAACTACTTCCTGCTCGCGTTCGCGGCGATCGCCCTGTTCGTCGGTTCCTTCGTCATCTTCAACACGCTGTCGATCACGGTTGCCCAGCGCACCCGTGAGCTCGCCACGATGCGGACCCTCGGCGCCTCGCGCCGCCAGGTGATGCGCAGCGTCATCGCCGAGGCGACGGTGGTCGGCCTCGGCAGCTCGATCGTGGGCATCCTGGCCGGCATCGGGCTCGCCAAGGGTCTCAACGCACTGTTCGTCGTGCTCGGCGCCGACCTGCCGACCGGCCGGCATGGTCCTCGCGACCCGTACCATCGTCGTGTCGCTCCTGGTCGGCACCCTCGTCACCGTGGCCGCCAGCGTGCTGCCGGCTCGGCGCGCGAGCCGTGTCGCCCCGGTCACCGCGGTCCGCGAGGGCTCGGAGCTTCCCCGCACCTCGCTCAGCCGCCGGGCCCCGGTCGCGGGAGCGGCCATCGGCATCGTCGGCGCGGCGGTGCTCGCCACCTCGCTGCTGGCGGACATGGCGACCCGCCCCCGGATCATCCTCATGATCGTCGGCCTGCTCGCCACCTTCATCGGGATCGCGGCACTCATGCCGCGCATCGTCCGTCCGCTCACCCGGGTGATCGGCGGTCCGGTCGCGCGTCTCGGCGGCCAGTCCGGCCGACTCGGGACCGAGAACGCCATGCGCAACCCCGGCCGCACCGCCTCGACGGCCGCGGCGCTCATGATCGGCCTCGCCCTCATGACGTTCGTCGCCGTGCTCGGGACCGGCCTGAAGGCATCCGATCGCAATGCGCTGGCCGACCAGATCAGCGCAACCCACGTCATCTCCAAGTCCACCGGATTCGAGAACCTCACGCCGGGGACCGACCGGGCGGCCGCCACGGCAGCCGGGGCGGAGATCGTGAGCGGAGTCCGTTCGGCCAGCGTCAAGGTCGGCACCGACGAGGTCGCCGCGAACGGCGTCGACCCGGCCACCATCGTCAACCTCTACCGGTTCGACTGGGACCGCGGGTCCAACGCCGTCCTGGCCTCGCTGAGCGGGAACCAGGCGATCGTGTCCCACGACTTCGCGAAGGATCGCAACCTCGTCGTCGGATCGTCCTTCACCGTGCAGTCGGCGTCCGGCGCGACCGGCACGCTCCGGGTCGCGGGGACGTACACACCCAAGAAGCTCGACTCGCTCATGGGTCCGGTCGTGATGACGCAGACCGCGTTCGACTCGCTCGTCCCGAGGGCGTCCGATTCCCTCGTCCTCGCCAGGATGGCCGGCGGCGACAAGGCCGGCGTGGATTCCCTCACGGCGGCGCTGGGCGCGTACCCCGACGGAAACGCACAGACGTCTGCGGCGTTCGTCGAGGAGCGGGCGAAGGACATCGACACGCTCCTGAACCTGCTCTACGTCCTCCTCGCGCTGTCGGTGGTCGTGAGCATGTTCGGAATGATCAACACCCTGGCGCTCGCGGTCATCGAGCGCACCCGGGAGCTCGGCCTGCTGCGCGCGGTGGGGATGAGCCGCCGCCAGGTCCGCCGGATGATCCGGTCGGAGAGCGTGACGACCGCGCTCATCGGGGCGGTCATGGGTCTGCCGATCGGGATCGGACTGGCCGCCCTCGTGACACGGGCGCTCGGCGACTACGACGTCGGGTTCTCGCTTCCGATCACCGGGCTCCTCACGCTGACGTGGTTGGCCATCAGCGCCGGGATCCTGGCGGCGGTCGCTCCCGGCCGCCGCGCCGCCCGCCTCGACGTGCTGCGGGCACTGCAGTACGAGTAGTCCAGTCCACCACGACCGCAGGACGCGTCGAGCCCCGCCCACCGGGGCTCGACGCGCGTCTGCGTCCGACCACCGGCGGTACGGCCGGCGAGCCCGCGACCGGCCGGGTACATTCGCCGGGTGCGGATCGTGAGCCTGCTGCCGAGCGCCACCGAGATCGTGTGCATCCTCGGGCTCGGCGACGAGTTGGTCGGGGTGACGCACGAGTGCGATCACCCGCCGTTCGTCCGTGAGCTGCCCAAGGTCACGCGGACGCTCATCCCGCACGACGCCTCGAGCGGCCGGATCGATGCGCTGGTGCGCGAGCGGCTCACCACCGAGCGGGCCCTCTACCACCTCGACCTGGACGTGCTCACCGACCTCGCGCCCGACCTGATCGTGACGCAGGCGCTGTGCGACGTCTGCGCGGTCGCGGAGGCGGAGGTGCTCGATGCGGCGTGCCGGCTGCCGGGGAACCCTCCCGTCGTGAACCTCGAGCCGATGACGCTCGCGGAGGTGTTTGAGGCGATCGGGGCAGTCGGCGACGCGGCTGGGCGGCCCGACCGCGCGGAGAAGGCGGTGGCCGGCCTGCGAGCCCGGGTCGACGCCGTCGCCGCGCGGACGGCGGCGATCCCGGATCCGGAGCGTCCCCGGGTGGTGTTTCTCGAGTGGATCGACCCGCTGTTCAACGGCGGGCATTGGAATCCCGAGCTCATCGCCCTCGCCGGCGGCGTCGACATGCTGGGCTCGCCGGCGGCGCCGTCGCGCACGATCACGTGGGACGCGGTCCGCCGCGCCGATCCGGATGTGATCTTCGTGGCGTGCTGCGGCTTCCCGACCCGGCGCGCACTCGAGGACCTTCCGCTGCTGCAGGCCCGGCACGGCTGGGACGATCTCGCGGCCGTGCGCGAAGGCCGCGTGTACTTCTCCGACGGCAACGCGTTCTTCAGCCGCCCGGGCCCGAGGATCGTCGACAGCCTGGAGGTGCTCGCGGCGGCGCTGCACCCGGCGGTGCATCCGGGGCCGGCCGTGGCGGCCGTCGCGGTCGGCGCCCGCGGCGCGGCCTGATGCCGCTTCACCCGGCCGGGGCGTACAGTCGGGGGGTCACCTCGTCCCAGCTATCGGAGGCTGCAATGCAAGCGACCGCAATCGCCGAGCTCGTGACCGACACCGCCCGCGCGGTGCTGCCGCAGACGGTCCCGCCGACGTTGATGATGCTCCCGCCGCACACGTTGGTGACGGCCGAGGTGTGGAGCGAGGACCGGCACTGCCAGATCACCGGCGAGGCCCTGTACGCGCTGCACCGCGGTGACCGCGCCGAATGGGCGATCGTCGTGATCGAGTCGAGCCACCTCGAGCCGGGCGCGGTGCAGGTCGTCGACCTCGCCGACATCCGCGTCGTCACCCGAGCCGGCCGCCGCGGCGGATGACCCACGGGATCGTCCCGGGCGATTAACAATCGGCGTTTGGCAGCCGAACGTCCCGGGCGATTAACAGTGTTAATCGCCCGGGACGGTGGCCTTTCCCAGGATGTACGGGCGGACGAGCTTCGGGCCCACGGGGAGCTCCGAGCGCTCCAGTTCCTGCACCTCGAAGCCCGCCGCCTCGATCGCCGCCAGGGTGTCCCGGTTGGGATGGCAGCCGGACGCCACGAACGACCACGGGCGGTCCAGGCGGTCCTGCCTGCGGGCGCGGCGCGGATCGTCGGCGCGGACGTGCTCCGCGAAGAGGAACTGCCCGCCCGGTCGAAGCACCCGGCGGACCTCTCGGAGCGCGTCCGCCTGGCTCGGCACCGAGCAGAGCACCACCGTTGCCACGACGGTGTCGAACGACGCGTCGTTGAACGGCAGCGCCTGCGCCGACGCCTGCACGACGGACGCTTCGCGACCCCGTTCGGCGGCCCGCCGCCGCAAGCGCTTCAACATCGCGGCATCCGGCTCCGTGACGACCAACTCGTCCACGCCCTCCGGGTAGTGCGGCAGGTTCGCTCCCGTGCCGGCGCCGATCTCCAGCACTCGCCCGCGTGACGGAGCGAGCTCCGCGCGTCGCAGCCGCGCGCCGACCTTGCGCTCGAAGCGGCGCCCGAACGCGTCGTACAACGCGGCTTTCCCCAGCACTGACGGCTCCCTCGCCGGTCGGACCCGGCGATCATCCTGCGCCGGGGAGGCCCGGTCAAGCGCCGGCGACGCGGTAGCCGGTTGCGACGCGCACGGTGCCGCCGGGGCGCTCAGCCCCGGCGGCACCCGGTATTCAGTCGATCATCCCGTAGGCGGGAAGCGTGAGGAAGTCGACGAGCTTGTCGGCCGTGGAGATCTCGTCGAAGAGGCGTGCCGCCTCCTCGTACCGCCCGGCGTCGTAGCCGGAGCCGAGTTCCTGCCTGATGGCCACCATCTCTTCCGCGAGGAGCTTGCGGAACAGCGGCACGTCGATCTTGCGCCCGTCGTCGAGCACGCCCTTCTCGTTGTGGATCCACTGCCACAGCTGTGACCGGCTGATCTCCGCCGTGGCGGCGTCCTCCATGAGGTTGCGGATCGGCACGCAGCCGACCCCCGCGAGCCACGCGCCCAGGTACTGAACGCCGACGTTGATGTTGGTGCGCAGGCCGGCCTCGGTGATCGGCCCCTCCGGACCGAAGTCCAGGAGGTCGGACGCCGTGATCTCGACGTCCTCGAGCTTCTTGTCGATCTGGTTCGGGCCCTTCATGACCGCGTCGAACGCATCCATCGCGATCGCCACGAGGCCCGGATGCGCCACCCACGTCCCGTCGTGGCCGTTGTTCGCCTCGCGCACCTTGTCCTGGCGGACCTTCTCGAGCGCGGCCTCGTTCGCCTCCGGGTCGTTCTTGATCGGGATCTGCGCCGCCATGCCGCCCACCGCGTGGATCTCGCGGCGGTGGCACGTCTTGATGCACAGCAGGCTGTACGAGTTCATGAAGTGCGTCGTCATCGTGACGAGCGCGCGGTCCGCCAGCACGAAGTCGGGCCGGCTGCGGAACTTCTTGATGCAGCTGAAGATGTAGTCCCAGCGCCCGCAGTTGAGCCCGGCGGAGTGCTCCCGCAGCTCGTAGAGGATCTCGTCCATCTCGAACGCGGCGAGGATCGTCTCGATCAGCACCGTCGCCTTGATCGTGCCCTGTGGGATGCCGAGCTCGTCCTGGGTCGTGACGAAGATGTCGTTCCACAGGCGAGCCTCGTGGTGGCTCTCCAGCTTCGGGAGGTAGAAGTACGGTCCGCTGCCTGACGCGATCTTCGGCTTCGCGCTGTGAAACATGTAGAGGGCGAAGTCGAAGATTCCGCCGCTCACCGGCACGCCGTCGACCGTGAAGTGCTTCTCGAGCAGGTGCCACCCGCGCGGGCGCACGAGGAGGGTCGCCGTGTTCTCCCCGAGTTGGTACTTCTTGCCATCCGGGTTCTCGAACGTGATCGTGCGGAGCACCGCGTCGCGCAGGTTGATCTGCCCGGCGATGCAGTTCTCCCAGGTCGGCGTGTTCGAGTCTTCGAAGTCGGCCATGAACGCCTTCGCGCCGGAGTTCAGGGCGTTGATGATCATCTTCCGGTCGACCGGTCCGGTGATCTCGACGCGCCGGTCCTGCATGTCGTCCGGCACCGGCGCGCATCGCCAGTCGCCCGCGCGGATATCGGCGGTCTCCGGCAGGAAGTCGGGCCGCTCACCGGCGTCGAGCGCGGCCTGACGCTCCTGGCGCCTCGCGAGCAGTTCCACCCGCCGGCCGTCGAACGTCCGGTGCAGCTTCGCGACGAGCTCCATCGCCTCCGGTACGAGGACCTCGGCCAAGCCGGGGACCTCGGGGCCGCGGATCTCGACGCCCGCGGGTGGGGTGATGTTGCCCGTCATGGTGCTCCTTACGTCGCTGAAAACGAAAACGGGGCCGCACCGTCCGGCAGCGGCCCCGCGGGGTCCTTCCGAAATCCGCCCAGCAGAATAGAGGACCGGAGCCGGTTGGGGGGAGGCGCCCAACCGCCCGCTGCTTGCGGGTTCCCCGCAGCCGGGATCGGGGCGCCGCCACGAGGGCGACCCGCGCGTGCCCGGATGGGGGGTTGCGGCTCCATCGCGAACCTCCCGTCCGATGGGGACGACGGCCACAGCGATCGCGGTCACCTACTCGATCGTCGTCGTCGCGGGGCTCATCCTTGCGATCGCGATCTGGCGGTCCACTCGCGGGGTCGACCCGAAGGAGTTCGACGAGAAGAAGGCCGCGGAGCGCGAGAAGACCTGGCTCGCCATCGTGATCGCATTCCTGATCTCGACGCTGCTCGGAACGATCCTGCTCGTGCCGTACGGCGAGAGCGCGGGGCCGAACGGGCAGGTCGTGAAGGTGGTCGCCCGTCAGTTCGGCTTCCAGATCACACCGGGCACCGTGACCGCCGGCACGCCGGTCGAGTTCCAGCTCAGGAGCGTCGACACGACGCACGGGTTCGGCGTGATGACCACCGACAACGAACTGCTGTTCCAGGCGCAGATCGCACCGGAGCACACGCAGGACGTGGTCCACACGTTCCAGACGCCCGGCATCTACAAGGTCGTGTGCTTCGAGTTCTGCGGCGTCGGGCACCACGCGATGCTCGCCCAGATCACGGTGAAGCCGTGAACGACGGCATCCGGACCGCCCGCCTCTGGACCGGGCGCTACCTGATCGCGTCGACGGCGATCTTCCTCGTGTCGGGGCTCTTCGGAGCGCTCCTGCGATCAAGCCTCGCCGACGTCGGCCGGGTCGGCGACAACACCTACTACGCGGTCATGACCGCCCACGGCCTCGGCGCGTTCCTCGGATGGGCCGGGTTCGCGGTGATGGGGCTCGGGATCTGGGTGCTCGCCAAGCTCGGGTTCGAGCTGCGCCCGTTCGGGCTGTGGATGGTGCGCTCGACGTTCTGGCTGTTCGTGGTCGGCACCGCCGGGGTGCTCGTGGCGACCATCGGGATGTCGTTTGCCGGATCATGGGTGTTCCTGTACCCGTTGCCGTTCAACTCGGCCGGCGAGTGGAGCGATCTGGCGACCGGGATCTTCTCCGCCTCGGTGCTGCTCGTGGGCCTCGGGATCGTGACTTGGTGCCTGGGCATCCTGCACATCGTGGTCGGTCCGGCGCTCCACGCCGTGCGCTCGTCGCTCGGCAACCGCCTCGGCCTCGGCCTCGGATTCGGCTACCTGTGGCCACGGCGCTTCGCGACGAACCCGAAGCCGGTGCCGTACGCGGTGATCCCGCTCACCGTCATCGCGATCGACATGATCATCGCGACGCTCCCGCTTGCCGTGCTGCTCGTGGAGATGATCGTGCAGTCCGCGGCGCCGAGCGTCTCCGTGGATCCCCTGCTCGCGAAGAACGTCCTGTGGTGGTTCGGCCACCCGGTGGTCTACCTGCTGCTCTTCCCGGCCGTCGCCGTCTACTACTACCTCATCCCCAAGTACGCCGGCCGCCCGCTCGTCGCGGGCAACATCATCGCCGTCGCGTGGACGATCGCGGTGCTCGCCAACGTTCTGGTCTGGGCGCACCACATCTACCTCGACTACCCGCAGCACACGCACCAGGGCCTCATCAACACGTTCATGCAGCCGATGACGTTCGCGCTCGTCATCCCGTCGGCCCTCTCCCTCTACAGCCTCGGACTCACGGTTGTGCGCTCGAACTTCAGATGGACCGGCGCCTCGACCGCCCTGTTCCTCGGCATGGTCTCGTGGCTGCTCGCCGGGTTGTCCGGGATCGTGAACGCGACCATCGCCGCGGATGTGATCGTGCACAACACCATGTGGGTGGTCGGCCACTTCCACCACATGGCCCTGCTGAACATCGGGCTCCTGATCTTCGGCGCGATCTACCACTTCATCCCGGAGCTCAGCGGGAAACGCCTCTGGAGCGACAACCTCGCGAAGTGGCACATCTGGCTCACGTTCCTCGCGGGCACCGTCAACTCGGCGTACTGGATGATCGACGGCCTGCGCGGGTCGGTTCGCCGGTTCTCCCAGCCGTTCGAGGAGTACGCGCTCCTCAACCAGCTGGCGCTCGTGATGGTCGCGGTTCTCGTCCTGGCGCAGGTGCTCTTCGTGATCAACATGGTGCAAACACTGCGCGGGGCGGGTGGACGCACCGACCTGACCGAGGACCGCGAGCCGCCGGCTGCGCGTCCGGCTCGGCAGGGACCGAGCATCAACGTCGGCCTCGGGCTCGCGACGGGCCTCGTCGTGGTGCTCGTCTCCGGCCTCATCATCACGATGCACGCCAGCGAGCCGTCCGCAGCGGCGGCGCCCGCAGCCCCCGCCGCACCCGGCGCCGCGGTCTTCGCCAGCGCGGGGTGCGGCGGCTGCCACACCCTTGCGTCGGCCGGAACCACGGGAGCGGTCGGGCCGAACCTCGACCAGCTCAAGCCGTCGAAGGCGGCCGTCACGGCGATCGTCACCTCGGGGCGGGGCGCGATGCCCGCCTTCGGGGGGCAGCTGTCGGCGCGGGAGATCGGCCAGGTCGCCGACTTCGTCTCGTCCACCGCCGGGCCCTGACCGGACCCGCGAGGGGCGATCCGCCCCCGGACGCACACGGGGCGCCGCCTCGAATAGAGAGCACAGCGCCCCGCGCAGCGGTTCGTGTAACCGGATCGAGTGTACTCGCCTTCGAGGGCTCCCGATACACCCAATGCGCGTACCGGGCGGCCGGGGCGCCGGGAGCGCGGTACGCTCGGCACGGTGGCCCGTAACCGAGAGGACCCGATGTCGCCCGCGTGCGCCAGATCTCCTCACGTGATCGCCGCCCCCCCGGGCGGTCGCGTCCGATGAGCACGCTCCGCCGGCTCTCACGGCTCGCCGCCGAGAACCACGCTCGAACGGCCGTCGGAGTCCTGGTCGCCGTGATCACCGGCCTGGTCCTGGCCGCCGCCGGCGCCGGGGTCGCGGCGAACGTGCTGTGGGGCGCGTGCGTGGCGATCGTGCTGATCCCGCTCACCTGGGGCGTCGCTCGTACGCTCCTCGGCGGCAACGTCGGGGTCGACGCCATCGCGCTCCTCGCGATGGCCGCGTCGCTCGCGTTCGGCGAGTACCTCACGGGGGCCGTCATCGCCCTGATGCTCTCCGGCGGCAACGCCCTGGAGTACGCGGCGGCCGGCCGTGCGCGGCGCGAGCTGACGCTGCTCATCGAACGCGCGCCGCACACCGCCCGCCGGCACCTGGACGGCCGGCTCGAAGAGGTGCCGGTTGAGGCGGTCGTCGCCGGCGACGTGCTCCTCGTGCGCACCGGCGAGGTGGTGCCGGTCGACGGCCTCGTGACCTCGGATGTCGCGGTGCTCGACGAGTCGGCGCTCACCGGTGAGCCGCTTCCCGTGGAGCACGGACCGGGTGAGCCCGTGAGGAGCGGCGTCACGAACGCGGGACCCCCGTTCGAGTTTCGCGCCACTCGCGTCGCGTCGGAGAGCGCCTACGCTGCGATCGTCCGCCTGGTACGCCAGTCGGAGGCCGCGCGGGCGCCGTTCCTGCGGATGGCCGACCGGTACGCCGCCGTGCTGCTGCCGGTGACGCTGGTCATCGCAATCGCCGCCGCGGCGCTCTCGGGCGATGGCGTGCGGGCCCTCGCAGTGCTGGTCGTCGCCACCCCCTGCCCGCTGATCCTGGCCGCACCCATCGCGCTCATCTCGGGGATGTCCCGCGCGGCGAGCGCCGGGGTCATCCTGAAGGGCTCCCAGGTCGTCGAGCAGCTCGGGCGGGCGCGCACGATCCTCCTCGACAAGACGGGGACGATCACCATGGGCATTCCGGAGGTGCGCCGCGTGTCCCCGCGGGCGGACATCCCGGACGACGAGCTCCTCCGGGTGGCCGGGTCCGTCGAGCAGTTCTCCCCCCACGTCCTCGCGGGTGCGATGGTTCGCGCCGCCCGGTCGCGCGGCCTGTCGCTCAGCGTGCCCGTCGACACCCGGGAGGCCCCCGGTCAGGGCATCCAGGGCACGGTCGACGGCCACGCCGTCGCCGCCGGCGCTCCCGGATGGTTGGCCGGCCTCGGGCACGACGGCGCAGCCGCGGCGTCGGCATCGCCGGCGGTCGAGGGCGAGGCGCTCGTGGCGGTCGCGATCGACGGGCGCTTCGCCGGGACGATCGCGCTCGGAGATCGCGTACGAGACGACGCCGGCGACCTCGTGCGACGGCTGCGGTCGGCCGGCGTCGCGCACATCGCGCTCGTGACCGGCGACCGCCGCGCCGTCGCCGACGAGATCGGGAGACGCATCGGCGTCGACGCCGTGTACCCCGATCAGACGCCAGAGGACAAGGTCGCCGTCGTCCGCACGGTCCAGGCCCGGCCCGAGGCGCGCCCGGTGGTCATGGTCGGCGACGGCATCAACGACGCGCCCGCGCTCGCCGCGGCGGACGTCGGCATCGCGATGGCCGCGTCCGGCGCGACGATCTCGTCGGAGACCGCGGACGCCGTGGTGCTCGTCGACAGCGTCGACCGGGTGGGCGCCGCGGTCGAGGCCAGCGGGCGGGCGCTTCGCATCGCCCGCCAGAGCATCATCGCGGGCATCGGCCTGAGCCTGGCGGCGATGATCCTCGCCGCGTTCGGGTTCATCCCGCCGATCGCGGGAGCGCTCCTGCAGGAGGGCATCGACGTCGCCGTGATCCTGAACGCATTGCGCGCGCTGCGGCCCTGACGTCGCCCTCGACACCGTCGCCGCCAGCTGTAACGCTGCGCCGACAATCGGGACGGATAGGGCGACGACGACCGGGGGGGACCATGCCTGACGAACACGATCACGCCGCCGCGTCCGACCGGTGGGTGGCGATCTGCGGGCTCGACGAGGTCCCATCGGGGCGGGGACGGCTCGCCCACGTGAACGGCGCGGAGGTCGCGCTCATGCGCGACGGCGACGACGTGTTCGGGGTCGGCAACCTCTGTCCCCACCGCGGCGGGCAGATCAGCGACGGCACCGTCGCCGACGGCAAGGCGATCTGCCCCCTCCACTTGTGGGACTTCGACCTTCGCACCGGCGTCTCGCCCTTCAACCCGGATGATCGGCTCCCGACCTACCCGGTTCGGGTTCGCGGCGGCGTCGTCGAGGTCGACGCCGCCGAGGTGCCCGCGGCACCGGCCCGGCCCGACGCCTATCTCGGCAGCTGGATCAGGAGAGGGGCGAACGACCGCGGGATGTACTCGGTTCACCACCTCGCCGACGGCGGCAGGCCCGCGGTCGAGGCGATGGGGTCCGAACGGCTGGACCCCGGCACGCCTCGCCCCCCCTACCCCGGCTACCACGACCTCGTGTTCCGGCCGGCCCAGCTCGAGCGGGCGCCCACCCTCGGGGACGTGCCGGTGGACACCTCGGTCACGCTCGGCGTGCGAGCGAACGTCCCCCTGGGCCTCGACATCCCCGTGTTCGTGAGCCACATGTCCTACGGGGCACTGTCTGCGGAGGCGAAGGAGGCGCTCGCCCGCGGGGCCTCCGCCGCGGGCACGGCGATCGCGAGCGGCGAGGGCGGCGCCCACCCGCGCGAGCGGGGCAACGCCACCCGATACATCTTCGAGATGGCGTCCGGGTACTTCGGCTGGACCGAGGAGAACATTCGGGCGGCCGACGCGATCGAGATCAAGATCGGCCAGGGCGCGAAGCCCGGGCTCGGCGGCACCTTGCTCGGAGCGAAGGTCACACCGGAGATCGCCGCGGTCCGAGGAGTGGCGCCCGGCACCGACGTGCACTCGCCGGCGCGCTTCCGCGACATCGAATCCCCGGCGGATCTCGCCCGGCGCGTGAGCGAGATCAAGGCCATCACCGGCGGCGTGCCGGTGGGCATCAAGTTCGCCGCCGGTGACGTCGAGGCGGACCTGGCGGCTGCGCTGGATGCCGGCGCCGACTGGGTCACCCTCGACGGGCTCGGTGGCGGAACCGGCGCGGCCCCGGTCCACGTCAAGGACAACGTCGGGATCCCCTCGATGTTCGCCCTGATCCGGGCACGCCGCTGGCTCGACGACCGCGGCGTCTCCGACGTGCAGCTCATCGCGACCGGCGGCTTCCGCACCCCGGACGAGATGGCGAAGGCCCTCGCCCTCGGCGCCGACGCCGTCGCGCTTGCCACGGCCTCGCTCATGGCCATCGGCTGCCAGCAGTACCGCGCCTGCCACCGCGGCACCTGCCCGGTCGGCATCGCAACCCAGGACCCCGTGCTCCGGGACCGGCTCGACGTCGAAACCTCGGCTGCGCGCCTCCATGCGTTCCTGATGGGGGCGACGGCGATGATCGTCGACTACGCCCGGGTCTGCGGCCACGATCGCACCGCAGATCTGCGCCGCGCCGACCTGATCACGCTCGACCGCGGTATCGCGGAACGAACGGACATCCCGTGGGTGCTATGAGCGACCCCGGCACCGGCCCCACGATGGAGTGGCACCGGATCGACCCCGGCGAGCTCGAGATCGACCGTGTCACCACGGTGGTCGCAGCGGGCCGCGCGATCTGCCTGACGCGCACCACCGCGGGATACGGAGCGCTCGACAACCGCTGCCCGCATCAGGGTGGGCCCCTCGGCGACGGCCAGCTCGAGAACGGCTTCGTGCTCTGCCCGTGGCACGGCTACGAGTACCACCCCCGCACCGGTTCCCCGCCGCCCGGATTTCCCGATAACGCGACCCCCTACCGCGTGGAGGAGCGCGACGACGGGCTCTACGTGGAGCTTCCGAGCCCCGCCCACCGTGAGTCCCTCATGGACCAGGTGGTCGAGACGCTCTGCACGTGGGGCCTGGACACGGTGTTCGGGATGGTCGGTCACTCCAATCTCGGGCTCTCCGACGCAGTGCGCCGCGCCGAGGAGGCCGGCCGGCTGCGATCGTTCGGGATCCGCCACGAGGGCGCCGCGGCATTCGCCGCGAGCGCGTACGCCAAGCTCACCGGGCGGCCCGCCGCGTGCCTGTCGATCGCGGGGCCCGGTGCGACCAACCTGCTCACGGGCCTGTGGGACGCGAAGGTGGATCGCGCGCCGGTGCTCGCCCTGACGGGCCAGGTGCAGACCCAGGTCCTCGGACCCGGCGCGTTCCAGGAGGTGCCCCTCGCGGAGGCGTTCGCGGCGGTCTCCGAGTGGAGCCAAACCGTTATCGCACCGGGCAACGCCACCGAGCTGGCCGCGCTGGCGATGAAGCACGCGATCGTCCAGCGCGACGTCGCGCATCTCATCTTCCCCGACGAGGTCCAGGAGCTCGCGGGGCAGGCCGATCCTCCCGAGCGACCCCGGAACGGCCGGGTGTCGACGACCGCGATCGCGCCTCCGCAGACCGAGCTCGACGAGGCCGTCGGGCTGCTCGCCGGGGCCGAGCGTCCGGCGATCGTCGTCGGGGCCGGGGCCCGACCCTTCCGCGACGAGGTGATCGCGTTCGCCGAGCGGATCGACGCCCCGGTGATCACCACGTTCAAGGCGAAGGGGCTCGTCGCCGACGACCATCCGCTTGCCTGCGGGGTGCTCGGTCGATCCGGAACGCCCATCGGCTCGGCGACCATGGCCAAGTCGGATTGCCTGCTCGTGCTGGGCGCGTCGTTCTCGAATCACACCGGCATCGCGACGTGGATCCCGACGATCCAAGTCGACCTCGACCGCATGACGCTCGGCAAGTTCCACCCCGTGACGGTGGCGCTCTGGGGCGACATCGGGCGCACGCTCGAACTGCTCTCCGCGGCGCTCCCGGCGGTGCGGCGACCGGACGTCCGCGAGCGGCTCGCAGCGCGCCGGGCGCGATGGCGGTCGGAGAAGGTTCGGCGCGCCGGATTTACCGACCCCGCCGACCGGATCCACCCGGCGGCGATCTTCGGCGCCCTGTCGCACGCGCTCGTACCGGAGGCGGTCATCGCCGTGGACGTCGGAAACAACGCCTACGCCTTCGGCCACTACTTCGAATGCCGGCCCGGCCAGGACGTGCTGATGTCCGGGTACCTCGGGTCGATCGGCTTCGGCTTCCCGGCCGCGATGGGCGCCTGGGCTGCGGTGGGTGGCCGGCGCAAGGTAGTTGCCGTGGCCGGGGACGGCGGATTCGGCCAGTACCTGGCGGAGTTCACGACCGCGGTCAAGTACGGGATGGACATCACGCTCGTCCTGCTCGACAACGGCGAGCTGGGCAAGATCAGCCGGGAGCAGGTCGCGGCGATCCGGCCGGTGTGGCAGACGAGTCTCGTGAACCCCGACTTCGCGGCATTCGCCGACCTGTGTGGTGGCGCCGGATTCCGGGTGACCCGATCCGAGGAGCTGGCTCCTGCGCTCAAGGCGGCCCTGCGGGTCGAGGGACGTCCATCCCTCGTGGCGATCCGCTCGTCCGCGCAGGCGGTCTGAGCACCCGGCGCGCACGGACGACCCCGCCGCACGCGGGCCCCGCAATGGCCCGACCGATGGGATGCTCCGGGGTACCTCGACGGGCTATCCTGGGTCGATGGCAGCGACCGACGCCACCCCGGGCCGGCTGACCAGGGCCCTGACGCGGTTCACGACCGACCGCGACGGCAACCTCAGATCCGCCCGGCTGCTCGGCATCGCATTCATCGCCGGCCTGGTGATCGCGATGGGGACGACCATCGCGCTGGTGGTCGCCGACGCCGGAAGTCCGGTGACGCTCACGATCTGGGTGATCGTCGCGTTCCTCGCCGTCAAGCTCCCGCTGCTCGGCCTCCTGTGGTGGATTCTCGGGCGGCGACAGCGCGACGAGGAGCCGACCGCGGACGAGCTGCGGGCGATGGTCGTGCGGCTGAGGACATCCGCCGACGCGGCCCGGCGCACCCCGGACGCCCGGGACCGGCTCGAGATCCTGCGCGACGAGGCGTGGTTCGTGGCCGATCGCGCTCCCGACGACCTCAAGCCCGAGGCCGTCGAGCTGGCACTCCGCCTCGAGAGCCTCAGCCGCGAGGCGCCCTCGCGCTCCTGACGCTCAGGCGTCGTCGAGGAGCCCCGCGGCGAGCGCGTGACGAACGACCTCGGCGCGCGAGGTCGCCTGGAGCTTCGTCATCACGCGGGACCGGTGGCTCTCGACCGTCCGCACGCTCACGACCAGGCTCTCCGCGATCTCCTGGTTCGTGTACCCGAGTGCCAGCAGGCGCAGCGTCTCCCGCTCCCGTGAGGAGAGCTGGTCGACGGGACCCCGGCGGGTCGACTCAGCGAGGGCCGCGCCGGCGGCCGGGTCGAGGTACCGGCGCCCCTCGGCGACGGCGCGGATCGCGCGGATGAACTCGTCCCCGTCGGCGGTCTTCGCGAGCAGGCCGGCCGCGCCGACCTCGAAGGCGCGTCGCACCTGACCGGGGGTCGCCGTCATCGACGTGGCGAGCAACCTCGACCGCGGCCACCGCTCCCTGACCCGCCGCGCCTCCATGGCGCCCTCCCGGGTCCGCAGGTCGACCTCCAGCACCACCACATCAGGCTCGGCCGACCCGCCGGCGTGCGCGGCCTCCTCGCTCGACGCCGCCTCACCGACGACGGTCAGCGACTCGTCGTTCTCGACCGCCCCGCGCAGTCCGCTGCGAAAGAGCGGGATCGAATCGACGATCCACACACCCACGCCGTCGGCCACTCCCATCACCCCCACACGGTCGGCGATCCGCGTCCGGAGCGCATCCCCGAACGCCGAACGAGACCCTAATGGTGCGACACGGGAATATCGACGCGGTCGTGGACCCGGCACGCAGGCGGTGTCGCCCCGCGGGCGTCGACCGCGATGATCGACGTCTCGACGCCGTCGGGGGGCCCTGCAATACTCGCCGTGGCGGCGCCCCGGGGGGCTCGCCGAGGGGTTCGACCGGGGTCTCGGTCCCACCCACCGGGGCCCCGGACCTGTCACTTTCGGCCGCTTATTGCTCGCGCCGGGAAGCACGCCAGCATTCCCCGAGCGAACGCCGAGGCAGGCAAGGACGCAGTGTCCCGCCACTGCTGGAGGATGTAAGGGTGGGACCGAGGGACGCCGCCTGACGACGGTTTGCCATCGGGAAGCGTGGCGCACTTCCCAGCGGGAGCACTCTAGGTCGCGGTTCGCCCTTCTTGCTCGTCCAGCGCCACGTTGACGAGCCGGTCGGCCTCCGCGTTCCCGCCGCGGCGCACATGCTCGAAGCGCACCGACTCGAAGCTCCGCGCGATGCCGCGAGCCTCGTCGTGGAGCGCACGGAGCCCTTCGGCACGCACGCGCCAAGCGCCCTTCATCTGCTCGATCACGAGCTTCGAGTCGCCGTGCACGGTCAGGCGACGCACGCCGAGCTCGGCCGCGCGCCGCATGCCCTCGATGAGCCCTCGGTACTCGGCGACGTTGTTCGTCGCCATGCCGATCCCCTCGCCCGCCGCCGCCAGCGGCTCCCCGTTCGGCCGGTCGAGCACGAAGCCGTAGGCTGCCGGTCCGGGATTGCCGCGCGAGCCGCCGTCGAAATGCAGCACGGCGTCCTCGTCCAGCTCGAAGAGGGACGTCTGCTCGCTCAACGCAGACCGTGGGAGGGGTGGGCGCGCGCGGTCATGGGACCCGCCATCCTACGGTCGCCACAGATCGCGGTCCTCGGTGGCCAGTCGCTGCACCACGGCATCGGCATGGATGCCCTGCGCGTCGAGTCGGATCCGGCCGTCGGCATCGAGCGTGATGCAGCCGCGGCGGGCGAGCGCCGCCAACCCCTCGCGCACGGCCTCGGCGCGGCCCGCGGTGGAGCGCAGCCTGCCCGCCACGGGACGGCCCTGGGCGGTCGCGGCCCGGGCGACCTCGTCCGCGAGCTGCCGGGCGCCGGCCGCGCTCCCAACACCCGCCGCGCAGGCTCGGGTGACATACCGCGCCAGCACCTGTCCACACGTCACGGGAACAGCTCGGCGAAGACCGGCCCCCGCCACCACCTGGATGGGCTCGTCGCCGGGCGAGATCGGGGCGCCCGCGCCCACGACCACCTCGGTGCGATGCCGGGTCAGCGGGTCGTAGGCGATCCCGAGGGGCAGGACGACGTGGGGGCGGCCGCGTCGCGCCACGAGATCGAGCAGGTCACCGATCGGGCCGATCGCGCCGTCCGGCGAGACCCGGCCCTCCGGGAACAGCAGCATCGGCCGCCCGTCCCGGACCATGCCGACGAGTCGGCGGACGTCACCCGCCGCGCGGGCCACATGATGGCGCCAGATCTCCCTGCCACGGCTGCCGACGAGGTCGGCCTCGCGCACGTCCTCCCAGAGGACGCGGGCGTGCCGGGCGTCGCGGATGTCCGCCACCGTCCGCGGCGCGTGGCGACCCCGCGCTCCCCCCTCACGGTCCAGGAGCCCGATGAGCCGCGCCCCGAGCACGCTCTCGAGCGGCGTGTCGCCGGGCAGGTCCGCGACGACCTGCTCGAGCTTGAGCCCGGTGGGGCGGCGGATCGGGTATGCGCGAACCCGCGGCAGCCACGGTCCCGGCGAGAACGGCCACACGAGGCGGGTGAGCGGTCCGGGCAGGGGCACGCCGGCTGCGACGACACCCGGTCGGAACAGGTCGTCGCGCGCCGCGAAGCACACCCGAGACGCCGCGCCCCGCCACATGCCCGCGTGGACGAACAGCAGCCCGGCGAGGAGCGGCACGTCGGTCTCGGCGCGGTGGGTGGCGATCCATAGCTGTCCCTCCCCGACCTGCGGGAGCGGACCGCCAACGACCTCGACCCGGAAGCGACTCCGTGTGAAGCCCCACATCCCGATCCCGACGGCGGCGTAGAGCCACTCCCAGGGAGCGGGCTCCTCTCGCTGCGGTGGGTGCTCCGGCATCCGCGCATTCTCCATCACCCC
Source organism: uncultured Thermoleophilia bacterium (assembly GCA_963706315.1). Taxonomy (GTDB): domain Bacteria; phylum Actinomycetota; class Thermoleophilia; order Miltoncostaeales; family Miltoncostaeaceae; genus CALMEC01. Next base: position 511,201 of record CAVPMA010000015.1, on the reverse strand, counting down.
ACGGTCGTGGGCCCGACCTCGGCGCCCCGTCTAGAATTGACGGTCGTGTGCGAGGCCGCCCGAGCATGAATCCGTTCGACCACTGGCTCCTCCCGGAGATCGGTGAGCGGATTCGCCAACACCGCCTTCACGGGCCGTTCGTCGTGCAGCACAGGGAGGATCTCGGGCTCGACGCGTGTCGACTCACGCGCCACCGGACGGCGACGCGCACGACCTTCACCGTGCTCGCCTACACGGAACGGTCCGAGATCGGCCTCCCCTGCTTCGTCATCCACCTGGAGGACGACCGGGACGGGCTTCGCTACGTGGTCGACACAGGCCTGTGCGGCCCGGGACTCCCGCCCGACATGTTCAGCGTCCTGCCGACGCCACCCGAATCGGACGCCTAAGAAGCGTCCGCGGTCTCGGTCTCGAGCTCGGCCTCGAGTTGGTCGAGCGAGTCGACCGAGCCGTCGAGTACCGCCTGGAGCCGCTCCCACGCACGCGCCTCGGCGCGCTCGTACTCGGCACCCGCGTAGAGGTGCGCCCGGCGGGACACCGACAGGTAGTCGGACATCGCGCGTTCGATTGTGGTTTCAGCGGCCATTTGGTTGAGGCCTTTCCTGTCGCGGTACGGGGGGCGGAGAACGATCCGCGTCGCTGGACATCAAGGTAGCGCAGGGCGGGCGCACGACGCCCGGGGTGCTGCACCGCTCCTCTTCTGCATCGACCACTACGCTGCCGGACATGAGTTCCTTCACCGGCGTCGACTACTTCGGCATCGACGAGCTCCTGTCCGACGAGGAGCGGCTGGTGCGGGATACGGTCAGGACCTTCGTCGATCACGAGGTGATTCCCGTGATCGACGCGGCCGCCCGGCTGGGGAGGTTCCCGCGGGAGCTGGTGCCCAGGCTGGCCGACCTCGGCCTCTTGGGTGCGAACCTCTCGGGGTACGGGCTGCCGGGACTCGGCGCCGTCGCATACGGGTTGGTGATGCAGGAGCTGGAGCGTGGCGACAGCGGCCTGCGGTCGTTCGTGTCCGTTCAGGGCGCGCTGACGATGTTCGCGATCCACCGGTTCGGCTCCGAGGAGCAGAGGACACGATGGCTCCCGGCGCTCGGGCGCGGCGAGGCGATCGGCTGCTTCGCGCTGACCGAGCCCGACTTCGGCTCGAACCCGGGCGGCATGCGCAGCGCCGCTCGCCGGGACGGCGGCGACTGGGTGATCTCGGGCACGAAGCGCTGGATCACCAACGGGTCGATCGCGGACGTCGCCGTCGTCTGGGCGCGCTCCGAGGAGGGCATCGCCGGCTTTCTCGTCGAGCGGGGCACCGATGGTCTCGCGGCCACGGAGATGTCCGGCAAGTGGAGCCTGCGGGCATCGGTCACGAGTGAGCTTCACCTCGACGGGGTGCGCCTGCCGGAGTCGTCGCGGCTCCCGTCGGCGCGGGGGCTGCGCGCGCCCCTGGCCTGCCTGAACCAGGCGCGCTACGGCATTGCCTGGGGGGCGATCGGCGCCGCGATGGCCTGTTACGACACCGCCCTCGCCTACGCCATGACCCGCGTGCAGTTCGACCGCCCGATCGCCGGCTACCAGCTGGTGCAGGAGAAGCTCGTGGACATGCTGACCGGCATCACCACGAGCCAGCTGCTCGCCCTGCAGCTCGGCCGGCTCAAGGATCGCGGCGCCGTGCGGCCGCAGCAGGTGTCGATGGCGAAGCGCCACAACGTCGCCCACGCGCTCTGGACCGCGCGCACGGCTCGCGATGTCCTGGGCGCGAACGGCATCGTCGACGACTACCCGGTGTTTCGCCACATGGCGAACCTGGAGTCGGTCTCGACATACGAGGGGACCCACGACATCCACACCCTCATCATCGGCGAGGACGTGACCGGCCTGGCCGCGTTCGGCTCGGGAGCTTTGTAGATGTCATCGCCAACGGAGCCCGTGCCCCCGCTGGGCGAAGGGGACCTCGACCCGGATCCGTTCCGGCAGTTCGCGGCCTGGTTCGCGGGCGCGATCACGGCGGGGGTGCACGAGCCCGAGGCGATGACCCTCGCGACCGCCACCCCCCGGGGAGTGCCGTCGGCGCGGATGGTGCTGCTTCGCGGTCATGGCCCCGACGGGTTCGTGTTCTTCACCAACTACGAGAGCCGCAAGGCCGGGGAGCTCGACGCGAACCCGCGGGCGGCGCTGGTGCTGCACTGGGCGACGCTCGGCCGCCAGGTGCGCATCGAGGGCGCCGTCGCGCGCACGAGTGACGCCGAGTCGGATGCCTACTTCGCGACCCGGCACCGCGACAGCCAGATCGGCGCGTGGGCGTCGGCGCAGAGCCATCCCATCCCGAGCCGCGCCGTGCTCGAGGAGGAGGTCGCGCAGATCGCGTCGCGGTACCCGGACGGGCCCGTCCCGCGACCACCGAACTGGGGCGGATACCGCCTCACCCCGATCGCCTTCGAGTTCTGGCAGCACGCCGACAGCCGTCTGCACGACCGGTTCCGGTACCTCCCCGACGGGCCGGAGTGGCGGATCACCCGCCTGGCACCGTGACCCCGCCGCCGGGAGCCGCCCAGAGGCCCACCGCGATCACCATCCATGCCGCCGCGTAGACAAACGCCGCCGCGGGTGAGATGAGCGTCCACAGGAGACCCGCGATCGCGCTCGCCGCGAGGTTCCCGAAGCTCTGAGCCGCGGCCAGCAGCCCGAACGCCGAGCCCCGGAGATCGGCCGGCGCCTCGACCGCGACCGCCGCATGCTCAGCGGTCTCCGCGCATGCGATTCCCAGCCCGGCGAGGACGAAGCCGGCGACGAGCAAGGCGATGCTCGCCCCGGTCGCCGCCAGCACGAGGTAGGCCGCCGCGAACAGGACTCCGCCCGCGGTCAGCACCGCGCGCGGGCCGTGCCGGTCGCTGACCCGGCCGGCGGGAATGCTCGCGACGGTCGCGGCCAGGTTGTAGCCGGCGTAGAGCCCGAGCGCGATCTTGACCGAGGTGTCCTCGCCGCGGCCTGGCGTCAGCAGCTCGGTGGCACGCAGGATGAGCAGCGTCGCCGCGATGTTGCCGATCTCGAAGGCGCCGACCCCCCGCATGAGCGCGCCGAGCCGGCCCCGCAGCACCGGACGGATGCGGATGCGGAGCGGCTGATGGGAGCGGCGCTTGGGCCTGGGGATGTGGCGGACCGCGAAGACGATGGCAAGCGCCGCCACCAGGCCAGGGATGATCGACAGCAGGATGGCCTCGCGCACCCCGACGGCCGCCACCAGCGCGAGCGCGAGCAACGGGCCGCCGATCGCGCCGAGGTTGTCCATGGCGCGCTCGAACCCGTAGGCGCGCCCGTAGGCCGCCGGAGGCACCGCGTCGGCCAGCAGCGCGTTTCGCGACGGAACCCGCAGACCGCGGGCCACCCAGGCGCCGGTGCGAAGCGCCCCGACCTGCCATGCGGCGCTCGCCACCCCGATGAGGCTCGAGAGCACCGCGGTGACCGTGTAGCCGCCGACGGCGGTCGTCCGGCGCTTCGCCGGGTCGTCCGCCAGCGCACCCCCCGCGAGCTTCGCGACGCCGGCCAGGCCGTCGGCGACGCCCTCGATCAGTCCCAGCGCCGCCGCCGGTGCCCCCAGGGTGCTCGTGAGGAAGCTGGGAAGCAGCGCGGTGGGGACCTCGTGCCCGAGGTCCGAGAACAGGCTCGCCGCCCCGATGCCGCGCACCGGGGGCGTGAGCCACCGGTCACGCTCGGGCGTGAGCGGCCGCACCGTCACCCGGTGTTGCGCAATCCGGCGGCGATCCCGCTCACCGTGAGGAGCAGGGGGTACTCGAGGCCGGCCCCGCCGGCGCGCAGATCGCGCAGCAGTCGCACCTGGATGTAGTGCAGCGGGTCGATGTAGGGGTTTCGCAGCTCAATCGACCGGCGCAGGAAGGGCTTGTCGTCCAGCAAGTCGTCGACCCCGACCATCCCGAGGACGGCCGCCACCGTACGGGCGTGCTCCGCCGCGACCGCGCCGAAGATGCGGTCGCGGACCGCGTCGTCGCGGACCAGGGCAGCGTATCGCCCGGCGATGCGCATGTCCGACTTGGCGAGCGTCATGTGGCAGTTGTCGACGAGCGCCCGCCACCACGGCCACTCGGCGTACATCTCGGCGAGAATCGCACGGCCGCCGCGATAGCGCTCGAGGAAGCCGTTGATCGCGAAGCCGACCCCGTACCACGACGGGAGCACGTGCCGGTTCTGCATCCACGCGAAGACCCACGGGATCGCCCGCAGCGCCTCGACGGAGACGTCGCCGTCGCCCGTCGCCCGCCTGGCGGGCCGGGACCCGATGTTGAGCAGGTCGAACTCGGCGATGGGGCTCGACTCCAGGAAGTAGCGGACGAAGTCCGGGTCGTCGAACACCAGCGCGCGGTACGCCGCCATCGACGTCTCCGCAATCTCGGCCATGGCCTCGTCCCACACCCGTTTGCGGCCCGTGAACCCGGAGTGCTCGTCCTCCTCGACGGTGCGCTCGACCACCGCCGCGACGAGCGAATCGAGGTTCCGCACGGCGATCTGGGGCAGCGCGAACTTGTACGAGATCTGCTCACCCTGCTCGGTGACCCGGAAGCGCCCGTCGAGGGTGCCCGACGGGCCGCCCTTGATCGCCGCGTAGGTGGAACCCCCGCCGCGGCTCGCCGTGCCGCCGCGGCCGTGGAACAGCGTGAGGCGCACCCCGGCAAGCCGGCAGACGTCGGCAATGCGCTCCTGCGCGAGCGAGAGCTCCCAGTTGGCCGCGATGTAGCCGCCGTCCTTGTTCGAGTCGCTGTACCCGACCATGACCGTCTGCACGTCGCCGCGGGCCTCGACGTTGGCCAGGTAGGCCGGGGTGCGGAGGAGCTCGCGGATGGTGGCCGGCGCCCGCCGCAGGTCGTCGATCGACTCGAAGAGCGGTACCAGGTCGATGTCGCTGGACGTTCCTCCTGGCCCGGGCCGCACGAGTCCGGCCACCCGTGCGAGGCATTGCGCCGCGAGCAGGTCCGATGGATGCCTGGTGAAGCTCACGATCACCTTGCCGGCCGCGCTCCCGCCGTGCCGCCGGATCGCCGAGCCGAGCTCCATGAAGGTCCGCACCAGGTCGTCGTCCCCGGGGCCGATCGCCTCTGGCGCGAGCGGATCCTCGTGCGGGTCGAGAAGCGCGGCCAGCCGCGCGGCGCGCTCGCTCTCGTCCATCGCGGCGAGCCCGTCGGGGGCGGCCCCCGCCCAGGACGCCACCGACGCGAGCATCCGGCTCGAGTGCTGACGGACGTCAAGCGTGGCGGTGTGCAGGCCGAAGACCTCCGCCTGGCGGATGAGCCGGGCGATGCTTCGATGCGCGATGCGCGACCCGCGGTGCGCCTCGAGTGAATCCCGGATGAGATCGAGGTCGCCGATGAGCTCCTCCACCGAGGTATACGGCCGCTCGGATCGGCGGTCGAGGCGCTCCCAGATGAACCAGAGCTTGCGGCGGTACGGCTCGTCGGCGTTGTGCGCGGTGATCTCACCCGCGGCGCGGGGCATGGCCTCCGCGTCGGCCGCAAGGGACGCGTCGAGCGCCTCGCTCACCCCGGCGACGCGGCGGGAGATCCCGAGCGCCGCCGCGAGCTCCCTCACCCGGCCACGCAGGTAGCGCACCGCCACGTCCTCGTGCAGCTCGAGCGTCTCGTGCAACACCTCGGCGGTGCAGTTCGGGTTGCCGTCCTGGTCGCCTCCCGCCCACGAGCCGAACCGGAGCATCGCGCCCGGCGCCCGGAGCCCCGGGTAGTGCGCCTCGAGGAGCCGGTCGAACTCCTCGTACACGTCCGCGGCGGCGTCGAAGAGGACCTCCTCGAAGAAGAACAGCGTGCGGCGAACCTCGTCGATCACCCGGGGTCGCGTGGAGCGCAGCTCACTGCTCTGCCACATCACGGTGATGGCCTCCATGAGCTCCTCGCCCACGGCCCGGTGCTCGCGGGGAGACAGGGCCTGGTTGTCGAGACGATCGAGGCAGCCGGCGATCTGAAGGTGCTTCTCGAGGATCGACCGGCGCGAGATCTCGGTGGGATGCGCGGTGAGGACCGGCTCGATGTGGAGGCGCTCCAGCGTCGCCTGCATGCGATCGGCCGGCACGCCGCGTTCGGCGAGCCCGCGGACGGCGGCGGCCAGGCTCTCGGCCTGCACCCGTCCCTCACGCTCCCGGTCCCGGTCGCGCAGCCGGCGAAGGCGAACGCGGTGGTGCTGCTCGGCAGTGTTCACGAGCTGGAAGTACGTCGCGAAGGCCCGCACGACCCCGATGAGCGTCGCGTCGTCGTAGGTCTCGGTGAGGTCGGCGAGGGCCCGGTCGGCCGCGTCGCGCTCCCCCTCGCCCGCTCCGTCGGCCCGAAGGGCCTTCGCAAGGGCCCGCGCCTCCTCCTCAGCGTCGAGAAGCCCCTGGCCGGCCTGCTCGACGAGCACGGCTCCGAGCAGCCGGCCGAGGTACGACACGTCCGCGCGAAGGCGCGCGTTGCGGTCGCGCCCGGTGGTGGGTGACTCCTCCGTCGCCATGTCCGCAGTCTTGCAGCAGCCGCCGCCGCGGGACGGGCCACCCGAGCGGCCCCCGGCCCGTCGACGGGTTGGCCCGGGACACCGCCCGCGCCGGTCGAGGTACGATCCGGTCCTCATGGCTGCGGACGACGACTACCTGGCGGGGTTCCGCCACCTGCACGGCGAGGTCGACCACCTGTTCGCCGACCTCATGGGCGTTCGGGGCGCGTCGTCCGCGGCGCGCGCGCTGACCGACGTCTACCTCACCGACAAGCCCCCCACGCTCAACGTCACGGTCGACGTCGCCGGCCTCGACCCGCACAGCCTCGAGGTCGTGCTGGACGGCGACGTGCTGTCCGTGCACGGTGCGCGGCGGCGGCCCGACGAGGCCGGGCGGCGGGTCTACCAGCACGCCGAGATCGAATGGGGGCCGTTCGAGCGACGCATCCGCATCGCGACTCCGGTGGATCCCGGTGCCGCCACCGTGACCTACGTGCAGGGGCTACTGCAGATCGCCCTCCCGCTCGCGGCGCGTCCCGTGGTCGCCCGCGTCCTGATCGGCGTGCGGATTCCGTGAGCGAGACGGCCACCGCGATTCCGGGCGGGCTGCCGCGCCAGCTTCCGGTGCTGCCGCTGAAGGGGACGGTCGTGTTCCCCGGGGCGATGGCGCCGCTGTCGATCGGCGAGGAGCGCTCGATCCGCCTCATCGACGACGTCGTCGACAGCACCAACCGCATGGTCGTGCTCGTTGCGGCCCGCGACGCCGAGGCCACCGAGCCCGGCCCCGAGCTGCTGCACGATGTCGGCACCGTCGCGGTCGTGCAGCGAATGCTGAAGGTCCCGGACGGGACGCTCCGCATCCTGGCGCAGGGTGCGGATCGGGTTCGGGTCGGGCCGTACACGGCCACGTCGCCGTACCTCATCGCCCAGGTCGAGCCGCTGCCGGAGCAGGAGGGCGGGGGCAAGGAGATCGACGCGCTTGCCCGGAACATCCAGGGCATCTTCAGCCGCATCATCGACCTGGTGCCGTACCTCCCCGACGAGCTCGAGCTCGCCGTGGCGAACATCGACAACCCGGCGCTCCTGTCGTACATCGTGGCGGCGTCGATGCGGTTCTCGACGGAGGAGAAGCAGGAGCTTCTGGAGGCGACGGACCTGGAGCACCGGCTGCGGCGGCTCACCGTGCTGCTCAACCGGGAGGCCGAGGTCCTCGAGCTCGGCGCCAAGATCCAGAGCGAGGTCCAGTCGGACATGGACCGCGACCAGCGCGAGTACTACCTGCGTCAGCAGCTGCGTGCGATCCAGCAGGAGCTCGGCGAGACGGACGAGACGCAGGCCGAGATCAACGAGCTACGGACGCGACTCGCCGAGATCGACCCGCCGGAGACGGTGCGCAAGGCGGCCGAGCGGGAGCTCGACCGGCTCAGCCGGCTGCCGTCGGCGGCCGCTGAGTACTCGGTCATCAGGACCTACCTGGACTGGATCCTCGCGCTGCCGTGGGGCACCTACACCGAGGACAACCTGGATCTCGGCCGGGCGCGGGAGGTGCTTGACGACGACCACTACGACATCGAGCAGGTCAAGGAGCGCATCGTCGAGTACCTGGCGGTGGCGCGGCTCAAGCAGGACGTGGCGGGGCCGATCCTCTGCTTCGTCGGGCCGCCCGGTGTCGGCAAGACGTCCCTCGGCCAGTCCATCGCCCGCGCCCTCGGCCGGAAGTTCACACGCATGTCGGCGGGCGGCGTTCGCGACGAGGCGGAGATCCGCGGCCACCGCCGCACGTATATCGGGGCGATGCCGGGGACCCTCGTCCGGGCCATCCGCGACGCGGAGTCGATGAACCCCGTCGTGATGATCGACGAGATCGACAAGATGGGCGCCGACGTGCGCGGCGACCCGGCATCGGCGATGCTCGAGGTGCTCGACCCCGCCCAGCATCATGCGTTTCGCGACCACTACCTCGATCTCCCGCTCGACCTCTCGCGGGTGCTGTTCATCTGCACCGCGAACGTGCTCGACACCATCCCGCCGGCGCTGCGCGACCGCATGGAGGTCATCCGCCTCGCGGGATACACCGACGAGGAGAAGATCCACATCGCACGCCGGTACCTGGTGCCCCGGCAGCTCGAGGCGAACGGCTTGACCACCAAGCACGTGCGGTTCACCGACCAGGCGCTGCGGACGATCGCCGGCGAGTACACGCGCGAGGCCGGCGTGCGGGGACTCGAACGGCAGATCGGCGCGGTGGTGCGCAAGATCGCTCGGCGGGTGGCGGAGGGCGACATGCGCCGAGTCTCCGTGAGCCGCGAGACCGTGCGCGAGCTCCTGGGTCCCGAGCGGGTCACGTACGAGGTCAAGCGCCGCACGCGTGAGCCCGGCGTAGCAACCGGGCTCGCGGTCACGGGCGCCGGCGGTGAGATCCTCTTCGTCGAGGCGCAGGTTATGCCCGGCTCGGGGCGCCTCGTGGTGACCGGCCAGCTCGGCGACGTCATGCGCGAATCGGCGCAGGCGGCGGTGTCGTTCGTGCGCGCGCACGCAGCCGAGATCGGGCTCGACCTGTCGGAGGACTTCTTCCAGCAGCACGACATCCACCTGCACATCCCGGCCGGCGCGGTCCCGAAGGACGGCCCGTCCGCCGGCGTCACCCTCACGACGGCCCTGGTGTCCGCGCTCTCCGGCCGGGGCGTCGACCCCAACGTGGCGATGACCGGCGAGATCACGCTCACCGGCAACGTCCTGCCGATCGGCGGGGTCAAGGAGAAGGTGCTGGCCGCCCACCGCGCCGGCATCCGCACCGTGGTGATCCCGAAGGCGAACGAGCCGCAGCTCGTCGCGGACGTCTCGGAGGAGCTGAGGGCGAAGATGCGCATCGTGCTCGCCGAGCGGATCCCCGAGGTGCTCGAGGTCGCCCTCAAGGGCCGAACGCCTCGCCGCCTCGCCGTCCCTGCCTGATCCCTGCGGTCGCGACGGCGGAGGCGGAACGGTGGTTCGGCGCGGAGGCCGAGCCCTCCGGTCAGCCCGCTTCTGACCGCCGGGAGCGGGAAGCCACGCCCTGCGCACCTGAGAGGATTGGGATCGATGGTGGACCACGCCGAGCCGGACGTGCCGGTCGCCGAGGATCAAGCCGGGTTGCGGGAAGGACTTGGCCGGGTCGTCGCCGACCGCCGGCGGCTCGTGAGCTCGATCATCGTGGGCCTGCTGCTGGCGGCCGGGGTGATCCTGATGATCGGCAGGGCCTCGGGATTCGCCAAGCTCACGAATCGCCTCGCCGAGGCCCATGCCGGCTGGCTGATCCTCGCGCTCCTCGCCGAGGGGGTGTCGATCGGGGGGTACGTCGCGGCCTTCCGCGGCATGGTCGCCCTCGGCGGCAGGATCAACCTCGGGAAGGGCGTGACGCTTCACGTCGTGCTGGCGAGCCTCGGCGCGACCCGCCTGCTCGCCGCCGCCGGGGCCGGCGGGCTGGCAGTCAACTACTGGGCCCTCCGCCGCCTCGGATTCGCCGCGCGCGACAGCGTGGTGCAGGTGCTCGTCCTCAACACGGTGCTCTATGCCATGTTCGGCCTCGCCGGCCTGACCTCCGCGGTGGCGTTGTTCGTCACGTCGTCGGCCCCGCTCGGGGTCACGGTCCCGTGGATCGCGGTCGTCGGCGGGTGCGCGGTCGCCGCGGCATGGGTCACGCGGCCCGGGCGCGCCGAGCGGTTCGCGGCGGACCCCGGCCCCCGGGAGCAGGGAAGCAAGGTCCTCAACCTGCTGCACCGGGGCGCCGCGAGCGCCGTGGCGGCGGTGCTCGCGACGCGCACCGTGTTCGGCAGTCCGCGTGCCCACCGGGGCCTTCTCGGCGGCGCCGCCGCCTACTGGCTGGGCGACATCGCCTGCCTGTGGCTGAGTCTTCGGGCCTTCGGCGTGGAAGTGGGGCTCGCGACGGTGGTGCTCGGCTACGCGACCGGCTACGTGGCGAACGTGCTCCCGCTGCCGACAGGTGGCGTCGGGGGCGTCGATGCCGCGATGACCTTCGCGCTCAACGCGCTCGGCGTCCCGCTGGAGGATGCGCTGGCGGGCGTGATCGCCTACCGCTTCATCGGATTCTGGCTTCCGACGATTCCCGCGGTCGTGGCGCTCGTGCGACTCCCGCAGCTCGGTCGGGCCCTCGCCAAGGTCGCCCCCGAGCAGGTTTCCTGACTCACGGCACTGGCCCGACGCGCTCGACCTGCGGCTCGCGCATCAGGCACCCCGTGTCGTCCCGTCCGACTTGGGCCGTGAGCCTGACGCGGTCGTTGATGGTGACGTCGGCGCCGTCGGCGGCGACGACCCTGAGGCTGGTCGGCGTGTAGGTCGCTGGGGGCTGCTCGAGCTGGTCCGGCTGATCGCCGATCGGGAACTCGACCCTTTGACGGGCTCCCCCCGCGCCGGGCGCCGCGAACATGTCGATCACGGTCGTCGTCGAGATCCGGAGCCGCTCGGGAAACCTGAGGTAGCCCTCGACGATGACGTGCCGCCCGTCGTTTCCTGCGTCGCACGCTGCAGCCAGGGCGACCTGGGCAGGAGGGTCGTCACCACCGCCGCAGCCGGCGACGGCGAGCGCGGCCAGAGCAACGAAGACCATTGCCTGCCTCATTGCCATGCTCCGATGACGTCGATTCCAGCCCGCGGGCCGGGGTGGGATCGGTGCGAGACGTCGCAATCTCGTGTGACGAGCCGCCGTCCGCGTGAGCCGCGGACGGCGCCCGTCGGCGGGTGGGTCCCCGCGCTACAAGGCAGTGACTTCGACGGCCTGCGGGCCGCGATCACCGTCCTGTGACTCGAAGTTGACGCGCTGCCCCTGCTCGAGGCTGCGGTAACCGTTCATCTGGATCTGGGAGTGGTGGACGAACAGGTCACGACCACCGTCGTCGGGTGTGATGAACCCGTACCCCTTCTCCGCGGAGAACCACTTCACAACGCCTTCGGGCACCTTCTACCTTCTTTCGATCGTGCGGGACGGCGGCCGTTCGACTGCTGCCGCCCGCCCGCGTAGACGCAAAGAACACTCATTCGGGCTGCCTTCACAGCCCGCGGAATCGTATCGCATACTCCCCGCTCAGATTCAAGATTCATGCGGATCCGGCAACGCCCGCAGCGACCGTTTCAGCGGTGCCGGCGGAGCGCCAGGGCCTCGATCCACTCGTGCCACGCCGCGAGTCCGTCGCCGTCCTCCACGGACGACACCGCGAACGTGGCGAGCCGGGGATGCCGCTGTGCGACCGAGGCCAGCGCCGCCTCGACATCGAACCCGGCGGGGACGTCGTCGACCTTTGTGGCGACGAGCGCCTGCGCCTGGCGCAGGGTGGCATCGTCGAGGCCACCGAGGTCGCCGACCGGCACGACGAGCACCTGGGCGTCCTCGCCGAGCCCGGCCTCGAGCCGCGGCGGCGAATCGCGGTCCTCGACCAGGATCAACCCGACACCCGCGAGACGCTCGACGGCGGCGCGCAGCCCCTTGCGCCAATGCGCGTGGGGGTCGGCGATGACCGGGATGCCGGCGAGCGCAGGGGCGGTCGCGGCTCCGGCCGGGTTCACCTGGATCACCCCGACCTCGCAGCGGCGAAGCAGCGGCACGGTGCGGGCGATCAGCGTCGTCTTCCCGGAGCCCGCCGGGCCGACGAGCCGGACGACCACCGGAGGGACCGTGATCCCGTGCAGGTCGCCCGCGAGCCCGCGGCGCACGAGCTCGAACACGTCAGCCCTGGTGAGGATGCCGACGGGGCGTCCTCCGTCCCAGACGAGAACGGCCTCCTTGCCGGCGATGATCGTCCCGATGGCGTCCAGCGCGTCCGCGTCGGGCGTCGCCTGGTAGACGCGGTCCGCGTCGACGCGGGTGGGGGTGCCCTCGTCGGTCGCAACCCACATCGCGAGGAGCCGGTCGCCGTCGACCACCGGCATGTGCCGCACCCGCGCCGCCGCCATGACCCGGGCGGCGTCCTCGGCGGACTCGTCGGGAGTCGCGGTGAGGAGCCGCTGCCGCATGACCTGTCGGAGGGTCATGAGCCTGCCGTCTCCACCGGGCGGGTCAGGAGCACCGAGCAGGGACTGTGACGAACGAGGTAGGCGGCGAAGCTCCCGAGGAGGACCCGCTCCACCAGGCCCCGGTGCGACGCCGCGACGATGAGGTCGACGCCGGTGTCCTCCGCCCATGCGCAGACGGCGGCGGGTGGATACCCGTCGAGGAGCACGCCCTCGCCCTCGGGGACGCCGGCGACCACCCCGTCCAGCCAGGTTCGCGCGGCGGACTCGATGTCTTCGGGATCCGGCGCCCACGCGCCCGCCTCGCCGGTGTAGAGGAGCGGCCACGGCGCGACGTGGACGAGGCTGAGCTTGCCCGGCCCGGCTGCGGCCCGCAGGCGGCGAGCCTCGTCCAGGGCCTCCTGGGCGGCTTCCGACCGGTCGACGCAGACGGCGATGTGCTGGTAATTGGCTGGTTCCATGTGGCATGCACCTCGGGACGTCGTCGAGCCGGGGCCGCCCGGGAACTCGCGGGGAATCCGATCGACCGGAACGTCCTCATGATGCCCGAACCGCGCGCCCGCGGCGGCCGCCCGTCGTATCGTTGAGGGTCCCCGACTTGTGAGGCCGCCGATGTTGGACGTCCGCTTGGCGATCGCGAGCAAGCGCGATCATCGCGACTTCGACCCTCGGCCCGTTCCCGCCGACGTGCTCGACCGGATCCTCGACGCCGGCCGCCTCACGGGCAGCGCGCGGAATCGGCAGCCGTGGCGGTTCTTCGTCGCCGAGGATCCCGCGGATCGCGCGGAGCTCGCCCGTTGCGTCTACGTTCCGCGGACGGTCGCGAGTGCCGCGGTCGCGGTTGCGATCGCCGTTCGTCTCGGTGGCAGCACGCTCGGCGGGTTCGACGCGGGCCGGGCGGCCCAGAACATGATGCTCGCCGCCTGGTCGGAGGGTGTCGCGTCCTGTCCGAACGGCATCGCGGACGGCGGCGTTGCCCGGACCGCGCTCGGCGTCGACGACGACGAGACCCCGATCATCGTGATCTCATTCGGCTTCCCGGCCCGGCCGCGCGATCCGAGGCGGCGCAGCGCCGACGAGTGGAGCGCCCGTGCGGCGCGACTCGCGCTCGACCGCTTCGTGGTGAGGCTGTCGTCCCGCCCGCCGGGAGACCGGTGAGTGAAACGCCGGCGGGTCTGGCGGGACGGGAACGACAGGAACGCTCCGCTCACGTAACGTGTTTGCGGAGGGCGGCTCGGGAAGCCCCACCGTTCCCGGCAGGCCGTGCATGGATGACTCCCGGATGGAGGGACGTTGGGCGAACGGAAAGTGCGTGAGGAGTTGCCGACCTGCCGCGAGGTGGTCGAGCTCGTGACCGACTACCTCGAAGGCCAGCTGACGCCCGGTGACCGGGAGCGGTTCGAGACGCACCTCGCGATCTGCGAGCCCTGCGTCGCGTACCTCGAGCAGATGCGGCTCACGATCGGCGCGGCGGGCGCGCTGGGGGACGCGAAGATCCCCGACCTTCAGCGCGACGGTCTCGTCGCCGCGTTCCGGGAGCTCTTCGCCTGACGCGCTACCGGTTCCTCCGCTCAGGCGGGAGCGACCCGCTGACCGGCGCCGCGTGGCGTCCGGGCGAGTGGACTGCGCCGCGGGGCGGCGTTGTCGCCTACGGGGCCGCCGACCTTCCGTACTGGGCTTCGCAGGCGCTCTGGACCGTCGAGCTGGACGGGGAGCTGACCGAGCGGACCTATTCCACCGCGGCGGCGCGGGGGCGCGTCGTCGAGCGGGTCCCTGCGTGGGATGCTGACGCGGCGGCCGCGTTCATCGACGCCTGCCTCACCCGTCGCCCCGAGCTCGCCACCGGTGCGGGCTGCAACCCGTGCACGGCCGGGTACATCGCGGCGCACGCCGCCGGTGTCGTCGCGGAGGAGGCGGGGCAGAGCTACGCGGCCGCCCACGATGCCGAGCGCGCGTGGCAGTCCAAGTGGATCGCCGACCGGCTGGCGCTCCCCGTGACCCCCTGACCGGCCCCGGTTACTCCGCCGGGGGCCAGCGCTCCTCGGGGCGGGGCTGGATCTGCCCGTAGGTCAGCATCCGCTGGCGGCTCGGGTCCATCGCCTCGAGGGGCCGGACGGCGGGTGCGCGCCACATCTCGAAGTTGGCGCAGGCGGCATCCGGGTCGTCCGGGTTCTGTTGGACCGCCTCGGCGAGGGCCTGGGCGTCACCCAGGCCGATGCCGGAGCTTGCACCCGTCTCGGGTCCGAAGAAGTGGGCGGCGTCCCCGATCAGGAGGAGGCCGGGGATCCACCATTTGGGGCACGACAGAAGCTGCGGCTCGCCGTAGCGGATCTGATCGGCTGAGGTGAGCCCCTGGATACCTTCCTCCGACTCGGGCAGCAGGTCGATGAACATCTGCTTGATCGCCTCGACGCCCGGCGTGAGCGCGGCCTCGCGGCCGACCTTGTCGATGCTTCGCCACCCCGCGGAGCCCTCCGGCCAGGCGAGCGTGCCGATGTGCCCGCCGTCGCTGAAGTACCGCATCGCGAAGGACGTCTTGTTCTGCGACGACGTCATCCACTGGATGGTCGCGTCGGGGATGGGATCGAACTTGGCCTCGAGCCCCGCCATCTCGCGAACCGGCGAGTTGATCCCGTCGCAGGCGACGACGAGATCGGCGGCGACCTCGCGGCGACCCTCGGGGCCTTCGACGACGACGCCGACGACGCGGTCGGTGCCGTCGCGCATCAGGTCGACGACGACATGCTCGTACTCGACGGGCAGGTCGCGGGCGAGCAGGTGCAGGACGGTGCCGACGTTCACGGCGATCGCGACGGTGCTGCCGTCCTCGCGTGGAGCGATATCCCAGCCGGACTCCCGGATCTGGTGGAGCACGCCGAGTTCCTCGAACGGCGGAAAGCCCTGGTAGCCGAGCATGTACCCGCGGGGGATGTAGGCGCCCTCCTCCATGCGCTCGAACACCATCGGCTCGAACCCGCGCAGCCGAAGCAGTCGCGCAAGCATGAGCCCCACCATCCCGCCACCGGCAATCGCGATTCTCATCATGGTCCTAGGTTAGTCAACGAGGTTCGAGGTACGCCTCCCGTCGGAAGGAAGGATCCGATTGTCATGCGTTCGTCTCCAGGACCGTCCGACCATCCGATGGGCCGAACGGCACGAGCGACGAGCGAGAACGGCTTGTCAAGCAGCGGGGTCATGTACGCTCCCCCGGCCCGCGCACGAAGGCTTCGCGGTACGCCATTCGAATGCCAGGAGGAAGGACCGTGTCGCTGACACCCATCGTCGCAGACGTTGACTACCCGTTTCTGAACATCGTCTGGACGATGCTCATCATCTTCGCCTGGGTTATCTGGTTCTGGCTGCTGATCTCGATCGTCGGGGACCTCTTCCGCCGGCACGACGTCGGCGGCGGCAAGAAGGCCCTGTGGCTCATCTTCCTGATCTTCGTGCCGTTCGTCGGCGTGCTCGTGTACCTCATCGTCAACGGCGATGATATGGCCGACCGCAACATGAAGCGGGCCAATGCGCAGCAGCAGGACATGGACACCTATATCAAGTCGGTGGCCGGCGGAACTGCCGCGGAGATCGAGCGGGCGAAGGGCCTGCTGGACTCGGGCGCCATCACGCAGGCGGAGTTCGATCAGATCAAGGCGAAGGCGCTCGCGTAGTTCGGCTCAGGGTCGGCCCCACTCGCAGCGGCACCGGACCCGGCTGAGCGGCGATCGTGACCGACCGGGCAGATTCGACCGCGCCTCGGACCGAGGCGCGCATCGAGGCCGAGCGCGAGGGCGTCACGATGGCCCTCTACCTCGCGATCGTGACCCTCGCCGAGGCCGGTGCCCTCGACAGCGGCGGGGTCGGCGCCGACGCAACGGTTGCGGCGATCTGGGGCACCGCGATCGGCCTGGCCCTTGCGCATGTCTTCGCCTTCGACGTCTCGGCCAGGATCTTCGCGCAGGGGCGGCCGCACCGTTCCACGCGACTCAGTGCCACGGCGCAGGTCATCGCGGCCGCCGGCGTCGCGGCCCTGGCCACCCTTCCCTTCCTGGTGTTCTCGAGGGACGTCGCGTTCACGATCTCGGGGCTCCTCATGGCCGCGCTCATCGGCCTCACCGGCTTCGCCGCCGCCCGGGCCGGAGGACACGGGCACGGCCGGGCGGTGGTGGTGGCGGCCGTGACCCTCGTCATCGGCGCGTTGGTCGTCACCGTGAAGGCGGGACTGGGCCACTGACCCCGATGCCCCCGGCAGGATTCGAACCTGCGACACCAGGTTTAGGAAACCTGTGCTCTATCCCCTGAGCTACGAGGGCGCCGGGTCAGAATAACCCGCGCCTCGCGGGGCGTGGCAGGATGGACACGGACCGGCCGACGAAAGACGCGTATGGCACACGACATCGAGGGGCTCACCGCGGCGGCGATCTGCGACGCGCTCGCCACGCGCCACGACCACCGCGCCCACATCCTCGACCTCATCACCCCGACGCCGGGGGAGGTGTTGTTCGGCCAGGCCGCGACGATCCGGTTCTTTCCCAACCGCCGCGACCACCACAGCGCCGAGGACCGCTTCGACCAGCTCCTTCAGGCGGTGACCGGCACCGGCCACGTGCTCGTGCTCGGCTGCGGCGGCCACGAGGACCAGGCGCTCGCCGGCGGCAAGAAGGTGGCGCGCATCGAGGCGGCCGGGTTCACCGGCCTGCTCACCGACGGGCGCCTCCGCGACCTCGAGGAGATCGCCGGCTTCGACCTCGTCGCCTACTGCGGCGGCGAGACCGTCCGCGCCGCCGGCGATGACGTCACCCCGCTCGCAGCGAACGTGCCCGTCGAGATCGACGGAGTCGGCGTGCTGCCCGGCGACTGGATCTACGCTGACGGCGCGGGTGCCGTGGTCATCCCCGCCGGCGACCTCGACGCGGTGCTTACGGACGCCCACCTGATCGAGGAGAAGGACGCCGCAGCGGTCACCGCCGCGCGGCTTCGGCTGAAATAGGCCGGCTGTCCTGGGCGGCGAGCGACGCCAGGTAGCGCTCCCATGACTTGGGGCGCTTCGGCGCGGCCACCGAGATGAACACCGACGGTGACGGCGGGCGCGGCTTCGTCTTGGGGAACATCTTGATCTCGCCGGGGAGGTGATCCCCCTTGCGCGAGTTGCACGGCGCGCAGGAGGTGACGACGTTGTCCCAGTTCGACCCGCCGCCGCGGCTGCGCGGCACGACGTGGTCGACGGTCAGCCGGGTGGACGAGCCGCAGTACTGGCACGAGTAGCCGTCGCGGGCGAACAACGCTCGCCGCGTAATCTTGCGGGCCTCGTAGCGCGGCACGCGGACGAGGTACACCAGGCGGATCACCTGCGGCTTGACGAAGCTGCTGCCCGACGTGCGTATCGGGATGGCCGCCTCCTCGAGCACCTCGGCCTTCTCCTTCAGGACGAGCACGACCGCCCGCTGCAACGATGTGACGTTGATCGGTTCGTAGCTTGCATTCAGCACCAGTACGCGGTGCGACATTGCCAGCTTGTCTCCCCGGATCGTGGCTCGACCGAGCCGTTCCGGTGCGGATGTTAGCCGGACGCGGCCCCGGTTGGGTACGAACCGAGGAACACGACCTGCGCGACGCCCTGCTCGTCGATCGCGCGAATCGCGGCGTCGACCGCGAGGTCGCGCGCCCGGCTGCCCTCCATGTCGATGAAGAACATGTACCGGCCCAGGCCGGTCTTCGAGGGGCGGCTCTCCAGCTTCGTGAGGTTGACCGCGCGCATCGCGAACTCCTGGAGGATCGCGAGCAACCCGCCCGGCCGGTCGCGCTGCGGGACGCAGATGATCGACGTGATGAAGCGCCCCGGCCCGATCGCTTCGACGTCATGGCGCCCGAGGAGCACGAAGCGCGTCGCATTCTCGCGGGAGTCCTCGATGTCGGCCGCGAGGACCTCGCCCCCGTAGATGTCGGCGGCGCGCAGCGGTCCGATCGCCGCCCACGGCTCCGGCGAGTCGACCACGATGCGCACGGCGTCCGCGGTCGAGTTCGCCGCGACGATCTCCACCCCGGGCAGGTTCTCCCGGAGCCACACCGAGCACTGAGGCGGCGCGTGCGGGTGCGACAGGACACGCCGCACGTCCGGCAACGTCAGGCCGGGACGGACCACCAGGTGGTGGCGCACCGGATGCACGATCGCGGCGCGGATCACCACCTCGCCGGCACCGGCCGCCAGGTGGTCGAGGGTCTGGTTGACGGACCCCTCGATCGAGTTCTCGATCGGCACGAGCGCCTCGGGGACCGCGCCGGATCGCACCGCCTCGAAGCAGTCGGCCACCGTCGCGTACGGCACGAGCCGCTGCTCCGGCTCGGGGCCGACGAGGCGCAGCAGCGCCTCCTCTGCGAACGTCCCGGGCGGACCGAGGTAACCGACTTTCATGCCGGCGGCGTCGCGGGTGAGATGGACGGCGCCGGGTCGTTGCGCGCCGCGGCGAGGGCGCGCTCCTCCTCCGGGGAGAGCCGCTGCGCTGAGGCGCCACCCATGACCTCCTTGAGGTACACGCGGGCGTGGTCGCGGGCGTGGAGCGAGGTGATGATGGCCCCCTCCCCTTGCGCGTTCAGGATCGCCATGGACCACGACTGCTGGCCGCCCATGTCCCGGTAGGCGTCGTACCGGACGATCCCCTGGAAGCGCAGCGCGCCGCGGAGCCCGGCGTTCGTGTGCTCGGTCAACCGCGCCACCTCGGCCCGCAGATCGTCGATCCGCTCGCCCAGCCGCTCGAGCGAGCGCGCGAGCGCCGCCTGCCGTTCGACGACGCCGCCGGAGGTCCCGTCGGGCAGGAGGACCCGCTGGTCCGCCCGGACGCGCCGAAGGCGGATCCACAGGACGATCGCCAGGACCAGCGCGATCGCGCCGGGTGCCCCGGCGATCGCGACGACCCACACTGCGACCTCGTTGTCCACCGGGTCACCCCCCGGCTACTGCAGGTTGAATTCGACCGAGTACTGCGCGCTGTTGTTGCCGGTCACCTTCTCGTCGGGCACCGGCGTGACCTCCACCTTGATCGTGCTCTTGTCGGTGAAGTACGGCGCGGCCCCGAGCGGGAACGTAAGCTTCTTCTGGTTCGCCTCGCCCGGCTCGATCTGGGTGATCGTCTGGGTCTGGGTCGTCCCCTGCGGGTTGTTCGGCGTGATGTACGTGAACTTCACGTCGACGTTCGATTCGACGAAGTCGCCTCCGTTCTCGACGGTGACCTCGAACCTGATGTCCGTCGTCCCGACGAGGGACACGGTGTTGCCCGTGAGTTGCTTGCGCTCCGCGCCGCGCACGGCGAACGTGCTCGCGAGGCCGAGGCCGTGCTTGCCGGTGCCGGCGGTCGTCCCGGCGGTCGTGTCACCCGACGGCCGCACGCGTTTGAGGCTGCTGATCACCTTGCCGGCACCGCTGGGGGACGTCTTGTCGTAGTTCTGCCCCGGGAAAAACTCCGAGCGCTTGACCTGGGCGTCCTTGATCCGGTCCGCCTGGAGCGCATTCTCCGTCGGACCGACGAACGACGTCCGGTAGATCACGTCGCTTGCGGCGAGCACCTGCATCGGCGCGGCGAGAGTGATGGCCGCCTGGGCCGCGTCCTTCGTGTTGACGGCCGCGTCGATGGCCGCCGGCAGCTGCTGGAGCCCGAGGGCCCGGTACTCGAGCGCGGTGATGAGCGTGCGGTTCGGCGCGTTGAGGCGGTCCGGCGGGTCGAGTTTGTCGGCGCGGTCCACGAGCGCCTGCGCCTGGTTGGACAGATCGGTGACCTGCGGGAGGATCTGCGCGACCCGCAGGAAGCCCTTGTTGTCGAGGAGTTTCTGCAGCGCCTGGCCCTGCGCGGTCGACTCGTCGGCGATCGCGTTCGCCGTGGTGAGGTAGCTGCGGTACGAATCCACGAGCTTGTCGCGCTGGCAGCCTCGGATGGTGCTCACGAGGATCAGGATGATCACGACGAGCAGCCCGACCGCGATCAGCAGCCGGATGCGCGGCTGCTGCAGCGGTGAGCCACCGTTTCCGCCCCGCGACGATCCGCCGCGTGACGACCCGCCTCCGCGACCTCGACTGCGGGGGTCGCGCCGGGGGGGTCGTTCTGCGGGCGCCTCGTCTCCGTCGAGGATGTCGTCGTCGATGAACGACACGAGCTACCCGAGTTCCCTGCGATCAGTGTTCGTCGTCTCGGTCCCCAGTGGATGCAAGAGTGGGCGAGGGGGGACTCGAACCCCCAAGCTCTTTCGAGCACTAGACCCTGAACCTAGCGTGTCTACCAATTTCACCACTCGCCCGTGGCGTCCTGCCCGTTTCAGGGTCGCAGGATGCTAGCACGGGGGTGGCGAAGGGAATCCTCTGTGAGTTCGCCCACCGAACAGCACCAGCTCGTCCTCGGACGGTACCGCCTCGGGGCCGTCCTCGGCCGGGGAGGAGCTGCCGTCGTGCACCGCGCGCTCGACATCCGGACCGGCCAGGAGGTGGCCGTCAAGGAGATCCCGGTCGAGCTCGACATGGCCCGCCGGGCGGGCGCCGAGGTGCGCGCGGCGAGCCTGCTGTCCCACCCCGGGATCGTGCGTCTGCTCGACTTCGGCGAGGATCACTCGGCCTGCTACCTCGTGAGCGAACTGGTCGACGGCCCGTCGCTCGCCGCACATCTGCGCGCCGGCGGTGGGGCGGATGCCGCGGCGACCGTCACGGTGATCGCCGACGTGCTCGACGGTCTCGCGCACGCGCACGAGCGCGGCGTGACCCACCGCGACGTCAAGCCCGCGAACATCCTGATCGACCGCACGGGACGCGGCCGGCTGACGGACTTCGGCATCGCCCGCATTGCGGGAGAGGCGGGGTTGACGGTCGCCGGCGGACTCGTCGGAACCGTGTCCTACATGGCTCCGGAGCAGGCCCGGGGCGAGCCGACCGGGCCGCCCGCCGACGTCTACTCCGCGTGCCTGGTGCTCTACGAGGCGCTTGCCGGGCGCAATCCGAACGCGGGGTCGAGCCCTGCCGAGACGCTGCGGCGGGCGGCGGGCGGGCGCGTGCCGCCGCTGGCTCAGCACCGCCCCGATCTTCCGGCCGCCCTCTGCCGCGCAGTCGACGAGGGACTCTCCGTCGATCCGCGTTCCCGCCCCGCGCCGGCGTGGCTCGCACGGACCCTGCGCGCGCAGATCCCCTCGATCCAGGCCGGCACCCGTCCGGAGAGCCGGCTCGCCAAGCGCGCGCCCGCCGCGGTCGCCGCGGTCGGCGCGGCCGGATTCGCGGCGCTGGTGCTGCACGAGGTCACCGACCTGCAGGCGGGAGGAATCGCGTTCGCGGCGGCCGGGGCGGGCGTGGCGTTCGCGGTGGCCCCATGGCCGGCGGCCCTCGCCGCCTGGGCCGGCGCGATGGTGGCGCTGGGCACGGCGGCCCCCGGCCTGGCGATGGTGCTCGGCGCCCTCGGCCTGGTTGCGCTCCTCCCCCTGCGCACCCGGGCGCGCCTGGCGCTGGTCCCGGCCACCGCGCCGATCCTCGCGGCCCTGGGGCTCGCGCCGGTCTTCGCGGCGGTCGCGGGGTCGGTCCGCGGATGGCGCTGGCGCGCCTGGGCCGCGCTGACGGGGGTGACGGCGATGCTCGCCTGGCAGCTCGTGATGGGGGCCGATCCGGGCATCGACGGCGGACGGATCGTCGGCGTGTGGGACCGCGTCGAGGGGGTCGTCTCGCCGATCGAGACCGTCACCCGCCTCGCCGAGCCGCTGCAGGCGCGGCCCTCCATCGCGATCGCCGCGGGCCTGGTCGCCGCTGCCGCGCTCATCTTCCCCGCACTCCTGCGCATACGGTCGGGCGTACCTCGGGCGCTGGGCGCGGCGGTGCTCGTCGGTCTGCTCATCGTCGGGGTGGGCGCGGCCGGCGGGAGCATCGAGTCGGCGGCCGGGGCGTTCCTGCCCGGCGGTATACTCGTCGTGGCCTGGGCCGGGAGTCCGTGGCGGCGACTGCGACGCGGAGTGGATCGACAGGCAACTGTCACACTGCGCGGGGCCACCGTGGAACGACTGCCTGCCGCATGAGCTCATTACGCAACGTGGAGGACACCATCGGAGGGTTCGTCGAACGGATCTTCGGGCGGCTGTTTCGCGGTCACGTCGAGCCCGTCGAGCTCGCCCGCAAGCTCGCCCGCGAGATGGAGGATCACAAGACCGTCTCCGTCTCACGCGTGTACGTCCCGAACGAGTACGTCGTCTACCTCTCCCCGGCTGACCGCGAGCGGTTCGCGTCGTTCGAGGGGTCGCTGACCACCGAGCTCGGCGTGTACGTGGCCGAGCGCGCGCGCCACGAGGGATTCACGCTGCTCTCGCAGCCGAAGGTCCGGCTGGAGACCGACACCGACCTGCGCCTGGGCGAGTACGGAATCGCATGCCGTGTGGTCGACCCGCCGGCGGAAGCCCCCGCCGAGGTCGACGCCAGCACGAACGCCGACGAGGCCCCGGCGCTCGACAACCTCACCCGCTTCCCCCCGGCGCCGCCGGAGCCGCCCGCGGCGGCCGTGATTCCAATCGCCGCGGCCGCGGCGAGCGACGACCCCGACCCGTTCCACGACCCGCCCGCCGAAGCGGCGGAGGGCGTGATCGCCGACGAGCTCCCCCCGGCCGATGTCGAACGGGACGCGGTCGAGGCCGCCGGGCAGGACGCCGACGGCGAGCCGCAACCGGCGGCGCCCGAGGCTGAAGCCGAGCCAGCGGGCGATGTCGAATCCGGTGCCGTTGCGGTGGCGGCGGCCGACGACGGCGATGCCGTTGCCGAGCCGGAGTTCGAACCCCCCGGCGATGCCGAGCCGGTTCCCCTCCCGCTGCCGACCGTCCCGGTGGCCGAGCTCGTCCCCGAGCCGGTGGCCGAGGCGCAGGTGGTGCCACTGCCCGCTCCGGGCGGGTATGAGCCGCTCGCCGGTGTCAGTGGAACCCAGATCCTCTCCGCGGCCGACGCGCAGGCCGAGGGATTCGTGTCGGAGGAGGTGGCCCTGATCGTCGACGGGCGCCGTCATCGGGTGACGCAGCGCACGACCACGCTCGGCCGCAGCCGCGACTGCGACATCGTGGTTCAGGACGCCAACGCGAGCCGCCAGCACGCCGAGGTGCGCCACATCGGGCTCGACTACTTCCTCGTGGACCTCGGGTCCACCAACGGCACCATCGTCAACGGGCAGCGCATCCGCCGCCACCCGCTCGCGCACGGCGACCGCATCCTGATCGGTACGACGGAGATCGTCGTGGAGCACCTCACGTGACCGAGACCGGCCTGCTGATCGCCGAGGGGGCATTCCTGATCCTGCTCTTCCTCTTCGTGTGGTCGATCGTGCGCTCCTCCAGCCGCGACCTGCGCGACGCGGCGCCGATCTCCGCTCCACCGATCGCAAGCCCCACCCACTCGGGCGACACGGGCGGCCAGCCGGTAGTCGTTCGTGCCGCGGAGCCGCCTCCGGCGCCGTCGCCCGCACCGCTTGCGCCGATCATCGCGGGCCTCGACGCCACCCACGAGCCCGAGCCGGTCGAGCACTCGACTCTGCGCGAGCGCCCAAGCGGCCCCGCGTTCGAGCTCTCAGTCAACATCCGGCCGCGGCTGATCGTCACCTCGTCCCCATCGCTCGCGCCCGGCGGCGAGTACCTGCTCGAGGCGGGCATGACCATCGGCCGGTCGCGCAGCAACGGCATCCCCATCTCCGACCAGTTCGCGTCGCACATGCACGCCAGGGTGTTCCCACGGGGGCACTTCTTCTACATCGAGGACCTCAGCTCGACGAACGGCACCTTCGTGAACGGGCGCCGCATCGACGAGCAGACCCAGCTCAAGGTTCGCGACGAGATCCGCCTGGGTGAGACGATCCTGCGCTACGAGGAGTAAGAGCCTGTTTCAGAATCGGGCACGGCCGCCGGTGACCCACACACGCGACACCTGGGATTCGTAATGGCGAGCGCCCTGCGACTCGTCGAGCTCGCCCACGCGTCGAACACCGGCCGCGTCCGTGCCCAGAACGAGGACCGGTCCCTGGCGGCGCCGCGCCTCCTCGCCGTCGCCGACGGGATGGGCGGCGCCAAGGCCGGCGAGGTCGCCGCCGAGATCACGGTCGAGGCGATTGCCGCGATCGGCGACGCCCCCAGCGTCGAGGCGTTGCGCGGCAGCCTCCTCGACGCGAACCGGCGCATCCGCGCAGTGGCCGAGGACGACCCCGCCCGGGCGGGTATGGGGACCACGGTCACGGCCGCGCTCCTCGACGACGGTGGCACGACCCTCATGCACGTCGGCGACTCCCGCGCGTACCTCCTGCGCGACGGTGTGCTCCGCCAGGTCACCGACGACCACTCGATCGTCGCCGAGATGGTCCGTCAGGGACAGATCAGCCCCGATGAGGCGGCCCGGCACCCATCCCGGAACATCATCACGCGGGCGCTCGGCGCCGAGCCGGACGTGCAGATCGACGAGGTGCACCTCGACCTCGTCCCCGGCGACGTCGTCCTGCTCTGCACCGATGGTCTGTCGTCGATGGTCGACGACGCGCTGATCGAGCAAACCACCGCCGGCGCCGCCACCCTGGCGGACGCCGCCACCGCACTCATCGACGCCGCGCTCGAGCACGGCGGCATCGACAACGTGACGGTGGTGCTCGCCCGGATCGGCGAGGCCGGCGACGGCGCACCCGAGATCACCGGCGTGCTCCCGGCGATCGACACCTCGCCGGACCTCGAGTCGACGCAGGCGCTCGGCATCCCGCCGCCGCCCGCGGCCGCCTCGAACCCGGCCCGCACTCCTCGGGTCCTCGAGCGCACGACCCCGGCGAGGGGTCGGCTCACCCGGCGCGTCCTGGGGCTCGGGGCGATAATCCTGCTCCTGCTTGGCGCATTCGGCGCGTGGGCCAGCTCGCGGTCGTACTTCGTCGACGGAGAGCCAGGGAGCACCGTGCGCGTCTACCACGGCGCGCCGTTCGACATCTTCGGCATCAACCTCTTCGCCGAGTGGGGTGACACCGGCGTCGCCACCGCAACCGTCAAGGCGGCGGAGCCGGCGGCCCTCGGCCGGTCCGTCAACGGACAGGGCGACGCGGTTCACCGGGCAGTCGACATCGTGTGGCACCACGGACTCCCGCAGGTCCCCGAGATCACCCTGCCGCCGCCGCCGGCGAAGACCACCGCCGGACGTTCCGCCCAACCATGATCTCGCGACGGATGCGGGAGGCCGGGTTCCTCCTGGGGCCTGCCGTCGTCGGCGTGCTCGGGGCGATCTCCGTGTCGTCGGCCCAGGCGAACGGACTGGATCTGGGACCGGTCCCCGCCGTATGCCTGATGATCGGCGTGTTCGCGGCCCTCCACGTCGCCCTTCGGGCCTTCGCGCCCCAGGCCGACCCCTACCTCCTCCCGCTCGTGGGTGTGCTCGTGGCGATCGGGCTGGTGGAGCTCTCGCGCATCGACCCCGCGCTCGCCCGGGATCAGGCGATCTGGGTGATGGTCGGGGCGGCGGTCTTCATCGGCGTGCTCGTGCTGCTGCGCGATCACCGCGTCCTCCAGCACTACCGGTACCTCATCGGCCTCGCCGCCGTCGGGCTCCTCGTGGCCACCATGCTCTTCGGGACGCGCATCAACGGCGCGAAGCTGTGGATTCCGATCGGCGGTGGCCAGACGGTGCAGCTCGGCGAGCTCGCGAAGGTTCTGATGGTGATCTTCCTCGCCGGGTATCTCCGCGACCGCCGTGAGGTGCTCGCGATCCCGACGTCACGCGTGCTCGGCGTGCCGCTTCCGCCAATCCGCCACCTCGCGCCCGTGATGCTCTTCGTGGGCGCCGCCCTCGTCGCGGTGGTCGTGCTGAACGACTTCGGCACCGCGCTGCTGTTCGTCGGGGTGCTCTTGGCGATGCTGTTCCTGGCGACCGGCCGGGTCGCCTACCCGGCCATCGGGTTCGGGCTGTTCGCCGTCGGGTCGGTCCTTGTGTACCTCACCGTGCCGCGGATCAACGACCGCGTCACCAGCTGGATCTCACCGTTCGACCACCCGCAGACCCTCGGCTACCAGATGGTGCAGTCCCTTTACGCGCTCGGCGACGGCGGCCTCGTCGGCCCCGGCCTCGGCCGCGGCTTCCTCGTGAACGCCGACGGCAGCACACCCATCCCGGAGCTGCGCACCGACTTCATCTTCTCGGCGGTCGCGAACGAGCTCGGGTACGTCGGCGCGATCGGCGTGCTGCTCGTCTTCGTCCTCGTCGCCTACCGCGGGTTCGTGATCGCCGCTCAGGCCAACGACGGCTTCTCGAAGCTGCTGGCGGGCGGCCTCACCGCGGTGCTCGCCTTCCAGGCGTTCCTGATCGTCGCGGGCATCGTCCGCCTCATCCCGCTCACCGGGGTAACCCTGCCGTTCATGAGCTACGGCGGATCGAGCGTCGTGACGAACTTCGGGGTCATCGCCCTGCTTCTGGTCATCAGCCATCGCACCCGGCTCCCGGCGCGGGGGGACTCGGCGTGAACCGGTCGATCAGGCGCCTCTACCTCGCCATCTGCCTCGGGTTCGCGCTGCTCGCGGGCTTCCTCGGCTGGTGGCAGGTGGTCGCGGCGGGCGAGCTGGAGAGCCGGCGCGACAACCCGTACGTCGCCGAGCGGGAGCGCCGCATCGACCGCGGGCAGATCATCAGCGCCGACGGACAGGTCCTCGCCACGAGCCAGGCCACCGTCGTGCGGGGCCAGAAGGTCTTCCGGCGCGTCTACCGCCTCGGCGGGCTCGCCCCCCACGTCGTGGGATACGCCACGCCACAGTTCGGCCGTACCGGCATCGAAGCCGAGTTCAACAAGTACCTCGCGGGCAGCTACGGGGCAGAGCCGCTGCTGCAGCGGCTCAACCTGAGCGAGAAGCGTGGCGCCAACGTCCAGCTCACCCTCGACACGCGGATCCAGCAGGTGGCGGTCGACGCCCTCGCCGGCCGCACCGGCGCTGTCGTCGCGCTCAACCCGCGCACCGGTGCGGTGCTCGCGATGGCATCCGCGCCGACGTTCGACCTGAACGACGTGGCCACCCGCTTCGCCGAGATCCGCCGCCAGCCGGGAGCACCGCTCCTGTCGCGCCCGACGCAGGGTCGCCAGCCGCCGGGCTCGACGTTCAAGGTCGTGACCACGACCGCCGCGCTGGAGTCCGGCGGGTACACCCCGCAGTCGCGGTTCGTCGACACGGGCCGGTTCGTCGTGAACGGCCGGGCGATCACGAACTTCGGGGGAGCCGTCTACGGCGCCCACACCCTCGAGACGGCACTGACGAAGTCGATCAACACGACGTTCGCGAAGATCGGGCAGGACCTCGGACCCGACCGGCTCGGAGCGACGATGAGCGCGTTCGGGTTCGGCGCCGATCCCGAGATGCGCGACCTCCCGAACGACATGCTGGTGCCGTCGGGACGCTTCGACGGAGGGCGGCTCCTGCCGAACGACGAGCAGGGCATCGACGCACCGCGGGTTGCGATCGGCCAGGAGCGGCTCGCCGTGACGCCGCTCCAGATGGCGATGGTCGCCGCGACGATCGCGAACGGCGGCGTCATGCAGCGGCCCTACCTCGTGAGCCGCATCCGCGACCGTTCGGGCGACATCGTGCGCCAGGGCCACAGCGAGACGGTTCGGCGCGTGACCACGCGGGACGTGGCCTCAGCCGTTTCCGCGATGATGCGCAACGTGGTCCGCGAAGGCACAGGCACCGCCGCCGCCCTGGCCGGCCTCGAGGTCGCGGGCAAGACCGGCACCGCCGAGAGCGGCGCGGCGGGACGCAACCAGGCGTGGTTCATCGGGTTCGCCCCGGCCGACAACCCGGTCGTCGCCGTCGCGGTCCTCGTCGAGGACACCTCCGGCACCGGCGGTGGCGTCGCGGCGCCGATCGCCGGTCAGGTCATGCGGGCAGCGGTCCAGGTGGGCGGATGAGCCCCGTTGGCCGCCGGCCCCGTCGCCGTCCCGAATATGGTCCCGGCATGGCGGTTCCCTGCCACCCCGACGCGCCTGCGCCACACCCGACCCCGGACGGGGGTCGCTGATGGCGACTGTGGAGCCGGGCTCGGTTGTCGGCGGCCGCTACCAGCTGGAGCGGCCAATCGGCACCGGCGGCATGGCGAAGGTCTGGCTCGCCCACGATCGGCTGCTCGACCGGCGGGTCGCGGTCAAGATCCTCGCCGAGCGCTACGCTGCCGACCCCGACTTCGTCGAGCGGTTCCGCCGTGAGGCGTCGGCCGCGGCGGGCCTCTCACACCCCAACATCGTCACGGTGTACGACCGCGGGGAGGCCGACGGCAGCTACTACATCGTGATGGAGCACCTGCCGGGCCCCGACCTCAAGGCGATCATCCGCCAGAACGGCCGCCTCGCCCCGCGTCAGGCGGTCGATGCCGCGCTGCAGGTCCTCGCCGCCCTGTCGGCGGCCCATCGCCGGGACGTCATCCACCGCGACATCAAGCCGCAGAACGTCCTGGTGGCCGAGGACGGCCACCTGAAGGTCACCGACTTCGGCATCGCGCGCGCCGGCGACGACGCCGGGATGACCGAGGTCGGGTCGGTGATCGGCACCGCCCAGTACCTCTCCCCGGAGCAGGCGCGCGGCGAGGAAGTCACGCCCGCGAGCGACTGCTACTCGGTCGGCATCCTGCTCTACGAGATGCTCACCGGCCGCGTGCCGTTCGACGGCGACAAGCCCGTCGCGATCGCGATGCGCCAGATCAACGAGCCGCCGATCGCGCCGCGAGTGCTCGTCCCGCAGATTCCCCCGCAGCTCAACGACATCGTGATGAAGGCGCTCGAGAAACGGCCGGGCAACCGCTTCCGCACCGCCGAGGAGTTCAGCCGGGCGCTCATGGTGGTGCGGCCGTCGCTGCCCGTGCCCCCCGACGACGCGACTCAGGTGCTCGCCGCCCTGGAGGCGCCAACCCCCACCCGCATCATCGCGCCGACCACCCAGCCGACCAGGATCGCGACCGGGAAGACCGCTGTGCCCCCTCCCCCTCCCAAGCGCCGCCGCATCCCAATCATCCTCGGGATCATCGCGCTCGTGCTGTTCGCCGGCGCCCTCGCCGGTTACCTGTTCACCGACGTCGGGCGGGCGGCGAAGATCGAGGTACCGTCGGTCCGGAATCAGGACGAGGCGACCGCGAGCGGCATTCTCGAAGAGGCCGGCTTCACGGTCCGGGTCAGGGAGGAGAACGACCCGGAGGTCGCCGCCGGTCTCGCCATCCGCACGGACCCCGCGGAGGGCACCGACGCGAGCAAGGGCAGCGAGGTGATCCTGTTCGTCAGCCTCGGGGGACAGGAGGCGATCGTTCCCCGGGTGGTCGGGTTGAACGTCGACGACGCCAAACAGGAGCTCGGGCGCTTCAAGTTCGACGTCAAGGTGGAGGAGGAGTTCAGCGACGCGACGACCGGCAACGTCATCCGCCAGCAGCCGACGGCCGGGTCGCGGTTGAACGAGGGCCAGACCGTCACGATCGTGGTGAGCAAGGGCCCGGAGCCCGTCGACGTGCCGGCGCTCCTGCTGAAGAGTCGATCGGAGGCCGAGACCGCGCTCGCCGACGCCGGGCTCGAGCTCGGCGAGGTCACCACGCGTGCCACCGACCGACGCCCGCCGGGCACGGTGCTGGCGCAGGATCCGGTCGCGGGCACCAACGTCGCGAAGGGCAGCGCCGTCGACATCGTCGTCGCCGCGGCTCCGGTGCCGCAGACGATCCCGATGCCCAACGTGGTCGGCAACACCGCGGCCGCCGCGCGCCAGAAGCTGCAGGGACTCGGCTTCCCCGACCCCATCTCCCAGACCGTCGTCGATCAGGAGCCCGACGGCACGGTGATCGGCCAGAATCCCACCGCGGGCACGCAGGTCGACCCGGGACGGACGCCCGTGACGATCACCGTGTCGAGCGGACCGATCGCGCCCGCCGACTCCGGCGGGACGAGCACCGGCCAGCCCCTCCCGGGGAGCCCGTGACGCCGCCCCTGCGGATCGCCGTGCTGATGGGCGGGCGAAGCAGCGAGCACGAGGTCTCGCTCGTCTCCGGGGCGAGCGTCGCGAAGGCGCTCGACCCCGAGCGATACGAAGTGATGCCGGTGCTCATCGGCCGCGACGGCGAGTGGACGCTCGACGGGACCCCCGTCGCGCTCATCCCGGGGTCCGCTGACACCGGCGTGCTGGCCGCCCTGGACGGTGGTCCCTCGCGGCTCGTGGACGTGGTGTTCCCGGCGCTCCACGGGCCCTTCGGCGAGGACGGCACCGTGCAGGGCCTCTGCGAGATCGCCGGGGTCGCATACGTCGGCGCGGGCGTCGGGGCGTCGGCGATCGCGATGGACAAGGCGCTCTTCAAGAGCGTGGCGCGCGCCCACGACATCCCGGTCATCGACTCGATCACCGTCTCGGCGCGGCGCTGGGCGGAGGCGCCCGGAGAGGTCCGCGACGAGGTCGCCCGGAAGCTCGCGTACCCGGTGTTCGCGAAGCCCGCAAGGCTCGGCTCGAGCGTGGGGATCTCGAAGGTCACCGGGCCCGACGAGCTGAACGCCGCCCTCGACCTGGCGCTGCGCCACGACCCCAAGGTGCTGGTGGAGCGGGCGATGGTCGGCCGGGAGGTCGAGGTCGGCGTGCTGGGCAACGACGAGCTCATGCTGTCCCCCGTCGGCGAGATCGGGTACGACAGCGACTGGTACGACTACGACACGAAGTACCTGCCCGACCGGATGCGGCTCACCGTCCCCGCCGACCTCCCCCCGACCACGACGGAGCGTCTGCAGGAGATCGCCCGGTGCGCGTTCGTCGCCACCGGGTGCGCCGGCATGGCACGCATCGACTTCTTCGTGGAGGACGGCGGCGACGTGCGGGTGCTGGAGGTCAACACGATCCCGGGATTCACCCCCACCAGCGTGTACGCGAAGCTCTTCGAAGCCGCGGGCGTCGGCTACCAGGAGCTCGTGGAGCGGCTCGTGGCGCTCGGCATCGAAGCCGCGACCGAACGCGCCCGCTACCTGGGCTAGGGATCGCAGCGGCTGCCGTGGCGTCCCCGTCGCCATCCGCCTCCGCCCGTGTCGGCGTGATCGCCGACACCCACGTCGGCGAGTACCTGGACGCCCTGCCTGCGACCCTGTTCGACGCGCTCGCCGGGTGCGACCTCATCCTCCACGCGGGCGACATCTCCCGCGCATGGGTGCTCGACGAGCTCGCACGGATCGCGCCGGTAGTCGCGGTGCGGGGCGATCACGACCGCCTCGACGGGCTCGTCCTGCCGCGCTCCACGCTCGTGACCGTGGCGGGCAGGCGCATCGCGCTGATCCACGGGCGCCGGGCGTTCGCGCTCGACACTGCGGTCATCGTGGCCCACGTGGTCGCCCGGCGGAGGCTGTCGTGGCGGGCCGGTCTTCACCGATCGCTCATCCGGGCCGCCGGGCCCGCCGACTGCGTGGTCTACGGGCACTGGCACGAGCCTGACGTCACGCGGGTTGGCGACACCCTGATCTTCTCGCCGGGCGCGGTCTGCCCCTGGGGAAGCCTCGAGGGCGGCAGGCCGCCGGGCCGTGGGTGGCAGGGCATCGCCGACCGCTGGGTGCGCCGCTACCGCATGCAGCTCGGCGCGGACGCGATGCGCCGCAACGTCGGGGTGCTCGAGGTCGGTCCGGACGGGATCACCGCCCGGGTCATCCCGCTCGACTAGGCGTCCCGCGCAGGTCAAGCCCGACCCGCAAACGGTCGAAGAGTTTGGGGCGTGGACAGCCCCGCCTCCCAGCCTGAGCGAGCCGATGCGATCGCGCCGGCTTCCTCCGACGCCGCGCGCCCGCGGCGCCGGCGGCGCCTGCTCGCGCGGCTCGGCGAGCGCAGCGCCCAGTTCGCCTACCTCGGACTCTGTGCGGGTCTCTTCCTGCTCGCCGGCTTCGTATCGGCCGGCGCGACGTTCGTGCCGTTCTTCCATCGCGCCAAACCCATCCCGCCGCCGGAGGAGCCCGCCCTCCCCGCTGCGCCGGAGCGCATCCTCGACGGCGGGCTGCGGCTGCCGGCGAAGGTCGTCGGCGAGGAGGTCCGGGTGGCGGTGGGCGACACGTTCGTCCCGCACTTCTGGGCCGGGGTGAACCTCGGCTCGAGCGTGCCCGGCCAGGAGCCCGGCGCGCTCGCGGCCACCCGCCCCGACTACGACCGCTGGTTCGCCGAGATGGGCGAACTCGGCGTCACCGTCGTGCGCGTCTACACCATCCTCGGCCCCGCCTTCTACGACGCGCTTCGCGACTACAACCTCCGTCACCCGGGGCGCCCGCTGTACGTGCTGCACGGCATCTGGATCCCCGAGGCCCGCTTCTACGCGACACGCGACATCTGGGACGCCCAGGTGGTGCGGGACATGACGAAGGAGATCGCGGACGCGGTGGCCGTGGTGCACGGCGACGCGGTGATCGAGAAGGTGCCGGGCCATGCGAGCGGCCTCTACCGGTCCGACGTCTCACCGTGGCTGCTGGGCTGGTCGTTCGGAATCGAGTGGGACCCCGAGGCCTCGCACGCGACCGACCTGAAGCACCGCGGCATGCCGGCGTTCCGCGGCCGCTACATCCGCGCGAAGCGGGGCGCGAGCCCGATGGAGAACTGGATCGCGTCGAACCTCGAGGAGCTCGCCACCCTCGAGGCGGGGCGCGGCTGGAGCGTCCCCCTGACGTTCACGAACTGGGACACCACCGATCCCCTGCGCCACCCGGAGGAGCCGCTCTTCCAGGAGGACCTCGTGTCCATCGACGCGATGCACCTCGAGGCGACGCCCGCGTGGCCCGCCGGGTACTTCGCAAGCTTCCACGCCTATCCGTACTACCCCGACTTCCTGCGCTGGCAACGCGACTACCAGACCTACCACCGGCCGCGCGACGGGAAGCTCGATCCGTACGCCGGCTACATCCACGACCTGCGGCTCCACCACGCGGGCATCCCGCTGATGGTCACCGAGTTCGGTCAGCCCACGTCGCTCGGATGCGCCCACCTCGCACCGCTCGGCCGTAACCAAGGATGCCATAGCGAGCAGGAGGCCGCGACGAACGTCGTCGACATGCTCCACGACCTCCGCGACGAGGGACTCGCCGGGGGCGTCGTGTTCATGTGGCTCGACGAGTGGTTCAAGTTCACCTGGAACACGATCGACTACGAGCTTCCGCACCACAACCGGGCGCTGTGGCGGAACGTCCTCACCAACGAGGAGCACTTCGGCATCATCGCGGCGGAGCCGGGCCCCAGGGACGTCGTGGTCCTCGACGGGCACGACGGCGAGTGGGCCGCGGTCCCGTCGATCGGGCACGGCACCCGTTCGCTCGGCGACGTCGCCGCAACGAGCGACGCCGAGAACGTGTACCTGCGACTCAAGGTGAACCCCGACCTGTGGCGATACAAGCGGATCGTCATCGGCCTCGACGCGCGCCCGGGCGGCAACCGCGGCCTGCCCGACCTCCCGGGGGTGGACCCGGGTGCCGAGATGGCGGTGGTCATCGAGCCGGGCGGCGAGGCGCGCATGTACCACGCGGGGTGGATCGAGACGCTGGGGCTGCGGTACGGCATCAACAAGGGGTACGTCCCCACCAACCGCGCCGATGTCCTTCCCGAGAGCGGGACCTGGGTGCGGCTGCGTCAGATCCTGAACTACCCGTACCGGTTGCCCGAGTCGGGCCGCATGAACCCGACCGAGCTGCGCGACGCGTCGCTCATGCCGTGGGGCACGACCGACCCGGCCAGCCCGGCGTTCGACGATCGGCACCTTGTCATGGGTCGCGACGGGGTGCTGGAGATCGCCTTGCCCTGGGGCATGCTGAGCGTGGCCGATCCGTCCTCCCACCGCCTGTACGTGGTCGGCCCCGACGGCAAGGTCACGACCCGCAAGGCCGACGCGCTCGGCATCGCCATCGCCGTCGACGGCGAGCCGCTGGTCAGGACGACCGGGTACCGCTGGGAAGGGTGGGACACCGTGCAGTGGCACGAGCGAAGGAAGGTCGGCTGGCCGATCCTGCAGCGGGCGTTCCAGGGCTACCGCGGCGTGCTCGGCGGAAGCACACCCGCCGGCGGCGGCTAGGCTTGCGCTCAGCCGGCGCGGCGGCGGCTGCGCGGATGCGCCCGGTCGAAGTCCTCGCGCAGGTGCGCGGCCGTCACGTGCGTGTAGATCTCCGTGGTGACCGGGCTCGCGTGGCCCAGATGGGCCTGGACGTAGCGGATGTCGACCCCTGACTGGATCAGGTGCGTGCCGCACGAATGGCGCAGGGCGTGCGGGAAGATCCGCTGACCGTCCTCCAGCAGCCCGGCGGCCTTCGCCACCTGCTGCACCACCTCCCACACCGCCGCCCGGCCCATCCGACGGCCGCGGGTCGTGAGGAACACCGCGTCGGCGTCGCGGTGGCGCACCTGGTCGGGCCGCGGGCGCCGATCGGCCGCGCGGAGCTCCGGCCGGCCGACGGCCAGGTACGCGAGGAGCGCGGAACGGGCCATCGCCGGCACGGCCACCGCGCGCTGCCGGGCTCCCTTGCCGTGCACGATCACGTAGGGGTCGTCCGGGTCGTCCAGGTGGCAGTCCGACAGGTTGAGCGATGCCGCCTCGCTCGCCCGCAGCCCGAGTCCATAGAGGGTCTCGACGAGGGCATGGGTCCGTGCCCCCAACGGACCGGTCAGCCGGGCGGCGGCCTCGCACATGGCCCGCACCTGCGCCTGGTCGAGTGCGACGATCTCGCGCCCGAGGCGCCGGTGCGCGTCGGCCACACCGCCGGGCGGCCCGAGGTCGTGCACCGGGCTCTCCAGGGCGAAGAGCCGCCCCCACCACTTGCAGAACGCACGGACCGCGGCGACCCGTCGGCGACGGCTCGACGCCGTTCCGGCGAGCCCGTCTCGCCACCCCTGCCACCAGCCGGCCGGGATCGCCGCCAGCGCCTCCGCCGCGCGCCGCGCCTCGGGATCGTCTTCGACACCGAACACGGCGACCGGCCCGCCCGGGGTGGCGAGACCGAGGGCCCCGGCGAGCAGCTCGAGGTCACGCCGGTACGCCAGCCGGGTGTTGGTGCTCGCCCGGGTCGCGAGGAAGCCCTCGACGAGGGCCCAGTATCCCTGCACCGAAACGCTCATCCGCGCGGGTGGCCGCGGCGCAGCGCGCGCTGCATCGCCTTCGTCGTGACACCGGTGTAGCGCTGTGTGGTGGCGAGGCTGCCGTGCCCGAGGATCTCCTGCACCACCCGCAGGTGCGCGCCGTCGCGCCCGTCGGCGCCCTCCAGCAAGTGCGTGGCGGTCGCGTGGCGGAGCAGGTGGGGACCGCCCGCCCGGCCGGCCCGGCGCAGTTCCGCGGCGACGACGCGGTACACCGCGCTCCCGTCGAGCAGGGCACCGGAGCGGGAGATGAACACGGGCGCGCGGGATGCCGCGACCGGAGCGCCACGCGCGAGCCGGGGACGGCCGTCCGACAGCCAGGCCCGCAGAGCATCGCACGCGGGCTCCGTCATCGGCACCGTGCGGGCCTTGCCGCCCTTGCCGACGACCCGGAGCGTCTCGTGCTCGAAGTCGACGCCCGCCAGCACGAGGTCGCACGTCTCCTGGCGCCGCAGCCCGCTGCCGTACAGCACCTCCAGCAGAGCGCGGTTGCGAAGCACGAGCGCGCGGCGCACGCTGCCCGGGTCCGCGTCGCGTGGATCGGCCACCCCCTCGACCAGCCCCGCCGCCTCGACCTGGGAGAGCCGCGGTACGGGTCGCTGCACCAGCTTCGGCACGTCCACGAGATCGGCCGGCGAGCGGTTGGGCGGGTAGTAGCCCGCGAGCCATTCGCGCACGGCGATCGTGGCACGGCGCCGCGTCGCCGTCGACCACTCGAGCTCACGGAAGCACGCGTCGAGCGCCGACGGGCTCACCCGATCCGGTGACGGCACCCCGTGGGCGGCGAGCCAGCGGGCGACCCGGCGGCAGTCGCCCAGGTAGGCGTCACGCGTCCGCGGGGCGAGCTCCCGCTGCCGGGATCCCTGCCGGCCAAGGCGTGCCTCCAGCTCGCGCAGCGACGACTCCCACGGGTCCAT
This sequence comes from uncultured Thermoleophilia bacterium, assembly GCA_963706315.1. Taxonomy (GTDB): domain Bacteria; phylum Actinomycetota; class Thermoleophilia; order Miltoncostaeales; family Miltoncostaeaceae; genus CALMEC01. The sequence continues at coordinate 474,722 of CAVPMA010000015.1, read as the reverse complement.
TCGCTACTTGTTCGCCACCCCCGACACCTCGACCTCCCCGATGGACGCCACGTACGGGAACTCACCGGTGCGCGACTTCGGCAGCTCGGTGAGCCACACCACGAGCTCCGAGATCGGCCCGGAGGTGGTGACGGGAATCGTCCTCTCGCCGGTGGCGAGGGACCCCTGGCCGAGCACCGGCCTGCCTCCCGACGTGTCATCCCCGGGTCCGAGGATCTGCACGTTGGCCCCGGGCGTGGTGGACTGGAGTCGCACCGACGTGACTCTGGCGGGCGCGTCGAGCGTGACCTTGAGCCCGACGCCGGACTTGATCCCACCGAGGTCGGCGGTGGCGTACGCATCGGTCTCCCAGGCGGTCAGGGAGTTGCCGTCGGTCGCGAGCGGGACGAGGTTGGGGTTCTCCTGGGTGCCGTCGCTGCCGAACGGGTCGTGATCGGCGAGGGTGAACGCGAGCGGGCGAGTGGGGCCGCTTGCGGCGCCGCCGGTGGCGACGTCGAACGCGCCCAGCTGCCAGGCGGCGGCGGCCCCGGCGCCGGCGAGCACCGCGACGCTCACGACGATGGCGAGCGGTCGGCGCGAACGCCGGGGACGAACGGTGCGCATCCGCCCGGTGTCCGGCTCGTCGTAGGCGACCAGGGTGCCGCCGGGGCGTCCCTCCAGCGCGCTCGCGAACGCCGCTGCGCTTGGGAAGCGCTCCGACGGACGCTTCTTGAGGGCATGCAGGCACGTCTCGGCGACGTCGGGCGGCACGTCCTTCACGATCCGGCGCGGATCGGGCGGGGTCTCGTAGACGTGCTTGGTCGCCACGGCCACGGCGTTGTCGCCGACGAAGGGCAGACGGCCGGTGAGCGCCTCGAACAGCACCACGCCCAGCGAGTAGACGTCGCCGCGGGCGTCGACGTCGCGGCCCTCTGCTTGCTCCGGAGCAAGGTAGTCGCTGGAGCCCATCACGATGCCGGTCTTCGTGAGTTCGGACGTCCCCGGCTCGACGATCCGCGCGATGCCGAAGTCCGTGAGCTTCGCGACGCCGTCCGGCGTGACCAGGACGTTGTGCGACTTGATGTCCCGGTGGACCACGCCCGCCGCATGGGCGGATGCGAGCGCCCGGGCGACCTGCGCGCAGATCGACGCCGCCTCGTCGGCCGGGAGCGGGCCCTGCCGGCGGATGATGGTCTTGAGGTCGCGGCCCTCCACGAGCTCGAACACCAGGAACGGCTCGTCCCCGTCGTGCCCCTGGTCGAGCAGGCGTACGAGGTTCGGGTGCGAGAGCCGCGCGACGGCATGGCCCTCGCGGCGGAAGCGCTCGGCGAGCTCGGGGTCGTCCTGGAGTCGCGCATGGAGACGCTTGATGGCGACGGGGCGCTCCAGCACCGTGTCGGTGGCCCGCCACACGGAGGCCATGCCGCCCCGGCCGATAAGGCCCTCCAGGACGTACCTGCCGCCCAACGTGGCGCTCTCGACCGTCATGGCGCGACGATAACCGACGACGACGGAGAATCCGGCATCGCCCCGGGTGCACCGCATCGGGCCGCGGGGAGACAGCTCCCGCAACGGAGGCACCTGGCGGGCGGGAGTCGTCACCGGGGCCGGCGGACTTGGCGGCAGCCCCGACCGAGAGTCCCTCTGGCGCTCGGGAAGTCGCCCGAGCGGAGCGCCGAAACGCGCTCGACAGCGGGGGCTCCCCTGATGAACCGGGCGGTGAGTCGCGAATGGTACGACGGCGCCACAAGGACTCCGATCCGGTTGACGGATACCTCGGGATCGTACCGACGGGGTCCGACGACCCCGGGTTGAGGCGAACGCGCCGTTCGAGTACCCTCCATCGGCCCCCGGGGGGATGCCCGAGTGGTCAAAGGGAACGGTCTGTAAAATCGTCGGCTCAGCCTACGGAGGTTCGAACCCTCCTCCCCCCACTCCGACGAGGATGTCGGTACGCCCAGTTAGCTCAGTTGGTAGAGCACTTCCATGGTAAGGAAGGGGTCAACGGTTCGAGTCCGTTACTGGGCTTCGTCCTCCGGGACGACAAGGCGGCGTAGCTCAGTTGGTTAGAGCAGCGGAATCATAATCCGCGTGTCGCAGGTTCGAGTCCTGCCGCCGCTACCTCCCGCAAACCCGCACCACCAGCGGGATCGGGGCAAGTTACCGCCGGCAGTAACGTGCCCCCCGAGGGCCGGGGGGCACGCAAAGTGCACACACCAGCTCGCGCTGCTCCCGCCCGGACATCACCTGGAGCATCTCGGCGCGGCGGGTGTTCAACGCCTCGCCCTCTCCCGGCAGGCGTTGAGGGCCGAGTCGACGCAAGACGCGGAGTGTTGAGAGCCGAGTCAACGCTGGCCCGGCCTGCCCACGCGCTGGGACGCGATCTGCGCGGCCTCGCCCGTCGGGGAGAATGTCAGGGACCCGCCTGCGTTGGCAAGCCGGGACGATGCCCCTCAACGCCCGCCCGTAGACTCCGCTCGACCTGTCGGCGTGGAGAGGAGACTGACATGCGCCTCGAGATCGGCAATCGCGTCCGCTGCACCGACGGGGTGTATGGCGAGCTGGCGGACATCGTCATCGACCCGCTCGAGAAGCGCGTGACGCATCTCGTGGTCCAGCTGGAGCAAGGCGAGGGAGAGGGGCGGCTGGTGCCCATCCAGCTGGCGAAGGGCAGAGACGACGAGCAGCGCGAGATCGAGCTGGAGTGCACCGTGGACGAGGCGCAGGGGTTCGAGTCCGTGCACGAGGCCGCCTACCTCCGGCTCGGAGAGAGCCCGGCCGAGGACCCCGACTGGGACGTCGGCGTCGAGGACGTCCTCGCGATGCCGTACTACGCCGGTCTCGACGAAGGCACGTATCCGGGCGCGCTCGACTCCCACGTGACCATGTACTACGACCGCGTGCCGAAGGGCCAGGTCGAGGTTCGGCGGTCGAGCGCCGTCATTTCTGCGGACGGCCATTCACTGGGCGAGGTGGACGGCTTCGTGGTCGACGCAGACGAGCACATCACGCACTTCGTCCTCGAGCGCGGCCATCTCTGGGGACGGAAGGAGGTCACCATCCCGATCGGGGCCGTCGCCAGGGTCGAGAGCGACGCGGTGCACGTCGCCCTGTCCAAGGACGAGGTCGGCGCCCTCCCCGCCGTTCGCGTCGGCCGACACGGCTGACGCCCTCGATCGAGTTTTCGGCTCGCTCCCAAGCAGGGTCTGATGGCCCTCCGTGTGCGACCAGAGCCCGACCTTGGCGCTGTCGGGATAGTGGACGACGGCGAGCGGGGCCCTGGAGGAGAGGATGAGGACGCGGGCCTGGTTTACCGCCGTGAGCGACGCCATGTGCCCTCGCAGGGTGCACGCGAGACGTACAGGATCAGGGCGAGGGGACCACCTCCTCTTGAGCGGCCTTGGCGATCAGCAGCCCACCCATGCTCCTGGCCCGGCTGCTCGTCAAGGTATGACACGGTCGTTCTTCTGGGATCTTGGGTCCTGGAGACGGCCACCGCCGCCGCCGGGTCCGCCCCCCTCAGTGTCGAGCGACCGCTCTCTCAGGCAGGCTGGAGACGCTCGTGGCGGATCGCCATCGACACCACGCCAGCGACGGCGCCGCCGAGGAGCGGCCCGACGATGTAGATCCAGAGGTTGCCGAACTCGCCTGCGTACACGGCGGGCGCGATCGAGCGCGCCGGGTTGAACGAGCCACCCGACGACGGACCCATGGTGACGGCGGCGGTGAAGATGAAGCCACCGATCGCCAGCGGCGCCATCACACCCTTCCAGGCGGCGGAGGCGTCAGTCGCGACGGTGACGATGACGCACACGAACAGGAACACCGCGACCGCCTCGATCAGCATCGCGCGCCAGTCCTCCACGCCGATGCCCGGGGCCGTCACGAGCGCGTCCTTGATGTCGTTCGTGTAGAGCAGCACCGAGATGAGCACGGCGATGAACCCGCCGATGAGCTGCGCCACCCAGTACGGGATCACCTCAGCAAACGGAGAACCTGCGCCCCACCGCGAGCCCCAGCGTGACCGCCGGGTTGTAGTGACCGCCGGAGATCTGTCCGAACGCGGCGATCATCAGCCCAAGGCCCAGGCCGAAGCCCGCGGCGACCCCCGCGCTGCTGATGCTGTCCGGCAGGTTCACCGAGGCGGCGATGCCGCTGAAGCCGATGAAGAAGAAACCGAATGTGCCGACTAGCTCGGCAAGCAGCCGCGTGGGCAGCGATGGGGCCTTCATCAGTCCTCCTCATTCCGACGCTCGTCTCCGCGTCCGAGGTCGCTTTCTGGGCGCACGCTCGACACATTCACAGGCGGGTCGCGATTGGCACTCCCCACGAATTCGCGACCCGCGCTGGAGACCCTGCATCGTGCCTGATCGGACACCCCAATCCACGCTCCCGCCTCGGGGAGGAGACGGTGCGGGAGGCGACCATTTCCTCTCCACCCCGCGCGTTCGCTCACCTGTGATGTTCACTGGGGCTCGGAGCAGGTCGGGGCGCCGGCTCGGCGGGGGCGCGATCGCGGCGCACCTCGGAGTCGCGCTGCTGCCGGTCTTCATGATCCAGAACACCGAGGACGTCACGGCAGTGAGGACTTGGTGCGGGTGCGAATCCCTTCCCGGCCGCGGCGGCGAGCGGTCTGTTAGCGGCCGAGAGCGCCCTGGCTGGCCGTTTTGGGGGCGTCGTTGAGACGGGCGGCAAGGGCGTGTCCGCGGCGGCGGGGACGTCGGACGCGCGCTTCCTCCGCCCAGAAGTAGCTTCCGAGGACGAGCGCGACGGCGGCTGCTTGCGCGACGAGGCCCTCGACGTTCGGGAACACCGCCAGCCATGTGCCCATCCAATGCGGCAAGCCGAACCCAGTCTGTGTTGTGCCCATCCACCCGGCGGCCTGCATCTCCTGGACCTGCTCGCCGACCATCACCACCAACACGATGCCGAGCATCACGCCGGTGACTACCAGCATCCGCCGGTACGGCAGGCGGGCGTGGTTCAGGAAGGTGATGGCCGCGACGACCGCGACCAGCACCGCGGCCAGGGCGACTCCCTGCAGGACGGTCGCCTGCCCGTATTGCAGGCGCATGTTCTGGAGAAAGAGCACGATCTCGAAGCCCTCCCGGTACACGCTGAAGAAGCCGAGCACGACCAGGCCGGCGAAGACCTTCCGGGCGGCGCCGGGACCCTCGAGGCTCATCAGGCGACGCTTCTTGCGGTTCTGGTGGCTGATCCACCCCGTCCAGTAGACCTTGTGGAAGAACCAGTTCATCACCACCAGCAGCACGGCGATCGCCACAAGACCGGTGATCGCCTGGACCTGCAGGCCGCCCCCGCCAAGCTGGCCGATGAGACTGACCGCCACAAGCCACGTCACCACCGTCGCGGCCAGACCGGCCACCGCCCCCAGGCTGATGGGCTTGCGCAGCTGTTGGTTGGTCCCGACGAGACTCGCCACAACCGCGGCGAGCACGAGGATCGACTCCAGTCCCTCCCGGAACACCAGCAGGGCGCTGTCGAAGATCACCGCCCCGTGGCTGAGGCCGTCGGTGGTCGGGTCGCTCACTCCCCCGTCGATCGCCTGAAGCACGAGGACGGCGCCGAGCAAGGCGGCAAGGGTGACCAGTACCCATCTGTGACGTCGACCGAAGTCCAACCGAGGCCCCTCCCTGGGGATATGTAAGGGCGACCTTACTATCGGCGATCGGTGTTGCCGATACAAGGGCGCCGGGCACTGACGGACGTCCCGGAGTGCCACCCAGACGAGGATCCCGGCGGGAGTGGCGGGTCAACACGCGGGTCAAGAGGAGCAGCCGAACCGCCGAAACACCTCCAAGGCGATCAGAGTCCGCGTGTCGGAGGTTCGAGTCCTACCGCCGCTATCGCTTGTCGCAGCCACGGACGGCCGCGACGCGGGTCGGATCTCCGAACGACGCGGGCCAGCGCCCGTCAGGGCCCGGTGATGTCCCGGTGGTCGACGAGCACGACCGCTGCAACCGCGGCGGCGGCGCCGATGGCCGCCATCGCGGCGGCTGCGCCGGCCGCGAAGGCCTGCGCCGGGACCAGCCCGACGTGGTGGAACGGCGAGACTGCGAGGGTCCATCCGGGTGCGCCGAGTGCCGGACCGACGAGCTCCCACAGGAACGTCACGCTCACCGCCCCATAGGCGATGCCGATGCTCGCCCGCGGAACGATCGCGAAGCTGAGCGCGGCGAGACCGAGGAAGAGCAGCACTGCCGGGAGGCAGTTCATGCCGGCAGCGAGCATGTCTGCGAGGTGTACCCCCGCGTCCTGCGACGCGGCGCCGGCCCACGCCAAGACACCGGCGATCAGGGCGAGCCCGGCGGCAGCCGCAACGGTCAGCAGAAGCCGTCCCGCGAGCCACCCCCGGCGGCCGACCGGCAGGGCGAGGAGCGTCTCGAGTCGCTGCGCCGTCTCCTCGTGGCGTGCCGACGCCATCTGCGCCGCGGCGAAGAGACTCAGGGCCAGCACGAAGAACAGGAACGTGAGTCCGAGGTAGCCCGACGGGGTCGCGATGTCCGCCAACCCAAGACGCTCGAGCCGTTCCCGCAAGTTGGCCGGGATGCCCTCCGCCACGCTGGCCGAGATCACGCCGAAGAGGATCGCGAAGGCCCCGATACCTGCGGCCCACGCCGCCAGCATGCCGCGCTCGCCACGCAGCGCCTGGGCCGTCGGGCTGCCGAGCATCCGCGTCCTGGCCGCGTGCTCGTCCCGGACGCCGAGCAAACCGGCACCGACGTCGCGGCGTGCCGCGATCGCGCCCGCCGCTGCGAGCAGCGCGACGGACGCGGCGACGGGCAGGAGGAGGACGAGCGGACGGGCACCGGTGAAGGACCGCATCTCCTCGACCCAGCCGAACGGCGTTGCCCACCGGACCGGCCGCAGCGTCGCGGACGTGTCCCCCGCCACCCGGAGAAGCAGTGCCCCGACAAGCGTTCCGAGCGCGATCGCATTCGCCAACCGGCGCGTCGCGGCGACCTGGCTCGCAAGAGCCCCGATCCCCACGAACACCGGCACCACCGACACGACGGCGACCGCCATGTACGCGGCGCCCCCGACGGGCAGGCCCCCGATCAGAAGCCCTGCGAGCAACGCAATCCACAGCGCGATGGCGCCGAGGCCGATCGCCAGGAGCGACGCCACGTAGGCGGTCGCGCGCCCGACGGCGCCCGCCAGGACGATCTCGTGCCGGCCGGCGTCCTCTTCCCCGCGCAGAGCGCGGGTTGCCGCGAGCACCGCCCAGAGCGCGGCGAAGACTACGAGGACGCCCCCGACCCGCCACGCCGTGTAGCCCTCGACGCTGAGCAGGTCGTACGGCCTGCCGTAGAAGATCCGTGTCACCTTGTCATTGCCGAATGACACGGCGAACTGCAGCCGATCCTCGGGGGTCGGATACGTACGCCGGTAGGCCACCGGCTGGACGACGCCGATCACGAGGAAGATCAGTCCATAGGCGACGGTCGTCATGCGCCCGCCGGCGGCGGCGCGCCGGACCAGGGCGGCGGTTGCGCTCACCGGGCGCCGCGCCCGTCATAGTGGTGGAGGAAGATCTCCTCGAGCGAGGGCTCCCGGCTCGTCAGCGACACCACGCGCGTGCGCCCGAGCGCGGCCAGCAGCGGGGCCAGCGGTCCGCTTACCTCCAGGCGCAGCGCGTTCGGCCCGGCGTCGACCGCGTGGACTCCGTCGAGGGGCGGCAGCGTCGGAACCGCGCCTTCGAACGTCACCTCGACGACGTGCGAGCCGAGATGACGCATCTCCGCGAGGTTTCCCTGGTCCACGAGCCGCCCGGCACGGAGGATCCCCACGTGGTCGCAGACCGCCTCGACCTCGCTCAGCATGTGCGACGAGAGGAAGATCGCCTGCCCCCGTTCGGTCGCCTCTCGCACCGTCTCACGAAACGTCATCTCCATGAGCGGGTCGAGACCGGCCGTCGGCTCGTCGAGGAGCAGGAGGTCCGCCCGGCTGGCGAAGGCCGCGACGAGTTGGACCTTCTGCCGGTTGCCCTTGGACAGCGCGCGCACCCGCTTGTCGACGTCGAGGCGGAAGCGATCGACGAGGTCGTCGCGATAGGCGCGGTCGTCCCCGCCGCGGATGCGCGCGATGAACTCGAGCGTCTCGGCGGCGGTGAGGTCGGGCCACAGGAACGGCTCGCCGGCCACGTACGCGACCCGGCGGTGCACCGCGACAGCGTCCCGCCATGCGTCCATGCCGAATACCTCGGCCCTGCCCGCCGTCGGGCGGTGCAGCCCGAGCAGCAGCCGGATCGCGGTGGTCTTCCCGGCGCCGTTCGGTCCGAGAAACCCGTAGACCTCCCCCGGCGAGACCGACAGATCGAGCCGATCGAGGGCGAGCGTCGCCCCGTACTGCTTGCTGAGACCGTCGGCCTGAATCGCGTGCACCATCAATCGCTCCTCGCGGTCGCTCGGCGGATCGACCCCGCCCGCATCCTTCCCCCTGATCATGCCGAGTGCGGGTTGCCCGCACGGAAACGCCCAGCGAGATCCCGCCGGAGGGGCTGGCCCGTCCGGCAGCCCAACCGGTCACATCCCCGATGAGCCATGGCCGGTGCGAACGGCAGCTCGAGATCCGAGTGCTCTCCGCGCCGTCGGGGACAAGGCCAGCGCCCGACCGCGTGCGGACATACCCGAACACGGGGTTCTCCCCACCGGGCCCCGGCCCCGGGCTTTCCCACATCGACGGCTCGGTCCGGCCCGGATGCTTCCGGGGCTGCCCGCTGGGAGAGTCCCTGGCGGCGGACAACCCCATGAGGCCTTGACGCGGAAGTCGGTGACGGTGAGATTGGTCCCCTACCCGCAGACGCGAGACACGTGGCGACCTGATCCACACGCGGAGGCCGAGCGGCTCAGCCGCATGGCCGTCACCAACGAGTGCGCAGCCTCAACCGACGAAAGGAGACACCATGGCGATTGGACCGGTACAGCTGCTGGTGCTCGGCTTCGAGCAACCGGACTTCCACGGCGAGGTCATCGAGGAGCTCGAGAGACTCCGTGAGAGCGACACGGTGCGAGTGATCGACTCGCTCGCCGTCTACAAGGACGCCGAGGGCGAGATCGAGGTGATGCATCTCAGCAACCTCAGCCGCGCGGAGGCGATCGAGCTTGGCAGCAAGGTCGGTGCGCTGATCGGCCTGGGGATCGAAGGGGAAGAAGGGCTCGAGGCGGGCGCCGAGGCCGGCGCCGACGCGGCCGTCGATGGCATCAAGGTGTTCTCCGACGAGGATGCCTGGGATGTCATCGAGGAGATCCCAAACGACTCCGCCGCAGCGCTGCTCCTGATCGAGCACCACTGGGCCGTGCCGCTGCGCGACGCGATCGCGCGAGCGGGAGGCTTCCGGATCTCAGACGGGTTCATCAGTCCGCTCGACCTCGTCGAGATCGGTCTGCTGTCCGCCGAGGAGGCGCAGGAGCTCCACGCGATCGAGACACAAGCCCAAACACCATCGGGCGCGTAGGCGCCACATTTCGACAGGAGGCAGAGACCATGATGGGATCACGCAGGGTCGCGCGGCGCACATCCCGCCGCGTCGCACGCCGGCGGTAGCGGCGGATCGGCACGACCGGCGTGTACCGCCAAGACGCGGTGCACGCCGGTCGTGCCACATCAACGGGGCGCCGCGGTACGGGGCGACCCTCCGTCCACGATGCAGCTTCGGTCAGGCGGGCGGCGGTGCGCCGATGCCGTGCAAGAGCGTGCGCGCGAGCACCTCGTCGGCCAGGTCGGCACTCAGCCGGCCCTCGGCAATCGCCCGCCGCGCGCCGGTCAGGAGCCCGCTCAGCATTACCAGCACAAGCGCAGGATCGAGATCGGGGGCGAGCTCGCCGGCCGCCGCGCCACGGCGGATCAGGTCGAGGAGCGGACGCTCGATCTCCTCGAGGAGGGGGCGCTGCTCCGGGTCGGTCCGGTCCGCCGGGGGAGCCGCCACGAGCACCCGGTAGCGGTCGAGCACCCGCAGCAGCGCCGCGATCACCTGGCGCAGCTCCTCCTCGAACCCCGCATCCGGCGCCGGCACGTCCTCGAGCGCCTGCCGGCACTCGCGCAACGACTCGAGGCGGATCGCCCGAAGGAGCTCCTCGCGGGAGGCGAAGTGCCGGTACAGGGTCGCGCGCCCCACCCCGGTCGCCGACGCGACGTCGCTCATGCTGGCCGTGGCGTCGTCGGCCAGCAGCCGGATCGCCGCGGTGAGGATGCGCCGCTCGGTGCCGGCGGGCTCCGGCGCCACGGTGGTCGCGGGTTCGGCCGGTGAGGGGGTCGCGCCGGGCATCGGTTGTGATATTACTCGTGAGACACTTATGTCTCACCCCGATCCCGCCCAGACGCGCCGCCGCCCCGGCCTCACGCTCACCGTGCTGTCGATCGCCTGCGTCGCCTACGTCCTGCAGCAGACGCTGGTGGTGCCCGCGCTGCCGATCTTCCAGCAGGACCTGCACACAACCGCGACATGGGCGGCATGGGTGTTCACCGGCTTCCTACTCACATCGGCGGTCGCGACCACGCCGCTCGGCAAGCTGGGCGACACCTACGGCAAGCGACGGCTGCTGGCCGTGGCACTCGGCATCTTCGCCATCGGAACCGTGGCCGCGGCCCTGTCCACGTCGATCGCCACCCTGATCGCGGCACGAGCGCTGCAAGGCGCCGCCGGGGCGATCTTCCCGCTGTCGTTCGGCATCGTCCGCGACGAGTTTCCCCGCGAACGGGTCGGCGTCGCACTTGGTCTGTTGTCCGCGACCTTCGGCGTGGGCGCTGGGATCGGCCTCGTGCTCTCCGGCGTGATCCTGCAGCACCTGAGCTGGCACTGGCTCTTCTGGTTCGGCGCGATGCCCGTGGTGGTCGCCCTCGTCCTCGTCGTGAAGCTCATCCCCGAGTCGCCGGTGCGCACCCCCTCCCGCTTCGACGGCTGGGGCGTGCTCACGCTCTCCATCGGCCTGTCGGCGCTCCTGCTCGCGCTCAGCGAGGGCTCGCGCTGGGGGTGGCTCAGCGCGCTCACCCTCGGCGTCTTCGCGCTCGCGTTCGCCGTGCTGGCCCTCTGGGTCTGGGTTGAGACGAAGGTGCCCGACCCCATGATGGACATGCGGGTCATGCGCCAGCCGGCCGTGTTCTGGACCAACGTGCTCGCCATGATGGTGGGCTTCTCGATGTACGCGACGTACCTGCTGATGCCGACCCTCGTGCAACTCGGGCACGGCCTGCCAGCCGATCTCGCGGCCAAGGTCGACTTCGGCTTCTCGGGCAGCGTCATCGTCGCCGGCCTGTACCTGCTGCCGGCCACCATCACGATGCTCATCGTCGGTCCGATCGGCGGGGCAATCGAGCCGCGCGTCGGCGCGAGGGCGCTCACCTTCGCGGGCCTCCTGCTCATCGGGATCGCGGCGCTGATGCTGTGCGTCGCGCACGAGACGGGGCTGGAGATCGTGCTTGCGATCGCGGTGCTCGGAGGGGGCATCGGACTCGTGTACGCGATGCTGGCCAAGCTGATCGTCGACGCGGTCGCCCCGAGCGTGACCGGCGTCGCGATGGGCATGAACACGGTCATGCGCACCATCGGGGGCGTGATCGGCGGCCAGCTCTCCGCCGCCTTTCTCACCACGTTCACCGTCGCGGGCACCAGCCTGCCCGCGGAGAAGGCGTTCTCGCTCACCTTCCTCGTCGCGGGGATCGGTGCCTTGGTCGGCCTCGCGGCCGTGATCCCGATCCCGCGGGGACCGCACGTCCTCGAACCGGTTCCTGCCACGGGGGGCGCATCCGCGGGCTGAGACACTTGTGTCTCACATGCGATAGTGTGTGAGACAGCGATGTCTCACTCGTGCCCTCATCTGCGACCCCGGATCGGAGTCTCCTCCGACCACCCCCACTACCGCTGGTGGGTCCTCTCGGTCACGAGCCTCGGCATGTTCCTCGCGACCGTCAACAGCGGGACGCTGCTGATCGCGCTCCCGGATGTCGAGCGGGCGCTCGGCACGTCGCTCCTGACCCTGGTGTGGGTGATCCTCGCGTACATGGTCGCCAGCACCGCCCTGCTCCTCAGCGCCGGGCGGCTCGCCGACCAGATCGGCCGTAAGCGCCTCTACGTCGCCGGAATGGCCGTGTTCACCCTCGCGTCGCTCGGCGCCGGCTTCTCGAGCTCGGGCACCCAGCTCATCCTGTGGCGCATCCTGCAGGGCATCGGCGGCGCGTTCGTCTTCGCGAACTCAGGGGCCCTGGTCACCGATGCGTTCCCGCGGCACCAGCTCGGCCTGGCGATGGGCACGAACGTCATGGTCGCCGCGATCGGGCTGGTCGTGGGACCGGTGCTCGGCGGCTGGCTGGTGGGCGTCGGCTGGGAATGGGTCTTCTGGTTCAACGTCCCCTTGGGGGTCCTCGGCACCGCATGGGCCGCGCTCGCCCTGCGCGAGCTCGTGCGGCGCGAGGACAAGCCGAGCTACGACGTGCTCGGCAACGTCCTCGCCCTCATGGGCCTGACCGGCCTGGTCCTGGGGCTCTCGGACGCCGGCCTGGACGGCTGGGGCGCACCGATGGTCCTCGTGGGGCTCGCCGTCGCCGCGGTCGCGCTCCCCCTGCTGGTTCTTGTGGAGCTGCGAAGCCCGGCGCCGATGATCGATCTCTCGCTGTTCCGGATCAGGATCTACTGGGCCGCGGCCGCCGCTTCGTTCCTGAACGGGCTCGCCCGCTTCGCACTGATGTTCCTGTTCGTCTTCTACTTCCAGGGTCCGCAGGGCGACGACCCCATCACCGCCGGGATCAAGCTCATGCCGCTCGCCGCCGGGATGCTCGTGGCGTCGCCCCTCGCCGGGGCGTGGGCCGACCGGCACGGCTCCCGCGCGATGGCGGTCGCAGGGATGCTGCTCTGCGCGGTCGGCCTGGCCGGCATGACCACACTGCAGGTGGCCAGCCCGTTCTGGGAGTCGGCGCTGTGGCTCGCCATCGTCGGGGTCGGCTCCGGCGCGTTCAACTCGCCGAACACCAGCGCGATGATGGCGGCCGTCCCGCCGCACCGGCGGGGCATCGCCTCCGGCACGCGCACGATGCTTCAGAACACCGGCGCGGTCATCTCGATCGCCCTGATGCTCATGATCATCACCGCGGTCGTGCCCACCGAGCTGCTCTTCAGCATCTTCAGCGGCCTCACGACTGGTCTCTCGACCGAGAAGCTCCAGCCCTTCATGGACGGGATGCACCTCGCGCTCTGGATCCTCGTGGCGTTCTCACTCCTGGGAGCGGCGGTGTCGAGCCTCCGCGGCCGGCACGAGTCACACGATCCGGAGCGCGTGCCCGTCGGTGAACCCCGGGCGGCGGAAGGCAGCGTCCGAGCCTGACGCTCAGCCGGGCAGCAGACCGTGGGCCTCGAGGGGGGCCGGGGGCGGCGAGGCGAATCCCGCGAGGGGTTCGCCGAGCCGCCCCGCCCCCACCACCTCGATGAGCGCGGCGACCGCGACCGGGCAGAACTGACGCCCGGACTGCCGACGGCACTCCTCGAGAGCCTCCTCCGCGGCCATCGCCGGCCGGTAGGGGCGGTCGCTCGTCATCGCGTCCCACGCGTCGGCGAGGGCCAGCAGGCGGGCACCGTCGACGATCGCCTCGCCGGCGATGCCGTCCGGATAGCCCGTCCCGTCGATCCGCTCGTGATGGCCGCGCACCCACCGCGCCTGCTCCGCCGTGAGCACCTCCCCGGCGATCGCCGCCCCCAACGCCGCGTGCCCCTTGATCGCCTCGAACTCGCCGGCGTCGAGCGGCCCGGCCTTCAGCAGGATGGCGTCCGGGACGCCGATCTTGCCGACGTCGTGCAGCAGGGCCGCCTCGTGGAGCCTCGCGACCGCGTCCGTCGGCCAGCCGAGCCGGCGGGCGAGCGCCACCCCGAGCGACGCGACCCGTTCCGAATGGTGCTGGGTCAGCGGATCCCGCGCGTCGACCGCCCTGGCCAGGGCTCGAAGGCCCTTGAGCGCCTGGCGACGCTCGGCTTGCGCGGCGCGCTCCTCGGCCGAGAGCACCTGGACGACCTGCGGCGTGTAGCAGACCGACAGGTCGCGTCCCTGCGCCTTCGCCCAGTAAAGCGCCCCGTCGGCGAGCTGGAACAGCTCGTCGGCCTGCCCCGCGTGCTCCAGGTCGCAGATGCCCGCCGAGATCGTCGCGCCATTGCGGCCGATCTCCAGAGCCACCGCCGTGCGCGCCCGCTCCACTGCGCCGAACGCCGCGCGAGCGTCGGCTCTCGGGAGAATCCATGCGAACTCGTCGCCCCCGAGGCGCGCGAGCGTCTCGCCGCGGCGGACGTTGGCGGCCAGCGCCCGCGCCACCTGGACGAGGAGCCGGTCGCCGGCCTGGTGCCCCTCGGAGTCGTTGATCTCCTTGAACCGGTCGAGGTCGAGCACGCACAACGCCAGCGGCTCGCCCACCTCGACGGCGGTGGTGATCGCAGCGGCGAGCTGCTCGTGGAACACGCGGTGGTTCGGAAGACCCGTGAGCGGATCCGTCGCGGCCTGCGCAGCCAGGCGCTCGAACAGTGACGCCGCGGTGACCGCGCCCTCGAGCGCGGCGGCGACCGTGCCGAAGAGCGATGTCTCCGTCGACCCGAATCGGCGCGGGCGGGGCGAGGTCACGTCGATGACCGCTTGCACCACCTGCTCGCGGTCGCGGATCGGGATCACCGCCTCCGACCGCAGGCGCTCCATGCCCGGCGCCAGCACGCAGCGGGGATCGTCTCGGACCTCGTCCGCGACCACGGTCTGACCGGTGCGAACCGCGAGCCCGAGGAGACCCTCGTCGAGGCTCTGGACGTATCCGGACTCGATCAGGAGCTCACCCCGCGCGGCGACAAGGGCAACGTGACCGGTCGGCGTGCGCCGCAGGATCGCGACGCCCTCGCCCGGCATCCGCTCGTGGAGCATCCGGACGGTCGTGCGGTACACCTCGTCGAGGTCGACCAGCCCGCCGACGGCGCGGCTCAGCGCATGTGCGAGCCGCAGGTCCGACGTGTGGGCGAGGCTCGCTCGGCGCCACCCCGCCAGCACCGCGAGCAGGACCGCCGCGCAGACGGTTGCGACCGAGATGACGAGCGTCGTGGATGTCACGGGAACTGTTTCGTCACAAGCTCCAAGATCTTTCCTGTCCACATGGCCAGTCGCGGTTGGCACGATTTGGCCCCGGTGTCGAACGGACGCCGGTCCCCCCCGCCGACGCAAATCACGTCCCGAGGATCCAGCCGTGACGTCCCAGCGCACCGCCCGCATCGCGTTCGGGCTGACGTCGGTGATCGTCACGTTCGGGCTGGCCCTGCAGCTCGGTCTCTCGATCACCTCACCCTCCGGCGAGGGATCGTTCGAGTCGACCCCGGACCGGATCTGGAACTTCTTCAGCTACTTCACCGTGCTGTCGAATCTGACGGTCGCAGCGACCACCGGTCTCCTTGCGGCGCGGCTCAACCGTCCGTCGACGCTGTTTCACACGCTGCGGCTGGACGGCGTGATCGCGATCGTCGTCACGGGCATCGTCTTCCACCTCGCGCTCTCCGACCTGCAGGAGCTGACCGGGTGGAGCGCCCTCGCCGACGTCATCCTCCACACCCTCTCGCCGATCCTCGCGGGGCTCGGCTGGCTGCTGCTCGGACCGCGCGGGCAGCTCACCCGGCGCGTCGTCCTGTGGTCCATCGTCGCGCCGGTCTGCTGGCTCGTCTACACGCTGATCCGGGGCGCCATCGTGGACGATCGGGCCGGCAACGCCTACTACCCGTACCCGTTCATGAACGTCCAGGAACACGGCTACCCGGTTGTCCTCGTGAACTCCGCGATGGTGGCGCTGCTGTTCCTCGCGATCGCGATCGGCACGCTCGCCCTGGACCGGCGGCTCCCAGGTGTCCGGGCGGCGCCCGGCTGAAACGTTGCTTGCGCAGGATTCATCCCCTTCGCCGGGGAAGAAGTCCGCGCTAGGATCGGGAATCCGCCGTCCAATGGATCCCGCAGGCGGCAGGGAACGGACCCCATGAATCGTCTACAGCAACCGGCGATGGGGGCGAGCGGCCGCACGTGAACCGCAACGCCCGCATCGTCCTCTCGGTGACCCTGACGATCTCCGCTGCCGCGGTGGCGGTCGCGGCGTGGCTCGCCCAGTCGGTCGAGCCGCCCAAGCTCGGGCTCTGGCTCGGGCTACTGTTGGCCGGCGCGGCGATGGAGCTCGCGACGATCCCCGGCGACGACGAGGAGGCCGAGCACCCGTTCAGCCTGGCGTCCAGCTTCCATCTGGCCGCCGCGATCCTCCTGGCGCCCGGCTGGGCCGCGCTCGTCGCCTGCGGTTCGACCTTCCTCGGCGAGAGCGTACGCCGCCGCTCGCCGATCCGGATTCTGTTCAACACCGGGGTCGCGCTCACCGCCACCCTCGGCGCGAGTGCCGCCTACCACGCCGCGATTCCCAACGGCGAGGAGCGGACGTTCGACTGGAGCATGTACCCGGCCGTCCTCGCGATGCTCTGCGTCTACGTGCCGATCATGGTCATCGCGGTGGAGTCGATCCACACCGCCGTCGCCGGGGAGCGGTGGGACCTGCGCAGCTGGATTCGCCCGCCCGAGCTCCTCGCGTACCTCATGGAAGCGTGCCTCGCAGTCGTCCTGTCGGTGCTGATCGACACGGCGCCCGAGGTCCTGGCGTTCACCGTCCTGATCCTCGCCGCGGTGTTCCTGTCGATCAAGCGCCACCGCGACCTGAGGTCGGAGACCCGCCAGACGCTGCGCGCGCTCGCGTCGGCGGTCGACGCGCGGGACCCCTACACCGCCGCGCACTCCGAGCGGGTGGGCGCCATCGCCTCGCAGCTCGCCGAGCGTGTGCAGCTCCCCACCAGGCTGGTGCTCGCAACGAGGTGGGCCGGACGCCTCCACGACCTCGGCAAGGTCGTCGTCGACAACGCGATCCTGCACAAGGAGGGCGCCCTCGACGAGCGTGAATGGCAGCTCATGCGTAGCCACCCCGGCGTCTCCGCCGACCTGCTCGAGCCGCTCAGCCTCACCCGCGCGCTCGGCCCGGCCATCCGCTACCACCACGAGCGGCCCGACGGCCGGGGCTACTACGCGCTACCCGGCGACCGCCTCCCGATCGAGGCCGCGCTCATCGCGATCGCCGACGCGTACGACGCGATGACGACCGACCGGCCGTACCGCAGGGCGCTGTCGCCGGACGAGGCCCTCGGGCGCATCGAGGCCGGGCTCGGCTCCCAGTTCCACCCGGAGCTCGGGCGCGCGTTCGTCGCGATGATGCGCGGCGAGGAGGTCGCGCCGATCGAGCTCGTGCGAACTCCCCCGGCCAAGCGGTCCCGCCTGCGTCGCCGCTTCACCGACGAGCCGAGCGCGATGGACCGCATGGACGACTGGCCCACGATGGGCGACCTCGCCGACCGGCCCGAACGGATCCCCATCCCCGACCCGTCGGAGACGCCGGTCCGCTAGGGGGTCGGCAGGGGACCTCGTCCTCCGCATGAGCCCGAGCTTCACCCGCGGACGCGGGCAGGTCTGGGTCCGCTCAACTGATACGCTGACGCGGCTTCGGGCGGTGGTCGCCTACGGGCGCTCGAGGGAAGCCGGTGCGAATCCGGCGCGGTCCCGCCACTGTCACCGGGAGCGTCGTCGCTGGGCGCAAAGCCAGCCACTGGGCCGTAAGACCCGGGAAGGCGTGACGGCGTGATGATCGGAAGCCAGGAGACCTGCCTCCGTCCCGAGCACCGCAAGCAACCTCCGTGGAGAGGGCGTGGTGCGAACTCGAAAATGGCTGGGCCTCCTCCTCGCCGCAACCCTCGCGGTCGGTGCCGCCGGCTGTGAGCGTGTCTCCGACCGGTCGACGGGCGATGCTCGGCTGCTGGTGACGCGGGGCTTCGGGGCCGAGACGCTCTACGACCGCGATGCGGCCGACGGAGGCTCGGTGCTTGACGCCCTACGGGGCGCCGCCAAGGTGGAGACCGGATTCGGCGGCGGGTTCGTCAATGCGATCGACGATGTGCGGTCGGACACCGGCGGCAAACGCGACTGGTTCTACTACGTCAACGGCGTCAGCCCGGGACGCGGGGCGGACCAGCAGCCCCTCCGGGCCGGCGACGCCGCCTGGTGGGACTATCGCCCGTGGGCGGGGCTCCTCGATGCGTGGGCGGTGGTGGGCTCCTGGCCGGAGCCGTTCGTGCACGGCCTTCGGTCCGCGCCGGCGGTCGTGGAGGCCGACCCGCCGCTGGACGAGTCGTTGCGCCAAGCCGGCGTCGTCGTCGGAAGCTCGGCCTCGTCCTGGCGCGTGCGCGTGGGACGCGATGCGACGCTCCGAGCCCGCGACCCGGCCTGGCGCCGTGCGATGGCCGATCCGGCCGCCGCCGGGCTGACGGTGCGCATCCGCGACGGCCGGGTGTTCGTGCTCGGTGCCGACGGTGCCACGCTGCGTCCGGTGGACACCGCACGGGCGATCGCGGCGGCGGTCCCGACCGGCGCGACCCCGGAAGCCGGCGTCCTGCTCGCGGTGGCCGGCCTCGACGCGGGAGCCGCCCGCGCGGCGGCCGAGCGCATCGCCCGTGATCCAGGCGTGCTGCGAGGCCGCTTCGCCGTCGCCTTCGACGGAGCGGGCGAGCCGGTTGCTGCCGGCGGGAGGGACGGGCCGTGACCGGCCGCGCCCCGATGCCGCTGCTGATCTTCGGCGTCGCCGCCTGCACGCTCGCATTCGCGACCGACCAACCGTTGATCCTGGCGGCCGTCGCGGCGGGCGCGGTGGCGCTGCACTTCGCCGCGCAGCGGCGCCGGCGCATGTACCTCGTGGCCGGGCTGATCGTCGGCCTGGGGGTGATGCTCCTCAACCCGCTCGTACAGGCCAACGGCGATCTGATCCTGTTCGAACTGCCGGACATCCCCGTCATCGACCTCCAGGTCACCCTCGAGGAGGTCGTGGCGGGGATGGCGCTCGGCCTTCGGGCATTCGCCGTGACGGTGCTCGTCGGCGCCCTGCTCGCGCACATCGACCCCGACCGGCTGCTTGCGGCGGCGAGTCGCCTGATGCCCCATTCGGCGCTCGCGGCGTCGATCGCGGCCAGGATGCTGCCGACGTTGGAGCGCGACGCCGTGGCGCTCTCGGAGACCGCGAGGCTGCGCGGCGAGTCGCTCAGCGCAGGGCGCTGGTCCACCAGGGCGAGAAGCGCCGGTGCGCTCGCGACGCCACTCGTGGGCTCGGCACTCGAGCGGTCGCTCGACGTCGCGGAGGCGATGGCGGTGCGCGGGTACGGCGCCGGGCCGCGCACCCGGATGGCCGAGCCGCCGATGTCCGGGGCCGAATGGACCGTGCTCGCGCTGGCCGTCCCGCTCGGACTCCTGGCGGCGCTGGTGATCGCAGGGACGGTCGGGTCGTTCGCGTTCTACCCGACGCTCGATCCGGTGGTGACGTGGCAGGCCGCCACCGCGGCGGGCGTCGCCCTCGTCGCGATGGGCGCGGCGGCGCTGAGGCTCGCCCGATGATCGTCGCACGCACCGAGCAGCTGCGCTTCTGGCCCGGCAGAGCCGCCCAGCCGGCGCTCGACGGCGTGACGCTCGAGATCGCCGCGGGGGAGGTGGTGCTGCTCGAGGGCCCCTCCGGGGGCGGCAAGTCGACGCTGCTCCGCGCGCTCGCCGGCCTGGTCCCGCATTTCCACGGCGGGAGGTTCGCCGGTCGGGTCACCGTGCTCGACCGGGACACCCGCTCCACCCTCCCGGCCGCGCTCGCGACCAGCGTCGGAAGCCTGTTCCAGGATCCGGAGACCCAGGCGGTGCGCGCGACCGTCGCCCGCGACATCGCCTTCGGGCTCGAGAACCTCGCCGTCCCCGCCGACCGGATCGGGGAGCGCATCGACGAGGTCCTCACCCTCGTGCGCGCCCGGCATCTGCGCGACCGCGAGATCACCACGCTGTCGGGAGGCGAGCGCCAGCGCGCCGCCCTTGCGGCCGTGCTCGCCCTCCGGCCACGGCTCCTGCTGCTCGACGAGCCCACCTCGCAACTCGACGACGCCGGGGTCGACGCGCTCGAGGACACCCTGCTCGCGCTGGCCGCCTCCGGCGTCGCGATCATGATCGCCGAGCACCATGCGGATCGCCTCCGCCGCACCGTGGACCGCACGATCCGCCTCGCCGCCGGCCGACTCGTCGCGACCCCCGACGAGGGACCCGACGCCGGCTCGCCCGGGGGGCACGCCGGCTCCGACGCGCTCGAGGTCGGCGGGCTCGAGGCACGCTACGGCGAGTGCGCGGCGATCACCGCCTGCTCCCTGACCCTGCCCGCCGGCACGGTCACCGCGCTGCACGGCGCCAACGGCTCCGGAAAATCGACGCTGCTGCGAGTGATCGCCGGACTGCACCCCGCCCATCGCGGGAACGTGGTCGTGGCGGGGCGCGACGTCACCGGGCTCCCCGCCGAGGCCAGGTTCCCCGAGGTCGGCTTCCTCCCCCAGGACGCCGGCCGGCGCCTGCTGCGGGAACGCGTGGACGACGAGATCGCCTCCGCGGCTCGTCGGCTGCCAAGGCCGGCGCGCGAGGAGCGAGTGGCCGCGCTCATGGCCGAGCTGGACCTGACCCGCCTCGCGCCGGCCCACCCGCTGGACCTGTCCGTGGGCGAGCGTGAGCGGGTCGCGCTCGCGAGCGTGCTCGCCGGCGGCCCACGGGTGATCCTCCTCGACGAGCCGAGCCGCGGGATGGACCCCGCACGGCGGGCGATGCTCGCGGACGCGCTCAGGCGCCGTGCGGCCTCCGGAGCGGCCGTGCTCGTCGCGACCCACGACCGGGCATTCGCCGCGGCGGTGGCCGATCGCCACCTCGAACTCGTCGAGGGGCGCGTGCTCGACCGAACCGTAATGGCGCGCCGATGAGCGGCGCGCAGCTCATCATCTCCTGCGTGCTGGCGATCCTGGCAGTCGGCCTGGTGCTGACTGAGAGCGGCCCTACCGATCCGCGCCGCCTGTCGCTCGTCGCGGCGCTCGCCGCGGCCGCCGCCGCGGGCCGGGTGCTGTTCACGGCGGTACCGAGCGTGCAACCCGTCACGGTGATCGTCGTGGCCACGGGCGCGGCGCTCGGCGCCCGCGCGGGATTCGCAGTGGGCGCGCTCGCGCCCCTGCTGTCGAACATGGTCATCGGCCAGGGTGCGTGGACCCCGGGTCAGATGGCGCTGTGGGGTCTGGCCGGGCTGACGGGCGCGGCCCTGTGGGGGGTGTGCACACGTCCGGTGGGCTTGGCGGCGGTGACATGCATCTGGGGATGGCTCTTCGGCTGGGGCATGAACCTGTGGGAGCTGGCCACATTCGGCCCCGAGGTCAGCGTGGACGCCTTCGTGGCCAAGGCCGCCACGAGCGTGTGGTTCGAGACGGCCCATGCCGTCGGGAACGTCGTGTTCGCGCTGACGGTGGGGCCGGCGCTGGTGCGGCTCCTCCAGCGCTACCGGGCCCGCGTTGAGGTCCAGATCGACTGGGGGTCGACCGAGCACGAGCCGGCGCCCACGGCGCCGCTGCGGTCGTAGCCGCACGTCAGGCCGAGGTGAGCTCGCGCGCCCGGGCCAGCAGCCGGTCGGTCGCGAGCTCTGCGCGCTTGCGCGCCGCGCCCGACCAGGCGCGACCGTCGCTCGCGGCGGCTCGCACCTCGTCGATCATCGCCTCGATCTCGTGCGGTGTCGCGGCGCCCAGCTGCGTGCGGGCGCCCAGACACGCCAGCGGGTCGAGCGCGGCCAGCACCGCCGCGTCCGAGATCGCCACTGTTGCGCCGACCACTTCTTGGGCCTGGTCGCGCAGCAGGCCCGCCGTGAGGTCCGACGGCGGGCGGCCCTCGGCGACCAGCGCCCGGACGGCGCGCCCGACGATCGTGTGCGCGGTCCGGTAGTCGAGGCCCGCCTCGACCGCGACGACGTCCGCGACGTCCGCCGCCACGGTGAATCCTTCGCGTGCGGCATCGGCGAACCGCTCGGAGTTGAGCGTCATGCCGGCGACCACCCCGGCCGCGAGGCGCGCGGTTGCGACGGCCTCGTCGAGGAGACGCGGGATCGCGCCGTTCAGCACCTGGTAGTGGTCGGTGCGCGCCGAGCCCGTGTGGAGCGCGACGAGGATCGACGACACGCTCCCCGCCGCCTCGGCCGCACCCGCCCGGATCACCGTGAGCGCGTACGGGTTCTTCTTCTGGGGCATCAGGTCGCTCTGCCGGCTGTGCGCGTCGGACAGCTCCACGGCGCCGAACTCGCGGCTGCACAGGATCTCGAGGTCCTGCGCCAGCTGTGAGAGCCCGGCGAGCGCGATCGCCACCGCAGACGCCAGCTCGGCGTACCCGTCGGCGGCCCACATCGCGTCCTTCGTGTGCCGGGCGAGCTCCTCGCATCCGAGGAGCTCGGCCAGACGGACCCGGTCGATCGGCCACCGCGACCCGGCGCTTCCACCCACACCGGCCACCGAGGCATCGAGCCACCCGTGCACCCGGCGGAGCCGGGCGGCGTCGCGCATCAGCGGCTGCGCGACGCCGAGCAGGAGATGGCCGATGGTCGTGGGCTGCGCAGGCTGCAGGTAGGTGTAGTCGGCGGCGAGGTCGCCGGCGTGCCGGTCGGCCTGCTCGGCGAGCGCGGCAGCGACGTCGAGAACCGCATCGTGGAGGTCGAGCGTCCGCTCACGGGCTACGAGCCGCAGCGCGACGCGGAACGCCTCTCGCCGCGGGCGGCCCGCGGTCAGCCAACCGCTCGCCGCCGCACCGACTCGCCGGCGAAGCTCGTGCTCGCGCGAGTTGAAGGCGTCGCCGCGCTCGGGATCCCACGGGAAGTCCGACGGGGGGATCTCGTGAAGCTGGAGGAGGCCCGACAGCAGCCCGGTGGCGATCTCCCCGTCGACCGCGCCGCCCTCGATCAGCGCAACCGCGTGGGCCAGATCGGCCAGGGACAGGGCCGGGGCGAGGAGTGGGGCCTGGGCGATCTCGACGCGGTGGCCCGCGGCAACGAGCTCGGACGACGGCCCGCCGGCCAGGCGCCCGGTGCGCCCGAGGTTCTCGCCGCTCACCGCGGGTCGCTCACGACCTCGTAGCCCGCCTCGACGATCGCCGCGACGACCTCCGGTTGCCCTGCGGAGCCCTCGACCTCCACCAGCTTTCGCTCGACGTCGACGGCGACCCGGGCGACCCCGGGAACATCGGCCACCTCGGCCTCGATCGCCTGCTTGCAATGCCCGCAGCTGATCCCGGGGACCTCGAAGACGTGTCGACGCATGGGGTCAAGTGTACGGCGCATCGGAGAGACCGTCCGTGTACGCTTACCGCGTTCGCCCGGCTCGGCGCCGGCGAGTTGACGACGAGGTTCGTACGTGAAACGCCTTCCCCCGTGGATTCTCTTCGTGCTTGCGGTGCTCGCCGCCCTTCTGATGTGGGTGGGCATCGAGGAGCGCGACGAGGTCGGCCCGATACCGATCATCCTCGCATCCATCTGGGCCGTGTTCGTGCTGGCTGCAGTCCCGAAGATCTTCAGCCGGGACGACTCGCACTGACGCTCACTCGGCCGGGCCCCGCGCGATGTCGATGACGACGGAGCCGGCGGCGAGGTCCTGCCACGCCCGGTGGCGCCGGTCGCGGAAGTACCACAGGTAGCCGACCGGCAGCACGCCGCACACCACGTACTTCACGAGCCAGCGTACCGCCGAGCGCCCGAGCCCCATCCGGATGTCCCTGTCGGCGGGCAGAACGCGGATGCCCGAGAGCAGCTTGCCGGGTGTCGCTCCGGTCCGCGCCTCCGGGACGATGCTCCAGACGATGCCGACGATGAAGAACGACGCGAGCGCCGGCACCCACCCGCCCAACAGCTTGCCCACGACGTACGGTACGAGGATGAGGGGAACGGTGTCGACCACCCAGGCCATGGCGCGGACACCGAACGACGCGTAGAACGGTTCCGTCATGGCGGGTCGGCCCTGCGCGGCCCCCGATTTCCCGTCGGCCGCGGTCGCCGAGATCACGGACCGCCCGTGAAGCTCGGCGGGCGGCGCTCCCGGGCGGCGGCGAGCCCTTCGGCGAGGTCGCTCGAGCCGAACGCCCGCACGCGCCACTGCTGCGCACGCCCGTCGGCGGAGTCGTCGTCGCCGATCGCGCGCAGCACGACCCGCATCCCCTCGACCGCGAGCGGGGCATTCGCCGCAACCGCCGCCGCGGTCCGGGTCGCAAGCGGCCAGAGCTCCTCGGCCGCGACGACGTGGTTCAGCAGGCCGATGTCCAGGCCGTCGCGCGCCTCGAACGGGCGTCCCGTCAGGAAGATCTCTCGGGTGCGGGCGAGGCCGATCTCGGCGGCGAACCGCCTGAGGCCCTCGGCCGTGTAGACGAGGCCCAGCCGCGCCGGCGGCATCGCGAGGCGGATGCCGTCTCGGGCGATTCGCCAGTCGCACGCCATGGCCAGCTCCAAGCCGCCGCCGATCGCGTCGCCGTTGAGCACGGCGATCACGGGGAACGGGGCCTTCGTGATCGCGGCCGCAGCCGCGGCGATGCCGTGCTCGATCCGCTTGATCCGCTCCACCCACTCGGCCGGAGCCTCCTGACCGAGCTCGGCACCGCTCGAGAAGTGGCGGTCGCCGTCGCCCGAGAGCAGGGCCACCCGGGCCGACTTCGCAGCGGGCCCGTCGAGCACGCGGACGATTCCGTCGAGCATCCGCTCCGTCAGGGCGTTCGCCCGCCCCTCGTGGATGATCCGCAGTACCAGCACGCCGTTGTCGAGCGCATGCTCGACGCGGTCCGGCAGCGGTGGCGGGGCGCCCGTCGTCACACCCGCCATCTTGCCGGAGTCCGGCGGGGGACGTCTACGCGGCGGGCAACGTGAAGGTGGTTCGCGCCCCGCCGCCGGCCAGATCCGCCCTCCTTGCGCCTCGACGAGCCCCCGGCGATCGCGAGGCCGAGCCCTGTGCGCGGGTCCGGGGACCGGTCACCCGTCAAGAGCGCCCATGCGGCTTCAGCAGTGCCTGCTCCCACCAGGTGCCAGCCACCGCAGCGAGAACCGCGATCGACAGTCACCGGCTTGCGGCGGCGGTGCCAGGCACGCTTGGCACGGTCTTTACCGAAGATGGGAGTTGCGCGCGTGGTTAGGATCCGGGCATGGCGTATCGGGTTCTCCCCGCGGACGAAGCGCACTGGCGGCCGTCGAACCAGATGAAGGTCGAGAACACCGACCTTGCGAAGCAGCTCGGCGCGCGGACGCTCGGGGCGAGGTTCTGGCGGCTCCGGCCGGGGCAGGCGTCGACCAAGCACCGCCACCGCACCCAGGACGAGCTCTACGTCGTCCTCGAAGGGACTGGCCGCATGCGCATCGACGACGAGGTCGTCACCCTCCCCCCGCTGTCGACGGCGCTCGTCGAGACCGAGCACGTACGGCAGGTGTTCAACGACACCGACGCGGACGTCCTCTGGCTCGTCGTGGGCGCCCCGCCCGAGCCCGCGAACACGCTCGAGATGACTCCCGACGAGCTCGCGCACCTCTACCCCGACGGTCCGAAAGCGCTGCCACCGGAGCTCGGCGGGGGACAGGCACCGTGACAGAGGGCGTGCAGGTCACCCGACTCGACTTCGCGCCGCCGGAGCGGTTCCAGCTCCTGCGCCGCCAGCTCGGCGTCACGACGCTGGGCCTGAACCTCATCGTCCTCAAGCCGGGGCAGCGGGGGCGGATTCACCGGCACGAGCACCAGGAGGAGGTCTTCATCGTGCTCGGTGGCCGGCTCTCGCTGATCGTCGACGGCGAGGAGCGCGACCTCGAGGAGCGCGACGCCGTGCGCGTCGCCCCGGACGTCCGCCGGCAGCTCGTGAACCGTGGGCCCGATGACGCCGTCGTCCTCGCGCTCGGGTCCGCGAACCCCCACAGCGGCCGCGACGGTGTCGCCTACGCGTCGTGGGACACCGACGTGGGGGCCGCGCCCCAGGAGACACCTCTGCCCGACGACCTCCCCGCGGAGGAGCTGCGGGCAGGGTAGCCGCGCTTGAGCCCGCTCGGGACAGGATGCGGTTGTCCGGCAGCGACGACCGATCTGGGCAAGGCGGCAGGGGGATGGAACGAGCAGTGCTATTGCCCCGATCCGGAGTTCCCTGTGCCTCCGGTCGCCGGCGATCCGGCCGGGCGCTACGCCCCGAGCTCCGCGAGTTCGAGCACCCGCGCGATGAGGTCGTCGAAGCTCATTCCCGCGGCCTCGGCGGCCCGCGGCAGTGCGCTGGTGTCGGTGAGCCCGGGGATCGTGTTCAGCTCGAGCACCCACGGCTGGTTCTCCCCGTCGAGGATCATGTCGACCCTCGCGAAGCCACGGCAACCGAGCGCCCGGTAGCACTCCAGGGCGATCCCGACGACCTCGTCGGCGACACCCGGCGGCAGGTCGGCCGGCGCGCGCAGATCGGTCGCGCCCGGCGTGTAACGGGACTCGAAGTCGTAGAACTCGCGGCCGAGCGGGATCGCCTCGACCACCGGCAGCGCCTCCGCATTCTCGTTGCCCAGCACCGAGACCGCCAGCTCCCGGCCCGCCGCGTACCGCTCCATGAGGAGGCGGTCGTCGTAGGCCAGCGCGGCCATGAGCGCGCTCGGAACCTCGTCGGGCTTGTGGGCCAGCCGGATGCCGAGCGCCGAACCGCCCCGGGCCGGCTTCACGACGAGCGGCAGCCCGAGCCGTGACTCGATCTCACCGAGGGCGTCGGCAGCCCCGAGCTCGCGGAAGGCCGCCTGGCTGAACGCGTACGACGCGGGCGTGGGGATCCCGGCGGCGGCGAACTCGGCCTTCGCCACCACCTTGTCCCAGGCTCGTTCCGACGCCGACACGCCCGACCCGGTGTACGGGATGCCGAGGATCTCGAGCAGCTCCTGCACCGTGCCGTCCTCGCCGCCCTGTCCGTGCATCGCGATGAACGCGGCGTCGGGGCGTTCCGAGCGGAGGGTCCGCACCAGCTCGCGGTCGGCGTCGAGCGAGAGGACGTCGTGGCCGAGCCGGCGAAGCGCCGCCTCGACGTTCGCCCCGCTGCGCAGGCTCACCTCGCGCTCGAACGAGCGCCCACCCTTCAGCACCGCAACCCTCATGAGCCGGCGATCCCTTCGTAGAACTCCGTCATCTCCCGCACCACCGCGCCGAGGCGCGCGATGCCCTCGCTGATGAGGTGGGGCGGCATCGCGGAGAAGTTCAGCCGCATGGCGTTCTGGCCGTCGCCGTTCAGGAAGGCCGCCGCTCCGGGGACGAACGCCACGTTCTGGTCGATCGCCTTCGCAAGCAGATCCTCGGTGTCGATGTACGGCGGGAGCGTCGCCCACACGAACAGGCCACCCCGCGGCCTGGTCCACGTGGCCGACGCCGGGAACTCCTCCGCCAGGGCGGTGAGCATCGCCTCGCGCCGCTCGCGGTAGATCTCGTTGACCCGTGCGACATGCTCGCGCCAGTCGTAGCGGCGCAGGTACTCGAGCACGAACCGCTGATTCAGCGTGCCCGAGCACAGGTCCTCGCTCTGCTTGCCGAGGTTCATCTTGCCCAGCACGGGGGCCGGGGCCGCCACCCAGCCGACCCGCATGCCCGGCGCGAGGATCTTCGAGAACGTCGACACGTAGATGACCCAGCCGCGTCCCTCGTCGAGCTCGTACAGCGACGGCAGCGGCTCGCCGTCGAACCGGATCTGCCCGTAGGGGTTGTCCTCGACGACCATCAGCTCCCGCTCGTGCGCGATGCGCACCAGTCGCTCCCGGCGCTCACCGGACATCGTGACGCCACCCGGGTTGTGGAAGTTCGGGATGGTGTAGAGGAGCTTCACCCGCTTGCCGGCGGCGGCGAGCCGGTCGAGCTCCGGCTCGAGCAGCTCGACCTGCATGCCGTCGTCGTCCATCGGGATGTGCACGACGTCCGCCTCGTACGTCGTGAGCGGCGGCACGGCCCCCGGGTAGGTGGGCCCCTCGGCGATGACGACGTCGCCGGGGTCGATGAACGTGCGGATCGACAGGTCGATGCCCTGCTGGCCGCCGCTGGTGATCATGATCTGGTCGGCGGTCGCGGTCGCCCGTTCGTGGGCCATGATCGTGACGATCCATTCCCGCAGCTCGCGGAGACCCTCCGTGGGCCCGTACTGGAGCGCCGACGCGAGGTGGTCACGCTCGACCGCCTTCATCACCTCCGCGAAGACCTCCGGCGGAAACGACGCCGTGTCCGGGAAGCCGCCCGCCAGGGAGATCACCTCCGGGCGCTCCGCGAGGGCCATGAGGTCCCGCATCGCCGATGACTTGCTCTTGGTCGCGCGGACCGCGAACCGCGCGTTGTAGCGGTCCGCGTCCTGCGGCGTCACTTGGCTGTGGGTCTGGCGTGCGTGGTCGGTCGCCACGATCATCTCCTGCTCGGGCGGAATGGCCGATAGTAGAGGGACCCGCTCCGGAGAGCGAACTCCGGGGCTTTGGTACCATCGTCGACCGTGGCCGTGAACGAAGCTTCCCCCGTCACGCGCCCTCTCGCCAAGGTCCTCGCTTTGCCCAACCTGCGGCGAACGAGTCCCGACGCCTGGGCGCAGCTCATCCGGTTCTGCCTGGTCGGCACCTCCGGCTACTTGGTGAACCTCGTGGTGTTCTCGGTGCTCGTGAAGGGCGTGGGGGCGCATTACGCGGGTGCGGCGGTCGCGGCCTTCTGCGTGGCGTGGACGACGAACTTCATGCTGAACAAGCATTGGACCTTTCGTCGTCACGGCCTCTCCACCCTCCAGCAGGGGATCCGAAATCTTGCGGTGAGCCTCGTCGGGCTCGCGCTCAACCTGCTGCTCCTGCACCTGTTCGTCACCGCCGGGATGGCCGAGATCCCCGCTCAGGCGATCTCGATCGCCGCGGTCACGCCGATCAGCTTCCTGATCAACCGCCGCTGGTCATTCCGCTAGCGCGATGAGCCGGGCCCGCCGTGCCGTGCTCGCCGCCGCGCTCCTCGTGGCGATGGCGGCCGGCGGCGCGGCCGCCGCACCGCAGACGCCGGCGCAGGCGCTCGGACCGGAGGCGTCGCCGGCGCTCTCGACGAGCACCCAGCCGCGGATCACGACGGAGACGGGTGCGCTGACGTCGAAGCGCGCGACCGCGATCGCCGGCACGTCGAAGCGCCTGCGGGACTGGCTCGCCGATCATCCCGCCGCCCGCACCTCGGCCACCCGGGACACCCAGAAGAACCTCTGGAGCGTGGACTTCATCGACGCGAAGGAGCACGTGCAGGCGGAGGTCTTCGTCGACGACGCAGCCGGCGTCATCACCGAGACGCGGACCGGTCCGCAGGTGGCCTGGCAGATGGCGCGCGGCTACAAGGGCGCGTTCGGTCGGGCGGTCACCGAGCCGCAGATCTGGATCCCGCTGCTCGCGCTGTTCCTGATCCCGCTGCTGCGATGGCGGCGGATCGTGTCGTGGCACACCCTCGACCTCGTAATGCTCGCGGCCTTCAGCGTCTCCCTGGTGTGGTTCAACCGGGGCGAGATCTTCACGTCGGTTCCACTCGCCTACCCGCCCATGGCGTACCTCGCGGCGCGGCTGTTGTGGATCGCGACCCGGCGCGGCCCGCGACCCGCGCCAGCGGACGAGGCGGACGCCGTGCCCATTCCCGACGATCGGCCGCGCCGCCCGCGCCTGGCGTCGTGGTGCCCCACGTGGCTGCTGGTGTGCCTGATGCTCGTCGCCGTCGGACTGCGGATCGGGTTGAACGCGTTCGATGCGAACGTGATCGACGTCGGCTACGCCGGCGTCATCGGGGCCGACCGGATCGCACACGGGGAAACCCCGTACGGGACGTTCCCGGCCGACTGCGGGCAATGCGACACGTACGGCCCGGTGACCTACCTGACCTACGTGCCGTTCGAGGCGGCGTTCCCGTGGATCGGCAAGTGGAACGACCTCCCCGCCGCGCACGGCGCGGCGGTCCTCTTCGACCTGGCCGCCCTGCTCGGGATGCTCGTGCTCGGCTGGCGGCTGTCGGGGCGGCGACTGGCGGCCGGCCTCGGACTTGCATGGGCGGCGTTCCCGTTCACCGCCTACGCGCTCGAGAGCAACGCGAACGACTCGCTGATGGCCGCGTGCCTCGTGTGGGGGCTCGTCGTCGCGCACCGGCCGATGGGACGCGGAATCGCGCTGGGTCTCGCCGTGCTCAGCAAGTTCACGCCCGCGATCCTGCTCGTGCTCTGGGGCCGGCATCCCTTCCCGCAGCGTGCTCGCGACCCCGGGCGCGTACGAGCCTACGTCGCGGGCCTCGCCATCGCGACGATCGCCACCGGCTGGGTCGTCCTGCTCGACGGGAGCGACGGCCTGCGCGCGTTCTGGTCGCGCACGATCGGCTTCCAGCTCGACCGCGAGTCGCCGTTCTCGCTCTGGGGCCAGTACACGTGGCTTCGTCCGCTGCAGGTGGCGCTCGGCGTCGTCGTGCTGCTTGCCGCGGTCGCCGTCGCCCGCTGGCCGCGGCGACTCGACTTCCGCGGCTTCGCGGCGCTGTCGGGAGCGCTCATCCTTGGCGTCCAGCTGACGATGACCCACTGGTTCTACCTCTACATCCCGTGGTTCCTGCCGTTCGCGCTGGTGGCGATGGTGCCCGAGTGGCCGGCCCGCATACGTGCCCACGCGCCCGTCGCCGCAACCACACCCGCGACGCACCCGGTGGCCGCCGAGGTCGCGGTGTGAGCGCTCGCCGGGTGCTGCCGGCGGCGCTCGTCGGCGTGGCGATCGTTGCCTGGGCCATCGCGGATACGTGGGATCTCTACCCGCATCAGCACCTGACGGACCTCCCGGTCTATGAGGGCGCCGCCCGGGCGATCACCGGCGGAGACGTCCCGTACCGCGACTTCCCGTTCGAGTACCCGCCGCTCGCGGCCGGGCTCGTGACCTTCGCCCGCCTGCTGCCCGGGTCGTACGCGGCGGCGTTCTCGCTGATGATGCTCGCCGCCCTCTGCGCGACGGTGCTCGGCACCGTCGCGACCGCCCGGGCCCTCGGGATGAGCGTGCGGCGCCAGGCGGCGGCGGGCCTTGCCGTCGCGCTCGTGCCGTTCCTCCTCGGGGACTTCTTGGCGACGCGGTTCGACTTGGCGGTGACGGCGCTGCTCGCTTGGACGCTCTGGGCGGCGGTCAGGTGCCGGTTTCCCCTCGCCTGGGTCCTGCTCGCATGCGCGATCGCCTTGAAGCTCGTGCCGATCGTGCTCGTTCCGCTCCTGGTCGCCTGGCACCGCCGCCATCACGGCACCCGGTGCACGGTCACCTGGGCGGCGATCGCGGTCGGCGTCGTCGTGGCGACGTTCCTTCCGTTCGTCGCCCTGTCGCCCGGCGGCGTCTGGGACATGTTCTGGTACCACATCGGCCGGCCGCTGCAGATCGAGTCGCTCGGCGCGGGCTACCTCCTGGGGCTGCACGCCCTCGCAAACATCGTCCTGCGCGTCGGCACCTCGTTCGGAAGCCAGAACCTCATCGGACAGGGTCCCGACGTCATCGCGGCCATGTCGACCGCGCTCATGCTCGTCGGCGTCGCCGCGGCGTGCGCCACCGCCGTGGTCCTGTGGCGCCGGATCCCCCGACCCGGCGGAGCCCAACTGTTCGTGACAGCGTGCGCCGCGACGCTCGCAGTCACCGTCGTGGGCGGCAAGGTGCTGTCGCCGCAGTTTCTCGTGTGGCTCCTGCCCGCCACCCTCCTGGTCACCGGCCGCTACGGACGCGGGGCGTTCGCCGTCACCTTATGCGCGCTGATCGCCACGCAGCTCTACTTCCCCGTTCGCTACTGGGATCTGGTGGGCCTCGAGACCCCCGCGATCGCCCTGCTGGTAAGCCGCGACGCGCTGCTCGTCGCCCTCGTCGCGCTCGCGTGGCCGCGGCCCCAGCCGGCGGAGCGCGCGGCGGTTGCCCGCGTCGCCGGGCACCCGCCCGTGCCCCAGCACTGACGGACTCCCGCGCCCAGCCGGCTACCCGGCGGCGACGCTGAACGCCTCGATTGCGGTGGCGCGGCCGTCGCCGCCCGCGGTCACGAGCGCCCCCTGCACCAGCACCTCCCCGTCGGCCGGCTCGAAGCGTCCCGGCGCGCCGGAGAGAAACCGCCGCAGGATGATGTCGGAGCGCACGCCGATCACCCCGTCGTGGGGGCCGGTCATCCCGAGGTCGGTCATGTAGGCCGTCCCGCCGGAGAGCACACGGGCGTCGGCCGTCTGGATGTGTGTGTGCGTACCAACCACGGCCGTCACCCGGCCGTCGAGATGGCGTGAGAGCGCCACCTTCTCACTCGTCGCCTCGGCGTGGATGTCGACGACGACGAACCGCGTCTCGCGGAGCATCCGGTCGACGAGGGCGTCCACCACCGCGAACGGGCTGTGGGCGCTGTCCATGAACACGGAGCCAATCAGGTTGACGACTCCCAGCCGGAACCCGCCGGCCACATCCACGACGGCGACGCCCCGACCCGGTGCCCTCGCTGCGAGGTTGTCGGGACGCAGCACGCGCGCGTCGGATTCGAGCACCGGGTAGAGGTCGCTCTGGCGCAGCGTGTGGTTGCCGCCAGTCAGCACGTCCACGCCGGCGGCCAGGAGCTCCTTCGCCTGCTTGGCCGTGGTACCCGCGCCGTTCGCCGCGTTCTCGGCATTCACGATCACCGCGTGCGGCCGATGCCGATCCCGGAGCGCCGGCAGCTGCTCCAGGAGCGCCCGCAGGCCGACCGTCCCGAACACGTCGCCGACCAGCAGCACCCGAAGTTGGCCGACGCCGTCACTCACGAGGCGACTCGGACGACCTCCATGTGCACGTGGTTCCCGGGCCCGGCGACGTACTTCGCGATCTCCGGCCGGGCGACGTCGCTGAGGTCGCTCGCATCGCGCACCTGCCCGATGCAGGTGACCCCTGCGGTCACGAACTCGCCGACGTCCGGCGCGTCGAAGCCAGCGGCCCCGCACACCGGGCCCGCCAGCCGCTCGACGGGGATCCCGGTGATGTGCCGGACCCTGACGACCACGTCGCTCTGGGTCTCCGGGCTGATGTCCACCTCGTAGCCGGCGTGCTTGCCCGCCACCACGTAGTCGGACACGCTCACGATCGTGCCGTTGACCGGCGAGTACACGATGGTGCCAGGGGGCGCCGCGATGTCCATCCCGGCGGTCTCCGGGCCGGCGCGACCGTCGCGCGGCGCGGTGACGTGCTTCCAGCCCGACGCCGGGTCGAGGGCGACGGCATTCGGGTCGTCGATCGGCCGGAAGAGCGTCTGCGCGACCCGGGCACGATCGACGGGGAGGTGCAGCTCCACCAGCCCGGCCCGCGCGATCACCCGATCCGGTGGCCGCACCCCGAGGTCGAGCGCCGAGGCGGCGACCGGGGAGGCGACTGCGCCCGGGTCGACTTGGCCAACGTGCTGCGCCCGGGCGAGCACGAGCGCGACCGCACCGACCACGGCAAGCCCGGCCGCGGCGCCGATCAGACTCCGGCGGCGCCGGATCTTGAGCTCGCGCGCCCGCACGTGTCGAGCGGGCTCGAGCTGCTCGGGAGTCACCGCAGCCACGACGAAGCAGGGTACATCACCCGCGCGACGATCCGCCAGCTCGCACGCTTGTAGGATTCTCGCGATGAGCAGGCACGTTCCCCGATGGATGGGACGTTCGAGGTGACGACTCGGAGCGGCACGCTCCTGCTCGGGGCGGGCCTCTCGAAGCGGTTCCGCCACGTCGCCGCCCTCGAGGCCGTGGACATCGCGTTGGAGGCCGGCGACGCCGTCGCGCTGCTCGGCCCCAACGGGGCCGGAAAGACGACCCTGCTTCGGATCCTCGCGGGTGTCAGCGCACCGACGGCGGGTCGGCTGGTCCACCACGAGGCCAAGCGCACGCCCGTGGGGTGGGTGCCGCACCAGCCCGCCGTGTACCGCAAGCTCTCCACACGCGAGAACTTGCGCCTCTTCAGCGCGCTCGAACGCGCCGCCGATCCGGACGCGCTGACTGAGGAGCTCCTCGACCGAGCCGATCTGAGGCGCTTCGCCGACCAGCTCGCCGGGGAGCTCTCCACCGGTACGATGCAGCGCCTCAACCTCGCTATCGCGCTCGCGGGACGGCCGGCGGCGCTGCTGCTCGACGAGCCGACCGCGACCCTGAGCCCCGATCAGGTGCACCGCCTCTGGCGGTGGCTCGACGAGCTGCGCCGCGACGACGGGCTCGGAGTCTTGTTCTCGACGCAGTCCGTCGACGAGGCTGCCCGCCATGGCGAGCGAATGGTCGTGCTGAACCAGGGGCGGGTGGCGTTCACCGGCACGCCAGCGGAGCTCGTCGCGCGCCACGGAACGGCGGGCGTCGGCGAGGCCGACGCCGCGGAGGAGGCGTTCCTGAACCTGGTCGGCGCACCGGCGTGAGCGCCCCCCTGCAGCTGTTCCGCAAGGACTTCAGGCTCCTGCTGCGGGGGCGCGGGCTGCTGGTGATGCTGATCGGCTACCCGCTCATCGTCGCTGCGCTCGTGACGGTGGCGCTGCAAAGCGGCGAGCGCAAGCCCGCCATCGCCTTCGTGAACCTCGACACGAGCAACCGCACCGTCCGCGTCGGCGACCAGCGGCTGGGAGTGAAGGACTACGAGGCGCGGCTGGCAAAGGAGGTCGACCTCAAGCATCTCTCAGCCGACGAGGCGCGCCAGGCGCTCGACGAGGGCCGGGTGAGCGCAGTGCTGACCCTGCCGGAGGGGTTCATCAACGACCTCCAGTCGGGCATCCGCTCCCCGACGATCGGCCTCGAGGTCAACCGCCGGTCGCCGATCGAGGCGCAGTCGATCTCCCGCCGCCTCGAGGCCGCGGTCGCCCGCCTCAACCAGGAGCTCGCGGGTGCATACGTCGCCCAGACGCTGGACCTCGTGCGGATCATCATCGAGGGGGGCGACGTCGCCATCTTCACCCGCGAGGGCAACGTCCTCGGCCTGAAGCGCAGCGAGCAGCTCGTGCGCCAGGTCCAGGCCACCCTCATGCAGCAGGGTCAGCGCGCCCAGGCAAGACGGCTGGATCCGCTCCTCAACTTCATCGTCGAGGCCGGCGTGAACCTCGACCTCGCGAAGGACGCGGCCACCGCGATCAGCCAGCCGATCACCCTGAAGGTTCCGGACCCGCCGACGGGCCGGGAGCCGCTGTCTGCATTCGGCTTTGCCGGCGCGTTGCTCGTGAGCCTTGCGCTCGTCGGGGTGCTGCTCGCGGCGGCGAGCCTGTCGGCCGAACGGGAGGACAACACGCTCGTGCGTCTGCGGCGGGGGTTGATCAGCCCGGAGGCGCTCGTCGGCGAGAAGGTGACGTTCGCGTCCGCGGTGTCCCTCGTGATCGGGTTCATCCTGCTCGCGATCGTGGCGCTCGCAACGTCGCTGACCGTGGGACGCTGGGCGCTGTGGATCCCGACGCTGCTGCTGGCAGGGCTGGCCTTCGCGGGTTTCGGGGTGCTCATCGGCGCGCTGGCGCGCGAGACGCGCACCGGGCTGCTCGCCGCCCTGATGCTCGCGCTGCCGCTCATCTTCCTCGGGCTGTTCACCGAGAGCTCCGTGGCCAGGACGATCAGCGACTTCTTCGCGTTCGGGCCGGCGTTTCGCACGTTCCAGACCTTGCTCGTAGAGCCGACGATCGATGCCAGGGACATCTGGCTGCGGTTCGGTCAGCTGGCACTCCTCGCGGCGGTGTTCACCGGCGCCGCGGCCGTCGTACTTCGAAGGAGGACCGAGGTGTGAATGACATGTACGGGGAGCTTCTGCAGCGGGCGGCGGGAGAGGCGTCCAGGCTCGCGGAGGTCGTCGACGAGCTGACCGAGCGACTGGCGATTGCGGAGGCGCAGCACGCCCTGGTCGCGGACTGGCCGCTCAGCCGGGTGGCCCTTGTGCGCTCCGCGATGCAGGAACCGAGCTTCGCGGACGTGGCCGCCTGCACCGCGGAGCTGGAGCGAGCCGAGGCGGAGCTCGCCGCCGTGCAGGAGCTGCGCAGGCGACTCGCGGGAGAGCACACCTAGGCCGGGGTCTGGATCCGGGTCATTCCCGGGTGCCGGTCTCCTCCCCGGCGCCCGGGCTCCCGGCCTGGTCGGGGGCGGCCGTGAGCCCGCGCGCGACGGCGATGCCGACCGCATGGGCGCGGGTCCCGACGCCGAGCTTGCCGTAGATGTTGGAGACATGGCGGATCGCCGTCTTCTCGCTGATCACCAGCCGGTCGGCAATCTGCCGGTTGGAGAGGCCATCGGCCAGCAGGGTCAGCACCTCGACCTCCCGCACGGTCAGGCCATGGGGACCGCGGGCCGCGTCCCTCGGACCGACGAGGCCGAACACGGGCTCAGTGCGGCCGACGAGGGAGATCTCGCCGGCCGGTTCCACGCGAGATGATCCTCGACGGCCGCCCGTGACCGCTGCTCGAGCAGGAGCATGCCGTCGCCCGCGGCGTCGAACAGAGCGTGGGCGCGCGCGACCACCGGACCGACAGGCCCATAGTCGAACCGCTGCTCGAATCCCATCGTGCCGAGTGTCGCGTAGCCCAGGGCGAGCCCGGCCCGGAAACCGAGATCCCGGCCGGCCCGCCGCCAGAGGACGGACTTGCCTCCCACGAGCTCCCGCATGGCGAGGCCGAGCTGCGCCGCTGCCAGCGCCGGCCGGTACGTAGGCAGCGGGTCGTTCAGGAACACCATCACCCGGTCGCCCGCGAACGACCCCACCGTCGCGTCATGCGCATGGACGAGGCGACCGGTGGCGTCGTGAAACTCCCTGAGGAGGGCGATCACCTCTTCGGGCGCCGCCTGGGCTTGGAAGTCCTCGAACCCAGTGAGCCCCACGACCAGCACCGCGATCTCCGCGCGGTGGCTCACGAGGACCGACTCGTCCCCTTGGACGATCCGCTCGGCGACCTGCGGCGGGAGGAACGGCAGCAGCCGCGCCAGCCGAGCGATCTGCCCCACCTGCTCGGCCACACGGGCCTCGAGATCGTCGTTGAGCACCGCGAGGGCGGCGGCCTGGGAGGTGATCGTGTCATGGGCGGCCTTCAGCCGAAGGAGCGAGCGGACCCGTGCGAGCAGCTCGGCGCGGTCGACCGGCTTCTGCAGGAAGTCGTCGGCGCCGGCGTCGAGCGCCTCGATCTTGGGGTCTGCGTCCCCAGCCGTGATCATGAGGACCGGGAGGCCGGCGCGGCGCGGGTCCGAGCGAATCGCGCGCGCCACGGCGATGCCGTCCATCCCGGGCATGACGACGTCCAGCACTACCAGGTCCACGGGCATGTTCCGGAGGATCTCGAGGGCCTCCTCACCCGAGTGGGCGGCGACGACCGCGTGGCCCTCCGGCACGAGCATCGTCTGGAGCAGTGTGACGTTGACCGGGACGTCGTCGACGACCAGGATCCGGCCAGCCAGGCGTGTCACCCCGATGCCGCCTGCCGGAGCGCCACCGGGTCGACTGCCCGGTTGTCGGTGGCCCGTGACGCGGACCGTAACCTCACGCGAAGCTTCGGCGGAGGGGCAGCGCTTCCGCGAGGCGCAGTCGGTACTCCTCGGGGGTGAGGTCGGCGGCGCCGAAGCGGGCCGTGTGGGGTGAGGCCATCTGGATGTCCCACAGGGTGAAGTCACGAGCCGCGAGGTGGGCGTGCGTCGCGACCAGCGCGGCGCTTCCGGCGTCGGACACACGATGGAACATGCTCTCGCTCGTGAACAGTCCCCCGATCGCGACGCCGAACAGCCCGCCGGCGAGCCGCCCCGAGCACCAGATCTCCACGCTGTGTGCGAATCCGGCGGCGTGCGCCTCGACGTAGGCGTCGGCGAGGCGGAGACTCAGCCACGCACCGCCCTGGCGCTCGCCGCCGCACGCCGCCACAACCTCCTCGAACACGGTGTCGAATCGCACCTCGAAATCGCCGCCGCGCAGCGCCCGGGCGACCGAGCGCGGGACCCGGAAGCCCTCGATCGGGATGACCGTCCGCGGATCGCACTCGTAGAAGCCGATCCTGCCGTCGACGTCCATCGGGAAGCAGCCCGCGGCGTACGCGGCGGCGAGCTCCGCGGGACCGAGGCGGCCGGGCATGGCCGACACCGTATCCGCCGGCGCGGTGCCTATGGCTCGCCGCCGCCCAGCCGGCCGTCGACGCCGACGTCGCCGAACCGCGCCTGCCCGCCGCGCCAGTGCGCCTCGCGCAGCAGCCGGGTGAGGAGCTCCTCACGGTCTTCCCTGCTCATCTCGTCGAGCTGGCGGACCTGATCCGCCGACACGTCGATGTCCGGGAAGGCCGCGAGGGCACGCAGCGGATCCTCGACCAGGGCGGCGCGGAAGCGCTCGTCCGCGATCGCGCGCACCCAGATCGTCGGTTGGGAGCTCTCGCCGGACATGTGCCCTCCCCTCGCGCGCTCACGCCGCCGGCTGAGCGCCATTGCGCGATACACTCGACGGCCGTGATCGACGATATCCCACGCGCGAGCACCGGTGCGTTTCCGACCGTACGGCCACGCAGGCTCCGGGCCGGCGCGACGCTTCGCCGGATGGTGCGGGAGACCCGCCTCACGCCCGACCAGCTCGTCCTTCCGCTCTTCGCAGTCACCGGCACCGGGGTGGAGCAGCCGATCGCTGCGCTGCCCGGTCAGTCCCGCCAGTCGCCCGACGTGCTCGCAAAGCGCGCCCGCGCCGCCTTCGACGCCGGCGTGCCCGCCGTGTTGCTGTTCGGCGTGCCGGACGAGAAGGACGCCGCCGGGAGCAGCGCGTACGCCACGGGCGGTGTGGTCCAGACCGCGATCGGAGCGATCAAGGACGCCGCACCCGACCTCGTGGTGGTCACCGACGTGTGCCTGTGCGGGTACACCGACCACGGCCACTGCGGTGTGATCGTGGACGGCCAGGTGCACAACGACCTCAGCATCGAGCTGATCGCCAGGACCGCGGTGAGCCATGCCGACGCCGGCGCCGACATCGTCTCCCCGAGCGACATGATGGACGGCCGCGTCGGCGCGATCCGCTCCGCGCTCGACGCCGAGAGCCACGAGGCGACGATCATCCTCTCCTACGCCGTCAAGTACGCCTCGGCGTTCTACGGGCCGTTCCGGGAGGCGGCGGGCTCCGCCCCGGAGTTCGGCGACCGCCGCGGGTACCAGATGGACCCCGCGAATGTCCGCGAGGCGCTTCGGGAGGTCGCACAAGACGAGGGCGAGGGCGCCGACATGATCATGGTCAAGCCGGCCGTTACGTACCTCGACGTGATTTCCGCAGTGCGGGGGGTCACGACGCTACCGATCGCCGCGTACCACGTGAGCGGCGAGTACGCGATGCTGAAGGCCGCCGCGGAGCGCGGCTGGGTCGACGACCGGGCCGCGGCGCTCGAGACGCTCACCGCGATCCGCCGGGCCGGCGCGGATCTGATCATGACGTACTACGCCGAGCCGGCGGCGGCGTGGCTGGCCGCCACGTGACGAGCGCGAGCGCCGCACTCTTCGAGCGGGCGCAGCGGGTCATGGTGGGCGGCGTGAACTCCCCGGTGCGCGCGATGCGATCGATCGGCCGCGACCCGCTGTTCATCGATCGGGCCGACGGCCCGTACGTGTGGGACGCAGACGGCAACCGATACGTCGACTACCTCGCGACCTGGGGGCCGGCGATCCTCGGCCACGCCCACCCAGGCGTGCTGTCCGACCTGCGCGACGCCCTGCCCCGCGGCACCTCGTACGGCGCTCCGACGGAGCGGGAGATCGACTTCGCCGAGGCGGTCGTGGCGGCGTTCCCGTCGATCGAGCAGCTGCGGATGACCTCGTCCGGCAGCGAGGCGGTCACCGGCGCGATCCGCCTCGCGCGCGCGGCGACCGGCCGTGACCCGATCGTGAAGACCATCGGCGGGTACCACGGCGCGATCGACCCGTTGCTCGTCGAGGCCGGAAGCGGCGCGACGACGCTCGGGACGCCGAACAGCCCGGGCGTCCCCGACGGCGCCGTCAGCGCGACGCGGTCGGTTCCGTACAACGACCTCGCGTCGGCCGAGGCGGCCCTCGACGGCGCGGCCGCGATCATCGTCGAGCCCGTGGCGGGCAACATGGGCACCGTCGCGCCCGCCGCCGGCTACCTCGACGGCCTGCGGGCCGTCTGCGACCGCACCGGCGCCCTGCTGATCCTCGACGAGGTCATCACCGGCTTCAGGATCGCCTACGGCGGCGCGCAGCAGCGCTTCGGCGTGCGTGCCGACATCACGTGCCTGGGCAAGGTCATCGGCGGCGGGCTCCCGGTCGGCGCGTTCGGCGGTCGCCGGGACGTCATGCGCGAGCTCGCCCCCGAGGGCCCCTGCTACCAGGCCGGGACGCTCAGCGGCAACCCGCTCGCCACCACCGCCGGTCTGGCGACCCTGCGCCAACTCGCGGCCCCCGGGGTGTACGAGCGGCTCGAGGCATCCGGCGAGGCGCTCGAGCGGGCGATCGTCGAGAGCGGCGCGCCGGTCGTGGTGAACCGCGTCGGCTCCATGCTCACGCCGTTCTTCACGGCTTCCCCCGTGACCGACTACGCATCGGCGACCGCGTCCGACACCACGGCCTACGGACGCTTCGCCCGGGCCCTGATCGACAACGGCGTCTACCCGCCGCCGTCCCAGTTCGAAGCGTGGTTCACCGGCCTCGCCCACGGCGACGCCGAGCTCGCCCACACACGGGAGGCGCTCCGACGAGCGGCAGCAGGGCTGTGAGGGAGGCACTCGCCACCCAGCTCGGGCTCGCCGACAACCTCGTTGAGCCGGCGCCGGACCTCGTCGTCGCACCGCTCGCAGGACCCGGCCTCGCCCCCGAGCACGCCGCGGGCCTCGACCTGATCCTCGAGGGCTTCCTGCTGCACCACGGCCGTGCCCGTCACCTCGACCTGCCGGACACCGGGAGGCGCGTCCTCGCCGGGGACTACTGCTACGCCCATGGACTCGTGTGGGTCGCGGCCGCCGGCGATCTCCAGGTGATCGAACTTCTCGCGGACCTCGTCGCGATGTCCGCCTCGCTGGTGTCCACGGGCGACCGCGACGGCCTCGCCCCGCTCTGGCGGGCGACCATCGCCGCGATCGCCCGGGACGATCCCGCGTTTACCACCCGGCTTCGCGATGCCAAGGACGCCCTGCGCGCCTCCTCCGACATCACGGCCATCAGGGCGCTCGCCGCCGACCTGCCCGCCTCGCCCGACCTGGAGGAGGCACTCGTTGCGTGACCTGCGCGAATGGGTGGAGGAGCTGCGACGCACCGGCGAGCTCGTGGAGGTCAGCGCCGAGGTCGACCCGCACCTCGAGATCACCGAGATCTCTGACCGGGTCATGAAGGCCGGAGGCCCGGCCGTGCTCTTCACGAACGTCCGTGGCAGCGAGCTGCCGGTCCTGATCAACCAGTTCGGCAGCTGGCGCCGCATCACCATGGCCCTCGGGGTCGAGCGGCTCGAGGACCTCGCGGATCGCATCGAGACCCTCATCGAGCTGCAGCCGCCGCAGGGCCTCGTCGAGAAGGTCAAGGCGCTCGGAAAGCTCCGCGAGCTCGCCTCGTTCTCCGCCAAGACGGTGCGGGAGGGCCCCTGCCAGGAGGTGTGGCTGACCGAACCGGACCTCGACCTACTGCCGATCCTCACGTGCTGGCCGGATGACGGCGGCCCCTTCATCACCCTGCCGCTGGTGTTCAGCCACGACCCCGCGACCGGCGCCCGGAACTGCGGGATGTACCGCATCCAGAAGCTCGACCGTCGCACCGCGATGATGCACTGGCAGATCCACAAGGACGGCGCCGCCCACCTGCGCGACTCCGCGGGCCGGGTTCCGGTGGCGGTCGTCGTCGGATCCGACCCCGCCGTCACGTACGCCGCCAGCGCCCCGCTGCCGCCAGGCATCGACGAGATGATGCTGGCCGGATTCATCCGCGGGCGGTCGGTGGAGATGGTCAGCTGCCGCACGGTGGACGTGGAGGTGCCCGCAACCGCCGAGGTCGTCCTCGAGGGCTACGTCGACGCCAACGACCTGCGCCCCGAGGGGCCGTTCGGCGATCACACCGGCTTCTACACCCCGGTCGACGCCTACCCGACCTTCCACCTGACCGGGATGTCGATGCGGCAGGACGCGATCTACTCCACGACGATCGTCGGCAAGCCCCCGATGGAGGACTTCTACCTGGGCAAGGCCACCGAGCGCATCTTCATGCCGCTGGTGCGGATGAGCGTCCCCGACCTCGTCGACATGAACATGCCCCTGGAGGGCGTCTTCCACAACTGCATCGTCGTCTCGGTGAAGAAGCGCTATCCCGGGCACGCGAAGAAGCTCATGAACGCGATCTGGGGCCTTGGCCTGCTGTCGCTGTGCCGGTGCGTGATCGTGGTCGACCACGACGTGGACGTGCAGGACCTGTCCGACGTGGCCTTCCGGGCGTTC
This sequence comes from uncultured Thermoleophilia bacterium, assembly GCA_963706315.1. Taxonomy (GTDB): domain Bacteria; phylum Actinomycetota; class Thermoleophilia; order Miltoncostaeales; family Miltoncostaeaceae; genus CALMEC01. Next base: position 432,460 of record CAVPMA010000015.1, on the reverse strand, counting down.
TCGAACGTGGACGCGGGCCGGGACATGCTCGTGACCGAGGGGCCGGTCGACGCGCTCGACCACGCCGCTCCGTACTTCGCCTACGGATCGAAGGTCGGGTTCGACGCGACGCGCAAGTGGCCGGGCGAGGGCGTCGTGCGCCCGTGGCCGGACGAGATCGTCATGAGCGACGAGGTTCGTCGCCTGGTTGACCGCCGCTGGGACGAGTACGGGCTCGGGTGAACCGGGTATCCGAGGCGGCCACCCTCCGCCTCGGATGCCTTGTCGGCCCTCGGGCCGACGACGTGCGAGCCACGCAATACGAGGTCGCGGCATCGCGTTCCGTCATGAGGAGAGACCGGACCCGCCGAATTTCGGACAGCCGGGCTCCCCGTAGCCTGTTTCGCCTTCGCCGCGACACGATGTCCGGGGGGTACCCGCCGCCGTGGCGAGGGACATCCGACCTCAGGCCTCGCGTTGCAACCCACGCCCCATTCGGGTTGAATCCCTGGCCAGTCGGGCGACCGGAGGATCAGTGGAGCACGAGCCGCACAACGGAGCACCTGCAGAGGGCGATGGCGGCCTCTACCATGGGCCGCGGGCAGTCGACCCCGACGTGACCGATCCGCACGGCGACGACCCCGGTTACCACACCCGCACCAAGTTCCTGAGCCTCGTCGCCGTCGCGGTGGGCGGCGTCATGACCGCCGCCATCCTCGTCCCGGTCGTCGGCTTCGCCGTCGTCGACTCACTCGGCACCGAAGAATGGCGTTGGGTCGACATCGGCAAGTTCGGCGACTTCCCGCCCGGGTCGACCACCTCGCTCGCCGTGACCGGCCCTGACCCGAGCGCCGACCGGCGCGTGTTCGTCCGCCACCGCGACGACGAGTTGCTCGCGATCTGGAATCGCTGCGCGCACCTGGGCTGCCCGGTCAAGTACTCGTCGGGCTCCGACGGCTACGTGTGCCCGTGCCACGGCGGCGCGTACGACAGTCGCGGCCTCGTCACCGCCGGGCCGCCGCCGCGGCCCCTCGACCGGATGGACATCAAGATCGTCAACGCGGCCGGGAAGGACGTCCCGTACGCGGACGCCAGGGCGATCGACCGCGTCCTGGTCGGCAAGGCGTACTCGATCAACGCCCAGGAGCAGCCGTACCCCCTTCACCCTCCGGGCGAACAGGTTGATGGGACCCTCTCCTACCTCTTCCCGTTCGTTTAGGTCAGCGAAGGATCACGAACATGGCCACCACCGATCAGCCCGAGCCCACGACCAAGGACATCGGCCCGAAGAACCCGGTCGTCAACGCCGGCATCGGCGTCGTCGACTACGTCGACGAGCGCACCAGTGTCACGGCCGGCGCGAAGTGGTTCATGTTCCGCAACATCCCGCGGGGCACGAGTTGGTTCCAGACCCTCGGCTTCACGGCGATGGTCGTGTTCGGCATGCAGGCCATCACCGGGATCGTGCTGGCGATGTACTACAAGCCGGCCCCGGCGTTGGCCCACGAGAGCATCGCCAACATCACGAACGAAGTGACGTGGGGCTGGCTCGTGCGCGGCATGCACAAGTGGGGCGCCAGCGTGATGATCGTCGTCGTGTTCCTCCACATGGGCCGCGTGTTCATCTGGGGCGCCTACAAGTACCCGCGCGAGCTCACCTGGGTCACGGGCGCGCTGCTGCTGTTCATGACGATGATGATGGGCCTCACCGGCTACCTGCTGGTGTGGGACCAGAAGGCCTACTGGGCGACCGTCGTTGCCATCAACATCACGGCACAGGCCCCGATCATCGGCCCCTACCTCGGCGAGATCCTCCGCGGCGGCCCCGAATTCGGACCGGACACGTTATCCCGGTTCTACTCCATCCATATGCTCTTGATACCCGGTGGGATCGCGACCTTCATCGCGATCCACCTCTTCCTGGTCTCGAAGCTCGGGATCGCCGAGCCGCCGTGGTCGAAGCGGCGCCTCGCAGTTGAGCGCGCGGAGGAGGACGAGCGCCGGCGCGCCGCGCGTGAGCGGATTCCGTATGGGCGCACACCGGTCCCCGCCGGCGAGCCCGCCCCCGACCCCGTGCGCGTGGAGAGCGAAGCGTGAACCGAGCCCAGAAGGACGCCTACAAGCGCGACTACGCGGCGGCGAAGGCCGACGGAAAGCCGTTCTTCCCCTACGCGGTCTACAAGGACCTCGTCGTCGCCACGGCGGTCATCGGGATCATCATCGCCCTCGCGATCTGGGCGAAGGCGGAGGTCGGGCCGGTAATCGATCCGACGACCCAGGACTACGTCCCGCGTCCGGAGTGGTACTTCCTGTTCCTGTTCGAGCTGCTCAAGATCTTCAAGAATCAGGATGCGCTCCGACCGATGATCATGGCGACGTTCATCATCCCGAACGTCCTGCTCGGCCTGCTCATCCTCTGGCCGTTCATCGATCGTGGCCCGGAGCGGCGCATCCAGAAACGGCCGATGTCGATCATGGTCGGCATCGCGGTCATCACGTTCCTCGCGTGGCTGACCTACAAGGGTGCGACGGCCCCCGAGGGCGGCGCCGCCGAGCCCGTCGTGACCATCCCGGCGAGCGACGCGGCGGCCGTCGCCGGTGAGAAGCTCTTCAGGGAAAGCCCATGTCTGAGCTGCCATGCGGTCGGCGGCGCGGGCGCCGCAGGCCCGGGGCCCAACCTGACCGACGAGGGCGCGAAGGCGCGCGGCATCGAATGGCACATCGCGCACCTCAAGGACCCGCAGTCGAAGACGCCGGGCTCCAGCATGCCGGCATTCCCGAACTTCACCCAGGAGGAGTTGACGAATCTCGCGACGTTCCTCGACGGCCTGGGAACGAAGTACAAGTGACCCCGGTGGGCGACCCGGCGCGGTCGCCCACGCCGGATGCGGTATGCGGCCCCCCGAGGGTCATCTAGCATCCCATGCCCATGCGGTTCTTCCTCGGAATCACCGGTGCGAGCGGCGCCGTGTACGGCGCCCGCGCCCTGCGGGCCCTCTCAGGCGCAGGCTGTGACGTCGGCGTGTGCGCCAGCGACGCGGCGCTGCAGGTCGCGGGTCACGAGCTGTTCGGCATGGGGCCGCGCCCGGTCGCCAGCGAGGAGGAGATCACCGCTCGCCTGCTGGACCGGTACGCGACCGGGCCGGGCAGGGTCGAGATGGTCGACCCGCGCGACCTCACGAGCCGGTATGCATCGGGGTCGTCGAAGCTCGACGGGATGCTCGTCGCGCCATGCTCGATGTCGACCCTGGCGGTGATCGCCAGCGGCACGGGACAGAACCTGATCCACCGCGCCGCGGACGTCGCGCTCAAGGAGCGCCGTCGCCTCGTGCTGGTCGCCCGCGAGACGCCGCTGTCGGCCGTCCACCTGGAGAACATGCTCAGCGTCACCCGTGCGGGGGCGATCGTGCTCCCGGCGATGCCGGGCTTCTACAACCTCCCGGAGTCGATCGACGACCTCGTCGACTTCGTCGTGGGACGCGCACTCGACCAACTCGGCGTCGAGCACGACCTCCAGCGCCGGTGGGGTGAGCGCGAGGCAGGGACCCCGCAATGACAACCACGCAGCAGGGCAGGCTTGCGGCCGGCGAGGTTCGCGCGATGTTCGACCGCATCGCGCCGCGCTACGACCTGATGAACCGCCTCATGAGCGGCGGCCTCGACCGCCGCTGGCGGCGGCTGGCGGCGGCGGCCGCCGACGTCTCGCTCGGGAGCCGGGCGCTCGACGTCTGCACCGGGACCGGCGACCTCGCGTTCGAGCTCGCGCGGCGCGTGGGGGCGTCCGGAGCGGTGATCGGCGTGGACTTCTCCGAGCAGATGCTCGAGCGCGCCCGCGACAAGGGCGCCGCCAGGGGCTCGTCGGTCGACTTCCAGCAAGCCGACGCGCTGGAGCTGCCGTTCCCCGACGACGCATTCGACGCCGCGACGGTGGCGTTCGGCGCCCGCAACCTCGCGGACCTGGACCGTGGGCTCGCCGAGATGGCGCGCGTCGTGCGGCCCGGTGGGACCGTCGTCGTGCTGGACATCACCACGCCGCGACGGCTACGCGCGCTGCACGGCCTGTGGTTCGACCGGCTCGTCCCGCGCGTCGGCGCACTCGTGGGGCGCGACGGCGCCGCCTACGGGTACCTGCCGGCCTCGGCGAAGCGCTTTCCCCAGCCGGAGGCCCTCGCGGAGCTCATGACGGACGCGGGACTCCGAGACGTTCACCACCGCTCGTTCATGGGCGGCATCGTCGCCATGCACCACGGACGCGTGACACGATAGCCACCGCCGCCCCCAGGACCCGCCTCGTGCGACCGTTCGCACCGCTCCTGCGCGCCTGCGAGCAGCGACTCGCCGCGGTCGTCTCGGGTCATGCGGATGCCCTGTCGGGGCCGGCGCGGGCGACCCTCAGCGCCGGCGGGAAGCGACTCCGGCCGCTGCTCGTGTTCTGCGCAGCGCCGCGCGGGCGCGGACGCGACGAGGCGCTCGTGTCGGCGGCGACCGCAGTCGAGCTGGTGCACATGGCAACGCTCGTGCATGACGACATCATCGACCGCGCCTCGCTGCGGCGCGGCCGCCCCACGGTCGCGCAGGCGGAGGGACCCGAGGTCGCCCTCCGGGTGGGCGACTTCCTGTTCGCCCGGGCATTCACCGAGCTCACGCACACCGGCATGCCCCGCGCGGTGCAGGAGCTCGCGGCGGCCGCCCTCGAGCTCTCCCGCGGAGAGATGGTGCAGCAGGCCGCAGCCCACGACCTCGCCCTGTCCGAGGGCGCGTACCTGTCGCGATGCCGCGGCAAGACCGCGTCGCTGTTCGCCGTCGCCTGCCGGCTGGGCGCGATGGTCGGCGGCGCGGACCGCGACACCGAGGACCGGCTCGCCGCGTTCGGAGAGCACGTGGGGATGGCCTTCCAGATCTTCGACGACATCCTCGACCTCACCGGGAGCCCGGCGGCGACCGGCAAGCGCCGGGGCACGGACCTGCGCGAGGGCACCGTCACGCTGCCGGTGATCCTCGCCCTCAAGCACGAGCCGGAGCTCGCGCCCGAGATCCAGGCCCTCGGAATCGGCGACGGGATCGACGCGCTGTGCGACCGCCTCTCGGACCACGCGGGCGTGATCGAGGCCCGGGACCGTGCCCTGGCATTCGTCGGGGCGGCGCGCGATGCGGTCGACGGCGGTCTTGACGGGGTGGCCTCGGGTGCGCTGCTGGAGATCGCCGACGGCGTGGTGGACCGCTACTCATGAGTCGCGACGAGCTCATCGCCCTGATCCGTCGCCGCGACCCCATCGAGGCGGCGGCGGCACTGCCTCCCGCCGGCGAGGTCACCGTCGCCCGGGGCGGACCTCCCGCGGAGCTCCTCGTGGACGGCGACGTCGAGCGACCGATCGATGAGCACCGACAGGCACACCGAGCCGGCCGCCCGAGCGAGGCGACGGTGATCTACGGCGAGGGCGTCGACCCGGAGCGGATCGCGGACCGGCTGATCGGCCTCGCCCGGATCGCCGACGAGACGGGGCTCCTGCGCGCCGTCTGCCCGGTGCCCGCCACCGGCACCCTGACGCCCGGCTCGTGGGGCGTCGAGGATCTGACGATCATCGCGGCGGCGCGGCGCGTGCTCGGCCCATCGGTGCGGGTCCGCCCGAGCTGGAGCCGTCTCGGGCCCCAGACGTGCGGCGTCACGCTCGCGTTCGGCGCGGACGACCTCGCAGTGCCCAAGGGCGACTCGACGGACGTCGGGTTGCTCGCCGAGGCGGTGGGACGCCAGGCGGTGGAACGGTGAGCGAGCCGCTTCGCGTGGGCCGGATCGTGGCCCTCAACATGTACCCGATCTACCACCACCTCGAGCGCTGCGCCGACCCGAGCTTCGCGTTCACGGACGGCCTGCCTGCAGAGCTGAACGGACGGGTCCTGGACGGCCGGCTCGACGTGTCCGCGATGTCGAGCATCGAGTACGCCCGCAACGCGGAGCGCCTCCGGCTGCTCCCCGTGGCGACCATCGCCGCCGCGGGCGCGGTCGACTCCATCCAGGTGTTCTCGCGGGTGCCGTTCGACGAGGTCGGGAGCGTCGCCGTCACCCCGCACAGCGCGACGTCGGTGGCGCTCCTTCGAATCCTCGTCGGCGCTGACGTTCGGTTCACGGTGCTCGACCGGCCGGCCTCGGAGGCGTTGCGCGACGTGGACGGCGTGCTGCTGATCGCCGACGAGGCCCTGCGCGGCCTGCGCGACGACCTCGCGCCCCATCACACCGACCTCGGGGAACGGTGGGAGGCGCTCACCGGGCTCCCGATGGTCTTTGCGGTGTGGGCCGCCCGGGCCGACGCCGCGCAGTCCCGTCCGGCCCAGGTTGACGCACTCGGCCGTTCGCTCATGGACGCCCAGGAGCGCTACGCCGCGGACCCGGAGGTCGTCGTGCAGGCCGCGGCGACCCGGTTCCCCTTCTCCGCCGAGTACATCCGCGGCTACTTCAGCAGGCTCTCGTACGGCTTCGGACCGGATGAGCGGCACGGGCTGACCCGATTCCTCGAGCTGGCACAAGACGCGGGCGAGCTCCCGGCCGTGCCGGTGCTCGCCGCATGAGCAGCCTCGGCCGACCGCGGGGTACGATCTAGCCGTGGCGACGATCGCGCCAGCCCACCACCTGGACGTCCTGGAGCGCGCCGATGCGGGCGGGCGGCTGAGCGACGAGGACGCCCTGACGCTCCTGGCGTCGCGCGACCTGATCGCGGTGGGCGCGGCCGCCCGGCGCGCCCGGGAGCGGCGCACGCCGCCCGACGTGGTCACGTTCATCGTCGACCGCAACGTCAACTACACCAACGTGTGCGTCACCGACTGCGACTTCTGCGCGTTCTATCGCCATCCCCGCGACGCCGAGGCGTACGTCCTGCCGAAGCAGGTGATCTTCCGCAAGATCGAGGAGACGCTCGAGCTGGGCGGCACGGCGCTGCTCCTGCAGGGCGGGCATCACCCCGGGCTTCGGATCGAGTGGTACGAGGACCTGTTCTCCGACATCAAGTCCCGCTACCCGATCCACCTCCATGCGCTCTCGCCGTCGGAGATCATGCACATCGCGGAGTACTCGAAGCTGACGCTCGAGGAGACCATGACGCGGCTGCGTGCCGCGGGCCACGACTCCGTGCCCGGCGGCGGCGCCGAGATCCTGGTCGACCGGGTCCGCCAGGTCATCGCGCCGCGCAAGACGACCAGCGACGAGTGGCTCGCCGTCATGCGCACGGCGCACCTCGCGGGACTGTCGACGTCGGCGACGATGATGTACGGAACCGTCGACACGTGGGAGGACCGCGTCGAGCACCTGCGCCGGCTGCGCGACCTGCAGGACGAGGCGCCGGGATTCCGCGCCTTCGTATGCTGGAGCTACCAGTCGGGCGGCGGCAGCGTCCGCGGCGACGACCACGTGCCGACCACCGCGGCGGACTACCTCATGATGCTCGCGGTCAGCCGCCTGTACCTCGACAACTTCGACCACTTCCAGTCGTCGTGGGTCACGCAGGGGCTGCGCGTCGGGCAGCTCGCGCTGGAGTTCGGATGCGACGACATGGGCTCGATCATGATCGAGGAGAACGTCGTGCGCGCCGCCGGCACCGCCTTCCGGCTCGACACGCAGCGCATGGTCGCCGCCATCGAGGCGACCGGGCGCCGCGCCGTGCAGCGCGACACCGCGTACCGCACCGTCAAGCGCTTCTGAGCCCAGCCCGCACGGACAGGCGGCGCGTCATCCACTCGGGGCGAGGTTCCACGACACTGTCGGCGCGAGCACCCCGATGACGTCCGTCGCGCCCGTCGCGACGATCGGCCCGCCCGGCGACATCGGCCGCAGCGCGGTCCCACCCGCGCGGCTGTTGAGGAACGCCTTCGGCGTGATCGTCCCCCCGATCATGGGCAGACGATCGGGACCGCCGGAAGCTCGAGATCCACCAGAACGCCGACGTCCACACGCCGGCCTTGCTGACCTAGAAGAGCGCCAGCGCCCCGTGGCGAACGTGGGCAGCACGACATCGGCGACGGCCCGTCGCTGCTCGTCGCGCAGACGGATCGGGGCGTCGATGACGAGCCGCGCCGTCGATGTCACACGGGACTGCCGCGTGACGCGCTGGCGGAACGCGACCGCCGCGGCGCAGGTGCGCTTGCCGTTGACGACGCGCATCACCTTGCCCTTGCCGCACTTCGCCGGGGCGGCCGAGCCGACCGGTGCGACGACGAGCGACAGCATCCCGAGCCCGAGGCACGCGACGAACCAGCCACCCTTGCGCATCGCCTGCTCCCCCGTCGCCGTGTCGGACCGCAAGAGGATGACGGCGGGGTCCGGCGTCTCGGCGCCCTTACAGGGGCGGCGGCCCCTCGTACGGCAACCCCTCCGCGGCCCAGGCAAGGATGCCGCCCTCGAGGTTCGCAACCTCGCCGTAGTCGCCGAGCTCGTTGAGGTAGTCGGTCACGTCGGCGCTGCGGCGGCCGCTGCGGCAGAAGATCACCAGCGGGCCCTCGGGCAGCTCGTCGAGCCGCTCGGTGAGCTCGCTCATCGGGATGAGCGGCATGTCGGGCACACGGGTGGTGTCGTACTCGTGCTCCTCGCGCACGTCGACGATCGTGACCTCACCCGCCCGCCACGCGTCGTATGCCTCTTTCGCCGACATGACCTTCACGCGAATCCCCTCTCCGACGTCGCCTCGTCCCAAGGGTACCGGGAGACCTCCCGAAATGGCGACGGGCGCCTCGAATGAGGCGCCCGTCGCAGAAGAGAACGTCTGAGAAGGAAACGTGCCTAGAAATCCATCGGTTGGATGAGTCCGGAGTGGATGGCCTCGACGAGGCGCTCCACATCCTCCTCCATGTTCGCCCTGGCGAAGGTCCTGAGGTTCGCGAGGAGCTCCTCCGTCCCGTCGTTCAGCGCGTCGTCGAACCGCTCGACCTGCTCGTCGTGGTACTCGTCGGTGTGCCACCACTCGCAGTTGGGGCAGCGAAGGGTGATCTCCCACGAGTCGCCGCGTCGCTCCTCCCACCCGACCGGGTACACGAGGTCGCTCGCGCACTCGGGGCAGATGTGGAGGTCGGCCTGCTCCGTCGCAACCGCGACGGTGCCGTCCTGCTCGACGGGGGCTGAGACGCGCTCCTCGGCCTCATCCCCGAACACCACGACTTCGATGAACTTCCCGCCCGGCAAGGCGATCCGCTTTGTCTGGTAGTTGCGCATCGGTTTCATCCTGAATCGAGAAGGCCAGGCGATCGTCCGTGAGCGCCCTGTTGTTGCGGCCTGTTGATTGATGCCCTGGTTATCGGCCCGGTGAATCAGAACTTGACGACTCCGCCGGCCCTTTACGGATTCTTGACACAGTGCGTGAGAGTGAGAGTGATCGGGCCCCCGCACTCCTGCGGCCAAGCGCGATCGGGGGTGAGGACGCGACGTTTTTATTTTTTATTTATTTTTTTCATCTCTATCTTCTTTTTCTATATATTTTTTTTTTTTTTTTTTTTATTCTATACCCCTCTATCTTCGCATCGTTTTATGCTTTTCACCTTTCCCTTCGGGGTGATGTGACCAGGCGGCCTCGCGGGACGAGCTGCCGGATGCGCGGGCCGGCTTGCCGGCGGGGAGGGCCGGGTCGCGGGCCGGCTTGCGGGCTAGACCGGGATCGGCGCGGCCTCGGCCACGCGGTCGGCCTCGAACGAGGAGCGCACGAGCGGCCCGGCCTCCACGTGCCCGAGGCCCGCGGCGCGTCCGAGGTCGGCCAGCGCCGGGTACTCGGCCGGGGCGTAGTAGCGCTCCACCGGCAGGTGCTCCGCCGACGGGCGCAGGTACTGGCCGACGGTCACGAGCTCGCACCCGACCGACGCGAGGTCGCGGAACACCTGCGCAACCTCCGGCAGGCGCTCGCCCAGGCCGACCATGATCCCGCTCTTGACACGCAGCCCCGCCGAGGCGGCGCGCTCGAGGAGCTCGACGGTCCGTTCGTACCGGGCGCCCGGCCGGACGCGCCGGTAGAGACGGGGCACGGTCTCCGTGTTGTGGTTGAGCACGTCCGGAGCGGCGTCGATGACCGCGTCCAGGGCATCCCAGTTGCCGCGGAAGTCAGGGATGAGCACCTCCACCTTGGCCTCCGGGAGCTGTTCGCGGAGCGCCCGGATGGTCGCGGCGAAATGCGCGGCCCCGCCGTCCGGCACGTCGTCGCGTGCGACCGCCGTGACGACGACGAAGCGCAGGCCCATGGCCGCGGCGGCCTCGGCGACCCGCATCGGCTCGTCGGCGTCCGGAGGGGCGAGTGGCTTCGCGCTCACCACATTGCAGAAGCGGCAGCCGCGAGTGCATCGCTCGCCGGCGATCATGAACGTCGCCGTGCCGCGGCTCCAGCACCTCGAGATGTTGGGGCAGGCCGCCTCTTCGCACACCGTTGCCAGTGACTTCTCGCGCATGAGCGCACGTACGGCGACGTACCCGGGGCCGAAGCTGCCCTTGCCGATCACCCACCTGGGCAGCCGCGTGGCGTGGAGCAGCTGGTCGAGCTCATCGGGCGCGACGTCGACGGGGTCGACCGCCCCGATCGGACCCGCCCCGACGAGCTCCTCGTCATCGAGGATCACATCGGGGACCCGACCGTCGGCCTGCGCCTGGCCAATCGCCGCGACCAGGTCGCGGGTGGCGGGCGTGCCGACCCGAAATGCGCGCTCGCGATCCACGCGCCCAGGGTATCGGATCGTCCGGTAGGCTCGACCGCACCCCATGGTGCTCTCCGACCGCACGATCCGCGAACAGCTCGCCGCAGGGCGCCTCGTGATCGAACCCTTCGACGACGCGCTCGTGCAGCCGTCGTCGGTCGACGTGCGCGTCGCGGGCGAGTTCCGCGTGTTTCACAACAACCGCCAGCCGTTCATCGACGTGCGCCGTCCGTCGGACGACCTGACCGACCTCGTCGAGATCGCCGGCGACGAGCCGTTCATCCTTCACCCCGGCGAGTTCGTGCTCGGCTCGACGGTGGAGCGCGTCGTGATTCCCGATGATCTGGTCGCACGGCTCGAGGGCAAATCCAGCCTCGGCCGGCTGGGGCTCCTGATCCACTCGACCGCCGGCTACATCGACCCGGGCTGGGACGGGCACATCACACTGGAGTTGTCGAACGTCGCGCGACTCCCGATCACGATCTACAAGGACATGAAGATCGGCCAGCTCTCGTTTCTGCAGCTCACCACCGCGGTCGACACGCCGTACCAGGGCAAGTACCAGGGTCAGCAGGGTCCGACGGCGAGCCGCTTCTTCGAGGAGTTCTCGAAGGCCCGCTGACAGGCGCGAGCGCTAGGTCGTGCGGCGCCGTCGCTGCTCGCCCTGGGGGCGGAGCCACGCCGCCGCTACGCCCGCCCCGATGAAGGCCGCGACCGCACCGACTGCCGCCGTGAGCCACCACTCCCGATTTGGCCCCGGCATGAACTCCGGAGCGTCCGGGCCGCCGGCGAAATCGACCAGGTGGCCGACCACGACGAACAGCCCGTAGAAGAGGTACGCCGCGATGGCCACGAAGATGCCGTGCACGGCACGCAGGTCCTCCGCCCTGATGCCGGCTAGGAACCCGCCGAACGCGAAGGTGACCGCGACGATGAGCAGCCGCGTCACGGTGCTGCGCTCCGCGCCGACGAGCAACCCGATGGACGCGATCAGCCCTCCCCATCCGACGGCCATCGGCTCGAGCCGTCTCAGCATTCTTCCGACCTCACCGGGTCATGCTACCCTCGGTGCATCGCGTTCCCGACCTGGAAGGGAGGCCGGCGATGTTTGGGAATGTTGGCTGGCCCGAATTGCTGATCGTGCTGGTGATCGTGCTCGTCATCTTCGGAGCCAAGCGGCTCCCGGAGGCGGGGCGCAGCCTCGGGGCGGGTATGCGGGAGTTCAAGGACTCCATCACCGGGAAGAACGATCCCGACGACGGAGTCATCTCGGGCGACGCGGTGAACGAGCGCCAGCAGGTCACCTCCGGCGACGACGCCGAACGCCGCTAACGGGGGCGTGTTCCGCCTACGGGCGGAACAGATCGTCCCGGTCGCCGGGCCGCCCATCCACGATGGCGCGATCGCGATCGAACGGGGCGCGATCGTCGGCGTGGGCCCCGCAGAGGAGGTTGCGCGCCGGTGGAACGGGTCGCTCGAGGTCGACCTCGGAGATGCGATTCTGATTCCGGGTCTGGTCGACGCCCACTGCCACCTCGAGTGGAGCCTGACCGGGGGGCTGGTCGACGATGGCGACTTCGCCACGTGGCTCGGCGAACTCCTCGAGCTCACGCCACGGATGCGCCCGGAGGATCACGCCACGGCGGCGGTGCTCGGGGCGCTGCGCTGCATCGAGCACGGCACCACCACGGTCGCCGACAGCGGCCCGACCGGAGCGGGTGTCGCCGCGCTGCGCGCGGCCGGACTGCGCGGGGCGGTCCATGTCGAGGCCTTCGGCCGCCAGACCGGCGAGGCCGCGCGGGACGCCGCGGCGGTCGTGACCGCTCGCGTCGCCGACCTCGACGAGCAGGCCGGCCCGCTCGTGCAGGTCGGCGTGTCGCCGCACGCCCCGTACACCGTCGGACCGGAGCTCTGGGCCGCGCTCACCGCCCGCGTGGAGCTCGCGCGCAGGCCGTGGGCGACGCATCTGGCCGAGTCGCCGGCGGAGTCCCGGCTATTCGCATCGGGGGACGGACCGCTCGCCGAGCTCTTCGCCCGCCGGGGCTCGGCGCCGGGCCGGTGGCATGGATCGGGCGGCCCTGTGTCGAGGCTGCATGCCTGCGGCGCCCTGCGGCCCGGGATGGTCGCCGCCCACTGCGTGCAGCTCGAGGCGGATGACCCCGCACGGCTGCGCGAGGCCGGTATTGCCGTCGCGCACTGCCCCGTCTCGAACCGCCGGCTTCGGTGCGGACGCCTGCCGATCGCGGCGCTGCGCGACCACGGCGTGACGATCGGGCTCGGCACCGACAGCCCGGCGAGTGCCGGCGACTACGACCTGCGAGCCGAGGCGCGCGCCTGCGGCGAGGCCCATGGCGACACGGCGCCGCTGCAGGCCGGCGAGCTCCTTCGCCTCGCGACCCTCGGCGGCGCCGAGGCACTCGGCCTGGCCGGGCACGTCGGGACGATCGAGCCGGGCAAGCGCGCGGACCTCGTGGCGATCACCCCACCCCCCGGGACGCGCCGGCCCGACCCGTGCGCCGCCGCGCTCGACGCGGGCTCCGTTGTGAGCTTGGTGATGATCGACGGGCGGACGGTGATGGATCGGGGAGGGCCGCTCACCCTCGACCGTGACGCGATCCTTGCCCGCGCAGCGGAGGCCCGTTCCCGTCTCGCCGGGTGATCCCCGGGCGATCGGGTCCGTCATCACTCCTGTGTTACCGTCCTTTCGGTGCTGCTCGATCAGAAGAAGACCCGTCGCATGGTGGTCATCGTGTCCATCGTCTGCGCGGTCGCATTCGTGGGCGTGCTCCCCGTCGTGCTCGGCCTCGTCGTATTCGGGGGCGGCAGCCAGGACGCCACCAGCCAGCTCATCGACAACGCGAAGAAGCGGGTCGAGCAGGACCCCACGAGCGTGTCGGCCCTCGTCGACCTCGCCGTGCAGTACCGGGCCGCCGACAAGCCGCAAGACGCCAACGCCACCCTGCAGAAGGCGCTCGCGCTCGGCCCGAAGACGAGGGACGACCTCCAGGCCCTGGCCGGTGCGTTCTCGGAGCAGCCCGCCCTGAAGCTTCAGGTTCTCCAGACCTACACCAAGGCGCATCCGAAGGACGCCGACGCCTTCTTCGACTACGGCGCGGCGGCTGAACAGGTCCAGCAGGTCGTCCTCGCGCGCCTCGCCTACCAGCGGGCCGTGGAGCTGGCGCCGAAGGGCTCGTCGCTGCGCGGGAACGCCCAGACCTCACTCACCCGCCTCAAGGACACGCCGGTCGCGCCGACAGCCACGGTTTCGACCCCGCCTTCCACGCCGGCGACCCCCGCAACCCCGTAGCCCGGCCGGTTTCCGGGTGCTGGTAACATCCTCGGCCGCGGGCCGTTAGCTCAGCTGGTAGAGCAGGGGACTCTTAATCCCAAGGTCGAAGGTTCGATCCCTTCACGGCCCATCGGCTTGTGCCCTGCAAACGGCCACTTTTTCATTCGTGCCTTTTGTCACATAGAGCCGTTTGGGCAACAAGGTGGGCAACACCCCACCCGTTCCCTCTCCATCGCGCCCGACATCAGGCACCCCGACCCATGGTCCCGGCCTCGTGCCCAAAGCCCTTGAACTCCGCGCCGGTCGGCGGCTGCCACTTCGAGAAGACTTCGAGCGACCGGCGAATGCCGTCCTCGCTCGTGTCGATGAATTCCCAGGTGACGTGAAAGAGCATCGGCACATCCCGAACGTTGGTACAGCCGAGCGGAATACCGGGAGACATGCCCCGGCCGTCCCCGGTCTGACCGACCAAGAGCCGAGCCGATGTCAGCCTGCTCACGATGTAACAAGCGGGGACGACCTCGGCGAAGCGACTCAGTCTTCCAGCCGAGTTCCTTCCGCGAAGCGACGTACGGCTTCGTCGATGTCCCCGCCGGCCTCTTCGACTTCCTCCATGTAGAGCCGTCCTGAGACGATCAAACCGGCCTCGATCCCGAAGAGCGTGACTCCACGGATGTCAAGCGGTGCCTCATTAGCTCGGGTGCCGGTCCAGTGCCGGTCCAGTGCCATTCCGACCACACCGCCTCACCCTCGATGGCCGTGGCCAGTAGCTCGGCGTGAAAGTCGGGTATGCCCTCGAAGAGCGCCTTCCAGTTCGTCCGGACCTGTTCTCGACCGCCGAAGCCTCGATTTGGATGAACGGGCTGCTCACTCCGGTAGTCCGGATGGAAGCAGGCGACAAACTCCTCCAGGTCATGCTGGTTCACCGCGTGATGCAGACGCTCGAGGACGTCCTTCGGGTTCACGTTCTCTTGTGCGCCCATGGCCTCATCCGCTCCCTCCCTTGGCGGCTGTCGAACCCCGCTCGTCAGCCTTCGGATCCTCACGTGCTTATGAAAGCGGTCGAGGAAGGATGGCAGGACTTCAGCGATGTTGCACGAGGCTCGCCTCAAGCGACGCTGAGCGTCGGCGCGGCGAGGAAGACCTGGTTTGCGCAACGTTCGGTTCTGCCCATGCCCGAGAACCGTCGTCCGGACATCCCGACCTCCGATCAACCCTCGGATTGGGCAACACAATGGGCAACACACAGGATCCACTTCGGGTTGCCCGATCTCGAGCACCCCGATCCATGCTCGCGGCCTCGGGAGAGGAGACGGTGCGGGAGGGTTGCCATTTCCTCGTCGGCCCCTTTCCCCGTCGAAGGCCCGCCCATGCTCCCGCCTTCAACATGCAACAGTGAACGGCGCACCACCGGCCGAGGTGGGCGAGTCCGCTGACGAGAAGCTGCCCATGACGAACCCATCGCGCGAACCCGAGAAACAGCGGCCGCAGAAGTGGGCTTCGCATCATTCTGCCGAGGGAGACCTGCACGGATCCGGAGAAGGGGCGAAGATCATGCACGAGGAGATCCAGAAGGCACTGAAGATGCTGCGCGGTGGGTCGGACTCGACGCCTTCGGATACCTCTCGGGTTAAGGGCGAGGGGTAGGGCGCAACAGGGGACCCGGATCAGGCATACTTCCGTGATGGCCACCGGCCTGGCAGTCGGCGGCGACGTCGAGCGGGCTCTGGACAGCGTCGGCGTCCCGAGCTACGTCCTCGACACAACGGGAGTCGTCCGGTGGATCAATCCCGCAGCCGAGCGGCTTCTCGGCGACGTTCGCGGTCGCCACTTCACCTCCGTCGTCGCGCCCGAGGACAGCCGGCGCGCCCGCGAGCTGTTCTCCCAGAAGGTGCTCGGCACCTCCCCGGCCACAGACGCAACCGGCGTCTTGGTTTCGACCGCCGGCGCGCGGGTGGCCGTAGAGCTCAGCTCGGTGCCGCTCATGAACGGTGAACGGGTGGTCGGCGTCTTCGGACTGATCGAGGAACGGCCCGACGACAGGCCCACAGCGCCACACCCGCATCTCACCCCCCGTCAAGTCGAGGTTCTTCGTCTTCTCGAGCAAGGCCGCTCGACGAAGCAGATCGCCGCCGAGCTCCACCTGAGCACCGAGACGGTCAGGAACCACATCCGCCGTCTCTTTCGAGCCCTCGGCGTCAATACCCGACTCGAAGCCGTCGCCGCCGCCCGGGCCGCATCACCCTACTGATCGACGCACAGCCTGTCTCTTTCTTGGTCGAAGCCGACCACCACGGCGTCTTCTGACCGGTCGCGCTCCACGTGACCATCCCTGATTGCAGAGATCGACGCCGTGATGGTGCCGTTCACGGCCGTCCACCAACCACTGGGAGAAGTCCGCCGAGGGCCGCATCATGCTCGCGGTCGCCAACGCGTTGATGGGCTTGCCCGACGAAGCCACCACCTATGTCGCAGAGGCCGCCGGGGCGTATACAACCATCACCGCCACCACACCGCCATCGGCGGACCACCCGTCAGCCGCGTCAACAACCCTCCGGGTCACTACACCTAGGCGAGGCCCTCGGCCACGGGCGCTGGGTGCGCCATCTGCGGCGACGTGCCCGACCGGTGCCGGACCAAGCACACAGTAAGCCGCGGCTCGCAGGATGCTCTGAGCCTGTCACCCGGACATACACGCGAGAAGGATCGCGCGGAATTGACCCGCTCGGGTCACAGACCGCGCGTGTGCGCGGCGATACCGTCTTCAGGCGCAGGTGTCGAGCTGAATCCCCGTTACGAGACTGGAGATCGACCCCGAATGAAGCTGACCCTCGTTGGATGATAGAGCAGTTCCCGGAGGTGTGAAGTGGTCCCGCCGCGCGGTGTGGCTCCCCGCCCTACTCGTATTCGCCGTCCTGGCGATCGCCGGACCCGCGACCGCCACCTACCGCGACGCGGGCCGAGCGACCCGCGACTGCTTCCGACACCACGGCTGGAAGGTGAGCCCCTGGGACGACGGCTACGGCGTGGCGGTCACCGCCAGCTGGCCGCGCCGCGTCGGCGGCGGCTGGCCGCCTGGTGTGACCCCCTGGTACCGGGTCGCGTTCTCGCCGTACCTCGTCCCATTCAGACCAGCCCGGACGGGCACCGTCCCCGGCTACGCCGAGCGCCCCCGCCATGCGTTCAACCGCGCCGAGGCGAAGATCGCCACGGCGTGCCGCAACCTCGGGATGCGACGCCTCGGCCCGCTCGACGGGAGGCCGGTCGATTGAACGCCACCACCACCGGTCGGATCGACGCCCTGGAGGCGTGGATCTGCGACATCCGCGACGAGGCCCGCGCCCTGCTCCCGCACCTCGCCCCCACCGACCGTGACGCCGTGGTCCTTCGCCACATCGGCGACACGATGGACGACCTCACCTATGAACTTGCCCTGATCCGCGAACGCCGCCCGTGGCGAGAGGTGACCCGGTGAACCCCGACGTGAAAGCAGCGATCATCGGCCAGCTCGCGATGTGCCGCGGCGGCTGGCACGAGCTGCCCTACGACAACCCGCTGATGACGCAGCTGCAATCCGAGGGCCTGGTGCTCCTCGTGCAGCCGTTCGCCGAGTACCCGGTGACCGAGCCCTTCTGGGCACCGACCCGGAAGGGCCTCGACCTGGAGCTACGCTCGTGAACGGCCGCGGGAACCGCGGGATCCGGATCGCGTTCGCCCTCGACGCGCTCACCACCACCCAACCCACCACCCGCGCCGAGGCCGAGGCGATTCTGCAGGAGTTCGGCCTGACGCACGACGACATAGTGATCAGCGACCCGTGCGAGTGCGGCGGGTCGCCCGACTGCAGTACCTGCAACCCCGAGCCCGAGCAGGAATGGGTGCACCCCCGACGACGAGCTGATCGACGGGGTGGGGTTCGCCCAGCCGGGTAGGGGTCTCGGAATGAGTCTGCCTGCCTGCCCGCGGTGCGGGGATCTCAACGCCTTCGGTGCGAAACGATGCACCGGATGCGGAGGGTACCGCCTCCTGCCATACGAGGACGACCCCCGGCCCGCGTGCCCGCCGGGGGTCCGGAGGTTGGGTGCTACCAGCGGGAGTACCGTGCTCGGCGCGGAGCTTCCGCGCCCAATGCGTCACACCGATCCTCGTGACGCCCACCGCCTCGGCGATGGTCCCGCCGCCCGCGTGCCGGGCGAGTAGAACGCGCTCGCGAGCGGCACCGCTCACCGGGATCTCGCGGAGACGAGAATGAACGAAAATCCCTTGAACGAGCGGGTTTTGGGTGGCTATATATGCCCGTTGGACGTGGTGTAGGTGCACCCCCACCACTGCCTCTTCGGCGTCCCCGATCTCGCACACCCCGACCCATGCTCCCGGGCTCGGGCGGGGAGACTGTGCGAAGACCATTTCGTCTTCGGCCCGTCGTCGTTGAAGGGCGTATCCATGCTCCTCGGCTCGTCGAGCGGTTCAACCAGTACCCGACAGAGACGGCCGCAACGGGGTCGGCCGGATACCCGACCGAACCCGCCCCACTCGCGGGCTCAGTCCGTTCCCCAAGGGTTGTCGATCACGAAGCGCCAGGAGCCGTCCGCCTGACGACGCAGCACGTCGGCGTTCTTCGCCGCCAAGTTCACCGGTTCGCGGTCCGGCCCGGTCCCAGTGAATGACCACACTCCATTGACGAGTGCCAGATCACCCACTTGAAGAACCCTTGTCACTTTGAGATGGAGCGTGCCCTTCATCGCAATGAAACCGGCCAGCGCTTCACGGACACCCGGTAAGCCGTGAGCGAGAACACCAGGTTGAACCGCAAACGCCGCCTCAGGCTCATAGAGCGTCATGAGAGCGTCGATATTCCCCGTGTTGATGCCTCAACAATCAATTCGAGGACTCTCTCAGGCGTTCCTGCGGCCACACCAGACTCCCCGCTGATGGTTTCTCGGGCCGTGGCCCGTACAGCTTGCTGCCCGATCCCGGATCCTCAACGTATCCGTCAGGGCCGCTCCTGTCACCGTCCCGCCCTGGTCTCCTCGGTGCGATTTCGGCCCGGCGCGAGTTGCTGCTTGATCTGGGACTCGTTGAGAAAGACCCGCCTGGCTCACGCAAGGGGTCAACACGGGGTCAACACGACCACCGGAGATGGGGTGAGATCACTACCTCGTAGGTGACACGAAACGCCTGCAAAGAGGCGACACCGTGAGATAGCCGGAGACGCCAAGGGCAACTCTTAATCCCAAGGTCGAAGGTTCGATCCCTTCACGGCCCATCGGCTTGTGCCCTGCAAACTGGCACTTTTTACTTCGTGCCCTTTGTCACATAGATCCGTTTGGGCAACAAGGTGGGCAACACCCCATCATTCCTCTTCCTCGTGCCCGATCTCGGACGGCCCGATCCATGCTCCCCCGGCCCCGGGAGAGGAGACGGTGCGGGAGGGGACCATCTCTTCCTTGGGAAGCGGCAACGCTGAAGCCGAGCTTGATCCTTTTCCCGAGGTGCTATGGAACCTCGCCTTAGGCGGCCCCGGCGCTCTACGAGGCGATCATGGACGTGGCGGCGAAGCAGAAGGCCGAGTGGGAGAAGCGCCATGGTGGGGCGGACACGACCCCGCCGAGCACCTCGTAGCATCATCGGCGCTGACGGTGGCGACCGGCGTAACGATGCCCGGTGCGCCACCCGGACGACTGCGCGACGGCCCCGCGATACGGTGTCCCGACAATGAAAGTGACCAAGGGTCGGCAGAACGTCTACACATTGACCGCCACGAGCCAGGAGATCGGAGCGCTCGTGGCCGCGGCGCGGCTGGCACTCGACGTGTTGCGGGCTGATCCCAGCGCGCCGCAGGAGGCGATCCGGATCATCGAGGCGGTGATCGGCGACTGGGACCGCGCGACGGCCGGCGGGCCGGGCGAAGGTCAGATGTCCCCGCCCAGCCCGGGTCTCGCCACCTAGACGGGCGCGCCGGCGTGCGCCTTAACGTGGTTCACGATCGCGTCGAGCTCGCGCGTGAAGGTCTCATAGTCCATCTGCATGGTGTTGAGGAACGTGCTCCAGCCCATCGAGGCCTTGGCGAAAAGCGCCGCCTCCGTGATCTCCTCCTCGGTGGCCCCGAAGAGCCGTGCCGCCTCCGCGTGGTAGTAGGCGCAATAGCGGCAGCGGGTCGCCCCCGCGATGCCGAGGCCAATCAGCTCCTTGTACTTGTTGGGGATGGCGGTCTCCGAGAGCTGGAGGGCCTTGAAGCTCGCCCACTCGCTCTCGATCAGGTAGTCGGGCACGGCCGCGAAGAAGCTCGGCACCAGCCCGAGGGTCTCCTGCATGTCTCGCTCGACGTGCTTTCGGGTCATCAGTGCTCCCTTCGGAAGCGTAAGTCGAGCCACCAACGCTAGAACCCTCGGGCTCCACCGAGAATCAGCACGAGCCCGGATCGCCGCTGCGGGTTTGGGGCAACCCCGACGAACCCCCGAGGTGGAACAAAGTGGGCAACACCCCCACCGCACTGACTGAAGCTGGTCTATGACGAACCCACCCCACGAACGAAGAACAGGATCATCCTGCCGAGGGAGGTCTGCACGGATCCGGAGACGGCGGCCAATGCCATGCACGCGGAGCTTCAGAAGGCGCTAAAGACGCAGCGTGGTGGCTCGGACTCGACGTCGGACACTCGTCGGGCTCAGAAGCAGGGGTAGGGCGCGGCCAGGCAGGTGGAGGCCGGTACGGGAGTGGGACCATTGCCTCTCCGGCCCTTCGTCGTTGAAGGGCCTGCATATGTTCGCCCGTCGGCGGGCGCGGGAGAGGACGACATCCCGTTCTAGGACGGTTATGCCAAAGCGACGGCCGATCGCGCACGCGAAGGCCGCGCTCGACTCGTTCAAGAACTGGCTCGTGTTGCGCAACGCCGCCGGGATGGCGGTGCTGTTCGTGTTCATCGGCGTCGACCTGATCGGCAAGGGAATCCCGCCCTGAGCACGTGAGGAAGGGAGTGCGCCGTGGGTAGCCTGCTCGTCCAGGTCGCGATCAACGGGCTCGCCGCACCTCGCAGCGAACCGCTCCCGCTCGCGGCGTGGCGGCATCTTGCGAGCCCGGAAACGATGAGGGCCTGCATGGGACGGTCCGGGTGAAGATGCGTCGTCGCCTCGGGCACGTCTAACAGCCCGGCGGCTGCTTGAAACCAGCAGAACCCGTGAGACGGGGTCAGGACGTGCGTTTCACGGGTCGAGCGCAGCTACCCGAGGGCGTCGTAATCCGCGAACCACTCGCCCTGGCCGCCCGGCGGCACATACACCTGCCTCAGCCCGTTGGCCCGATCGAGTGCGGTGTGCACATCATCCGACCCCAGCAGCTGGTTGGTCTTCACCCGCTCGATCAACCCAGACGCCGTCGCGACCGCTGAGAGCGTCGAGGCCATCGAGGCATCACCGACCTCGTAGATGACCAGGCCGTCCCACTCGCCGAACATCCAGTAGAAGACCTCCATCCGCCCGCCGACCTCCTCGATCAGCTTGCGCGCCGCGACAGCCCGGTTTTCGGGCGTGTCGATCATCTGCATCCACGCATCGCTCCCGTAGCTGAAGAACGTCACGTACGTAGGCATCGTCTCGCCTCTTCCTCACGCTGATGGCGCTGTCTCGATACGCAAGCGTCGAAGCTCTGGGTCCTCGGCGAATCCGGGGCGCACCGGACAGCGAGTGTGGCGATCTACGCACAACGGCAACAAGGTGGGCAAGACCCCGACCATTTCCTCGCTCGCGCGCCCGCAGGCGATCCATGCTCCCGGCCTTGGGAGAGGAGACGGTGTCGGAGAGGACTACCTCCTCTTCGGCCCCTCGCGCTTGGCTGGTCCGGTGCATGTACGACCGCCTGCAGGATCGGCTCGATCGCGCCCATTACCTCGGAGTCGAAATACGGTATCGACCAGCCGCCGTGGGCGAAGCCCCCGTCGGTGTCCTCCTCAGCGCCGCCCGGTGCCTGCACCACGCCGTCCAGGCTCATGAACTCGTTCACCACGACTCGCATCGCTCGCTCCTCCGTCTCTACGCCTCACGGTCGCACGTCGCGACATGCTGGTCATGCAAACGCCGGCGAGCCCAGGGCCGGAGGTGAGCGCAGTCACGCGCGCCGCGACGGCCCCGCCCTGAAGGGGATCAGCTGGGTGGCTTCGTTCGGGTGGCCTCCGAGATGAGCGGCACGACGCGCTCAGCGACCAGGGTGAGCTGGTGGACGTCCTCTCCGAGCGGCCAAACGAACACTCGCTCGGCACCCGCGTCCGCGAAGGCGCTCAGCCGCTGCGCGCAGACCTCCGCGGGTCCGATCGGAAGCGAGAGCGCCCGCAACGACTCGACGTCGCGGCCGAGGAGTGGGGCGAGGACGTCGGCGAGTATCCGCTCGGCCTTGGCACGGTCCTCGGTCACGTAGGTCCAGAGGGTAGCGACCCCGTTGCCGAACCGATCGGGGTCGCCGCCGCGCGCGCCCACGTGCTTCCGAACCTCGGCCCACGAGGCGGCGAAGCCCTCCGGCGTGGTGTTGTACCCAGAGGCAAGCCAACCGTCGCCGAGTTCCGCTGCGCGCCGCAGGCCGCGCCCGCCGCCCCAGCCTGCGAGCCAGATGGGCGGCCGGCCGGGCTCGCCGGGAGGCGGCTCGAGCTTCACCCCGGCCGTCGAGTAGAAACGGCCTGCGAAAGGTTCAGGGTCCCGGCCCAGCAGCGCCCGGAGCGCTCTGACCGACTCCTCGAACCGCGGGAACCGCTCCTGGGCCGGAACCCCGGCGACGACGTAGTCGCGCTCGGACGAACCGGGGCCGACGCCCGCCACGAACCTGCCGCCCGAGAGCACGTCGAGGGCCGCGAACGCCTTGGCCGCCTGCGCGGGCCCGCGCACCGCGGGAAGGCAGACCGTCGTCGCCAGCCCGAGGTCGCCCGAGGCGTCGAGGACCGCGGCCAGCGCGGTGAGCCCATCCAGCCATGGCCGGCGGAAGACCAGGTGGTCGTTGGCACAGAGCCAGCGATAACCCAGCCGCGACGCCGCCGACGCGTAGGCCCGAAGCTCGGCTAGGGAAGGCACCCCAGCCGGGATCGGGATAAGCGGAAGGTGCGCGCCGAACTGGATAGGGCGATCCCTTGGTGTGGCGGAATGACGTTGGACGCCATCCCACCATACCCCGAGGGGCCACGCGCGACCCAGCAGCACAGGATCGCACTAACCCCCTCCGCGAAGACCAGCAGGGCCCTCGATGCAAACGGTGGGCGTTCTCTCTTGGACGACGGGGCAGCCGGCGGGCCCGGACCTCAGGTCCAGGCGAGCGCCAGCACCACCCCGACGAAGATCAGGCCGACGACGAGGACGGACGAGATCACGATCATGAGCGTCCGGTTGCGGGTCATCATCAGCGGCCCGCCGGGCATCGGCTCGTCCTCGCCGCTGCCGTGATGGTCGGGGTGCTTCTTGTGATGACGCTGCGCCTTGCGCGGGGCGTGGTGCTCATGATCGCGCCGGTGCTGTTGGCTCACGGTGTCTCCACGAGTCGACGGTCGTCCGCCGCATGCCGGTGGTCGACACGGGCGCTGGTCTCGGGCTCGCGCCATTCTCCCACCACCGGCGGTCGTCCCGCGACCCCGCGCGCCCCCGGCGTCATGCGGTGAGAATCCGCCGGCGCCGGATCGCTCGGCGCCGGATGATGCGGACCCGCTTCCGGGACGCTTGCTCCTCGGGTTCCTGCCAGTGCCTGGCGACGCCGGCCGTTGACTCGCAGAACGAGTCGAGCACGAAGATCGGTCGGGAGCCTCTAGCATCGCGCTCCGTGACCGACGCGCCCGTGACGCCCCTGCCCGCCCCCGTCCACCGCGGGCTGATCCTGGCGATCGCCTGCCTCGGGCAGTTCATGGTGATCCTTGACGTCGCGGTCGTGAACGTGGCGCTCCCGTCGATGCAGGCCGACCTCGGCTTCAGCCCGACGGGGCTGCAGTGGGTGGTGAACGCCTATACGCTCACCTTCGCGGGGCTCCTGCTCCTGGGCGGCCGCACCGCCGACCTCTTCGGCCGTCGGCGCATGTTCCTCGTCGGGCTCGGGCTGTTCACGGGCGCGAGCCTGGTCTGCGGGCTGGCGCAGAATGACTGGTCGCTCATCGCCGCGCGATCGGTCCAGGGCCTCGGCGCAGCGATCCTCTCCCCCGTCACGCTCACGATCGTCACGACCACGTTCACCGAGCCTCGCGAGCGCTCACGGGCCCTCGGGGTGTGGAGCGCCGCGCTCGCGAGCGGTGGCGCCGTCGGGGTGCTGCTCGGCGGGATCCTCACCGACCTGCTGTCGTGGCGGTGGATCTTCCTGGTGAACATCCCCGTCGGCATCGCCGGGATCGTCATTGGGCGCGTCGTGCTCCGCGAGAGCCGCGCCGAGACGCGGACCCGGAGCCTCGACGTCGCGGGCGCGATCACCGTCACCGCATCCCTGACCGCACTCGTGTTCGGCATCGTCGAGACCAACACCCACGGCTGGACCTCCCCGTGGACGCTCATCCCCATCGCAGCCTCCGTTGTGCTCTTCATCGCGTTCATCGTCATCGAGACCCGCCTCGCCTCGTCGCCCATCGTCCCGCTCAGGCTGCTCCGCTCGCGGGCGCTCGCCGGGGCGGACATCGCGATGGCATGCGTCGGCGGATCAATGTTCGCAATGTGGTACTTCGTGTCGCTCTACCTCCAGGAGGTCCTGGGGATGAGCCCCCTGCAGGCGGGGCTCGGTTTCGTCCCCGCCGCCCTGGGGGTCGTCGTGGGAGCCCAGATCGCAGGCCGCATCGTCCCACGCACCGGCCCGCGACCGATCCTCGCGATCGCGGGCCTGATCATCTCCGCATCGCTCTTCTGGATGTCGCACCTCTCCGCGACCGGCTCGTACTGGTCGGACATCCTCGGGCCCATCACGCTCGTCTCGATCGGGCTCGGGCTCAGCTTCCCGCCGGGCACCTTCGCGGCCATGTCGAGCGTCGGACCGGCGGAGGCGGGGCTCGCATCGGGCCTCGTCAACAGCTCGCGCCAGATCGGGGGCGCGATCGGACTTGCCATCCTCGCCACGGTCGCTGCACAACGCACCGGATCCCTCGAGGCCGGAGAGTCGGTGGCGGCGGCCCTCGCCGACGGCTACGGCCGGGCGATCGCAGTCGGATCGATCATCGCGCTCGGCACGACGCTCGCGGCGCTCATCATCCCGCGCTCACGCCCCATGGAGCCGACAACCACGCCCGTGGTCGCGATGTCGGCACGCACGTCGGATCAGCCGGCGCTGGGCGGTGATACCCGCACCTGAGTGCCTCTGCTCGTCGGTGCCGACCGGACGGGTCGCGCTCACGCTGGACCCGCGTCGAACCTCGTCGCCTTCGAAGAGCACGAGTCGGTAGAGAGCCCCCGCGTTGGGCCCGGAGCGCCGGTCGTCGTTGAAGACCCGAAACGGCGGACTCTCCTGCTTGATCAACTCGTTGGCTTGGTCTGGATCGTCCAGGCGTCCGGGACCCCCTCGGGGCTGACCGTTGACGTCGGGGCTGCGATCACCCGGCCTGGTCGAACGGGGTGGGGTTCCTGCACGAGCACTACCTGCCGAATCAATGGCTGGGCCAATGGTTCTCGTGGGCGACATGCCCGTTATCCGCTGTTTCTGCGGATGTCCCATCTCTCGAGGACAGGGATGATCGAACCCCAAGTTTGGGAGGAACGGTCATGGGTACCGCAGGGCAGTCGCCAATCATCGTCCGGCGTCACGGCAACGCAATGGCGGTCGCACGGGTACTTGGCATCGTTGGTGTCGTCTTCGGCTTGGTGCCGATCCTCGCTGCACCTGCCCCCTGTCGACCAGGAGGCAACACTCGTGCCTGACAACATGGTCATCGTCAGGTTTCGAGTGGACAAGCGGGTATGGCGTGCCCTCAAGGTAGCTGCGGTGCAGAACGACCTCACCGTGAGCGACTACCTCGGGGTCGTCCTCGAACAGGCGGTCGGCAAGTCAGCTCCGCGTGAAGTCGTGAAGGCGAGAGCGCCGCAAGCCGATCGATCACGCCGCTGACGTGGGCGGGTCGGACCGGCAGTCCAACGGCCCCGTGGGCGCCAGGAGGTGCGGCGCGGGGCGGCGCGGAAACGAGGGGGATGGACAGTGAACGTCGCGCTGTTCGGGGGCTTCGGAAAGGCGCCGTTCGCGCCGGGATGGAAGCGGGAGACGGCGCTCGCGCTGCTTGGCGGCGGCGACCTGGATCTCGGCGCAGCGATGCCCGCCGACGACGCGCGGCTCACGGCGATCGCGGTCTTCGGAGGCATCGACGTACGTGTGCCCACAGGGGCGCGGATCGCGATGAGCGGCCTGAGCCTGTTCGGGGGCCGTGAGGTCAAGGTGCCGCCGGGCGACGGGCCGACGATCAGGATTCGTGCCTTCGCCATCTTCGGTGGCGTAACGATCCGACCCTCGGAGGCGTCGGACGAGTGAGCGGGAAGACCGTCCGGTTCGCCTGACACTTTCGCCGTTTGTACTGCTGACCTATCTCTCTCCCCGCTCGTGATGGGCATCCTCTTCGACCCCGGGGTATAGACATGGCGGCGCGGGTCGGTGTGCGCCCGGCGGCGGCGTGGTAGTGATCCTTCGTCCGCGACGACGAGGAGGCGTGCATGCTCGCAGCGGCCGAGGTCGGAAACCAGCTCTCGAAGGAGGAGTTCAAGGCGGTCGTACCGGACCTGCGGGTCGGGCTGCTCAACGCCCAGTTCGACCTGAGGAGTGCCGACTTCCCGGTCATTGTCTTTATCGCCGGTGACGACCGGCTGGCGGCGAACGACGTCATCAACCGGCTGCACGAGTGGATGGACAGCCGCTACATCGACACGAGCGTTTTCGGCGAGCCGCGCCCCGGTGAGGCAGACCGGCCGCGTCTGTGGCGCCTCTGGCGGGCGATGCCGCCGCGCGGGCGCATGGCCATCTGGGCAGGAGGGCTGCTGCGTCAGGTCGCCGCTCGGGTCGCCGACGAGATCGACGACGCGGCATTCGACGACTGGACGCGGCACCTCGAGGCGCTTCAGTCCGAGTTGTTGGCCGACGGCGCGCTGGTGGTCAAGCTGTTCCTGCACACCCCGGCGGCCGAGCAGCGCGCCCGCCTGGACGCGGGCCGCAACCGCGAGGGTGGCTGGCGTGTCGACGCCAGCGACTGGGCAATGCTCGAGACAATGTCCGAGGCGCGCCCGCTCGTCGAGCAGTTCCTGCGTCGCACCTCGGCTCCTGGCGCTCCGTGGACAGTCGTCGAGGCAACCGACGAGCGCTTTCGCGACGTGACCGTTGCCCGGACGATCCTCGACGCGCTGACCGCCCGCCTCGCCCACGCGCCACCCGAAGGTCTCAGCGCCCCGGCCGACCTGTTCGCCCCGCGCGCCGACCAGGCGACGGTGCTCTCGCGGATCGATCTGTCGACGCGCATGTCCCACTCGGATTACGTCAAGCGCCTCGACAAGCTGCAGGCGCGCCTGCACGGACTGGCGCTGGAGGCCCGCGAGGCCGGGCTGTCCACGGTCCTGGTCTTCGAGGGCTGGGACGCGGCCGGCAAGGGTGGCGTGATCCGCCGCTTGACCCGGGCGTTCGAGGTCGGTGACTACCGCGTGATCCCGGTCGCCGCGCCGAGCACCGAGGAGCGCCTCTACCACTACCTGTGGCGCTTCTGGCGCGACCTCCCCGGCCCCGGTGAGCTCGTCGTGTTCGACCGCTCCTGGTACGGCCGCGTATTGGTGGAGCGGGTCGAGGGCCTCGCAAGCGACGCCGAGTGGCAACGCGCCTATGACGAGATCAACGACTTCGAAGAACAGCTCGTGGAGGCGGGCTGCGTGCTCCAGAAGTTCTGGCTGCACACTTCGCGCGAAGAGCAGCTCGCGCGCTTCGCGGCCCGCGAACGGACGCCGTACAAGAAGTACAAGATCACCGACGCCGACTATCACAACCGCGAGCACTGGGACGACTACTCGCGCGCCGTCGATCAGATGGTGGTACGCACCTCGACCGAGGGGGCACCATGGCAGCTGGTGAGCGCCGAGGACAAGCAACACGCCCGCATCCAGGTGCTCGAGGCGGTGACCGCCGGGCTGAAGAGCGCCTTGCACAGCTGAGGCGCGCGCGAGGCCGGAACGGGCTCGGCGCCGCACCTTGGTGGGCCGGCGGTTCGCCGGTTTGCGCGACGCATCACGTGCGACCTCCCGCATGGGAGGCGGCGGGCGTCCCCCCTGCGAGGTGGGCGCTTTCTCGAGGAGCGCAGGATGCGTTCGGTGTGCGCGCGGATCGCCACGACGTTCGTGAATGTCCGTTTCGGGGGCGAGGGTGTCAGACAGCGGCGATCTTCTCTGCGAAGTCGACCCGCCACGAACCTCTCCCTGAACCTCGCGCGACTCCTCGCATGGCGCCTCGCCGCGCCACAGACCAGATTCGCGCCCTCGAACGCTGAGGGCGGCGACCGGGTCTCGGGCACCGGTGATCGATGACATCGGTCACCGGGCGTCGCGCCTCGCCGTAACGAGGCATTCACATGCGGCCGATACCATCACCGCGATGGCGGTCGACGTCAACGTGCTCACGTACGCCGACGCGCTCGCGGCCGGGTTCGTGTCGTTCGCGAGTCCCTGCGCGCTGGCGCTCGTACCCGGCTACCTCTCGTTCGTGTCCGGGGCCTCCTACGACGACCTGACCGCGAGCGGCGGCACCGCGGCGGTGCGCGCGGGATCCGTCGCGCGGGCGACCGGGGCATTCGTCGTCGGGTTCGCCGCCATGTTCACGCTCTGGGGCGCCGGCGCCGGCTACCTCGGCGACAGCCTGAACGGCGATCGCGACACTATCAACCTGGTCAGCGGGCTCTTGCTCGTCGCCATGGGCGTCCTGATGATCCTCCTCCCATACCTCGGCTTCCTGCAGGGCGAGAAACGGCTCTCGATCGCGCGGCGGCCCACGACGCTCGCGGGGATCGCCCTCGCCGGCGCGGCCTTCGCGATCGCCTGGACGCCGTGCACCGGACCGTTCCTGGGCTCGGTGCTCGCGCTCGCCGTCCCCACCGAATCGCCGCGGGTCGGCGCGTCGCTGCTGTTCGTCTACGCGCTCGGGCTCGGCATCCCGTTCCTGCTCGCCGGACTGTTTCTCACGCAGACCATGTCGGTCTCGCGGAGGGTGCGGGACCACTGGCAGGTCATCAACCTCGTCGCCGGGATCATCACCATCGGCCTCGGCATCCTCATCGCGACCGGGAGGTTCACCGTCATCACCCAGAAGATCAGCGGCCTTGGGATCGGCCTGTGAGAGTCCTCTCCGTCATCGGTAACCGCCCGCAGTTCGTCAAGGCGGCCCCGCTCGCGCGTGCGCTCCGCCGCCACGTCGACGAGGTGCTCGTCCACACCGGCCAGCACTACGACCCCGAGCTCGCCGACCTCTTCTTCGACGAACTCGACATCCCGGCGCCCGACCACGCGCTCGAGATCGGGCCCGGCACGCCGAGCGCGCAGCTCGCGCTCATCCTGCAGCGGCTGGAGCCGCTCCTGGAGGGCGAGCGCCCGGACATGGTGCTGGTCTACGGCGACACCACCACCACCCTCGGCGGCGCCCTCGCCGCCGCGAAGCGGGACATCCCCGTGGCCCACGTCGAGGCGGGGCTGCGGTCGTTCGTGCGGTCCATGCCGGAGGAGCAGAACCGGGTGGTCACCGACCATCTCTCGGAGCTCCTCTTCGTCCCGACCGACACCGCCGTCGCCAACCTCGCTCGCGAGGGGATCACGACCGGCGTGCACAAGGTCGGTGACGTGATGTACGACGCGGCGTTGCTGTTCGCCCCGATCGCCGCGCGTCGCGAGGGCGCCGCGGCGTTCGGCCTCGCCGCGGGCGGGTACGTGCTCGCCACCGTCCACCGGGCCGCCGCCACTGACACCCCCGCGGCGCTCGCCGCACTGGTCGAGGTGCTCGGCGCCATCGGCGAGCCGACCGTGTTCCCCGTCCATCCCCGCACGCGCCACAAGCTCGAGGAGGCCGGGCTGTGGAGCCGGCTCGAGTCGGTCCCGGGGCTGCACCTGGCCCCGCCGGTCGGATACCTCGACTTCACCGCGCTCCTCGTCGGAGCCCGAGCGGTCGTGACCGACTCCGGCGGCGTCCAGAAGGAGGCGTATTTCCACGGCATCCCCTGCATCACCCTGCGCAACGAGACCGAGTGGGTCGAGACCGTCGACGGCGGGTTCAACCGGCTCACGGGGATGGACGCGGCGAAGGTGGCCGCCGCGCTCGCCGACGGCACGACCCCCGCGGATCGGCCCGACTACTACGGCGACGGACACGCCTCCGAGAGGATCGCCGAGGCCATCCTCGCCTGGCACGCGGCACAGGCGTGACACCGCCGCGCTGTCAAGACCAGGCGTTCCCGAGCTTCGGCGGGGCCGGCACCTCGTAGACCACGATTTGGCCGAAGCCGGCGACGAGCGCCCGCGGCCCGATCTTGACGAACAGGTCGGCGTCGCGCTCCCGCTCCGCCTGCGCCCAGCGCCGCGCCTCGACGAGGTCGGCGACGCCCAATCCCACGGCCACGCCCACGATCACCCCGGCGGTCACGCCGCCCCAGCCGGCCACCTGGTCGACCATCAGGATGACGATCGTCGAGAGGAAGACCGCACCTGACAGCCGCACACGGCGATCGCGGCCGTCGGCTCGGGTCTCGTACACCACCCCCGCCGATGGGAAGTGCGGGTCGCGAAGCCCGTCTCGGAGCCGGCGAGGAACGTTCAGGAGGCCGCTCACCGCCGCCAGGACGGCGGTCAGGAGCGCAAGCGCCCAGGTGCGTCCCGGGTCGACGTCCTGGTCGAGGAGCCACTGGATGGCCCACCACGCGGCGGCCGCGCCGCCCGCCGCGATCGCGAGCACCCCGCGCAGGCGCACCTCCTCGGCGACGCGCGCGATCCGCGGGAGCCCCGCCAGCAGCGCATCGGCCATATTGGTTACGATAGCGAGTCGGTGTCCTCCCCCCGTCACCCACAGGCCCGCAGATGACCGAAACCACGCCGCGCGTCGGCGTGATTGGCATGGGCTACGTCGGTCTGCCCCTCGCCACCACCCTCGCCGAGGCCGGAGTGGCCGTGATCGGCCTCGATGCCGTCCAGTCCAAGGTTGACATGCTCAACCGGGGCGAGTCGTACATCGAGGACGTCGCATCGGACCGGCTCGGGCCGCTCGTGAGCGACGGCCTGGTGCGGGCGACGACGTCGTGGGACGCGATGAAGTGGGTCGACACGATCATCATCTGCCTCCCCACCCCGCTCGACGAGCATCGCGAGCCGGACCTGTCGGCCGTGCTGGGCGCCGCCGAGAGCATGTCCCAGCGGCTGCGGCCGGGGCAGCTCGTGGTGCTCGAGAGCACGACCTACCCCGGCACGACGCGCGACGAGCTCGCACCGATCCTCGAACGGTCGGGCCTGGTCGCGGGCCGCGACTTCCACGTGGCCTTCTCACCGGAGCGGGTCGACCCTGGCCGCGTCGACTGGACGACGAGGAGCACGCCGAAGGTCATCGGCGGGCTCACGCCGGACTGCACGCGGCGGGCGATGGACGTCTACGGCGCCGCCTGCGACAACCTCGTCGCGGTCTCGAGCCCCGAGGTCGCCGAGATGACGAAGCTGCTGGAAAACATCTTCCGCAGCGTCAACATCGCGCTCGTCAACGAGATGGCCATGCTCTGCGACCGGATGGGCATCGACGTGTGGGAGGTCATCGACGCCGCCGCGACCAAGCCCTTCGGCTTCATGCCGTTCCGGCCAGGTCCGGGGCTCGGCGGGCACTGCATCCCGATCGACCCGTTCTACCTCACCTGGAAGGCGCGCGAGTACGAGTTCCACACCGAGTTCATCGAGCTCGCCGGAAAGATCAACTCGCAGATGCCGGCCTTCTGCGTCGGGAAGCTCGCGCGCGCGCTGAACAGCCGCCGCAAGCCGATCAACGGCAGCCGGATCCTGGTGATCGGCGTCGCCTACAAGGCCGACGTCAACGACATGCGCGAAAGCCCGGCGCTCAAGGTGATCGACCTGCTCGTCGAGGAGGGGGCCCAGATCGCCTACCACGACCCCCACGTGCCGCTGCTCGCGAAGCTGGGCCTGCGCAGCGTGCCGCTCGAGGCGGAGCTCCTGCGCGACCTCGACGCCGTCGCGGTCGTGACGGCGCACTCCGGCGTCGACTGGGAGCTCGTCGCCCGCGAGGCGCCGCTCGTCGTCGACTTTCGCAACGTCGTCCCGGACATCGACGGAAGGGTGTGGCGCCTGTGACACGCGACGCGGTCCGCCTCGGCGTGGTCGGCCTGAACTATTGGGGTCCCAACCTCGCCCGCAACTTCGACCGGCTGCCCGGCTCCGAGCTGGCGTGGTGCTGCGACCTGGACGAGGAGGTCCTCGACCGCCACCGGGCGGCGTTCCCGGGCAGCAGGTTCACGACGAACCTCGACGACCTGCTCGGCGACCACACGCTCGACGCCGTGGTGATCGCCACGTCCGTCCCGACGCACGCCGCCCTCGCCACCCGGGCGCTGGACGCCGGCAAGCACGTCTTCGTGGAGAAGCCGCTCGCGCTCACCGCCGCCGACGCGCGCGCCGTGGCCGACCTCGCGGAGGAGCGCGGCCTCGTCGCCATGGTCGACCACCTACTCGTCTACCACCCCGGCTTGCGCAAGGTGAAGGAACTCGTCGAGGCCGGGGCGCTGGGCGACCGGACCTTCTACATGTACGGCAACCGCCAGAACCTCGGGATCGTCCGGCCCGACGAGAACGCCCTGTGGAGCCTGGGGTGCCACGACATCTCGGTCATGATCTGGCTCGCCGGCGAGCGGCCCGTCGAGGTCGCGGCGTGGGGCGACTCGTACCTGCAGCCTGGCGTCGAGGACGTGGTCTTCGGGCATCTGCGGTTCCCCTCCGGTGTCACCGGCCACCTGCACCTGTCCTGGCTCGACCCGCACAAGATGCGCAAGATGACGGTGATCGGCTCGGAGCGGATGGTGGTGTTCGACGACATGGAGACGGAGCGCAAGGTGACGATCTACGACAAGGGGCCCACGCCCCGCACCGCCGAGTACGGCGAGTACATCCAGGTGCGCTCCGGCGACATCCACATCCCCAAGATCGACGGGACCGAGCCGCTGCGGCTGGTCTGCGATCACTTCGTCTCCTGCGTCGCGACCCGGGAGCGGCCGCTCTCCGACGCGGTTGCGGGGCTGACCGTCGTCGAGGTCCTCGAGGCGATGGGCGAGTCGATGGCCGACGCCGGCCGGCCGGTCGCGCTTGCGCAGGGGGCGGCATCGTGAGCCGCGAGAACCTGGTCACCGGGGAGGGCGTCGTGATCGGCGACGACGTCGAGATCGGGGCGAACGTGGTGATCCATGCCGGCACGGTGATCGGCGACGGCTGCGTGATCCAGGACAACGTGGTGATCGGCAAGCAGCCCCGCCTCGGCAAACGATCAACCGCGAAGCGCGACCCGCTGCCGCCGCTCATCATCGGGCCCGGCACCGCGATCTGCGCCGGCTCCGTGCTGTTCGCAGGGTCCGCGATCGGCAGCGAATGCGTGATCGGCGACCAGGTCGCGATCCGCGAGCGGGTCACCATCGGCGACGGGGTCGTCGTCGGGCGCGGCAGCCTGGTCGAGAACGACACGTCGATCGGCGACCACACCAAGATCCAGGCCAACTGCTACATCACGGCGTACTCGCTGCTCGAGGACCACGTCTTCATCGCGCCGTGCGTGGCGACCACCAACGACAACTTCATGGGCAGGACCGAGGCCCGGCATGGGCATATCAAGGGCCCGACCATCCGCCGTGGCGCCCGCGTCGGCGGAGCGTCGGTGATCCTGCCGGGCATCGAGATCGGCGCCGAGGCCTTCATTGCCGCAGGCGCCCTTGTGACGAAGGACGTGCCCGCCGGCAAGCTCGTCGCGGGCCTGCCGGCGCGCGTGTGGCGGGATGTTCCCGCCGAGGAGCTCCTCGAGGCTCAGTAACTCGCGTCGAGATGCCGAAGGCTGTAGATGCCGAGGACCGCAGGCCCACCAGCCCCGGGGCCACCACCGACAACCGGGCGACGAGGAGCAGCGTGCAATGACACATGGTCGATGGACCATCGCGGCGATCGCCGCAGTCGCGGTAATCGGAGCGGTGCTCACCGGCTGCGGAGGTGGGGACCGGGAGGGCCGTCGCGGCAACGTCGAGGCGCTGCCGACGTCGTCGTGCCCCTCATCGATCGTGTACAAGGGCGAGGGCGACCCGACGTACCTCATCGCGTCGGACCTTCCGCTCCAGAACCCGCATCTCCCGCAGGTCGCCCAGATGGGCAAGGCCATCGAGTTCGTCCTCGAGCAACGCGACTTCACCGCCGGCGACAAGCGGGTGGCCTACCAGGCGTGTGACGACTCGACAGCCCAGGCAGGCTCCTGGGATTCGGCGAGATGCAGCGCCAACGCGAATGCGTACGCGGCGAATGCGGCAGTCATCGGCATCGTCGGCACCTACGACTCGGGCTGCGCCAAGCTCGTGCTGCCGGTCCTCAACGGGAAGACCATCGCGATGGTGAGCCCCACGAACACCTACGTGGGCCTGACCCAAGGAGGTCCGGTCGCTCCGGGCGAACCCACCAAGTACTTTCCGTCGGGTCGGCGAACCTATGCCCGGGTCATCGCGGCCGACAACTTCCAGGGGCCGGCCCTCGCGACCTTCGCGAAGAACGACCTGAAGCTCCGCAAGGTCTTCGTCCTCGACGATGGGCAGCGCTACGGCGCCGGGGTGGCGGAGGGCTTTGTCTCCGCCGCCTCGAAGCTCCGCCTGGCGATCGCCGGACGCCGGCACTGGGTGCCCGCGGCAGCGCGCTACGACGGGCTCGCGGACGCGATCAAGCGAAGCGGAGCGGACGGCGTCCTGATCGCCGGTATCGTCGACAACCACGGCGGCAAGCTGCTGCAGGATCTCCGCGCTGCGCTGGGCACCCGGATCGCGATCCTCGCACCGGACGGGTTCAGTCCCGTCAAGTCGGTCGTCGATGACGCCGGCCAATCGGCGGAGCGTCTGTATGTGAGCATCCCCGGTCCGCCGGCAGATCGGCTCACCGGCAGGGGAGCGGCGTTCGTCAACGCGTTCGGGGCGACGGTCGGCGGCCCGGACAAGGTCGCGGCGGAAGCGGTGTACGCGGCACAGGCCACCGAGGTGCTGCTCGACGCGATCGAGGCGTCGGACGGAAGCCGAGCCTCGGTCGCGGAGAAGCTCCTCGCGACAAACGTGACCGACGGTTTGATGGGCGCGTTCGCGATCGACGCGAACGGTGATACGACGCGCGGCGCCGTGTCGATCGTTCAGGTTCAAAACGGATCGCAGACAACGGTGACGGTCGTGACTCCGGATCCGAATATCGTGCCGAAGGGCTGACTCGGGGCCCCGGCGTTCGCCGTTTGGCCTACCGCACCGGCTGGCGTGACCAGTCGAAGCGTCGCCGGGTTGAGGACCCGCCGGCGTACGACGAACCAGGTGTCGCGGAGCCCCAGCGCGCGGCGCACCTCGACGCCGCTCATCTCCTTCGTGGCGCCGCTGCGGGTCGTGAGACGAAGGAGCTTGACCCGCGGTGATGCCCCGCGCGCAAGGATCTTGATACTCAGCACCGGCTTGCGGGTCACGAGGAGCTTCGCGAGCTGCGCGTCCGTGAAGGTCTTCGGGTCCTTCCACAGGTGATGTGGCGACCGTGCGTCGAAGGCGTTGTCGTTGACGCTCACCAGGTACGGCTCGGGGGGGCTGCGGAAGACGTTCTCGACGTTCTCCGTCTTCCCGCCGGAGGTTGAGAAGAAGTAGGTCGTGACGATCTTGCCCTGGTACGTCGCGACCACGCCCGCGGTCGCCTGCACGGCGAGGCTCGTGCGTGGATCCTCCGCCGACGCTCCACCGTAGACCTGGCTGCGCTCGTCGGCGTACATGTCGAAGCTGCCGCCGGAGCGCCTCGTCGCCATCGCGTAGGACCGGGCGGCGATGGCCTGGGCCTCGAGCGCCGCGGGGGCGGTGTCGCCCCACTTCGCCGGCATCTCCCGCGGCACCACGCCGGGCAGGTACTCCTCGAGGTTGATGTGGTTCACGACCGACAGCCCACCGGTCCCGGGGGTGACGCGGAGCGCGCCGCGGTAGCGCGTGCCCTTCAGCCGTGTCGTCGCGCCGGGCCCGATCGGTGTGAAGCGAACGGCTCCGGTGGCGCGAAGGAGCTCGGCGCCGTTCGGGTCGTTGACGACAACCCCGTCCGGCCCGAGCGGCGCGACCCGGAGCTCGACGTTGGCCGGCAGCGGCCGCACGACCTGGAGGGGGCTGCTCTCGACGATCGCCCCCCAGTCGCCGTCCGACGAGAGGGTCAGCGTCGGCGCGGAGGTGGCGAGCAGGACGCGGACCGGCGTGACCGGAAGCACCGACAGCGACGTACCGCGGTAGTAGTAGCCGATGATCCGCTCGGCGCTCCACCCGGCGAGCGCGGCGCCGTACGCGCCGTACTGCGACATTCCGATGCCGTGCCCGTAGCCGCGACCCTCGAACGTGAAGACGAAGCGCGGCGTGACCTTCTTCTTCTTCTTCTTCGCGACCGCGGCAGGGGGTGCAGACGACGAGGCCCCGGCCGCCGGGTCGGCCGGCAGCGTGAGGGCGAGCGCGGGACCGCACAGCGCGGCCGCCGCGACGAAGACCGCGACCTGGGCAGCCAGACGCGGTCGGAGCCGCCCGCCGGGACGCTCTCCGACCGCTGGGGTCGTGCCGGGCTTCATCATCAGATGCAGGACCTTTTCAGCGTCGACGTCGCCACGCAACCAGACCGGTTCGGTGCCCACCCGGCGAGTCCTCCACCGGGTCCCGACCGCTCGGCCGGAGCCGGCGCCGCGCTTATCGGGAGCCGTACTGCGTCCGGTAGTAGGCGAGGTACTCGCCGCTCTTGATCGACTCCCACCAGTCGCGGCGGTCGGCGTACCACGCGACCGTCTCCTCCAGGGCCTCGTCGAACGTGCGCTGTGGCTGCCAGCCGAGGGTGCGCAGCTTGGCGGTGTCGAGCGAGTAGCGGCGGTCGTGCCCGGGCCGGTCGACGACGTGCCGGGTGAGACCGGGATCCGCACCTGTGAGCGCAATGATCCGGCGGGTGATCTCGATGTTCGGCATCTCGTGGCCCCCGCCGACGTTGTACACCTCGCCGGCAACCCCGCGCTCCATCGCCGTCCAGATGCCCTCGCAGTGGTCGGTCACGAAGATCCAGTCGCGCACCTGCATCCCGTCGCCGTAGACCGGTAGCTCCAACCCGTCGAGGGCGTTCGTCACGAAGAGCGGGATGAGCTTCTCGGGGTATTGGCGCGGCCCGAAGGTGTTGCTGCCCCGCGTGATCACGGCGTCCACGCCGAACGTGTGGTGCCACGCGAGCACCTGCATGTCGCCGCCGGCCTTGCTGGCCGAGTACGGGCTGGACGGACGGACCGGGTCGGTCTCCCGGAACGAACCCGCGTCGATCGACCCGTACACCTCGTCGGTGGACACCTGCACGAAGCGCGACACCCCGGTCCGCTTGGCGACGGCGAGCAGCGTCGCGGTGCCCTGCACGTCTGTCCGGATGAACTCGGACGGGTCGAGGATGCTCCGGTCGACGTGGCTCTCGGCGGCGAAGTTCACGACGACGTCGCAGCCGGCCATCGCCTCGCCCGCCAGGTCGGCGTCAGCGATGTCGCCATGCACGAAGCGGTAGCCGGGATCGTCGGCGACGTCCGCGACGTTCGCCGGATTGCCCGCGTACGTGAGCTTGTCGAGGTTCACGACCTCGGCGCCGCGTGCGAGGGCGAGGCGGACGAACGAGGACCCGATGAACCCGCACCCTCCTGTAACCAAGATCTTCAACGGCTCTGCTCCCTGAGGTAGTCGGCCAGCGCTTCGCGCCAGTGTCGCAGACGCGGTGCTCCTGGCTTCGTGACCGCCAGGACCGCCCGCGCCGGGCGCGGCGCGGGGCGTCCGATCTCGGCGGTCGTGATGCGTCGCACGCGGCAGGCGGCGCCGGTCTCGTCGAAGATGGCCTGCGCCAGATCGGCCCAGGTCGCCGACCCGCCCCCGGAGGTGTGGTACGTCCCCGGCGGGAGGTCGAGCAGCGCGACGAGCGCGGGCGCAAGGTCCCGGGTCCACGTCGGTGATCCCTCCTGGTCGTCCACGACCGCCACCTCGTCACGCTCGTCGGCGAGCCGGCGCATGGTGTCGACGAAGTTCCGGCCGTGGCGCCCGTAGAGCCACGCGGTCCGCGCGATGCGCGCGCCCTCCGGGTGCTCGTCGATCACCGCGAGCTCACCCGCGAGCTTCGTTCGACCATAGGCGCCGAGCGGTCCGGGTGGATCGTCCTCCGCGTAATCCCGAGCGGCTGCCCCGTCGAAGACGTAGTCCGTCGATACGAACACCAGCGGCGCGCCCGCTCGCGCGGCGGCGCGCGCCACGTTGCGAGCCCCCTCGGCGTTCACCGCGAACGCTTCGTCCTCGCGCTCCTCCGCGGCGTCGACGTCCGTCCACGCGGCGAGGTGGAAGACCGACTCGGGGCGGGCCTCGCGGACGCACCTGTCGACGGCTTCCGGATCGGTGATGTCCACGTCGAGGTCAACGGCCGTCACCTCGTGACCATCCGCCTCAAGCAGGGAGACGAGATCCCGTCCGAGCATGCCGGCGGCCCCGGTCACCAGCACCCTCACGCGGCGAACGTGAACGGGAGATCCGGGGCGATATCGGCCAGGAGCGGCGCATCGCGGTCCCGTGCGGACACGATCGGCGCGATGTCCGGCCACGCGATGCCAACCCGGTCGTCGAATGGCGAGAACTCGCGCTCCAGGGCCGGGTCGTAGGGGTGCGAGCACTTGTACGTGACGTCGGCGACCTCGCTGACGACGCAGTACCCGTGCGCGAACCCGACGGGGACGTAGACCATCCGGTGCGCGACGTCGTCGAGCTCGAACGCCTCCCAGCGGCCGAACGTGGGCGAGCCCAGGCGGATGTCGACGCACACGTCGACGATCGCTCCGCGAACGCATCGGACGAGCTTCGCCTGGCCGGGCGGGAGCGCGAAGTGCATGCCCCTGAGCACACCCCGGCCCGATCGGGCGTGGTTGTCCTGCCGCCACTGCTCGCGCACACCGAGTTCCGCCAGGCGGTCCTCCCGGTAGCTCTCGAGGAAGAACCCGCGCGCGTCGCCGTGCACGACGGGCTCGATGAGCACGAGCCCCGGGAGCGTCGTGCCGATGTCCCGCATTCCCGCCCCGGTCATCAGATCAGCCCGATCACCGACGAATCGCCGACGAGGAACCGGTAGGCGCGAGGCTTGGCGTCGCTGCGGACGATCGAGACGCCTCGGCCGATGAGGCTGCTCTCGACCCGCGCGTCGAGGTCGCGGATCTCGCTGTCCTCCAAGAGGATGCTGTGCTCGATCTCGGCGCGGGAGACGACGCATCCG
Source organism: uncultured Thermoleophilia bacterium (assembly GCA_963706315.1). Taxonomy (GTDB): domain Bacteria; phylum Actinomycetota; class Thermoleophilia; order Miltoncostaeales; family Miltoncostaeaceae; genus CALMEC01. Next base: position 393,073 of record CAVPMA010000015.1, on the reverse strand, counting down.
GCGGAGATTGCCGAGTACGGGCCGATGTAGGAATCCTCGATCAATGCGCCCGCGCCGATGATCGCCGGGCCGCGGACCGCGGAGCGCACGAGGCGCGCGCCCGCCTCGATCACCACACGGCCCTCGACGGTGCTGTCGGAGTCGAGCTCCCCGTCCATGCGATGCGGGATCACGTCGAGAATGAGCCGGTTGGCTTCGAGCATGTCGGCGAGCTGGCCGGTGTCCTTCCACCATCCACTCACCACATGCGGGTCGACGCGCAGGCCCCGGTCGACAAGGTGCTGGATGGCGTCCGTGATCTCCAGCTCGCCTCGGGCGGACGGCTGAATCGCCTTCGCCGACGCGAAGATCGCCGGGGTGAACATGTAGACGCCCACCAGCGCGAGGTCGCTCCTGGGCTCCTTGGGCTTCTCGACCAGCCGCACGACCCGGCCCGCGTCCAGCTCGGCGACCCCGTAGTGCTCGGGGTTCGGGACGTGCTGCAGGAGGATCATCGCGTCGGGCGCCTGGGAGCGGAACTCGTCCACCAGGGCGGTGATCCCGTCGCGCAGGAGGTTGTCGCCGAGGTACATCACGAACGACGAGTCGCCGAGGAACTCCTCGGCGGTCAACACCGCATGCGCGAGGCCGAGCGGCGCCGACTGCGGGATGATCGTGATCTCGAGGCCGAAGCGGGAACCGTCCCCGACCGCCGCCTCGATCTCGTCGCGGGTCTCGCCGACGATGATGCCCACCTCGCGGATACCCGCGTCGCGCAGCGCCTCGAGCCCGTAGAAGAGCACCGGCTTGTTCGCAACGGGCACAAGCTGCTTCGCGCTCGTGTGCGTAATCGGACGGAGGCGCGTGCCCGCCCCGCCCGAGAGCACGAGTCCTTTGAGCTCGCCCATTCCGCGGGAGGCTACCAATTGGGTCGGGACGCGAGCAGGCGGCGATCGGGTCGACCGGCGCGGCCGGGTCGCCCGTCCCTATGATTCCCGCGTGACCCGCGAAGAGTGGCTGCTCGAGCGCACCTTCACGGGCGCGAGCTTCGATCCCGACGCGCTGGCCGCGCGGCGTTCCGCATCCGGCACGAGCGTGTCGGTTGTGGTCCCGGCGCTCGACGTGGCCGACACCGTCGGCGCGATCGTGGAGGCGATCCGCGACCGCTGGATCGGCCCGGGCGGGCTCGTCGACGAGGTGGTCGTGATCGACAGTGCCAGCTCAGACGGCACAGCCGAGGTCGCGATGCGAGCCGGGGCGCGCGTGGTGCAGGACGCGGAGGTGCTCCCCGACCTGGACGCTCGCAGCGGCAAGGGCGAGGCGATGTGGAAGAGCCTCGCGGCGACCACCGGGGACATCGTGGCGTGGATCGACGGGGACATCGAGGACTTCGACCCGGCGTTCGTACCCGGCCTGTTGGCACCGCTCCTGCTCGACTCGGACATCGGGTACGTCAAGGCGTTCTACCGGCGCCCGCTCGGCACCGCCGCCGACGGCGGCGGACGGGTCACCGAGATCTGCGCGCGGCCGCTCATCAACCGCTTCGTCCCGGAGCTCGCCGGATTCCTCCAGCCCCTGTCCGGCGAGGCGGCAGGGCGCCGGTCGCTCCTCGAACAGGTGCCCTTCTTCTGCGGATACGCGGTCGAGCTCGGGCTGCTGATCGACATCCTCGAGACCGCCGGCCTCGAGCACATGGCGCAGGTCGACCTCGGCGAGCGCAGGCACCGCAACCAGCCGACACCGGCGCTCGGGCCGATGGCGTACGAGATCACGAACGCCGTGCTCGCACGGCGCGGCGCCGTCCCGCCGGCCGACGGATACGTCCGGCCGGCTCGAGACGCGGCGGGCGGGCTCTCGCTGGAGCGCCGCGCCGTCTCGCTCGGCGAGCGCCCGCCGATGATCGACGTGGCGCGCGGAGCGGCGACCGCATGAGGGTCTGCTACCTCGATCTCGACGAGACGCTCCTCGGCCAGGGGGGCGGCCTGTTCCGCGACGGCGACGGGCTGTTCTCGTACGAGGCGGTCCGCGCGCTCGAGGCGCTGCACGCCCACGACGTGCCGGCCGTGCTGGTGAGCGGGCGCAGGCTCGCGGAGCTCAAGGCGATCGCGCGTATGCTCGGCGCCGACGGCGCGATCGGGGAGCTCGGCGCCTGCGACACCGGGTACCCCACCGCGGACGACCAGAACGTCCATGCCGCGATCGCGGCGACCGGCATCGTCGACACGCTGCTCGCGTGGGCGAACGGCCGCCTGGAGCCCTATCTGCCGTGGGCCGTCGGACGCGAGGGCAGCCACCTGCTCGTCGGCCACGCCGGGCCCGACGCCATGGATCTCGTCCACACGCTCTCCCGGGGCACGCTCCGGCTGGTCGACAACGGCGCGGTGGGAACGGACGGGCGGCGCGCCTACCACCTGCTTCCCGCGGGCGCCGGCAAGGGCCCGGCCGTCGCGCGCGACATCGAGCGGCGCGGAGCGAGTGCCGCCGCCTGCCTCGCCGTGGGCGACAGCCGCGCCGATCTCGAGCTTGCCACGGTGGTCGGCGTGCTCGCCATCGTCCGCAACGGCGCAGACGACGACCCGTCGCTCGAGTCGGACGCGGCGTGGGTGACCGCGGAGCGCCACGGGGCGGGCGTCCGCGAAGCCGTCGAGCGATGGCTCGCCGCGGATCCCGCCCTCGACATGCTCAGGTGATCGGCCGCGGGTGCTCGCCGGCCGTGAGGCCGGCCGCAAGACCTCCGAGTGCGGCGCCCATTGCGGCGAGGTCGGTCTCCGTCTCCGCAAGGGCCTCGGCCAGCGAACGCACCGAGCGACCGATCGGGAACGCTGCGACCAGTCCGAGGCGACGCACCATGCCGGGCAGGAGCGCGAGCTCGCCGCACACGCCCACGCACGGCACGCCCGCCTCGCCACAGGCTGCAGCGACGGCGGCGGGCGCCTTGCCGTGGAGGGTCTGCTCGTCCAGCCGGCCCTCGCCGGTGATGCACAGGCTCGCGTCCGCCAGCTGGTCCCGCAGGCCGACCGCGTCGAGCACCAAGCCCCGCACCGGGGATGATCGCCGCGCCGAGCAGTGCGGCCATCCCGCCCGCCGCGCCCCCCGCCGCTCCGGCCCCGGGCATGTCCTGCACGTCGACGCCCGTCGTCGCGGCGAGCACCCCCGCCAGATGCACGAGCCCGGCATCGAGCTCCGCGACGGTCCGGGCATCGGCACCCTTCTGCGGCGCGAAGACCTGCGCCGCCCCGTCGGAACCGTGGAACGGGTTGCGCACGTCGCACGCGACGTCGACCCTGACGGCCGCCAGCCGCGGATCGAGTCCGGAGCGGTCGATCGTCGCGACCCGGCCGAGATCGCTGCCCCGCCCGTCGAGCTCAAGGCCGTCGACGTCGAGGAGCCGCGCGCCGAGCGCGCGGGCGATGCCGAGCCCTCCGTCGTTGGTCGCGCTCCCGCCGACGGTCACGATGATGCGCGCCGGCTCGAAGTCCAGCGCGGCCCTGATGAGCTGCCCGGTCCCGTAGGTCGTCGCGGCCATGGGGTCGCGCTCGTCATCCCACATGCGCTCGAAGCCGGAGGCCCGTGCGAGCTCCACGACGCAGGTGCCGCCCCGCAGCAGGCCGATCTCCGCCGAGACCGGACGGCCGAGGGGGTCGAGCACCTCGAACGCCCGGATGCGGCCGCCTGCCGCGGCGACGAGGGCGTCGAGCGTCCCCTCGCCGCCGTCGGCAACCGGCACCAGCCGGGTCTCCACGCCGGTTGCCGCGAGACGCAGCCCCGCCGCGATGGCACGGGCGGCGCCGGGCGCGGAGACCGCGCCCTTGAACGGCGCGGGCGCGACGACCACCGGGCCGAGCATCGAGCCCCGGCCGGTCACGGCTGCATCGCGGCCGTCCGGCTCATCGGCGGGGCCATTCGATGCCCAGGAAGCTGAGCACGTGATCCTCGTCGCCGCCCGCGAGGCGCGCCGCGTCCTCCCCGATCCGCACCACCGCCGGCGGATCGGGATCGGCGACCAGGTCGGCGACGGCGGCGGCCACATCCTCGGCGGGGGTCTCGTAGCCGGCACGCCATCGACCCATCGCCTCGCGGAAGCCGACCAGCAGCGGGGCGTATGGACCCTCACCCCGCCCGATCGAACCGGACAGCCGCGTGGCCTTGGAGAACTCGCTCGCCACGACGCCCGGCTCGACGCGCGAGACCCGGATGCCGTACGGCCGGGTCTCCATGGAGAGCACCTCGGCGAACGCGTTGAGCGCGGCCTTGCTCGCGCGATAGGCGCCGAGGAGCGGAGTCGGCAGGCCCGCGCCGACCGTCGAGACGAAGACCACCGCGCCACCTCCCGCCTCGCGCATCACCGGCAGCGCCGCCTGAACGACGGCCAGCGCGCCGAGCGCGTTCGTCTCCAACACCGCCCTCACCTCGTCGAGGTCGACGTCCTCGATCGCGCCCACCAGCGCGTACCCGGCGTTCAGGACGACGGCGTCGAGCGGACCTGCGGCGATGTCCTCCGCGGCGCGGACGCCGTCGCGCACCTGGGCTGCGTCGGTCACGTCGAGCGCGACGACGTGCACGCCGGGGCGATCGAGACCGGCTTCGGCGGCGGCGGCCACGTCACGCACACCGGCCACGACGCGCCATCCACGGTCCGTGAGCGCGTCGACCGTCGCGCGGCCGATGCCCCGGCCCGCGCCGGTGACCAGCGCGGTCCGCACGGGCGTCCCGGGCGATGGATCAGCGCGCTCGCTCATGCGGCGAACCTAGCGAACCCGGTGCCACCGAGCCGGGACGGCCGCTACGAGGTGGCACCGACGCCTGAGCCCTCGGGCGCAGGTGCGTCATGGGGCTCCTCGGCGAGCGGCAGCCGCACCGTGAACACGGTCCCCACCAGCGGTGCGGAGCGCAGCTCGATCGACCCGCCGTGGGCGTCGGCGAGCCCCCGGGCGATCGCGAGTCCGAGGCCGAGGCCCTGCCCCTCCCGTGACGGGTCGGCCTGGTAGAAGCGATCGAAGACGAACTGCTGCGCGTCGAAGGGGATGCCGGTGCCGGTGTCGCGGACGCTGACGGTGCCGTTTCGCCCATCGGTCGACACGCCGAGGCTGATCTTCCCGCCGGACGGCGTGTGGCGGATCGCATTGTCGAGCAGGATGAGCAGGATCTGCTCGACCCGTGCGGCGTCGGCGTCGACCGTGACCGGAGCGGCCGTCGGCGCCGCGACGAGCGAGATCCCCTCGCGTTCCGCGAGCAGGCGGCGGGACTCGGCGATCTCCGAGGCGAGCTCGCCGAGGTCGACGGGCTCACGCTCGAGCACCAGGGCGCCGGCGTCGAGCCGGGCGAGCTCCAGCTGCTCGGCGACGAGCCGCTCGAGGCGGGCGACCTCCTGCGACATGAGATGCAGGAACTCGGTCCGCCGGTCGGGTGCCATCTCCGAGTCCTCGAGGAGCTCCATGAATCCCTTGACCGCCGTGAGCGGCGTCTTGAGCTCGTGCGACACGTTGGCGATCAGGTCGCGCCTGGCCCGCGCGAGGCGCCGCTCCTCCGTGACGTCGCGCATCGTCAGCACGACGCCGGCACCGCGGGCCAGCGGGGATACGTTGAGGAGCGCCTCGATGCCACCGGGGAGCGCGACCTCGACGGTGCCCTCCACGCCGCCGGAGAGCCCCGAACGCACCGCGTCGCGCACCGGCTCAGGGAGCTCGTCGAGGTGGAGCGACTCGGTGCCGCTGGGCAGGCCGAGGAGGCGCTCGGCGGCGGTGTTGGCGATCGTCACCTCGCCGCGGTCGCTGACTGCGAGCACGCCCTCGGCGAGCGAGGCGACGAGCGCGCGCGCCCGGTCGCGGTCGTTGAGGGTCTCCGCTACGAGCCCTTCGAGGCGCGCGGCCATCGAGTTGAGGCTCGCGCCGAGCGATGAGAGCTCCTGGGGGGCGGTCTCGTCGGCGCGCGCGGAGAGGTCCCCCTTCGCGAGCGTCTTCGCAGTTCCGGCGAGCGACTTGATGCGCCGCCCCAACACCCGCGCGATCCCGAGACCCAGGAGGGACGCGAGGATCAGCACGAGCGCGACTGCGATCAGCACCCGGCGGCGGAAGATCGCGATCTGCCCTTCCGCCCCGCGGAGGGGCGCGGCGGCCTCGATGACGGCGGGGACACCGTCCACCGACGCGGCGTGCGCGGCCTGCAGCACCTGGCGTCCGCCAACGTTGACCGCCTGGTACCGAGCGGTGCCGTCGCCCTGCGCGATGTACTCCCCGGCCGCGGTGATCGAGTCCGGGGGGAGATAGCCGCGGCCGGTGTCGGAGAAGGTCGTCTCGAACGGAGCGCCCAGCGTGAGGAGGCGGACATCCCCCCGGATCTCGATCGCCAGGCTCTCGACCTCGGTTTGGGCCGTCAGCGAACCGAGGTTCTGCCGCTGGCGGAGCTGCTGGATGAGGTCGGCGCCGGCACGGCGCGCCTCCTCGGTGCGGATGCTGCTCTCGAGGGTCGGTAGGACGACGAGCATGACGGCGAGGCTCGCGACGAGCCCCACCGCGACGAACGAGGCGACGAGCCACGCCTGGAGGCCGTACCGCCGGGGCCGCCCGTTCACCCGCCCGCGCCGTCCTCCCCGCCGAAGGCGTATCCCACCCCGCGGACGGTCCTGATGAGCGACGGGTTCGACGCGTCCCGCTCGATCTTCTGCCGCAGGTGCCGCACGTGGACGTCGACGCTGCGAAGATCGCCGTAGAAGGTGCCGTTCCAGAGGTGATCCATGAGCTCCTGACGCGTGAAGACGCGCCGCGGCGAGCGGGCGAGCTTCAGGAGGATCTCGAACTCGGAGAGCGTGAGGTTGAGCTCCTCGCCGTCCCGGGTGACGGCCCGCGCGACCGGGTCGATCTCGAGATCGCCGAACCGGAGGCTATCCTCGTGCTCCCCGTCGAGCTTGCCCCTCCGCAAGTTCGCCTTGACGCGCGAGACGAGCTCACGGGGCGAGAACGGCTTCGTGACGTAGTCGTCGGCGCCGAGCTCGAGCCCGAGGACCTTGTCGAGCTCCTCCCCCCGGGCGGACAGCATGATGATCGGCACGCTCCGCTCGGCGCGGATCCGCTGGCACACCTCGAGGCCGTCCATGCCGGGCAGCATCACGTCGAGGACCACCAGGTCCACGGGATCCCGCTCCATGACGGTGAGCGCCTCGTCGCCGCGGCTGGCCGTGACCACTTCGAAGCCCGCGTCCTTCAGGGCGTACTCGACGATTGTCCGGATCGACTGCTCGTCATCGACCACCAGTATCCGCTGCGCCATTCGACGAATTGTAGGCCCACCGGGACCGCGGCGCGTCACCGGGCCGGCCGGAGCGGTCCTGCGCCGGACGACGCCACCGCCACGGCGAGCAGCACGAGTCCGGGAATCTGGGCGAGGTGGTACAGCGATGTGGGGTCGAGTCCGGTCGGCGCGACGAAGCTCGGCGGGGCGGCGCGGATCGCGGCGGCCGCCATCGACGCGACGAGCGCGACCGCCACGGCCCGCGCCCGAGGGTGACCTCGCCGCAGCGCGATCCACCACAGGGCGAGCACGGCGACCATCGTGATGCCCTCGCAAAGCAGGATCGCGCCGATCGATGCCCCAACCGTGACCACCACGACGACGTACGCGACGAGGCTCGCCGACCGGAGGATCCAGAAGGCGGTGGCGTGCCCAGGGCCGAGCACCTCCTCGACGCTCGCCGCGAGCAGGTACGAGATCGCGACCACGACCAGAAACGTCACGATCGCCCAGCTCGGGCCGTCCCAGCGATCCGACCGCGTGACGAACCCGTGGTGGATCGACCCGGCGAGCGCCGCGACCGCGGTCCAGGCGAACGTCCGCCACCAGTACGGTGTCAGGTCGGCGTGGCGGCGCAGGTCGAGCGCGAGCCAGGCCGCAACTCCCGCGAGGAGCAGATCGGTGAGGGAGCTGGCGGGTTCGGAGAGCACCGTGGCAGTTCGGGTTGCGTGTGGCTCGCCACACCGTAACGCCGCGGAGATGCGGACCATCGCGCGAACGTGCACGTAAACCGCTCGGCTACCCTGTGGGCCCGATGGGGACCCTTCCGCCGCTGACGCCGAGTCCCGAGCCGCCCGAGCCTCCGCGAACGCGGGGGAAGTGGCTCGCCACGGCGATCCTGCCCGCCGTCATCGCTGCCGGCGTCGCGTTCGGCGTCGCGCGGGTGGGCGACGATGGCTCCGCCACCCGAACGGTGACCATCGTGGAGCGCGGCGCGACGACGACCGCGCCGGCGCCCAGGACGTCCGATCCCGCGCTCGCCAACGCGGACGGCGACGGCCTCAGCGTCCAGCAGATCGTGCGGGACGCCTCCCCGGGCGTCGTCCTGGTTCAGCACAGCGGCGGCCTCGGCTCCGGCTTCCTGATCGACACGAAGGGACGGATCCTCACGAACGCCCACGTTGTCGAGAACGTCTCGAACGTCACGGTCACGTACGCCGACGGCACCACCCAGAACGCAACCGTGCTCGCGAGCGACCCCGCGATCGACCTCGCGGTGCTCGATGTCTCCACGCCACCGCCGTCGGCCAAGCCGCTCCCGCTCGGCGAGAGCCGCAGCCTCGTCGTGGGCGATCCGGTCGTCGCGATCGGCAACCCGCTCGGACTCGAGCGCACCGCCACCACGGGCATCGTGTCCGCGCTGAAGCGTCAGATCTGCTCACCGGACGACTCGCCCATCCCCAATGCGATCCAGACCGACGCGGCCATCAACCAAGGCAACTCGGGAGGCCCGCTCCTCGACAGCCGCGGGCGGGTGATCGGAATCAACTCGCAGATCGCGAGTCAGGGCGGCGGGTTCGAGGGGATCGGGTTCGCAGTGCCGATCGACGCCGTCCGCCCGGTGGCCGACGCGATCATCGCGAACGGCAAGGCGCAGCATGCATGGATCGGCATCGTGGGCGAGGCGGTCACGCCCGACGTCGCGAAGTCGCTCGGAGCGGGCGACGCCCGCGGGGTCGCCCTCCGGAAGATCGACGAGCGAGGCCCGTCGAAAGCGGCCGGCCTCCGGGCGTCGTCGGCCCCCGACGACCAGCCCCCGAAGGGCGGCGACATCATCGTCGCGATCGCCGGACAGCCGGTACGGGACTTCGGCGACCTCAGCCAGGAGGTCAGCAGCCGTCGCGTCGGCGACACCGTCAACGTCACGGTCCTCCGCGACGGCAAGCGGGTGACCCTCAAGCTGACCCTGGCGGACCGTCCCGCGAACCTCCGCGGCACATGCCAGTGACCGGACTCGCAATCCGCCGCGCGGAGCCGCGCGACGCGGCGATCATCGGCGAGATCTACGACGAGGCGATCGCGGAGGGGTACGCGACGTTCGCCACCGGGCCGCACTCGGCCGAGGAGCGCCGCGGATGGCTTGCCGGGCGGGCGGCCACGGCGCCGGTGTTCGTCGCGGAAGACGCCGGCCACGTCATCGCGTGGTCCGCCCTCGCCCCGTTCTCGCACCGGGCGTGGTACAGCGGGGTCGCCGAGTACACCGTGTACGTCACGAGTGGCGCCCGTGGACGCGGCGTTGGCCGTGCGCTCCTCGAGTACCTCGTGATCGAGGGACCGGCGTTCGGCTACTGGAAGCTCGTGGGGATGATCTTCCCCGAGAACGCCGCCGGGCTCGCGCTGGCCGCATCCGTGGGCTTCAGCACCGTGGGTCGCCTGACCGCGCACGGGCGGGTCTCGGACCGGTGGCGCGACGTGATGCTCCTCGAACGCCACCTTGAGGTCCCTCCTTACGACTGACCGGGCGCGCACCGCCGTCGCCGGGTCGGCCGTGGTGGCGCTGGCGGCGGCCCTCGGCGTCCTCGCCGGGTGCGCCTCGAACGAAGGCCCGTCGTCGTGCGCGGCTCCTGCGGTCCCGCCGGTGACGCTGAGCGGCGACGACCGGCGCGACCCCGTGGTCGCGACCGACGGCGGCGCCGACGCGGTGGCGGCATGGGAGAGCGGCACCGGCGGCCCGATCGAGGCGAGCTCCCGCTCGGGCGGCACCTGGGCGGCCGCGGCGACGATCTCACGCGACGGCGGGCGAGACCCGTCGGTCGCGATGAGTCCCGGCGGTGAGGCCACGGCCGTCTGGCAGTGGCAGCCGGTCGGCGAGTCGCGGACGATCGAGATGGCGACGACCCGCGCTGACGGGACGTGGACGGCTCCGGCCATGCTGTCGACGCCCGGAACCACGGCCCGCGACCCACAGGTCGCCGTGGACGGGGCAGGGCGCGCGACCGTGGTCTGGCGCCGCGACGCCGGCGACGATGACGCGGTGGTCGAAGTCGCCGAGCAGCGGCCGGACGGCACGTGGGAGATGCCGCACCCGATCTCGACCGAGGGGACCCGCGCCCGGCGCGCCCGTCTCGCCGTCGCGCCGAACGGCGCGGGCGCGGTCGTCTGGGAGCAGCGCGTCGGCGGGGTGCAGGGCGTCGCGGCCGCGACCAGGGGCGCCGACGGCGTCTGGTCGACGCCGACCGTCGTGTCGACGGGCGTGCGAGGCACGCAGGAGCCCGACGTCGCGGTCGGGCCGCTCGGCGCCGCGGTCGCGGTGTGGATCGGGCGCGACAGCGGCGGCATCGGGGTGTTCACGTCCATGCACGGCGAGGACCCGGGATGGTCTGCGCCGGTCGCGATCGGCAGGGGCGCCGACCGGCCGCGTGAGCTCGCGCGCCCCGGGCGGGCCGAGACGGCCGCAGACGTCACCGTCCTGCCCGACGGTCGCGTGGTCGCCGCGTGGACGCTCCTCCAGGACGGCGCGAACCGCCTCGGCGTGTCGATCCGGGACCGCGCTGGCCGGTGGGCGGCGCCACCGTCCGAGCCCGGCGCGGGCGGCCCCGCCGGCGGCGCCCAGGTGGTGCCCGCGGCGGGCGGTGGGGCGATGCTCACGTGGGAGGAGCTCGACGACGGGCTCATCAGAGCCCGCGCTCAGCTCGTCGCGACAGGAACGGGAGCGGGATGCAGCGACCTCTCCTCCGAGCTCGCGGAAACCGGGGGCGTTCGGTCCGCCGGGGGGAGTGCGCCGGTGGCGGTGTTCGTCGACTTCAACCGTGGCCGCGTAGAGGCGGCCGACCTGCCATGAGGCGCGCCGTGGCACTCACGACGGCGGCGTGCATCGGCGTCTGGGCGCTCACGCGCTGGGTGGTCTTCAACTACTTCCAGCTTGGCGACACCCGCGTCTACGAGCACGCGAGCCGGATGATCGACGCAGGGGCGGTGCCGTACCGCGACTTCGACATCGAGTACCCGCCGCTCTCCACCGGGCTCTTCTGGCTCGTCGGGCGGATCCCGGGCGACTACCAGCTCGCGTTCTCGATGACGATGCTCGCCTGCCTCGTCGCGACGGCGCTCGCGGCGCTCGTCGCAGGCCGCCGGCTCGGGCTCCCCCCTGCCCGCCAGGCGCTCGCCGTCGCCGTGGTCGCCCTCACCCCGGTGCTGCTCGGCACCCTGGTCCAGACCCGGTATGACCTCGTGCTCTCCGCCCTGCTCGGATGGATGCTCGTCGCGGGCCTGTCGGACCGCTTCGGCTGGGCGTGGGCGCTCCTGACGGTGGCGGTCGCCATCAAGCTCGTGCCGATCCTCCTCGTACCTGCGCTGATTCTGTGGCACGCCCACCGGCGCGACCGGCGTCGCGCGCTGACCGGAACCGTGGCGCTGGCGGCCGGGGTGGCCCTCACGATGGGACCGTTCTTCGCGATCGCGCCCCGCGCGACGTGGCGCCTCTTCGCCTACCACCTCGACCGGCCCCTCCAGATCGAGTCCCTCGGCTCGTCGATCGTGCACGTAGCGGGGCTCCCGTTCCGGTCGCTGAACAGCTACGGCAGCGAGAACGTCGCCGGGCGGGTTCCCGATGCCCTCGCGACGCTCTCGACGCTCCTGCTCGTCGTATGCCTCGTGGCGATCGTCGTGGTGCTCGCCCGCGGACTTCGGCGACGGTCGTCCGACGCCGCCGAGCTCTGGGTGGCCGCCACCGCGGCGACGATCGTCGCGGCCGTCACCCTCGGCAAGGTCGTCTCGCCCCAGTACCTGGTGTGGCTCCTGCCGGTGACGCTGCTCGTGGCGGGCAGTCGCGGCCGCGTCGCCGCGATCGTCCTGCCGGTCGCAATGGTCGTCACGCAGCTCATCTTCCCGCTCTTCTACTCCGACCTGGTCGAGCGCGGCGAGCCGGTCCCGGTCGGGCTCCTGATGGCCCGGAATGCGCTGCTCCTGGTGATGCTGTGGTCGGTGTGGCCCCGGCGAACCGTCCATCGAGCGGCCGCGGCAGACCAGCCACCCGAGCTCGGCGGCGACCGGCATTCGGCCGTGCGGCCGGCCTGACCGGCGACCCGTGCCGGCGTCCGTGACCGCGGCTGCAGGGGAGCGCGTCTGCCAAGATGTCGGCGTCGACTCCGGAAGGATTGGCAGATGGCGAAGAGCGCCGCCCCGGCGGCCACCAGCGGTCCTCCCGCCCGCCCGCAAGCCGAGCTCATGCGCGACATGCTCGAGCGGATGATCCTCATCCGGCGCTTCGAGGAGCGTGCCGCCGAGGAGTACATGAAGGGCAACATCGGCGGCTTCCTCCATCTGGCGATCGGCGAGGAGGCGGCCGTCGTCGGCACCATCACCGCGCTACGACCCGATGATCCGATCACGAGCACCTACCGCGAGCACGGGCAGGCGCTGGCCCGCGGCAGCGATCCGAACGCGGTGATGGCCGAGCTCTTCGGCCGCGCCACCGGCATCTGCGGGGGCCTCGGCGGATCGATGCACCTCATGGATCGCGAACGGCACTTCTACGGCGGCTACGGCATCGTCGGGGGATCGATCCCACTCGCCGTGGGACTCGCCTGGGCGATCCACTACCGCGCCGAGGACCGCGTCGCGCTCGCGATGTTCGGCGACGGGGCCGTCAACCAGGGCGTGCTCGCCGAAGTCATGAACATGGCGGAGCTCTGGGACCTCCCGGTCGTGTTCTTCGTGTTGAACAACCAGTACGGCATGGGCACGGCGGTCGAGCGCGCAAGCGCGGAGCCGGACCTCTTCAAGCGGGCCGAGGCGTTCAGCATGCCCGCACGCCAGGTGGACGGCATGGACGTGCTCGCGGTCCACGAGGCGGTGCGCGAGGCCGCCAGGCTCGCCCGCGAGGAGCGCCAGCCCTCGATGATCGAGGCGCGCGCCTACCGGTACCGCGGCCATTCGATGAGCGACCCGGACACGACGCGCGCGGTCGAGGAGAAGGAGCGCTGGCAGGCTCGCGACCCGCTCGTGACCTTCGAGCGCATCCTGCTGGGCGAGGGCGTGATGACCCGGGACGAGGTCGACGAAGTGCGCGAGCGGGTCGCCGGCGTCGTCGAAGAGGCGGTGGCCTTCGCCGAGGCGAGCCCGCCGGTCGCGGAGGACGAGCTGGCCAGGCACGTGTACGCGAACCCCTGGAACGACGACCCGCGCGGCAGCGCGCTGATGCCGTGAGCACCGTCGCAGCCACGCGCACCGAGGTGAGCTACCGCGAGGCGCTGACACAGGCGATGCGGGAGGAACTCCAGCGGGACCCCGAGGTGTTCGTCATGGGCGAGGACGTCGGCCAGTTCGAGGGCGCCTTCAAGGTCACGCGCGGTCTCCTGGCGGAGTTCGGGGCCGAGCGGATCGTCGACACGCCGATCAGCGAGGCCGGGTTCGCCGGCATCGGCATCGGCGCGGCGATGGCCGGGCTCCGGCCCGTCATCGAGATGATGACGGTGAACTTCTCTGTCCTCGCGCTCGACCAGATCGTCAACAACGCCGCGAAGCTCCGCTACATGTTCGGCGGCCAGGTCGCGTGCCCGATCGTGATCCGCATGCCCGGCGGCGCCGGCCACCAGCTCGCCGCCCAGCACAGCCACTCGCTCGACGCCTGGTACACGCACGTCCCGGGGTTGAAGGTGGTCGCGCCGTCAACCCCCTATGACGCCAAGGGACTGCTCAAGACCGCGATCCGCGACGACGACCCGGTGATCTTCCTGGAGAGCGAGGGGCTGTATGCGAAGAAGGGGCCGGTCGGCGGCGCCGAAGACCTCGTGCCGTTCGGCCGGGCGGCCATCCGCCGCAGCGGGAGGGACTGCACCGTGCTCGCCCACTCCCGCATGGTATGGGTCGCGCTCGCCGCCGCGGACGAGCTTGCGAAACAGGGCATCGAATGCGAGGTGATCGATCCGCGCACGTTCCGCCCGCTCGACGTCGAGACGCTGGCGACGAGCGTTCGTACCACGTCGCGGTGCGTCATCGTCGATGAGGGCTGGCCGGAATGCGGCATCGCGGCGAACCTCGCGACCCATGTCTACGAGGCCTGCTTCGACTGGCTCGACGCGCCGATCCGCCGGGTCAACTGCGCGGACGTGCCGATGCCCTACGCGAAGAACCTGGAGCAGGCGGCCCTGCCGAAGGCGGCGGACGTCACCGCGGCCGTGCTCGCGCTCGTCGGGGGTCGCTGATGGACTTCCTCATGCCCAAGCTGTCGGACACGATGGAGGAGGGCACCGTCCTCCAGTGGCTCAAGGACGACGGGGCCATGGTCACCAAGGGAGAGCCGATCGTCGAGATCGAGTCGGACAAGGCCAACATGATGGTGGAGGCGCCGGCGGACGGCGCGCTGCACATCGTCGCCCAGGTCGGCGACAGCCTGCCGATCGGCGTCCCCATCGCGACCATCGGCGAGGGATCCGCGCCGCAGGCGCCGCCGGCCCCTGGGCCGGAATCGGCCGACGGCGCGGCGCCCACGGCGGTCGAGGCCGAGGCCGCGGACGACGCGACCGGGATCCCGACCGCCGACGATGGCACCGGCACGTCGATCGGCCGCGAGGTCCGCCCGCCGGAGGACTACCCCGCGGCGCACGACGACGAGCCGCTTGCGACCGCGCCGGTCGAGGTACCCCCCGCCTCACCGCCCGCGGCGCACGAGCCCGCCGCCGAACCCGGCGAACGGGTCCGCGCCTCGCCGCTGGCGCGGCGGCTGGCCGAGGAGCTCGGCGTCGACCTGGCCGGCATCCACGGCACGGGCCCGGCCGGCCGGATCGTGCGCGAGGACGTCGAGGCCGCGGCAGCGGGTCGCCCCGTCACACCGGCCGGGGACGGACGCGTCACCCCCGCACCGGCGGTTTCCGCGACTTCCCCGAGCACTCCGGCAGCTCCCGCGGCGCCCGGAGAGCGCTTCCCGATGAACCGGTTGCAGCGCACCATCGCCCGGCGGATGGCGGAGTCGAAGCCCGGAGCCCCGCACTTCTACCTCGAGCGCGATCTCGACGTGACGGCGCTGATCGGCCTGCGCAAGGAGCTCGTTGCCGCGTCCCCCGAAGGACAGGGACCGTCGGTCAACGACCTGATCGTCCGTGCGGTGGCGCTCGCGGTCGCCGAGCGTCCCGATGCGGTTCGACGCTTCGACGTCGACGCGCTGGTGGCGCCCGCCGGGGTGCACGTCGGCGTCGCCGTCACGGTGGACGGGGGGCTCATGGTCCCGGTCGTGCGCGACGCCCACACCAAGCGCGTCGCCGAGCTTGCGGCCGAGATCCGCGACCTGGCCGGCCGCTGCCGCGACGGGACGATCACTCCGCCCGAGCTCGAGGGCTCCGTGATCACGGTCAGCAACCTCGGGATGTTCGGTATCGACCGCTTCGCCGCCGTCATCAACCCCCCCGAGGCCGCCATCCTCGCGATCGGACGGGCAAAGCCGGCGGCCGTCGTGGTCGACGGCGAGGTCCGCGTCAGCGACGTGATGACAGTGACCCTGTCCGTCGACCATCGCGTGCTCTACGGGGCCGAGGCCGCGACGTTCCTCGGCCGCATCGCCGAATTGCTGGAGCACCCGGGCTCACTGGTGCTCTAAGCGCCCGAAACCGCCGGTACAGGCCCCGATGCTGAACTTTTGGGGGGGTCGGACGACCGGCCCATCGGGTACGATCGGCGTGCGGTACGGAATCGCTTTCCCGGTCGGCGTCGACCGGGTGCAAGGAGGCAGGCATGGATCGTCCCGGTCTGACCGAGGTCCGCAACCCCGAGGCATACGAGGAGATCGGACGCACCTACGGCGCGACACGCCGAGCCGATCCGCGCATCCTCCGGCGCATCGCGAAGGCCGTCGGCGGTGCCGCGTCCGTGGTGAACATCGGCGCGGGAACCGGGTCGTACGAGCCGCCGAACCGCCGGGTCGTCGCGGTGGAGCCGAGCGAGACCATGATCGCGCAGCGCCGCCCGGGGGCGGCCCCGGCGGTGAAGGCCGTCGCGGAGAAGCTTCCCTTCAAGGACAGCGCATACGCGGCCGCGATGGCGATCCTCACGATCCATCACTGGAGCGACCCGCTCGCCGGGCTCCGGGAGATGCGTCGCGTCGCGCGGCGTCGGGCCGTCGTGCTGACGCTCGACCCGGCGAAGATCGGCGACTTCTGGCTCTACCGGTACTTTCCGGACGCGGAGTGGCTCGACTCGGTGCGGTTCCCCGCCATCGACAAGGTCGTGCTGGCGCTCGGGGGCGACGCCCGCGTGGAGACCGTCCCGATCGCGCACGACTGCCGCGACGGCTTCTTCGGCGCGTTCTGGCGGCGCCCGTCGGCCTACCTCGAGTCCCGTGTTCGGCGCAACATCTCCACGCTCGCGGCGATCGGCGACGACGAGTTGCTCGACGGCCTGTCCCGGCTCTCCGCGGACATCCGATCGGGCACGTGGGAGCGCAACCACGCCTGGCTGCTCGACCTGGATGAGATCGACCTGGGCTACCGCCTGGTCGTGGCGGAGTACGAGGGGCACACCGACGAGTAGCGCGACTAGCATCGGGGGATGGCGCTGCTCCTGACGTCCGCCCGGATCGCCTACGACGACGCGTGGGACCGCCAGCGGGAGCTGGCCGAGCGGCGCGCGGCCGGGACGATCCCCGACGTCGTCTGGCTCCTCGAGCACCCCCCCGTCTACACCTACGGCAGGCACGGCTCGCGCGCGGATCTGTTCGTCGACGACGAGACGCTCGCCCGGCTCGGCGCGACGTGCGTTCGCTCCGACCGCGGCGGGCAGATGACGTGGCACGGACCCGGTCAGACCACCGGGTACGTCATCGCCGATGTCAGAGCGCATGGGGGCGTCCGGAGGTTCGTGTCGGCCCTGGTCGGTGCGATGGCCGACGCCAGCGGCGTGCCAGATGCCGCGCCCGGCGATGACGCCATTGGGCTGTACGTCCACGACCGCAAGCTCGGCAGCGTCGGCATCCGGGTGAACGGCGGGATCTCCACGCACGGCCTCGCGCTGAACCGCGACCCGGATCTCACGTGGTTCGCGCGGATGTCGGCGTGCGGGGCACCGGACGTTCCGGCAACGTCGATCGCGGCGGAGGGCGGCGACCCCGACCGCCACCGTGTGGAGACCGCCCTGGCGGAGGCGCTCGCGGACCGGCTCGGGCTGGCGTCGATGGAAGCGGTCGCGGCAGCCTGAGGCCGACCCTCGGGCCGTGTCAGGCCAGCAGTCGCTCCCACGCGACGAGCGCCGCCGCCACAAGCGCGTCGTCGTCGGGATCGAGTCCGGCCGCGCTCACCCACTCGGCCAGCGTCGGCCAGTCCACCTCGAACGGCTCGACGTCGGGATGCGCCTCGCGCAACACCGTGGCGGCCCGCTCGGCGATCACCACAGGTTCACCGCCGCGGCCCCGGCGAGGATGAGCACCAGCGCCCCGTACCCGTAGTAGCCGAGCACCAGGATGAGGACGGCGAGGGCGACCAGCATGACGGCCAGCACGCCCCAGAAGGCCTGCGACAGCCCACCCGCACCGAGCGCCCAGCCGCGTTCGGGCGGCGCGCCGCGGCGACGGGGCTTCTCCGTCTCGATCGTCACCTGGGTGAGCCTAGCGGCGGCCCTCGACGGAACCCGGCTCGGGCGGTCGGCGCGAACCGGGACTCGGTGCGTGACGGGCTCCAGCGGAGGGGAGAGCGGTAGGCTCTCGCGACTTCGCGACACTGGAGGACGACGCTTGGCCGTCGAAGTTGGTGACGAGGCACCGGACTTCACCCTGAAGAACCCGGACAACGAGGACGTGACGCTCTCGTCCTTCCGCGGGGCCAAGAACGTGGTGGTGATGTTCTACCCGCTGGCCTTCAGCGGGGTGTGCACCCGCCAGTTCACCGAGCTCGGCGCCAACGAGCAACGCTACGGAGGCGCCGACGCGGTGGTGCTCGGGATCTCCGTCGACAGCCGGTTCGCGCAGGGCGCGTTCGCGCGCTCGCTCGGGCTGGAGTCGACCACGCTGCTCGCCGACTTCGAGCCGAAGGGCGAGGTGGCGCGCCGCTACGGCGTCTACCTCGACCAGCGGGGCCACTCGACGCGTGCCTCATTCGTGATCGACAAGGCGGGCATCGTACGCCATGCTGAGGTGGTTCCGACACCCGAGACTCCCGACGAGGACGCCGTGCTCGCGGCCCTCGCGATCTGCAACCTGTGAGGAGATGAACGTGGCTGTCTGTGCCCACACCGTCTGCACCTGCGAGGCCGCCGACGGGAGCGACTACTGCTCGGCGTTCTGCGAGACCTACGCCGACGCCCCCGAATGCCACTGCCACCACGGGGAGTGCGCCGCACCGCACCACCACTGACGTCGGCGAGGGCGCAGAGTCACGAGCGCCCGCGGGGCTGCAGCGATCTCAGGCTTCGGCGGGCTCCGGTGAGGCGGTGCTCATGCCCCGGAGGGCCAGCTGCCCGCACGCGGCGTCGATGTCGGCGCCGCGGGAGCGACGCACGGACGGGGTGACCCCGGCCTTCTCGAGCGCCATGACGAACGACTCGCGACGGGTCGAGGAGCTCCCGCGGTGGGGTCCCTCGGTGGGGTTGTACTGGATGAGGTTCACGTGGAAGCGACCGTCGCGGACGAGCGTCGCGAGGCGACGCGCGTCGGCCGTGGAGTCGTTCACGCCGTCGAGCAGCAGGTACTCGATGAAGACCCGGCGCCCCGTGGTGTCGCAGTAGCGGCGGCAGGCTGCCAGCAGGTTGGCAATCGGCCACCGGTTGTTGATCGGCATCAGCTCCGAACGGGTGTCGTCGTCCGCCGCGTGAAGCGACACGGCCAGGCGAACCGCGAGCGGATGATGCGTCAGCTCGGCGATCCCCGGCACCCAGCCGGCCGTGGAGATCGCGACCTTGCGCGGTGACAGGCCCAGACCGGCCGGGTCGCAGAGGCGCCGGCAGGCCTCGAGGACTGCGGTGAGGTTCTGGAGGGGCTCGCCCATCCCCATGAAGACCACATTCGAGACGTGGGCCGCGTCCCGCTCGGCCGCGGTCGCTGCGAGCGTCACCTGGTCCACGATCTCCTCGTCCGTGAGATTGCGCCCCGCGCCGAGCTGCGCGGTCGCGCAGAACCTGCACCCCAGCGCGCAACCCACCTGGCTCGACACGCACACCGTCCGGCGCCCACGCGCGTGCGCGATCGACACGGTCTCGATCCGCGCGCCGTCGCCCGCCCGGAGCGCCCACTTCACCGTCCTGTCGCGTGAGGCGGCGCTCGCCTCCGGCACCACGGCCCACAGATCGAGCGATTCGCCGACGAGCTCACGGAGCGCTCTCGGCCAGCTGGTGACGCCCTCCCAGTCCGACGCGCCGCGCCGCTTCGCCTCCGCCGCCTGCCGGGCCCGGTAGGCCGGCTCGCCGAGTTCCGACAGAAATGTCTCGAGTTGGCCGTTCACGGTCCCGCCCCCGACGGTAGCGCCTTTGGGCTCGTGACGAAGGCCGTCCACGACGGCTTCTCGGATCCGTCGAGCCGGAGGAGGCCGGACGGGCGCTCCGGCGTGTCCTGGAGGCTGAACCAGACGGCGAGGCGTATCCGGGGGACGGCGGCCATCCGGTCGAGCGCCTGGGTGAGGTAGGTCGCCTGATCGGCCTCGCTCAGCCCGCCGGGAGGGGTGGAGTAGCCGAACTGGGTCACCATGACCGGGACGCCGGGCGCGACGCGGTCGATGTCCTGCACGAGCCGTGGCAGGGTCGCGAACGACGGGACTGCCTCCGACGGCGCGTTGGGCGCGCCGCCAGGGGCGAGGTGAATCCCGGCCGCGTCCATCGGCGGGGGGTCCGCGGCCAGCGCCTGGATGAAGTCGGTCACCGAGACGCCGCCCGTCGGGGGTGCGCTGGTCTCCACGTGCGCGAGGCTCAGTCCGATCACCAGCGACTGTGAGGAGACCGCCTTCACCTCGGTCCAGGCCCGGCGCAGGAGGTCGGCGTATCGCGCGGGCGAGGCGGCCGCGATCTGCGTGCCGGATCCCTCCCATTGGGGCATGAACGTAAGCGGATTGTTGGGCTCGTTCCACGGCTCGAACAGCCGCACGCGCGCGTGGGCGCCTCCGGAGTACCGCGTCGCGAAGGCCCGGACGAACGCCGAGTACGCGTCGCCGTCCGGGCTCCACTCGGGACCCTTGTCGTCGTTCGCCCAGCCGGGGGTTCGCGAGAACACGACGATCGGCTCGATGCCGCGTGCCGAGAGCCCGTCGATGATCGCGTCGTAGCGCGACCACGAGTAGGCGGGGTCGCTCGGGTCGCGGGGCGCGGCGGGACGGTTCGCGGCGATCTCCACCCAGAAGACGTCCACCTGCGTGAACCGGACCCCGCTGGCCGCGATCCGGTCGATGCGGCCCGCGATGAGCTCGGGCGAGACGATCGGCAGCTGATCGTCCTGAACCGAGACCGTGAGCGCCCGGGCCGGGAACGGGCTACCGGTGGCGGCGGCGCCGCCATCGTCGCCGGGGCCGATCGCGACCAGGGCGATCATCACGCCGAGCGCGATAAGCGCGCCGATCCCGGTCAGGAGCGGGACGAGCCGTTTCACAGGAGCGCCTCCGCGATCCGGTGGAGCTCGCCCGGGATGTCCCCGCCCGGCTGGATCGCCAGCTCGGTCACGCCGTCGCGCTCCATGTCCGCGACGCGCGCGACGAGTTCCTCGGCGGTGCCGCAGAATCCGAACCGCCGCAGGTTGTCGGCGCTCACCACGGCGCGGTCCTGCGGCAGCACCACCTCGGTGAGATGCCCGCGGTGGAGCTCCTGGTGTCGCCGCTCCGCGGGCAGCGCGGCCCCGACGTCGCGAATGTAGGCCTCGGCCTGGGCCCGCAGCGAGGGGTCGAGCCCGTCGAGTCGCCACGGCTGCTCGCAGAACGCGTGGAAGGCAACGGCGACGACCGGGCCAACGGCGGCCGCGAGCCGGGGGCTGTCGAGCGGCTCCCCCGCCTCGGCGACCGCCCCCACCGCGTGCACCACGAGCGGGATCTCAGGGCCGATGCCTTCGCGCACGAGCCCCAGCCCACCCGGGTAGAAGACGCCGGTCATGGCCCCGTCGCCGAGCCGCCGCGCGAGCGCCTGCGCCCGCGGCCCGCGGCACGAGACGTAGATCGGCACGTCGGCGCCGCCCTCGGCACCGCGTACCGGCATCTGGCGAACGGGCATGCCGCCCTCCACGTGCGGGGTCTCATCCCCGGTGAGGAGCGCGCGAAGGTCCCTCACCTCGCGTTCGACGTCGGACAGCGGCACCGGGCCGAGGCCGAGGGTGAAGCGGCCCGTGAAGCCGGCCCCAACCGTCGCGACCACCCGGCCGGGCGCCAGAGCCGCCAGCGAACGCAACCCGGCGGCCGTGGCGACCGGGGTTCGCAGGCGCGGCACCACGACGCCGATCCCGAGCCCGATGCGGTGCGCCCGGTCCGCCGCGCGGGCCAGGGTCACGAACGGATCGTGGTAGAGCAGCGGCGAGTCGTAGCACCAAGCCCGCGCGAACCCGAGTCGCTCGGCCAGCGCAATGTGGTCCGGCGTGTCCCGGACCGGGGCGAAGAACACCGAGAGCTTCACGCCGCCTGGACTTCCGCGGGGATGGGCAGTGGCTCCCGGTAGACGATGACCTCGCGGAAGTTGCGGCGGCCGACGACGAGCACGAACGACGCGATCAGCCCGGCGACCGCGGAGAACACCGCCATTGTCGCCGTCAGTCCGATCGCGCGGGAGAGGTACCCGAGAGCCACGCTCGGCACCGTACCTGCGTAGCAGCACATGAAGAGCGCCGAGACGAGCTTCCCTCGCTCGTGCATCGGCACGACGCAGCTGCAGATCGTCGTGCCGCCCTGGAGGATCAGCCCATTGGTGAAGCCGATCACGGCGGCGGCGAGGATCACCAGCGCGGCGGTGCCTGCAACCGACGCGCCGACCACGAGGAGCGACCCGATCGTGGACGCAGCGACGCCGGTGATGACCGCGCGCCGCGGCTCCATCCGCCGGAACACGAGCGCGGTGAGGCCACCGGTCGCGAGGATGAGGAATCCGACGAGCCCAACGAGCGCGAGGTTCCGCACGCCGAGCGTTTCGACCATGTAGAGCGGGACGAGCGACAGGAGCGTCGCGTCGAGGAAGCTCATGAGGAACCCGGCCGGCGCGACGAAGGTGGCGAAGGCCCGGAACTGTCCGGCGGGAACGCCGACCCTGACCTTGAGGCCCCGGCCGCTGCGGCGCTTGAGCGTCTCCGGAGCGGCCACGATCGCGAGGATCCCGACGACCATGAGCAAAGCGTGCCACTGGAAGGGCCGGTGGATCGGGTCGGAGCCGTACTGGGCGAGGAGCCCGGCGAGTCCCGGGCCGAGGCCAAATCCGAGCCGAAAGCCCACCCCGGCGAGCAGCGCGGCCGCCTCGCGCTTCTCGGGCCGGGCGCCGTCGACGACAAACGCCGCGCCGACACCAAGGAACATGCCGATAGCGAGCCCCTGCAGGAAGCGTCCTGCGAACAACAACGGCACCGAGGTCGTGAATGCGAAGAGCAGCGAGGCGGCCGTGATCGTCGCCATCGCGGGGAGGATGAGCCGCTTGCGTCCCAGCCAGTCGCTCAGGTTCCCGGCGAGCAGCATGGTCGGGACGACGGTGGCGGTGTACGTGGCGAACAGGAGGGTGATCGTCCCTGCGGAGAGGTTGAACTGGTCGCGGTAGAGCGGGAACAGCGGCGTGACGATGCTCGTGCCCATCGTGAAGACGACCATCCCGATGAACGCCAGCCAGGATCCCCGGGTCATGTCCGCACCCCGGTGCCGAGACCGGCGATCCGCGGCAGGCGCACGGCGGCGAACGCCGCGACGGCGAGGAACCCGACCGCCGCGAATAGGGCGTTGCGGAAGCCGAGGGTCACCAACTCGCGCACGGCGGAGATGGCACGCTCCGTGCTGCGCTCCCCGCCGGGGGGGATCGCGGCGTGCATGATCACTCCCAGAACTGCGGTCCCGAGGGCCCCGCCGGTGTAACGGCTGATGTTCGGCAGCGACGAGGCGACACCGAGCTGGTCCTTGGGAACCTCGCTGATGGCGCTGGTGGTGACCGGCGACGAGGCCATCGCGAGACCGACGCCGAACAGCACGATCCCGGGGGCGATCGCCGCGTAGGACTCGGTCCCCGCCGCGAGCGCCGTCTCCAGCGCGCCGATGGCGGAGATCACGTAGCCGGCCGTGGCCATCCAGGCAGGTCCGGTTCGAGCGAAGGCTCGCCCGGCCAGCGGCGAGACGACGATGAACGACAGGGCGATCGGCGAGATCGCGAGCCCGAGGGCGATCGGGCCGAACCCGAGTACCCGCGCCATGTAGAAGGGCAGGAGGATCAGGACGCCGAAAAGGGCGGCCGCGGACGCCCATGCGGCGAGGTTCGACGCCCGCACCGATCGCAGTCGCAGCAGGGCGAGGTTGAGCAGCGGGTCGGCGACCCGGCGCTCACGACGGACGAACAGCCAGATGCCGATCACGCCGACCGCGAGGCATCCGATCGTCGCCGGCGAGGCGAAGCCCCAGCCCTCGCCCCGTGAGACGGCGAGGAGGAGGCCGAGGAGGCCGATGCCGCCGAGGGCGGCCCCCGCGAGGTCGAACGAGCGCGGCCCGGCCGGTCCGCGCAGTTCCGGCAGGACGATGAGCGCCCCGAGGAGGACGAACGCGCCGACGATCGGCGTGAACCAGAAGACGCTTCGCCAGCCGAAGACGGCGAGCAGGGCGCCTGCCGTGTTGAGCGCGAAGATCGGGGCGATGCTGATCACGGCGGAGAGGATCCCGAGGGCCTGGCCGCGTTCCCGGGGCGCGAACAGCTCGCCGATGTAGCTGACCGCGGTCGGCGCCATCGCGCACGCGCCGACGGCCTGCACGACGCGGAAGGCGATGAGCGATGGGGCGCTCCACGCCGCGGCGCAGAGCATGGAGCCGCCGATGAGGACGATGACGCCGGTCACGAAGACGCGTCGACGGCCGTAGAGGTCGCCGGCCCGGCCGGCGACGGGCAGGAGCGTCGCCTGGGTGACGAAGAAGGCGGTGACGACCCATGCGATACCGGCGAGATCGACGCCGAGATCCTGCGCCATGGACGGCATCGCGATGTTGACGATGCTGATGTTCATGACCGAGAGCCACATGCCGCTCGCCACGACCACGAGCGCGAACCAGCGCCGGCGCGGATGCGTGGCAAGGCGAGCCCGCATCTCCCGGGCGTTGGTGGCGGCCTGCGCCATCACTCGAAGGAGTGTAGGGACGGTGCCGGGCACGACGCCGAAACGCGGCTCGCAGCGGCAACGGGGCGGGGGGCACGTGCTGGGCACCGCATAACAGGGCCCTAACGCGGCGCCTTCGCTCTGGGGACGTTTGGCCGGCGGCAGTGGCCGGGGCGCTCCCGGTACGCTGCACCGCGGGATGAGCGTGAACCGCGGACAGGAAAAACTCTGGCGCTACACGTCGCTCGTGCGGCTCTGGTCATGGGCGCTCATCGGCGTCGGAGCCGCCATGCTCGTGGTGGGCGCAGCCGTCCAGGCGGGCTCGGAGCACGGGCTGTCCGCCCAATGGGTGGGGGTCGCGCTCGGGGTCAGCGGCATCACCGGCGTGCTCTTCTACCCGCTGCTGCGGATGTGGCTCCGGAAGACCGCCCCGTCCGAGTACCTGCCACGGGCGAAACGGCTCGGCGGCCCCCGGCGACTCGAGGCCGGGCCGTCGGACTGGCGCCGCTGGGGGTTCGTGACCACCGCGTTCCTGTTCGTCGGCAGCGCCGCCATGCTGGCCTTCCTCGTCGGCGTGCTGCGCGACAGCGGGCCTGACGGCATCGCCGAGGGCGTCGTCGTCGGCGTCGTCGGAGCGTGGGGAGTCGTCACGCTCGGCGACGCCCGGAGCATCGAACGCACCGAGCGGCGAGAGGGACGCCAGTACTTCGCGACGGGCAACCGGCCGACCGCGGCCGGCAACCGGCTGGTTTGGGTTCCCGCCGACGACGCCTGACCGAAACGTCCCCCAGCGCCGCGGCACTCATCACGAACGGCGCCGCGCACGCCGGTGCTAAGATACCCCCATGGGTATGAACCAGGCGTCCACGACGGAGGTCGAGAGTGGCTGAGCCACGCAAGGTCATCATCATCGGGAGCGGCCCGGCCGGCCTCACCGCAGCGATCTACGCTGCGCGGGCGAACCTGGAGCCCCTCATGTTTGAAGGCTACGGCGCGGGCGGACAGCTCATGCTCACGACCGAGGTCGAGAACTACCCGGGGTTCCCTCTCGGCGTGCAGGGCCCCGAGCTGATGACGGCGCTGCGTGACCAGGCCGAGCGCTTCGGCACCGAGATCGTCACCGCCGACGTGACGAGGATCGACTTCTCGGAGCGGCCGTTCGGCGTATGGGTCGGCGACGAGGAGCACCGCGCGGAGGCGGTCATCGTCGCGACGGGGGCATCGGCCCGCTGGCTCGGCCTCGAGAGCGAAGAGCGGCTCCGCGGCCACGGCGTATCGTCGTGCGCCACCTGCGACGGATTCTTCTTCAAGAACCAGTCGATGGTGGTGGTCGGCGGGGGTGACTCGGCGGCGGAGGAGGCCCTGTACCTCTCGCGCATCGGATCGCACGTGACGCTGATCCACCGTCGCGACGCGTTGCGCGCGTCGAAGATTATGTCCGACCGGGTGCTCGCGAGCGACAAGATCAGCGTCCGCTGGAACGCGGAGGTCGCCGAGGTCGTCGGCGACGGCAAGGTCTCGGCCGTGCGGGTACGCGACGTTGTGACCGGTGAGACGGAGGATATCCCGGCGTCGGCGATGTTCGTGGCCATCGGCCACACCCCCAACACCGAGCTCTTCGCCGGCCAGCTGGCCCTCGACGAGAACGGCTATGTCCTCGCCGACGGCACGCGCACGAGCGTCGAGGGCGTCTTCGTGGCGGGCGACGTGCAGGACCACGTGTACCGCCAGGCCATCACCGCCGCCGGCAGCGGGTGCATGGCGGCCATCGACGCGGAACGGTGGCTCGAGGCGCACGCCCATCAGCCCGCCGGCGCCCACGCGTAGCGAGCACTTCGACAGTCCAGACAACCCAGGCAACGAAGGGAACCAGATGGCAGCCAATGTGGTCGAGATCACGACCGACAACTTCCAGGGAACCGTCCTCGAGAACGAGAAGCCGGTGCTGATCGACTTCTGGGCGGAGTGGTGTGGCCCTTGCCACATGATCGCCCCGGTCATCGAGGAGATCGCCTCCGCGCACGACGAGATCGTCGTCGGCAAGGTCGACATCGACGCGCACCCGGCGCTCGCGCAGCGCTACGGGATCACGGGCATCCCATTCATCGGCCTCTTCGAGAACGGCATCTTGGCCAAGCAGGCCGTCGGCGCGATGCCGCGGGCGATGCTCGAGCAGAAGCTCGGGCTGGCGTAGGGATCGCGCGCGATGCCGACCTACGACCTCGTCTGCGACGGCTGCGAGCACCAGTTCGAGGCGTTCCGCCAGGGGTTCCTGCGCGACGAGGATCGCGCCTGCCCGCAGTGCGGCGCCGGCGACGCGCGCCAGCTGTTCACCGGGTTCGTCACCGCCCGCCCCACCCGCGCGGCCGCGGAGGGCGGCGGGGGTGGCTGTTGCGGCGGCGGGTGCGGGTGCGGTCACTGATGGCGACTCAGGCACCGCCGACCCGGGAGCAGCTCGTGGCGCGCCTGCGCCGCGCGGAGGGCCAGCTCCGCGGCGTCCAGAAGATGCTGGAGGGCGACGCGGAGTGCCGGGAGGTTCTCACGCAGCTCGCTGCGGTCAAGGCCGCCGTCGACCAGGTGGGCCTCCTGCTCATCACCGAGCGGCTCCGCTCATGCGTCGCCGCGGGAGAGCAGGGATGCGCGGAGGACTTCGACCAGGCGGTCGCGACCTTCCTCCGCCACGCCACGCTGTCGCACTGACGGCCCGGCGCCCGCTCACAGCACGTCGCGCAGGGCAGTGAGCGTCTCGATTCTCACGCACGGTACGTCCGGCACTTTCGCCTCGCGGTCGAGGAGCACGGCGCGCAGCCCGGCGTTGGCCGCGCCGACGCAGTCGCGCACGGGGTCGTCTCCGACGTGGACGGCGTCCTCCGGCGCCACACCGAGCCGAGCCAGCGCGCCGTGGAACACGGTCGCGTCGGGCTTGCGAGCACCGGCGACCGCGCTAACGCTGATCGCGGCGAATCTGGTCCCGAGGCCGACCTCGTCGAGAATCGCGGGAAGCGACGCGTCCCAGTTGCTGACGACGGCCAGCGCGCAACCGGTCGAGGCGAGCGCGTCGAGCGCGGGTCTGACGTCGTCGAAGACCCGATAGCGCAGTCCGGCCGCGAGCGCGGCCTCGGCCACCTCCACCGGCGGCGGCGCGGGCAGCGCCCCGGCGAACACGCCGGCGCACGCACGCCGCAGCAGACGGAGGCTCTGGTCGTCGCGTCCCAGGTCGTGGTGGGTCCGGTAGAAGCGGACCTCGGTCGCGAAGGCCGCTGCCACCTCCGGCTCCGACCACACGTAGCCCAAACCGGCGAGCGCGGATCGCAGCCGCCCGACGGGATCGTCCAGCGTGATCAGCGTGCCGTATGCGTCGAGCAGGATCGCGTGGGGACGGGGGTCGCTCACGGCGGCGATCCTCGCACGCCGGGACGGTGTTCGACCGTTCCCGGAACGGCCGGGATGCGCACCGGGCGCGGGTCGGGAATTTCACGCCCGGCGCTATACTCGCGCCTGTTTGCTGGCATTTCCGGGAGGGTCAGGTGCGCATTACGCGTCGCCGAGCGGTCGGCGTCATCGCTGCCGTGGGCGCGCTTGCGCTGGTGTGGACACCCTCGATCGTCGCACGCAGCTATACGACCTCCGCTCAGCCGATCGACTTCGTCTCGCGGCCGGACAAGGGATGGCGATTCCTCTATGACACCGTGCGGCTCTCGCGACACGCAAAGCTGGGGTCCGACGGTCCCGCGTTCGAGACGGCGCGGCGCATCTGGCCCCGCGCCGAGGCGGTCGAGCTCGTCTACCTGGAGCGCCCGGTGACTATCCCCGTCCCACCCGGCGGCCTCGCTCAGCGGCGGCCACGCCCCGTTCGCCCGCGCACGCGCCTGAGCTGGTTCGTATACGGGCGCATCGGGAACCGCCCCCGGCAGATCGTGGGGCTGCTGGATTTCCGTAGCGGCCGCGTGGTCTGGGACCTCCGCCGCGTGGGGGCGGAGCCGCGATGAGCATGCGCGCCCGCAACCGCCGCAAGAAGCGCCACGACGTGCGGCGGGTCCTCCTGGCGTGCTTCGGCGGCCTGATCGGCGCCGCGACGCTCGTGGGCGCCCATTCGTTCACGCTCGTACGTGACGAGCTTCGCGCCGACGGGTGCGACGCCATCAAGCTCGGCCTCAACACGAAGATCTACGACCGCAACCAGCAGCTGCTCGCCACGATCGCCGCCGAGAACAACCGGGACGCCATCCCGCTCAGCCAGATGCCGCAGCATCTCCTCGACGCGACGGTCGCGATCGAGGACAAGAAGTTCTACAAGCACCACGGCATCGACTACGACCGCATCATCGGCGCCGCGATCCGCGACCTCGGCAGTGACAGCGCCCGTCAGGGCGGCTCGACCCTGACGATGCAGCTGATGAAGAACCTCTGCCACCCGAACGAGTCGCGGAGCCTGTCCATCAAGCTCACCGAGGCGTACCTCGCCAAGGACTTCGAGAAGCGCTACTCCAAGCAGGTCATCCTCCAGCGGTACCTCAACAGCGTCTTCTACGGCAACAACTCGCTCGGGGTCCAGGCGGCGTCGCTCACGTACTTCAACCGCCCGGCCGCCAAGCTCACGCTCGCGCAGGCGGCGCTCCTGGCCGGGCTCCCGCAGGCACCTTCGGCGTACAACCCGTTCCGCAACCCAAAGGACGCCACCGAGCGACGCAACCTCGTGCTGAGCGAGATGGCGAAGGACGGCTACATCACCGAGGCGGAGGCGGACGGGGCGAAGGCGGCGCCCCTCGGACTCAGCAGGGGCAACGCCTTCCAGGTGAAGCGCGAGGGCTACTACGTCGACTACGCCACGGAGCGGCTCAGGCAGAGCCTCGGCTCCAGCAACGTCAAGGATGGCGGCTACCGGGTCTACACGGCCATTGACCCGAAGCTCCAGCAGACCGCCCGCTCGGTGATGCGACGCTTCCTCTCCCGGCGCTGGCCCTCCGACAGCCCGTCGGCCGCGCTGGTGATGATCGAGGCGAAGACGGGCCGGATTCTCACGATGGCCTCGAGCGACGTCTACACCGCCAAGAGCCAGTTCAACCTTGCGGGCCCGACCGCCCTGAGGAACGCCGGATCGACGTTCAAGGTGTTCGTGCTCACGGCCGCGATCAACCACGGCGTGAGCCCCTCGACCCGGTACTTCAGCAAGTCGCCGATCCCGATCAACGGGAACAAGTGCGCCGAGCCGGTTGGCTCGGCCACGTTCCGGACGTTCAGCGGAGGGGGCCGCGGGATGATGTCCCTGACGGCGGCGACCACGGCGTCCGACAACAGCGTGTACATCCAGCTCACGTGCGACATCGGCCCCGAGCTCGTCTACCAGACGGCGAAGGCCATGGGCGTGACGTCGATGGTGCCATCCGGTCCGACCGCCGACCGGAACAACCTGTCGCTCGGCCTCGGCGGGCTCACGAACGGCGTGAGCGTACTCGACATGGCCCGGGCCTACGCGCCGCTCGCGAACGGCGGGTACCGCGTCGACCTCATGCCGGCGACGAAGCTGGTGCGGCGGGACGGCAAGAGCACGGTGTTCAAGCCGAAGCGCACGAAGATCTTCTCCGACGGCGTCGCCGCGGAGGTCACGAAGATCCTCCGCCAGAACGTGTTGGGCGGCACCGGCACCGCGGCGAACCTCCCCAACGTCCCCGTCGCCGGCAAGACGGGTACGACGAACGGGTTCTACGACGCATGGTTCGTCGGCTACACGCCCAAGTACGTGACGGCGGTGTGGATCGGCTACCCCGCCGCCGCGCGCTACACCGGCGAGACGGGGGGTAACTCGGCCGCCCGGATCTGGCACGACTTCATGGCGGTTGCGACCGCGGGCGAGTCCGGGCAGGCGTTCCTCACGCCGAAGGAGCCGGCCGTGTTCAAGCCGTTCTCGGCGTACTACACGAACCAGGCCGCCGCCCTCGCCGCCGCCGAGGCGAAGAAGAAGGCCGACGAAGAGGCGAAGAAGAAGGCCGAAGAAGAGGCGAAGAAGAAGAAGGCGCAGGCTCCGGCCGCCGGCGACCCCGGAGCGCCGACCACGCCCAACCCCGGTGACGGAGGCGTCGCCCCGGCCGCGCCGCCGGCCGATCCCACCGTCCCGCCAACCACCCCGTAGCGCGCATGAACCGGCTCGCGCGATACGGGGAGCGCGTCGCCCGGCCCCTGGGCGCCGCGCTGGTGGCCGGCACCATCGCGTTCATCTTCGTCGTGTTCCTGCCGAAGGGCGAGGACGCGGCCGCACACCTCTACCAGACCCAGGTGTGGCGGGATCAGGGCTGGCAGTTCTGGGACAACTTCTGGTACGCGGGCCGCTACAGCCAGATCAACTACAGCCTGATCTACTACCCGCTCGCGGGCATTGCCGGCACTGCGGCGGTCGTGACGGCGTCAGTGGCGGTCGCCGCCGGCGCGTTCAGCCGCATCGTGCACCGTCGCTGGCCGGCCGTCGCCCTCTGGCCGTCGGTCGCGTTCGCCCTGCTGTCGCCCCTGCCGGTGCTGACCGGCACCTACCCGTTCCTGCTGGGCCTCGCGCTCGGGCTCTGCGCCCTGGCCGCGCTCCAGGAGGGGCGCCGCAAGCTGGCGATCGCCCTGGCCGTGCTCACCGCGGTCGCGCATCTTCTCGCCCTGCTCCTGCTGGTGACGGCCCTCATCGGCGTGACCCTGACGATCCCGCGCTGGTGGCAGCGGCGCACCGTGCGAACGATGGCGCTCGCGTTCGCGCTGATCGTGGGCGGCGCCGCGCTCCTGTGGCGGGCGTTCAGCACGCCCGGTGGGCAGTACCCGTTCGAGGTCGTGGACTTCGTCGTGGTGCTCGCTTTCTGCACCGCCGGCGCGCTCCTCGCGCGTGGGCGCCCCGACCTGCGGGTATTGCTGGGGGTGTTCGGCGTCTACGCGGCGCTCGCGGCAACCGCCTTCGTCGTGTCGTCGCCCCTGGGCGCCAACGTGGGCCGGCTCCTCTTGTTCATGGGGGCGCCGCTCCTGCTCGTCCCGCTCGCGGCGCGCGGGTTCAGACCCCGGGGGATCGCCGTGGTCCTGCTCGGCGGCGCGCTGCTCTGGCAGACGTTCCCGGCGGTCGCCGGGCTCCGGACCGCGACCGAGGTGCGCTCGGCGAACGAGGAGTTCTGGTACCCCGTCGAGGCGTTCCTGGCGAAGCACGGCGATCCGAACCACCGGGTCGAGGTCGTCGCGACCGACCACCACTGGGAGGCCTTCTACCTCGCCCGCCGCGGCGTGCCGCTGACACGCGGCTGGTACCGGCAGGACGACTTTCCGGCCAACCAGGACCTCTACGGCGAGCTGACGGCGCGCAAGTACTACACGTGGCTCCGCCGCCTCGGCGTGCGGTACGTATTCCTCCCGGACGACCGCCTCGACTACAGCGCCCAGGAGGAGGCATCCCTCCTTCGCGTGTCGCAGGTGCTGCCGGAGGTCGCGCGCATCGGGGAGTGGACCGTCTACGAGGTGCCGAACGCCACGCCGATCGCGACCCCTGCGCGCGACATCCAGGTGCGGGAGATCTCCTCCGAGGAGATCACCCTGGAGGCGTCACGCGCCGGGAGTTACCGCCTGCGCATCCGCTACACGCCGTACTGGCAGGTGGTGCGCGGCGAGGCCTGCGTCGCGCCGCGGGAGCCGTGGGCGACCGAGCTGCGGGTCACGACGCCCGGGATCGTGACCCTGCGGTTCGCGGTCGGCGTCGGGAAAGTCGTCGAGACCGTCCTGGGGCGAGACGCGAAGTGCGCCGACGACGCGGCGGCCACCGCTACGGCGGCCCCTGACGCGGCGCCCACGACGGCCCCCCGAGGCTCCAGTCGAGGTGCGGGTGGAAGTCGTTGACGAAGAGGGCCCAGAGCATCCAGGCGATGATCGACACGAAGCCGAAGAACGCGCTGGTTCGGTAGATCGTCAGCGAGACGTTGCGTCCGACCTTGCGCCCCAGCCACGGCCACAGCGGGTCGTTCGGAACGATCTCGCGTTCCCAGAAGGCGGTCGTGAGCACGCGCCATCGCAGCGCCAGCCATCCCGCCCAGAACAGATCCCAGGCTCCGCCAAGCGACGTGTAGTACGCGATCGCGTCCTTGCGCCGGCCGGCCTCACCCACGTACTCCCACACACCGAGATGCGCGTGCCAGTCCGTGAACGGCCAGAAGAGCATGACCCCGACGGAGTCGAGGGTGTCGGACAGGACGTGCGCGATCGCGCCGATGAGGAACGAGACGGCCCACATGCGCTGCTTCGACAGCGCCATGATGATCCCGGCGCCCACGAACGCGAAGAGCAGGGTGTGGGTAAACCCGACGCCCGGAAAGCCGCGGTGGAGCTGCACCGGGTCGTCCACGAGCTTGGCGTTACCCGAGAAGTCCAGCCCGTAGACCGCCCACTTCGTGAACAGGTCGGGCGAGTACGATCCGAGCAGGCAGAAGGGGAGGCTGATCGCCGCGCCGAGCTTGGCGCGGATGAGGTACGGCTCGAGGTCGTGCGCCGCCCAGCTCAACGGAGACGGCGGAGCACTTTCGGCTGCAGCACCGTCACCAGGAAGACGTAGAGCGCCGCCTCCTGGAACCCGAGCAGGAACGTGGGGGGCGACATGACTCCCAGCCCAACGTAGATCGCACCCGCGACGAGCCAGTAGACAACGCTCGCGACATCGCGCCGTCGGGGGGCGTCGGCCTCGTCGGGGGCGGTCGCGTCCGGCATCGGCGGGACTGTAGCGATCCGGTGACGGCGCGGAGTACCGTGCACCCGCGATGAACGACCCCGGCGACATCCGTGCGCTGACGTGGAATCTCTTCCACGGCCAGGACGGGGCCCGTCTGGGCCCGACGATCGCGTCGACGATCCTCGGATGCGGAGTGGACGACGGGTCGCGCCTGCACCTCAACCGCAAGTGGATCGACGAGATGGCGGGCCTCATCGCCTCGCGCCGGCCAACCGTCGTTGCGCTGCAGGAGGTGCCGCCGCTCGCGGTGGACCGGCTGGCGTCGATCACCGGCATGCGGTCCGCGCATGCCCTCATGCCACCGCTCGTCGGATCCGTGCGCGCGCGCGGACGTCTCGCCGCGGCCAATCCCGACCTGTGGCGCACGCACGAGGGCACCGCGAACGTCGTGCTCGTCGCGACGCCCTGGGAGATCGTGCCCGGAGGGGTCTGGACGGTCCGCCACAATCCTCCCCGGTTCGTCGCCCGAAACGCGGCGGCACTGGGCCTGCACCCGCGCGAGTCGCTGCACTGGCTGCTCGAGCCGCGGCGCCTCGTGGCCGCGCGCGTCCGCCATCCGTCCGGGCGCACGCTGACGGTCGCGTCGCTGCACTGTCACAACTCGCTCGAATGGGAGGTGGTCGCCCGCGAGGCGCGTCGGGTCGTCCCCCGTGTCCTGGAGCGCATCCCGGCCGACGAGCCGGTGCTCGTGGCCGGCGACCTCAACGCCGCCGGCGTCGAGCATCCGGCCGTTCGCGCCCTCGTCGAGGCGGGCCTCGCGGAGGACACCACCACGGACCTCGCTCTCGACCACATCTTCCACCGGGCCCTGCGCGTCGTCGCGCCGCCGCGCGCCCTGCCGTCCGCGCTCCGCGAGGTCGCCGTGACCTGGCGGGGGCGGTCTCTCCGGGTCGTGCTGTCGGACCACGATCTGGTCGAAGGCGTCTATGCGCTGACCGAGTCCGCAGGGTAATCTGCGGCGGAATGTGCGTCCTCTGCTACACGCCGGTATCGGCCTTCGGCGAGATCACGGTCATCGGCGGGCCCTTCGTCGCCGCCGCCGTGATCCGGATCCGCGCGCGGCTTGGGCTGGGTTCGCCGTCCGACGAGGCTCAGTCGGATCCCGACCGCAGCCACGCGAGCGACACGCTCGCGACACATGCGCCGGCGCCCGCGACGATGAAGGCGAGCGGGCGGGCGGCGAGCGGGGCATCCGGCCCGTCCTCGACGCCGACTGGCACCCCGACCGCCGGGATGTCGATCGCGCACTTGAGGGCCCAGATCGTCGCGAAGGCCCCGGCGACCGCCGCGATGCCGGCGAGCCACCTGGCCTGACGGCTGGAGGGCTCCGGCGCGAGCAGGGCGAGCCCGAGCCCCGTCGCGACGATCACGACGCCGAGCGGGACGAGGCTCCAGAGCTCCCCCGCGGCGTCGACGCCGCTGACGGGGAGTTCGCGTCCGGGGACGTCGATCCGGTACCAGTGCAGGAATGGCGCCGCGACGATGAACGCGCCGAGGGCGGCGAGCGCGATGCCGACGATCCTCGTCATCCGGCGGAGCTCACGTGGCGAAAGACCAGCACGCCGTCGCGGTCCGACAGCAGGCGGAAGTCGGTCCGGGCCCGCAGGCCTGCGACCGCGGCCGCATGGGCGACCGGGTCGACGTCGTCGTCGACGTCGGGTTGCCGCACATCGACCACGACGTACTCGGCATCCGCGATCGTCGGGAACGTCAGGATGCGCCGCCGGTCGGAGAGGTGCCCGGCGATGCGGTTGCCGGCCGACACCACGGCGCCGTCCGGCACGAGGGCGACGGCGTCACGCAGGAGCGCCGTCCGGGCGGGGATGCGGTACTGCTCGGCGCGCACCTTCGACCCGCCGGGGACGTGCTGCCAGAACGGCAGCGGCCCGAGCAGGTAGCCCGCGACGATCCCGGCGGCGACCAGCACGGTGGCGACCCGCGCGGGCGACGCCACGAGGCGGACCAGCCAGACCGGGTGCCGGCGCGCGCGCAGCGTGGCAAGGCCGCGGATCGCGGCGGCGATAAGGAACGGCGCGATGACAGCCGAGTAGTGGTACTCGATGTGGTGCTGCTCCGGCCGGCTGGACAGCAGGTTGAGGACGAGATCCGGGAGGGCTCCCGCGGCGAGCAGCGGCGCGAACAGCGAGAGCGCCAGGAGCGGGAGCAGGAGCGCGAGGAGGTACCGCCCCCCGTCCGCCGTCGCCCCCTGCCGGATCGCCTCCCATGGCTGGGTCACGACGGTGCGCAGTACGTCGCCGGTGTCGGACCCGAGGTCGCCGTAGCGGTCGCTCACGAACGCGCTGGCATTCCCGCCGTTGTAGTGCGGGATGATCACCCACACCGCGATCGCCGTCCAGGCGAGCGATGCGGCCGCGAGGATCGCGCCGGCCCATCGCCGCCCCAGGCTGACCGCCATCCAGATCCCGAAGATCACCAGGGAGAGCCCGACCTGCTCCTTCGTCATGACCGCAAGCGTCGCGGTCACCCCGAGGGTGACGTACCGTCCCTCGACCGCGGCCCAGATGCACCACAGAAGGAGCGGCGCGGCGAGGGTCACGGCGTGGAAGTCGAAGACATTGGCCCACTGGATCGCCGGGAAGAGCAGGGTCACCGCGGCGAATGCCACCGCGAGCGACTCGTCCTCGAGCCACCGGCGGGCGAGTAGGTACGCCGGGATCGCCGCGGACGAGACCACGATGGCCTGCACCACCAGGAGCATCGAGGGGTTCGGCCAGATCCACCACAGGGGCGCGAAGAGCCCGAGGATCGGGTCGACGTGGGCGCCGAGGCGGGACATCTGCACGCCGGCCGGGTCAGTGACGGTGAAGAGCTCTCCATGCGCTGCGGCCCACACCGCCTGGGTCATGTTCCCGAGGTCATACCGCGCCGTGAAGAACCCGCGGTGGCGTACCACCGAGAGCACGGCGAACGTGACCGCGTAGACCGTGGCGAGGCCGGCGACCACCATCAGCGGGGGGCGGATCGCGCGACGGCTGAGCCGGCTCACCTCCTGCGCCCCACCAGCACCGCGATCCCGACGAAGACGAGCTCGATGACGACCATCGCGAAACGCAATCCCACCGAGACGGCGATGGCAACCCCGCCCGGCAGGTTGCGCGACAGCGCGAGGGCGAAGATACCGTCGCGGATCCCGATCCCGGACGGCAGCACGAACGCCAGAAACGAGATCACGAATGCAAGAAGGAACGCAAGGCCGACCTCGAGCGGCCCCCCGGCCTGGGCGCCGGCGGCCGACCGCACGAGCGCCCAGACGCCGATCACCAGCGGCACGGTGCCGATGGTGTAGAGCAGCAGCAGCCGTATCACCTGCCGGCCGGAGAACAGCGTCTCGAGTGGTGGCCGTCCCAGCTTCCGCAGCGCCCAGGTCGACATCCGCCTGAAGGGCGCCGGGTGCAGGCAGGCGAGAACGACCGGAACGACCGCCAGGAGCCAAAGCAGTCTGCCCTCGCCGGGGTTGCCGTAGGCGGCGAGGAAGGTCACGGCGCCGACGGTTGCGATGCCGAGGGCGAGCACCTGCTCGTAGGCCGTGGCGGCCAGCGTCACGCGCCGGGGCACCCCTTCGTCGTGCGAGAGCACCGCCCGCCCGATCACCATCATGACGTTGCCCGGGACGTACCGGGCAAGAAGCGACCGCGCCCAGATCGAGAGCGCGAGCGCGGGCGGTGGATGGACCGGTGAGAGCCACTCGACGGACCGTCCGTATGCGAGCCCGTTGAACGTGTAGTTGAGCAGGATCAGCACCGCGCCGAGCACCATCCACGCGGGATCGAGCTGCCAGTCGTACTGCGAGACGTGGCCCCACCCCCGAGCCAGCACGACGGCCAGCGCCGCGACCACGAGTACGACGACGATCGCGGTGATCCACCGCCTCCGGCTGCTCTTCTTCGCCGGTGGCGCCGCGACGTCGGGCGTGTCGGGATCGGCGAGGCTCACGCCGCGGAACTGTAGTGGCGCCCACCCCGCCGCACGCAGACGCTCGTCAGCGCGCGTCCCGGCTCATCGGGCGCGGTGAACCTACGGGATGACGCCGTTGGCCCGCAGGAACCCCTGCGCCGCCGCGGCCGTATCCTCCCCGTCGAGGTCGACGGCGCCCAGGAGCGTCCGCATGTTCTGGGTCGTGAGGAGTGCCGCCACCCGATCCAGCGTCGATGCGAAGGCGGCGGGCGCCGAGGCGCGATACGCCTGGCTCACCACCGCGATCCCGTGCTGCGGGGTACCCGCCAGCCGCCGCGTCGTGTCGCGAAGCGCGACGAGCGCGAGGCGTCCCGCCCGCGGCTCGGCGCCGCTCGAGAGCACGCAGTGGGCCCGTCGGTGCGCGATAACGTCGAACCTGCCTGTGCCCGGCGACACGATGACGCGTCGGAACTTGACGCGAAGCGCCGCCAGGCCGTCGGCCCGCACGACGTGGGCGGGGTTCACCGCGTACGTGAGCCTGGGCGCCGCGGCGCCGAGCGAGAGCAGACCGCGGAGCTTGTGCGCGCGCACCGCCGCTGCCGTGCAGGCGACCTGCGGCGCGTCGTCGTACCGGGCGACGGACTGGAGCGCTTGCGAGCGTGGGGCGAGCAGGGTCGTCAGCGTGTTACGCAGGCGGGTGTCGTCGCGCTCCTTGGGTCGTGCGAGGACGCGCTCGAGTAGCGTCGCCGTCTCCGTCATGTAGACGTCGACGTTCCCCAGGCGGGTCGCGGCCTCGGCGGCGGCGGCGCTGGGAGCGCTCGAGCGGGTCACCGCGAATCCCTGCGCGGCGAGCGCCTGGGCGACCGCTTCGGCGGCGAGCCGGGTGGCGGGCGTGCCGCTGTCGGCGATCCTGACCTGCGTGCCCGCGCCGATCGCGGGCCCGGCGGCGGCGAGCGCGAGCAGCGTCGTCAGGCCGGCGGCGGCCCTACCTGATCTGAACGAGCGTTCCATAGGACGCGAATGCGTAGACGGTGGGCGCCTCGGGATAGCCGACCCGGATGCATCCGTGGGACGCCCAGTAGGCGGGGACGTTCGGGTACTCGTGGAACGCGTACCCGCCGCTGAAGTAGCTCGCGTACGGCAGCCACACGCTGAACGGGCGGGAGAACGACATGCGTTCCTTGCGATAGATGTGGAACGTGCCGTGGGGGGTGCGCCCGCCCGCGCCGGTGGAGACGTGGATGGCCCGTTTCACTACGCCCCGCTCGATGAGGAGCGCGACACCCTTGTATCGGTCGACCTCGATGCGCCGGCCGGTGCCCGCACTCCGGGGACGCGGGATCCGCGCCACGTTCAGGCGCCGGCGGGTGGTGAGGTTCGCGTCCCCGGTCCGGGCGAGCCCCTCCCACGCTTGGAAGGCCAGCAGCGCCTGCGACGTGCGGTAGTCGAGCCGGCCGTTGACCATTCCGGTCGCGAGGTAGCGAAGCGCCACGAGGCGCCGCTGCACCGCCGCGATCCCGACGGGGACGGGGCCGATGACCTCGCGCTTTGCGATGGAGCCCAGCGTGATGAGGGCTCCCGGGTCCTCTCCGGGTCCCGGGATCGGCTCGGAGCCGAGGAGGATCCGCACGGCGCCGACGTCGGCGGCCTCGGTCACGGTGTGGACGATCTGAGCGAGGCGCATCTCGACGGCCTCACCGGCGCCGCTGGCCGCGAACCGCTCCGGAACCCGCAGGTACGCCACGCCGTTGGCGACCAGGGCCTCCTCGAGGACGGTCCCTCGGGGGATGGCCGTGCGGATGCCGTCGCGCCGCTCGGTGGCATTCGGTCCGCGGAAGAGCGCCCGCACCGCGGCCTCGAGCCGGTTGGCGCCGGGCGCCACCGGTCGCTCGACGGTTTGAAGCCGGTCGTCGCGCGCGAAGAACACCTTGACCTGCGAGGCCGCTGCCGCGGGGCCGGTGGCGATGCCCATGAGGACGGCGGCGATCGCGCCCAGGATCACGAGTTGGGCGTACCGCTTGAGCGGGAGCATCACACGAATGAACTTACATGAGCAAGGATCGGATTCCTTCTTTGGAACCGCGTCCGGAGCGACGTCTCAGTCGATGACCCGCTCGATCCTCGCGGCGACCTCGTCGACGTCGCGGCGCAGGTGATTGCGCTGGATCATCTCGCTGAGGAGCCCGATCGTGAACAGCTGCACGCCGACCACGATGAGCAGCACGCCGAGCAGCAGAAGCGGCCGCCCGCCGATGGCGTGGCCCGCGATCTTGAGGGCGGCCATGTAGGCGGAGATCGCGAATCCCACGATCGAGAAGGCGAGGCCCAAACCTCCGAAGAGGTGCATGGGCCGCCAGCGGAACCGGCCGATGAACATGATCGTGAGGAGGTCCAGAAACCCGCGCACGTACCGTTCGAGCCCGTACTTCGAGCGCCCGTAGCGGCGGGGACGGTGGTTGACGGCCATCTCGCGCACGCGGAACCCCTCCGCCGCCGCCATGACGGGGATGTACCGGTAGAGGTCGCCGGACAGCGACAGCGACCGCACCACCTCCGCTCGGTACGCCTTGAGGCCGCAGTTGAGGTCGTGCAGCGCGAGGCCTGAGAGGCGCGAGGTGACCCAGTTGAAGACCTTCGACGCCGCCCGCTTCGTCCATCCGTCGCGACGCTCGGCCTTCCACCCGCTCACCAGGTCGGCGCCCTCCTCGAGCGCGTCGATCATCGCCGGCAGCTCGGTAGGGTCGTCCTGGAGATCGGCGTCCATCGTGATCACAGCGTCACCGGACGCATGACGGAACCCCGCCATGAGCGCCGCGCCTTTGCCGAAGTTCCGCCGTAGCCGGACGACATGCACCTCGGGCTCGGAAGCGGCGAGCTCCTCCAGCACCGCGAAGCTCCCGTCCTGAGAGCCGTCGTCCACGAAGATCACCTCCGCCGGCCGCCCGAGCGAGCGCACGACCGGGAGGAGCTCCTCGGCCAGCGGCCGGAGCGATTCGTGCTCGTTGTACACGGGGACGACCACGGAGATCGAGGAGAGCGTCGGCATGTCCGCGCGATGCTATTGGTCCATCTGGGGCGCGGGACGCCGGGCGGTATGGTCTTCGGATGGCCGGAGCTCGCGTGGTCCCGTACGACGAGGCGTTGGCCATCGTGCTCGCCGCGTGCCGGCCGCTGGAGGCGGAGCGCGTCGCGCTGGCCGGGGCCGCCGGACGGGTGCTGGCCGCGGCACCGCGCGTCGCGACCCCCATCCCACCCTTCCCGAACAGCGCGATGGACGGCTACGCGCTTCGGCTCGCGGACGTCCCGCCCGGCGGCGGCTCCCTCCCCCTCGATCCGGCCGTGCCGGCCGGCACGGCGCCCGGACCCCTGCGCCCGGGTCACGCGGCGCCGATCGCGACCGGGGGGCCCGTGCCGCAGGGCGCCGACACGATCGTGCCGATCGAGGACGCCACCCGAGCCGACGGCACGGTCCGGGTCCCGGGCGGGCTCGTCCTCGGAAGCTTCGTTCGCACGGCCGGCAGCGACCTGCCGGTCGGTGCGGCACCGCTCGTCCCCGGGACGCGGCTCGATCCCGCGGCGGGAGCGCTGCTCGCCACCATCGGTGCGGTCGAGGTCGATGTCGTGCGCCGACCCCGCGTCGCGCTGCTGTCGACGGGAGCTGAGCTCGTCCCGCCTGCCGCCGTTCCCGGCCCCGCCCAGATCCGCGATTCGAACTCGACCGCGCTCACCTGGGCCCTCACCGCCGCCGGGGGGGAGGTCGAGGCGCTCGGGATCGCCGAGGACGACGTCGCGGCCCTTCGCCCCCTGCTCGAGGCGGGCCTGTCCGCCGACCTGCTGGTCACGACGGCGGGCGTCTCGGTCGGCGAGCGCGACCTGGTCCGCGCCACTCTTGCGGACCTGGGGGTCGAGTCGCACTTCTGGGGGGTCGACCTCAAGCCGGGCAAGCCCGTGGCGTTCGGGACCCGCAGCCGCACCCTGGTCATCGCGCTGCCCGGAAATCCCGCCTCCAGCCTCGTCTGCTCGACCCTGTTCGCCGAGCCGGCGGTTCGCGCGCTCGGCGGGATGCTCGACGTCGCGCCGGCACGGGAGCCCGCGGTCGCCGGAGACGGCTGGCCGGGGGTGGAGTCACGCCTGCATGCCGTCCGCTGCACGCTGACGGTCGCGGCCGACCGCGTGGTCGCGACGCCGACCGGCGATCAGCGCTCCCATCGCATCGGGTCGATGGTGGGCGCCGACGCCCTCGCGCTCATCGAGCCCGGCCGGGCCGTGGTGCCGGGCGACCTCGTGACGATCATCCGGCTGGACCGGGGCGCGCCTACTGGTCGCGCTTCTTCTTCTTTTTCTTCTTCTTCTTGACCGTCTCGGGCCATTCGGCCACGGGAGCCTGGGCGACGGGCTGTGGAGCGGCCGCGGCCGGCGGCGGCACGGCGTCGCCGGCGGCAACCGCCGCGAGCACGTGCGTGCGCCAGACCTCGACGAACTCGGGCGAGTCGGGATCGACGCCCAGGGCGCGAGCCGCGCCAGGATGCGAGAGCGGGAACCAGCACAAGGCAAGCGCGGTGAGTGCGACCCGATCGGCCTGCGGCCCGATTCCCGCGAAGGCCGTCCGCAGCGCCTCGGCGTGCGGCTCGCCTTCGACGACGCCGGCCTCGCGGTCGAGGAGCCGCACGAGCGACCGGCGGGACGTGAGGAGACCGAGGAAGGCGTCGACGGTCTCGGCGACCACGGCCGGTCCGGATCGGGCCCCTGCCGCGTCGCGGACACGGAGCGTCTCCGCGAGCATGCGCAGCGTCGTCGCGGCGCGCTCGACCACGAGGCGGTAGAGGGCCTCCTTCGTCCCGAAGAAGTACCCGGGCGTGCCGCGTGAGACGCCCGCGGCAGCGCCGATCTGGGCGAGTGTGACGGCCTCGAAGCCATGCTCGGCGAACAGGGCCTCCGCGGCATCGAGGATGGCGGCGCGCGAGCGCGCCGCGTCGCGTTGCCTCGGCTGTTCCGCCATGCGCAGACCCTCCGAATCGCTTGCCCTCGGACAAGTTAGCGTCGAGCGCGGACGGCACGGGACGATCGGCCGGCCACGAGGCCCTTCCTCGCGCGAAACGCGACGAGCGTGCAGAGCGAGACCACGCACACCCCGACCATCACGGCGAGCACGGGCCCCACCAGGCCGCGGGCGCCGCTCACGGCCGTCTCACAGAGGTACCAGACCGCGAAGAGCGGGTTGCGATCGATGTCGGCGGCCGTCATGAGCACGATCGCGATGGGGGCCGCGAGGGCCACCACCGTCAGCGCGACGATCTGCCACCGCCGTGGCGCGACCGTGGCCGTGAGCGCCGCGTAGGCGGCGGGCAGGATCAGCACGAGCGAGAACGGCGCGAGCCACCACGCGATCAGGGTCAGGAGCGCCAGCCAGATGAGGGCGCCGGCCGCCTCGGCCGATGCGTTGGCGCCGGTCGCGACCACACGCGGTCGCATCCCGAGCCACGCGACCACCGACACGAGGGCGAGCAGGATGATGCCGAGGAGGGCCTGCCCGTCGAGCCCGAGGTCGGCGATCTTCGGCGGTCGGCCGATATCCGGCCCTCGGAAGATTCCCCACATGCTCAGCAGATGCGCCAGGAATAGCACGCCGAGCGGAACCACGAAGCGCCACGCGACGGCACGCAGGCCGGCCGAGACGCGGATGCGGCCGCGGCGCACCCGCGCGGCGGCGTCGAGGGCCATGACGAGGAGCGGCAGCGCGAGGAGCAGAAGCGAGAGACGGCCGACGGCGGGGCGCAGGAACTTCCCCGCGTAGGCGAGCGCCGCGTCGGGAGCGTTGGCCCGTTCACGCGCATCGAGCAGGTTGACGAGCCACAGCGCCGCGGTTCCCGCGCCGTCGACGCGCTCGCGTGTGATCGTGACCGGCCCCGCGGGAAGGGTCGACTCGTCGCGGTCGGCGAGGGTGACCGCCGGCACGCCGAGGTCGATCGCGGCCCGCTGCTCGCCGCGCGTCTCGGGGACGGCCAGGCGCAACAGCTGATGCCGCATGGACGGCACGCCGGTCGGCTGAAAGCCGGCGTTTCGCACGGCCTGTTCCGCGAGCTGGCGCATCGACAGGGCCTGACGGCCGGCCCCCATCGACCAGAGGTGGATGACGCGGCCATCGCCCTCGCCAGGGGCGTCCAGCACGATCACTCCGGCGATCCGGCTACGGTCCACCGACCGCAGGTACCAGCGCGTCCCGGCGTTGCCGATGGTCCCCCCGTCGACCGAGAGGAAGATGAGCGTGTGGCGATAGGAGGAGCGGATCGCGGTCCGGGCCAGCTCCAGGAGGATCGCGCTGCTCGAGGTCCCCGCCGACACGCCGGCCGGGGCGTCGCGTGGTGCGACGATCACGATGTTCCGTGCGGAGGTCGTCGGCGCGCTGGCCGGGAGCGTGAAGAACACGTTCTCGAGCGGGGTGGTCTCGCCGCCGGCGCGGGCGACCATCGACTGGGTCGCGACCCGCTTCCCGCCGTCCGGCAGATCCCGGAACTCCCGCTCGATCCAGCTGGCCGCCGCATCCGCTCCCGGCGAGCCGGGGGTGCGC
This sequence comes from uncultured Thermoleophilia bacterium, assembly GCA_963706315.1. Classification (GTDB taxonomy): domain Bacteria; phylum Actinomycetota; class Thermoleophilia; order Miltoncostaeales; family Miltoncostaeaceae; genus CALMEC01. Next base: position 349,441 of record CAVPMA010000015.1, on the reverse strand, counting down.
TCGGGCGCGACACCGGCGAGCTCGTTCGCGGCGTCGATCGCCTCCGTGGAGTTGAACGTGGCCACCTGATCCGTGCGGATCGGCTCCTCCGGCGGCTCGAGCGTCAGGAACGCGACGAGGAGCGCGACCACCGCGACGAGCCACGCCTGGAAATAGAGCCGTCGGTTGAGCATCAGCAGGGCCCGCGCACCGCGGGTCGGTGGTTCGTATCACACGGAATCCGAGAAGTCGCGGCGGGGCGAGCCCACGGACCGCGCCGCGCCGCGCCGCCGACGACCGGTGGTGCAGCGATCGGCGGAGGGTCCTTGGCCGACGGGTCGACTAGTCTCGACGCCGAAGCCTCTCGACGATCGGCACCATGGACACCAGCCTCATACTCGTCTCGAATCGCGGACCGGTGACCTTCGAACGGCGCGGTCGACGCCCACGGACCATGCGGCGCGGCGACGGAGGTCTCGTGAGCGCGCTCTCCGGCCTGATCGAGCACACCCCCGCCGTCTGGGTGTCGGCGGCGATCAGTCCTGAGGACGCCGCGGTGGCCGAGGAGGCCGGCGGGGGCGCGTTCCCGCTCGAGGGCGTCGGCGTCAAGACACGCGGGCGGTTCGTGGTGCTCGATCCCGAGACCTACCACGCCTACTACAACGTCGTCGCGAACCCGATGCTGTGGTTCATCCAGCACTACCTCTGGGACCTCTCGAACGCGCCGGACGTCCGCCGTGAGGAGCTGGACGCGTGGGAGTACGGCTATGTCGCAGCGAACCACGCGTTCGCGGACACCGTCCTCGCGGAGCTGCGGGAGCACCCAAAGTCGGTGGTAATGCTCCACGACTACCACCTCTACGTCGCCCCCAGCGTGATCCGCGCCGCCCGCCCGGAGACGTTCCTGCACTTCTTCGTCCACATCCCGTGGCCTCAGCCCGACGCCTGGCGGATCCTGCCACCCCACATCCGGGAGGCCATCGTCCGCGGCCTCCTCGCGAACGACATCGTCGCGTTCCACACCCGCCGGTACGCGCGGAACTTCCTGCTCACCTGCGAGGAGCTGCTCGACATCACCGTCGACTACCGGCGCCGCATGGTCCGCTGGGACGGCCGCGAGGTCTGGGTGCGCTCGTACCCGATCTCGATCAACGCCCCCCTGTTCACGCAGATGGCGCGCGGCCCGGAGGTTGCCGTGGAGGAGGAGAGCGTGCTCCGCCGCCGGCGGAAGTACCTCGTCTGCCGGATCGACCGCACGGACCTTTCGAAGAACATCCTCCGTGGCTTCAAGGCCTTCGACCGCTTCCTCGACCAGCACCCGGAGTTCGTCGAGGACATCACCTTCCTCGCGATGCTGCAGCCGTCCCGGCAGGACGTCGACGAGTACGTGGAGTACATCCAGAAGATCCGCGACCTCGTGAGCCACATCAATACCAAGCACGGCAACACCGACTGGATGCCCATCGATCTGCGGTTCGAGAGCAACCTGCCGCGGGCGATCGCCATGTACAAGCACTACGACGCCCTCATGGTCAACCCGGTCTTCGACGGGATGAACCTCGTGGCGAAGGAGGCCCCGATCGTCAACGAGCGCAACGGCGTGCTCATCCTCTCGGAGAACACCGGCGCACACGAAGAGGTGGGCTCGTTCGCACTCGGGGTCAACCCCTTCGACATCGAGGCCCAGGCCGCCGCGCTCTACGAGGCTCTGACGATGGACCCTGGGGAACGGGCGAGCCGGGCCGACCAGATGCGCAGGATCGTCAACGAGAACGACGTCACCAAATGGCTCGCGGCCCAGCAGGTCGACATCGAGCGAAAACTCGAGCGCTCTCGCGAAGTCCGGGCGAGGGAGTCGCGGTGAGCGACCTCGCCGACCGCTCCCACCTCGACGAGCACGGTCACGCGCGGATGGTCGGCGTGGGCCACAAGGCGCCGCAGCGGCGGCTTGCCCGGGCCGAGGCGCGCGTGCGCATGTCGCCCGAGGCGGCGCGCTCGATCACCGACGGCTCCCTGCCGAAGGGCGACGCCGGGGCGGTCGCGCGAATCGCCGGGATATTGGGCGCCAAGCGCACCGCGGACCTGATCCCACTGTGCCATCCCCTGCCCATCGAGCGCGCCGCGGTCGAGGTGGCGACCGATCCCGATGCGGGCCTCGTCACGATCCAGGCCACCGTCGAGACCTCCGCGAAGACGGGCGTCGAGATGGAGGCGCTCACGGCCGTCGCGGTCGCCGCCCTCGCGACCTACGACATGGTCAAGGGCGTCGACCGAGGGGTGATCATCGAGTCGATCCGGCTGCTCGAGAAGACGAAACAGGATCTGCCATCGGACTGAGGGTTGCCATCGTCACCGTCTCCACACGCGCCGCCGCCGGCGTCTACGAGGACCGTTCGGGTGAGGTCCTGGCGAACGAGATCGCCGCCGCCGGCCACGACGTGATGCGCCGCGAAGTGGTCCCGGACGGTGTGGAGGGCCTCACGTCCCTCCTGTGCGAGATCGCAGACACCGGCGTCTGCGACGTGATCGTGACGAGCGGGGGCACCGGCCTCTCGCCGACCGATCGCACGCCCGAGGCCACCGTGGCCGCCTGCGACCGCCTCGCGCCCGGAATCGCCGAGGCCATCCGCGCCGGCTCCGTCGCCGCGACCCCGCACGCGATGCTGTCGCGGGGCGTCGCGGGCGCGCGAGGCCGCACCCTCATCGTCAACCTGCCGGGATCGCCGGGCGGCGCCCGAGACGGCTGGGCCACCATCGCGCCGGTCGTCGAGCACGCCACGTCCCAGCTCGGCGGGGGGGATCATCCTCGCCCCGTCTAAAGGACGTCCCACCAACAGCCGAAGCACACCTCTGCCCAGCATCACACCGCACCACACCGAACGAGGAGTTCACACGATGCACCGCCGCATGGCCTTCCTGCTGACCCCATTCCTCCTGCTCAGCCTCATCGGCGCTGGGTGTGGCGGCGGTACGAGCACCGACACCACCGCCACATCGACCACGGCGACGGCGTCGTCCGGATCCAGCGGCGATGTCGCGACGATCCTGGCGTCGATCAAGCCCGTCGCCCAGCAGGGTCCCCAGAAGATCGCCCTCAACCTGGCGGTCAAGCTCGACGGGACGCTCAAGGACCCGACGGTCGGAGCGCTCCTCGGGAACGGGCCGATCGCCCTCAACCTGAGCGGGCCGGTCGACGCGGCCGGCAAGGCGGCCGACCTCGCCTTCGACGTCAAGGCCGGCAAGATCAACCTCGCTGGCGGCCTGCGGCTGGCGGGCGACAAGGCGTTCCTCCAGCTCGCCGACAAGTGGTACGAGCTCCCGGCCGACTCGTTCACGACCACCACCAGCGGCTCCACGGGCAGCGTCGACGTCGCCAAGGCACTGGAGGCACTCGGCGACCCGAGCGCGTTCATCAAGAACGGCACCGTCGTCGGCTCAGAGGTGATCGAGGGCATCGACACCGACCACATCGCCGGCGACGTCGACACCGCGGAGCTGGTCAAGGCCATCGCCCGCGTCGCCGCGACCGTCGACACGAGCTCGAGCCCGATCGACGCGACGCAGATCACCGATGCGACCGCGAAGCTCGAGCAGTTCGTGAAGAACGCGAAGGTCGAGCTCTGGGTCGGCAAGGAGGACAAGCAGGTGCACCGCTTCAAGGTGAACTTGGACGCGATCCTCGATGAGCAGACGAAGGCGTCGAGCGGTCTGAACGGCGTCAACCTGGACGTCGCCCTCACCTCGACGCCGACGGACTCGCCGAACGTCGAGACGCCGTCCGGAGCGCTGCCGGCGTCGCAGCTGCAGACGGACATCGGGCCGATCATCCTGGCCGGGCTCGGCGGGGCGAGCACCACCCCGTAGCCCACCGTGGCGGACGTCGGCGGCGACGGCCGCCCACGTCCGCCGCGTGGCTGCAGACGGGCCCATCACCCTGCGGGTTGGCCCGTGGAGAACGACTCGGTTACCCTTGCCCGCGATGGCGGCCGGCACACGCATCGAGCTTTCCGCCATGGGCGCGGTGCGCCCGCCCGCGGCGATCGCGACCGCGGCGGCGCGGCGCCGCGAGGAGCAGGGGTTCGACGCCGTGTGGTGGGCCGACCACTTCCTGCACTGGTTCCCGCTTTCGATCTGGACGCCCGACCTCGTGCCGCAGGCCGCCGCCCAGGCGAGCCCGCACGTCTGGTTCGACCCGTTCCCGGTGATCGCGGCGGCGGCGGCGGCCACCACCGACGTGCGGCTCGGCGTGGGCGTCACCGACCTCGTGCGGCGCCATCCGGCCGTCGTCGCGCAGACCGCCCTGACCCTCGACCACCTCACCGGCGGGCGCTTCATCCTCGGGGTCGGTTCGGGCGAGCAGCTCAACCTCGACCCCATCGGCCTGGGCAATGCGCGGCCGCTGGGACGGCTCGCCGAGGGCCTGCGGGTCATCCGCGCGCTGTTCGACACGCCGGATCCCATCGACTTCGACGGCGAGTTCTTCACGTTGCGCGACATGGCGCTCGGCCTTCGCCCGCTCGGGGATCGCCCGCCGCCGATCTGGGTTGCGGCGCATCGCCCGCGCGGACTCGAGCTGGTCGGCTCCACCGCGGACGGCTGGCTCCCGCTCGCCACCGATCCGGCGGCCTACGCCGCCATGCTCGCGCAGGTTCGCGACGCGTCGGAACGTGCCGGACGAACGCGCGATGCCGTGACACCGGCGGTCTACGTCCGTGTCGTGCTCGCCGAACGGGCCGAGGACGCGGCCGCGATCGTCGATGGATCGCTCCTGATGCGGTTTATCGCGCTCACACGCCCGGCGGAGGCGTTTGCCGCGAGAGGGGCCGAGCACCCGCTCGGTGAGCATGCGTTCGGGCTGACGAGCTTCCTGCCGACCCGGTACGACCGGGGGGAGGCGCTTGCCCTCGCGGGCCACGTCCCCGTCGAGGTCGTGCGCGATACAGTGCTCCTCGGCACGCCGGACGACGTCGCGGCCTCCGTCGGCGCTTTCGTGGCCGCGGGAGCCCGGCACGTGCAGCTCACGAACATGACGCCGCTGGCCGCGCCCGAGCGCGCCGCCGCCAGCGAGGAACTGCTCGGGGACCTGGTCGCCAACCTGCAGAAGGGAGTCACCGCTTGAGTGCCAGGCGCATGCCCACCATCGTCCTCGCGGGCCTCGCGACGATCGCCGTCGCCGTCCCCGCGCTCGGCGCGCCGAGCGAGCGACGCGTCCGGGATTGGCCTCGCATGTCGATCGGCTTCAGCGGGAACAGCCTGGCGTACGCCACGTCCACCGCCACCACGATCACCCTCGGCGGGCGCTACACGATCCACCGGACCGACACGTACCGCCTCCCGCTCGTAGGGGCGCGGTTCACCGGCGCCCGCATCGACGGGATGGTGCTTCGCACCAGCGCCGGACGCACCACTGCCGGGCCGATCTTCGGTGACGACACCGGCCGGTACGGCATCATGGCGACCGGGCAGGGCTTCCCCCCGCAGGTCGTCTTCTGCTGCCTCGCCGACAAGCGCGACCTGCCGGTCGAGGCGGATGGACGGATCGGCGGATCGATCGCCGTCGCCGCGACCCTGGACGGCCCCCTTCTTCGCTACGTGCTCCGCGACCCGGGCGGCGGGCACCGCCTTGTGAGCTACACGGTGTCGGAGGCGCCGGGGCAGCCGTTCGCGCAGCGGATCTCCCGGCCGCTCGACGCGCAGCCGACCGGCGGCCTGATCGCGATGGCCCCCGGAATCATCGCCTGGGTAGACCGTCGCGACCCGGCGGAGGTGCGCATCGCGACGACTCCGAGCGGGGAGTTCGACGCGTTCGGCGGGTTGACGATCCCCCAGCCCGGGACGGTGCTTCGCCTCCACGTGACCCGCAGGATGGTCGTGACCCTCGTCCGCCGCGGCGGCGTCTTCCAGCTCGTCCGGTTCGACGGGCCCGTCTGGACGCCGACCGTCGTCTGGAGCGGCGCGAAGGCCCCCGCGCTCACCGCCGCCGGCGACCGGACCGTTGCCGTGGTGAACGGCGGCGTCGTTCAGCAACAGGTTCCGGGTCGCGCCCGGCGGACCGTGCTGCGCCTGCGTGGAGCACCGGCGGCGATCGCAACGGACGGCCGCCGGATCGCGGTGCTGGAGCGGATCCGCACGCGAAGCCGCGGACGCGTGGTCCGCCAGAGCGCCATCGTCGTGGTCCCCGTCGTGGGACCGCCGGGCGCCTACACGACCGGGAGGCCGTTGCCGTGAGACGTCTGGTCACATCAGTCGCGCTCGCCCTGGTCGCCGCCGCGCCCGCGTTCGCCGCGCCCGTCGTGGCAATCCAGGACGACCAGATCTCGAACGACCCGACTCCCGCGACCATCGCGTACCGGGTGGCCCAGCTCGCGTCGACCGGCGCCAAATGGACCCGGGTGGACATCGACTGGAGCTACGTCGCTCCGACCCGGCCCGCCAACCCAGGCGATCCCGACGACCCCGCCTACGACTGGTCGCGGTACGACACGATGCTGGGCGCGCTGCGCGACAAGGGCGTCGGCGTCATGGTCACCCTGCTCGGAACACCGCCGTGGGCGTCGACGACCGGGAAGTGGAACGCGGCGCCGCGCGCCGCGGACGGCGGAGCATTCGCAGGCGTGGTCGCCAAGCGCTACAGCGGATCGTGGCCGCAGAAGGGCGGCGGACTGCTTCCGGCCGTCCGCAGCATCAGCCCTCGCAACGAGCCGAACATCGACCTGATGACCTCGCCCCAGTGCCGGCGTCTCGCGAACGGGCGCTGGGTGCCCGCCTCCCCACAGGCGTATGCGGCGCTACTTCGCGCGGCGTACCCGAAGATCAAAGCCGCCAACCCGAAGGTGATCGTGGTCGCCGGCGAGACGGCCGCCGGGGACAATGGCGGCTGCCGCAACGCGAGCACGACGATCGGGACCTTCGACTTCGTCAAGCTCCTCCACAAGGCGCTCGGCGGCGGTCGCAAGATGCCGTTCGACGCGTGGGCTCAGCACATGCACCCGGTCGGGCCGCCCGACCGCGCCGCGTTCTTCCCGTCGTGGCGGACGATGCCGCAACTCACGGCGCTCGTGAACACGATGCACCCCAAGGGCAGGATGCCGATCATCATCAGCGAAACCAGCTACGCGACGACGTACACCGCCTACCATCGCTACTTCGTCTCCGAGGCACAGCAGGCGGCGTACATCGACTTGACGTACAGGCTCGCCGGGCGCCAACCTCAGATCGAGGTCGTGGTCTACTTCAATCTGCAGGATCACCGCGCGTGGAGCGCGGGCCTGTTCCGCGATGACTGGACCGCCAAGCCGTCACTCCAGGTGTTCCGCCGGCGCGCCACCGCCACACCCCTCCCGGCAAAGTGGGCAAGCCTTCCGTGAGCGAACGACTCGAGCATGTCCAGCACTACTACGACCGCCTCGCGCCGCGACTCGTGGCGGTCGAGGAGCGCAACTGGCACCTCCAGAGCCGGATCTCGCTGGTGCTCGACACGATCGACCGGTACGCCCGCCCGGGGGGGCGGGTCCTCGACATCGGCTGCGGAACCGGGTTCCTGCTCGAGCGGCTCGCGGAGCGCGGCTTCTCGGGCGTCGGCGTCGACCTGTCCCCGGAGTCGATCGAGATCACCCGGGGACGGCTCGCGGAGATCGGTGCCGCCGACCGCCTGAGCGCCGAGGTCGGAAGCGCGTACGAGCCGCCGGAGGGCCCCTTCGATCTCGTCACCATCACCGACGTCCTCGAGCACCTGGAGGACCCCGGGGCATGTCTCGCCGCCGCCCGGGCCCGCCTGGCGCCGGGCGGCATCGTGGTCGTCTCCACACCGAACCGCCACAGCCTCCACGGCGCCCGACGCTGGCTCTCCGAGCGGATTCCCACGATCAAGGTGGATCTCGCCCCGATCGACAACTGGCAGACGTGGGGCGACCTCGAGGCGCACGGCGCGGCGGCGGGCCTGGAGCCGGTGAGCCGCCGCGGGATCTTCTTCAGGCCGGGCGGACGCGTCGGATCTCAGATCGGGCGCATCTACCGGCTTCGCGCCGCGCGCAGGGCCGAGTTCGCGCTCTCGCGTACCCCGATCGGGCGGTTCGGCTTCTATATCTGCCTCGGGTACCGCGCACGCTGACCGACGACTCCCGATCGTGAGCGCATTCCGAACACGACCCCTCGTCGGGGTTGGCATGCTCGTGTTGTTCGTCGTCGGGCTGGGCGTGTTCCTGGCGCCGTTCGCGTTCCCCACGCCGCCGCCCATCGTGACGGGCTTCCAGGCGACGCGGCAGTTCAGCCCCAACGCGGACGGCTCACGGGAGATCGCACGGATCGCCGTCCGGCTCAACGAGGCGAGCGTCGTCACCGTGGAGATCCAGGATCGCTCCGGCAAGCGCTGGAAGCGGCTCGTCGACGCGCAGCGGCCCAAGGAGATGGTGCGCCTCGCCTGGGACGGGACCGACGACGCCGGAAGCCCCGTGCCGGACGGCCGCTACGTCGTCAGCCTCAGAGCCCGTGCCGGCAAGAAGCGCTGGAACGCGAGCAAGGTGCTCGTCGTCGACCGGATCGCCCCGCCCCTGGGCAACCTCGAGGTCCAGTCGGCGGCGCTCGCCGGCCCGGGCGACGGCGAGTGCCGCGTCGCGGCGACCGCCCTCGAGCGGGGGGAGCTGTCCATCGAGGCGTCGCCATCCGCCGGCGCGGCCCCTGTCGCGCGCTTTGGCCCGAAAGTCGTCGGCGCGGGAGAGACCGCGCTGTGGAACTGGGATGGAAAGCGCGCCGACGGAGGCCCGACCCCACCCGGCCTCTACACGATCCGCGCCACCCTCATGGACGTTCCGAGGAACCGCACCGAGCAATCCGCCACGTGCTGGGTCGGCCACCTCGTCGGGACCGCGATTCCCCCGCGGCCGCCCCTCGGCGCCCGGGTGGGAATTCGCCTGCAGGACACCGCCGGCACCGCGATCCGGCCCTCGACCCGGGTCAGCGTGACCATTGCCAGGCGCGTGGGTGATCCGGGCAGCGCAACGCGGGTCGTCGGGCGGGCCGTCGGCGCCCGCGTCAGCGGTCCGCTTGGCAGCGTGCGGATCCCGCTGCCGCGACGGATCCCGCCGGCGCGTCTCTGGCTGGTCCTCACCACCGACGGGGGTCGGGCCCTGATCCCGCTCCGTCCATGACGAGCGTCGAATCGTTCCAGGTCCTCGCCGCGGTCGGCGCGGCCGCGGGCATCGTCGGGATGCTGCTCCCGGGGTTGCGGGGGCGCGACGCCTCGGGCCGGCGGGCCGGAGCGCTCGCCATGACCGTGGCGGCATGGCTGCTCCTCGTGGGAAGCCTCGTATCCCGTGACGACCTTCGCACGCTCTCGGACCACCTCGCCAGTCCCGTTCGGATCGCCGCGGCGACGATTGCCGGGGTCGCCGCGATCCTGGTCTCGCTGCTCGTCGTCCGCATCGTCCTCCGGCGACCCGTCGTGTGGCTCGTGCTGCTCGCAATCGCGATGCCCATCCGGATCCCCATCTCGTTCGGCGGCGCCAGGGACGGAAACCTGCTGCTGCCGCTCTACTGGGTGGTCGCCATCGGGCTCGTCGCGCTCGCATGGGGTGCCGCGCGGGGGCGTCTCGACCCGCTGCTCGACCGATCCACGCCGTTGGATATCCCGATCGCCGCGTTCACGGCCTTCTCGCTGACCTCGATCCTCTGGAGCGGCGACATCGAGGAGGCGACGGTCAAGGCCGTCTTCTTCTACATCCCGTTCGTACTGCTCTACCGCGTGCTGGTGGAGTGGTGGCCGCTGGTCGACAACCCCCTCCGCGCCGTCGCGGTGCCGACAGTCGCACTGGCGACCGGAACCGCCATCGTCGCTCTCGGCCAGTACGCGACCCGGACGATCTGGTGGAACGACACCCTGAAGCAGGGCAACGTCTACAACCGGTTCTTCCGGGCGAACGGGATCTTCTTCGACCCGAACATCCTTGGCCGCTTTCTCATGATCGCCCTGCTGGCGGTCGTGGCCTACGCCGTCGTCGCCCGGCGGCCCCGGGATCTCGCCATCCTCGGGGTCGTCGCGGCCGTGCTCGCCGCGGGACTCGTCGTGACGTTCTCCCGCTCCAGCGCACTCGGCCTGATGGTCGGGCTCGCGTTGCTTGCGTTCCGCGCCTTCGGCTGGCGCCGGACGTTGCTCGTGGGCGCCGCCGCGCTCGTCGTGATCGGCGGCCCCGCCGTCGCCCTCAACAGCAACGTCCGGGACAAGGTCACGTCGACACAGCGACTCGCCGGGGCCGGAGAGGGGCGGTTCCGGCTCGCGGAGGGCGGGTTCGACCTCTGGAAGCTCGAGCCGGTCGCCGGCGTCGGATTGGGCGCCTTCTCCGAGCGGTACCGGGAGACGCTCACGCAGCGGCAGCAGCTTCGCACCCGGGTCGTGATCTCGCACACGGCGCCGGTCACCGTGCTCGCCGAGACAGGCGCGATCGGGTTCGCGCTGTTCGTCGTGCTCTTCGGAGCGCTGGGAGTCGTGCTCTGGCGGTCCTCCCGCAGAGGTGAACCCGAGGGGTGGGAGGAGTGGACCGTGCTCGCGATGATCACCGGGATCTTCGTGCACAGCCTGCTCTACTCGGCGCTCCTCGAAGACCCGTATCTCTGGGCCCTCGCCGCGGTCGGCGTCGCGATCGGGTCGCGGCGGGCCGCCGAGGCCCCCGACACGAGCCGCTCGCTGCCGGTCGTCGCCCCGGTCGGCGTGGGATAGCGGAGTACTTGTGCCGTTCACCGCGCCGCTTCGGATCATGTGCCTCTCGAACATGTACCCGGGCCCGGGGGATCCGGACTACGGCGCGTTCGTGGAGTCGATGTGCGACGCGCTCGAGCGGGCGGGACACGAGGTCGAGCGCGTCGTCATCGCGAGCAGGGCCCACGGCCCGCTCCACACGCCGGCCAAGTACGCGGGGCTGACCCGCCGCGCGCTCGCCCGAGCCCGGGCGGTCGACGTGATCTACGCCCACTACCTCTTCCCGACCGGCGCCGTTGCGGCGACGTGCGGGCGGCTCATGGGCCGACCGTGGGTGGTCACGGCGCACGGCCGTGACGTGCGCAACCTCCAGAATCCTCGCATCCGCCGGCTGACCGGGGCGGCGCTCGCCGGGGCCTCGTCGGTGATCTGCGTGAGCCGCTACCTCGCGGCCGAGCTGCGAGCGTCGGGCGTCGCGCTGCCACCGGTGCATATCGCGAACATGGGCGTCGACCTGCGGCGATTCCGGCCCGCCGGCCGCGCGGACGCCCGGGTGCGCCTGGGTCTTGGTGGCGGACCGATGGTGCTCGCCGTCGGGGGTCTGAACGAGCGCAAGAACCCACTGCGGCTCCTGCAGGCCTTTCGCCTGATTCGCGACGCCCATAAGGACGCGACGCTCGCATTCGTCGGCGACGGACCGCTCGCCGGATCGCTTCGCAGCGGTGCCGCCCGGCTCGGCCTCGGCGACGCGGTCGTCATGCCGGGCGCGGTGCCGAACGCGGCGGTCGTGGATTGGATGGCGGCGGCCGACGTGCTGGCGATCCCGAGCCTCGTCGAGCCGCTCGGCGTCGTCGCACTCGAGGCGATGGCGAGTGGACGTCCGGTCGCGGCGACCCGGATCGGCGGCACCGCGGAGGTGGTCGGGCGGGCGGGGACGCTGGTGGATCCACTGGATCCACGCTCCATCGCGTCAGGTGTGCTCGCGCTCCTCGCCGACCCGCCGTCCGTCGAGACCTGTTTGACCGCGGCCGCCGCGCAGAGCGTGGACCGTCAGGCCCGGCGTGTCGGCGAGGTCCTCGCCGCCGCCGCCGGGCGCGTCACCTGACCGAGCGGCGCGTCAGACGACGGCGCCGCTTGCGTCCGTGAGCCGCAGGCGACCCTCGGTGAAGAGCCGCTGGAGGGCGTCGACGGTCTCCGGGGCGAACTGCATGCCCGAGCAGCGCTCGACCTCGGCGAGGGCCTCGAGCGCATCGCGAGGGGTGCCGTAGACCCGCACGCTCGTCATCGCGTCCCATGCGTCCGCGACCGCCAGGATGCGCGCGCCGGGCGTGATCTCGTCCGCGCTCAGCCGATCGGGATACCCCCCGCCGTCCCAGTGCTCGTGGTGGCCCCGAACCCATGCGACCTGCTCGCGGGTCAGGACGTCGGACACGATCTCGGCGCCCAGCGCGGCGTGCATCTCGACGAGCCTGCGCTCGTCTGGCGTGAGGACGTCCGGCTTGAACAGCAGCGCGTCCGGAACGCCGATCTTGCCCACGTCGTGCAGGAGCGCCGCCTCCTCGAGGAGCATCAGCCGCTCCTGGCTCCATCCGAGATTGGACCCGAGGCGCACCGCCACCGCCGCGACCCGCTCGGCGTGACGGGCGGTGGAGGGATCCTTCGCGTCGACCGCGCGCGCGAGCGCCCGCAGCGCGGTCACTCCCTGGCTGCGCGCGAGGCGCTCCGCACGTTCGGCCGCCGAGAGCTCCTGCACGACCTCCCGCGAGTAGCGCAACGTGACGTTGCGCCCGTTCGCCTTGGCCCAGTAGAGCGCCCCGTCCGCGAGACGGAGCATCGCCGCGGCGTCGGGCGCCTGGGTGAGGTCCGCGACGCCCGCCGATGCGGTCACGTACCCCACGCCGCCCGCGAACGGGCTGGCCGCCACCGCGCGTCGCGCCCGTTCGGCGGCCCGCCAGGCGTTGATGCCGTCGCTGCCCGGCAGGATCCAGGCGAACTCCTCGCCGCCCACCCGCGCCACGAGCTCGCCGAAGCGGGCCTCGCCCGCGAGTCGTCGCGCCGCCTCGGCGAGGACGTCGTCCCCGACCTGGTGGCCGAACGCGTCGTTGACGTCCTTGAAGCGGTCGAGGTCGAACACCACCAGGGCGAGCTCACCGTCCTCGGCGCGGGCGCGGGCCACCTCAGCCTCGAGCCGCTCGTGGAAGCTGCGGTGGTTCGCGAGGCCGGTCAGGGGGTCCGTCGCGGCCTGGCTCGCGAGCCGTGCACGTGCGTCGGCGTTCGCGACGGTCAGTCCGACGAGCTCGGCGAAGCGCGCGAGCCGATCCTCGGCGCCGACCGAGAGGCCCCGCTCGCGGATGGTGAGCGCGACGACCGCGCCCCAGCGAATCGCACCGACCTGCACCGGGGCCGCGACCCCGCCCCGGAAGCCGTGGCCCACGAGGAGCCCCGCGGTCTTCTCATCGATCGTCCTGAGGTCGTCGACCCGCGCCGGGCGCCCCGTGCGGTGCACGCGCGCGAGCGGGGCGCCGCCGTCGAGCGGAACCCGCGCCGGTGGCCGCTCGGCGGACGACTCCGGTGCGACCCAGACCCCGACGTCGACGGCGCGCTCGCCGATCGCGTCGAAGCGGCTCACGACCCCCACCTCGACCCCGAGTAGGAGCGCCACCTCCTTCGCGACGAGGTCGAACACCTCGCCGGGGTCGGCACCGCTGGCGACCACCGTCGCAACGCGGCGGAGCACCTCCTGCTCCACTGCCAGCTCCCGCACCTCGGTCTCGGCGCGCCGCCGGTCGCTGACGTCCTTGAGGACGTGGACGTGCCCGCCCGCCGCATGGCCCGAGGCCAGCAGCGACGAGGTGAGGATCACCGATCGCACGTGGCCGGAGGCGTCTGGGAGCTCCAGGTCGACCTCGCCCTCGAAGCCGCCCGGGAGGAACCCGGCCCAGGGCGGCTGCGCGCCGACGAGCTGGGCGGCAGGCGCGCCGGTCAGCGCGGACAGCTGCTCGTTGACGTCGACGATGATCCCGTCGCGGTCGAGCACGGCCAGGCCGTCCTGCACCGATCCGATGACAGCCGCAGTGGCGTCGCGCTCCGCGGCGATCTCGGCGAAGGCGGCGCGGCGTGCGCGGTCGATCGCGAGCCACAGCACGATCCCAACGACCACCAGCAGCGCGACCAGCAGCCCCAGGAGCGTGACGAGCCGCGCGACCATCCGGTCGTCCGACCGGACCTGGGCCGCGATGTCGGCATCGATCAGGCCGAGCCACCTGGTCATGCCGTCCTCGAACTGTTGCGCCGCCAACTCCATCTTCGGGAGGAGCGCCTCCTCCCGGGCAGACCCCGGCGCCACCCGGGCGGTGAGGGCCGACTCAAGATCGTTCCCGGCCTCGGTGACCTTCGTGATGGCGTCCTGCTCGTTCGGCTGCGCCCCGCGCTCCGAGACGAGCGCCTGCAGCTTCCCGTTCGCCTCGATGAGCTTCTCCCGGGCGTCCGCCTCGACCTCCGGGCTGCCGGTCGCCAGCCCTTGCCAGTACCTCATGTGTGCCACGCGCACGTCGTCGCGCAGGACCACGAGGCTGTCGCGCACCGCGTTCACGCGGTCCTGACCGCTGCCGGTGGAGAGCACGTTGCGACCCATCACGATCGAGGTCGCGACGATCGCGATCGCGACGGCGATTACGGTGGCGAACTGGAGCCGCTGGAGCAGGCGGATCCGGTCGGATCCGGGACCGGGGGGCGGGGCGACGTCGGCGCTCACGATGCCTGCACCGACGCGCGACGGCCGGGCTCGGGAGGGGCGTGCTCGGGCCGTGAGGTCATCCGACAAACATACCCAAGGTTGGTGGTCTTCGGAACGGGCCGGGGCCGGCTCCGGCGTCGCCCGCTGCTACCCTCCGGGCCCGATGCCCGATCGTGCCCTGCCATGGCCGGCGCTGGCCGCCCTCGCAGTCGGCGCGGTGGTCGCGGGGATGCTGGCCGTCATGCAGCCGCTCCTCGGGCTCGCGCTCGCCGTCGTCGCCCTGGCCGTCACCCTCCTCGCCCGAACACGCCTGTCCCGCCTCGGTCGATTCGGGATCGCCGCGGCCGCCGTGGCCGCCATCCTCGGACCGAACCTGGCGCTCCCTCAGGCGCCGCAGGTGTTCGGCTTCCGGGTGCTCATCGTGCTCATCGGCCTCGGGCTGGTCGCATACGTGCTCGTCGACGGCCGGCTGGTCATCCCGCGCGGGCTGCCGCGTCCGGCCGGGTTGCTGATCGCGCTGACCGCATGGTCGCTCCTCTCGGTGACCTGGGCGGAGGACCCCGTCGCCGCCCTGCGGTGGACGGGTCTCCTCGCGATGATGGCCGGCCTGGCGATCGGGATCGCCCTCGCGTGCCGCGACCGGCGCATCGCGATCCGGCTGGTCATCGCCCTGGGACTGACGTTCGCATTCGCGACCGCCGTGGCGATCGCCGAGCTGCGCTTCGGGATCCGCCTTCCCACCTCCGCCCTGCTCGGGCGATCGCGTGACGCCGCCTTCGCCGCGACGAGCCTCTTCGGCAACCAGAACAACTTCGCGACCTACCTCACGCTCGCGCTTCCGTACTTCCTGTGCCTCCCGGTGGTCTTCCGCGACGCGCGGCTGATCGTGCTCGGCACGGTCGGGGCGCTCGTGACGCTCGCGGCCCTGCTGTTCACCGGGAGCCGCTCGAACCTCATCGCCGCGTTCCTCGTCATTGCCGGGCTCGTCGTGGTGCTCGCCACGGACCGCCGGCGCAGCGGACGTGCGGTCGCCGGCATCGCCGTCGCCGCGCTCTGCGCACTCCTCGTGATCCCGTCCCTCGGCGGCGGCGGTCTGCTGCCGCTTCCCCAGGACGCGGTCACGAAGCTGAACATCGGCCTGCTCTTCGAGCAGCGCACGCAGCAGCTCGGCTCGGGCGCCGTGCGCTCATCGGTGCTCGACGAGGGCCTCGGGCTCGTCCGCGAGTCCCAAGGGCTTGGGATCGGCGCCGGCAACGCGGAGACGCAGATCCGATCACTCCAGAACTTCACCGGCGTGGAGAACCTCCACAACTGGTGGCTGGAGCTGCTGGTGAACCTCGGCGTCGTCGGGCTCGCGCTCTACGTGGCGCTGTACCTGACCCTGATACGGGGGCAGTTCCGCGCGGCGCGGCACTCCAGCGATCCCTTCATCCAGTGGCTCGGGCTGTCGGGAGGACTCGCCCTCGTGGGATTCGTCGTCGGATCGTTGGGCCCGTCGTCAGTGATCGCGTTCGCACCGATGTGGATCGCACTCGGGCTCGGCATGCTGACGATCGTGCTCGCACGGCAGACGACGTGAGGATCTTGGTGCTGTCGCACCTGTACCCGAGCCCGGCCGACCCGACGGCCGGGACGTTCGTGCATGAGCAGGTCGGGGCGCTCATCGAGCTCGGTCACGACGTGCGGGTGGTGTCGCCGAAGGGCTTCGCGCCCCCGTTCCTCAAGCGGTGGGAGCGCTACCGGGACGTCCCGGGGGTCGACCGGGTCGACGGCGTGCCCGTCCTCTACCCGCGGAAAGTGACCCTGCCGGGCGGACTCCTTGGCCACTGGAACGCCGAGGCGATGCGCTTCGCGATCGCCGGTCCGCTGACCCGCATCCACCAGCGCTGGCCGTTCGACGTGATCCATGCGCACATGCTCGTGCCGGACGGCTGGGCGGCGGCGCGCGTCGGCGAGCGCCTGGGCGTGCCGGTGCTCGCCACCGCGCACCGCGCCGACGTGCTCGACGTGCCCGCCCGCGGCGGCAGCCAGCGAACCCAGGTCGAGGAGGCGGTTGCCTGGGTCGACCAGATCGTCGCGGTGAGCCACGCGATGCGCGGCGCATGCGAAGCGCTCGCCACCCCGAAACGTCCGGTGGCCGTCGTGCCGAACGGGGCCGATGCGCGCGTGTTCTTCCCGCGCGACCGCGCGGAGACCCGGCGCCGGCTCGGGCTGCCGCTCGACGAGCGCATCGTCGCCTTCGTGGGCGTGCTCACCCGGCGCAAGGGCATCGACACGCTCGTCGAGGCGATGGGAGTCCTCGCCCGCGACCCGGCGGGCGCGCCGCTCCTGACGGTCGCCGGGGTCGGCGAACTCCGCGGGTCCCTCGAGACACGGGCACGAGAGCTTGGGGTCGCCGATCGAATCCGGTTCGTCGGCAAGGTGCCACACGACGACGTGGCGCTATGGATGGCCGCGGGCGACGTCTTCTGCCTGCCGAGCCTCAGCGAGGGACTCCCCACGGTCGTCTGCGAGGCGATGGCGTGCGGCCGCGCGGTGGTCGCGACCGCCGTCGACGGCACCCCCGAGATCGTCGACGACGAGGCCACCGGGCTGCTCGTGCCGCCGCGTGACGCGGACGCGCTCGCCGAGGCGCTGCGCCGGCTCCTCGGCGACGGCGAGCTTCGCGCGCGCTTCGAGGCGGAGGCGCTCGTTCGGGCGACGTCGACGTACACGTGGGCCGCCAACGCCCGCGCGCATGCCCGCCTGTACGAGGCCCTGACCGGATGAGCGGCGTGGCCCGCGAGGTCGCGCTCGTGTCCACGGGCGATGCGGCCCTGGGCGCCCGGCTTCGCGCGGCTGCGTGGCGCGGCGTGATCCCCACCGTCCTCGTCGCACCGAACGACCGGCACGCCGAGCGCCTCGCAGCCGCCGCGGGAGCGGAGATCGGCTCGGTTTGGCCGGACCTGTCGCGGCCCGTCGTCCTGGTCGACCGGCCCCTTCCGGCATCCGACTCCGCACGGCTCGCCGGGCATACGGTCATCGCGCCGGGCGGCGTCGCGCTCGACACCCCTCCCGAGACGCCCGTCATCCGTCTCGTGGACGCCGCCGCGGACCCGCTCCCCGGCGAGGGCATCGCCATCGGCGACTGGGACGACGCGACCCTGGACGGACTCCTGGCGCTGGGGTGGCGTCTGCGTCCGGCCGGTGAGCATCCACCGCCACCGCCCGTCCGGCTCGACGGGCTCAGGGTCCTGCACCTCACGAGCGTGCACCGACCGGATGACGGGCGCATCTTCCACAAGGAGGTCATGGCCCTGCGGGCAGCGGGCGCCGACGCGACCGTCCTCGGCCTCGCGAAGCGCCCCGCACGGGCCCGGCGGATCGTCGCCGGCTGGCGGCTGGTCGCCGAGGCCCGGCGGCGGCGGCCCGACATCGTGCACATCCACGATCCGGAGCTTCTCCCAGCGGCGTGGATGCTCCGCCTGGCCACCGGCCGGCCCGTGATCTACGACGCCCACGAGTACCTCGGCCAGACGACCCGCACGAAGCCGTGGATCCCGTCACGACTACGGCGCCCGACCGCCGTCGCGGTCGAACGGGTGGAGCGGACGCTCGCCGGACGCGTCGACGCCGTGGTCGCCGTGACCGAGGACATGGCCATCGGCTTCGCCGAGGCGGGCGTCCGCGCTGTGAGCGTGGCGAACTTCGCGCCGCGGTCACGCTTTCCGGAGACCGGTCCGCCCGAGGGACCGGTCGTGCTCTATGTCGGCGCGCTGGACGCCTCACGAGGGCTCCCCCTGATGCTTGAGGCGTTCCCGATGGTTGACGTGCCGGGCGCGCGCCTGCTGCTTGCCGGCCCGGGCACGCCCCCACCCCTGCCGCCCCGGGTGGAGCACCTCGGGTCGGTGGCATATGACGACGTGCCGGCGCTCCTCTCGCGGGCGGCGGTCGTCTGGATCCCGCTGCGGCGCACCCCGAACAACGATCGCGGACGCCTCACGAAGGTGATGGAGGCCATGGCGTCGGGGCGCCCGCTGGTCGCGAGCGATCTGACCCGCACCGCGGCGATCGTCGGCCAGGCCGGCTGCGGCTTGATCGTGCCGCACGACGACCCGGCCGCCCACGCCGCCGCCATCGCCGAGCTCCTGCGCGACCCGGCCCGGGCCGCCCGCATGGGGGCCGCGGGTCGCGCCGCCTTCCTCGAGCACATGACCTTCGAGGGTGAGGCCGCGAAGCTCGTCGCGCTCTACGGCGAGCTCGCGAGGCGAGCATGAGGGTCCTCTACGTCTCCCAGTACTTCGTCCGCGGCGACCAGCCCGGCGGGGTCCGCCACTGGCATCACACGCGGGCGCTCGCCGAGCGCGGGCACGAGGTGCACGTGGTGACCTCGTTCGTCCAGCACAAGGAGCGGCATGTGCCCGACGGGTACCGCGGACGGCGGATCGTCCGCACGACGGAGGATGGCCTGGTCGTGTGGAGGACCTACGCGACCCCGGGATACGGCCGCGACCTCCGCTCGCGGCTCGCGAACTACCTGAGCTTCGCGTTCTGGGCGCTGGTGACCGGCCTTCGGGCGCCGCGGCCCGCCGTGGTCGTCGCCTCGTCGCCGTCGCTGCCCGCCGCCGCCGGCGCCGCCGTGGTGGCATTCGTGAAGCGCGCGCCGCTCGTCCTCGAGGTGCGGGACCTGTGGCCGGATTCCGCCGTCGCCATGGGGCTGATCCGGCGGGGCAGCGCCCTGGACCGGGTCGCGAAGGTCTTCGAATGGTTCTGCTACCGCCGCGCGGCGCGCGTGATCGCCCTGACCGAGGGGATCCGCGACGGGGTGGTGGCAAAGGGCGTCCCGCCGGCTCGGGTGACGCTGATCACGAACGGCGTCGACTTGGTGGACCGCGCTCCCGCACCCGCGGACGTGCCGGTGCCGGACGACGCCTTCGTCGCGATGTACGTCGGCGCACACGGCACCTACAGCTCCCTGGGGACGGTGCTCGACGCCGCAGACCGCCTCCGCGACGACTCCTCGGTGCGCTTCGTGCTCGTCGGGGGCGGCGACCAGAAGGCGACGCTTCAGGCCGACGCCGAGCGCCGCGGGCTCGCCAACGTGGCGTTCGTCGACCCGGTGCCCAAGCACGACGTACCCGCCTGGCTGGCCCGCGCCGATGTCTGCCTTCTCCCATATCAGGACCGGCCGCTCTTCGCCGGGGCCCTCCCCAACAAGACGTTCGACTACATGGGGGCCGGCAAGCCCGTCATCGCCGCGGTCCCGCCGGGCGAGCTGTCACAGCTCGTCGAACGCTCCGGATGCGGGTTCGCGATCCCTCCCGAGGACCCCGACGCGATGGCCGCGACCATCCGGAGCCTCGCCGCCGACCGCGCCCTGGCGGCCCGGTTGGGAGCCGCCGGGGCTGGGTTCGTGTGCACCCACTACGATCGGCGCGTCCTCGCCGAGCGGTTCGTCGATGTCGTCGAGGGTTGTCACAGGTCGGCCGGCGTGGACCGTGACGCAGTCGGGGCATCCCGACGGTAGCGCGCCGCCCGGACGGCGCGGGCCATCACGCCGTGGAAGCGAGTTGTGCGGCAGGGGAATCGCGATACGGATTCGCCGGCTGCACCGCTTCGCGAGGCGGTGCCCTCGGTTTCCCGCATAGTCCCGATATACGGGAAATACTCCGTCTTGGCCTCGCTCGGTCTCGCTCGCCGAAACCATCACGCGATTCCCCTGGCGCACCACTAGGATCCCTGACCGTGACCGGCTTCCCCCGCGACCCCGCGTGACCACCCCACCCGCCGTCGGCGGGCGGGCGAAGCGGGCAATGGACCTCGCCGTCGCCGTGCCCGCGTTCATCCTGCTCCTGCCGGTGATGATCGCGATCGGCATCTGGGTGCGCCGCGATTCGGCGGGCCCGGCGATCTTCCGCCAGGAGCGCGTCGGGCTTCATGGGCGGGCGTTCCGGCTGCTGAAGTTCCGTACGATGGTCGTCGGCGCCCAGTCGATGGGCGCCGGCCTCGCCATCGACGCCGACGACCCCCGCATCACCCGGGCCGGACACGTCCTGCGGCGGCTCTCGCTCGACGAGCTTCCGCAGCTGTGGAACGTCGTGCGAGGCGACATGAGCATCGTGGGTCCCCGCCCCACGGTAGCCGCGCAGGTGGCGCGGTACACGCCGGAGCAGCGGCGCAGACTGGATGCGCGACCCGGCATCACGGGCCTCGCGCAGGTGCGGGGCCGAGCGGCGATCCCGTGGTCCGAGCGGATCGCGATCGACATCGAGTACGTCGACGGCTGGAGCATTCGGCGCGACCTGGCGATCCTGCTTCGCACCGCCGTCGTCGTCGCTCGTCGCGACGACACGTACCGGGGTGAGTCCGGCGGGTTCGACCTGCCGGCCCGCGACGGGGAGGAAGCGCCGTCGCCGAGGTAAGCGTCCTGCTGACCTGCGCCGGGCAGCGCGTCGACATCGTCCGGGCGTTCCGCGAGGCCCTGCGAGACGGTCCCCACACCGGCCGGGTCCTGGTGAGCGACGCCGGCGAGGTCTCGCCGACGCGCTTCGAGGCCGACGGGGTCGTCGATCTGCCGATGGTCGACGACCCCGGCTACGGGGAGGCGGTCGTGGATGCCTGCCGCGCCGGGCGCATCCTCGCCGTGCTGCCCCTCACCGACCTCGACCCCGTGAAGCTCGCCGAGGCGGCCCCCGTGCTGGCCGAGACCGGCACGGCGGTCTTCGTCCCCGAGCCGGCCGTCGCCCTCGGCTGCCAGGACAAGTGGGAGTGCCATCTCATGCTGCAGGCCGCCGGCCTCCCGTCCCCGCCGACGTGGCTGCCCGGGCAGGTCGACCCCGCGGATCTGCCATACCCGGTGCTCCTCAAGCCGCGCCTGGGGTTCGCTGCACGCCACATCTACCGGGCAGCGGACGCGAACGAGCTCGCGTTCTTCGAGCGGTACTCACCACTCGAATCGGTGTATCAGCAGGCGCTCGACGGCACGGAGTTCTCGATCGACTGCCTCGGCGACCTCGGCGGGCGGGCCCTGGGAGCCATCCCGCGGGCGATGCTGCAGGCCAAGGGTGGCGAGCAGGTCAAGGGTGAGACGCTCGACGATCCCGAGCTCACGGAGCTCGCCGTCCGCACCGTCGAGGCCCTCGCACTGCGCGGACCGTCGACCGTCCAGTGCTTCCGCAAGGGCGGCGTCATCCAGGGCATCACCGACATCAACACGCGCTTCGGCGGCGCCTTCCCCCTTCCCCTGGCTGCCGGCGGTGCCTACCCGGAGCTCATCGTCCGGATGGCCGCCGGCGAGCACCCCGAATCGCGGGTCGGGCGTCACCGTCCGGGCGTCGTCATGACCCGCTTTCTCGACCAACTCATCCTCGAACGGGCACCCGGCGGGCTTCGGGTCGTCCCGGACGGACGGTAGGTTCCTGCCGGTGGAACGGGAGATCACGCTCAGGGACTACGGCCGTGTGCTGTGGTCCGGCCGTTGGGTGCTGCTCGTCGCCGCGGTCGCCGCGGCGCTGATCGGCCTTCTCACCAGCCTCGTCCGGGAAACGACGTACTCCGCCTCTAGCATCGTCTACCTCGGACTCGCGACGACGGCGAAGACCGGCGTGCCGGTTCCCACGCCCCTCACGACGCAGACCACCGCCCAGAAGGTGCTGAAAGCCGACAAGTTCCTGCAGGCCGCCGCGGACGCCGCCGGCGTACCGGTGGAGCAGGTGCGCGACGGCGTGAACTTCAGCGTCGACCGGATTCCGGGTGCGGCCGGTGGCACGCAGCCCACCGTCGCGACAATCCACTATCAGGACACCGACCGCGAGACCGCGATCGCGGTCGCGAATGCCTACGCCGACGTCGTCTACTCGTTCGTTCAAGACAGCTACAAGGGTGTACTCGACTCGTACCAGAAGCTCGTCGACGACGGTCATGCCCGGGTCGACGCGATCCAGGCCGAGTTGGACCGCCTCCGTCGCAAGGGGCCCGCGGCCCCGGACACGGTCCTCTCGTCGCTCACGCAGGAACTCTCGATCGTCCAACTGGACGTCGATGACAACACGCTCTCGCTGGTGAAGACCAAGCAGATCGAACAGCCGTACATCATCTCGAAGGCGACCTCCGCGTCGTCGTCGGCGCGACCCGGGCAGCGACTGCGAAGCGTCATCTTCGGCGCGATCCTGGGGCTCATCGTGGGCGCCATCATCGTGTTCATCTGGAAGGGAAGCCCCGCGGGGCGGGCGGATGACGCGTAGCGGCCGCGGCCGGATCGCCACGCTGGGCATGGCGGGCATCCTGGCCGTCCTCGGCGTCGCGGGTTGTGGCGGAGGCGACGACTCGGCGACCGTCTCGAGCACCGGCGGGTCACCCACGACCGGACTTCGGATCACCGTCGTTGACGGCGACACACGGGCTCCGATCCCGGGGGCATCCGTCGCGGCGCTGGGCGGGGACGGCAGCCAGGTCGGGCCTGCCGCGACGACCGACGCCGACGGCCACGCGACGCTCCCGTCGAACACCGCCGTCGCATACGCGACGATCCCGACCCACTCGCCGGACTCCCGCACAATCCTCCCGGGGCGCAACGAGGCCACCATCCCCCTCTACCAGCCGCAGCTGCAGAGCCCCCAATACGGCGGCGGGCCCGCCCGCACACGGTACGTCCCGGCGGTCGACGTGCCGCCGCCGTCGGGTCCCCCCGCATGGCAGTACCGCGGCAAGGCGCTCCTCGAGTTCCCGCCGGCCGTGGCGCGGGGCAACGTCGTGCTGACCACCAACCGGGGCCGCATCATCGTCTTCAACGCCCGCACGGGCGGCGTGAAGTGGCAGAAGAAGCACAGCGAGTCCAACTACATCGCCTCCTCGCCGGCGATCCTCCCCGACGAGCGCCGGGTGATCGTGTCGGGCATGGACGGCAGGCTCGTCGCCTACGAGCTCGTCAACGGCCGCGAGGCCTGGGAGTACTCGACCGGCAGCAGCCCGATCGAGTCGTCTCCCCTCGTCGTCGGCCAGAGCGTGTACGTGGGTGCCTGGAACGGCCGCCTGTACGCGGTCGCCACCGGCACCGGACGGCCCCGCTGGTCGTTCCCGGCGGCCGACGACATCAAGGGCAGCGCGGCGCAGGCGGGCGATCTGATCGTGTTCGGCGACTACTCCGGCACCGTCTACGGGGTCCGCGCGAGCGACGGCACCGAGGTCTGGAGGCGGAAGCTCGGCAAGCGCTTCTACGGCGGGCCGGCCGTGCAGGGCGACGTGGCGGTGATCGGCGACGTGGGGGGCGCCGTCGTCGCGTTCCGCACGTCGAACGGACAGCAGCTGTGGCGACACAGCACCGGCGGCGCGTTCGTCTACTCCAGCCCGGCGATCGCGAACGGCACCGTGTTCATCGGCTCCTACAACGGCAAGCTCGAGGCACTCAACTTGGCGAACGGCAAGGTGCGCTGGGCATTCGACGCCGGTGGTCGCATCTCAGGCTCCGCGACCGTCGTTGGCGACACGGTGTACACGTCCGTGCTCGCGCGACGGGGCCAGCCAGACCGTACCTACGGCCTGGACGTCGCCACCGGCGAGAAGCGCTGGACCGGGAACGACGGCCGGTACTCGCCCGCGGTCGGCGCGGGTCGGACGCTGTACATCGTGGGGCGCACGACGCTCTATGCCTACCCGGCGCCGTAGTCTCCGCTTCGCCCTGATCGCGCTCGCAGCGCTCGCCGTGGCCGCTGCGGTCGGCGCATACCTCGCATTCCGCGGCGGCGGCAGCGTCGAGGGCAGCGCCGAAGGGTTCGTGACCACGGCCACGACCCCTCCAGCGGCCGGGGCGAACGCATCCTGGCCCGAATACGGGTTCGACCCGGAGCGCACCCGCGCGAATCCGGCGCTCACCCTGAAGCCGCCGTTCGTCGAACGATGGCGCTTCGCCGCGAACTCCCTGCTCGAGTTCCCGCCCGTCGTCGCCGCCGGGCGGGTGGTGATCGGCACCAACGACGGGCGGGCGATCGCGATCGACGTCCGGACCGGGAAGCCGATCTGGCAGACGAAGCTCGCCGGTCAGATGGCCTCCTCGCCCGCCATCGCCGGCGACGAGGCCCTGTTCACCACCACCCAGGGCGAACTCGTCGCCCTCGGCCTCGTCGACGGCGCCCGGCGCTGGAGCCGGAAGATCGGCACGAGCAGCGAGTCCTCGCCGCTGGTCGTCGACGGATCGGCCTACGTTGGGACGCTCGACGGCTCGGTGCTTCGGGTCGAGACGGCGTCGGGCCGTGTGGTGTGGACCGCGCGGGCGGCGGGCGACGTCAAGGCGAGCCTCGCGCTCGCCGGCCAGAACGTCGTGGTCGGCGACTACGCCGGCAAGATCACGGCCTTCGCCCACGCGGACGGGCGGATCGTCTGGCAGACCACGAGCCCGGGGCCGCGCTTCCGGGGACCGGGTCGCTTCTACGCCGGGCCAGCCGTCGCCTACGGCCGGGTGTTCCTCGGGAACGTCAACGGCAGGATCCTCGCGCTGCAGGCCGACACCGGCCGCGTCGCGTGGGTGCGCCTGGTGGACGACTTCGTGTACTCGAGTGCCGCCATCGCCGACCAGACGGTCTTCGTCGGCAGCTACGACCATCGGCTGCACGCCCTGGACGCCGTCACCGGCGAGCCACGCTGGGCGTTCGACGCAGGTGAGCGGATCTCCGGCTCCGCGTCGGTGATCGGGCAGCTGGTCTACGTCTCGACGCTCGCGACCGGCGGCCGGAAGGGCACGACGTTCGCTGTCGACGTCGCCTCGGGCAAGCAGGTGTGGTCGTTTCCCGACGGTCGCTACAGCCCCGCCGTGGGGATCGACGGCATGCTGGTCCTGTCCGGGCGCCAAGTGCTCTACGGGCTGGCGCCCGCGTGAGCACGGGACACATCGCGCGCGCGGCCGCCGTGGTCGCGCTCTTCGGCGTGCTGTCGCGAGTCCTCGGCTTCCTGCGGGAGGCAGTGCTCTCGCGGGCGTTCGGCACGTCCGGCGCCGGTGGTGCCCAGGCGGACGCGTTCGTCAACTCCCTGTTCATCGTCAACACCGTCGCGGCCCTCCTCCTGTACGCGCTCGTCACCATCGTGATCCCCGGGTTCGAGCAGGAGCGCAGAGCGCACGGCGAGGCGTCGGCCTGGCGCCTCCTCTGGAGCATCGGGGCGTGGGTCACCGTCGGGCTGATCGCCCTCGGGATGTTCGTGGCGATCTGGCCGCAGGTTCCGACCGCGCTCTTCGACATGGGCGAGCCGCGGGCCGCGATCATGGAGCGGCTCCTTCGCATCATGGCCTCGGGACTCGCGCTGCAGGGGATCTCCGCGCTGCTCACGGCCGTGTTGCAGTCGCAGCGGCGCTACCTCGGCCCCGCCGCCGTCGGCGTGGCGTTCAACCTGGGCATCATCCTCGGCCTGGCCATCGGCGGGCGAACCGTCGAGGCCGCAGCCTGGGGCGTGGTCGCCGGAGCCGCCGCCCAGATCATCCTCCAGCTCCCGCAGCTCGTGATCGTGCTGCGCCGGGCCCCGGGCCGACCCGCGCTTCACCATCCCCGCCTGCGGCGCACCGCGGTGCTCGCGCTCCCGGTCCTCGCCGCATCGATCCTGCAGCAGGTCAACGGGTACACCGACAAGTTGTTCGCGAGCTCGCTCGAGTTCGGCCGCAACGCCGCCCTGAACTATGCGAACGCTGCCGGTTCAGCCCCGCGGACCGTCCTCCTCATCCCGTTGCTCACCCCGTTCTTCCCGGTGATCTCGCGGATGTTCGCCGAGGACCGCGAGTCGGAGGGCGTCACGGCGTTCGACCGCGCAGCCGGGGTCCTCGGGCTGGTCTCGATCCCGATGGCGATCTTCCTGATGATCTACCCCACCGAAGTGGCACGGATCCTCTTCGGCGGCTCGAAGTGCGACGCCGGCTGCGTCAGCGACATCGCCGGACCGCTGCGGTTCTACGCCCTCGCGGTGTGGCCGGCGTTCATCGGATACCTGCTCAACCGCAGCCTGTCCGCCGCGAACCGCGCGCATGACATCATGGTCGCGACGACCGCGACGGTCGTCGTGACGATCGCGCTCGACCTCGTGCTGATCGGGCCGATGGAGCAGTCCGGCCTTGCGCTCGCCACCGCCCTCGGGATCTTCATCAACACCGCCCTGACCGGCTGGATGCTCGGACGGCGACTCCCGGACCTCTCGCTGCGGCGCGCAATGGACCGCCAGGCGCGTCTGTTGGTCTGCGGCGTCATCGGCGCGGCGGTCGCGTTTGCGTGCAACCCGCTCATTCCGAGCGACAACCGATCCGCTGGGGCCACCGCGGGCGCGCTCGTGGCGAAGGCGGCGCTCGCTGGCGCGGCGTATGTCATCGCGGCGCGCTTCATCGCCCGCCCCGAGCTCAACGAGGGTCTCCGGGCCATTCGCTCCATCACCGGCCGAAGGCGCGCGGCATGAGGCTCAGAGCCCGTTTCGGAATGAGGGGTACGGTCATCCGGCCGCGAACACCGAGGCGGGCAAGGACGCAGGGAGGGTGGAGCGGCGCTCTTGCCCCGGCCGATGATGCCGCCCGGCGACGCTTTGCTGCGAGCCGGTGAGCGTGCCCATTCCGAGACGGGCTCTCGACCGGCGGGCGGCATTGCTCGCCCTTGGCGGGATCCTCGTCGTCGCGGCGGCCGTCCGGATCTGGGCCTTCACCGGCCCGTCGTTCTCGTTCGGGTCCGACGAGTCGCGGTTCATCGCGCTCGCCCAGAACCTGGCCAACGGGTACTTCCCCTCGGGCGATGCAGAGTGGTTCGGCTCGCGAATCATGCTCCTCTGGCCGGTGGCCGGGCTCTTTCGGCTCCTCGGCGCCGGGGACGTCGTCGCGACGATCTGGCCCTTCGCCGGCTCGCTCCTGGCCGTCGTGGCGGCATACCTGGTCGGCCGGGAGATCGCCGGCATCCGGGTCGGGCTTGTGGCCGCCTCCGCCGTCGCGCTCGCGCCGCTCGAGGCATTGGCCGGCACGCACCTTCGGCCCGACGCGATCATGCCCGGGCTCCTCGGGCTCGCGGTCTGGTGCGCCCTTCGCGCCCCTGCGCGTGGTTGGCGGTGGGCGCTCGGCGCCGGCCTCCTCCTCGGGGCCGGGTGGTCGGTGCGGGAGAGCGCCCTGATCCTGGCACCGGTGCTGCTCCTCGCGGGCTGGGGTGCCGGGCGGCGCGCCCTCGCAGCCGGCGCCGCCGGAGCCGCCGTCGTGCCCGCCGCGGCGATCGTGATCTACGCCGTCGGCGCCGGCGAGCCGCTCCGCCCGCTTGTCGCCGCGGGATCCGAGGGAGAGTGGCGAAACCCCGCCGAGGCCTTCAGCCTCGACGGCTCGTACGTCGCGGCCGTCGCGCGCGCCGCATTCGACCCTCGCGCCAGCCTCTTCCTGCTGGGACCGGTGCTCCTCATCGCGATCGGCGTGCTGCTGTACCGTCGTGACCGCCGCGCCGCGTTCCCGGCCATCTGGCTGGCCTGGACGAGCCTCTACCTGGAGTTCGGGACACTGGTCAACCTCGCGAAGCCCCTGCGCTACCTCACGCTCTGCGCCGTGCCCGCGGCGGTGCTGATCGCACTCGCCGTCGACGGCCGTTTCGCGTTCCTCGCCCCAGTCGGATTCGCCGCCATCGCCGTGAGCGCACTGTGGTCGCTGCCGCCCCGCGATCTGCGCCACGACAACGTGACCCTCGTCGCGAACGTCATCGACCGGCTGCGGGAGCTCCCGCAGGCGCCGGTGCTCGCCGAGGACTATGTCTGGTGGGCGAAGATCACGACCTACACCGCGACGAAACGACTCGCGATCCCGCTCGCGGCCGACCCGGAGCTCGCGTCGACGAGCGTCATCGAGCAGCGCCGCCGCCTCGAGCCGCTCCCCGAGCCCGACGACTACCGGGGGGGCTACATCGTGACGGGGCCGATCAACGTCAGCGCCGGCTGGCCATCGAACTGGGGCCGGCTTCGCTCGCGGATGGCGCGCGAGATCCCGCGTGCGGAGCTCGTCCCGGTCTCCCGGATCCATCGCGCCGTGATCTGGCGGTGGCCTCGGTGACCGGCGTCGTGATCCCCGCCCGCAACGAGGAGCGCAGCGTCGGCGAGGTGGTGCGGGCCACCCGCGTCGCCCTGCCGGGGACTGCCGTCGTGGTGGTCGACGACGCGTCGGACGACGCGACCGCGGCGGCGGCGGCCGATGCGGGAGCCAGGGTGATCACCCTCCAGCGCCGTGTCGGCTACGCCCAGGCGCTTCGACTCGGCTATCAAGCGGTCCTGGATGCCGGCGCGGGCGAGGTCGTCCAGCTCGACGCGGACGGCCAGCACGCCCCACACGATGCGCGGGCGCTGCTCGCCGGGCTGG
The DNA here is from genome assembly GCA_963706315.1 of uncultured Thermoleophilia bacterium. Lineage (GTDB taxonomy): Bacteria > Actinomycetota > Thermoleophilia > Miltoncostaeales > Miltoncostaeaceae > CALMEC01. Next base: position 320,722 of record CAVPMA010000015.1, on the reverse strand, counting down.
ACCGGTTCGACCTCGTCGTGGGGAGCCGGTTCCTCGGTCCGACCTACCGGATGCCGCCCGGCCGCCGCGCCGGGATCACCGCCTGCCGACTCATGGCCCGCCTGGGCGGGCTGGACCTCACCGACCCCACCTCGGGCTTCCGCGCGATGCGGCGCCCGGTCGCGGAGGCCATCGCGCGCGACGGATTCCCAGACGGGCTCACTGAGTCGAGCTTCCTCGTGCGCCTGCATCGCGAGGGTCTGAGCATCGGCGAGATCCCGGTGCGGATGAACCCACCGGTGAACGGCTCGATGCACGACGGGGTGGCCGGCGTGAGGCACTTCCTCCGGATCTCACGCGCGACGATGGCGATCGCCCTCAAACGCGTCCCCAGGTAGAGTCCCGCGCGATGTCGACCTGCCTGATCACCGGCGGCGCCGGGTTCCTCGGATCGCACCTCTGCGATCGGCTCCTCGCGGACGGCCACCGAGTCATCTGCGTCGACAACCTCGACACCGGGTCGCTCGAGAACATCGAGCACATCAGGGACCCCCGCTTCGAGTTCGTCCAGCACGATATGGTCGGACACCTCGAGTACCCCGGCCCGGTCGACGAGATCTACCACCTCGCGTCTCCCGCGAGCCCCATCGACTACCTGCGGCTGCCGCTCCACACACTCAAGGTCGGCTCATACGGGACGCACAACGCGCTGGGGCTCGCCAAGCGCCACCGGGCACGCTTCCTCATCGCCTCGACGAGCGAGGTCTACGGCGACCCTCAGGTGCACCCGCAGCCGGAGAGCTACTGGGGGCATGTGAACCCCATCGGCCCCCGCGGGGTGTACGACGAGGCCAAGCGGTACGCCGAGGCCCTCACGATGGCGTATCACCGCCAGCAGGGGGTCGACACCAAGATCGTCCGGATCTTCAACACCTACGGGCCGAGGATGCGGCCCCACGACGGCCGCGCGATCCCGACGTTCCTCCGCCAGGCGCTGTCCAACAAGCCGATCACGGTGTTCGGCGAGGGGGGCCAGACCCGGTCGTTCTGCTTCGTCTCCGACCTCATCGACGGATTGATCCGGCTGATCAGGAGCGACTACCACCACCCCGTGAACATCGGGAATCCCGTTGAGTTCACGATCCTGGAGCTCGCGGAGACGATCCTGCGACTGACGGGCAGCCAGTCCGAGATCGTCTACGAGGCCCTCCCGCAGGACGACCCCACGATCCGCCAGCCGGACATCACCCTCGCGACCGCGCTGCTCGGGTGGGCGCCGACCATCGACCTGGAGCAGGGGCTTCGCATCACCATCGACGCGCTCACCGCCGACATGAGCCGTCCGACGGGGCACGCGGGCACGACCATCGCGTGAGCGACGGCGCCCGCGCGGTCGTCGCGCACGCGCACGGGTTGGTCAAGCGGTACGGGGCGGTTCCCGCGGTCGACGGCATCGACTTCGACATCCGCCGGCAGGAGTGCTTCGGGTTCCTGGGGCCGAACGGCGCCGGCAAGACGACGACGATGCGGATGCTGTCGTGCCTGGCCCGCCGCGACGCTGGGGAGCTCAGCGTGCTCGGCATGGATCCCGCGGTCCATCCGCGGCTGGTCAAGCGTCGGATGGGCGTGGTCGCGCAGGAGACCAACCTCGACCTGGAGCTCACCGTCCGCGAGAACCTGCTCGTGTACGCGCGGTACTTCGACATTCCGCGGACGGAGGCGATCCGGCGCACGGACGAACTCCTGGCGTTCGTGCAGCTCGGGGACCGGGCCGGTGACGCGGTCGACCGCCTCTCCGGCGGCATGAAGCGCCGCCTGCAGATCGCGCGGGCCCTGATCAACGATCCCGAGATCGTCCTGCTCGACGAGCCGACGACCGGTCTCGACCCCCAGGCCCGCCACCTCGTCTGGGAGCGCCTCCGCGCCCTTCGCGAGCGTGGGGTGACGCTCGTGCTGACCACGCACTACATGGACGAGGCGGAGCAGCTCTGCGACCGGCTCGTCGTGATGGACCGCGGTCACATCGCGCGGGAGGGGTCGCCGTCCGACCTCATCGCGCGCGAGGTCGGTCGCGAGGTCCTCGAGGTGCGAGTCACCCCCGATCACGCCGCGGAGCTGCTCGCCCGCCTCGGCGCAAGGGTGAGCGGCCATCAGTCACGGGGTGAGGTCCTCAACCTCTTCACCGACGACGCCGAGGCGCTCTTCGTCGATGCGCGCGCGACCGGCGTCCCGCTCGAGCTGCAGATGGTCCGCCGCGCGACCCTCGAGGACGTGTTCCTCGCGTTGACCGGCCACCTGCTGCGAGAGGACGCGGTCTAGCCCGGTTCGGCCGCGTCGCCCTCGTCCGCCCAGAGATCGCGCCGCCAGGGCGCCGGCTGACCGAACATCTTCGCGAGCCAGATCCCGAGGGCGTACAGCACGATCTGAGGGATCATGAGCAGCATCATGCTCAGCGGGTCGCCACCGGGAAGCAGAGCCGCGATCGCGGCGATGGCCACGATCGCGACTCGCCACTGCCGGCGGTAGAACTCGGCGCTCGCCAGCCCGATCCGGGCAAACCCGAGCATCGCGATCGGCACCTCGAACATGAGACCGCTGGCGAGGACCAGGGAGGTGACGAAGCCGTAGTACTCGCCGGCGCGCAGGTCGTTCGTGAAGAGGTCACCTCCGAAGCTGAGAAGGAACTTCAGGGCGACCGGCAAGACAACGAAGAAGCCGAACGCGGCGCCGGCGAGGAACAGGCCTGAGATGCCGGCGACGACGAGCAGCATCCGGCGGCGGGGCTGCTCGGCCACCGCGGGGACGACGTACGCGTAGAGCTGGTAGAGGCAGATCGGCAACGCGACGAGCAGGGCGACCCAGAACGAGACTTTGAGGACCGTCATGAACCCTTCGGTGGGCGACAACGTCACCAGCACGCGATCGTCCCCGGGCAGCGGCCGGGCCAGGAACTCGAAGATCGGCTGGTGGAACGCGTAGGCGGCGCAGAACGCCACGACGAGCGCCGCCGCGGAGATGAGGATGCGGTGGCGCAGCTCGTCGAGGTGCTCGACGACCGTGAGCTCCTCGTCGCGCCCGACCCGCCGGACGCCGAATCGTTCGCCGAGGCGGGCCATGCCTAGGTGGCGTCGTCCGGGAGCGGGGCGGGGGCCTCCGGGACGCTCGCTCCGCTCACGACCACGTCGTCGAGGATGTCGTCCTCGTCCATCTCGGTGATGAGTGCGGCGGGGGTCGGTCGCGGGGGTGCAGGCTCGGTGCGAGCCGTCTCAGCAGGCGGGTCGCGCAGCTCGTCGGACAGAGACGAGACCTGACCCTTCAGCTCGCGCAGACCCTTCCCGAGTTGCCGTCCAAGCTCGGGCAGGCGCTTCGGCCCGAACACGACGAGCGCGATGACGAGCACGATGATGATCTGGACGGCGGAGAGATCGAACATTTTCTTGCGGCGTGATCCAGCGGGAGCGTCCCGGTACAGGGTAGCTCAGAGTGGGACAACCACAAGTTTCGCGCCAGTCGGGGCGGTGGTGTTCGCGCACGGCTCACGGGTGAGCGCGAGCGCCGAAGCGCCGTCGAGGTCCGCCGTGGCGACCACGACCTCGCCGCCCGCGGTCCGGGCGGCGAAGCCCTCCGACCGTACGACACCGTCACGCACCGTCCACAGCTCACAGCCCTCGTCCGCTCCGGGTGCGGGCAGGCCGGTGATCCGTATCACCGCCGTCCCGTCATCGCCACCTGCTCGAGCGCCTCCTGGCCGCGCCGGTTCGCGGACGTCTGGCGCGACCGGTCGACGGCGCGGTGGTGCAGGATCGACAGGATCCAGGTGCGAACGCTGCCCTTGGCCTGGGAATAGCCCGCTGCTCCGTTCCAGACCGCCAAGAATGCCTCCTGCACGAGATCCTCCGCCGCCTCTCGCTCGCCGAGGAGGCGGAACGCCAGTGACCACGCAACCTTCCCGTGCCGGTCGTACAGCACCTCGAACGACCGCTCGTCGCCTCGGGCGACCTGTACGACGAGGTCCTCGTCCGCGAGACGCCCGCGATCCTCTCCGCTGCGGCGAACGACCATCCTTCCCATTCTCTACGATGCACCTCGCCGATTGGATCACAGGTCCGTCGACCGCCGCGTGCGGCGACGCCCCAACCGTCCCCGGTTCGGCCGGCGGCGAGCGTCGCTCGTGGAGACGGACCGACGGCCCACGGCGGGGACTTCCAACAACGGAGCATCGAGATGACGAATGCCGACCCAAGCGACCCCGCCCAGGACGCCCTCATCCGCCAGATGCGCGACCAGATCGTCGACAACGACCTCAAGCTGATGCTGGCGGTCAACAAGCGGCTCGAACTGGTCGCCGCGCTGCGCCGTTACAAGGAGTCGCAGGGCCTCGAGTTCGTCGATCACTCGCGCGAGGAGTGGATGCACAGCTACCTGCAGGGCGCCAACCGCGGGCCGCTGTCCCGGGACGGGCTAACCGAGATCTACGGCCACCTGCTGGAGCTCACGAAGCGCGAGACCGCCCGCTCGGACGGGTAGCGCCCGGCCGCTCCGCTCAGCTCTCGCCGGCGAAGTCCTCCGGCGTGACGTTCTCGAGGAACTCCTTGAACTGGGCGACGACGTCCTCGGTTTCGACGGGCTGGTCCGGGAACTCGATGCCGCTGTCCTCGATGACCTGGTCGGCGGCAAAGATCGGGGCGTTGGCGCGCACGGCGAGCGCGATCGCATCGGAGGGGCGGGAGTCGACGTCGATCTCGGACGTCTCCGCCTTGAGCGTGATGAGCGCGTAGAAGGTGTTGTCGCGCAGCTCCGTCACGGTGATCTTGGCGACGTGCGCATTCAGCTCACCCATGATCTGTGTGACCAAGTCGTGCGTCATCGGCCGCGGCGTGTCGGTGCCCTGCAGCTTCATGAGGATGGCGGCCGCCTCGGCGTGGCCGATCCAGATCGGCAGGAACTTGTTGCCGGCGACGGTCTTCAGCAGCACGATGGGCTGCTTGCCCACCATGTCGAAGCTGACCCCGTAGATGACCATCTCCTGCATGGCCGAAACGCGCTCCTCGACGATCCGTGGGTGGGCAGGCCGTCAGGCCATTATAGGAACCGATGGGCGGTTGTCTGGTGGGGATGTTCGGTGCTACCGTTCCGGCCCGCTTCGGGGCGATTAGCTCAGGTGGTTAGAGCGCATCCCTGATAAGGATGAGGTCCGTGGTTCGAGTCCACGATCGCCCATGGCCGCCCGGAGGCCAGCACCTCCGGCGCTGTGGCTTCTCCGGCTCGCGACGCCCGGTTGACGGTATATTTTACATATATTTAGAGGAGTTTTTTGCATCTTCCTATCGGGTGGACGGCGGGAGGCTACTCGACCTCGCGGAAGTCCGCGAAGAAGCGCGCGGCCGATCGGCGCTCCGCGTCCTCGGTCGCGACGACTTCCGCCAGCGCCCGAAGCTCCGCGACGTCGTCGTCCGCCAGGCCGTCGAGCATCTGGCGGAGCGTGATGGTCGATTGATCCCCGGTCACCGCCCGTCCTCCTCTGGAGACGATGTTCGTTCGTCTCAGAGAGGGGCGAGCGGCCCCGCCTGATACGTCAGGACAGCCGGTCGAGCGCGGCCCGCAGGGCCTCGTCGTCGGCAAAGCGCAGCTCCACCACGACCTCGCCCCTCGCGCCGCCGCGGACGCGCACCGGCGCCTCGAACATGCCGTAGAGGACGTCGATGGCCCGATCGCCGACGGGGGACCCGACCGACTCGCGCCGCGGACGCTGCACCGCGGGGGCCGTGCCACGTGCCGCCGCCTCGGTCTGACGGACGGAGAGCCCCTCCGCGACGACCCGCTCCGCGAGTTCGCGGCGGGCTCGCGCGCCGTCGGCCATCAAGACCGCCCGTGCATGACCCTCCGCCAGCCGGCCGTCCTGGACCATCTCTTGGACAGCGTCGGGCAGCTCGAGCAGCCGCAGGAGGTTGGTGATCGCGGGGCGGCTGCGCCCGAGGGTGGTCGCAACCTGCTGGTGCGTCTGGCCGAAGTCCTCCACGAGCGCCGCCACGGCATGGGCGAGCTCCACCGGGTTGAGATCCTCCCGGACGACGTTCTCGACCAGGGCCAGCTCGAGCCGCTCGCGCTCGTCGGCCTCGCGCAGGAGCGCAGGGATGCGCCGCAATCCGGCCCGGCGGGCGGCCTGCCACCGCCGCTCCCCCGCGATCAGCTCGTATCCCCCTTCCGCGAGCGGGCGCACGACCACCGGCTGCACGAGGCCGGTCGCTCGGATCGACTCGGCGAGGGCATCGAGCGCCGCCTCGTCGAAGCGGCGTCGCGGCTGGGCGGGGTTTCGCCGGATCGCCGCGACGTCGAGCTCGAGCAAGCCGCCGCCGGCCGTGACGCCCATGGGCGCCGGACCGCCCAGGAGCGCCGCGAGCCCGCGGCCGAGTCGTTGGGAGGGTTCAGTCACGATCGGCAACCTCCTTGGCGGCCGCCGCATAGGCGGCCGCACCGGTGGACGAGGGGTCGTAGCGGATCACGGGCTCGCCGTGCGACGGGGCCTCGGCGAGACGGACGTTGCGCGGGATCACCGTTCGGAATGCGAGATCGCCGAAATGCCGCCGCACCTCGGCAATGACCTCCCCGCTCACGCGCGTGCGCGGGTCGTGCATGGTCATGAGCATCCCCGCGACCCGCAGCTCGGGGTTCAGGCTCGCCTGCACCGCGGTGACGGTCTCGAGCAGGCGGGTGAGGCCCTCCAGGGCGTAGAACTCACACTGGACCGGCACGATCAGGCGCTGCGCGGCGACGAGCGCGTTGACGGTGAGCAGGTCGAGCGACGGGGGGCAGTCGAGAAAGACGAACCGGTAGCGGCCCGCGACCGGCGCGAGCGCCCGCGCCAGCAGCCGTTCACGGTCGGCACGGGCGGGCAGCTCGACCGCCGCCCCGGCCAGATCCGGTGCACAAGGCGCGATGTCGAGGCCCTCGACGCGGGTCGGGATGATCGCATCGACCAGATCCCTCCCGTCGAGCAGAATCTCGGCCATCGTCGGCTCGGGCCGCACGACGCCGAGCCCGCTCGTGGCGTTGGCCTGTGGGTCGATGTCGACGAGCAGCGTGCGATGCCCGTGGTCGGCGAGGCAGGCCGCGAGGTTCACCGAAGTGGTCGTCTTGCCGACGCCACCCTTCTGATTGACGACCGCGTAGATCATCCCAGGGGGCGCTTCGCGGCGCGGCCGGGGCGCCGGGGGAAGCGGTTCGGTGTGGGCGCGTCCTTCCTGAACTCGTGAAGGTGGCGTTCGGCTCCCGCGACGGGGTGGACCGCGGTCACCGGGCCGGGAGCGAACCCCAGCTGGTGGCATGCGCGCGCCGCAGAGGCTTCGTCCTCGGGGTTGCGGGCCGCGCGCCAGACCACGAGGGTCCCGCCGTACGCCACGAGCGGAGCGGCGAGCTCGAGCGCGGTCGCCAGGGATCCGAGCGCCCGAGCGGTCGCAACCGACCAGCGCTCCCGTTCCTCGCGCGCAAGCGTCTCCGTGCGTTCCCCCACGATGCGTACGTTAGGCAAATCCGCCGTCGCCCGCGCCAGCCAGCCCGCCTTTCGGCGCTCGCTCTCCACCAACGTGACCGCACATTCCGGACACGCGATGGCCAGCGGGATCCCGGGGAAGCCCCCGCCGCTGCCGAGATCGACGATGGTGTCGGCGCCGCGGACGACGTCGAGCACCAGCCCGCTGAGGCTGTCGGCGAGGTGGCGGTCGAGGCCGGTCTCGTGGACGTCGATCGCGGTGAGGTTCTGCGGCTCGACGGACATGCGGTCGAGCAACGCGACGAGGCGCCCCGCCGCATCGAGCGTGAGCGGCACGCCCATCGTGGCGCAGAGGTCGATCAGACGGGTCGCAGGACCGGTCACATCGGCAGCCCGGTCGGCCGTCGCAGGCGCGAATGTTTGACGTGAAACATCGGGGCGAGCCCGACCGGCTCCGCGGAGATGGACCTAATCGGCGAGGTCGGCGGGCAGCACGACGATCCGGCGGTGCGGCTCGTCGCCCTCGCTCCGGGTGACGATGTCCGTCCGATCGGCGAGCGCCATGTGCACGATGCGCCGGTCGTGCGGGGTCATCGGATCGAGCTCGATCTCCTCGCGATGCTCGATCGCCTCGCTCGCGGCGTGGTCGGCGAGGCGCTCGAGCTGGCGCTGCCGGCGCTCCCGGTATCCGTCGGCGTCGACGCTTACCTTGCGCGGCTCGCCGCCGCTGGCCCGCAGTGCCGTCTGGTGCGCCAGGTACTGGAGCGCGTCGATCACCGCTCCGTCGCGCCCGATCAGCGCATCCGTGCCCTCACCCTCCACGACGACGGCGATGGCCCCGTCGCCGTTCTCGGTCACCCGGACGTCGCCCGCCAGGCCCATCCCGGACAGGATCGCCGTGAACATCCGCTCGAGGGCTGCGCTCGCCTCGCTCATCGCTTCTTCGGAGGCCTCCGCCGCTGGCTCTGGGCGCCGCCCTTGGGGCGCGGCTTCTTCTGCGTCGTTCCGGGCGAGCCGTTGCCCTCCGCGCGCTTGGCCGCCTCGGTTGGCGTCGTCGCGGCCCGCGTCTGCGCTTGCGCCGGCTTCGCCGTCTTGGCGGGCTTCGGCGCCTCGACCGCCGGCTCGTCCACCGCCAACGGCGCGGTGACGAGATTGAGCGGGCCGAGGCGTCGCTTGAGCACCACCTGCTGACCGCAGGTCCAGAGGTTGGTGGTCATCCAGTAGAGGACCAGCCCCGCCGGGACGTTCGGGTAGAAGAACAGGCCCGCGACGATGAACAGCGGCATGATCCGGAAGAGCTTGCGCTGCCACTCGCTCGTCTGCGGCTGGGTGGCCATCGAGACCTCGCTCGCGAGGAGCTGGGAAAGGCCGTAGATCAGCGCGAGCAGGACCGCAACCCACCCGAGATCCCGGAACTGCTCGGAGATGTCGGGGATGATCCCCATGAACCCGAGGTCGCCCGTGGTCTGCTGCTGCGAGAAGTTCTTCAGCACGAAGTAGAGGGAGATGAACACGGGGATCTGGACCACCATCGGCAGGCACGACCCGAAGGGGTTGACCTTGTGCTCCTGGAAGAGCCGCATCGTCTCTTCCTGCGTCTTGCGCTTGTCGCCCTTGTACTTCGCCTGGACCTGCTTGACCAACGGCGCGATCTCCTGCATCCGCCGTCCGGACCGGTACTGGCTGATGAAGAGCGGGAGGATGAGGATGCGCACGCAGACCGTGAGCACCACGATCGCCCACCCGTAGGTGAGGTTGGCCTGCTCGTTCAGGAACGTCAGGAAATTGTCGAGCGGCTCCTCGAGAAAACCGAATGGGTTCACCGGCGAAACACCCGTTGATCGACCGGGTAGTCAACCCCGCCGTGCGAGGCCGGGTTGCACCGCAGGAGGCGCCAACACGCCAGCACGAGCCCGCGCGCCACCCCGAACTCCCGGATGGCGAGGACGGCGTACTCGGAGCAGCTCGGCACGTACTTGCACCGCGGGCGCAGGAGCGGCGAGACGAGTCGCTGATACACGCGGATGGGGGCGGTCGCGATGGCCCGGATCACGCGGCCCGGGCTCCTTCGCCCGTGAGCTTGCGCGCGAGCTCCGCGAGGCGCTCGCCGAGGGCGGCGCTTCCATGCTCCTCGAGATACTCGAACGACCCCGCGCGGGCGATGACCACGAAGTCGGTCCCGCCGGGCATGTCGCCCGCGATCTCCGCGAAGCGCTCCTTGAGCACGCGCTTCAGCCGGTTGCGCTCCACCGCGCCGCCGACGCGGCGCGAGACCGAGACGCCCAGCCGGGCTGGATGACCGGACGGCGCGTCGTCGCGGCGGAACGCGTAGAGCACGAGGTGGCGGCCCGCGGCGGATCGTCCGCGCCGATAGACGGCGTCGAAGTCCCCGGACCGGGTGAGCCGCGCGCGCCGCGCGCGAGGTGTCAGGTCGGCGCCGTCCACGCCTGCCAAGCCTACGCGGACAGCCGGGCGCGGCCCTTCGCCCGCCGGCGGCGGAGGATGGCCTGGCCTGCGCGCGTGCTCATACGCTTGCGGAACCCGTGCGTCTTCTTCCGCTTCCGCGTATTCGGCTGGTATGTCCTCTTCACGAGGCCTCATCTTCGGTCGTGGGCAGGCTGATGGCACGAGCCGCAAGTGGGCCCGGCGCCGCGGCCGTCGAGTGTACCAGAGCGCCGCCCGCAGCCACGCCCGGGACGGGGCTTCGCTCGACGGGGCGTCAACACCCGCGACGACCCGCCGGCCCGGTTCGCACCGACCCACGTCCACAACTGTGGAAAGTCGTGTGGACAAGTGAAAGTCCCTGCTCAGAGCGACTTCTCGCGATCAAACCTCACCCTCGTGACACGACCGTGCGCAAATTTTGCCGCACCCACGTCACTTTCCTCTCCACAGGCCGTCGCCCCCCTTTCGGGCGGGCCGGGGGCGTTGTACGATCGCCCACCTCTCGCCCGAATGACCAGCGCAACCACCCTCATCGCACCCCTCAACACCCGGCCCTCGCCGCCGCGGCGCGAGCCCTGTGCGCGCTTCGCCCGGTGGTCGTCACCGGACGAGCCACCCAGTGTCGAAGAGATCGCCGGTGACGACGCCGGCCTGGTCGAACGGCTCTTCACGCTCGCGGCGGCCACGTCGCTCATCCCGCCGCTCGCGGTGCGCGAAGCCGTGGAGAACCTCGTGCACGCGGAGTTTCGCGGCGCGTGCGTCACGGTCGACCGCGGAGGCGCGCGCCTCCGCGTGTCCGACTGCGGTCCGGGAATCGCCGACAAGGCGCGCGCGGTCGAGCCGGGGTACTCCACCGCGTGCGACCGGGTGCGCGCCATCGCCCGCGGCGTCGGGTCGGGGCTCCCGATCATCGCCGCGGCCATGGAGGCGCACGGCGGGACCATGGACCTGGACGACAACCTGCGGGGGGGCACCGTCCTGACGCTCAGCCTGCCGCACGAGGTCGCCGCGCTCCCTCCGCCGGAGCCGTCGGAGCAGGCACGCCGCATCATGGCGCTCCTGGTCGAGATGGCGCCGGCGGATCCGCAGGCCATTGCGGCCGAGCTCGCGATCCCGGTGGGGACCTGCGGCCGTGAGCTCGTCATGCTCGAGCACCGGGGGCTGGTCGGTCGGGCCGCGGATGGCGCGAGGTCGCTGACCGGGCAGGGCGCCAACCTGGTCGCCACGCTCTTTTGAGCCAGCTCGGCGCACCCGACACCGCTCCGGAGGAGCAGGTCCAGGCGGTCTGGGAGCAGGTCCTCGGCTGCCTGCAGGCGACGCTCAACGGGGCCACCTACAGCCTGGCTTTCTCGAACACGCGCGCCATCCGGCTGGAGGGTGACCGCATCGTGCTCGCAGTCGAGACCGAGTTCGCCCGCAGCTGGGTCGCGCAGCGCTACCAGGCGGTGCTGAAGGACGCGCTCTTCGAGGTCCTCGGTACCGATATCGCGGTCGAGGTCGTCGTGTCGCCCGTCGACCCCGAGCACCCGGTCGCCCAGCCCCGGGCGGGCGCAGATCGCGCCGCCGAGTTCCCGCACCCGGCCGCCGGGCGCGTCCACGGGCGGCTGCAGGAGCGGTTCACCTTCGAGCACTTCGTGACCGGGCAGTCGAACCGGTTCGCCCACGCGGCCGCGCTCGCGGTCGCCGAGCAGCCGGCCCAGTCGTTCAACCCGTTCTTTCTCTACGGCGGGGTGGGACTGGGAAAGACCCACCTGCTGCAGGCGATCGGCCACTTCGTTGTCCGCAACCACCCCGCGCTCACCGTGCGATACGTGTCCGTGGAGACGTTCACGAACGACTTCATCACCGCCCTCGGTGAGGGCGGGACCCAGGCGTTCAAGGAACGCTACCGCGGGGTCGACGTCCTGCTCATCGACGACATCCAGATGCTCGAGGGCAAGGACCAGACGCAGGAGGAGTTCTTCCACACGTTCAACGACCTCCACGAGGCCGGCAAGCAGATCGTGATCTCCTCGGACCGCCCGCCGAAGGCCATGGCCACCCTCGAGGCGCGCCTGCGCTCACGGTTCGAGATGGGGCTCATCACCGACGTCCAGCCCCCCGACCTCGAAACGCGCATCGCGATCCTGCGGAAGAAGGTGCAGGCCGGCGGGTATCAGATCCAGGATCCCGAGGTGCTCTCCTTCGTCGCAGCGCGCCTGCAGGACAACGTGCGAGAGTTGGAAGGGGCGCTCATCCGGGTCGTCGCGCAGGCCTCCCATGCGAAGGTGCCGGTCACCGTCGACCTCGCCCGCGAGGTCCTGCGCGCGTACTTCCCCTCCGACTGCGCCTCCATCAGCGTCGAAGCGATCCAGGAGGAGGTCTGCCGCCACTACGGCCTGTCGCTGGCGGAGCTCGTCGGTGACAAGCGCGACAAGCGCGTGGTCGTGCCGCGGCAGGTTGCCATGTACCTGTCCCGCGAGCTCACCCAGAGCTCGCTTCCCGCCCTCGGGCGGGCGTTCGGCGGCCGGGACCACACGACCGTCATCTACGCGGTCAACAAGGTCGGCAAGCAGATGTCCGACGAAGGCGAGATCTTCGCGGCCGTCCAGACCCTCACCCACCGGCTCAAGAACCAGCCCTAGCCTCCGCCAGGCACGGCAGGAGGGCTCTCCGTCCACACGCCGCCGTGGACGGCCCGCATCGTCCTCCGCCCTTTCAGACCACCTGGACCGCTCGCGACATCGCCCTGCCGTCGGACGTGCGACAACCGACCTGTTCTCCCCCCCTCCCCCCCACGGTCGCCCCACGGATGTCCCTGCCGGACGCAGGGGGAACCGGTCTCATGAACACCGCTCACACGCCCGATCACCACCACGACCAATCATTTTCATTTTGGTTTCATCACCCGGACCACACCGCGGCGCGCCCATCCACAACGGGGGACCGGCCGTCCGTTCCAGACGGTAGTCTTCTTGAGATGCGCCTCACCTCGCAGCGCGACGAGCTTGCGTCCAAGCTCGCCCTGGCCTCCCGCGCCGCCTCCTCCAAGAGCACCATTCCGGTGCTGGGGCAGGTGCGCCTCGACGCGACCGCCGGTCAGGTGGAGCTCGCGGCGACCGACATGGAGTTGTCACTGCGGGTTCCGGTGGATGCGGCGATCGAGGATGCGGGTGCCGTGGTGCTGCCTCGCCTGTCCGCGGACATCGTGCGCACCATGGCCGCCGGCCCCGTCACGATGGAGCATCGCGTCAACGAGGGCGTCGTCGGCGTCAGCGGCGGGCAGTCGTCGTTCTCGCTGAATTGCCTCCAGGCGGCCGACTTCCCCGACCTCCCGGCGGATGAGGGATCGGGACTCATCCTCCCCGTGGAGCCGTTCGTCGTGACGGCCGACCGCGTCGCCCGGGCGGCGTCGCGGGACGACACGCGGCCGGTGCTCACCGGCGTGCTCGTGCGCGTCGGGCCGGACGGCATCACCATGGTGGCGACCGACTCGTACCGGCTGTCGGTGATGCAGACCCCGCTGGAGTCGCCACCGGCCGACACGCGAGAGGCGATCATCCCGGCGCGCGCGCTGCAGGAGGTCGGCCGCCTCGCCGCCGCGATGAAGGCCACCGAGATCGAGTTGGTCATCACCGAGGCGCAGGCGCTCTTTCGCATCGGCGGGGCCCGCCTCACCAGCCGCCTGATCGACGGGCAGTTCCCGGACTACCGGCAGCTGATCCCGGATCGGTTCGAGCACGAGGTGGCGTTCGACCGTGGGGAGTTCGTCGCCGTGCTGTCGCGCATCGGCGTCCTCGCTCAGCGCAGCGCGCCGATCCGGCTGGCGTTCGATCAGGGGCAGGTCACGGTGTCGGCGGTGAGCGAGCAATTGGGCGAGGGCCACGAGTCGCTCCCCGTCGCGTTCTCCGGCGAGGCCCTCGAGATCGGCTTCAACGCCGAGTTCCTGCGCGACGGCGTCGACAGCGTCACCGGCGACGAGCTTCGGCTCGGGCTCATCAGCCCGCTTCGACCCGGGCTGCTCCAGGGAGGCGATGACGGGTACCGCTACCTCCTCATGCCCATCCGCCTCAACGTCTGAGGAAGAATTCGGGGTCGGTGAGGGCGCAGCCACTCTGGCCGAGCCCGGATTGCGCCCGCCGGGGGCGGCGGTCACGCCCCGCTCACCTGACCGCAGCACGGGGGCGCGCCCGGCCTGGGCCATCCGACGGCTCCAGATCGCAGACGTGCGGTCGTGGGGCCGCGTCACGCTGGAGGTCGACCCGGGGCTGATCGTGGTCAGCGGGCCCAACGGGGCGGGAAAGACGTCGCTGGTCGAGGCGATCACGCTGGCGACCATCGGGGTGTCGCCACGCACCTCGCGCGAAGCCGAGATCGTGCGCACCGGTGCCGAGGCGCTGCACATCGTCGCCGACATCGACGGCCCCGGCGGGAGTCAGGTGCGGGAGATCGGATTCCAGCCGGGCCTCGGCAGGCGGCTGCGCCGTGACGGGGAGGCGGTCCGGTCGCTCGGGCCGTGGCGGCTGCCCGGCGCCGTGCTCGTGTTCCTCCCGGAGGAGCTCCGATCGGTCAAGGGCCCGCCCGCCGCCCGCCGCCGCGCGCTGGACCGGTTGATCGAGGGCGCCGACTCGGGGTACAGCGAGACGCTGTCGGGCTATCTCGCCGCCGTTGCCCAGCGAAACGCGCTGCTTCGGCGCGTCCGGGCCGGCACGGCCGCGCCCGGCGGCCTCATGCCGTGGGACCGGACGTGCGTCGAGCTCGGCACGAGGGTTGCGCAGGCGCGAGTCGCGGCCGTCGCCGCGCTGACGACGCCGTTCGCCGAATGGCTGCAAGCCCTCGGGGGCGGCGCGGGTGGCCGGCTGGCGCTCGAGCACGCTCCCGCGTCGCTCGACGGTGTCGAGCCGGATGGGATCGGGGACGCGCTCGAGGCCGTGTTCGCGCGTACCCGTGAGCGTGACGTGCAGGCAGCGCAGACCCTGTCCGGTCCCCATCGCGATGACCTGTGGATCGGGGTCGGAGGTCACGATCTGCGGCGGATGGGCAGCCAGGGCGAGCAGCGCACGGCCGTGCTGGCATTCCTGCTGGCGTGCAGGGATCATCTGGCCGTGCGCTCCGCCACCCCGATCATGCTGCTGGACGACGTGCTGAGCGAGCTCGATCCGGCCCGCCGCCGCCTCCTGCTCGCCGCGCTCGCCGGCCACGGGCAGTCTTGGGTCACCAGTGCCGACCCCGACGCCGCGGCGCTCGCCGAGGGCGCGGGAGCGGCGCACCACCTGCACGTCGAGGCCGGGCATGTCCGGTAGCACTCGCCGGCGACGCTACCGGCGAGAGCCGGTCGCGGTCGGCGACCGCCTCGGCAGATACCGTCCGGGCTCGGCGGCGCCGGGTTCGGAGCTCGCCCGGCTCCAGGCGGCGTGGCAGGAGGTGGCCGGGCGCCAGGCGGCCGCCAACTCCGTGGTCGTCCGGCGAAGCCGGGCGGGTGTCGTCAACGTCGCCTGCGCGTCCGCGGGCTGGGCGCAGGAACTCGACGCGCGTCGCGAGCTGCTTCGCAACCGGCTCGCGCGGGAGGTCCCGGACACCCCGGTCACGGCCATCCGCTTCGTGGTCGGCGACCATGTGATCCCGGCCCCGCCCCCCGGTCGTGCGCGACCCGCCGTCCGCCCGACCGCGGAGGAGGTCGAGGCCGCCCGGGCGGCCGTCGCGGACGTCTCCGATCCGGCGCTGCGGGACCTGCTCGAGCGGGCGGCGGCGGGCCAGATGGCCGTGGCTCGTGCGAAACGAAAATCCCTGCAAAGAGGGAAAAACATCGGGCGTGTCGGCCGGGGGGAGTGATACCCTTCGGGTCACTACGAAAGTCCCGGAGAACTTGGCAGAAAACACCCCCGAACAGCACGAGCCCGAGGCGCGCTACGACGCGCAGGACATCACCGTCCTCGAGGGTCTCGAAGCGGTTCGCAAGCGCCCAAGCATGTACATCGGCTCGACCGGGCCGAGGGGCCTCCATCACCTCGTCTACGAGGTGGTCGACAACAGCGTCGACGAGGCGATGGCCGGCTACTGCGACCGCATCGAGGTCACCCTCCACCCGGACGGGGCCTGCACGGTCTCCGACAACGGGCGTGGCATCCCCGTCTCGGAGATGGCCGATCAGGGCGGCAAGAGCGCCCTCGAGGTCGTGCTCACCGTCCTGCACGCCGGCGGGAAGTTCGGCGGGGAGGGCTACAAGGTCTCCGGAGGCCTCCACGGCGTGGGCGTCTCCGTCGTCAACGCGCTCTCGGAGTCGTTGACCGCCGAGGTCCGTCGCGAGGGCTTCGTGTGGCGCCAGCGCTACGCGAACGGCGGTGAGCCGCAGGGCGGCATCGAGCAGGGGGAGCCGACCGACATCACCGGGACGACGATCTCGTTCAAGCCCGACGCGGACATCTTCGACGACCCGGTGTTCGACTTCGACACCCTGGCGCAGCGCTTCCGCGACACCGCGTTCCTCACCCGCGGGCTCACGATCGTGCTGGTCGACGAGCGCGGACCGCGGGAAGAGGTCACCTTCCACGCGGAGGGCGGCGTCGTCGACTTCGTGCGCTTCCTCAACGAGAAGGGCCGCGACCCCATTCACAAGGACGTCGCGTACTTCGAGGCGGAGGGCGAGGAGGGGGTCCTCGAGGTCGCGCTCCAGTGGACGGGCGGGTACACCGAGGCCGTCCACAGCTACGCGAACAACATCAACACCCACGAGGGCGGCACGCACCTCTCCGGGTTCCGCACGGCGCTCACGGGGACCATCAACACGTACGCACGCGAGAAGGGACTCCTCAAGGAGAAGGAGGACAACCTCGAGGGCGCCGACACCCGTGAGGGGCTCACCGCGATCATCTCCGTGAAGCTCCGGGAGCCCCAGTTCGAGGGGCAGACGAAGACGAAGCTCGGCAACTCAGAGATCCAGGGCTTCGTCGCACGCGTCGTCAACGAGCGGCTCAAGGAGTACCTCGAGGAGCACCCGACCGAGGGTCGGGCGATCTGCCAGAAGGTGATCTCGGCGGCGCAGGCGCGGCTCGCCGCGCGCAAGGCCCGCGACCTCGCCCGCCGCAAGGGCGTGCTCGACACCGCGCTGCCGGGAAAGCTGCACGACTGCTCGGACCGGGACCCAGGCAACACCGAGATCTTCCTCGTCGAGGGCGATTCCGCCGGCGGCTCCGCGGTCCGTGCCCGGCAGGCGAGCTTCCAGGCGATCCTGCCGCTCCGCGGCAAGATCATCAACGTCGAGAAGGCCAGGTTCGACAAGGTCCTGTCCAACACCGAGATCCAGGCGATCATCGGCGCGATGGGCACCGGCATCGGCGAGGAGTTCGACCTCACGAAGGCCCGGTACCACAAGCTCGTGCTCATGACGGACGCCGACGTCGACGGCGCGCACATCCGCACGCTCATCCTCACGTTCCTGTTCCGGCAGATGCCGCAGCTCATCGACGCCGGCTACGTGTACATCGCCTGTCCGCCGCTCTACAAGGTCAAGCAGGGCAACCAGGAGCAGTACATCGAGAAGGAGGCCGACCTCGAGGACTGGCTCCTCGACCGGAACGTCGGCGACCTGCAGGTCCTCTCCAACGGCAACGGCGGCCCTTCGGCGATGACCAAGGCGCGCTTCCAGCGCTACCAGCGGTCCCTGCGCGAGCACGATGGCTGGACGGCCGCCCTGCGCGGCATCTACGGCGGCGGACTCGTCGACTTCCTCCAGGTCAACGGCCTGATCGAGATCGAGCCTGCCGACCTCCAGGCCCTCGCGACCGCCGTTGCGGGCGCCGGCTCGTCGACGGCGACGCTCACGGTCGACCGAATCGACGAGGACCGCCAGATCGTCTACGCCAAGTCCGTGCAGAGCCGCACCGGGGAGGCTCGCACCGCTGCGATCCCGTTCGGGATCTACGCAACCCGTGAGCTGCAGCGGCTCCGCGCGATCCGCGTCCAGCTGCGCGAGCAGGTGGGGCAGGCGCCGTTCGTCGTCCGCCGGGGAGCGAAGTCGCGCGACGCCGCCACGTTCGACGCGTTGCGGACGACGGTGCTCGACCTCTGCCGGGAGGGCATCCAGCTCGCGCGGTTCAAGGGCCTGGGCGAGATGAACCACGAGCAGCTCTGGGAGACGACGATGGATCCCGACCGGCGCATACTGCAGCGCGTGGAGATGGAGGACGCCGCGGTCGCCGACGAACTCTTCAGCGTCCTCATGGGCGACCAGGTCGAACCCCGCCGCGCCTTCATCGAGCACAACGCGCAGAAAGTCAAGAACCTTGACGTCTAGCCATGGCATCAACTTGCCGCGGATCAAGTTGATGCGGGGGAAATCCATCCCCGGTTGGCATGTGACCCGGGCCGACGGCCCGGGTCATCGGCCGCCGAAGTGCCGTGGTGACGGGGGCGAGTAGTGTCGGTCGATCGACACGGCCGGATCGAGCCGCGCGACCTCGAGCTGGAGATGAGCTCGTCGTACCTCGACTACGCGATGAGCGTGATCGTGGGCCGGGCGCTCCCCGACGTACGCGACGGGCTGAAGCCCGTTCACCGCCGCATCCTGTTCACGATGCACTCGATGGGGCTGCAGCCGGACCGCTCGTACGTCAAGTGCGCGAACGTCGTCGGCGAGGTGATGGGCAAGCTCCACCCGCACGGCGACGGCGCGATCTACGACGCCCTCGTGCGGCTCGCACAGGACTTCTCCAGCCGCTACCCGCTGATCGACGGCCAGGGCAACTTCGGCTCGAACGACTTCCCCGCCGCGGCGTACCGCTACACCGAGGCACGTCTCGCGAGGCTCGCCGCGGAGATGCTGCGGGACATCGACGAGGACACCGTCGACGTCGTCCCGAACTACGACGACAAGCAGACAGAGCCCACGGTCCTGCCGGCGCGCTTCCCGGCGCTCCTCGTGAACGGCTCCGCGGGCATCGCCGTCGGCGTCGCGACGAACATCCCCCCGCACAACCTCCGCGAGATCGCCGACGCCACCGTCGCGATGATCGACGATCCCGGAATCGACGTGGACGGCCTCATGCGCCACGTCCACGGCCCGGACTTCCCGACCGGCGGGTTCATCGTCGGACGCGGCGGCATCGCCGACGCCTACCGCACCGGCCGGGGCCGCGTCGTGCTGCGCGCGCGGGCGCACAACGAGCCGCTCAAGCACGGCAAGAACGCGATCATCTTCACCGAGCTGCCGTACCAGGTCGGCACCGCCGAGTTCGTTCGCAAGCTCGCCGAGCTCGCGAAGGACAAGGTCATTCCGGAGATCGCGAGCCACGAGGACGTGCGCGACGAGAGCGGCCGCGATGGGCTGCGTGTCGTCATCGAGCTCAAGCGGGACGCCGTTCCGAAGGTCGCGCTCAACAAGATCTACAAGCACACGCAGGCGCAGGTGACGTTCGGGGTCAACGCCGTCGCCCTCGTCGACGGGGCGCCGCGCACCCTCGGGCTGCACGCCTTCATCAGGCACTACCTCGACCACCAGAAAGAGGTCATTACCCGCCGATCGCGGTTCCGCCTCAACCGGGCCGAGCAGCGCGCGCACATCCTCGAGGGATTGCTCATCGCGCTCCGAAACCTCGACGAGATCATCGAGCTCATCCGGGGCAGCGTCGACCCGGAGGAGGCCAGAACCGGCCTCATGACCAGGTTCGACCTCACCGAGGTGCAGGCCCGCGCGATCCTCGACCTGCGCCTCCAGCGCCTCACCCAGCTCGAGGTCGGCAAGGTCGAGGAGGAGCACGCCGAGCTCATGGTCACGATCGCGGAGCTGCGGGCGATCCTCGGCGACGAGGCGAGGGTCTACGCCGTGATCCGCGACGAGCTCCTCGACATCCGGGAGCGCTTCGGCGACGAGCGGCGCACGGAGATCATCGCCGCCGAGGGCGAGATCGACATCGAGGACCTCATCGCCGACGAGGAGATGGTCATCTCCATCACGGCCGGTGGCTACATCAAGCGCCTCCCGGTCACCACCTACCGTGCGCAGCGGCGGGGCGGCAAGGGGCTGCGCGGGGCGAAGGTCAAGGACGAGGACTACGTCGACCACCTGTTCATCGCCTCCACGCACGACTGGCTGCTCTTCTTCACCAACCAGGGCCGCGTGTACCGCCAGAAGGTGCACGAGCTGCCGCCGGCCGCCCGCGACGCCCGAGGCCGCCACATCGCGAACGTCCTCGCGCTGAAGCCCGACGAGGAGGTCCGCCAGGTCTTCAACACCCGCGACTACGGCGACGGCCGCTACCTCGTCCTGGCGACGCGGGACGGCATGGTCAAGAAGACCGAGTTCAAGGCGTACGACACCAT
The DNA here is from genome assembly GCA_963706315.1 of uncultured Thermoleophilia bacterium. Lineage (GTDB taxonomy): Bacteria > Actinomycetota > Thermoleophilia > Miltoncostaeales > Miltoncostaeaceae > CALMEC01. Next base: position 300,513 of record CAVPMA010000015.1, on the reverse strand, counting down.
CCTGAAGGAGGCGGGCATCATCGCCATCCGCCTCAACGACGGCGACGAGCTCATCGGGGCGACGCTCACCGAGGGCGACGACGACGTCCTCATCGTCTCCGCCCGGGGTCAGGCGGCGCGGTTCCACGAAAGTCAGTGCCGCCCCATGGGCCGCGACACGATGGGCGTCAAGGCGATGACGCTGAAGCCCGAGGACCGCGTGCTCTCCCTCTGCGTCGCGCACGACGAGGAGGACCTCCTCGTCGTGACGGGCAACGGGTACGGCAAGCGCACGGCCATGGCCGACTACCCGCGCAAGGGCCGGCCCACGCAGGGCGTCCGCACGATCAAGGTCACCGACCGTAAGGGCGAGCTCATCACCGCCCGCCCGGTCCGCGAAGGCCAGGAGCTCCTGCTGATCTCGATGCTCGGCCAGGTCATCCGCATCGAGGTCGCATCGATCAGGCGTCAGGGCCGCTCGACGGAGGGTGTGCGCCTCATGGTGCTCGGCGACGAGGACCAGGTCTCGGGGATCGCCCCCGTCGAGGAGGGATCGGGCCCCGACGACTTCGACGGGGAGGCCGACGACGGCAATGGGGCCGCCGACGAGCCCGCCGACGTCGACTCGGGCGAGCCGGACGAACTGCCCGCCGCCTGACCCCGCCCGGTCCCGGCCGGGGCTGCGAGCGGGCGACGTACACTTGGTGCGATGACACATCGGTCCGGAGCCGTGATCGCAGGCGCGGCGTTGCTCGTGCTGACGCCCGTGGCGCGTGCGGTCTCGACGATCACCGCTCCGAATCCCGTCCTCGGCGCCGCCGGTGGCGGCAGCTCCGGCTTCGGCGGCGGCGGCGGTGGCGGAGGCGGTGGCGGTGGCGGCTTCGGCGGAGGCGGTGGCGGTGGCGGCGGCGGCGGCCCAATCGTCATCACCAGCGACCCCCGCGCGGTGCTCGTCGGTCTCCTGCTCATCTTGGCCTTCTTCGTGACTGTGTGGCTCCTTGGGAAGGTCGCGCAGCGGGGGCAGATGCGTGCCGCGACGTGGAGCCGCCAGTACGCGGAGTGGCGCGACAAGTCGACGTCCGACAAGCGCAAGCGACGGGCGAAGGAGGTACCACCCGCGGCGCTTGCCGCGGCGGAGGACGACAGCTACTTCAGCCCGGAGCAGGTCGTCCAGTCCGCCGACCGCTTGTTCCGCGACATCCAGATCGCGTGGGACGCGAACGACCAAGACGCCCTGCGCCGCATGGTGGCCCCCGACCTCATGATCGAGTGGTCGCGGCGCCTCGACGACTTCGCGAGCAAGGGCTGGCACAACCGCGTCGGGGTCAAGCAGCTCAACGTCGAGTATGTCGGCCTGACCAACCGCGAGGACGATACGCGGGACCTCATGGTCGTGCGAGTCTCCGCGTTCATGGACGACTACGTGATCGATCGTCACGGACGCGAGATCTCGCACGGCGGCAATCCTTCACGCGAGGCGTACCTGCGCGAGTACTGGACCCTCGGCGTCCGCGACGGGCACTGGATACTGCTGTCGATCGAGCAGGACGTGGAGGGAGAGCACAACCTCACCGACCCGCTCGTGGCGCGCCCGGACGAGGACGTCGCGTCGATCCGGGACGAGGTCGTCGTCGAGCGCGGCGTGGAGGACCGGGCGCCGGTGGGCACCCGCCTCGGGGAGCTCGTGGACGTCGACTTCTCCGACGACGCCCTCATGGCCGCGCGCGATCTCGCGCTGGTCGACGGGCGCGTCGACCCGGACGTCATCGAGGTGTCGGTGCGCCGCGCGATCTCCGCCTGGGCCGAGGCGGTGGACGGCGACGACGGCGCGCTGCTCGACATCGCACCACCGACGATCGCGGAGGAGCTCCTTCGGCCCAACGGGCCGAAGACGCGTCTCGTGATCCGCGGGCCGAAAATGCAGACGGCGACGGTCTCCAAGCTGGAGCCGACCGAGCCGGTCCGGGTGGCCGTCGACGCCCGCGTCAGGGGGGTGCGCTACATCGAGGACCGCGACACGGTGGCGGTCGTCTCCGGCGACAAGGACCGCGAGGTCGCGTTCACGGAACGCTTCATCCTGCAGCTCACCGATGACGAGGACACGCCGTGGACCCTCGTGGCGGCCGGTGAGATCGCGGCTTAGACGCGTCTACTCGTAGACGACGACGTCCGGCTGCGGCTCCAGGTCGAGCACCTCGAACGGCGTCATCATGCGGCTGCCGTTGCGCGTGTCTTCCTCGAAGAAGAGCTTGAAGCCGGTGAACACGAACTCCGGGCGATCCGGGTCGGTGGTGAGGTCGGCGTACTTGCCCATCTTGGCCTCGGGGGTACCGAAGCCGTCCACGTTGAAGACGATCGCGAGGTTCGGGCGCTGAACCAGGCCCTTGCGGTTCTCGATCATGCTCTCGGTGAACTCGTGCACCAGCAGGAGCTTCTGCGGCAGGTTGTCGTCCTTCACGATCTGGTCGAGGTAGGCGGACACCTCATTGACCTTCGCCGCGGTCGTGGAGCCGATCACCTTCCCGGGGATCTCACCCGCCCGCATGCTCCACTCGGGGTCGATGGCCAGCGAGACGTCGGGATTCTTGAGCCACTCCGTGTAGTGACGCACCTCGTCCATGAAGTCGGCGCGGCCGGGCTGGATGTCCAGGATGAGGATCGCCCGCTCCTGGCGTGCCGCGTCGAGGTACTTCTGGATCACGTCATCCGAGACCCGTGACCGGAACATGCCGTCGTCGCCGGGCACCGGGTGGACGATCGTCGCGATCAACTCGAACGCGGGCAGGACCTTGCGTTCGAGCGACTCGTAGTCGAGCGCCGTGTCGCTCAAACGCTCCGCGACGGCGAGCGGACTCCCGGAGCCGAGGACGCCCAGCCGATCCCCGCCCGGTGCCCCGTAGAAGGCCACCACCTTGAACCCGGGCAGGATCGTCGTCCCGCCGCGCGGGAGCTCGGTGGGCGCAGCGGATCGCGACTCGGCCTTGCTGCCCTTGCTCGGACCGAGAAGTGATGTCGTGCTGATCGCGACGAGCGCTGCGACTCCGCCAACGACGAGGAGTGCCGCGAGACGCCGCCTGCGGATCTGGCGGCGCCGGGCGCGACGCCGCTCGACTCGTTCATCGCGTTGGAATTCCACGGGCCGGGAATCATCACACGCGGACGGGCAAAATCCAATGTGCTTCCAGCGGAAACGCCGGTTTCCTGCCGCCCTTCAGGCCGGCGCTATGAGACTTTGCGCTTGCGCGCCCTCGCCGGAGCGGGTTTGGCGTCCTCCTCTTGGGCGGACTCCGCCGGCTCGGTCTCCTTCCCGCCGTCGACCTTGCGGAGCTTGGCGTCCTCGATCGAGAGCTGCTCCTTGGAGGACCGCTTGCGCGCCGGCTTCGCGGCTGCCTTCTCCCCGCCGTCGCCGCCGCTTGCGGCGAGGCTCGCCTTGAGCGCCGCCATGAGGTCCACAACCGGTGCGGGCTCGCCCACGTCCTCCGGGATGACGGGCGTCTGGCCGTCGGCCTTCGCCTCGAGGAACTCGAGCAGCGCCCGGCGGGTCTCATTACGGTACTTCGCCGCGTCGAAGTCGCGGGTGAGGCTGTCGATCAGCTGGTCGGCGATCGCGAGTTCCTCGTCCTTCACCTCGATTCCCTGGACCCGGTCCTGGATCTCGCGGTGCTCGCCGACGCGGATGTCCTCCGGGTAGTAGAGGGTCTCGATCACCATCGCGCCGTCCATGACGCGGAGGAGCACCAGATGCTCCTTCGTCGAGAGGACGAACCGGCCGATCGCGCCCCGCCCCGACCGCTCCATCGCCCGCATAAGCAGCGCGTAGGGCCGCTCCGCCCGCTCCTGCGGCTCCACCCAGTAGGCGCGCTCGAAGTAGACGGGGTCGATGTCGGCGAGGTCGACGAACTCGAGGATCTCGATCGTCTTCTCCTGCTGTGCCGAGAACCGGGCGAGTTCGTCATCTTCGACCGTCACGAACTGCCCCTTCGCGATCTCGTACCCCTTGATCATCTCGTCGGGACCGATCTCCACGTCGCGCGCCGGATCCCAGCGCTTCTGCTTCACCGGGACCATGCTCTCCCGCGAGAGGTTCCGGAAGCTCACCTCCCGCCGCTGCTGGGCGATCCCGATCCCCACCGGGATCGTCACGAGTCCGAAGCTGATGAAACCCTTCCAGATCGCGCGCACCGCGTGTCTCCTCGTCGTGCCCTCAGGTCAGCTCACGGTCCATCCGGATGTGGGGGATTCCCGCCTCCATGAACACGTCACCACGGGAAATGTACCCCTGCCGCGCGTAAAATCCCCGCACCGGCGTCTGCGCCGCGAGCGAAACCCGCCGGGCCCCGGCCGCGCGCGCCTCGCGATGCGCGAGGTCCATGAGCTGCCGTCCGATGCCATCGGCGCGGCGATCCGCCCGGACGGCCATCCGCCCGAGGCGCCAGGAGTCGCCGCCGGTGAGGATACGGCAGGTCCCCACCACCTCCCCGCCGTCGAGCGCGACGAGGTGGAGCGCCGTCGTGTCCAACCCGTCCTGTTCCAAGTCGACCGGGACGCCCTGCTCGACGCAGAAGACCTCGTGGCGGAGGGCCAGGAGCGCCGGCAGGTCGTCGGCGCCGCCGACCCTGACCTCGACGCTCATCCTTGAGGCGTCTCCGGCGGCGGCACGGGGCGCAGCGGCTGGGCCGCCGGAGGCTTCTCGTCCTTCTTGATGAACGGTGTGAAGAGATCGATGGGGAGTGGGATGATCACCATCGTGGTTCGCTCCGACGACGAGATCTCGTTCATGGTCTGCAGGTAACGCAGCTGGAGCGCGGCCGGCTCCTCGGCGATCACCGTCGCCGCCTGCGTGAGCTTCTCGGAAGCCTGTAGCTCGCCCTCTGCGGCGATGACCTTCGCGCGCCGCTCCCGCTCGGCCTCGGCCTGCCGCGCGATCGCACGCTGCATCGTCTGCGGGAGCTCCACGTCCTTCACCTCCACCACCGAGACCTTGACTCCCCACGGGGCGGTCTGGGTGTCGATGATCGCCTGGAGCCGCTCGTTGATCTGGTCACGCTCCGAGAGGAGATGGTCCAGGTCGACCGTTCCGAGCACGCTCCGGAGGGTCGTCTGGGCGATCTGGGAGGTCGCGACGAGATAGTTCTCGACCTGCACGATCGCCTTCTCGGCCTCGACGACCCGGAAGTACGCGACGGCGTTCACCTTGACCGTCACGTTGTCGCGCGTGATGACCTCCTGCGGTGGGACGTTCAGCGTGACCGTCCGCAGGTCGACCGTGACGGCCTTGTCGATGAACGGGATGAGCAGGTAGAGGCCTGGTCCCTTGAGCCCGAGCAGACGTCCGAGCCGGAAGACCACGCCGCGCTCGTACTCGCGCGCGACCTTGACCGACGCGAAGAGGAATACCACGACGATCGCGACGATGATCAGGATGGCGAGGGCGGCACCCGTCATTGCGTGAGCTCCTTGGGTTCTCGGCGGCGGTGTCCGCCGATCACGGACATCCTCCCACCCGGGTCGGCGGGCGCGGGGGGTGTGCGGCGCATCGACACCTTGGGGGACCCGGTCACGACGGCCGCGGCTCGTCCGTGGGCTCGACGCTCAGCACGAGGTCCGACATGCCGGTCACCCGGACCGCGCGTCCCGGCTCGATGCGCCGCCCGTCCACAGCGCGGGCGGCCCAGAGTTCCCCGTCGACGAAGACGTGCCCCGTATCGCCCACGAGCGCGGTGCGAACCTCCCCGACGTGGCCGACCATCGCCCTCGCCCCCGTGGTGGCGGGAGCCCGTCGTGCGCGCCAGGCCGCCCGCGCGACCAGCGTGAACGCAACGCCCAGCACGATCGAGGCGACGATCAGCCCGGGTCTGGAGATGACGGGGCCCTCCGCGTCGTCGAAGAGGATGAGGCCGCCGATGACGAGCGACACGATGCCGCCGACGGCGAGCGCGCCGAAGCCGGCGACGACCGCCTCGAGCCCGAACAGTAGGAACGCCAGGAAGATGAAGGCGAGGCCCGCCCAGTTGAACGGCACGATCGCGAAGCCGGCGAAGGACAGGAGCAGCATCACGGCGCCCACCACGCCCGGCACGACCGCGCCGGGGTGGAAGATCTCGAACCCGATGGCGGCGATCCCGAGCCCGAACATGATCGCGAGGAGGTTCGGGTCGATCAGGATCTGCATGAACCGTAGGTACCAGGGCATCTCGTCGATCTCGACGGGCGCGCCCGCGGTTGCAAGCGTCCGCCCGCCAACTTGCCGACCGTCAAGTTGCCGGAGCAGATCGGACCGGGTCGGCGCGATGGACTCGGCGACGTCGGCGTCGACCGCCTCCTGGGCGGTCAGGTTGAGCTGCTCGGTCACCATCGATCGGTAGGCGTTCGCGTTGCGGCCGTGCTTGTCTGCGAGCGCCGCGATCTGCGCGGCGGCGTCATTCGTGATCTTCTTGTCGAGATCGCCGCCGGATCCGCTGACGGGCGTCGCCGACCCGATGTTCGTGCCCGGAGCCATCGCGAGATAGTCGGACGACGCCGAGATGTAGGCGCCGGCCGAGCCCGCCCGCGACCCGCTCGGGCCGATCCACACGACGACGGGGATGTCCGCGGCCTCGATCGTCTTGACGATGTCGCGCATGGAGGTCACCAGCCCGCCCGGCGTGTCCATCTCGATCAGGAACATCTGCGCGTCGCTCCCGTCCGCCGAGCGAAGGCGTCGGGTCACGAACTGCGCGCTCGCGGGGTCGATTCCCCCCTCGAGCACCACGCCGCGAATCGGCGGCGGCGTGGAGGCCGCGGTTGCCGAGATCGCGACCGCCGCGGCCGCGGAAAGCGCGATCAGCGCGATCGTCAGCAGACGGCGAGGATTCATTCGAATACCTCCAAAACGGTAGCACCGGCATGCCAGCATCGCGGTATGGAGCGCATGCGGGTTCGGCGGCTGGCGGAGGGACTCTGGCGATGGACCGCGCCGCACCCCGAATGGCGGGAGGGGGCGGGTTGGGACCGCACGGTGGGGTCGGTGTACTGCGAGACGACGGGCGCCGTCGTACTGATCGACCCGCTCATTCCCGGCGACGGCGCCGACAGGGAGCGATTCTGGGATGCCCTGGACCGAGACGTCGAGCGCCTTCGCGTGCCGGTGGTCGTCCTGCTGACCTGCCGGTGGCACGCCCGCGGGGCCGAGGCCGTCAGGCGGCGATACGATGCGACGGTCTGGGCGCCGCCGAAGGCCGTCGAGGGGATCGAGGACCTGCGCGGCGCGCTCGTCCTGGCCGGCGGGTCCCGCCCGGTGGCCGGGGTGGAGGCCCACCTGACGGGGCTCCCGTCGCCGAGCGGCGACGAGGCGGTCTTCTGGCTGTCCGAGCACCGGGCGCTCGTGCCCGGAGACGTCCTGCTCGGCGACGGCGCCGGCGGCGTCCGTCTGGCCCCGCCGGAGTGGTATTCGGACTCCCCGGCCGAGCGTCACTGGTACGGCGAGGCGCTCGTGCCGGCGCTGAGCCCGCTTGCGATGCGCGACCCGTCGATGCTCCTTGTCTCCCACGGCGAGCCGGTGCTGGAGGGTGCGCCAACGGCGCTCCGCGCCGCGCTCGCCAGGCCGTGACGCGCGAGGGCGTGGCGATGAGCGCGACAGCCACGTAGGATCGTTGAAGTTTTTCGCCCGAGGAGCAGGGAAAAATGGAACACGACCCCCTCTGGAGTCCCGTCACGGCGCCGCAGGCGCTCGCGGACCCCCTGCCGCCGCACCACCTGAGCCGCGGGGTCGTGATCTCCGGGGGCACGGCGGGGATCGGGCTGGCGGTCGCGCGCCGCCTCGTGGTCGAGGGCGCCCGCGTGTGGATCATGGGCCGGGGCACCGACAGCGTCGCCCGGGCCTTGGACGAGGTGGGTGCCGTCGGCGGGTGCGCATGCGACGTCACGCAGGAGGTCGAGGTCGAGGGGGCGCTCGCCGACGCCCATGCCAGGCTGGGCTCGATCGACGGCGCGTTTATCGGCGCATCCGTCCCGGGCACGCGGCGGGACGTTCTCGCGATGGCCGTCGAGGACTTCCGGCGCGTGGTCGATGTGAACCTGACGGGGGCCTTCCTCGTAGGCCGTGGAGCGGCCCGGCGGATGTCGGCGGGGGGATCGATCGTCTTCAACGGGAGCGTCAACGGCCTGGCCGCCGAGCCGGGGCGCGCCGATCATGCCGCGTCGAAGGCCGGGGTGATACTCCTCGCCAAGACGATGGCACTCGATCTCGCACCGAGGGGGATCGCCGTCACCGCGATCTGCCCGGGGGACATCCGAACCCGGTCCACGGAGGAGCGGCTGGCCGATCCGCTCATCGCCGCGGAGCACCTGGCGCGCATCCCGGCCGGCCGGCTGGGCGAACCAGATGAGGCCGCGGCGCTCGTGAGCTTCCTGCTCCGGCCGGATGCGGCATACCTCACCGGCGCGGCGATCCCGGTCGACGGTGGCCGCAGCGCCGGATAGCGCCCCCGGTCGGCTGTCGCCGGCGGTGTACTAGGATCACCCCGGTTTGAGCGTTCCGGCGCCAACGGACATCCTTCCGCACCGCCCTCCCTTCCTGCTCGTCGACGAGGTGGTGCAACTCGAGCCGGGCGAGTCGGCCCGCGCGCGTTGGACCGTGCCCGCCGACGCGCCGTTCTTCGCCGGTCATTTCCCGGGGCATCCCGTCACCCCCGGGGTTCTGCTCGTCGAGTCGCTCGCGCAGACCGGGGCGCTCGCGGTCCTGTCCGAGGAGGCGAACCGCGGCAAGATCGCCCTCTTCGCCGGGATCGAGAAGGCGAGGTTCAAGCGGCAGGTGCTCCCGGGGGACACGCTGGAGCTCGAGATGGTCCTTACCCGCCGCCGCGGCCCGATCGGTGAGGGCGAGGGCGTCGCCACCGTCGACGGCGAGGTCGCATGCCAGGCTGTCTTACGATTCGCCGTCATCGAGGGGGAGTCATGATCGCCGTTCGCAACGGCAAGTCACAACGGGCGCGACTCGTCGCGGTCGGCTCATACGTGCCCGAGGGGCGGCTCACCAACGCCGATCTCGAGCTCATGGTCGACACCACCGACGAGTGGATCGTGTCGCGCACGGGGATTCGCGAGCGGCGGATCGCCGCACCGGACGAATCGACCGCCGACCTGGCGGTGCTCGCCGCCGAGGACATCCTCGCCAGCGCCGGCCTCGACGCGGCCGAGATCGACGTACTGATCATCCCGAGCGCCACCCCCGAGTACCTGTTCCCGTCGACCGCCGCGGTCGTCCAGGACCGGATCGGCGCGACGAAAGCGGCGGGGTTCGATCTGCTGGCCGCGTGCAGCGGGTTCGTCTATGGATTGGCGCAGGCTTGCGCGCTGGTGGAGAGCGGACTCGCCCGCAACGTCCTCGTTGTCGGCGCCGAGACGCTCAGCCGGATCGCGGACTTCTCGGACCGCTCGACGTGCGTGCTGTTCGGCGACGCAGCGGCCGGCGCCCTGGTGACCGCCGGCGACGATGAGACGACGACCGGCTTCCTCGGCTTCGAGCTCGGCACGGACGGCAGCGGAGGAAAGGACCTCCTCCTCCCGGTCGGCGGCTCGCGCAATCCTGCCAACCGGCCGTTCGAGCCGAGGGATGCGTTCCTTCAGATGAACGGGCGTGAGGTGTTCAAGTTCGCGACCCGGGTCATGACCGACTCCACCACCCGGCTCCTCGAGGCGCTCGAGCTCAGCCCCGACGCGATCGACCTGTTCGTCCCTCATCAGGCCAACATGCGGATCATCGACCACGCGGTGGAGCGGATCGGCATCGACCCCGCGAAGGTCGTCGTGAACCTCGATCGCTACGGGAACACCTCCTCGGCGTCCGTGCCGCTGGCGCTCGCCGAGGCGCGCGAACAGGGGCGGCTCAAGCCGGGCGATCTGCTGCTCCTCATCGCATTCGGGGGCGGTCTGACGTGGGGATCCACGGTGGTCCGCTATGAGCCGGTGGAGGCCGCGTGATCGTCCTCATGTTCCCGGGTCAGGGTGCCCAGGCGGTCGGCATGGGCCTTGCGCTCGCCGAGGCGTTCCCGTCGGCGCGCGCCGCGTTCGACGAGGCGAACGACGCGCTGGGATTTGACATCGCCTCGATCTGCTTCACGGGCCCGGCCGAGGCCCTCGTACCGACCGATGTCTGCCAGCCCGCGATCCTCGCGACCTCGGTCGCGGCGTGGCGCGTCGCGACGGAGCACGGGCTCACGGGCGACCTTGTCATGGGTCATTCGCTCGGCGAGTACTCGGCCCTCGTCGCCGCCGGCGCGATCGACTACCCGCAGGCGCTCCGGCTCGTCGCCGAGCGCGGCGCCGCGATGCACGCTGCGGGGCGGGAGCGGCCCGGGACCATGGCGGCGCTTCTCGGGCAGTCCGACGCCGACGCCGAGGCACTGTGCGCGGAGGCCGGCGAGGTGTGGCCAGCGAACTTCAACTGCCCGGGCCAGGTGGTCGCCTCGGGGAGCATCGAGGGGATCGAGCGGCTGCTCGCCATCTCCGCCGACCGGGGCGTGAAGGCGGCGCGCCTGCAGGTGGGCGGGGCGTTTCACTCACCGCTCATGGCGCCCGCCGCGGAGCGGCTCGCCCCGGCGCTCGCCGCCTGGAACCCCACCGAGCCCGCGCCGTCGTTCCTGTCCACGACCACCGTCGCCGTCGAGCCCGCGGAACGGCTCCGGGAGGTGCTCCTCGCGCAGCTCCTCGCCCCGGTCCGGTTCGGCCAAGCGGTCGAGCACGCGCTCGAGATGGGCGTCACCCGGTTCGTCGAGTTCGGCCCCGGGAGGGTCCTCTCCGGGCTGGTCCGCCGGGTCCGGCGCGACGCCGAGACTGCGCAGATCGGATCGCCCGACGACATCTCCGCCCTGGCGGCTGCGTGATGGGCGCCGCCCTGGTCACCGGCGCGAGTCGCGGGATCGGCGCCGCCTGCGCCGTCGCCCTGGCGCGCGACGGGTTTGACGTCGCGATCGGCTACGTCCGCGACGCCGATGGGGCCGCCCGGACCGCCGCCTCGGTGGAGGCCCTCGACCGCCGGGCGTGGACCCGGCAGGTGGACGTCTCGGACGAGGAGTCGGCCGCCGCCTTCGTGGCCGGTGCCGAGGAGGCCCTCGGCGATCTCGAGGCCGTCGTGCTGAACGCCGGCATCACCCGCGACGGGCTGGCGCTGCGGATGAGCGCGGAGGACTGGGGCGCCGTGCTGCGCACGAACCTCGACGGGGCCTTCTTCACCGCACGCGCCGCGATGCGGGGGATGCTCAAGCGCCGGGCTGGCTCGATTGTCGCCGTCTCCTCGGTGGTGGGACTCGGCGGGAACGCGGGCCAGGCGAACTACGCGGCCGCCAAGGCCGGGATGATCGGGATGGCGAAATCGCTCGCGAAGGAGTGCGGTGGCCGCGGCGTGCGGGTCAACGCGGTGGCGCCAGGGTACATCGAGACCGACATGACGGCGGATCTCGGTGAGGAGCAGCGCCAGCGGCTGCTCGACGTCACGCCGCTCGCCCGTCTCGGCACGCCCGACGATGTCGCGGGGGCCGTCGCGTTCCTGTGCTCTCCGGCGGCCGCGTACATCACCGGAGTCGTGCTGCCCATCGACGGCGGCCTGAGCAGCTAGAGGAGCTTCGTGTCGAACGGCAGACGACGGGTGGTGGTGACGGGGATCGGTCTCGTGACCTCAATCGGCACCGGAAGGGAGGCGGTCTGGGACGCTGTGACGAGCGGGCGCTCGGGCGCGGCCCCGATCACGATGTTCGATCCGTCCGAACACGTGACGAAGTTCGCGTGCGAGGTCGACGGATTCGACCCAGCCGCGTTCATTGATGCCAAGTCGGCTCGCCGCATGGACCGGTTCGCCCAGTTCGCCGTGGCGGCGGGGACGATGGCCGTGGAGGATGCGCAGCTCCCGATCCAGGGTGAGAACGACCGCATCGGCACGATCGTCGCCAGCGGCGTCGGCGGCCTCCAGACGTTCGAGGATCAGGTCGCGGTCCTGCTCGACCGGGGGCCGACCCGGGTGTCGCCGCTCTTCATCCCGATGATGATCGCCAACATGGGCGCCGCACAGCTCTCGATGACCCTCGGGCTCCGCGGGCCGCTGTCCTGTCCGGTCACCGCCTGCGCGTCCGGCAACCATGCGTTGGGCGACGCGCTCGAGGTCATTCGCCGCGACCATGCGGACGTCATGCTGGCAGGGGGGGCCGAGGCGGCGGTCACGTCGATCTCGATCGCGGCGTTCAACTCGATGAAGGCGCTGTCGACCCGGAACGACGATCCACAGACCGCCAGCCGGCCCTTCGACACCGGTCGGGACGGGTTCGTGATGGGCGAGGCCGGCGCGGTGCTGGTGCTGGAGGAGCTCGGCCACGCGCAGGCCCGCGGCGCCGACATCTGGTGCGAGCTCGTGGGCTACGGGATGAGCGGCGACGCCCACCACCTCACCGAGCCCGACCCCACCGGGCATGCGCCCGCCATGGCCATGCGGATGGCGATGTCCGACGCCGGGATCACGCCGGAGCAGGTCGACTACATCAACGTGCACGGCACCTCGACGCCGGTCGGCGACCCCTCCGAGATCCGGGTCATCCAGACCGCCCTGGGCGAGGAGGTCGCGGCGGGAGTCCAGGTGAGCTCCACGAAGTCGATGCACGGGCACTGTCTCGGCGCGACGGGTGGTGTCGAGGCCGCGATCTCGGCGATGGCGATCCGGGCCGGCGTGATCCCGCCGACGATCAACCTGCACGATCTCGACCCGGCATGCGCCGGTGTGGACCACGTTGCGAACGTTCCGCGCGAGGCGAGCGTAGGCGTGGCGCTGTCGAACGGGTTCGGGTTCGGTGGTCACAACGCCACGATCGCAATGGCCCGCTTCGAGGGGTGACGGCTCCCGCGCTTCCCGGCGGTTGGCGGTCCCTGCGCTTCCGTCTTGCCGACAAGGTGTACGGGCCGGGCACGCGCACGTCGCCGTGGACGTGGATCGGCGACGAACGGATTGCCGTCGGCAGCCTCCCGACACCGGAGAGCCTGCCCATGCTCGCCAACCACGAGGGCGTGACCCACGTGGTGAACTGCCGCGCCCGGGCGCAGGCGGCGCTTAGCGGCGACCTCGACGTCGAGCGGGCGATGTTCGGTCAGGGGCACGTGGCCCACGCCCCGATGTGGGATCACGGCCGCCGGCAGTCGCCGGAGGCGTGGGCCGAGGCGGCGGAGTTCGCCGCGGAGGCGCTCGAGGACCCGAACACGAAGGTGCTGATCCACTGCCAGCGGGGTCGGCGTCGCTCGGTGCTCGTGGCCTACGCGACGCTGCGGCTGCGGGGCCACGACCCCGAGACGGCGGCGCGGCTGCTCCTGACGCACCGAAGCGAGGCGCACCTCGTGCCCGCCTACCGGGCGAGCGTCGAGGAGTGGCTTCGCAGCCGGACCACGCCGTCCGCCGCGTGAAGGTCGCCCGTGCGAGGCCGGCGTTGATGCCGGGCCGCGCGAGTGAGAGTGTGGGCGCGCGGGATCCCCTTCGAGGCGACCGGTCTCCGACCGATCAGAGGAGGCACACGATGAGGCGGTTCGTGGTCATGGCGGCGGCGGCGCTCGCCGTCCCGGTCGTCGCAGCTGCCCAACCGACCCGGTACCAGGTCGATGTGCAGCTGGATCCCGGCGAGCGGGTGGCGCTCACGATCGGTAAGTTCCCGAAGGGCGAGTTCCGGTTCTCGCTGCGGGCCTCGAGCGACGGCGAGAAGCGTTTTGGCCTCACGCAGCAACGCGGCGTCGCACCGCGGTTCGCCGTGCTGAGCTATCCGAGCGCGTTCGCCAACGGGGCGTGTGAGGGTGCAGCCGGATCCGTGTTCTGCAACGGCATCTCGACACCGGCACCGATCGCCGGCAGCACGTACACGTTCCGGTTCAAGAACAAGGGCAACCGGCCGCTCAGCATCACCCTCACGATCGTCTGGCGCAGGATCGCAAGCGCCGGGTGAGCCCGTCTCGTGCTCCCGGCGCGGCGGCCCCGGCGCCGGCGCGCACGACGAGGACGAAACGCCGCGGCCTCGCCGCCCTCGCGGTCGGCGTCTTCCTCCTGGGAGGAGGCGTACCGGCCGCGACCGGCGATCGCAGGCTGGAGGCCGCGGGCACGGTGGGGACGGCGACTCCCGGGCCCACCGCGCTCCCGCGCGGTGGCCGCAGCGTCCTGCCCGAGCACCGAGTCGTCGCCCATTACGGCGCGCCGCAGGCGCAGGCACTCGGGATCCTCGGGATCGGCACGCCGGCAGCCGCCGCCGCGAGGCTCGAGCGCCAGGCCCGCCTGTACGCCGGGTCCGGCCGCCGGCCCGTGCTGCCCGCGATGGAGCTCATCGCGGTGATCGTCAACGCCCGGCCCGGACACGACGGCACGTTTCGAACGCGGCAGCGCCACGCGGTGATCCGGCGCTACCTCAGGGCGGCACGGAAAGCGCGCGCGCTGCTCATCCTCGACGTGCAACCCGGCCGCTCGGACTTCCTCACCGAGGCCCGGGCGCTTGCCGAGTTCCTCGTCGAGCCCGATGTCGGCCTCGCCCTCGATCCCGAATGGCGGATGGCGCCGGGGCAGATTCCCGGCCGGGTGATCGGGTCGGTCGACGCCGCGGAACTCAACGAGGTCACCTCCTGGCTCGCCGGCCTCGTCGCGCGACGCAACCTGCCGGACAAGCTCGTGATCGTCCACCAGTTCGCGGACGGGATGATCCGCCGCCGCGGTGGCCTCCGGCCACGCACGGGCATCGACATGGTGCTGAACGCCGACGGCTTCGGCACCGCGTCCGCCAAGGTGAAAACCTACCGCCGCGTCACGCGCGACCGGGGCGGCCTGCACGCCGGGTTCAAGCTCTTCTTCGTCGAGGACACCGGCCTCATGAGCCCCGCACAGGTGCTCCGCCTCCGCCCCCCGCCCGAGCTCGTGATCTACGAATAGCAAGGGAGGGCGGCCCTCCCCCCCGGGCCCCCTTCCCAGGGGCGCCGTGCGCGTCGGATCCTGGTGGCAGGCCGGCGGGGCCGCGACGGCGTTGCCGGAGGAACCGGTGATTCGAGGCGGAAGAAGGTGGTCATGCCCGCATCGCGCAACATTCGCGACGCCCCAAGCGAACTCGCGCGCCGCGCGGGTGCCATAATCGACCGGGTGTCGAACAAGCACATCCAGGTCACCGTCGATCGGCTGAAGCGGATCGCCCACATTCCGGAGAAGAGCCGGAAGCCCGCCGAGGCCGGTACGTGCCCGCGCTGCGAGAGCCATTACCGCTCCGAGGAGATGGAGCGCAACGCCCGTGTCTGCACGGCGTGCGGGTACCACTTCCCGATCGCCGCCAGGGACCGGCTCGACCATCTCGCCGACGGCGCCGAGTGGCGCGAGTTGTGGACCGAGCTTCGCGCGTCCGACCCGTTGCAGTTCGTCGACCTCGAACCGTACCCGCAGCGAGCCCGCAAGGCCGAGGCTTCGACCGGACTCGGCGAGGCCGTCGTCGTCGCGGAGCTCGAGATCGGCGGTCACGGCTGCGTCGCCGCCGTCATGGACTTCTCGTTCATGGGCGGCAGCATGGGCTCGGTCGTCGGCGAGAAGATCGCGCGTGCGTGCGACCGGGCCATCGAGCTGGGCGTCCCGCTCGTCACCGTCACGGCGTCGGGTGGCGCACGCATGCAGGAGGGCGTTCTCGCGCTTATGCAGATGGCGAAGACCGTCGTGGCGTTCGAGGACATGAACGACGCCCGCCTGCCGGTGATCGTGGTGCTCGCCCATCCCACGACCGGTGGTGTCTGGGCGTCGTTCGCGGCGCTCGGCGACGTCACATACGCCGAGCCCGGCGCGCTCATCGCCTTCTCCGGCCCACGCGTGATCGAGCAGACCACCCGGGAGAAGCTGCCGCCCGACTTCGGCCTCGCCGAGAGCCAGCTGCACAACGGCCAGATCGACGACGTAGTCGACCGCCGGGAGATGCCCGAGCGCATCGGGCGGGTTCTCCGGATCATGCACCGGCCCGGCCTCGAGGCGAGCTCCGCGTTCCCGTTCCAGTGGGCACAGGCCGGCGGCGACGCGGTCGGCAAGGTTGCTCAGGGCGTTGCCCACGCGCTACCGAAGATCCCGAAGCGGATTGCGGACCGCATGGGACGCAGCGACGGCGGCGAGAACGGGAGTGGAGGATGAAGGGTCGTTCCGCCGGCGGGCGCTTCGTGCGCCGGATCGCCGACAGGATCCAAGGGGCCCCTGAGGAAACCTCGTCGAGCTGGGATGCGATCCAGCTCGCACGCCATCAGGACCGGCCCTACCCGCTCGACTACATCACGCGTCTGTGCCCCGACTTCGAGGAGCTCCGCGGCGACCGGGCCTTTGGCGACGACCCCGCCATCGTGTGCGGGATCGGCCGGTACAACGACGAGCCGGTGGCCTTCATCGGCGAGCAGAAGGGTCGGGACACCCAGGAGCGCACGTACCGGAACTTCGGGATGCCGAGCCCGGAGGGGTATCGCAAGGCGATGCGGGTCATGGCGCTGGCCGAGAAGCTCGACGTCCCGCTGGTCACCCTCATCGACACGCCGGGCGCGTTCCCCGGGGCCGGCGCGGAGCAGCGCGGCCAGGGCGGCGCGATCGCGCGCAGCATCGCGGCGATGGTCCGGATCCCGGTGCCGACGGTCGCGGTGATCGTCGGCGAGGGCTCGTCCGGCGGCGCGCTCGCGATCGGCGTCGCCGACCGCGTGCTGATCCTCGCCAACGGCACCTACTCGGTGATCTCGCCCGAGGGCGGGGCCGCGATCCTCTGGCGCGACGCCGCGAAGGCGCGCCTCGCCGCCGGGGCGTTCAAGCCCACGGCGGCGACCTGCTACCGCTTCGGCATCGTCGACGCCGTGGTGCCGGAGCCCAAGGGCGGTGCCCACAAGGACCACGACGAGGCGGCACGGCTTCTCGACCAGTACCTGCAGCGCCAGTTCAAGGACCTGCGAATGCTCGCGCCCGCCGACCGCCTGCGTCAGCGGCGTGAGCGATTCCGCCGACTCGGCGCGCATCGCGAGTTTGCGATCGGAGACCCCGCGGCCGTCGCGTCGGGCCGGATCGAGCTCGCCACCGGCGGAGCGCAGGAGTCGCCGAAGCCGCTGAGCGTGGACCCCTCGGCGAACGGCGGCTGATCCGCCTGAGTCCGCCCCGTCTCGGGATCATCCGGGGGGCCCGGGGTGAGGGCCCTGCCCCGCGTCCTAGCGGTGGAGCAGCTCGCGGCGGGTTCGGCTGAGGCGAACGGCGTCGCGGAGCAGGTCGCGGTTCGTCGCGACCGGTTCGGCATGATCGCCGAGGACCTCCGCGAGCTCGCGGTGCCATCTGCGCAGCCGGTCGCCCGGTGCGCGATCGGGATCGACACGAGTCAGGTCGAGCGCCATCGCGGTGAGGGCCTTCAACTCGACCGTGGGGTCCGGACGTGACATGGGAGGGCTCCTTGGGGTCCGAATGGGAGGGTGCGGACGCCGGATGTATCGGCCCGGGGGATCACAACCTTGAGCGCCGCATGCGACGGCGGCGACCGGCGGCGGCGGGAGATTCCGGGGCTGCCGCCGGTGGGCTCAGTACCCGCAGATGCGGCCCGGGAGTGATGCGAACCCGCGTGTGCCAGCCCAAGGGCTCGCCGTCCGCCTGCACCGCGACGGGGTGGGCGGACTGGATGTTGATCTCCTCGGCGGCCCAACCATCCACGATCGATGCGCGGCCGAGGTGGCGACCGCCCCGGAGCGCGCCGCCGATGGCGGCCGCGACAGGACCGAGCCGGGACGATCGAAGCCCCATCCAGCGCAGCCGGTCGCCGAAGTCGGCACCCGGCACCAGGTCGAGCGGCCGAGGGCCCAGGAACGCGTAGGGGGCTCCGCAGGCGGCGATCAGCGAGGTGAGCGCCACCGGTGGCGCATGATCGACGCTCGCGACGAGCTCGGCGGGATGCCGCGCGGCCTTGACCGCGGCGGCGACCGTCGCCGCACCGAATCCGAGGTGACGGAGGCGTCGCTTGAGCCACGGCCGCGCCTCGACGATCTGCACGGCGTCGGCGTCGAGTCCCACCCCGACGTTGACACAGAACACCTGGTCGATCGTCCCGGCCTCGACATGGCCGATCCGAACGTCTCGCCATGTCGGCGCGTCGAGTGCCGGACGAAGCAGGGGAATCGCGGCCGATGCGGGGTGCGCCCATCCGAGGGCGCGGGCGAAGACGTTCGTGCTGCCGCCTGCGAGGGGCACAAGGGCGACGCCGGTGCCGGCGAGCGCCGCCGCCACCTCGTTCACAGTGCCGTCGCCGCCGAGCACGGCGACCAGCGTCGCGCCCCGCTCGGCGGCCGCGGTCGCGAGGGCACGTCCGTGCCCTGCGTGCTGCGTCGACGCCACGTCGGTGGGGTCGAGCGGGCCGAGCGCGTCGATCGCCATCTCGATGAGCGCCGGCCGCACCCGCGTGGCACGCGGGTTGACGACCAGGGCGATGCGTTCAGCCATCTGTGAGCTCGAGCCGTGCCAGGAACCCGGCGATCAGGAGGTCGACCGCCGCGGCGTGCTCCTTCATCACCCAGTGACCGACGTCGGGGACCACCACGAGGATCGCCTGCCGCAAACCCTCCGCGAGCCGCTCCGCGAGGCTCGGCGGGGTCAACCCGTCCCGCTCTCCGGCGATGACGAGGACCGGGACGCGCACCTCGCCGAGCCGGTCGGTGATGTCGAACCCGCGGCACGCGGTGTAGTCGGCGACAAGCGTCTCCTGCCCGACCTCCGCGATGAGGGCTGCCTCCGTCGCGATCGTCTCGTCGTCCGGCTCCCACCATCCCTTCCGCAGGATCCGCTCGCATTCGGCCGCGAAGTCCGACCGTGCGAGCTCGAACGCCAAATCGGGAACGAAGAGCTGGGGACCGCTTGCGATGACGATGACCCCGGAGACGAGGCCGGGGTGGTCCAGGGCGAGCTGCAGGGCGACGGCGCCCCCCATCGAGTGCCCCACCGGGACGCTCGGCCCCGGGATCTCGCGGATCGCCCGGGCCGTCCACTCCGCGTGGGCGGCAACGCTTTGGTAGGCCGTTCCCGCCGGGTGGCCCGGGAGGGCGAGCACGACGCAGCCCTCGAAGCGCGGCTCCTGCTCGTGCCACGTGGCGGTCCCGCCGCCGGCGCCGTGGATGAAGATGGGTCGCGGGGCCACGCGCGGGATCCTAGTGCTCCGGTATGCCCGGGCGGGGCGGTCCAGGCACCGGGCGGCGGTGGGGAGGTCTGGTATCCTCGACCGCCCGTGAAACCCCTGCTCATCGGCTGCGATTTCGACGGAACCATCACGCAGCGCGACACCCTCCACGTGATCGTGGAGGCGTTCGGGGAGACAGGACTGTGGGCGGACCTCGAGCCGCGGCTGCGCAGCGGCGAGATCACGGTGGAGCGGGCGATGCAGGAGGAGTTCGCGGCGGTGCGGGCGACGCCGGCCCAGATTCGCGATGTGGTCCGTGAGCGCGCACCGGTGCGCGCCGGCTTCCTCGAGTTCGCCCGCTGGTGCGATGACGTCGGGCACCGTCTGATCGTCTTCTCGAACGGGTTCCGTTCCGTCATCGAGCCGGTGCTGGACGACGTCGGTCTCGCGCACCTCGAGGTGGTGTCGCACGACGCGGCGTTCTCAGGAGACGGCTGCCGGCTGATCTGGTCGGCGCGCGGCGCGCGGTGCACGCTCTGTGGACGTCCCTGCAAGCGTCAACCGCTGCGGGAGCGGTGGGACGGGGAAGAGCTCGTGTACCTGGGCGACGGGATCTCCGATCGGTGCGTTTCGTTGCTCGCCGACGTGATCTTCGCTCGGGACGGACTGGCCGAGCACCTCGCCGGCGAGGGGGTCGCCTTCGAGCCGTTCGAGGACTTCCACCAGGTACGGGCGCTGCTCGACCGACGGGTCACGGTCGCGTCGTGAGCTGGAGTGCCGTGCCGACGCCGCCCGATTGGGGGGCCATGGAGGCGTCCGTGCTCGAGCGCTGGCGCGTCGAGCGCATCTTCGAGCGCAGCATGGAACTCCGGGCGGGCGCCGATCCGTATGTCTTCTACGAGGGGCCGCCCACGGCCAACGGCCGGCCCGGCTCGCATCACGTCCTGTCACGGACGTTCAAGGACATCTTCCCCCGCTACCAGACCATGCGCGGGCGGTTCGTCGCGCGGAAGGGCGGATGGGACTGCCACGGACTGCCGGTGGAGCTCGAGGTGGAACGGCAACTTGGCATCTCCGGCAAGCCGGAGATCGAGGCGTACGGCATCGCGGCCTTCAACGCGAAGTGCCGCGAGTCGGTCCTGGGCTACCTCGACGAGTGGGCGCGGCTCACCGAGCGAATCGGCTTCTGGGTCGATACGGAGTCGGCCTACCGGACGATGGATCCCGACTACATCGAGAGCGTGTGGTGGAGCCTCAAGACGCTCTGGGATCGCGGCTTGATCTACGAGGCAGACAAGGTCGTGCCCTACTGCCCGCGCTGCGGAACCGCGCTCTCGAGTCACGAGGTCGCCCTCGGATACCGGGATATCGACGATCCGTCGGTCTACGTGCGGTTCCCGCTCGATGGCGCCGACGGGACGTCGCTCCTCGTGTGGACCACGACGCCGTGGACGCTGCCGTCCAACCAGGCCGCGGCGGTGCATCCCGACGTGACCTACGCTGAGGTGCACGTGGGCGACGAGCGCCTCGTGGTGGCCGAGCCGCTCGTGGTGCCGGTATTCGGGGACGGGGCGGCACCGGAGCGCACCTTCCCGGCCGCCGAGCTCGTCGGCCGGACCTACCGGCCGCCGTTCCCGTTCGTCGCGGGGGCCCACCGCGTCGTTGCGGCGCCCTTCGTGACCACCGACGACGGAACCGGCATCGTGCACATCGCGCCGGCCTTCGGCGAGGACGACATGCAGGTCGCCCGTGACAACGGCCTGCCCACGACCAACCCCGTGGACCGCCAGGGACGCTTCACCGATGACGTCGGCCCGTTCGCCGGGCGGGCGGTGAAGGAGGCCGATGCAGACCTCGTGAGCGACCTCGACCGGCGAGGGGTGCTCTTCCGCTCAGAGACATACCACCACGCGTACCCGCACTGCTGGCGGTGTGGCACGCCGCTCCTCTACTACGCGAAGCCGTCGTGGTACATCCGGACCACCGCCGTTCGCGACCGGTTGCTGGAGATCAACGCGGGGATCAACTGGTACCCGGAGCACGTCCGCGACGGACGGTTCGGCAAGTGGCTCGAGGGCAACGTCGACTGGGCGATCTCACGGGAGCGCTATTGGGGCACGCCACTGCCGCTGTGGCGCTGCTCGGATTGCTCCGAGGTCACCGCGGTCGGGTCGTTCGCGGAACTTCGCGAACGGGCGGTCAACCCGCCGGGCGAGGCGTTCGATCCGCACCGGCCGACGGTTGACGAGGTGACCGTGCGGTGCCGATGCGGCGGGCATGCACAGCGCGTGGCCGAGGTGATCGACGTCTGGTACGACAGCGGCGCGATGCCCTTCGCGCAGCACCACTACCCGTTCGCGGGGGACGACGTGCTCGAGGGGCGGTTCCCGGCCGATTACATCTGCGAGGCGCAGGACCAGACCCGCGGCTGGTTCTACTCGCTCCACGCCGAGGCGACGATGCTGTTCGACGAGTCCGCCTACCGGAACGTGGTGTGCCTCGGGCTCATCCTCGACGCCGACGGGCAGAAGATGAGCAAGTCGAAGGGGAACGTGATCGAGCCGTGGGAGGTCCTCGACCGCTACGGCGCGGACCCGTTCCGGTGGTACCTGCTGACCGCCCAGAGCGCCGGCGAGTCCTTCCGGTTCAGCATGGACGCGATCCAGGAGAGCATGCGCCTCCTGCTGACCCTCTGGAACACCTACGCGTTCCTGGTGACCTACGCCGCGCTTCCCGACGGCTGGACCCCCGGCTTCGCAGAGGACGCCGCAGACGTGCCGACCATCGATCGGTGGGCGCTTGCCCGGCTCGATCAGACGGTCGCACAGGTCACCGCGGCACTCGACGACTACGACGCCGCGGCGGGGGGCCGTGCGATCGCGGCCTTCGTCGACGAGTTGTCCAACTGGTACGTGCGCACCGGGCGACGGAGATTCTGGCGCTCCGACGACACCGCCGATCGGGCGTCGGCGTTCGCCACGCTCCACGAGTGCTTGGCCTCCACGGCGAAGCTCATCGCCCCGTTCTGTCCCTTCGTGGCCGACGCGATGTACGCGAACCTCGTCGCGGCGCACGACCCGGACGCGCATCCCAGCGTGCACCTCGTCGAATGGCCCATGCCCGGGGGGCGGGAGGACCGCGGTCTGGTCGAGGCGATGTCGCAGGTGCGCGATGCCGTCTCGCTCGGCCGGGCTGCGCGGAAAGACGCGAAGATCCGGGTACGCCAGCCGCTGGCGGAGGTGGTCGTTGCGTGCGCGCCCTCGACCGCCGCGGCCATGGCCCAGCACGCCGCGCTGATCGCCGACGAGCTCAACGTTCGGGACGTGCGCTTCGTCAGCGACCCCGCCGAGCTGGTGCAGGTCGTCGTCAAGCCCAACTATCGCACGCTCGGCCCGCGCTTCGGCCAGGTCATGCCGAGGGTGGCGGAGGCGTTCGCCGAGCTCGACGGCGCAGCGGTCGTGCGGGCGCTCGACGCCGGCGAGCCGGTCGTCATCACGATCGACGGTCGCGAGGAGGCCATCGATCCCGCCGACGTGCTGCGGGAGGTCCGTCCCAGCGAGCGGTACGCCGTCGCCCAGGAGGGGTCGCTCGCGGTTGGGCTTTCGACCGACCTCACGGTGGATCTTCGCCGCGAGGGCATGGCCCGGGAGGTCGTGCACGCGGTCCAGAATGCGCGGAAGGCAGCCGGTCTCAGGGTGGAGGAGCGCATCCGGCTCCACCTGGACGGCTCGGGCGTCCTGCGCGAGGCGATCGACCTGCACCGGGAGCAGATCGCCGGCGAGACCCTGGCCGTCGAGGTGACGGTCGGGCACGGAGCTCCGTTCGCTGGAACCCACCACGAGGAGCACGTCCTCGACGGCGAGCCCCTCGCAGTGCGCCTCGGCCCGGCCTGATCCGGAGGCGCGGATGGGCTCCGCGGGCATCGGTACCGTCCGCCGGGATGAAGCGCGTCGTTTCGGGCCTCGCCGCCGTCCTTGCGACGGCGCTGCTCCTGTCCGCGTGCGGCTCCGACCGCGGGAGCGGCGGAGTTGAGACCGCAGTACCCCGATGACCTTCCCGATCGTCGTTGGCGGGCTCATTCCCCGGTGGGACGAGGGCTCGTCGGCAAGAAGGCGGGCAGCCGCGTGCTGCTGGTGCTACCCCCCGAGACGTGAAGTGCTTCAGGCAGAGTTGCTCCCCGCGTGAGGAGCCCCTTCGACGTGCCGGACGCGGTGTGTGGAATCCCCTATGGGGAAGGGAATTCCGGGGAACCCGAGTGCCGCTCCGTCGTCTGCTCCGTGGTCCTCGCAGTCGTGATGAGCTTTCGACGGCGAGCGGCGCCGGGATCCGCGAACTCATCGCCCCACGGCGGAGCTTACGAGCGGCGCGCCTTGAGCGTCACCGTCTTGATCTGCTGCGAGGTCGCGCCGCCGGCCTTGGCCGTCGCGGTGAGGCGGATCGAAAGGGCCGCCCTGCGGTTCGTCGCCATGATGCGAAACTTCTTGGTGAACACGACCTTGACGGTCTTCTTCCCCACGGCGGTGAAGTTGACCCGGCCAGTGCCGACCGCGATGCGCTTCGGCTTCGCCGCGTGCGTGAGGCTGGCGATGCCGAGGCCGCGCGCGACGTTCAGCGGGATCGTCGCCACCACCGTGCAGGAGCCGGGGCCGTTCACGACGCACGTCGCCGGGAGCGCCACCCCGTTGCCGATCTGAACGAGCGTCGGCACGCGGGTCGCGACCCGGAACGCGAGCCCGGTGCACAGATTGCTGATCGAGCCGTTGATCGGGGAACCGCCGCACGCGGCCACATCGGCGTTCAGGAGCGGGACCACCGGAGTCGCGGTGTTGTTGGCGCCCGCGTCGGTCGCGATCAGTTCGGGGAACCACGCCAGCGAGGGCGGCGCGCCGCCCGGCGCGGGCGAGAGCGGTACCACGGTGCCGCGCCCCAGGACGGTGAGCGCGAGGTTGTCGACGGTCTCGCCGAACGTCGCGTTGAAGTCGCTTCGCATCGGAAGCAACAGCGACACCTGCGTGATGCTGTTCGGCGTTGGCGTGAACACGGCGCTCGAGGCGGCGAGGGTGCAACACACGAAGCCGACCGCCGAGCGCGTCGAGCGAAGGACGTCGATCCGCATCGGCCCCGTGGACGCGCCGGCGACGCGCACCCGCGCCGCGACCGCGTACCCGCCGCCCGGAGGACTGGGGATGCCGAATGCACCGGTCCCCATGTACGTGCAGCCGTTGATCGGACGTGGCGGGGCGATGATCCCGTACGTCGACTCCGAGGGCAGCAGACCGAATCCGCTGATGTGAACCTGGCCACAGCCAAACTGGCCAAACACGGTCTGGGTTTCGAGGGGGGTGCCGATGCCCATCGCAGCGGTCGCGGAGCACAGGAGCGCTCCGAGCGCTCCCACGACCGTTCGTGCGAGTGCGCGCATCCATGAACCCTACATAAACCTCATCGACGTCTGGGGGTTCTTGGAAGATCAGTCGGGAGACCGCATTCGGAGTGACGGCGTTGGGCTTCAGCGCTGCCCAAGTTCAACTCCGCCTGCGTGAAGGAGGATCCGTCGCCGGGAGTTGGCGAAGTTCCGGAACCGTGGCCTGCGCGCCTCTGAAGCGATGTGCCCGACTTGCGGAGGCTGCCGTCCTGGTCGCCGTCCGCGGTGGCAGCCTCGCGGCCGTCTTCACGCCCGTCGGTACTGACCAACCACCTCAAGACCACCGTCAACGGCACCACCATCGGCTCGTCGAAGACGCCGCGCCCGTGATCGCCGTCTTTATCGCGCGCAACAGGCCGGGATCGAGCCGACCGACACCCTCGTCTTCGTGGTGGACATCGTCGGGGCCGAGGGCGCGCGCGCGTCCTTAGGCTCCGCCGCCGCCCCAGGTCGCCTGGCGCCGGCTGTTGAGGACGTCGTCGTCGGCCCGCAGCCGCGACCACACGCGGTCGGGGTCGAGGTTGAGCGCCGTGATGAGCTCATCCAGGCGGAGGATCTCTCGGGGGTCGTCGATCCGCACGCCGACGATCTCGCCGTCGGCCAGGACGATCTCGACGGAATCGAAGCTCGTCACGGCCTCGGTCGACATGGTCGCGAACGGTTGGCAGTACCCGATGCTGAAGTAGATCGCCATTCAATCGCCATCCAGGTGTGGTTCGATCAGCGCGCGGAGCTTATCCGCATTGGGGACGCCGACGACCCGGGCCACGGGCTCACCGTCGACGAAGAGCAGGAGCGTCGGAAGCGATAGCACCTCGTACCGGGCGCTGATCCTCGGCGCCTCGTCGGCGTTGAGCGTCCCAACCGCGAGGCGCTCCCCGAAGGAGGCCGCGAGGTCCTCCACGATCGGGGTCACCCGGCGGCACGGGATGCACCACGGCGCCCAGCAGTCGACCAGGATCGGCGTCGACGCCCCGAGCACGACCTCGTCCCAGTTGCCCTCGGTCAGCTCGATCAGGCCGCTCACGCGCGGAGCTGGACCGGCATCCCCACCGACACCTCGTCGTAGAGCTTCTCGACGTCCTTGATGTGCATGCGGATGCATCCGTGGCTCGCCCGCGTGCCGATGGAGCTGGCCGCGTAGGTGCCGTGAATCCCGACGAATGGCGCGGAGGTGCCCATCCAGCGGGTGCCGAGCGGGTTGCCGGGGCCGGGCGGGATCGGCCCGAGACCCTTGGCCCAGGAACTGCCCGGGGGCGGGGTCCAGGTGGGGTCACGTTGCTTGTTGACGATGCGGTACGTCCCGGTGGGCGTCGGGTACGCGGGTTGACCGACCGCGACCCGATAGGTCATCACGACCTTGCCGTCGCGGATAAGCTGCAGCCGGAACTTGCCGAGGGTCACGACGATCTTCCCGACGAACGCCGTCCTGGTGTTGGGCCCGAATATGCCGGTCTGCTTGATCTTGTGAACGCGTTGGTAGTTCTTGACGCTGCGCACGGTCAGGTCGTCGTACACGCCGCTGACCTTCGTCCGCTTGAAGCCGCGGTCAACGAGCTGGCGCTGAAGCTCCTTGATGTCCGCTCCGCGGGCGCCCTTGACGAGGTCACGGGAGCCGAACTCCTCGGTGCTGTCCACCGTGACGGTCATCGCCTTCTGCGAACGGTTCCCCGCCGGATCGCGGACGAAGACCTTGACGTCGTTGCGACCCTGCGGCAGGCGACCGACCGACAGCGCGAACTGCCGTCCGGTGAACGTGACGCCGGCGACGGGATCGCCGTTCTGGTCGACGCCGCTCCCGCCGTGCTGCGCGACGATCTCCCGGCCGTTGACGGTCGCCCCGACGATGGCCCGTGCGGGCGCCTCACCGGAGATCTTGCCGTAGAAGACCGGCGCGTCCGTCTCGGTGAGCTTGGTCGCCGTCTTGGCGAGCCGGAGGGCCGGCGCCATCGTGTCGACGACGACCCGGCGGCGCGTGACGGCCGCGTTGCCGGCGGGGTCGATCGCCGAGACGTTCAGCGCGACCGGGCCCTCGGGCACGTTGGCGGCCACCTTCCATCCGCCCTTGGGACCGGATATGGCCGTGGCGGCCCCACCCTTCCAGGCGACCCGCACGGTCGTGCTGGGTTCGCTAGTGCCGTTCAGCACGACCCGCTTGGAGTTGATCTCGGATCCTGCGGCGGGCGACTTCACCGTGAGCGGCGGGATCTTGGTGTCGACGGTGAACGTCCAGGTGCGGTGCACAGACCGTGAGAAGACGTTGCGCGTCGCGAACTTCACGTCGACGGTGTGCTCGCCGTCCGCGAGGTGGCCGGCCGGGACCACGATGCGACCGTCCTCGGTGCGGGCGGCCTTGCCGGTGCGGTCCTTGCCGTCGATGAGCACCTCGAGATCCCGCATCTCCTCGACGTTCGTCGCATCGAGGGCGACGAGCGGGCGTGAGGTTGCCACCGCGCTGTCCGGTGCGGGCACCTGCGCGGCGACTTCGACCCGGTTGGCGTACTGCACGCCGGCAAAGGCGCTTCCGGACGCCACCGCGAGCGCTCCCGCGCCGACAGCCACCCAGCCACCCCGTGTCACGCCAGAAACCGCCACCGCTCGTTCCGCTCTCTCTCGGCCGTCCACCTGGACGAAGGTCCGGATTGTAGTGCGCCGGGCCGACGCCCACCAAGACCATCGCGACCCGGCCGCGATGCGCAAAGTACCCTTCGTATGTGAGTGCGAAACCCCTGCCCACGAATGCCGAGATCGCCGATCGCCTGGATCTGATCGGCGATCTGCTCGAGATCGGGGGCGAGCAGTCCCGCCACCGGATTCTCGCCTACCGGCGGGGGGCGGCGCGGGTCCGCGGCGCCGGCGAGTCCGTCGCGGCCCTCGCCGTGGCCGGCCGAGCGGTGGAGCTGCCGGACATCGGGACGACCCTGCAGGACAAGATCGTCGAGCTCGTCGACACCGGTGAGATCAGCGCGTTGACGCGGTTGCGCGAGCGGGTTCCCGACGGGCTCGCCGCGGTCGCGCGGCTCCAGGGGATCGGACCGAAGCGCGCGCGGGGCCTCTTCGAGGAGCTTGGGGTGAGGGACATCGAGGGACTCGGGGCGGTCGTCGCCGACGGGCGCATCGGCGGGGTCGCGGGCATCGGCCCGAGGCTCGTCGCGCAAGTCACCGACCAGCTCGCGGCACTCGACGCGGGCGACGGTCCCGCGGAGCGCATCTCGGTCGGTCGGGCGCTGCCGGTGGCGGAGGCCCTCGTGCGAGATCTGCGCGCGGTGGCCAGCGTCCGGCGGGTCGAGATCGCCGGGGGGTTGCGACGCGGTGCCGAGACCGTCCATGACGTGGACCTCGCGGCGGCGACGGACGAGCCCGGCGCGCTGATGGACGCCCTCGCCGCCCATCCGATGGTCACGGAGGTGCGCTCGCGCGGCGCGGCCGGGATGGCGGTCATGACCCAATCCGGAATCCGCGTCGAGCTGCGGATCGGTCCGGTGGCGGCGTTTGGCAATCTGCTCCAGCATCTCACGGGCTCCAAGGCCCACAACATCAGGCTCCGGGAGCTTGCTGTCAAGCAAGCGCTCTCGCTCTCCGAGCACGGCGTGACGATGAACGACGGATCGGTGCGCACGCACGCCGAGGAAGCCGGTGTGTACGCGATGCTGGGACTGCCGGTCATCCCGCCCGAGCTTCGCGAGGACTCGGGGGAGCTCGAGGTCGCCGCCGCCGGACTCCTCCCGCGGCTGGTCGAGGTCGACGACCTGGTCGGCGACCTGCACACTCACTCGACCTGGAGCGACGGACGCGACACGATCGACGCGATGGTCGGGGCCGCCAGGGGGCTGGGGTTGCGCTATCTGGCCGTCAGCGACCACTCCAAGAGCCTGGCGATGGCCCGTGGGCTCGACGAGGATCGCGTGCGCGCCCAGTGGGAGGCGATCGACGCCGTCAACCGGAGCCTCGACGACATCGAGGTGCTCAAGGCGTGCGAGGTCGACGTGCTCGCCGACGGCACGCTTGACTATGGCGACGATCTGCTCGAGGGGTTCGACTGGGTCACGGCGAGCCTGCACAGCGGATTCTCGCAGTCGGCGGCCCAGCTGACCCGCCGTGTGCTGGCGGCGATCGAACACCCGCTCGTCGACGCGATCGGTCACCCCACGGGCCGGATGTTCGGTCGCCGGGAGGGGTACGAGCTCGATCTGGACGCCGTCATCGCCCGCGCCGCCGCGACCGGCACGTTTCTCGAGGTCAACAGCCAGCCGCGACGACTCGACCTTCGTGCCGAGCACGCACGGCGGGCGCTGGCCGGTGGCGCCCGTCTCGTGATCTGCACCGACGCACATTCGACCGGGGAGCTCGAATACCGGCGCTACGGCGTGATGACGGCTCGTCGCGCGGGCGCGACCGCGGCGCAGGTGGCGACCACCCTGACCCTCGAGGAGCTGCGAGCGGCTCGCCCGCGGGCGGCGGGCGGGCCCTTGTGATCGGTACGACCGCGGATGTCGAAGGCTTCTCGAAGATCGAGTGTTGGACGGCCCCGCCGGATGCGGCGTTACCCGGGGTCTCCTGCCAGCACGGCCATGAGCTGTCCCACGCCCGCCACGGACGGAACGAGCACGTCGGCCTCCTGCAAGACGACCGCCGGGCTCTCGTCGCTTTCGACGCCCACTCCGACGCCCGTGGTCAACCGGCCCTCCGCGACGAGGGCCCGGAGCGTCCGCCACACCTCGACGTCGGTCCGGTCGTCCCCGACGGAGAGCACATGGCGCACCTCGGGGCGGGCCTCGAGGATCGCCCTGGCCGCCGTTCCCTTGGTGATCGCTGCCGAGGGATGGATCTCGAGCGACATCCGTCCGGGCGCCGCCACGAGCCCGGCGTCGCGTGCGGCCGGGGCGATGGTGCCGTCGAGCACCGCGATCGCGCGGGCGTGGTCACGCGCGGTGCGGTAGTGGAACGTCAGGGTCGCGCCCTTGTCCTCCAGCCACACCCCGTCGGCGGCGAGATCGCGGGGCGCCCAGCGCCGGGCGAACTCCCGAAGCGCGGCCCGGTGTCCGGCCGCGTCGGGGCTCGGCAGGCGCCGACCGTCCGGAAGGCGAATCTCAAGACCGTGATTGCCGGAGTACGCGACGCCGTCCAGGCCCACGATCCCGCGAAGGCTGCTGAGCGCGCGCCCGCTGATGAATGCCAGGAGTGCGTGACGCGCGGCGACGAGCGGCAGCAGGCGGCGCAAATCCCCTGGAATTCGAACATCTTCCGGATGTTCGACGATGGGCGCGAGCGTACCGTCGAGATCGAGCAGGATCGCGCTCGCGCCCGGGTCGGCAAGGAGCGGCTCGATCAAGCGCCGCGTCGTCTCGGGAATCGCCATGACCGTTGACGCTAACAGCGCAACGGGGCGTCCCGAGCTCACCCGGCTCATCCTGGTGGGCCTTACGGCCGGCCTCTTCGCCACCCTGTTCGGGGTGGGAGGCGGCATCGTCATGGTGCCGATGCTTGTGCTGCTGCTCGGATTCGATCCGAAGGTCGCAACCGCCACCTCCCTCGCCGCGATCATCGTCACGGCAAGCGTGGGGGTGCTGAGCCACGGGCTCCTCGGAAACGTTGCCTGGGGATATGCGGTCCTCATCGGGTTGCCCGCGGTGGTCGGCCTGCTCGGCGGGCTGTGGATCAAGGACCGGATTTCGTCGCTGGAGCTCACGTATGCGTTTGCGGCGCTGCTGCTCGCGGTCGCAATTTGGCTTGCGGTCAAACCAGTTGACGGGGATGGGGTCGAAGTGGCGCTGGATCCCGCTCGTGGAGCCGCTGTCGCCGTCCTCGGCCTCGTCGCCGGAAGCCTGGCGGGGCTGTTCGGCGTCGGCGGCGGGATCCTCTTCGTTCCGGCATTGACCCTCGTCGTGGGCGTGCCGCAGCTTCGCGCCGAGGGCGCGTCGCTCCTTGCCATCATTCCGGTCGCGGTCCTGGGCTCCTATCGCCAGAATCAGGCCGGCACCGTCCGGTGGCGAGCCGCGCTCACGATGGGCGGCGCATCGGTGGTGACGGCCGTGGCCGGCGCATTCCTGGCGGACGCCACCCCACCACGGGTGCTGCGGATGCTCTTCGCGCTTCTCCTGGTCGCGACTGCGGTGCAGCTGGTGGTGCGCGCCCGGCCGCGTCAGGCGCCGGCCGACCGCTGAGACCATCCGCGCGGGCCGGCGCGGCGAAAGACGTCGAAAACCTGTCTCCGCGGCGGTCCGCGTCCGGCCGGCGATCTCTGTCGCCGTCCCGCAAACGGAGGCCGCCGGCGCTCAGGAAATCGACTCCGGGCGCCGATGAATTGGTAACGGGCGTGCCGACGGAACGGCGACTCGAGGGGCGATGGATCGCCGAGCTCGGAAGTCCCTGCAAATTACATAGTTCGGCGGATTCATCAAGCGCCCTCTGTCAGTCCTCGGGATCGTGCTGCTCGCGGCCGGTCTGCTCGGATTCCTGGCCTCCAGGTCGGTCGACACTGCCTTCGCAGCGCCCTGCGCAACCCCCGGAACGGACGGTCCCGCCGGCACCCTGACCGGCATCGTCAACACCTACTACCCGGGAACGGCGAACGCTGCCGCGGGTGCCACCTCGATCTCCGTCGGAACGAGCCGAGGCGCCGCGACCGCGATCGCCGCCGGCGACCTGCTGCTGGTCATCCAGATGCAGGACGCCGCGATCAACTCCACCGACACCGACAGCTACGGCGACGGGGTGGCCGGGGGCACGGCGTCCGGGTCGACGAGCGTCAACAACTCCGGCAAGTTCGAGTACGTCCAGGCCACCGGCGCGGTCACGGCCGGAGCGGTGGGCATCACCGGTGCGGGCGCCGGCTCGGGCCTCGTCAACAGCTACGTCAACGCGGCGGCCACGGCCACCCAGGGCCAGCGGCGCTTCCAGGTCATCCGCGTGCCCCAGTACTCCACGGCGACGCTCGGGTCCGGACTGACCGTCGCCGCGTGGAACGGCACGACGGGAGGCATCCTGGCCGTGGACGTCACCGGAACGCTCGCCTTGGCCGGTGCCACGGTCGACGTCACCGGCCTCGGGTTCCGGGGCGGGGGCGCCCGCCAGCTGACCGGCGCGGGCGGCGGCTCCAACACGGCGTACCGATCGCTCGCAACCGCCGCGTACCACGCCCAGAAGGGCGAGGGCATCGCCGGCACGCCGCGCTACGTGCGCAACGGAAGCGCCGCGGCGACCGACACCGGTGTGGAGGGCTACCCGAACGGCAGCTCCGCGCGGGGAGCTCCCGGAAACGCGGGTGGCGGTGGCACCGACGGCAACCCGGCGACAAACGACCAGAACAGTGGTGGCGGCGGCGGTGCGAACGGCGGCACCGGTGGCCAGGGCGGCAACACGTGGAGCAGTAACCTCGCTCGCGGCGGCTACGGCGGTACGGCCTTCGCCGGCAGCGTCAGCCAGCTCGTGCTCGGCGGTGGCGGCGGGGCCGGGACCCGCAACAACACGCCGAGCGTCGCCGCAGCATCGGCCGGTGGGAACGGTGGCGGCATGGTGATGCTGCGCGCCGGCAACCTGAGCGGAACCGGCACGATCACGGCCGACGGGCAGACCGGCGTGCTTCCCGAGAACGACGCGGGCGGCGGAGGCGGCGCGGGTGGCTCGGTCATGGTGCTGTCCGCCGGAGGCGGGACCGGCGGCCTCACCGTCAACGCGCGCGGCGCGGTCGGCGGTGACGGCGAGCAGGCGACAAGCGGCGCGCACGGCCCCGGCGGCGGCGGCGGCGGCGGTGTGGTGGTGCTCTCGGGCGCGGCGGCGGGCGTCAACGTCGGCGGCGGAGCCGCCGGCGACACCAACAACGGCTCCGGGACGTTCATCCCGTACGGTGCGACCGCGGGCACGAGCGGCTCGAGCACGACGAGCGCGACGCTCCCCGGGGTTCCGGGCACGAGCGCCGGCACCGAGTGCACCCCGCAGCTCACGGTCACCAAGACCACGAGCACGCCCGTGGTCGTCGACTCCGGCTCCGGCGGCACCGCCACCTACACCATCACAGTCGCGAATGCCGCCGGCCGCGCTGCGGCCACGAGCACGTCGATCTCCGACGCCCTCCCCACCGGTTTCACGTTCGCCTCGACCACGACCGTGACCCTGGCCGGCGGGGCGACGAGGCCGTCGACGACCAACCCGAGTGTTGGGAGCTCCACACCCGCCTGGGGTTCGTTCACGATCCCCGGGGGCGGTCAGGTGCAGATCGCCTTCACGACCGCCGTCGCGGCGGGCACCACGCCGGCGACGTACCAGAACCCGGCGACGGCGACCTACACCGACCCCGCCCGGGCAACGGCCGGTGGCACGACCTCGGCGAGCTACAACCCGGCGAGCAGCACCGGCGAGGATGTCCAGGTCCGGCTGCCGATCGCCAACGTCGGGGTCACCAAGACGGTCAGCAACGCCACCCCCGCGCTCAACACGAACGTCACGTT
The DNA here is from genome assembly GCA_963706315.1 of uncultured Thermoleophilia bacterium. Taxonomy (GTDB): domain Bacteria; phylum Actinomycetota; class Thermoleophilia; order Miltoncostaeales; family Miltoncostaeaceae; genus CALMEC01. The sequence goes on along the minus strand of CAVPMA010000015.1, from coordinate 267,538 downwards.
CACGGTCACCGTCACCAACGGCGGGCCGGAGCTCGCCCGGGCGGTTTCCGTCGCCGATACGCTGCCGGCCGGGCTCACCTTCGTCTCCGCGACGCCATCGGTGGGTACCTACAACTCCGGCACCGGCGTGTGGACCGTCGGGAACCTCAACAACGGCGCTTCGGCGACGCTGTCACTCGTGGCGACGGTCACCACGCATACCCTTCTCACGAACACGGCGACCGCCTCGACGACCAGTACCGACCCGACGCCTGCGAACAACGCGGCGTCGGCGACGGTGAACGTCCCCGACGCGAACCTCGCCGTGACGAAGTCCGTGAGCAACGCGACCCCGGCGATCAACACCAACGTCACGTTCACCGTCACGGTCACCAACAACGGGCCCGACGCCGCCTCGGGCGTCACGGTCGCCGACGCGCTGCCCGCCGGCCTGACGTTCGTGTCGGCGACCCCCTCCGTGGGGTCCTACAACTCGGGCACCGGGTGTGTGGACGGTGGGGAACCTCGCCAACGGCGCGTCGGCGACGCTGTCGCTCGTCGCGACGGTCACCACGCACACGCTGCTGACGAACACCGCGACGGCGTCGGCGACGACCTACGACCCGACGCCTGCGAACAACGCGGCGTCGGCGACGGTGAACGTCCCCGACGCGAACCTCGCCGTGACGAAGTCGGTGAGCAACGCGACGCCTGCGGTCGGGTCGAACGTGACGTTCACGGTGACCGTGAGCAACGGCGGTCCGAACACGGCGTCGGGGACGTCGGTGGCGGATCTGCTGCCGGCGGGCCTGACGTTCGTGTCGGCCACCCCCTCCACGGGGTCCTACAACTCGGGCACGGGTGTGTGGACGGTGGGGAACCTCGCCAACGGCGCGTCGGCGACGCTGTCGCTGGTCGCGACGGTCACCACGCACACGTCGATCACCAACACGGCGACGGCGTTCACGTCGACCTTCGACCCGATCTCCGGCAACGACTCGGCCAGCGCGTCGGTCAACGCGCCCGACGCGAACCTGGCCGTGACGAAGTCCGTGAGCAACGCGACCCCGGCGATCAACAGCAACGTGACGTTCACGGTGACGGTGAGCAACGGCGGCCCGGACGCCTCGTCGGGGGTGTCGGTGGCGGATGCGCTCCCCGTGGGCCTGACGTTCGTGTCGGCGACACCCGTCGGTGGGCGTCTACAACTCGGGCACGGGTGTGTGGACGGTGGGGAACCTCGCCAACGGCGCGTCGGCGACGCTGTCGCTCGTCGCGACGGTCACCACGCACACGCTCCTGACGAACACCGCGACGGCGTCGGCGACGACCTACGACCCGACGCCTGCGAACAACGCGGCGTCGGCGACGGTGAACGTCCCCGACGCGAACCTCGCCGTGACGAAGTCCGTGAGCAACGCGACCCCGGCGATCAACAGCAACGTCACGTTCACGGTCACCGTCACGAACGGCGGGCCTGACACCGCGCGGCCGTGCGTCGGTGGCCGATCTGCTGCCCGTGGGCCTGACCTTCGTGTCGGCGACACCGTCCGTGGGGTCGTACAACTTCGGGCACGGGTGTGTGGACGGTGGGGAACCTCGCCAACGGCGCGTCGGCGACGCTGTCGCTCGTCGCGACGGTCACCACCCACACGCTCCTGACGAACACCGCGACGGCGTCGGCGACGACCTACGACCCGACGCCTGCGAACAACGCGGCGTCGGCGACGGTGAACGTCCCCGACGCGAACCTCGCCGTCACGAAGTCCGTGAGCAACGCGACCCCGGCGATCAACACCAACGTCACGTTCACCGTCACCGTCACGAACAACGGTCCGGACACCGCCCAGAGCGCGTCCGTCGCGGATGCGCTGCCCGCGGGCCTGACGTTCGTGTCGGCGACACCGTCGGTCGGTGCTCGTACAACTCGGGCACCGGGGTGTGGACCGTGGGGAACCTCGCGAACGGCGCGTCGGCGACGCTGTCGCTCGTCGCGACGGTCACCACCCACACGCTGCTGACGAACACCGCGACGGCGTCGGCGACGACCTACGACCCGACGCCTGCGAACAACGCGGCGTCGGCGACGGTGAACGTCCCCGACGCGAACCTCGCCGTGACGAAGTCCGTGAGCAACGCGACCCCGGCGATCAACACGCAACGTCACGTTCACCGTCACCGTCACGAACAACGGGCCTGACACCGCGCAGGGCCGTCGCGGTCGTCCGATCGCGCTCCCCGTGGGCCTGACGTTCGTGTCGGCGACACCGTCGGTGGGCTCGTACAACTCGGGCACGGGTGTGTGGACGGTGGGGAACCTCGCCAACGGCGCGTCGGCGACCCTGTCGCTCGTCGCGACGGTCACCACCCACACGCTCCTGACGAACACCGCGACGGCGTCGGCGACGACCTACGACCCGACGCCTGCGAACAACGCGGCGTCGGCGACCGTGAACGTCCCCGACGCGAACCTCGCCGTCGCCAAGTCCGTGAGCAACGCGACGCCGGCGATCAACACCAACGTCACGTTCACCGTCACCGTCACGAACAACGGTCCGGATACCGCCCAGGGCGCGTCCGTCACGGATGCGCTGCCCGCGGGCCTGACGTTCGTGTCGGCGACACCGTCGGTGGGCTCGTACAACTCGGGCACGGGTGTGTGGACGGTGGGGAACCTCGCCAACGGCGCGTCGGCGACCCTGTCGCTCGTCGCGACGGTCACCACCCACACGCTGCTGACGAACACCGCGACGGCGTCGGCGACGACCTACGACCCGACGCCTGCGAACAACGCGGCGTCGGCGACGGTGAACGTCCCCGACGCGAACCTCGCCGTGACGAAGTCCGTGAGCAACGCGACCCCGGCGATCAACACCAACGTCACGTTCACCGTCACCGTCACGAACAACGGGCCCGACGCCGCCTCGGGCGTCACGATCGCCGACGCGCTGCCCGCCGGCCTGACGTTCGTGTCGGCGACGCCATCCGTGGGGTCGTACGCCGGGGGCACCTGGACCGTGGGGAACCTCGCGAACGGCGCGTCGGCGTCGCTGTCGCTGGTCGCGACGGTCACGACGCACACGCTCCTGACGAACACCGCGACGGCGTCGGCGACGACCTATGACCCGACGCCTGCGAACAACGCGGCGTCGGCGACGGTGAACGTCCCCGACGCGAACCTCGCCGTGACGAAGTCCGTGAGCAACGCGACCCCGGCGATCAACACCAACGTCACGTTCACCGTCACCGTCACGAACAACGGTCCGGACACCGCCCAGGGCACGTCCGTCACGGATGCGCTGCCGGCGGGCCTGACGTTCGTGTCGGCGACCCCATCGGTGGGGTCCTACAACACCGGGACCGGGGTGTGGACGGTCGGCAACCTGGCGAACGGCGCGTCGGCGTCGCTGTCGCTCGTCGCGACGGTCACGACGCACACGCTGCTGACGAACACCGCGACGGCGTCGGCGACGACCTACGACCCGACGCCTGCGAACAACGCGGCGTCGGCGACGGTGAACGTCCCCGACGCGAACCTGGCGGTCGCCAAGACGGTGAACGACCCGACGCCGGAGATCGGCGCAAACGTCACGTTCACCGTGACCGTGACGAACAACGGGCCCGACGCCGCCGCGGGCGTCACGATCGCGGACGCCCTGCCCGCCGGGCTCACCTTCGTCTCGTCAGCACCCTCGATTGGCTCGTACAACAGCGGGACCGGGGTGTGGACGGTCGGCAACCTGGCGAACGGCGCGAGCGCCACCCTCGGCCTCGTCGCCACCGTGACGGCTCCCGGAGCCCTCACCAACACCGCGACGGCGTCCTCCTCCACGTTCGATCCGGTCGGCGGGAACAATGCCGCGTCGGCGTCGGTCAACGCGCGCCAGGCCAACCTCGCCGTCACGAAGTCGGTGAGCAACGCGACCCCGCCGATCAACACCAACGTGATCTTCACCGTGACCGTCACGAACAACGGCCCGGATGCCGCCTCGGGTGTCGCCGTCGCAGATGCGCTCCCGGCCGGCCTCTCGCTCGTCTCGGCAACCCCGGGGAGCGGGACCTACGCCGCCGGCATGTGGACAATCGGGAACCTCGCGAACGGCGGGAGCACGACGCTCACGATCGTCGCCACCGTCACGACCCACACCCCGGTCACGAACACCGCGACCGTGAGCGCCACCACGCACGATCCCGTCCCGGGGAACAACACCGCCTCGGCCGCCGTGGACGTCCCTGACGCGAACCTCGCCGTGACGAAGACCGTGAACGACACGACGCCGGCCCTGAACGACATCGTCACGTTCACAGTGACCGTCACGAACAACGGGCCCGACACCGCGCAGAGCGTGTCGTTGGCCGACTCGCTCCCGGCCGGCCTGTCCTTCGTCTCCGCCAACCCATCCGTCGGCAGCTACGCGGCCGGCGTCTGGACCGTCGGCAATCTCGCGAACGGAGCGTCCGCGAGCCTGCAGCTCCTCGCCCAGGTGACAAGCCATCTGGCGATCACGAACACCGCGACCGCGTCGTCGTCCACCTTCGACCCCGCGGCCGGCAACAACGCCGCCTCCGCGACGGTGAACGTCCCCGACGCCGACCTCGCCGTGACCAAGACGGTGAACAACCCGACGCCCGCCATCGGGACCAACGTCTCCTTCACCGTGACCCTCACCAACAACGGGCCGAACGCCTCGGCCGGGGTCGCGGTCACGGACGTGCTTCCCGCCGGGCTGACGTTCGTCAGCGCCACACCTTCCACCGGCACCTACAGCCTCGGCGTCTGGAACGTCGGAACGGTGGCGAACGGCGCGAGCCCGACCCTCGTCATCGTCGCCACGGTGACCTCCCACACGCAGGTCACCAACAGCGCGACGGCGGCCGCGACGACGTACGACCCGGTCGGCGCCAACAACACGGCAGCGGCATCCGTAAACGTGCCCGACGCGAACCTGGCCGTCACGAAGACCGTCAGCAACGCCACCCCGGCGATCAACACCGACGTGACCTTCACGGTGACCGTGACGAACAACGGTCCCGACGCCGCGCAGGGAGTGAGCGTTGCCGACCTGCTTCCCGCCGGCCTCACGTTCGTCTCGGCCACCCCGTCAACGGGCACGTACGCGAGCGGATCCGGCGTGTGGACGGTGGGTAACCTCGCGAACGGCGCCTCCGCCACCCTGTCGATCGTCGCCACCGTCACGACCCACACGGCGGTCACCAACACCGCCACCGCGTCGTCGGCGACCTACGACCCGACCCCGGGCAACGACAGCGCGTCGACCACCGTGAACGTGCCGGATGCGAACCTGGCGGTCACCAAGACGGTCGACAACGCGACGCCCGACGTCGGCGGCAACGTCACCTTCACCATCACCGTGGCGAACGCCGGTCCCGACACCGCCCAGGCGGCCACGGTGATCGACGTGCTGCCCGCGGGCCTCAGCCTGGTGTCGTCGACGCCCTCCGTCGGCTCCTACAACAACGGGACAGGCGTCTGGGCCGTGGGCAACCTCGTCAACGGAGCGAACGCCACCCTGACGATCGTCGCGACCGCCACGGCGCACACGGCCGTCACCAACACCGCGACCGCGTCCTCGTCGACCTTCGACCCGGTCGGCGGCAACAACTCCGGTTCAGCCAACGTCGACGCACGCGACGCCGACCTGGCCGTCACGAAGGTCGTCGACGACCCGACGCCGGCGGTCGGCGGCAACGTCACGTTCACGGTCACCGTCACGAACGCCGGCCCGGACACCGCCCAGGCCGTCTCGGTCGCCGACGCCCTCCCGTCGGGGCTCACCTTCGTCTCCGCCTCGACAGCGACGGGTTCGTACGCGAGCGGATCCGGCGTGTGGACGGTGGGCGCGCTCGCGAACGGCGCATCGGCCACGCTCGACATCGTCGCGACCGTCGCGGTCCCGACCGTACGGACCAACACCGCGACGGTGAGCTCGACCACCTTCGACCCGAACGCCGCGAACAACACCGACTCGGCCAGCGTGGACGCGCGCGACGCCGACCTCGCGATCACGAAGAGCGTGGACGACCCGACGCCGTCATTCGGCGGGCAGGTGACGTTCCTGGTCACCGTGACGAACAACGGCCCGGACACCGCGACCGGCGTGAGCGTCGCGGACGCTCTTCCGGCCGGGCTCAGCCTGGTGAGCGCCACTGCCTCGCAGGGGTCCTACGCCGCGGGCACCTGGACCGTCGGATCGATCACGAGCGGCGCGAACGCAACCCTGGCGATCGTCGTGGCAGTCACCACCCACACCCCGGTCACGAACACGGCGACCGTGTCCGCGACCACGAACGACCCCGTCGGTGCCAACAACACCGCCGCGTCGACCGTGGACGTACCCGATGCGGACCTCGCGATCACCAAGGCCGCGAACACCGCCACGCCGACGGTCGGCACCAACGTCACCTTCCTGGTGACCCTCACCAACAACGGTCCCGGCGCCGCCCAGGCCACGGCGGTCGCCGACGCGCTGCCGGCGGGGCTGACATTCGTATCCGCGACGCCGTCGGTGGGCACCTACAACGCGGGTACCGGCCTGTGGACGGTGGGAAGCCTCGCAAACGGTGCGACCGCGACGCTCTCCGTCGTCGCGACCGTCAACACCCACACCGCGGTCACCAACACCGCGACGGTCTCATCCGGAACGTATGACCCCGTCGCGGCGAACAACAGCGCGTCGGCGGTCGTGAACGCCCCCGACGCCGACGTGTCGATCACCAAGACGGTCGACAACAACGCGCCGGCGCTGGGGGCGAACGTGACGTTCACGCTGACGGTCGTGAACAACGGGCCGAGCGACGCGGCGACGGCCGTTGCGGTCGTCGACGCCCTTCCGACCGGACTCACGTTCGTGTCGGCCGCCCCGTCCGTCGGCAGCTACGCCTCCGGCCTGTGGACCATCGGGACCCTCCCGAGCGGCGCCACCGCGACGATGGACATCGTCGCCACGGTGACGACCCACACGGCGGTCACGAACACCGCGACGGTCAGCTCCGCGACCTTCGACCCGGCGATGGGCAACAACACCGCCTCCGCCACCGTGAATGTCCCCGACGCCAACCTGGCGGTGGCGAAGACCGTCAGCAACCCGGCCCCGCCGCTGAACAGCAACGTGACGTTCACCGTGACCGTCACGAACGCCGGTCCGAACTCCGCCACCGGGGTCGCGGTGGCCGACAGCCTCCCGGCCGGCCTGACCCTGGTCAGCGCGACGCCGTCTCAGGGAACGTACGGCGGCGGCACGTGGGCGGTGGGGACCGTCCCCAATGGCGCCACCGCGACGCTCGACATCGTCGCCACGGTCACGGTGTACACCGAGGTCGTCAACACGGCCACCGTGTCCGCGACGACCTATGACCCCGTGCCCGGGAACAACACGGCATCCGCATCGGTGAACCCGCCCAACGCCGATCTCGTCGTCACGAAGGTGGTCGACGACGCGAATCCGTCGGTCGGGCAGGACGTGACGTTCACCGTCACCGTCACGAACAACGGCCCGGACGACGCGACCGGCGTCGCCGTCGCCGACGCGCTCCCGGCCGGACTGAGCCTCGTCGGCGCGACGCCGTCGCAGGGCACCTACGCCGCCGGCGTCTGGACGGTCGGGTCCCTCGCGAACGGCGTCTCCGCCACGATCGCGATCGTCGGAACCGTCGACGATCCGAATCCGCTCACGAACACCGCCAGCGTGACGGCCACCCAGTTCGACCCCGTCACGACCAACAACAGCTCGTTCGCGACGGTCAACGCGCCGGATTCAGACCTCGCCCTCACCAAGACCGTCGACGACCCGTCTCCGAACCTGGGCGGCACGGTCACCTTCCTGGTGACCGTCACCAGCAACGGCCCTGACGACGTCGCCAACGCGCACGTCGACGACCTGCTCCCGCCGGGGCTGGTGTTCCTGACCGCGACGCCCTCCCAGGGCAGCTACGACGCCGGGACCGGCGTCTGGAGCATCGGCGCGATGTCGAACGGCGACACCGAGACGCTCTCGATCGTCGCGCGGGTGACGACCGACGCAGCGACGACGAACACCGCCACCGTGGTCTCCGACCTGTACGACGCCCACCCCGCCAACAGCACCGACGGCGCCACCGTCGACGTTCCCGACGCCGACGTGTCGATCGCGAAGACGGTGAACAACCCGACGCCGGCGGTCGGCTCGAACGTCACGTTCACCGTGACCGTGGCGAACAACGGTCCCGACGCCGCCGACGGCGTGAGCGTGGCCGATGCGCTGCCTGCGGGCCTGACGCTCGTGAGCGCCACCCCCTCGCAGGGCGGATACGCGGCCGGGACGTGGACCGTCGGCACCGTCGGCAACGGGGCGAGCGCGACCCTCGCCATCGTCGCGACGGTCACCGGCCACGGGCCGATCACCAATACCGCGACCGTCAGCGCCACGACCCACGATCCGGCGACGGCCGACAACACCGCCGCCGCGCAGATCGACGCGCCCGACGCCGACCTCCTCCTCACCAAGATCGTGAGCGACGCGACCCCGGCCATCAACACCGATGTGAGCTTCACCGTCGCCGTCACGAACAGCGGCCCCGACACCGCGGGGGCGGTCACGGTTGCCGACGCGCTGCCCGCCGGCCTGACCCTCGTCTCGGCGACCCCGTCGGTCGGCACGTACTCGGGCGGCGTCTGGACGGTCGGGTCGCTCGCGAGCGGCGCCAACGCCACGCTCGTCATGACGGCGACCGTCGGCTCGCACACCGCGATCACGAACACGGCGACGGCGTCGTCGTCGACGTTCGACCCGGTCGCGGGCAACAATTCCCAGTCGGTGACGGTGGACGTGCCCGATGCGGATCTCGTGGTGACGAAGACCGTGGACGACCCGGCGCCGGCGCTCGGGTCGAACGTGACGTTCACCGTCACGGTCGCGAACAACGGGCCCGACGCGGCCTCCGGTGTGTCGGTTGCCGACGCCCTGCCCGCCGGTCTGACCCTCGTCTCGGCGACCCCGTCGGTCGGCACGTACTCCGGCGGCGTCTGGACCGTCGGCCCGCTGGCCGGCGGCACGAGCAGGACGCTGGTCGTGGTCGCGACGGTCACCGGCCTCGCGCCGATCACGAACACCGCGACGGCGTCGTCGTCGACGTTCGACCCGGTCGCGGGCAACAATTCCCAGTCGGTGACGGTGGACGTGCCCGATGCGGATCTCGTGGTGACGAAGACCGTGGACGACCCGGCGCCGGCGCTCGGGTCGAACGTGACGTTCACCGTCACGGTCGCGAACAACGGGCCCGACGCGGCCTCCGGTGTGTCGGTTGCCGACGCCCTGCCCGCCGGTCTGACCCTCGTCTCGGCGACCCCGTCGGTCGGCACGTACTCCGGCGGCGTCTGGACCGTCGGCCCGCTGGCCGGCGGCGCGAGCAGGACGCTCGTCGTGGTCGCCACCGTGACGACCCACACCCCCGTCGTCAACACCGCCACGGTCTCGAGCGCGACCCAGGACGCGGTCCCCGCGAACAACACGTCGAGCGTCTCGGTCGACGTCCCCGACGCCGACCTGGCGGTGACGAAGACGGTGAACGACGCGACTCCGCCGGTCGGCGGCGACGTGACGTTCACCGTGACGGTCACCAACAACGGCCCCGACGACGCGGCCAACGTGGCTGTCTCGGATCCGTTGCCGGCAGGGACGACGTTCGTCTCGGTGTCGCCGTCGCAGGGGTCCTACAACGCGGGCACCGGGATCTGGCTCATCGGCAGCCTGGCGAACGGCGCGACAGTGACCGTCACGATCACGGCTACCGTCACGACGCACCTGCCGGTGACGAACACGGCAACCGCGTCGACCACGACGTACGACTCCGTCGGCGCGAACAACGCCGCGTCGGCGGGAGTCAACGCGCTCGACGCGGACCTGGCCATTACCAAGGTCGTCGACGACCCGAGTCCTGAGCTCGGTGACCCGGTGACCTTCACGGTGAGCGTCGTCAACAACGGGCCGAACCTCGCCCAGGGCGTCGCCGTTTCCGACACCCTCCCCGCCGGCCTCACGTTCGTCTCGTCCTCGACCGCCAACGGTTCCTACGACTCGGGCACCGGGATCTGGACCGTCGGCGACCTGCCCAACGGCGCGAACGCGACCCTCGACATCGCCGCGACCGTGTCGAGCTCCGGCCCGCTGACCAACACCGCCACCGTGTCGGCATCGACGTTCGATCCCGCGCCGGGGAACAACACCGACGCCGCCGTCCTCAACGCCCGTCAGGCCGACCTCGTGGTGACGAAGACCGTCAGCGATGCCACCCCGGCCTTCGGCTCCGACGTCGTGTTCACCGTCACGGTCGCCAACAACGGGCCCGATGCCGCGTCCGGCGTCTCGGTGGCCGATGCGCTGCCGCCGGGCCTCACCCTCGTCACTGCCACGCCGTCGGCCGGCAGCCTACGGGGGCGGCACGTGGACCGTCGGCAGCCTCGCCAACGGCGCATCCGCGACGCTCACGGTCAGCGCGACGGTGACAACGCATCTCGCGGTCGCCAACACCGCGGCCGTGACCGCGACCACCGACGACGCGAACCCGGCGAACAACACGGACGCGGCCACCGTCGACGTGCCGGATGCGGACGTGGTCGTGAGCAAGAGCGTCAACAACCCGACCCCCGAGGTCGGCGCGAACGTGACCTTCACGGTCACCGTTGCGAACGCCGGCCCCGACACCGCCGTCGCGACCACGGTCGCCGACGCACTGCCGCCGGGCCTCACCCTCGTCACTGCCACGCCGTCGGCCGGCTCGTACGCCGCGGGCGCCTGGAGCGTCGGCAACCTGGCGAACGGCGCCTCGGAGACCCTCACGATCGTCGCGACCCCGACCACGCACCTGCCGGTGACCAACACGGCGTCGGCGTCGGCGGCCACCTACGACCCCGTCCCCGGGAACAACTCGTCGTCCGCCGGCGTCGATGCGCGCAACGCCGACGTCGCCCTCACCAAGTCGGTCAACAACCCGGCACCCACGCTTGGGACGAACGTGACGTTCACCGTCACGGTCGCCAACGCCGGACCTGACGCCTCCCAGGGCGTGTCCGTCACCGACGTCCTCCCTGCCGGGCTCACGCTGGTCAGCGCCACCCCGTCGTCCGGATCCTTCGCGACGGGAAGCGGCGTCTGGACGGTTGGCACGCTCGCAAATGGCGCCACCGCCACGCTCGACATCGTCGCGACCGTGACGGATCACACGTCCATCACGAACACGGCGGGCCTCACGACCGGCACCTTCGACCCCACGCCCGGCGATCACAGCGGATCCGCCACCGTCGACGCGCCCGATGCGGACTTGTCAATCGTCAAGTCGGTCGACACGGCGACCCCGCAGGTCGGCGACAACGTCACCTTCACGCTCGACGCGACCAACAACGGTCCCGACGACGCGACCGGCGTCAGCGTCACCGATGTGCTCCCCGCCGGCCTGAGCTTCGTGTCGGCCGCGGGAGGCAGCTACAACGCCGGGACAGGCATCTGGAACCTGGGCGCGCTTCCGAGCGGCGCGACGGCGAGCCTGACGATCACCGCGCAGGTCACCGCTGCGGCGACGATCACCAATACCGCGACGGTCGCGGGGCTGCTCCCCGATCCGGACCCGGCCGACAACACCTCGTCCGTCACGATCAGCGCGCAGCAGGCCGATCTGGTCGTCACGAAGACCGTCGACGACGCTGCTCCCGCGGTCGGCGCCAACGTCACGTTCACGGTCACGGTCGCCAACGCCGGTCCGGACACGGCGCAGGCGACCTCGGTCGCCGACGCTCTTCCCTCCGGGCTGACCCTGGTGAGCGCGACCCCCTCGGCGGGGACCTACGTCGCCGGCGTTTGGAGCGTCGGCCCGCTGGCGAACGGTGACTCCGAGACGCTGCAGATCGTCGCCACCGTCACCACACACACCGCGGTCACGAACAGCGCCACGGGCTCGAGCGCGACGTTCGACCCGGATGGGTCCAACAACACGGAATCCGTCACCGTCGACGCACGCGACGCAAACTTGATGGTCAGCAAGAACGTTGACGACCCCACACCGTCGGTCGGCGGCACCGTCACGTTCCTGATCAGCGTCACGAACCTCGGGCCCGACGGCGCGGCCGGCGTCTCGGTCACGGATCCCCTGCCGGCCGGGACCACCCTCTTCACGGCGACGCCCTCCGTGGGCTCCTACAACGCCGGAACCGGCGTCTGGACGATCGGGACGCTCGGGAACGGCGCGATCGCCACGCTCGCCGTCGTCGTCCGCGTGGACGTCCACACCCCGATCACCAACACGGCCACGGCGTCCACTACCACCACCGACCCCGTTCCTGGCAACGACAGCGCGTCGATCGGCGTCGATGCCCGCGATGCGGATCTCGTCCTGACGAAGAGCGTCGACGACGCGACCCCCGAGGTCGGCGGCAACGTCACCTTTACGGTCGCGGTGACGAATAGCGGCCCGGACGCCGCGCAGGCCGTCTCGGTCGACGATGCGCTGCCGTCCGGCCTGAACTTCGTCTCCGCAACGGCATCCGCCGGGTCCTACGCCTCCGGCACCGGCGTGTGGACGGTTGGCACCCTCGCGAATGGCGCAACGGCGACACTGGACGTCGTCGCGACGGCGACGACGCACACCCCGGTCACCAACACCGCCGACGTCACGAGCCCCACGTTCGACCCCACACCCGCGGATCACTCCGCCAGCGCGGTGGTCGACGCTCGCAACGCAGACTTGACAATCAGCAAGTCAGTGGACAACACAACTCCGGACGTCGGCTCGAACGTGGTCTTTACTGTCTCCGCCACGAACAACGGCCCGGACACTGCGACGGCGGTCGTCGTCCAGGACCTGCTGCCCGGTGGGCTGACATTCGTGTCGGCGTCGAGCGGGACCTACAACTCGATCACGGGCGCCTGGCCGGTGGGCAGCCTCGCGAGCGGCGCCACCGCAACGCTGACGATCACGGCCACCGTGACCGATCATCTTCCGATCACGAACACCGCAACGGTGGCGGCCACCACCTTCGATCCGGCGACTGCGGACAACTCCGACTCCGTCGTCGTCAACGCCCGCGATGCGGACCTGGCCGTCACGAAGACCGTCGATGACCCGAGTCCCGCGCTCGGTGACAACGTCACGTTCACGATCTCGGTGCACAACAACGGTCCCGACGCCGCCACGGCCGTCGCGGTGAGCGATCCGCTCCCCGTCGGCCTCACGTTCGTCTCGTCCGGCACCGCGTCAGGCAGCTACTCCGATACCACCGGCCAATGGACGGTCGGCGCGCTCGCCAACGGCGCAACGGCGACCCTCACGATCACCGCCCGCGTCGATGACCCGGCCGCCCTGACCAACACCGCGACCGTCTCCTCGGCGACCCACGATCCCGTGGGAGCCAACGACACCGACGCCGTCACCGTCGACGTCGCGGAGGCCGATCTCGAGGTCGCGAAGACGGTGGACAATCCGGCCCCGGCGCTCAACGGCACCGTCCGGTTCACCGTGACCGTGACCAACCACGGCCCCGACGCGGCGACCCAGGTCTCGGTCGCCGATGCGCTCCCCGCCGGCCTGACGCTCCTTGCCTCAAACCCCTCCACCGGCACGTACAGCGGCGGTACGTGGACGCTGGGCACCCTCGCGAACGGCGCGACCGCCACCCTCCTCCTGGATGCCCGGGTCACCGTCCATACCCCGGTCATGAACACGGCCACGGCGACGAGCTCCACCCACGATCCGGTCGCGGCGAACAACGCCGCGACGGCCGGCGTCGACGTCCCGAACGCCGACTTGACAATCAGCAAGCTCGTGGACAACACGACGCCGAACATGAACGACGACGTGACCTTCACGATCACCCTCGCGAACAACGGCCCGGACGCGTCGGCGGGGGTGAGCGTCGCCGATGTGCTCCCGGCCGGCCTCACGCTCGTCAGCGCCACGCCCACCGTCGGGAGCTACAGCGGTGGGGTGTGGAGCGTCGGGACGCTCGCCGACGGCGGGAGTGAGACCCTCACGATCGTCGCCACCGTCACCGTTCCCACCGCGATCACCAATACGGCGACGGTCTCCGCAACGACGCTCGATCCGGTCGGCGCGAACGACTCCTCGAGCGCGGCCGTCGACGTGCCCGACGCCGACCTCGAGATCACGAAGGCGGTCGACGACCCGAGCCCATCCGTCGGGGCGAACGTGACGTTCACCGTCGGCATCGTCAACCACGGCCCCGACGCGGGCACGGCGACCGTCGTGACCGACGCCCTCCCGGCCGGGCTCGCCTTCGTATCGGCGAACCCCTCGACCGGCACCTACGACTCTGGGACCGGGATCTGGTCGGTCGGCCTGGTCGCGAACGGAGCGACCGCGACCCTCGACATCGTCGCGCAGGTCACGACCGCGGGCGGGGTCACGAATACCGCGACGGTCAGCGCCACCGAGTACGATGCGACCCCCGCGAACAACACCGCCTCCGCGACGGTCGCGGGCGTCCAGGCGGACCTGGTCGTGACCAAGGCCGTCAGCGATCCAACTCCCACCCTGGGCGCGAACGTCACCTTCGCGGTGGCCGTCACGAACAACGGACCGGACCCGGCAGCAAACGTCACGGTGGACGACCTCCTGCCATCCGGCCTCGTCTTCGTGTCCGCGGCGCCCTCCGCCGGCACCTACAACCAGGGGACCGGGGTCTGGACCGTCGGCAATCTCGCCTCGGGCACCACCCGCACGCTCGACATCGTGGCGACCGTGGCGGTCACCACCCCAGTCCTCAACGTCGCGACGGCGAGCTCCCCAACGTTCGACCAGAACCCCGGGAACAACGCCGCGTCGGCCGCGGTCGACGTCCAGAACGCCGATCTCGCCGTCACCAAGACCGTCGACAACCCGGCGCCGTCGATGAACGGAACGGTCACCTACCTGATCACCGCCACGAACAACGGCCCGGATGCGGCGGCCGGCGTGAGCGTCGCCGATCCGCTCCCCTCCGGCCTGACCCTCGTCTCCGCGACGCCGTCGGTCGGCACGTACTCCGGTGCGACGGGAACGTGGACAATCGGATCGATGGCCAACGGTGCGTCGGCGACGTTGACGATCCTCGCCCGGGTCACGGTGCACACCCCGGTGAACAATGTGGCGAGCGTCACCTCGACGACCTACGACGCGGTGGCGGCGAACGACTCCGCCGCCGCCGCCATCGACGTCCCGGACGCCGACCTCACCATCGCGAAGACCGTCGACGACGCGACACCGCCACTCGGGTCGGACGTCACGTTCACGGTCACCGTCGCGAACGCGGGCCCTGACGCCGCCGCCGGCGTCAGCGTGACCGACGCGCTGCCCGCCGGCCTGACGTACGTGTCCTCGACCGCCTCGGCCGGGAGCTACTCCAACGTCACGGGCGTCTGGACGATCGGCGCTCTCGCCAACGGAGCGACCGCGACGCTCGACATCACGGCCACAGTGAACAGCACCAACGCGATCACCAACACGGCGACCGTCTCCTCGAGCACGAACGATCCATCCGGTCCGAACAGCGCGTCGGCGACGGTCGACGTGCCGCAGGCCGACCTGGTCGTGACCAAGGGCGTCGACGACCCGACGCCCGCGCTCGGCACGAACGTCACCTTCACCATCGTCGTCACCAACAACGGCCCCGACCAGGCAACCGGAGTCTCGGTGGCGGACGCCCTGCCCGCGGGGCTCAACCTCGTGTCCGCGACGCCGACAGCCGGCACCTTCTCCGGTGGCGTTTGGACGCTCGGCACCCTCGCGAGCGGGGCCTCCGAAACCCTCCAGATCGACGCGCGCGTGGTCACCGGAGCCCCGGTCACCAACACCGCCACGGCGTCAGCGACCACCTTCGACCCGAATCCCTCGAACAACTCGGACAGCGTCGGCGTCGACGTCGCGGACGCGGACCTGTCGGTGTCGAAGAGCGTCGACGACACGACGCCGAACCTGGGCGCCACAGTCCACTTCACGATCACCGTGACGAACAACGGCCCGGACGCAGCCTCGGGCGTGAGCGTCGCCGACGCGCTGCCCGCCGGGCTGACCTTCCTGGCCGCCACGCCGTCGACGGGGAGCTATGCGGCCGGGGTCTGGACGGTCGGCACCTTGGCGAACGGGGCCACCGAGAACCTCGATGTGGCCGCCAGCGTGACGGGATCCGCGGCGATCACCAATACGCGACGGTGACCTCGGACGCATTCGACGGAACCCCTGCAAACGACAGTGATTCCGCCTCGGTTGACGCGCCGGACGCGGACTTGTCGCTCATCAAGTCGGTGGATGACCCGACCCCAACGCTCAATGGCACGGTGACCTTCCTCGTGACCGTCACGAACAACGGTCCCGACACGGCGCCGGCCGTGAGTGTCGCCGACACGCTGCCGGCGGGCCTCACCGAACTGTCGTCGACCCCGTCGGTCGGCACCTACTCCGGCGGAACGTGGACGATCGGCCCGCTCGCGAACGGCGCGAACGCGACGCTGAGCGTCGTCGCCCGCGTCACCGGCTCCGCGCCGATCACGAACACCGCGACGGTGACCTCGGGCGCCGGGGACCCGAACCCGGCGGACGACACGGGCTCCGCCTCGGTCGACGTGCCCGAGGCGGACCTCGCGGTCACGAAGACGGTCGACAACCCCGCTCCGGCGCTGAACTCCGACGTCACGTTCACGGTGACCGTCACGAACAACGGCCCGAACCCGGCCTTCGGGGTCTCGGTCGCGGACACCATCCCGGCCGGGTTGACGCTTGTCTCGTCGACTCCGTCGGTGGGGACCTACTCGGCGGGCGTCTGGACGGTCGGGCCCCTCGCGAGCGGCGCGAGCGAGACGCTCGACGTGACCGCCACCGTCACGAGCGCGGCTGCGATCACCAACACCGCAACGGTGTCGTCCGGCTCCTTCGACGGCACGGCGGGCAACGACACGGCGTCCGCAACGGTCGACGTCCCCGAGGCCGACCTCGCCATCCAGAAGACGGTGTCCGACCCGACCCCCGCGATGAACGGGACGGTCACCTTCACGCTCACCGTGACAAACAACGGGCCGTCGCTCGCGCAGGCGGTTCAAGTGACCGACGCCCTGCCGGCCGGGCTGTCGTTCGTCTCCGCGAGCTCGCCGGCCTACGTCGCGGACACGTGGACCGTCGGCGACCTTCCGAACGGGTCGAGCGCGACCCTCGACATCGTCGCCCAGGTCATCGACCCCGCGCTCATCACGAACACGGCGACCGTTTCGAGCGCGACGCTCGACCCGGTGTCCGGCAACGACATCGACTCGGTGCAGGTCGACGTGCCGGAGGCCGATCTGCGCCTCACGAAGACTGTCGACGACGCAACACCGAACGAGGGACAGAACGTCACCTACACGCTGAGCCTCGTCAACAACGGCCCGAACGCCGCCTCCACGGTGGCGGTCACCGACCTGCTTCCCGCGGGGCTCACCTTCGTCTCGGCGAGCCCGCAGGCGGGGACCTACACCGCGGGCGTCTGGGACCTTGCGTCGGTTCCGTCCGGCGCGACCCGTCAGCTCCAGATCGTCGCGCGTGTGGACACCCAGGGCATCGTCACCAACAACGCCGAGGTCACCGCCTCCGGCACGTTCGACCCGACGTCCACGCCGGGTGACGGCGTGGGCGACGACTTTGCCACCGTCGACATCGACGCGCTGCCGCCGGAGGCCGATCTCTCGCTGACGAAGAGCGTCAGCAACGCGGCGCCGGCGGTCGGCGGCAGCGTGACGTACACGCTCGCGGTCCGTAACCACGGCCCCTCGGCCACCGGCAACGTGAGCGTGATCGACCTGCTCCCGGTCGGCGTGACCTACGTGTCGTCCACGGCGACCCAGGGCACCTACGACGCAGGCGGCGGCACGTGGACGGTCGGGACGATGGCATCGGGTGCGACCGAGACGCTCACGATCGTGGTGACCGTGGATCAGACGGGCACCATCGTGAACTCCGCCGAGATCGGGACGTCCGACGAGACCGACCCGGACTCGACTCCGGCGAACGCGGTGCCGGGTGAGGACGACCAAGCCAGCGTGCAGCTCACCGCCCAGGGCGCGCTTCCGCAGTCGGCGGACCTCGAGATCGTCAAGTCGGCCAGCTCCCCGCTGGCGAACCTCGGCGACACGATCAGCTACGCGATCATCGTCACCAACCGCGGTCCCGCCGCGGCCACGAATGTGCAGGTCCTCGAGCACCTCCCGCCGCCCCTCGAGTTCGTGTCCGCGCGGACATCGGCTGGCGCGTACGACCTCGGCAGCGGGGTCTGGTCGATCCCGGCGATCGCGAACGGGGCATCCGCCAGCCTCATCGTGACCACTCACGTCGTGGGATCGGGCGCGATCACGAACACGGTTCAGATCCTCGCGAGCGACCAGCCCGACCCGGACGGTCCGTTCAACCCGGTGCCGGGAGGGCCCGGCGGGGAGCAGTCGAGCGCCACGGTGTCGGTCGCCCGCCGGCGCCCCCGGCGACTCGGTTGCGGATCACGAAGACCGGTCCCAAGCTCGTGAAGGCCGGTGGAACAGTCACCTTCACGGTCGTCGTCCGCAATAGCGGCGCCGTACCCGCCACCGCGGTGCAGATGAACGACTGCATCCCCACCGGGTTCTCGCTGATGGGCACGTTGACGAACGGCAAGTTGCTGAAGGGTCGCTTGGCGTGGCGGTTTGGCACCCTGCAACCTGGCCAGTCGCGAACGGTCCGTGTGCGCTTCCGAGTCGACCGGGATACGCGTGGCATGCGCGGGTGCGCGGCGACCTCCTGGGGGAGCAATGCGGCCCCGGTCAGAGCGGTGGCCCGCGTCCGCGTCGTCGCCGGCGCGTCGCGGCCGACTCACACCCCGGTCGCCGGTTAGGTCGACGTGAACGGCGATTCGTCCAACTCCTTGACCGCACGAGGAAGGCTGCTAACGTGACTGGAGGATTTATGAGGAAAGGATGCCTCATGCGACTCACGCGCTGTCACGCGTACCTCGTCGTGGGCGGGGTCATGGTAGCGGCGCCGGCGATGGCGGCCGTGACGAACGTTCGCGTTCGTCCGCTTCCGAACGACCGTGCGGGCGTCGTCGTCGACTGGCGGGCCCGATCGGGCACGGCGGTTGTGGCAATGCGCGCCGGACGCCTGTTGGCGGTGCACTCGCTACGTCGCGTGACGCCCGGCAGCCGCGTCCGCGTGGACGGCATCAAGTGGGGCACCCCGGCTCAGGGAATCAAGTGGACCGCACCTCCACGGGGAATCAAGTGGGGAATCAAGGTCAGCCGCAACGGCACGTATGTGTCGAACCTCCTGCGCACCGGCGGATCCGCCGGGACGCCGGTCCGTGGCGTCGTCGTGCGACGCTTCAGGAACGCGGTCGCGATCGGGACCCGCGGTGGCATCGTGGTGGTGCGCATGGCGGTCTGGCTCCCGAGCGGCACGAAGCGCACCAAGGCGCGCGAGCTGCCGGCCGTGGGCGACACGATCACGACGAACGTCCGGTTCGGCGGAAAGGGACGACTCCTTGGTGACGGGGCGCGCTTCGTCGACTCGGGGGGCTCCTCGGTGATCCCGGTGGCGGGCCGCGTGTCGCGCGTCATGGCCGCGGAGCGGCGCCTGCAGGTCTCGAGCGTCTCCGACCCGGCGTACAAAGTCGTCACCACGCTGAGCGTCCCGACGACGATCGACATCGCGAAGATCACGGTGGGGCAGGAGGTCGCCGCAGCGGCGTCGCTCACCGCCACCGGCGCGCTACGGGTCGACGAGATCTCCAGGAACGAGACGTTCGCGGCAGCGAACGACCCTGCGAACATCCAGGTGGCGCCTCCTCCCGCCGACACCGCGACACTCGACCTGGTCAGGCGGGCGATCGACCGGTGGGCGGCCGGCCGTCTGGCGGGCGGCATTCCCGATGCGGGGGTCTACGAGACGGGTCTCGGGCGTCTGCAGCGGGCGCTCGCGGCCGCGCAGGACGGCAACCGTCCGGTTGCGCGCGCCGAGGTCGACGCGTTCATCGACGACGTGGTGCGTGCGATCCCCCAGCAGGTCACGCCCGGCGTCGCCGCGGAGGTGCTGGCGCTTGCGGGCGCGGCGTCCGATCGCCTGATCACGGCAGTGATCCCCGGCCTCTGGGCTGGTCATCTGCGGTTTCGTCGATGAACTGACGAAGGAGCCGGCGGCCCGTCGTGGGGTCGGGGTGCAGCATGGCCAGGACCGGTGTGGGGTTCAGGAAGGCAGGCGGGCGTGTGAGGCCACGACCGCTTCTCCTCGGCATGCCTTGCACCGTCCTGGATCGGCGTCGTCCAGGGCCGGGCCTGCAAGGCGTCGGGAATGGGAGAATCGCCGCCCGATCGACAACACCCAGGGAATGGCAGCCGGCACCCATGGACATCGCGCTGACCATCGTCACCCTCGTCGCCGTCGTGACGGCCGTCGGCGCGGCATCCCGGCACTACGGGCGTTCGGCGCCGCTCCTGCTGACCGCCGTCGGTGTCGCCGCCTCCTACCTGCCCTTCGTGGGCGACGTCGAGCTCAGCCCCGATCTGGTCCTCATCGGGCTCCTCCCGCCCCTGCTCTACGCGGCCGCGATCAGGACCTCCCTCGTCGACTTCCGCAGGAACCTCAGGCCGATCGGCCTGCTCTCCGTCGGGCTCGTCGTCTTCACGGCGCTCGGGGTCGGCCTGCTCGTCTGGTGGATCCTTCCGGTGCCGCTCGCAGCCGCCCTCGCCCTCGGCGCCGTCGTCGCCCCGCCCGATGCCGTCGCCGCGACCGCGGTGGCCCGCCGCATCGGGATGCCCAGACGCATCGTCACGATCCTCGAGGGAGAAAGCCTCGTCAACGACGCCACCGCTCTCGTCCTTCTTCGAAGCGCCATCGCGGCCATCGGCGGCACCGTGACGGCGCTGGAAGTGGGTGGGGACTTCCTCATCTCGGTGATTGGAGCGCTTGCGGTCGGAGCCGCGGTCGCCGCGTCGATCCTCTGGTTGCGCCGGCACGTGGACGACACGCTGACGGACGTCTCGCTCTCACTGCTCGCCCCATTCGTCGCCTACCTCGCCGCCGAGGAGATCCACGCGTCGGGAGTCCTGGCCGTCGTCGTGACCGGCCTCACGCTCGGTCACTGGGCGCCCGTGTCCCAGACCGCGTCGTCGCGGCTCCTCGAGCGCGCCAACTGGGGCACAATCCAGTTCATCCTCGAGAACAGCGTGTTCCTGCTGATCGGCCTGCAAGTCCGGTCGATCCTCGACGACCTCGACCGCAGCACACTCTCGACCAGTCTGATTGTCGGCGCATGCCTCGCCGTCCTCATCGCGGTCATCGTGCTGCGCATCGTCTACGTGTTCCCCGTGACCTACCTCACGCGCCTCATACCGCGCGTCGCCCGGCGTGACCCCGCCCCGCCCTGGCAGTACCCCGCCGTGCTCGCGTGGGCCGGAATGCGCGGAGTCGTCACGCTCGCCGCGGTCTTCGCGCTGCCCGACGACACGCCCCACCGGGAGGTGCTCGTGCTCATCGCCCTGGTCGTCGTGGCCGGCACCCTGCTCATCAACGGGGCGACGCTCCCGTGGGTCGTGCGCCGCCTCGGAGTCGTCGGCCCGAGCTTCGCCGACGACGCGCTGCAGGAGGCGGAGACCTACCAGCGGGCCGCATCGGCCGGCCTCGCGCGACTCGACGAGATCGTCGCGCCCGGGGATCCGCCCGAGGTGATCGAGCAACTGCGTCAACGCACCCTCGACCGCGCTCACGCGGTCTGGGAACGCCTCGGGCGCTCGAACGAGACGCCGAGCCAGAGCTATGCGCGTCTGCGGGCGGCGATGCTGGACGCCGAGCGGGAGGAGGTCCTCCGCATCCGGGCGACGGGTCGCGTCCCCCACGAGGTGCTGCAGCAGGTGCTCAACACACTTGACGTCGAGGAGACGCTCCTTGGGCGCGCACTCGATCAGGACGGCGATGAGGGCGCTCCCGCCCGCCCGTCACGGTTGCGCGGCGTCGCCGTGTGCGAGCACCTCGCCGCCGCTCCGTTTGACCTGCCGTCGGTCCGAGCCCGCGAGGCCTGTGAGGGCTGCCTCGTGGAGGGCACGACGTGGGTCCACCTACGAATGTGCCTGACGTGCGGTTATGTCGGGTGCTGCGACTCGTCGGTGCCTCGGCACGCGGACCGCCACCACCATGACACGGGTCATCCGGTCATGCGGAGCGTCGAGCCGGGTGAGGCCTGGCGCTGGTGCTACGTCGACGAGATCCTGGGGTGAGTGGGGCCCGCATGTTGCCGGCCCCGCGTGGTCAGCGGATGATGGTCCGCGCCGCCTCGTGGCACAGGTCGATCAGGACGCCGCCGCCGAGCGTGAACACCACGATCAGCGCGGCGGAGGTGATCGCGACCGCACCCACCGCAGAGGGGAGCCTGAGCCGCTTCTCGCCCTCCGGCGCCTCGCTCAGCCACGCCACGCCGAGCACCCGCAGGTAGTACCCGAGGCTCACCATGCTCCCGACCGCGCCGACGATCGCCAGCCAGGTGAGGTCGGCGTCGACCGCCGAGCCAAACAACAAGAACTTCCCGATGAACCCCGACAGCGGCGGGATGCCCGCGAGGGAGAGCATCGACAGGGTCAGCACCACGCCGAGGACCGGACGCTGGCGCCCGAGCCCCCGCAGCGCCGCGATGTTGTCGCCGTCCGGGACCTCGCGCTCACGGACCACGACCACGGCGAAGGCCGCCAGCGTCATCGCCAGATACGCGAACAGGTAGTAGAGGACGGCCTCCGCTCCACGGACGGTCCCGGCCGCAACGCCGATCAGCAGGTAGCCGGCCTGCGCGACGCCCGAGTAGGCGAGCAGGCGCTTGAGGTTGTCCTGGAGGAGCGCGGCGACGTTTCCGACCACGATGGTCACGGCCGCGAGGGCGGCGATCACGATCTGCCAGTCGTCCACGAGCGTGATGAGCGACTCGGAGAACACCCGCATGAACGCCGCGAACGCCGCCGCCTTCGTCGCGGTCGCCATGAAGGCGGTGATGGGCGTGGGAGCGCCCTCGTAGACGTCGGGCGTCCACATGTGGAACGGGACGGCCGACGCCTTGAAGCCGAGCCCGACGACGATCAGCGCCAGCGCGGCGATGGCGAGCGGGTCGCCGGCCAGGCCGGTGTCGGCGAGCCGTCCCGCGACGCGGTCGAGCACGGTCGTCCCGGTGGCGCCGTAGAGCAGGGCGAGCCCGTACAGGAAGAGCGACGAGCCAACGGCACCGACGATGAGGTACTTGAGCCCGCTCTCGAGCGACCGCTCGCGCCAGGTCTCGATGGCGCACAGCACGTAGAGGGCGACGGAGAGCAGCTCGATGCCGAGGAAGAGCACGATCGTCGTGCCCGACGCCGCCACCAGCATCATGCCCGCGGTGGACAGGAGGATGAGGCCTGCGTACTCGCCGCGCTTGTCGGTCGCGGACGGCTCCCGCCATGCCAGGCCGAGGGTCGCGAGCGCAGCTCCGAGGAACACGAAATTGAGGAGCAGCGTGAACCGGTCGGAGACGAAGTCCCCTCCGACGCCGGTCTCGCGCGGTCCCCACATGGCGGCGGAGACGATCCCCGCCGCCACGATGGCGCCCACACCGGTGAGGGTGGGAAGCGACCGGGCGAGCCGTCGATCGGGAACGAGGCCCACGATCAGGGCGAGGATGCCCGCGCTCGACACGATGAGGAACGGTGCGGTGGCGGCGACGTTCACGGGTGAGCGGACTCCGTGCCGGCGTTACCCACCGCGGTGGTGAAGCCGCCCGAACCGGATGGGCTCACGTTCGCTGCGGACGAGATCGCGCGATCGACGGACTGCTTCGTCGAACCGACGATCGCCGCGGGCCAGAGGGCGATGAGCAGCATCGCCGCGACGAGCGGCACCAGGTACAGCACGTCACCGGCCCGAAGCTCCGCCCGCGAGGCCAGGCCTCGTGGCGGTCCGTTCATGCTCGACTGGTAGAGCCGGAGCATGTAGACCGATGCGTAGACGACGCCGATGCAGGCCAGTACCGCGAGTAGCGGCCGTTCCTGGAACGTACCAGCGAGGATGAAGAACTCGCCGACGAATGCGTTGGAGCCGGGGATCGCGAGCGCCGACATCGCAACGACCAGGAAGATCCCCGCGAGCCAGGGGGCGCCGTTGGCGAGTCCTTCGATGTGGTCCATCTCCTCGTCGCCGCGCTTCGCTCGCGCGACGATGCCGACGATGGCGAACGCCGCGGCGGTGACGATGCCGTGGTTCACCATCTGCAGCACGGCGCCCTGACCGGCCATCAGGTTGAACGCCATGATCCCCAGCACGATGAACCCGAGATGCGCGAGGCTCGAGTAGGCGACGAGCATGCGCATCGTCCTGGCCCGCCACGCGACCAGGGACCCGTAGATGATCCCGATGACCGCCAGCACGCTCATGGGGACCGCGAACCGGTCGGCCCCCTCGGGGAACATCGGCACCCCGATGCGGATGAGGCCGTAGACGCCGGCCTTGCTCATCACGGCCGACAGCAGTCCTGTGACGAGAAGGGGCGCGGCCGCGTACGCGCCCGGCATCCAGCCGTGGAACGGGAACAGCGGGAGCTTGATGACGAACGCGATCGCAAATCCGAGGAACAACCAGGTCGACTCGGTGCTCGTCCAGTGCTGGTCCGTGAGCGCCTGGATGTTGAACGTGAGCGCCTCACCGGGGCCCTGGGCGAGGAAGGCGGTCGACAGGATCGCGACCAGCATCAGGAGGCTGCCCACCATCGTGTAGATCACGAAGGTCATCGTCGCCCGGCCACGGTTCCCCGATCCCCACATCCACATGAGGAGGGCGAACGGCACGAGCATCGCCTCCCAGAAGACGTAGAAGAGGATCAGATCCCCGGCGGCAAAGAGGCCGAGCAGGCCGCATTCGGCGAGGAGGAGCAGACCGAGGAAGGCCCGGGGGCGTTCCGGCGTTCGGACCGCGGCCGCGAGGATGGCGAGGAAGAAGAGGCCTGCCGTGAGCAGGACCAGCCACACGGAGATCCCGTCGACGCCGACGTCCCACGCCAGTCCGGCCGTCCCCGCCCAGTCGCGGTGGTCGACGAACTGGAGGTTGCCGGACTGGCGGTCGAAGAGCCCCACGACGATCGCTGTCATCACGAGTGTGCCGAGCGATGCGGCGATCGCCCACACCCGGGCCTGACGCGCGTTGCCCTCGGGCACTGCGAACATGGCGAGCGCACCGACCAGCGGCAGCAGGACGATGGCGGTGATCCAGGGCACGGCTACCGCGCCACCAGGATGAAGGCGATCGCCACGAGCACGAGGCCGGCGGCGACCGCGAAGACATACGTCCTCACCAGGCCGCTCTGCACGGCCCGCAACCCGCGGGCGGCGCCGGTGACCGTGGCAGTCACGCCAGTGATCGGTCCCATCACCAGGACAGGTTCGGCGACGTCGCGCAGTCGGTCGCCGGCGACGCGGCCGGGATCGACCACGAGCTCGTCGTAGACCTCGTCGAACCGGTAGGCGTCCTCGAGGAGCGCGCGGGTCTCGGGCATGGTCGCGGCGGCGTGGACGCGGCG
Organism: uncultured Thermoleophilia bacterium; assembly: GCA_963706315.1. GTDB lineage: Bacteria > Actinomycetota > Thermoleophilia > Miltoncostaeales > Miltoncostaeaceae > CALMEC01. The sequence continues at coordinate 242,007 of CAVPMA010000015.1, read as the reverse complement.
TGCCGGGTCGCGCGCGAACACATACCAGGCGAGCGCGATCCCGCCGAGCGCGGCGACGAGCGAGACGATGATGGTGGCGGTCTCCTGCGCGTGCGTCGGCTCGAGCGGCGGAAGCAGGCTGTCGGCGAGCACCGGGTCCAGCCAGTCGCTGATCAGGTGCCAGCCATACGGCACCTGCAGCCAGCCGCCGACGATGCACAGCACCGCGAGGATTCCCACCGTGATGCTCATCGCCCAGCCGGCGCCGTGCGGTGGGTGCTCGTACCCGGCCTCGGGCTCCGGCGCGACGAACGCCCGGAAGAGCAGCCGGAACATGTAGAAGGCGGTGAGAAACGCGCCGATGCTGCCGAACACGAACAGCACGGTGCCCAGGGTGCCCTGGGCGAGGGCGTGGGCGAGGATGTCGTCCTTGCTGAAGAACCCGGCGAAGCCCGGTATGCCGGCGATCGAGAGGCAACCGACGCCGAAGGCGAAGTACGCGAACCGCAGGTACCTCCGGAGTCCTCCCATCCGGTCGAGGCTCTGTTCGTCGTGGAGGGCGTGGATGACGATTCCCGCCGCGAGGAACAGAAGCGCCTTGAAGAACGCGTGGGTGAGGAAGTGGAACATCCCCGCCGAGTACGCGCCCAGGCCGACGGCCATGATCATGTAGCCGATCTGGCTGACGGTGCTCCAGGCGAGCACCCGCTTGATGTCGACCTGCGCGATGGCGATCGTGGCGGCCATCACCAGGGTGATGCACCCGACGACGGCGACGATGTCCATGGCGACGGGCGCGAGCTCGTAGAGCACGTGCGTGCGGACGACGAGGTAGACGCCGGCCGTCACCATCGTGGCCGCGTGGATGAGGGCGCTGACCGGGGTGGGGCCCTCCATCGCGTCGGGCAGCCAGGTGTGCAGTGGCACCTGCGCGCTCTTGGCGGCGGCCCCGACGAACAGGAGCAGGGCGATCGCGATCGCGACGCCGCTGCCGGAGCTGATCTTGTCGGGCGCCGTCGCGAACACCGCCGTGTAGTCGAGCGTGCCGAGCTCGCGCACCAGGATGAACGCCGCGATGACCATCCCGACGTCTCCGATCACGTTGATCACGAACGCCTTCTTGGCCGCGGCGACCGCGACGGGCCGTTCGTAGTAGAAGCCGATCAGGAGGTAGCTCGCGAGCCCCACGAAGGCCCACCCGACGATCAGGAACAGGAAGTTGGCGGCCTCCACCAGCAGCAGCATCGAGAAGACGAAGAAGTTCATCTCCGCGAAGAACCGGCGGTAGCCGGCTTCGTGGTCCATGTACTCCGTGGAGTACACGAAGATCAGGAACCCGACGCCGGTGATGACGAGCATCATCATGACCGAGAGCTGATCGATCTGGATCGCGAGGTCCACCCTGAGCCCGCCGATGTCGATCCACTCATACAGCCGGGAGACGTGGGTGCGCTCCTCCGGGTTCTCGCCGAGCATCCCGGCGAAGATCGCCACCGTCAGGCCGAACGCCGCCGCGATCGGGGCGGTCGCGAAGACGCGGGTGAACGGCTTGGACGGTTCGCGCGAGCCGGAGAGCGCCAGGACGAGGCTCCCCAGCAGGGGCAGCCCGAGCACGATCCACCCGATCGCTCCCGTCATCCGCGGAGCTCCGACATCTCGTCGACGTCGAGCGCTCCGCGCTGGCGGAAGACTGAGACCACGAGGCCGAGACCGATCACGACCTCCGCCGCGGCCACGACCATCACGACGAGCGCGAAGATCTGACCGCTCGTGTCGTTCCAATAGCGGCTGAATCCGACGAGCGCGACGTTCCCGCCGTTGAGCATGAGCTCCACCGCGAGCAGCAGCATCAGCGGGTTGCGCCGCGTCATGACACCGAAGAGGCCGAGGAGGAGCAGCACCGCGGACACGCCGAGGTAGAAGCCGACGGGAACGCCGTTCATCGTCCGCGCTCCGCCAGCACGGCTCGCTTCGCGAGCAGGACGGCGCCGACGGCGGCGACCAGCAGCACGAGGGAGGTCACCTCGAACGGGATGAGGTGCTCCTTCAGGAACGCGTTGCCGATGGCCTGCGGGCTGCCGATGTCGTCGACGGGACGGGGCTCGTCGCCGATGCCCGGCAGCTTCGTCGCGAGCAGCACGATGGCGGCCATGCCGCCGATCGCGAGCACCACGATCCATGCGAACACCTGGTAGGCGGCGAGGCGGTCGGGTGTGCGCTGGACCCGTTCGCCGAGGTATGCGAGCACGAAGAGGAAGAGCGTCACGATCGCGCCCGCGTAGACGATGACCTGCACGAACGCGACGAACGGCGCCGCCTGCAGCAGGAAGAGCACCGCGACCGAGATGAGCGTGCCGATGAGGGCGACCGCGGCGCGGAACGCGTTCGACAGGGTCACCACCAGGGCGCCGCAGCCGATTGCCCCCGCGGAGGCCAGCCCGAAGGCGATCTGCTCACCCACGGGCGGTCAGCCCTCGACCTTCCGAACGGGAACCGACTTGGGATGTGGCGCGAGGAGCATGTCCTTCGTGTAGACGAGGTCGCGCGGCCGGTTGTACTCGGACATCTCGTACTCGGCCTCGAGTGTGATCGCGTCGAACGGGCACGCCAGCTCGCAGTAGCCGCAGAAGATGCAGCGGGACATGTTGATCTCGTAGATGCGGGCGAAGCGCTCCCCGGCCGAGACGCGGTTCTCGGGGGTGTTCTCCTCGGCCACCACGCGAATGCAGTCCGCCGGGCAGGCGGCGGCGCACAGCGAGCAGCCGACGCACTTCTCGAGCCCGTTCTCGAACTTCCAGAGCCGGTGGCGGCCGCGGAATCGCATGTGGACAGGCGTCTTGTGCTCCGGGTAGCCGATGGTCTCCGGGGCCTTCAGCATGGTCTTGAACGTGACGCTGAAGCCTTTGAGTGTCGCTTGAATGCTCATTAGTGCGCGAATCCGAGTCCGACGACGATGGCCGTCACGAGGAGGTTGAGGGTCGCGAGCGGCAGGAGGATCTTCCAGCCGAGCTTCATGAGGCGGTCGTACCGCAGGCGCGGCAGCGTCGCCCTGAACCAGATGAACACGAGAACGAGTCCGATGACCTTGATGGCGACCCACAGCGGGCCCGGGAGCCACGGACCGGCGTAGCCGCCCAGAAACAGCGTGGTCGCGAGCGCCGCGACGATCACCATGTTCAGGTACTCGGCCATCGCGAAGGCAGCGAACTTCATGCCGCCGTACTCGGTGTGGTACCCGGCGACGAGCTCGCTCTCCGCCTCCGGCAGGTCGAACGGCGGCCGGTTCGTCTCGGCGGTGCCGGCGATCAGGAAGATCAGGAAGCCGATGGGCTGGAAGACGATGTACCAGGTGGTCTCCTTCTGCGCTTCGACGATGTCGACGAGCGAGAGGCTCTCCGAGAGCATCAGCACGCCGACGATCGACAGCCCCATCGCGACCTCATACGAGACGAGCTGCGCTGCGGTGCGCGCGGCGCCGAGCAGCGAGTACTTGTTACCGCTGGCGTAGCCGCCGAGGATGAGCCCGTAGAAGCCGAGCGCCGACAGGGCGAGCACGAACAGCAGCCCGACGTTGAGGTCGGCGCCGACGAAGTTGATCTGGTGGCCCCGCCATGTCGTGGGCTCGCCGAAGGGGATGATCACGATCGCGGAGATTGCCGCGAACACGGAGATCACCGGGGCGAGTTGGAAGAGCACCTTGTTGGCCCCGGCCGGGATGAAGTCTTCCTTGAAGATGAGCTTCACCACGTCGGCGGCCGGCTGCAGGGAGCCGAGCGGGCCGACCCGGTTGGGGCCGTAGCGCGCCTGCATGCGGCCGATGAGCTTGCGTTCGAGCAGGGTGAGGTACGCGAACGCGGTGACGACGACGAACACCAGGATCAGGGCCTTGACGACGATCGTGAGAAGGGCTTCCTGCGTCACGTGCTCACCGCCTCGACGGTGACGCGCACCGGGCCGTGGTCGGCCGGGCGAAGCGCCCCGACGCCTGCGGCGGGCGGGCCGGTTACCACGAACGCGGCCCCCTCGGGCAGGTCGTCCTCGATGGCCACCTCGAGCTCGCACCTGCCGTAGGGCGACGTGAGGCGCACACGCTGGCCCATCCCGACGCGCGCCGCCGCCGCCTGTCCGGGCGCGAGGGCGACCCGAGCCCCCGTCCGGACGGCGTCGAGCGCGTCGGATTGCCATGTGAGCGCGTCGCCGAAGATCTCGGTGGTGGTCACGAGGAGCAGCCCGGCGCCCTCCGGTTCGCGGTGCGAAGCGGCACCGGCGGGGACCGGCGCGCCGGGAACGTGGATCACCTGACCGAGCGGACCGAGCGACGACTCGGTCTGTCCCGCGAAGGCCGGCACCGCCTCCGCGGCCGCGGCGAACGCCTGGGCAGGGGTGCGATACGGCAGGGGCTTGCCGACGCGGTGGCTCAGGGCGATGAGGATCTCCCACGCCGCCGCGGCGCCCTCGGGGCCACGGGCACCCGGCCGCAGCCGCTGCGCGCGATTCGCGAGCGACACGAGGACGCCCTCCTGCTCGTGGTGCATGAGGGCGGGCAGGACGACGTCGGCGCGGTCGGTCGTGGCGGAGCGGTGGGTGGCGATCGCGATGAGCGGTCCCGCCTTCTGCAGGGACGCACCCCAGCGCGTCGCGCCCGCGGCGGAGAGGGGGTCGGCGTGGACCGTCACGAGGGTGCCCACCGCCTGCGCCTCGATGGCGCTCAGCAGGTCGAGCGCTGGGATGCCGAGCGCGCGCAGGCCGGCGCCGTTCACGTCGGCGCCGAGCTCGATCTGGCGGGCGTCGGCAGAGGCGATGAGGCGGGCGAGCTCGGTGGCCGCGTCGGGCTCGTTGGCCAGATCGGCCTCATCCCACAGCACGATCGGGTTCTTCGCCTCCTGCAGGGCCTTTGCAACGGTGCCGAGGCCGATCACGAGCTGACCGGGTGGTGTTCGCACGGCGTCGCTCGCGCGCCCTGAGAGCTCCTGCGTGCGCGGTCCCACGACGACGATGGCGGCCCGGCGTCGCGCGGCCTTGCGGATGCGAAGCTCGACGACGGGCTGCTGGTGGGCGACGTCGCCGCCCACGACGACCACGAGGTCGGCGGTGTCGAGGTCGCCGAGCTGTGCACCGGGCAGCCCCCTGAGCGGGGCGAGCGCCTCACCCGGGATGCCGAGCCGGCCGGTCCGGCCACCGGGGAGCACTGCTGCGAGCGCCTGCGTGAGGAAGGCCTCCTCGACAGTCGCTGCCGGTCCGACGAGGAACCCCGGCGCGGCGGCCCGCGAGAGGATGAGCGTCGCGGCGTCGATGCCGTCCTCGAGCGACACCTCGCGCTCCATCCCGCCGCTTCGGACGATCGGGCGGGTGATGCGGCTGTCGGACCAGGCGGCGGCGTACGCCCACCGGCCCTTGTCGCAGAGCCACCCCTCCTCGACGGCGAAGTTCGGCGCCTCGCGGCCGGTGACCCGCTTGATCTGCCCATCGCGTTGCGTGAGCTCGTTGTTGCAGCCGACGGAGCAGGCGCCGCACACCGATGGCGCGTTCTGGATGTCCCACGGGCGGGAGACGAAGCGGTACGGGATGCTGGTGAGCGCGCCGACCGGGCACAGGTCGATGATGTTGCCGGTGAATCGACTGACGTAGGGGTCGCCGGTGAACGTCGCGACCTCGGTCCCCGCGCCGCGCTCCTGGAACGTGAGCTGGCGGTCCTCCGAGACGTCCTGACTGAAGCGCACGCAGCGATAGCAGGTGATGCAGCGCTCACGGTCGATCGCCACGAGGGGCGAGAGGTCGAGCGGCTTCGGGAAGTGGCGCTTGGGCTCGCTGAAGCGGGTCCGCCCGGGACCGAACTTGAAGGTCCGGTCCTGGAGCGGGCACTCGCCGCCCTTGTCGCAGACCGGGCAGTCGAGCGGGTGGTTCGCGAGCAGGAGCTCGAGCACCCCGTCCTGCGCTTCGATCACCGCGTCGGTGGTGGTGCGAACGACCATGTCCGGGGCGACCGGCGTCGAGCATGCGGTCTGAAGCCCGCGCATCCCCTCCACCTCGACGAGGCACATCCGGCACGCCCCGATGGGGGCGCCGAGACGCGGCTCGTAGCAGAAGATCGGGATCTCGATGCCGATGGTCGCGGCCGCGTCGACGAGCAGCGTGCCGGGTGCCGCCTCGATCTGGCGGTCGTTGATGACGAGCTTGACGCCGGTCGGCGTGGTGGCCCGCTCAGACAACCGCGGCCTCCATCATCGGCTCGGGTCGCGGGGAGCCACCCTCCTCGATGACGTGTACGAAGTCGTCGCGGAAGAGCCTGATCGCGCTCTCGATCGGCGCGACCGCGCCGTCGGCGAGCGCGCAGAGGGTCTTGCCGGCGATGCGGCGGAAGAGCGACTCGAGCAGCTCGAGGTCCTCGATGCGCCCCTCCCCGTCGACCATCCGCTGCAGGATCTTCTCCATCCAGGTGGTGCCCTCGCGGCACGGGGAGCACTTGCCGCAGCTCTCGTGCCGGTAGAAGTGCGCGAGCCGCAGGGACGCCCGGACGATGCATCCCGAGTCGTCCATCACGATGCACCCGCCGGATCCGAGGAACGTGCCCGCCTCCTGCAGGGACTCGTAGTCGAGCGCCGTGTCGAGGTGCTCGGCGCCGAGCACCGGCACGCTGGACCCGCCGACCCAGCACGCCTTGAACTGGCGATCTGGCCGCAGGCCGCCGGCCAGGTCTTCGACGAGTTCCCGCAGCGTGGTCTCGCCGAGCACGACCTCGTAGTTTCCGGGGCGCAGCACGTGTCCGGAGACGGAGAAGATCTTCGTGCCGGGACTCTTCTCGGGGCCGATCGCCGCGTACCAGTCGGCGCCCTTGTTGACGATCGGCGGGAGGGCCGCGAGGGTTTCGACGTTGTTGATGAGCGTGGGCGATCCGTACAGGCCGGCGACCGCCGGGAACGGCGGTTTGAGGCGCGGCTGGCCACGCTTGCCCTCGAGGCTCTCCAGCAGGCCGGTCTCCTCGCCGCAGATGTAAGCGCCGGCACCGCGGTACACGGTGATGTCGCATGCGAACTCGGAGCCGCACACCCGGTCGCCGAGGTACCCCGCGGTCCGGGCCTGCGCGATCGCCCGGTCGAGCACCCGGGCCTGGTGCTCGTACTCGCCCCGGATGTAGATGTACGCGCGGTGCGAGCCGACGGCGTACGCGGCGAGGACGATTCCCTCGAGCAGCTGGAACGGGTTCTCATCGATGATCTCCCGGTCCTTGAACGTGCCCGGCTCGCTCTCGTCGGCGTTGCACACGACGTATGCCGGGAACGGCGAGTTCTTCGGCAGGAAGCTGGCCTTGCGACCCATCGGGAAGCCCGCGCCGCCCCGTCCGCGAAGCCCGGAACGGTGGAAATGGTAGAGGACCTCGTCGGGGTCGAGCGTCGCGAGCGCTCCCTTGAGGGCGGCGTACCCGCCGGTGGCCTCGTAGGCGTCGAGCTCCGTGAGGTCGCCGTCAGCCTCCCGCTGCCGGTAGACGCTGTTCATCACGGGCATGCGAAGGCCCCCGGAGTCATCGCCAGATCTCGCTTGGGGCGGGGGCGTCGCGCAGCTCCTCGACGAGGCGGACGGCGCCGTCGGGCGTGAGCGGGCCGACCATGTTCTCGGCATCCACCTGGATGCACGGCGCCCGGTCGCACGCGCCGAGGCACTGGGCCTCCTGCACGGTGATGGCGCCGTCGGCGGTGGTGCCGCCGTGATGCGGGTCGAGCCCGAGGTGGCCGCAGAGGTACTCCATGAGCTCGTCGGAGCCGCGGAGCATGCACGAGAGGGTGATGCACACCGACACGACCCGCCGCCCGACCGGTCGCAGGTAGAGCCGGTCGTAGAAGGTCGCGAGGCTCTCGACGTAGGCCTGCGAGTACCCGGTGGCCTCCGCGACGGCCGAGAGGTCCGCTTCCGTGAGGTGGCCCTTCTCCGTCTGCGCGAACTTCAACGCGGGCAGAACCAACGACCGGGAATCGGCGAACTCGTGCCGGATCGGGTCGATGTGCGCGCGTACCTGGGCGGCGGTCACCTGCACCCGCCTTCCATGCCCGCGCGGGTCCACGTGCCGACTGCCGTGTGCGCACGCGTCCTGCTGAGGGTCAGGACGCGCGCTGCGCGCCGCGCTTCGAACTGAAACCCCATTGCGGCCCGACGGTCGGGACGCGCGTCGCGAGCAGCGATGCGCGGCCCCGTCCAGGTGCCTGCCCTGCGGGGGAGCCGACCGTGAGGCCGACAACGACACCGGTGAGGAATCGACGAATCGACCGGCAGAACGGTCACAAACCGCGAGAGATTCCTCACCGATCGACTCCGCCCATGACGTTGTCGAGGGAGCCGATCACGGCGATGAGGTCGGCGAGGTAGGAGCCCTTCGCCATGGGCCGAAGCGCCTGGAGGTTCACGAAGGACGGATCGCGCATGTGGCAGCGGTAGGGCTTCGGGCCGCCGTCCGACACCAGGTAGCAGCCGAGCTCTCCGCGTGGGCTCTCGACTGCGGCGTACACCTCGCCCTCTGGCACCATGAAGCCCTCGGTGACGAGCTTGAAGTGGTGGATGAGCGCCTCCATCGACACCGCGAGCTCCTCCCGGGGCGGCAGCACGACCTTGCGATCGTCGGCGATGTGGCTGCCCTCGGGGATCCCGTCGAGTGCCTGCTCGATGATGCGAATGGACTCGCGCATCTCACGCAGCCGCACGGTGAAGCGCGCGTAGACGTCGCCCGCGCCGTCGACAGGCACGTCGAAGTCGAAGTGCTCGTACCCGGAGTACGGCGCCGCCTTGCGCAGGTCGTGCCCGACCCCCGCGGCGCGCAGCGCCGGGCCGGTGACGCCGAGGCCGATGAGCTGGTCGGCGGGGAGGATGCCGATGCCCTTCGTCCGGTCGAGCCAGATCTGGTTGCCGGACAGCAGGGTCTCGTACTCGTCGATCCGCGACGGCATCCGCCCGATGAACTCGCGCATCGCGGCTTCGAAGCCCGCCGGCATGTCGTCTGCGCACCCGCCGACCTGGAAGTAGCGGGTGTTCATGCGCTCGCCGGAGATCATCTCCCCGAGGTCGAGGGCCTTGTCGCGCTCCCGGTACGTGTAGAAGAACACCGAGATCGCGCCGAGCTCCAGCCCGCTGGTGCCGAGCCAGACGAGATGCGAGGCGATCCGGTTGAGCTCGCACATGATCACCCGCAGGTACTTCGCGCGCTCGGGGATCTCCAGGCCGAGGAGCCGCTCCACCGCCATGCAGTACGCCTGGGTGTTGAAGTAGGGCGACAGGTAGTCCATGCGGGTCACGAGCGTGACCGCCTGCCAGTACGTCTTGTTCTCGCACTGCTTCTCGATGCCGGTGTGGAGGTAGCCGACGATCGGGTGGACGTCGAGGATCACCTCGCCGTCGAGCTCCGTGATGAGGCGCAGCACCCCGTGGGTGGACGGATGCTGCGGGCCGAGGTTGATGACCATCGGCTTGCGGATCCCCGCCTCCTCCGGCGGTGTCTCCGCCAGGCGGGTGCGTGCGACGGCCTCCTCCGGGGTGAAGGCCTCGACCTGGGCGATCGCCCGCTCGGTCTCGCTGAGCTGCCGTCCCTCCCTCCGGGCGGCCTCGAGCACGCCGCGTGCCTCGGTCGCGAGCGGGAACCCTCCCCCGATGCCGGGGTCGGCGCCGGTCTGCTCCGCGTCAGACGGCATCGCTGAAGGTCACCTCCTCGCCGCCGAGGGGGTAGTCCTTGCGGAGCGGATGCCCCTCCCAGTCGTCGGGCATCATGATCCGCGCCAGGTCTGGGTGGCCGCGGAACCGGATGCCCATGAGGTCGTACACCTCACGCTCGTGCCAGTTCGCCGTCGGCCAGATGGGGGTGACCGAGTCGACCGTGGGGTTCTCGGCGCCCGCCCAGACCCGCAGCCGCACCCGCGCGCCCGAGTCGAGCGAGTAGAGCTGGTACGCCAGCCGGAAACGCCCGGGGGCGTCGGGGAAGTCGGCGCACGACACGTCGGAGAGCAGGCGGAACGAGGCCGGCGGGGCGGCGAGCATGCGGCCGACCTCGAGCAGGCGCTCGGCCGCGATCTCGACGGTGAGCTCACCGTACCGCTCGTATTCGTCGATCACGGCGCCGGGGCAGAACGTGTCGATAAGCGTGCGGAGGTCGCTCAGGCCGCGTCCTTCCCCTGACCGGCGTTCCACAGCTCGCGCGACGACGGCTGGCCCTTCGTCCCGATCTTCTTCTGCAGCAGCATGATGCCCTCGACGAGCCCCTCGGGCCGGGGCGGGCAACCGGGGATGTAGACGTCGACCGGCACGATCTTGTCGACCCCCTGCACGAGCGCGTAGTTGTTGAACACGCCGCCGCTCGATGCGCACGCGCCCATCGAGATGACCCACTTCGGTTCGAGCATCTGCTCGTAGATGTGGCGGAGCACCGGCGCCATCTTCTGGGAGACACGCCCGGAGACGATCATGAGGTCCGACTGGCGCGGCGAGGCGCGGATGAGCTCGGCCCCGAACCGCGCGATGTCGATGCGCGGGGTGACCATGTGCATCATCTCGATCGCGCAGCACGCCAGGCCGAACCCCGCGGGCCAGATCGCCGACGATTGCGCCCACGCGGCGACCTTGTCGACGGTGGTCATGAGCAGGCCGCGGTTGACGAAGTCGTCGATGACCGGGTCCTTGAGGTCCCAGTCGACGGACTGGTCGGTGCGCGGCGCCCGCTCGATCGGCGTGCCGGGAGGCGGGATCAGCGCCACTCGAGCGCCCCCTTCCGCCAGACGTATCCGAGGGCGGCGCCGAGCACCGCGACGAAGATGACGAGCTCGACGACGGCGGCGACGCCGACCGACTTCAGCACGACGGCGAGCGGGTAGAGAACGCCAGCTCGATGTCGAAGACGATGAACAGCATCGCCGTGAGGTAGAAGTCGATCGAGAACCGCTGGCGGACCGGGCCGGTCGCCAGGATGCCGCTCTCGTACGGCAGCTCTTTGACGGCGTTTCGCTTGCGGCGGCCCACCAGCCGCGAGAGCAGCAGGATGGCGCCACCGGCCACAAGGCCGATCGCGAAGAAGACGAGAACGGGCAGATAGTCACGCAGGTTCACGCGTGATGCTCCTGGCGAGTGAGCTCGAGTCGGGCCGTGCCCCGCGGAGCGGGGGCCGGTCCCGGCGCCTGACTTTGTAACACGCTAGCACCGGCCAAGGACGGTCGCATCATCGTACGGATCATCACTAGTGAAGGGGTTCAGCGGCCTGTCGCCGGCACACGGCGTGCGCGGTATGTCACAAAGTCCCCGTTACCCGAAGTACGTGTCGTCGTGGGAGTAGGCCGGGGCGCAGCAGCACAGGAGTCGCAGCTCGCCGTCGCCGATCGCGGTGATCTGGTGCCAGGCGCCGGGCGGGATGAGGATCGCGTCGCCGGGACCGACCGTCGCGACGTCCCCGTCGAGCTCCATCCGCCCCGCTCCGGCGGTGATGAAGTAGATCTCCTCGGCGATGCGGTGGTAGTGCCGCTCGGTGGACCCGCCGGCCGGGAGCGTGGCCTCCGCGAGGCTCTGGTGACGGGCGGGGACCGTCGCCGGACCGAGGAGCTCTCGGATGATGCTGCCGTCACGTGTGACGAAGGGCTCGGCGGCATCGAGGGCGCTGATCTGCATCGGGGTCGCACACTACTCCGGCCTCCGGAAGGGGTCGGGGGGAACGGGTGGGTCCGGATGGCCGGGGCGGACGGGTACGCGGCGTGCGAACCTTCCGGGTCGAATGGACCGCCTCGAGTACTTCGCGAAGCTGGTGACCGACGAGCCGTCGGAGCCGCGGGCCCGGTACGGGTACGCGAACGAGCTCTACCGCGCCGAGCGCTGGGAGGAAGCCGTGGTGGAGCTTCGTGCCTACCTCGACCTCGCCGACGACGAGGGCAACGCGTGGGGGCGGCTCGGCGACGCGCTTCGCCGCCTCGGGCGGGTCGACGAGGCCGCCGACGCCTACCTCACCGGCATCGACCAGTCGGAGCGCTACGGCCACCACGGCATGGCAGACGATTTCCGCGCCGCGATCGAAGCGCTATGACAACCGCGGCGCGGGTAGCCACCTCGGCGGATGCCGAGCTGCTGGGGTTCTCGCCGCGCGGGGCGTTCCGAATGTGGCAGCGAAACGCCCTGATCGGGCGCAAGACGATCCTCACGACCCTCGGTCCGCGCTTCGTCGAGGCCATCGCATACCTGCTCATCATGGGCCTCGGCCTCGGCACCTACCTGACGCAGGTCAACGGCGTCGACTACGTCGAGTTCATCGCGCCGGGCGTGGCGGCGGCGAGCGTGATGTTCGGTGCGATCCTCGAGACGACCTACAACGCGTTCGTGCGCATCCACATCCGCCGGGTGTACGAGGCGGTGGTCACGACGCCGCTCTCGGTGGGCGACGTGGTCGTGGGGGAGTACCTGTGGGCGACGACCCGCGCGGTGATCTACGGCAGCGTGTTCCTGGTCGTCATGGCGGCGTTCGGCCTCGTGGCCTCCTGGTGGGCGCTGCTCGTCCCGCTCGTGTTCATCGTGGGGGGGATGTGCTTCGCGGTCCTCGGCATGGCCTACACGTCGATCGCGTCGAACATCGAGCACTTCAACATCTTCTTCACTGGCCTGCTGACACCGATGTTCCTGTTCGGCGGCATCTTCTTCCCGTTCGACGAGCTGCCCACGTGGGCCCAGGTGATCGGGTGGTGCCTGCCGCTTTCACACCTGGTGGAGGCAACGCGCGACCTCGTCCTCGGCGACGTCGGCTGGGCGACCCTGCTGCACGTGCTCTTCCTCATCGCGCTCACCGCGGCGTTCTTCTGGTTCCCCATCCGGCGCCTCGGGCGGAAGCTGATCACGTGAGCCAGGTCGAGCCGATCGCCGGCCGGCCCGACCGAGTCGGATGCCTGTGGGCTACGCCGCTGCGGAGGTGAGGCGGGCGACACCCGATGCCCGGGCCGCGTCGCGCACGGCCTTCGCCACGTTCGGGACGAGGTCCGCGTTGAAGACCGACGGGACCACGTGGTCCGGCGCCACCGCGCCGGCGCTGGTCTCGGCGATGGCGCGTGCCGCCGCCATCACCATGCCGTCGTCGATGCGGGTCGCCCGGCAGTCGAGCGCGCCGCGCCAGACGCCCGGGAACGCGAGCGCGGAGTTGATCTGATTGGGAAGGTCCGGACGGCCCGTCGCGAACACGGACGCGACGGTGGCCGCCTCCGACGGGGCGATCTCGGGGGTGGGCATCGCGAGCGCGAACACGATCGGGTCGCTCGCCATCGCCCGCACGGCATCCGCGTCGATCAGGTCGGGGACCGACAGGCCGATGAAGGCGTCGGCGCCGCGAAGGAGCACCCGCGCGTCGCCGTCGCGCCGGTCGAGGTTTGTGTGCTCGGCGACCCAGGCGAGCTCCGGCTCGTCGTAGGCCTTGCCGGCGTGGACGGCGCCCTCGCTGTTGCAGGTGAGCACCTGGCCGACGCCCGCCGCCACCAGCAGGCGGGCGGTCGCGACGCCGCTCGGCCCCAGGCCGGCGATGACGACGGTGGCGTCCGCGAGCTCCTTCCCGGCCAGCCCCAGGCCGTTGATCAGCCCAGCGAGGAGTGCCGCCGAGGTGCCCTCCTGGTTGTCGTGCAGCACGGGGATGTCGATCAGGTTGCCGAGGGTCGTCTGCACCTCGAAGCAGCGTGGCGCCGCCATGTCGGTGAGGTGGACCCCCGCGAACACCGACACGATCTTGCTGACCACCGCGGCGATCTCCTCGGTGTCGCGCACCGTCAGCGGGAGCGGGAACCCGTCGATGCCCGCCATCTCGCGCAGGAACATGCACTTGGCCTCGGCCGACGGGAGGGCGGCGAGCGGGCCGAGGTCTCCCTGGCCCACGACGGAGCTGCCGTCGGTGATCACCGCGATGCTGTTGCCGCGGATGGTGAGGTCCCAGGTGCGCTCCGGGTCGTGATGGATCGCCATGCACACGCGCGCGACGCCAGGCGTGTAGGCCATCGACAGGTCGTCGCGGGTCTCCAGGGCGGCGCGGTTCTGCATCGTCATCTTGCCGCCGGCGTGGGAGAGCATCACGCGGTCGCTCGTGCTCTGCACCTCGATGCCGTCGAGGGCGTTGAGGGCGGCGACGATCGCCTCGCCGTGGGCCGCGTCGCGGACGTACACGGTGATGTCGCGCGTGACCGCCGACTTGGTGGACCGTACGATGTCGACCCCGCCGACCTCGGCTCCCGCTGCGCCGATCGCGGCCACGACGCGCCCGAAGTTGCCGATCTGGGAGGCGATCTGCGTGCGGATGGTCAGGCTGGTGCTGGGCGACTGTGGCATCGACGTCTCTCGGTTGTGTGTGGGCGACCCGGGACGCGCAACCCGGGACGGGAGCGGGCCAGGACACTAGCGCTTGCGGGGGCGTTTCGGGACCGCCCGGCGAGTTCCGCTACGGGATCTCGCTGCGCCGGGTGCGGCGGTAGATCGCGGATCCGATGCCGCCCGCGGCGAGCAGCGCCGCCCCGATCGCGCTGGCCACGAACCACGTGGGCAGGTCGCCGACCGGCGGCGTGGACGACGGGCCGCTGGTCTCGGCGGGCGTCTGGATCCCAAGGACGTCCTGGTCGATCTTCTCGTTGACGACGACGAGGAACGAACCCACGCGGGCCGGATCGAGTCGCTGCATGAGCAGCGGCGCGTTGCGGAGATCGCCGATGGAGTAGTGGCCCTGGATGAAGCCGTCGACATTCCAGTCGGCGATCACCTCCTGCGGTGAGGCGACCGCGGCCGGGGTCAACGCGAGGGTCGCCGTCAGCGCGCAGAGGCAGGTGATGAACCATTTGGGCGAATTGGGACGACGCATTGACAAGAGCGTAGTTTTTTGCGCTGACCGGCGGCAAGAGCGCTCACAGAACCTTCAAGAGCGGTGGTAGGGTCGCGGCCCGTGCGCGCCCTGGTCACCGGCATCTCCGGCTTCGCCGGGCACCACCTCGCCGCCGAGCTTCTCGATGCCGGCCACGAGGTGCATGGCGTGATCATCAGCGACGCCGAGCCGGTGCCGCCAGGCGTCGCCTCGACGCACGTGGCCGACATCACGGATCCGGCGGCGGTGGCCGCCGCGTTCGCGGCGGTCGATCCTGAGCTGGTGTTCCACCTGGCAGGCGCGGCATCGGTGGGGCAGTCGTTCGCGGACCCGATGGGCACATGGCGGGTGAACCTCGACGGCACCCTCACCGTGCTCGAGGCCATCCGACTCGGCCACCAGGGCGTCCGGTGCGTGGTCGTCACCAGCGGTGAGGTCTACGGCCTCGTCCCCGAGGCCTCGCTGCCGGTCGGGCCCGACACGCCGATGTTGCCCCACTCCCCGTATGCGGCCTCGAAGGCCGCCGCCGACATCGCGGCGCTGCAGTACCACCTCGGGTACGGCCTGCAGGTGCTGCGTGTGCGGGCCTTCAACCACATCGGGCCCGGTCAGGACGCGCGCTTCGTCGTGCCGGCGGTCGCGCGGCAGATCGCGTTGGGCGAGCGTGACGGTCGCGAGCACATCGAGATCCACGTCGGGAACGTCGAGGCGCGGCGCGACTTCAGCGACGTGCGCGACATGGTGCGCGCCTACCGGCTCGTCGTGGAGCGAGGCGACCCCGAGGTCGCGTACGTCGCCGGCTCGGGCCGGTCAGTCGCGGTGCGGGAGCTCGTCGACGGTCTCGCCGCGATGGCCCGTGCGGAGACGACCGTCGCGAGCGACGCGACCCTGCGGCGCGAAGGGGAGCAGCCCGACCTCTATGGTTCCCCGGACCGCCTGACGGCCGACACCGGCTGGGTCCCCACGATCCCGCTCGAACGTCTCGCTCAGGGACACGCTCGACTGGTGGCGCGCGCGCGTCGCCATGGAGGACTGACGCTTCATGCCCCGTGCGCTCATCACCGGCATCACCGGCCAGGACGGCTCATACCTCGCGGAGCTCCTGCTCGACAAGGGGTACGAGGTCTGGGGCATGGTGCGGCGGGCGTCGACCGAGTCCTACGAGCGCATCGAGCACATCCGCGACCGGCTCAACTTCGTCCAGGGCGACCTGCTCGACCAGCCGTCGCTCACCGAGGCTCTGGTGCAGTCTGAGCCCGAGGAGGTCTACAACCTCGCGGCGCAGTCGTTCGTTCCGACGTCGTGGTCGCAGCCGGTGCTGACAGCCGAGTTCACGGCCGTCGGAGTGACGCGGCTGCTCGAGGCGATCCGCCAGGTCAACCCGCAGATCCGCTTCTACCAGGCGAGCTCCAGCGAGATGTTCGGCAAGGTTCGGGAGACGCCGCAGAACGAATCCACCCCATTTCATCCTCGCAGTCCTTATGGCGTGGCCAAGTGCTATGCGCACTACATCACTGTGAACTATCGCGAGAGCTACGGTCTGCACTGCTCGTCGGGCATCCTCTTCAACCACGAATCCCCTCGCCGGGGCCTGGAATTCGTCACACGTAAGGTGACCGCCGGTGTGGCCCGGATCAAGTTGGGACTCGCCGATGCCTTGGTTCTGGGAAACCTCGACGCCAAGCGTGATTGGGGTTTCGCAGGGGATTATGTGGTCGCGATGTGGCAGATGTTGAAGCAAGACGAACCCGACGACTACGTGGTGGCGACGGGAACGACGCATACCGTGCAGGACCTGGTCGAAATGGCCTTCGGCCACGCCGGCCTCGATTGGCGGCAATACGTGCGGACCGACCCAGCGTTGATTCGACCCGCCGAGGTCGATTTGTTGGTGGGAGACGCCGACAAGGCTCGGGAGCGCTTGGAGTGGGAACCGTCAGTCGACTTCGAGGGCCTCGTGAGGATGATGGTGGATGCCGACCTGGCCAAACTCGCACTAGTCGGAGGGCGAGCGGATGCCTGAGCCGAAGCGTGCGAGCCGCTTGGACGACGTTCGAGTTCTCGTCGTCATACCCGCATACAATGAAGAGGCCTCGGTTTCGGCAGTCATCAGCGAGATCCGGGAGTCTCTTCCGGATGCGACGCCTCTTGTGATCGACGACGGGTCGCGCGATCGTACGGCCGATGTCGCACTCGCGAGCGGGGCGAGGGTCATCCGCCTCCCGTTCAACCTCGGCATCGGTGGAGCCGTAGGAACCGGATATCGCGTCGCGGCCGGCGAAGGCTTCGACGTCGTCCTGCAACTGGACGGTGATGGTCAACATCCGGCCGGGGCCGGTCTCTCCCTCGTGAACGAGCTACTCACCTCTGACGCGAATTACGTGGTCGGCTCACGGTTCGTCCCAGGTGGGCGATACCGGACGTCTCGGACCCGGCTTCGGGGCATTCGCGTCCTCGCCAGGATCGTCTCGCTCCTGATCCATCAGCCTGTCACCGACACTACGTCAGGGCTCCGGGCGGCGGACAAGCAGGCGATCGCCCTGTTCGCCGACCATTATCCGCACGACTATCCCGAGGTGGAGGCGATGGTCCTCGCGCGACGTGCGGGTCTGCGGATTCACGAGGTCCCGGTCGACATGCGTCCGCGAGTGACGGGCCGCTCATCCATTACGCCGCTGAGGTCGCTGTACTACATGATCAAAGTGATACTGGCCATCCTCGTTCAGCGAATGGAACGCCCACCCGTGCTCAAGGCACGATCGCGCTCGTAGGACTGACCGCCGCCGTTCCACTCCACCCGGGGTGGGTCGGCAAGTGCGAAGTCTTCCGTCTCCCGCGTGAGGTTCGGACTGTAGTAGGCGTCTTTCTCGAGGATCGCCCTCCAGCGCCAGAGCATGTAGTTGCGTTCCCGGTGAAAGCGCGCCTGCTTCTCGGGCGTGTCGTCATACCCACGGGTCTTCGACTCATGATGCGTCAGCACGGCGTGCGGCGTCCACACGTTGCGCATGCCGGCCTCGATGACCCGAAGGCACAGATCCACGTCATTGAACGCGATCGCCAGCTGTGATGTGTTCAGTCCGCCCAGCTGGCGATACAGTTCCGTCCGGACCATCAGGCACGCACCGGTGTTGCCACCAACCTCATGGACGACGTGCAGTCGGGAGAAGTACCCCCCGCTCGAGCCCTCGATGCCCTTTTGCGAATGTCCCGCGACCCCGCCGATGCCAAGGACGATGCCACCGTGTTGCAGGGTGCCGTCGGGATAGAGGAGCTTGGCCCCGACGGTGCCCACGTCCGGCTGGACGGCCCACATCGCCATTTCGTCCAGCCACTGCGGCGTGATCACTTCGGTGTCGTTGTTGAGGAGAAGAAGCAACGACCCGTCGGCGTGTTCCGCCGCGACGTTGTTCATCGCGGAGTAGTTGAACGGACCGTCGTACCGCAGGACGCGGCAAGCACCGCGTGCGATGAGCTCGTCCTGGTACGCCAGCGCGCGCGGGTCGTCTGATGCGTTGTCGACGAGGATCAGCTGATACGGACCGTACGTCGTCCGGGTCGTGATACTCGTGATGCACTGCTTCAGCAGCTCATAGGAATTCTTCGTGGGAATCACGATCGACACGAGTGGACGCTGCTCGGGGAGTGAGAGGCGGATGCGGTTATAGGCGGCGCTCTCGGAGGTCGTCACCTCCGCGCCGGGACCGGTCCGGTCGAGGTGATCCTGGACGGCCCGGCGGCCTGCGTCCGCGGCGTAATCCTTCTCGTCTCCTGCCAGCGCGGTTGAGCCGGAAACCGCTCGCCAGTGGTACAGGACCCGAGGGATGTGACGAATTCCGTGCGCGTTGGTGAGCTCGACGCACCTCAGAAGGAGGTCGTAGTCCTGGGCACCCTCGTACCCGACGCGAAAACGACCCGCCGCATCGACGAGGCTGCGGCGCATCACGCCGAGGTGCGAGATGTAGTTCTGACCGAGCAGGAGGGCCGGTGAGAAGTCCGGCTTGAAATGCGGGTCGTATCGATGGCCCTGCGCGTCGATCTTGTCCTCGTCGGAGTAGACGATGTCGGTGTCCGGATGAGCTTGGATCTCGCGGGCGACGAGATGCAACGCGTCCGGGGTCAGCAGGTCGTCGTGGTCGAGAAAGGCGACGAAGTCGCCGGTCACATGTTCGAGCGCGGTGTTGCTCGCCGCACTGATGTGTCCGTTGGTCTCGCGTCGCGTAATGCGGATCCTCGGGTCGTCGCGATACTCCTCCAGCACCGCGGCCACGCCGGGGTCGGTCGACGCGTCGTCCGCGATCGAGAGCTCCCATCGCGGGTAGAGCTGCTCACGCACCGAGTCGATCGCCTGGCGGAGGAGCGCCGGCGGCGGGTTGTAAACCGGCATGACCACCGAGATCAGCGGCCCATCGAGTGTCGCCGCGTCGGCGGCGAGCCGGGTCAGGCGGTCCGCATCGAGGTCGCCGTATCTGATCGTCCACTCCGGGTACGACACGGCAGGGGGGGTCGACCCATGTACCGTAGTTCGGGCACGGCGGACCAGCTGCATCCCCGAGCGCAGGGGCGCGGTGATCCGCCACGACATCGAGAGGATGAGCTCCTGTAACGCCTCCTGAACCTCGGCGAGCTGCCGCTTGTGCGCTGCCAAGTCGCCGTGGAGCTCCGCGAGGTCCTGCTGCAGCGATGCAGTGCTCCTGACGAAGGCCTCGCGCTCGGCAGTCGCCTGGGTCCGTTCGGCGGCGAGAACCGCTGCCAGCTCATGTGCGGAGGGCACGCCCTCCGCGCCCGCGATCCTCCGCTCGGCGACGTGATGGGTTCGTTCGCCGAGGCGGCGCAGGAGCCGGGCCAGCGCCTGCCAGTCCGCGTCTGGGAGGTCGAAGAGCAGCTGCGCTTGGTCGGGCACCGCCGATCCGACGGCGAGGACCCCTAGGCCGTGCCCGAACAGGAACTCCCTCGAGGGGTATCGGCGGCTGACCTCCTCCCAGAATCGCCATACCCCGAAGTCGCCCTGACGCTCGTTGGTGTCATGGAAGAGCACGATGCCCTTGCTGCTCAGCTTCGATCGCCACGTTGCAAAATCCCGTGCGACCGCCTCGTACGTGTGGCATCCATCGATGTGAAGGAGGTCGACCGTGCCGTCCTCGAAGCGCGCCACAGCCTCGTCGAACGTGGACTGGATGAGCTGCGAGAAGTGGCCGTACAACGGATCGTGGTAGCCCCGTAGCTCGTTGAGCACGTCATTGCCGTAGAACCCCGCTTGGGAATCGCCCTCCCAGCTGTCGATGCCGTAACAGCGCGTGCTCAAACCGAGGACGTCGACCGCCTGACACCATCCGCAATAGGAGTCCCCTCGATGAACGCCGAGCTCTACCACGACATCCGGCGTCTGTGCCGACATCAGAAGGAACGCAAACGGCAGGTGCATCTGCCACGCGGAGTTCTCGGTCAGGCGCCGAGGCGTCTCGAAGAGGATGCCCCGCCGCAGCAGGTCGAGGCCGTCGAGGGAAGGGTGTCCATCGCGGTCTTCCGCGTCGTTTCGCGGCTGATCGGGATCGGAGCTCACGGGGCTGAGGGGGCCTCCTGCGTCGCGTCCGTGTACTCAGGCTGGGCGGACTCGACGCTCCAGTCGCCCCGAAACGCGACCGGTCCGACGCCCCGACCGTCCGGGAAGACCGTCAACTCGATCGCGCGCTCGATGGTTTGCAGAATCTCCCCGGCGGCGGTGCTAAGAGTTACGTCGATGGAGAAGCGTCCATCCAACAGTGGAAACTGGGGTACTGAGAACGTTGCGGTGTGAAGGCCGTGGTCATACGAGCGGGACGCGAGGTCGGCGCGGCTGTCCACTCCACCAACGACGGCGCCGTCGACCGTCCGGAGGACGAGCGAGATGACGATCGGCGCGGTCGTGGCAGTTTCGTAGCCGATTTCGAAGTCGACGGGCGAACCGCTGATAATTCGGTCGGTCGCCATCTGGTCGGCGTCTCGGCAGCGGACGGCGAGGATCCTGGCGAGATACCAGTCCGCGCTCCTGTCGATTCGGACCGAGTCCGTCGTCTCACCGGACTCGTTCTGATGATAGGCCCGCAGCACATCAACTGGTCGCCCGTCCGCTTGGATCGAGCCTCCGGAGAGCCATATCGCCCGATCGCACACCCGCTCCACGGCCGCTGCGGCATGGCTCACGAAGACGATCGTGACGCCGGACCGTTGGAATTCCGCGATACGGGACAGGCATTTGCTCTGGAAGCTGATATCGCCGACCGCGAGGATCTCGTCGAGCAGAAGGATGTCGGGCTCAAGCTCCGACGCGACCGCAAACCCGAGGCGGGCGTACATCCCGCTCGAATAGACCCGCACTGGAGCGTCGATGAAGTTCTGAAGCTCTGCGAACTCGATGATCCGCTCCATGCGCTGATCGATCTCGCCCCGGCTGACGCCATGGATCGACGCGTTGAGGATGGCGTTCTCGCGCCCGGTGAAGTCGGGGTGGAAGCCCGCTCCCAGCTCGAGCAGGGACACGACCCTGCCCGTGGTCTTCACCGTGCCGGCGTTCGGCGGCAGGATCCCCGCGATCAGCTTGAGCATTGTGCTCTTGCCTGCGCCGTTCGGGCCGACGATGCCAAGCGAGGTTCCCGGCATCACCACAAGGTCGACGTCGCTCAACGCCATGAGGGTCCGGGCCTGGACCCGGCGCCGCCGCACGAGCGTCTCCTTCAGAGTGAAGTTACGTTCCACCAGCAGGCGATACGAGCGCGTCACGCCGCGCAATTCGATGGAACCTCTGCGGAGGTGGCTCATAGCTCGACCGCAAGATCACGCTGCAAGCGCTGAAAGACAAATGCCCCTGTGACGAGGATCAAGCCACCGACGAGGAAGATGTACACGAGATTGCCGGCCGACGGAGCGCGCCCCCAGTACAACACGTCTTGCAGGGAGATCACGAACGGTGCCGCGATGTTCCCGTACTCGAGAAGGTCGCGCAGCCACGGTCGCTCTGTCAGCTGGGGCAACGTGTCGAAGCTGTAGATGATCGGCGTCAGGAAGAACCACGGGATGAGGAGTGACCCGATGATGTGCTCGATGTCTCGGAAAAAGACGTTCAGGACGGAGATCATGAGACTGATGCCGATAACGAGCATCGCGATCGCGACAAGCACGAACGGCAGCAGAAGCACATAAACCGGGTTGCCGTCTGTCAGAACGAAGGAAAATGGCACGATGATCACGATCATGATGAGCATCGTGATCGTCGCAGACGCGAGTGAGGAGATAGGTAACACCGCGCGTTGGAAGGGCACCTTCGTAATGAGTGCCGCATTCGAGACGAGGCTGGTGGCACCCGCGATGAACGCTGCCCCGAAGAGTGTCCAGAATGCGAGCCCCACGAGCAGGTACAGCCAGTAGTGCGAGATGTCGGTGACCTGCCAGAGGACGGAGAACACGATCGTGTACGTGACCATGGTCACGAGCGGGACGACGAGGGTCCAGGCGAGCCCCAGAACCGAACCCTTGTATCGCCCACGCACCTCGCGCCGCGCGAGATTCGCCAGCAATTGCCAATTCGGCCGCCCGATCAGCTGCATCGCGCGTATCGTAACGTACCCGCGGTGACCGCGATCGGAGCGTCGGTCTCGTATCCTCCGCCGTCCGGCGATCAACCAACGGGTCGCGCGCGCCGCGTGCGAGGCGTGATGTCACGCGTCGCGAACGCCGAGCGCGGGACAGTCCTCGGGTTGCACGGGCGCTGACCGGGGACGGCCGGAGGAGGCTGCTGGGGATGAAGGTGTCGCGGTGGAGAGGGATCGTGACGGTCGCCGGAGAGCGGCCGTTCCACACGTGGTGCCTCGCCGTCATCCTCGGATATCTCGTCCTTGTCGTGTGCGGCATCACGACATCCTCGGCGGGCATCCAGCCCCTCCAGGACGATGGGACCGGCGCAGCTCGTGGTCTGATCCTGGGGGATCCGGATGCCATCCGCTCCGACGAGTTCCTCCGCGTGACGCCATGGCGAATCGGCCTCACCGCGGAGGGAGACGACTCGTTCGCCACGCCGTTGTCGCACCCTGACCCGGCACTTGCCGTCACCGCGCCGGGTGGCCCTGTGACATCCGTGTTGTTCCCGGACACCTCCGTCGTACTCCAAGGTGTGGGCCGGGTGGCAGCTTCCGCGGCTTTCGCCGCCGTCTGGTGGCTGCCGGTGCTCCTGGTCGCCCTCCTGCTCCCGCTCTGGTTCCGGCGATTCGGGGTTGGCATCCACATCAGCGGACCGGTGACCGTCCTCGTCGTCCTCTCACCGGTCGCGCTGTGGTGGACGTGGGGGCCATTGGTCGGCCTCGGATGGGCCTTGGTCGCAGCGGAGGGTGCTGCGGCGGGCGTCAGGCGAATGGTCAACCGCTCGTGGCTCCTGGGCTCAGCCCTCCTTCTCGTTGCAGCATTCGGCCTGGCGCGCCTGGCGCTGTCCTATCAGCCGTGGGCGATACCCCTCGGACTGACGGTGCTCGTGCCGACGCTCTTCCACCTCCTCCAGCCGCGGGAGGGACGCCTGATCAGGGCGCTGGCCTGCGGCGCGACGGTGGTGGTCGGTGCGGCCCTCTTCGGGGCGTTTCTGCTGGAGCACCGAAGCGGCGTCTCTGTCCTTTCGTCCACCGTCTATCCGGGGGCCCGGCGCTACACCGGCTCGCTCACAAGCCTCGCGGCGCTCTTCGGCGCCCCCCATCTCCAGATCCTCAACGGGCACCCCGCGATCGTCGGTACCAACGCGTCCGAGCTCTCTGCCGGGTTCACGGTGCTCGGGGTGGCCGGGCTGGCCCTCGCGGCTGCGATCCGGTGGGAGCGGCTTCGGGACGTCCGGCTCCCGATTGCGGCCTCGGTCGGGGTGCTGCTGTGTCTGACGGCCTGGTGCACGTTTGACTGGCCGGAGAAAGCGGCGCGACTGTTCCCTGCGAACCTCGTTAATCCGGATAGGCTGGTCCAGGTCCTCGGCATTTCGGCAGCGATCACCTTCGGCCTGGTCTTGGATGCCTGGCGCCGCGCACCGGCGACACGGAGCCGCCTCACCGTTATCGTGGTCGGTGCGCTGTGCTTCATCGTGACGGCCGCCGGCGGGAGCCAGCTCCGACAGGTCTTCATCCCGTCGCTGACGCCCACTCGTCTTCTCGTCGTGTCCGTACTCACGGCCGTCGCCGTCGCCGTCGCCGTCGCGAAGGTCTCCAGGGTGTGGTCGCTCGTTCCGCTCGCGGCGCTCGCCTGCGCCATCGCGGTGGGCGTCAATCCGTTGCAGGTGGGTTTTGGCGATCTGCGTGACGGTGCGGCCGCGGGTGAGGTTCGCGCCGTGACAGCCGACCTGAGTGCCGGGGAGCGCTGGGCAAGCGATGATCTCTACGTCGACGCGCTCCTGATGTCCAACGCCGCGCCGTCGCTGAGCGGGCAGCAGTGGATCGGCCCCGACGAGCAAGCGTGGGCGATCCTCGACCCCCGCGGTCAGTACCGCGATACTTGGAATCGCGGTGCCTCGTATGTGCATTTCGGTTGGCTCCCGGCGGGAGAACCACTCAGGGTCGAACTCCCGAACCCGGACGTCATCTGGGTACGGGCCGATCCCTGCGACGCCCGGCTCAAACGACTGGGCCTCGCCCGCGTCGTGGCGTCTGAGCCGCTTGACGGAAGCTGCTTGACGCTCGACCGCAGTGTCACGTTCGGGGGACGACCGAGGGCGGTCTATCGAGTCGCAACCTCGACGAACTCCGCGAGGGTCACAACACCCTTCCGGCAGTGACCAGCGGCGTGTTTCTCGCGCGGCGGCGGGTGATGGTCTCGGCCAAAGCGTCCTCGAACCCGCTGACGATGCCGTCGAGGTCGAAGGTCTGCTCGATGAACGCGCGCTGCTGCTGCGCCCGGCGTGCCCGCTCCGCCTCGTCCCGCAGGAGGTGAATGGCTCGCCCTGCCACGTTCTCCGGACGATCGACGAGCAGCACGCCGGCCGACTGCCCGATCACCCCTCGAAGGCCGTCGAGGGACGTCGACACAGTGGCGACCCCCGACGCCATGTACTGCAGCACTTTGTGCGGCAAGGCGCAGTCGGTCGTGAGTTGCTTCTCGAACGGATTCACCGCGACATGGCCCAACCGGATATGTGCCGGCAACGCGTCGTAGGGGACGCGCCCCGTCATCACCACCTGGTCCTGGATGCCGAGATCGCTGCTCAATCGCCGCAGACGCTCAGCCGCCTCGCCGTCGCCGACGAGGACGATCTTCATCCGGCGGTCCTCGCGGAGCGTCGGTGCGGAGGACGCCAGGAGGCCCTCGAGACCCGCAAAGCGGTAGAGCGTACCCATGAAGAGCACGATCCGGTCATCGGGATGGAGCCCGTAGCGTCGCTGCAGCTCCGGGTCGGCCGGACCCGGTGCGAGGTGCGTCGTATCCACGGGAGGGAGGTCGACTCTCGTCGTCTCCGGGTCCGCTCCATGACGTACGCAGTACGCGGCCAGTGCAGGGTTGTTCGCCGAGACCACGTCGGCATTGCGGTAGACGTAGCCCTCCGCCCGTCGGATGAGGCGCGTGAGCCGGGTCTGTCGTAGGGAGTGCGACACGTCGAGCGCCCGGAAGACGCACGGGACGCCGTACCGGCCGGCGAGGGCGACCGTCTGCCAGCCGGTCGTCGGGACCGAGTACACGACCACGACATCGAAGCGACCATGGCTGAGGAGCCGGCGTATCGTCGGGACGTTCGCGACCGGTGCGAGGTAGCGCTCGAGCGACACGCCGCCCATGGTCGGTGGGGTGACGAGCGAGACGCGGCCGTTGGGATACGCGCGCCCTGAGCGAGTCGCGACACGTGTCCTCAGCGACGGGCGCGTGCGGATCGATGAGGGGGAGCGGTCACGCTCGGGAAAGTGCAGGAAGCTGACTTCGTGGCCCCGCAGCGAGAGCAGCTCCGGGAACTCGTGCATCTCGAACAGGACCTTGGTGAGGTAGTTGACCTCGTGAACGAACAGGATCCGCACGCGCCCGGAGCCTTTCACACTTCGCCGGAGCACGACCGGCCCCGCACGAACGCCGGCAGCGAGGGTCCAGGGGCCGCTCCGGACGGCCTTGATCCACGTGCCCGTCCAGAGGCCATGGAGCCGTCGGTTAGGATCGCCTCCGATGAGCATGCGTATCGGCGTCACAGGCGGCGGCGGGTTTCTGGGGTGGCACGTCTTCTGCCATTCCCTCACCCGTGACGACGTCGAGGTGTACCGCATCCCCCGCGACGCACTTGTCTCCGCCGAGCAGCTTGCACCGCACCTGGCCGGATGCTCCTCGTTGCTCCACCTCGCGGGGGTGAACCGCGCCCCCGACGAGGAGGTTCGGCGGGAGAACCTCAGGCTGGCGGACGTCGTCGCCGGGGCGGTGGCACGGACCCCGGAGCTGCGGGGCATGGTCTTCGCGAACTCCGTCCAGGCGGAGGGTTCGAGCGTCTACGGAGCGGCGAAGCGGGACGCCGCGGAGATCCTCGCGCAGGCCGCGATCGGGCGCGGTGCCGCCTTCGCCGACGTGCTCTTGCCGAACCTCTTCGGGGAGCACGGCCGGCCCTTCTACAACTCGTTCGTCGCCACCTTCTGTCACCAGTTCGCGGTGGGAGAAGAGCCGCGTGTCAACGGCGCGGGCGAGGTGCCGCTGCTTCACGCGCAGGAGGCTGCGCGCGTCCTGGCCGACGCAGCGGTCCAGGGGCGCAGTGGTCGCCTCTCGCCCCCCGGCCGGCTGGTCCGCGTGCAGGACGTCGCGGACCTCCTCGCGCGTCAATCCGACTCCTATGCCAGTGGCGTCATCCCTCCCCTCAACGACGCGTTCGAGACGAGCCTGTTCAACCAACTCCGGTCGTACGCGCGACGGGTGAGCCCCTTTGCGACCGGCCCGACGCGGTTCGACCTCGGCGACCCTCTCGTACGGCACAGCGATGCGCGCGGCGACCTCGTCGAGACTGTCCGAAGCCGATCAGGGGAGGGGCAGGTCTTCGTGTCCACGACTCGGCCGGGCATCACCCGGGGCAACCACTTCCACACCCGCAAGGTCGAGCGCTTCGTTGTCCTCTCGGGTCAGGCGGTAATCGGCTTGCGCCGCCTGGGCTTCAACGAGCCGCTGGATATCGCCGTGAGTGGAGACGCACCAGTGATCGTCGATCAGCCGACGCTTTGGACGCACAACATCACCAACGTGGGCGACACGGAGCTTCTGACGCTCTTCTGGGTCAACGAGATCTTCGATCCATCGGACTCCGACACCTATCCCCAGACGGTGACGCCATAGCGCGCGTCATGACCGTCGTCGGCACGCGGCCGGAGATCATTCGTCTCTCCCGTGTCATCGCCCGTCTCGACGACGAGGCTGAGCATGTGCTGGTCCACACCGGCCAGAACTACGACTACGAGCTCAACCAGGTCTTCTTCGACCAGCTGCAGCTGAGGCCCCCGGACCATTACCTCGGGGTCGACACGTCGTCGCTCGGCACCGTGCTCGGCGGGACGCTCATCGGGACCGAGCGGGTGCTCCGTGAGGTGCGTCCTCACGCCGTCCTCGTCCTCGGAGACACGAACAGTTGCCTGGCCGCGATCATGGCCCGGCGAATGCGCGTGCCTGTGTTCCACATGGAGGCCGGCAACCGCTGCTTTGATCTCAACGTGCCGGAGGAGACGAACAGGCGGCTCGTCGACCACGTCTCCGACTTTAATCTCGTATACACCGAACATGCCCGCAGGAACCTTCTGCGGGAGGGGCTTGAGCCCCGCAAGATCTGCCTCACCGGATCGCCGATGCGCGAGGTCATCGATCATTACCGTGACGCGATCCAAAGCTCCGACGCGACACGGCGGATGGGGTTGGCGCCCGGGGCATTCCTGCTCGTCAGCGCGCATCGCGAGGAGAACGTCGATGACCTCGAGCGTCTGCACGCGCTCGTGGAGACGTTGAAGGGCGCGCACGCCGACCTGCGCATGCCGGTCCTCGTGTCGACCCATCCGAGGACGCGCATTCGTCTCGAAGAAGCCGGAGTCCCCGTGGTCGACGGAGTCGAGTATTCGCCCCCGCTGGGGTTCCTCGACTACTGTCGGCTCCAGACCGACGCCGCCTGCGTGCTCTCCGACTCCGGGACGATCAGCGAGGAGTCGCTGATGCTGGGCTTCCCGGCCGTGACGTTGCGGGAGTCGATCGAGCGCCCCGAGGCGCTCGACACGGCGGGGATCATCATGGCCGGTGTGGAGAAGGACCGGGTGCTCAGGGCCGTCCGGGCGACGATGCGTCAATGGCAAAAGGGCGACAGGCCGGAGGTCCCGGCCGAGTACAGGGTCGAGAACACGTCGCAGCGGGTCGTCAACTTTATCCTCTCCACCGCTTACGGGGTCGCCGCGTGGGACGGCCTCCGCCGCCCCCCCGCGGTCTGACGCCCGTCCGGTCCACGCCTTCGCCCTCCGCCGTCGTGCCCCGCGTCCTCGTCAACCTGCTGTTCATCACCGGGACGAAAGGTGGCGGAGAGACCTACATCCGCGAGCTCTATCGCGCACTCGGGGCGATGGACACCGAGTTCGAGTTCGTCGGATATGCGAGCCGGGAGCTCATGTCGCTCGACCACTCGTGGTTTCCCGGTGATGTCGTCGACTCCCGCCTCAGCGGCGAGAACCGCTTCACGTGGGCATTCGGAGAGCTCTTCGGCGTCGCCCGTGCCGCACGTCGCCTGAAAGCGGACCTGATCCATGGGCCGACGCTGTTCGGCCCGCCCCGGTCACACGTTCCCGCGGTCGTGAGCATCCACGATCTCCTCTACTTCTCGAACCCGGAGATGATGACGAAGCCGCTCTACACCGAGCCCGTGAAGTGGATGGAGAAGCGCGGGGCGCGACATGCGAGCCGGGTCATCACGATCAGCGAGGTGAGCGCGTGGGCGATCCAGCACTACCTCGGCGTGCCGAAGAGCAAGATCGACCTGATCCCGCTGGCGGGCACACCCCCGATGACGGGCGCCGCGCAGATCGGCGGGAGGGAGCCCAATCTCTTCCTCGCGATCGGGACGCGCCGACCCCACCGCAATCACGCCGTGATCGTGGAGGCGCTCCGCTGGATTGATCCCGGCCGGCGGCCGAGGGTGATCATCACCGGTGGGCACGATCCCGATCCCCTTGTCCCCCTCGTCGAGAAGCACGGGCTCCAGGACTGGGTGGACCTGCGGTCCTGGGTCTCTCAGGATGATCTGGAGTCGCTGTATGCACGCGCAACGGCCTTCATCGACGCGTCGTTCGCCGCCGGGTTCGGGCTTCCCGCGCTCGAGGCGATGCTCGCCGGCCTGCCCGTGCTCCTGGCCGATACCCGCATCTTCCGCGAGGTCGCGGGAGACGCGGTGCGCTACTTCGATCCGCAGGACGCCCAGGCGCTCGCGAGGCTCATGACGGAGGTGACCGCTGATCCGGTCGCGCTCCATCGCATGGCGGTTGCAGGGCTTGCGCATGCACGGGGGTTCTCCTGGGAGAAGGTTGCGGAGCAAACGCTGACTACCTTCCGCCGCGCCCTCTCCGGGCGCTGACCGAACGGCCGGCCGGGCCGGACGAGTGGGCCCCAACGTGCCCGGGCCATTCCGCACCCGCCATTCGGTAGGGTGCGCCAGTTCGCCACTCGACCACGAGGCCGCATGCTGAAGCCGTTTGATGGACGGCGCATACTTATCACGGGGGGAACCGGTTCGCTCGGACAAACCCTGGCCAGACGAATTCTGAGCGGCGCTCATGGTGAGCCCGAGCGGGTCGTCGTATTCAGCCGGGATGAGGCGAAGCAGCACGAGATGCGCATGGACTACATGCATCTGCGTGTCGCGACCGATGAGATCATCTACGAGAACTTCAAGCGGACGCTCGAGTTCGTGATCGGCGACGTGCGCGACCTCGAGGCCCTGCGGTCCGTGTGCCGCGGCATCGACCTGGTGTTCAACGCCGCCGCCCTGAAACAGGTTCCATCGTGCGAGTACTTCCCGTTCGAGGCGGTCCAGACGAACATCGTCGGGGCGGAGAACCTGGTCCGCGTCCTGCGGTCGGACAGGAGTTCGGTACAGCGCGTCGTCGGTATCTCGACGGACAAGGCCTGCAAGCCGGTCAACGTGATGGGGATGACCAAAGCGCTGCAGGAGCGGATCTTCATCGCTGCGAACATCGACCGGCAGGAGACGGATTTCGTCTGCGCGCGGTACGGGAACGTGCTGGCGTCGCGCGGATCGGTCATCCCGCTCTTTCACGATCAGATCGCGCGCGGCGGACCGGTAACGATCACCGACGCGCAGATGACGCGTTTCCTGCTGAGCCTCGAAGACGCTGTGGACACGATCGTGGCCGCCTGCGCTGAGGCGCACCCCGGCGAGATCTTCGTACCGCGCGCCGCGGCCGCCAGGATGACCGACGTCGCCGGGGTCCTTATTGGCGACCGTCCGGTCGAAACCCGGATCGTCGGGATCAGGCCCGGAGAGAAGCTTCATGAGTCCTTGATCTCGGACGAGGAAGCCCAGCGCACGGTGCTGCGTGGCGACTACTACTCGATCAGGCCGATGCTCTCCGAGATCGCGGACGAGCAGTCGGCCACACCGGCCCTCGAGGGTGAGTTCAGTTCGGACCGGTTCGTCGTCGCCAAGGACCAGGTACACAGCTTGCTGGCGCGCAATGGTCTGCTCGTCGGGCAGGTTTCGGACCGCAGAGCGAGCGAACTTCACGCATAGCCTGGGCTCCGAGCACCCGATGGCGAGGTCGAGATGGGGCTGACGAGGCACCTGGCGGCGTTGAGCGGCATGACGCCGGTGCTTGTCGGGCTCGTCCTGTGGAACGCGGGTAACTACGTGTACTTCGTCCTCGCGGGGCGCGCCACGGGACCGACGGGGTACGCAACGTTGGCCGCGCTCCTGGCAATCGGCCTGCTGATCCAGATTCCCGCGGGCGCAATCCAAGTAGGGTTCTCCCGCCGTATCGCCGCCCTGCCACGGCAATCGCCCGACTCCGCGTGGCTTCTGCGCCGCGTCGCCGCGCACGGAGCGGTATGGGGAACGGTCGTGGCGCTGATCGCCGGAGCGGTGACCTGGCTCGTGGCGCCGTCGTTCCCCAATGCCGCAGTCGCGTGGATGGCCGTCTCCCTGGCTCTGATTCCGCTGCAGGCGGTCGCGGTCGGGATGCTGCAGGGCGAGCAGCGGTTCGCGGCCGTGGCAACGACCCTGGCCATGCTCGGGGTTCCCCGCCCACTCCTTCTGCTGGCATGTCTTCCGTTCATGGCCGCCGTCACGGCCGCCATGGCCGGGAGCGCTCTCACGATCGTGGTCGCCGCGGCGGTTGGCCTCCTCCTGGCATTCCCACGCGGGGTTCCGACGGCGGACCCTCCGCCGCGCGAGCTCTGGCGGGCGTTCCTTCGCACCTTCAGCGTGCTGGCGGTCGGCCTCGCCGGCATCGGATTCCTGCTGAACCTCGACGTGCTCGTCGCGCGCGCGTCGTTCGATGCGCACACAGCCGGGCTCTTCGGCGCCGTCGCCGTCATTGCAAAGGCGACGGTCATCATCCCCCAGGCGGTCGCCCTGGTGCTCCTTCCCCGCGTCAGCGCCAGTCATGAGAAGCGGGAGCACACCGGCAACCTGCTTGTCCTCGGCCTGGCCGTGACCGTGGTCACCAGCGCGGTGGGCGTGGTGATCGCCCTGCTGGCCGGGCGGCCGATCGTGGAGCTCGTCTTTGGCACCGAGTTCGCCGACGGCGCCGACTACCTGCCTGCCCTGATCGCGACGACAGGTCTCACCGGGCTCGTGCTGGTGTTGATGAACCATCAGGTGGCACGAGGGATCGATCGCTACAACGTGGTGGTCGCCATCATGGCCGTCGTTGAAGGCGGCCTCTTCGCGGCATTCCACGGGTCGGTGTCCCAGCTGCTGATAGTCGAGTTCATCGTCGGCGGTTTCGCAGTGGCCATTTACGAGGCGCTCTTCTTCCGCTCGGACGGGGGGATCTGCCGCGCTGTGCGAACGACGGTGAGCCGGCTGCGGTCCCCGTTGTCGTGACGGGGCGGCCCTCAGAATCCCGTGGCGTCGAGTTTGCTGCCATCTGTGACATCAGGAAGGGTTGATCACGTGGAGTCCAACCACCCGTGCCGGGTCTGCCATACCGCGACTGAGCCCTTCGACCGGGGCCAGGTGCTCGGCCGGGTCGAGGTCATCTATCACCGGTGCCCGGCCTGCGGGTTGGTGATGGCGCTGGATCCAACCTGGCTCGATGAGGCCTACAGCTCGCCGATCGCGAAGCTCGACATCGGACTCCTCGATCGCTGCCAGATCCTGAGCAACGTCACCGCGAGCGTGCTGCGTGCCGAGCGGCTCCGGGGCGGGCGGTTCCTGGACTGGGCCGGTGGCTACGGCACGCTCACCCGGATGATGCGGGACCGCGGCTACGACTTCAGCCACACCGACCCCATCGCGGCCAACATCTTCGCCGAGGGCCACGATGACCCCGACTTCTCGGGAGGGCGCTTCGACCTGGTGACCGCCTTCGAGGTGCTCGAGCACCTCACGGATCCCGTGGACTCGCTCAGGACCGTCGCGGACGTGACCGACCGGCTCCTGGTGACCACGCAGGTGCTGCCGGAGCCGCCGCCGCGTCCGGGGGAGTGGTGGTACTACACCCCGGAGTCCGGCCAGCACATCACCTTCTACACCCATGCCTCCCTGCAGCGTCTCGCCCGCGAGCTTGGCTTCGACGGGGCGGTCACCAGCGACCTTGTGCACTACTTCTACCGCGGACGTACGAGGGTGTCGACGAAGGCACTGGTTCGCCGGCCGGCGATCGCCTACGGCGTGGGCCATCTCGCCGCGGTTGCGGACCGCCGGCACTCGTTGCTGCAGTCCGACTTGACCCGCATCACCGGCTGAGGCTGGCCCCGGGGGTGGTCGCTCCAGCGCCGCCCGCTCGACGAGTCGCCGGGATGCGAACGCGAGCAGCCAGACGGTCGTGTGGCCGTCGCAACCACGAGCTCAGGGACTCGCGTCGGGTCCGGCGACCTGAACGATGGTCTGCTGCGCGGAAACGCTCGGATGGAGACGCCGTACGAGGCGTCGCCGAACCGGGTCAGGACACGGCCCACCGGGGGCGGCGCGTAGGCGAACCAGTAGCCGGGGGGAGGTAGACCGACACGGACGTCCACGTTGACGACACGCACGGGAGTCGACCCGGGTGAGGACGCCCAACGGCAGCAGGTCGAGCGCCACCGACCAGGTGAGCACGATTCGGTCGCGTCAGGAGTACGTCGGCATCGAGACAGCGGCTCCCAGGTGAGGCCGAGCACCGCCGCGGCGGTCACCCACGCGCTTGGCGAGCCGCCCTCGATCTTCGATGCGCACCCGGAACGCTGGAGGAAGGTCTCAGGTCGCTCGGGTACGATACTCCTGCCCTGGCAACTGCGTCCACGGAGGATCTCTGACTCGCCTCGTTCTCATCGGCTTGATCTTCGCGGTTGCCGTGATCGTGCTGGTTCTGTTCCTGATCCGAACGCGTCGGCTGCAGGAACGGCATGCCCTGATATGGCTGGCTGGGGCGCTCGTGATCGTGATCCTCGGGATCTCCAGTGGCGCGCTCGCAGGTCTTGCAAGTGTCCTTGGAATCGCCTATCCACCGTCGGCGCTGTTTTTGGTCGCCGTCGCGTTCTTGGCCTTCGCTCTGCTCGAAGCGACGATCGCGGTCTCAAGATTGACGGTGCGAGTGCGGACGCTTGCCCAGCGGCTCGCCATGCTCGACGAAGAAGTCCGGCGGTTGCGTGCAGTGGTAGTCCCCGACACGGTTGATGAGCGAGGAGAGTCGGCTCGCATACCGGCCGGCGTGGCGCTGGACCAGCCGCCCCGCGACGGTCGCGACGCGGCGACTGACTGAGGCCTCGGCGTGCGATCGCCCTCGGCTTCACCAACGCCCGTCTCGAAGTATCAACAGCGCCGTCTCGCTCATCAGCCACCGCGCCCGCGGCTTTCGCCGCCTCGACTCCCTGCTCGCGATGATCACCCTCGTCTGCCGGCGAGTACCGGTTCAACTATCCACGTGAATACCCCAAGAGCTCAAATTCAGGGTCGTGCTTCCCGCTAGCGACGGAGTTGTGCCGCCATCGTCAGCAGCGTCCCGGCGGCGTCGCACACCGCCCCGGACAGCCACCCCCGCAGCCCCGGGCGGTGGATGCGATGGACGCGGCCGATCGCCCGGGCCCACGCGCGGCGGGTCTCGGGTGACGGAGGGGATCCGCCGCCCAGGTGAATGACCGTGGCGGCCGGGACGTGACGTACGCGCCAGCCGGCGCGAGCGATGCGAATGCACAGGTCGATGTCCTCGCCGTACATGAAGAAGCGCTCGTCGAACCCGCCGACGTCCGTCAGCGCCGTCCGGCGAGCCAACATCACGGATCCGCTCAGCGACACCACGTCGGTCGACTCGTCCGCCGGGACCCACGCGAGGCGGTACTCGCCCAGGGGTTGCCACGCGACGACGCGGTCCAGGTGCGTCAGGGCGCCGACGATGCCGAGGATCGTGGGGAACCCGCGCCGGCAGTTCAGGTCGACGCATCCCCGCTCGTCGACCACGCGCGGGCCGAGGATCCCGATTGCCGGCTCCGCGGCCAGGGCGTCCAGCATGGTGCGGATCCCGGCGGCATCGATCCGCGTGTCGGGGTTGAGGATCAGCACCGCGTCGGCGCGCGCGCGGTGGATGCCGCGGTTGTTGGCGCGGGCGAAGCCCAGGTTCTCCGGGCAGGTCCTCGACGTCGACCCAGGGGTACTCGGCGCGGACCGCGTCGGTGGTGCCGTCGCCGGAGGCGTTGTCCACGACGATCACCTCCAGCCCGATCGCGGCCCGCGCGGCGTCGAGGTCCGCGAGGCAGTCCAGCACCAGGTCCCGGCACCGGTACGTGACGATGACGACGCTGACCTCGACCGGCGTCACCGCCTCGTCACCCGCTCGCACAGCTCCAGGTACCGGTCGGCGCAGGTCTCCCAGCCGAAGCGGTCGGCGGCGCGCGCCGCCGCGGCGGCGCTCAGGGTCTCGCGCCGCTCCGGGTCGTCGATCAGCGCGCGGAGCGTGCCGGCCAGCGCGCCGGCGCCGCCGGCCAGCGCGAAGGTCGCCGCGGTGTCGCCGACCGCCTCGACGTTCGGCGGGTGGTCGCTCACGACGAGGCACGCCCCGGCGGCCATGCCCTCGACGATCACCGGGTGGGTGCCGCCCACCTCGGTGGGCACGCACATCACGCCGCAGCGGTGCACCAGCTCGCCGGTAGCCGTCGCCGAAGACGTAGCCGGGGAAGCGGACATCCGGGCCGGCGGCGGCCTTCAGGTCGGCGATGTAGCGCTCCGAGTACGGGGCGTCTCCGACGACCACGAGCGGCCAGTCGCGGTCGAGCCGGCGGTGGGCCTCCACCAGTAAGTGCGCGTTGTTCTCGGGCACCAGCCGGCCGACGAACAAGACGAACCGGCCGGGCTCGACGCCGAGGCGCTCGCACCACTCGGTGCCACCAGGGTCGGGCAGCTCCGCGCCGTAGGGGATCGCCTCGATGCGCCGGCCGTAGCGGCGCTCATAGCTGGCCGCCACCTCCTCGGAGTCGGTGATCGCGATCGTCGCCGCGCGCGGGGCGAGGCGCTCGGCCATCCGCAGGTAGGCCCGCGCGGGCGCCGGCCACTTGGCCCGCTCCGAGTCCAGGCCGTCGATCTGGAGGATCGACGGGATGCCCGCCAGGCGGGCGAACGGCACCAGCGGAGCGTTGCCGGCGATGAAGTAGATCGCGACGTCGGGGCGGAGCCGCGTCGCCAGATGTGCCGTGGAGACCGCGGTGTGGACGAGCGTGTCGAGGTACTTGTTGCGGACCGTCGGCAGGTGCACGAGGCGTGCGCCGGCGTGGTGGTTGCGCCGTTCGGTCATGTGGGGCCGGCAGTACACGACCACCTCGTGGCCTCGGGCGCTGAACTGCTCGGCGAGGTGCTCCACGGCCGTCTCGAACCCCGAGTACGCGGCCGGGATGCCGCGCGTGCCCACGAGCGCGATCCTCACGTGACCATCCGGATCGCGTCCCACGCCGCCTCGCCCATGTCGCGTGGCGTGAACATCGCCGCGCGCTGGAGGCCCTTGGCGCGGAGGTCGTCCGCCGCCGCCGGCTCCAGCGCCGCGCGAAGGCCCTCGGCGATCGCCGCCGGGGTGGGCTCCACCAGCACTGCGGCATCGCCCGCGACCTCCGGGATCGCGCCGCGATTGCTTGCCACGACAGGGGATCCGCAGGCCATGGCCTCGACCACCGGCAGCCCGAATCCCTCGTACAGCGACGGGTAGCAGGTGACCGCCGCCGCCGTGTAGATGTCGGCGAGGTCGTCGTCGCCGAGCGGTCCGAGCCACCGCGCGCCCGACGCCGCGATGATCTGCGAGCCGCGGTGACCGGCGCGGCCAACCACGACGAGCTCGAGGTGCGGGTCGCCGAGCAGGGCGACGGCCTCCGCCAGGGCGGCGAGGTTCTTGCGGGGATGGACGTCGCCGACGTACAGGCAGTAGCGGTCGAGCGCGAACTGCCGCCACACCCTGGTCGAGGCGTGGGTGCGCGGCACGAACGCCGGTGCCGGCACGTTCGACACGATGCTGATGCGTTCCGGGTCGACGCCGAGCGTCGCGACGAGATCGGCCTTCGACGTCTCCGACACGGTGATCACCCGGGCGGCGGTGCGCACCGATCGGGGCACCATGGCCCCCAAGAGCGCTCGTACCCGCGGCGAGAACCACTCCGGATGCAGGCGAAACGTCAGGTCGTGCACGACGACCAGGAGCGGGCATGGCGCGCGCAGGGGCGTGACGTAGCTGAAGATCCCGGCAGCAGCTTGCTCGTGGGCAAGTGCCCCGGCGGCGCCCCATCCCAGGCGCGCGAAGTTGCTGGCGGGGACGTCCACCAGCCGTGCCGCGCCGTCGAGGATCGGGCCCGCCGCGGTGTGGGCCACCAGCGCGAGGACCTCGTCATCGCCTGCCGCGGTCTGCGCGAGCGCGTGCGTGAGGAGCGCGTGGAAGCGCGCGTTGCCCGCGTCGCCGGCCTCCGGCTGGCCGACCATGTGGCAGTCGACCGCGACCCTCACCGCACCAGCTCCCGGTAGACCTCGAGCGTCTCCCGCGCGACGCGCTCCCAGCCGAACCGGGCGGCCCGATCGGCCGACCGCGCCCCGCGGGCGGCCAGGGCGGAACGGTCGGCGAGCGCTTCCGTCAGGGCCCGGCCGATTCCCGCCGGGGTCGCGTCGTCCAGGTAGAGGGCGGCATCGCCGCCGACCTCGGGCAGCGAGGAGTTCCGCGCGATGAGCACCGGGCAGCCGTGCGCCATCGCCTCGAGGACCGGGAGGCCGAACCCCTCGTACGACGACGGGTACACGAGGAGCGTCGCGGTGCGGTAGAGGTTCGCGAGCGTCGTGTCGTCCACGCGGCCCAGCATCTCGCATTCCGGGCCGGCCAGCGCACGCACGCGGGACTCGTCGCTGCCACCGGCGCCGACGATCACGAGCCGGCACGGGGGCGGTTCCGCCGGGGCCGCGTGGAAGTACGCGCGATGCCCAGCGATGAGATCCGGGATGCGCTTGCGGGGCTCGAACTCGCCGACCGCGAGGATGAGCGGCTCCCGGGGCCGCGGCGCCGCGGTGTCGAGTTCCACCCCGTTCGGGATCGTGCGGAGCTTCGCCACCGGCACGCCGTAGAGCTCGGCGAGGTCGCGACCGGTGGCATCCGACACGACGATGACCCGCTGCGCACGTCGCACGCTGTGGCGAGTGAAGAGGCGGGCGTAGCGGCGGAAGAACGCCGGGAAGGTCTCCGGCACCCGCTCCCACGCGAGGTCGTGCACCGTCACCGCGGTCGGCGCGGGCGACCACCAGGGGGCCCAGTTGAACGGTGCGTGGATGGCGGCCGCACCCAGCATTCGGGCACGGACGGGCACCGCGATGTGTGTCCATGCCAGGTCGAGCAGGAGGTTGCCGAGCGTCGTCAGCCGGTTGCGGCGCGGCAGGCCCGGAGGGCCGTCGAGGAACCGCACCTCCAGGTCGGCGGGGTCGATCCGTCCGATCGCGCGGCGCAGTCCGTTGACGTGGATCGCCGCGCCCGTCGTTCGCCGCCGCGCGATCCGGGCGTCGACCACCACTCGCGGCCGTCCGGGGTCAGCCACGCGCCAGCGCCGTCTGCCAGGCGTCGACGGTGAGCCGGGCGGTGCGCTCCCAGGTGAAGCCCGCGGCGTGAGCGCGGCCACGCTCGGCGATCACGCTCCGTTCGTCCGGGTGGTTCGCGAGGTGCTCGATCGCGTGCGCCCAGCCCTCGGGGTCGTCGGGATGCAAGTAGGTCGCCGCGCCGCCGCCGGTTTCGCGTAGCGCGGGGATGTCGGCGGCGAGGACGGGCGTGCCGGCGGCGAGGGCTTCGACGACGGGAAGCCCGAAGCCCTCCATTCGCGACGGGACGAGGCAGGCCAGCGCGTCGCGGCGGAGCGCGGCGAGGTGGGCCGCCGGCACGTGGCCGAGCCAGTCGACGCGGCCGGCGGCCCCCACGGCCGTGGCGTACTCCCGCAGGCGGCGCAGGCGCCGGGCGCTCCAACCGCCGCTCATCACCAGCCGGATGCCTTCGGGCGCACGGGCGATGGCGTCGATCGGAAGGCGCGGGTTCTTGTGCGGCTCGATGCTGCTCGCGAACAGCACGTACGGCCCGGTGGGTGTCGCGCCGGCGGGCGCCGGCGCGGAGGGCACCCCGAGCGGCGCGACCGTCACGCGGTCGGGCCCGATGCCAAGGTCGGCGGTCAGCGCGTCCGCCGTGGCTTGGGAGATCGCCGTCAGGTGGGTCGCGCGCTGCAGGCGACGGGTGTAGCGGCGGTAGGCGGCGCGAAGCGCCGGGTTGGGCGACGGGTGGTGGAGCGGGATCAGGTCGTAGCAGGTGGCCACGGTGGGGATGCGCCGCCCGTCGGGGGTGAGCTCCGGCTGGGTGGCATGCACGAGGCGCGGGGCGGGGCGGCGCAGCTGCGGCTCGATGCGAAGCGCCGGCCACGGGTCGGGCAGATGGTGCGTTGGCCATCGTGGCCAGCGCACGTCGCGCGTCGCGAAGCCCGGCGGGGCCGGCTGGCCGGTGATCGTGAGGAGCGTCGGGCGCTCCTCGTGCCGGAGCAGCGCGCCGAGCGCGGCGATGAGCTCGCGCGTCACCGCGCCGATGCCGCGTCCGGCATGGCCACGGGCGAGGGGAGTTGCGTCGAACAGGACCGGTCCCGGCATCGGACGCGAACGATAGCCGCGGCGATGTCACCTCCCCGCGATGGCGTCCACCAGCGGGTCGTGGCGCGACGTCGCACGCACGCAAAACTGAACTTTCGCACAGTAGGTTTTGACAGTTACAACTGGCACGGTTTCGGCTGTGGCGGGTGGGCACGATGACGCATTCACGTCGGATCCGGACAGTCGGTTTCTTCAGGTGTGTGTGAAGAAACTCGGTATTTCACGCCGAGGGACTTCGACATGAGGGGACCTGCGATGGATCGACTGTCAGGCATTCGGCACGTCATCGGACTGTGCACGCTGATCACGCTGCTCGTCGGGTCGTCCTCCGCCGTGGCGGGACCCGTGTTCGCCGAGCCGGCTGGGTGGAACCAGCCCCTTACGGCGACCCCCGGCGGGTGGTGGACGAGCGGGGACGGCGGCGTGACGATCACCGGAAAGGCCAACGGCGACTATCCCGCGATCGCGTATCTGCAGAGCGGCTACTGCAATCCCTACGGGCCGGGAACGCAGCTGGTGGGGGCCTCCATGACGCGCGTTCGGTGGCACACGAACGCGAACGACATGCACGCCTACATGCGATTCGTGGCGCCGAACGGGAACGACCTCGGGATCGGCGGTGGCCTCACGAGCCTGCTCTCGACGAGGCGTTACCTCTACAACTACTCACCCGAGCTGGTGAACCTCGAGCTCCAGAAGAATGCGCTGACGGCGGACACCTACACGTTCGCGGGCGGCCAGTGCGTGTTCGGCGGCGTGGTGTTCAACGGCGCCGGATCGGACGGCGTCGTCGACACCCCGGCCTTCACGCCGCTGATGACCAACCGGCTCGACACCGTCCAGGTGGAGGACCTCCAGGGGCCCGCGGCGTCGGGCGCGTCGACCTGGTCGCAGTGGCTCACTGGCAACGAGGCCCCCATCGAGTGGGACTCGTCCGACAACGCCTACCGCCGCGGCTCCACGGGCGCGCGCGTCGGCGGCGCGGGACAGGTCGACGTCGGCGATGCCCCCAACGGGCACCACGGCGCCTGGGTTCCGGTCGGTGGCCTTCCCGACGGGCCGCACTCGATCTGCGGGTACCGCAATGCCCCTGCGTGGGGCGAAGCGCAGGCCTGCGCGACCTTCAAGCTCGATCGCACCGACCCGGCGCCCCCGGTCATCAGCCTCACGCCCGACCTGGACGGGGCGTGGGGAAACGCGGCGGTCACCGTCGAGACGGGCCCGACCGCCGACGGCACCGGATCCGGCTGGGACCGCAACCAGTTCAGCACCGACGGGGGTGATTGGACGGATTCACCGCCCAGCTTCACGCTCGCCGCCGACGGCGACCACACCGTCGTCGCCCGCGCGGTCGACAAGGCCGGCCGCGTGAGCGCACCATCTGCACCACGAGCGCTCCGGATCGACACGACCCCTCCGGTAATCAGCGGCGTCGGCGTCGGCCCCGCGACGGGCGTGCTGTCGTGGGCGATGTC
This sequence comes from uncultured Thermoleophilia bacterium, assembly GCA_963706315.1. Classification (GTDB taxonomy): domain Bacteria; phylum Actinomycetota; class Thermoleophilia; order Miltoncostaeales; family Miltoncostaeaceae; genus CALMEC01. The sequence continues at coordinate 201,464 of CAVPMA010000015.1, read as the reverse complement.
CGACGGAGTCGGATTCGGCGCCTGTCCGACCGTCGTGGCGGTCGCCGGTCCCGGCACCGGTGGCGCCCTCACGACCGTCTTCGACCAGGCGACCGGCACGCTCCCCGCAGCCGCGGCGACGGTCCAGCTGCCGCTCGGCGCGATGCCGAACGGCGACTACCGGGCGACCGTCCGGATCTGCGACCTCGCGGGCAACGTCGCCCAGGTCGCGGTGCCCTTCACGTGGACCGGGAACCCGGACGGCGGCCTCTCCGGGGCGGCGGCACGGTTCGTCGCGGTGGGCCTCCAATCGCCGGGCTCCAAGCGTTCGCGCTCCCTCTTCGGCGTCACGGTGCCCGTGGTCCGTCGCGCCTTCAACGCGAAGTTCACGTTGCGAGGTCACCTTCAACGCCCCGACGGATCGTCGCTCGCGGGCGCGCCGATCGAGATGCGCGACGCGTCGGGCCGGTACGCGGCGGGCGCGCGTACCGATGCCAAGGGCAACTTCGCCATCACTGCCCGGGCCACGATCGGCGGCGCGTGGACGCTCAACCCCGTCGGTTCGTCGATCCGTCAGGCGGTCGCATGGCTCGAGGTCCGGCCGATCCTGCGCGTCGGCGTGAGGATGATCCAGGGCAACCGCGTGCTGGTGGCCGCCGGCAGGTTCGCACCGGCCGTTGGAGCGGGTGGCAAGGCGATCCAGCTGCAGTGGTTCGACGCCACCACCCGCCGTTGGCGCCCCGCGCTGGATGGCCGCATCCGGCCGGACGGGACGTTCCGGCTGGCCTACGCGTTCAGGCGGGCCGGTCGGTACAGCGTTCCGGTGCGCGTCACCGTCGGCACCGATGCGGGCTGGCCGTACCTCGCCGTCAACTCCCCGCCCGTCACCGTGAGGGTCGGATAGGGGGCATCGCCCCGCGGGCCGCGCCTCGCCGGCGCGGCCTCGCGGGGCGGCTCCCACCGAACGCCGCCGTGCCGTCGCGCAGCACCCTCCGGCACGCTCGTCCCCGCCGCAGCTTGGGGGCGGAGCCGATCCCTCTCACCGTCCGGCGCGCGCTCGCCGGTGAGCGCAGCGTCGCGGCGCAGTTCACCCTCATCGTCGACCATCTGCGCTCCGAGCTCACACGGGCGGCACGGGCGGCCGGCGTCGAGGCGGCCGCGGACGACGTCGTCTCGGACGTGATCGCACGCCACCTCGTGCGGATGGCGGCCGATCCACCGGTCACGTTCGTCACGCCCGACGCGTATCAGCACCTCCGCGCGAGCCTGCTGGTATCGGTGAGGAACGCCGCCCGAAACTGGCTGCGCGACAATCGCCGCACGATCGCCGTGGACGGCGAGATGCTGCTGGATCTCATCGGCGCGTCCGGGTCGCCCTCCCCGCTCGAGGATGCCCTGCTCGACGACGAGGATGCCCGCGCCCTCCAGGAGGCCGTCGCGCGGCTCGCACCGGCGGAAGCACGCGTCGCGCAACTCGTCGGCGTCGAGGAGTACTCGGCGCGGGAGGCGGCGCGGATGCTCGGCGTACCGAAGTCGACGGTGCAGGACGCGTGGAGCCGGGCGCAGCGGTCCATCCGGTTGAGCGTGGACCGGTACCTCGAGGGCGGGTACTGCAAGGAGAGCTCGCCCTACCTCGCACTGCTGGACGCCCAGCGGCGGGCCGAGGGCGAGGGTTCGGCCGACCGGCCGCTCGACGACGCGATCGGGCCGGAGCGGGCGGCCGCGATCGCCCGTCACGTGTACGGCGCGGACGCGGCGGCCGGCGGGTGTCCCGCGTGCCGTCTCGCTCGCGCGCGGGAACGGGCGGCGCTGCGATCGTTCCTCCCCCCGGTGCTCATCGCTCCTCCGGCCGGCCGGCTGGATTCCCTGCGCGACGGGCTGGTCGGGCTCTGGGACGCGGCCGTCGGAGCGCTGGCCCGCTTCGTCGACGACGCGACCGGGGTGCTCGTGGGAGCGGGTGGCGGAGCAGCCGGCCTCGGCGGCGGCAAGGCCGCTGCCCTCCTGACGTCCGCGACGCTCGCCGTCGGTGCCTCGAGCGTGGCACCGCGACTCGTCACGGAGCACACCTCGCCTCGGCCGGCGCGAGTGCTCGTCGCCCGGCCGGCCCCGGCCCCCGCGCCGGCCGCCGCCGTGAGGCCGAAACGAACGTCGGCTCCCGCGGTCCGCGCCACGCCGACGCCCGCCACCCGGCCGGCGGCCCGCCGCGGCGCGGCGCAGTCGCGGCCCTCGAACGGGGGAGGAAGCGCGGTCACGGAGTTCACGCCCGGCCCCTGACGCGGGCCGGCCTGGTCAGGGTCCGAACTCGAACGCCGCCGAGGCGCCGGCAGCCGGTGGGCGGGACCCGGATGCCGTCGGCGTGATGCGTGCGGTGGACGTCACGGCCTTGGCTGGAGTGGGCGTGGCGATCCGGGAGGGCGTGCCACCCTTGAGTCGCGTGCGCGCGGACGGCGCGGCGCCTGAGCGGGCTGCGGCTGGGGTCGTCGTCACGGTGGCGCCCTGCGGCCGGGTCGTCACGTCGGGTGGCGTCGCGACGGAGGACCGGATCGCAGGCGGCGTTTGGACTGGGCGGTCCGATTGGACCGCGTCGATCATCACCGGTGCTCCGATCGCTCCCGCCGCCGCCGCGGCGATGGCCCCAGCCCCTGCCTTCGTCGACGCGAGGGCCGGCAAGTCCGTCATCACCTGCATCGCCTGGGTGGTGCGGACGCCCGCCGAGTTCGTCACGCGCTCCCACCAGGTCAGCACGAAGCTCGGATCCGGCGTCCCGCGCTGGAGGATCTCGCTTCCGATCAGCGCCACCGGAACCATCGAGCCGAGCGCTCGGACCTCGTCGCGTCGACCGCGGTACCGGAGGCGGCACGCGTGACAGTGGTGAAGATGGCGCGACAGCGCGCGGCGCTCCCGCCTGGTCGCGCTGTCGTCGATCGTCATGTCGATGAGCTCGCTCGCCCGGTCGCACTCCGCGCCGGCCGCCATCCTGATCTCCCAGGCGTGGAGGCGAGATCTGGCCTCGACGATCGAGCGATGGATCTTGCGCTCCGAGTAGCCGGTGATCGCGGCGATCTCCGGTCGCGAGAGCCCGGCGCTGCGAAGCATCAGACAGGTCCGTTGCGGGTGCGTGAGCCCGCACATCGCGTCATGGATCGCCCGGTACCGCTCCCGCCACTCCATGACCGCGTCCGGTTCGCTGGTCGCCCCCGCGCGAATGCGCGTCGCGGTCGCCTCGAGATCGCGATCCGCCATCGGGAGCTCCCGCCGCCGCTCGTCGGCGATCGCCAGTGCCTCGTTCTTGATCACGACGTGGAGCCATGACGAGAAGCCGGCCGCATCGATGACCGGCGCACGCGTCAGCGCGATCTCCATCGACCGCTGGTACGCGTCCTCGGCGTCTTCGATCGACTGGGTGAAGCGGGCGGCGTAGCGGATGAGCCCGGGTCCCCCGGCCAGGGCGGCGCACACCGCCTGGCGCCGCTGCTCGGCGCTCGGTTCGATGGTCTGATCCGCGAGCATTCCTTCAGAAATCTCCTCTCCTGTGAACCTACGGGAGCGGCTGCCGCCGCTGAACCCCCCGATGGTTCAGTTCTCTCGAATTGACCGGTAGTAAGAGAAGGATTCACCGAAGTGTTTTGGCCCCCCTCCACGGCTAGGCCGGCGACGAAGATGTTCGCAATTAGCGAAGAATATTTCAGGATCGACGCACATCGGTACGCTCTCGACGCCATGGCGACCCCCCACCGTCACATCGAGACCCACCGGATCGTCATGGCCGAGGTCGACGTCGCGCAGATCCACTTCGTGACGTTCTACCGCTGGATCGACCGCTCGCTGAGCGAGTGGCTCGCAGAGGTCGGCTACCCCTTCACGCGACTGCTCGAGGAGGGTCCGGGAATGCCGATTGTCGACACTCGCCTCGCGATCCGGCGGCGGGTGATGCTCGACGACATCATCACGATCACGTCGAGCGTCGGGGGCATCGGCACGACGTCCTTCCGGAGCCGCCACGTCTTCACCCGCGACGGCGAGGTGGTCGCAGAGGGCGAGCTGGTGCACGTTTGCGTCGACCGCGTCACGCGCGAGACGGTGCCGGTGCCCGAGTGGCTGCGCGACGTCGCCACCGACGACCCCGCGTAACGCCTGGCGCATGACCGCCCGGATGCCGGCACGTCTCGGTGTCGCGCCGTCACGGGCCGGGAAGTGATCATCGGCGGAAACGCCGAGAGGAGAGGTCCGATGGTGGAACCGAGGGTATACGCATGGCTGGTGCCCGATCGTCTCGCGGTCGCCGAGCGGCCGGGTGGCGGAGGACGCTCGCACCGCATCGAGCGGCGAACGGCCGAGCTCGACTGGTGGAGCGCGCATGGGGTCACGTCGATCGTCTCCGGAATGCGCACCCGGCACGGGTTGCTCGAGGCGGCGCTGACCGGGTTCCGCGTGTGCTGGCATCCGCTGATCGAGCCGGACCAGTCGGCGCGCGAGGTTCCTGCGCTGGTCGAGAGGGTGCTCGCCGAGATGGACCGGGGCGAAGGCGCCGTGCTCGTCCACGTCGACCGGCCCGGGGAGTGGCTCGCCGGGGTCGACGCGGCCCTGCGGCTCGCGCTCGGGCTCGCGCGCACCCGCGACGGCGCCCTTGCTCAGGCGGCGGGGGACGGATTGCCGGTCGGCGACCTCTCGCGTGCGCTGATCACCGCGACGACCCGGCGTCGCGCGGCGACGGCGGCGGCATGACCCCCGGCCAAGTCGGGATTGCACGCGCGCCGCTGGTAGGGTCGTTGCCGCACATGGTCTCGACCCGCCTCCGAACCACCGTTCTCGCGTGCGTCGGCGCACTCGCAGCGCTCGCCGCGACCGCCGTTGTCGCCGCCGCGGCCGGTCCGTCGATCACGTCGCTCTCCGCGGGCCGCTCGCCGGTCGCTGGCATCCAGGACGATCGAATCGTCGTCGACGCCAACCCCGACGCCCGCGTGCGCCTGCTCGCCGATGCCGGCGCGGCCCTGATCCGCGTCGACATGAGGTGGGACCTCATCGCCGGCTCCCGCCCGGCGAATCCCACGAACCCGGCCGATCCGGCCTACCGGTGGGGTCAGTACGACGCGATCGTCGCGGCCGCGCGCAAGTACGGGGTCGAGGTCCTCTTCGCCGTCTACGGCACCCCCGCCTGGGCGCAGGACCCGACGGTGCCGTTCGACGCGCGGTACGAGAACTGGTCGATCCGACCCCTGGTCCCGGGCGACTTCGGCGCGTTCGGCGAGGCCGCCGCGCGGCGCTACGGGCCGCTCGGGGTCAAGAAATGGGAGGGATGGAACGAGGCCAACATCGCCCTGTTCCTGCGGCCCCAGTACACCCGGTCCGGCAACAAGTGGGTGCCGGCGTCCCCGGCGACCTACAGCGATCTGCTCAAGGCGTTCTACGCCGGCGTCAAGCGCGCCGACCCGACGGCGACCGTCGCCGGCGCCGTCACCGCGCCCGCGGGCGACCGGTGTCCGAGCTGCCCGCTCGATGCCGCCCCCGTCCGCGTCACCCCCGACGACTTCATCACCGCGCTCAACGCCAGGGCACTGCGCCCGCCAATGGACGTCGTGAGCCACCACCCCTACCCGTTCCGGGCACCGGCCGACACCACCCCGCCGCGCCGCACCTACGTCGACTTCTACAACCTGACCGTGCTCACGAAGGCGATCGACAAGACGTACCTCAAGGGCAAGCGCTTGTGGCTCACCGAGTACGGCTTCGGGACGCGAAAGGTGCCCCAGTATCCATACGCGTTCGGCACCGCCAACCAGGGGCCGTTCATCGCCGACGCCTACCGGCGCGCGAAGGCCAACCCCCGCGTCGGCCTGCTCGTCTACTACCTGCTGCAGGACCACCCGCAGTGGGCGTCCGGCGTGCTCACCCAGGCCGGCACCCCGAAGCCCGGCTACCAGGCGATCGGCCTGCCGTTCGCGGCGACGACGCGTGGCGCCGTGCACCGCGGCGCGGCGGTGACACTGGTCGGACAGGCACGGGTGGCGCCGGGGGCGACCCGGGTGAACATCCAGCGGAAGGCCGGCGGCTCGTGGGTCACGATCAAGGCGGTTCGCACGTCGGCGGACGGGAGCTTCAAGGTCCGCCTGCGCCCGAGCGTCAAGGTCGTGCTGCGCGCGCGCTGGAGCGGACTGAGCCGCACGGGCGCGGCCGGCACGCGCACGAGCCCGGCCGTCACGCTCACGGTGCGCTGATGCGGGCGCGCGGAGCCTGTACGGCGGACTTCGGGGGGACGACGTGCCGCCGGGCGCGGCGCTTTCGGGGGCAGCGACGATGGAATCCCACGGCACGCGGGGGCGCGCCCCCGTGGAACGTGGTCGAGATGCACGGGGTGGGCGGCTAATGGGAATCGTCCCGCGGCGGGAGCACGTCCGGCGGGACGCCCGCTTCAAGCCGATCGCAGGGCTGCCCATGGCGCGCACCTGGGTGCGGCGCAGCCTGTCGGTTGCCACGCTCGTCGCGATCGACCTCACGGCCCTGGTGCTCGGGATCATGGTGGCGCTCGCCGGCAAGCTCGTCCTCCGGGGAGAGCCAGTGGACTTCGGGGCGATCTGGATCGAGGAGCGCCGGATCCTCCCGCTCGCGTCGGTGGTGCTCGTGCTGGTCTTCGCCCGCGCTCGGCTCTACCACGGCAGGGAACGGCGCGGCCATGCGGCCCGTGTGATCGGGAGCACGGCGATCGCCACGCTGATCGTGGCCGCCCTCGTCATCGCGGCCGGCAACGACTTCAGCACCTACTACGTCTTCTACGCGTCGTTCGTCGCGGTCGCGGCGCTCTCGGTCGCCCTCCGCGCCAGTCACGCGAGCCTCACCGCCCTGTACTTCGACGTGATGAAAGTCGAGCGCCGCGCGCTGCTCGTCGGCCCCCCCGCGCTCACGACCGACATCGCCGCCAGCCTGCAGCGGACGCAGAGCGGCCGGAGCCTCCCCTACCGGGTCGTGGGTCGCTACGAGTTCTTCGACACGGGGCCCGACGGCGACCATAAGCCATCCGCCGCGCTGCGAGACGCGCTCCGCACCGGTGAGGTCGACGAGGTGATCATCGCCGGTGCGATGGGGGCCGACGCCCCGGCGCTCGAGCTCCTGGAGGAGTGCCGCACCCGCGGCATCCCCGTGCGGCTCGCGCCGACGGCGACGGAGCTCCTGTCGCACACGCTCCGCGCTGTGCCGGCGCCGGGACTTCCGCTCTTCGACCTCCACCCGCCGGTGCTGTCCGGCGCGGCGTTCCTCACCAAGCGCGCGTTCGACATGGTCGTCTCGGTCCTGATCCTCCTGGTCACCTGGCCGATCCTGCTCGCGGCCGCGATCGCCATCAAGCTCGAGGACCGCGGGCCGGTACTCTTCCGCAGCCGGCGCGTCGGCGTGGAGGAGACCCCGTTCGACTGCCTCAAGCTCCGCACGATGACCGTCGACGCGCAGGAGCGCCAGCAGGCGCTGGAGGCGCAGAACGAGGCCGAAGGCGCATTGTTCAAGATGCGCGCCGACCCGCGCGTGACGAGGGTGGGGAAGTTCCTCCGCCGGTTCTCCATCGACGAGCTGCCGCAGCTGTTCAACGTCATCCGCGGCGAGATGTCGCTCGTCGGCCCGCGACCCCTCCCGGAGCGGGACTTCGCGCTCCTCGACGCCGTCCACAAGAAGCGCTACCTCGTGCTTCCGGGCATGACGGGGCTGTGGCAGGTGAGCGGCCGGTCGGAGATCGGGTTCGACGAGCTGGTGCGCCTCGACTTCTCGTACATCGAGTCGTGGTCGATCTGGCTCGACATCGAGATCCTCCTGCGCACCATCCCGACGGTGGTCTTCAAGCGCGGCGCATGGTGAGCGAGACGACCGCGCGACGCTTATGAACGTCTAGCGCAGCCAGCGCGTCAGCGACTTGAGGGAGCCAAGCTGCTCGCCCGCGCGCTTGCGCCGTCCCAGGGCCACCGCCTCGCGCAGCACGCTCTCCATCTCCCGGCCGGCGCGGTCCCACGAGTAGGTCGCGGCGTGCGCCCGTCCCTCCGACGACATCCGGGCCGCCTCGTCTCGTGAGCCGAGCACCTCGCGAAGGTGCGTCGCGAGCGCCGACTCATCCCCCGCGGGGAACAGCCGTCCCGCCTGCCCGATGACCTCCGGCAGGGCGCCAGCCCGGGCTGCCAGCACCGGCGTGCCGGCGGCCATCGCCTCCAGCACGGGCAGGCCGAACCCCTCACCGGTGCCGGCCATCACCACCACGCTCGCCGCACGGTAGACGGCCGGGAGGTCGACGTCGTCGACGAAGCCCGCCAGATGGAGTCGATCGGCCATGCCGATCATCCTCGCCATCGACCGCAGGCTCTCCTCCTGCGGGCCGGAGCCCGCCAGCACGAGCCGCGGCGCCACCGACGCCGGAAGCGACGCCACCGCCCGCACCAGGGTCGGAAGGTCCTTCCGGGCCTGGAGGCTCCCGACGTGGAGGATGCTCCCGGGGATCACCCCGTAGCGCTCGCGGGCGCGCGACACCGCATCGAGGCCGGGGTCGGCCAGGAACCGCTCCTCCAGCCCGCCCGGCACGACACGGATGCGGTCCTCGTCGATGCCGAGGCGCCGGCGGATCGCGCCCGCCGAGTGCTCCGAGGTCGTGACGATCCGGGCGGCCCGCGAAAGGGAGACCGCGTTCGAGTACGCGAACCGCATCGCCGCGCTGCCTTGCGGCGCGGGCACGAGCGTGCGGTCCCATTCGGCGACGTCGTAGAGCACCAGGACCATCGGGCACGGGGCCACCAGCGGCAGGCCGCGGTTCGCCGGGGACAGCAGCACGTCCGCCTCGAGCTTCGAGAGCAGGGCCGGGATCGCCATCTGCTCCCGCGTGACCTCGCGGCCGCCGCCGAGCCGGCGAACCTCGACCGAGAGCTCGACCGGGAGCGCTGTGTGGGCGAATGGAAGCACGGTCAGCCAGTCCCGCCGGGCCAGTGCCTCGGTCACACCCGCGGCGAAGCGGGAGATGCCGCCGCGGTCGCCGTCGGCCACTCGGCGGAGGTCGACGGCGATGCGAAGCGGCGTGCTCACGCGCCCCGCCCGGACACCCGTGTGTCGTCCCGCGATCCCATCGCCCCCAGGCCGACGAGGCGCCGCGCGCCTTCGCTCGCCGCCGGGGTCACAGCTCGCTCACTGCCTCCGGACGCTCCGACTCGCGTGGCTCCGACACGCCGACCACCGGATCCGCAGCCAGGGTGTCACCCAGCCGAGCGCGGAGCACCGCGGCCACGAGGTCGCGCGCGGTGTCCTCGAGTGCCGCGGCGACGCCAACCCGCGCATGCACCGCCACGAGGCCGTCACCGAGCTCACGGCGGCTCACGGTCTCGGGGGCGGACGCGACGCCGGCCTCGGCGCCTGCGAGATCGCCGAGTCGCTGGAGCGCCGACTCGGCCGCGTCCGGGTCACGGGTGATCAGGGTCACGGAGATCACGGACCTGGCGGACGGGAGTCGCCGAACCGCGCTGATCTGCCCGTTCGGCACGTAGCAGCGGGCGCCGTTCGCCTCGCGGACGACCGTGGTGCGAATCCCCACCTCCTCGACCACGCCGGCATGCCCGGACGGCGCCAGCTCCACGAGATCTCCCACCCCGTACTGGTCCTCGAACACGATGAAGAAACCGGCGATCACGTCGGCCAGCAGGCGCTGGCTCGCGAAGCCGATCACGATCGCCACGAAGGCCGTGCCGCCCAGCGCGCCGATGCCGCCCCCGCCGGCGAGGATGATCACGATCACGATGACCGCCGAGACCAGAACGACGTATCGCAGCACCGTGGACAGCAGCGCCGCGGCGGTCTGACGCTGCCGCCACTTGGCGCTCTCCGTTCCCGCGGGCATCCGGGAGATGAGTCGCGGGATGAGCTTACCGAGGACTGCGAGGATGATTGCGGCGCTCGCGATCGTAATCGCGATCAGCACGAGCTTCTCCGGCCAACCCTCCAGGCCGAACGTCGACGCGGGCACGGGGATCACCCGATCAGTCTAGTGAGCCGAGCTCGGGGGACGGCTTGCACGCTGACAAGCCAGTCACGGCTACCCGCTAGAGGACGGGCAGGTAGCGCTTCAGTTCGTACGGGGTGATCTGGACGCGGTACTCGTCCCACTCCGTCCGCTTGATGTCCACGAACCGGCTGTGGATGTGCTCGCCGAATGCCCGCAGGAGCAGCTCGCTCTCGGCGCCGAGCTCGATCGCCTCGCCGAGCGACTCGGGCAGCGACTCGATGCCCGCACGCAGGCGCTCGTCGTGGGAGAGGTCGTAGAGGTTGGTGTCCATCGGCGGCGGCAGCTCGTATCCCTTCTCGATGCCGTCGAGTCCGGCGTGCAGGAGCGCCGCGAACGTGAGATACGGGTTGCAGGCGGGGTCGGGGCAGCGGATCTCCGCACGCGTCGCCCGCTCCTTGCCGGGGTGGTAGACCGGGACGCGGATGAGCGCCGAGCGGTTCCGCCGGCTCCAGGCGGTGTAGACCGGCGCCTCGTAGCCCGGCACCAGGCGCTTGTAGGAGTTGACCCACTGAGCGAACACGCACGACATCTCCCGCGCGTGGCGGAGCTGTCCGGCGATGAAGCTCTTCGCGATCGGCGAGAGGAAGAACTCGTCGTCCGCGTCGAAGAACGCGTTCTCCTCGCCGCGGAACAGGCTCTGGTGCGTGTGCATGCCGCTGCCGTTCTCACCGTTCAGCGGCTTGGGCATGAACGTCGCGTACCACCCGTGCTTGTGGGCGACCTCCTTGACAACCGTGCGGTAGGTCATGACGTTGTCCGCCATCCGCAGCGCGTCCGTGAACCGCATGTCGATCTCGTGTTGCGACGGCCCCACCTCGTGGTGCGAGTACTCCACCTCGATTCCCATCGACTCGAGGGCGATCACCGTCTCGCGCCGGACGTCGCTCGCCGCGTCGAGGGTGGTGAGATCGAAGTACCCTCCGCGGTCGAGCGTCTCGGTGCCGTCAGGGCTCTTGAAGTAGAAGAACTCGAGCTCCGGACCGAGGTAGAAGTGCTCGAACCCCAAGGCCTCCGCCCGCTCCAGCGCCCGGCGGAGGACGTAGCGGGGGTCGCCCTCGTAGGCGGCGCCTCCCGGCACCTGGATGTCGCAGAACATGCGGCCGACGGCCTGCTCCTGCGGGCGGTACGGCAGCACCGCGAACGTCGCGGGGTCGGGCATCGCGATCATGTCGGACTCTTCGATCGCGTTGAACCCGGTGATCGACGAGCCGTCGAAGCCCATGCCGTGGTCGAGCGCCGCGTCGAGCTGCTCCCGCGTGATCGCGAAGCTCTTGAGCTGACCGAGGATGTCGGTGAACCAGAGGCGGATGAACTTGACGTCGCGCTCCTCGACGTGTGCCAGCACCTCTTGCCTCGTCACTGCGGTTTCCTTTCCGGGCCCGTCAAACGTCCCTCGAAGCTATCAGCGGCGCCCGTGCCGATTCCTGTGCGCGTGTCGAACCGGTTGAGTCCCGGGTTGGCCACACGGCGAAAACAACTGCCGTCCGCTTGACCGGACGCGCATCGGTCCCCATGCTTGAGAGGTGCCGATCGATGCCGCCGAGTCCATCGCCGTGGCGGCGGGCTCACCCACGCTCGCCGATCTTCTCGCCCTCCCGCAGCTCGCCGGGGCACGAGTCGTGCCGCGCGACGCCGCCCTCGACCGCCCGGTCCAGTCGGTCGTGCCCTTTGATCCGGCGTCGCCGCCGGAGCCGGACGCGCTGGTGCTCGCGGCGGACGGGGTCGACGACCCGCCCCCGGGGACGGCCGCGATCGTCACGCGCTCCGCACCGAAGGACATCCCGGACGTGCCCGTGATCGTGCTCGCCCGGGGAACGCCGTGGGGTCCGGTCGTGACCGCCCTGGCCGAAGCGGTGGGCGCCGGCGTGCGCTCCGCCGCCGACGCCGCCCGGGCCGCGCTTCGCGCGCCCCTCCTCGCCGGCGAGGGGTACGCGGCGCTCGCCGCGACCGGAGCGTCGATCCTCGCCTCGCCCGTGGCGATCCTCGACGCCTACCTCGACGTCGTCGGCGCGGCGGGTACGGACACCGCGAAGGACGGAGCGCTGGAGGTGGCGACGGAGGGGATGCGCGCGGGCGACCCGTCGCAGGCGCTCGAGGCGTTCCTCGCGGCCGACTCGGCCGGGATGGTGCGCCGCCCGGTGCCGGGCCCCGCGGGCCCCGTCGGGGCAGTGGTCGCGTGGATCGCCGGCGATCCGACGTCCATGCGCCTGGCGGAGCTCAGCGAGATCGTCGAGGCCTGCGCGCTGGAGCACGCCCGCGACGAGGCCCGGGTCGAGACCGAGTCGCGCCTGCGCGGGGAGCTCGTGGAGGAGCTCATCGCGGGCGAGGTCGTGAGCCGCGACTCCATCGTGCGCCGTGCCCGGCTGCTCGGCGCCGACCTGACGAATGGCGCCGTGGCGATGATCGGCACGCTGCAGGACCCGCAGGGCGCGGGCCGCACCGGCGCCGACGGGCTGGTGGAGCGGCGCTTCCTCACGCAGGTGCGCGCCGTGCTCGACCTCCATTGGCCGCGCGCGCTGGTCGACTGGAACAAGGGCCGGCTGCTCGTGCTGCTTCCCACCCCACCCGAGGAGGCCGGTGAGGAGGGCGGCGTCGACGAGCGGGCGCACACCCTCGCTCGGCGGCTCCTGGCGGCGACTCGCGAGATGGCGCCGGGGCTGGCGGTGACGCTGGCGCTGTCGCGGCACACCGCGGAGCCGGAGCGGCTCGGCGCGGCGCTCGACGAGGCGGAGCTCGCCCTGTCGATCGGCGAGCGCCTCGGTCGCCACGGCGACGTCGTGACCTTCGAGGAGACCGGCACCTACAAGCTGCTGTTCCAGATCTTCGCCGACCGGCCCGAGGAGCTGTCGTCGTTCTACGAGCAGACCCTCGAAGCGCTGGTGCGCTACGACGAGCAGTACCAGACCGAGCTGGTCGGCACGCTCGCGACGTACCTCGAGCTCGACGGGAACCTCGCCGCGACCGCCGGCAAGCTCTACACCCATCGGCATACGGTGCGCTACCGGCTCGACCGCATCGCCGAGCTGTGCGGCCTCGACGTCGGCAAGAGCGACGACCGGGAGAAGCTCTCCCTCGGCCTCAAGGCGATGCGCCTCCTCGGGCGGACGGTCCGCACCGGGCCGGTGGAGCGCCCCAGCCGCGGCCGGGGCTAGCGGCCGGCCGGACGCGGAGTTCGGCGACCGCTCGCGCGCGCGTGTGACAACATCCGCCCCCCATGCGCCAGATCGTCGGATTCCACGCAACCCAGTTCGACTGCCAGCCCGTGGTCGACTTCGAGATCCCCGAGGGTGAGGAGCCGCCGGAGCCCGGAGCCGAGCCCGCCGCGATGCTGACCTTCACCGGCGGCGGCAACATCGTGCTGCAGGTGCCGATCAGCGTGGCCGACGCCGAGGGCATGATGGGCGCCTTCACGCAGGCGGAGCCGATGCGCCAATCGCTCCCGCCCGAGGCGCTCAACTGGCAGCCCGAGAACGCAGGCCTGCCCGAGGCGGTCTTCTGGGTCCTCACCCCGCAGCTCGTCGGGATGTCGGTCACACCGCCCCACGAGCTGCCCGACGGCCTCGTGCCGAACTGGACCATCGCGTTCCAGGACGTCGACGAGAGCCAGGTTCAGGTCGCCGTCAGCGACGCGATGTGCGTGCAGATCGTGCGGGCGCTGGCGCAGGTCGCCCACGGGGAGCTCGTGCCCCCCGACCCGGCCGACGACTCGGACGAGTAGGACGCGGCCTCCGAAACCCGGCCGGCTCCGGAAGCTGGCCGGCGTCGTCGCGGCGTTGGTGAGGGAGGCCGAGCGGTCGGCCGCCCTCACGCACTCGGGCGAGCCGCCCGCTCGGTCGCGCGGGCGCCGCCTACGCGGCGGCGGCGTGCTGCACGAGCGTTCCGGCGAGCCACTGGACGCCGGCGACGAGCTCCTCGGGCCGTTCGATCGCGAGGTCGTGCCCGGCGCCCGCGACCTCGAGGAATCGCGCGGCCGGAAGCGACTGGGCCAGCTCCCGCTGCGTGCCGGGCGGATAGGCCCGGTCGCCGTCGCCGGCCAGCACAAGCACGGGCGGTTCGATCTGGACGAGCGCGCCGCGCAGGTCGGGCCGTGTGCCCATGGCCTCGGCGGCGAGGGCAACGCCCTCGGCGCCACCGCGCTCGCGCAACATCCGCGCCATCCGCGCCCAGCGCTCCTGGCCCTCGATGTCCTCGCCGCGGGCTCCCGCGCCGCTCACGACGAGCGCCGCGACCAGGCCCGGGTGGCCGAGGGCAAGCGTCAGTCCCGTCGCCGCGCCGAGTCCGACGCCAACCACGATCGCTTCGCCGCCCTCGGCGGCGATGAGCCGCGAGACGTCGGATGCGAAGTCGTCGACGCTCCACGGCCCGTCGGGCGTGGGCGACTCGCCGTGTCCGCGCAGGTCCGGCGCGAGCACGCGAAACCGCTTCGTGAGCGGCTTGAGCGCCCGCAACATCACGTCTCCTGAGCGCCCCAGGTCGTGCAATGCGACCACGAGCGGGCCGCGACCACGCTCGATGTGTGAGAGTGAGATTGCGGGAGGGAGGGAAGGCATTGAGACTCCTGTTGCGAACCAGTGTGGTACTGCTTTACTGGTAACAACGATACGCGTTCGGAGGGGGGGAGGTCAAACCCGATGGGAGGTTTCGTGTGGCTCGGTGGCCGTCCCGCCCTCGATTTGTGCAACACGGTGAGCGGGGTCGACGACCTGCTGCGCGAACCGGGCGACATCGGGCGGTGGCTCCTCGAGGCGGGGTACGGCCCGCCTGAGCGCGAGGCGGGTCCGCGCGACCTCGAGCGCGTCCGCGCGCTCCGTGGGGCGCTCCGTGACGCGTTCGTCCGGCGGGACGCCGAGACCGTCGCCGATGTGGTCGGGGACTGGTTGCGGGAGACCCCCGGCCGACTGGCGGTCGACCGCACGAGCCTCCGGCCGAACTTCTGCCCGGAGGTGTCCACGTGCCGTTGCCTGCTGGTACCGGTGCTCCTCGACGCGCTCGACCTCGCCCGGGACGACATCTCCCGCGTACGCGAGTGCGCCGCCGAGAACTGCACCTACGTCTACCTGGACACCAGCCGCAACGGCAGCCGGCGGTGGTGCTCGATGGAGCGCTGCGGCTCGCGGGCGAAGGCCCACACCTACTACGCCCGCCGACGGGCGGCCGGGAGCTCGGGGCAGTAACCCGGGATGTGATCGCCCGCGTGGAGCGTCACGTCGCGCGCTCCGCCTCGACGCGGATCAGCGTCTGGGCCACCAGCGCGGCGAACTCGGCCGGGCGCTCCAGCGCCGAGAGGTGACCGGCGCCGTCGATCTCCGCGAGCGTCGCGCCGGCGACGCCGTCGGCGAGCGCCTGCGCGGCCTCCCGTGGGGTCACGACATCCGCCGAGCCGATGATCACGGTCGTCGGAACGCCGATCGCGCCGACGTCGCCGGTCCGGTCGGGGCGATCCCGCAACGCCTCCAGCGCAAGGCACACGGCCTCCGGTTCCTGCCGGTGCGCGATCGCCTGGGCGCGCTCCCACACATCCGGACCCGCGTCGGCGCCAAGCAGCCGCGGCAGCAGGCCGGCGAGG
Source organism: uncultured Thermoleophilia bacterium (assembly GCA_963706315.1). GTDB lineage: Bacteria > Actinomycetota > Thermoleophilia > Miltoncostaeales > Miltoncostaeaceae > CALMEC01. The sequence continues at coordinate 185,904 of CAVPMA010000015.1, read as the reverse complement.
TAGGCGTCGAGCCCGTCGATGCGGACGGTGTCGATCGCCTGATCCCGCGCCGCGCGCGCTGCCGCGTCGTCACCCTCTGCGCGCGTGTTCGCGAGCACCAGCCCGGCGACGGCATCGGGGTGATCGTGCGCCAGCGCGAGCGCGACGTACCCGCCCAGCGAGAGGCCGACCACGGTCGCTGGACCACGCCCCTCCGCCCGGATGAGGTCGGCCACGTCGCCTGCGAACGCCGCGATCGTCGGGGCGTCGACCGGCGGGGCGGCGCCGAAGCCCGGAAACTCCGGGGTGAGGACGGTCGCGTCTGCCGCCAGCTCCCGCCACATCGGCCCCCAGAAGCTCGCGTCCATCGGAAACGGGTGGAGCAACACGAGAATGCGCGCTTCGCCGGACACCTGGCAAGCTTACGGAGATGGCCACCACCGCCCCACTCTCGTCCGATCACGTGCGCGACGCCGCCGGCTTCGGCGGCCTCGTTCCGAGCGACGCCGTCGCCCGGGGCGGCGAGACGCTGGTGCTCGCGCTCAGCGTGGAGCACCACACCGACGGGGTCGTCATCCCGCTGCTGGTGCTCAGCGACGTCCCCGGACTCATCGAGTGGGATCCCGGCATGGGACTGACCGTGCGGGACGAGCGCGGCGACCGGTACTCCGGTGAGGTGCTGAACGCCGCGTCGGGGCTGGGGCAGCTCAACGCCACCGTGTGGGTGGAGCCGTCGCTCCCGCCGGACGCCCGGCGGCTCGAGCTTGTCGTCGACGGGCTCGCGCGCATCAACCCCGCCAGGGGCGGCGGTGCGGGCGTCACGCGGCCGATGGGTGGCGGGCCATGGAGCCTGGTGATCGATCTGGTCCCGGAGCGGACGGTCGTCGACCCGCCGCCGGAGCCGATCGACCAGTGGCTTCCGCAGCACAGCGGGTCCGTCCCTCCCCGCGCGCACGGGGCGTTCGTGGACCTCGTTCCGGTGGGGCAGGCGCGGCTCGCCGAGGGAGCGGCGGTGTGCGTGCTCGCCGTCGAGCGCTACTGGGACCGTGCCGTGGCGAGCCTCGTCGCGCTCGGCCCTCCCGGCGACGAGACCGATGCGCCGGCGATCGGCCGTGCCGAGATCGAGGTGTGGGACGACCGGGGCAACCGCTACGCCGCGACGTCCGTGCAGGGCGCCGCCAGGGCCACCTGGAGCGAGGTGGCCGCGGAGATCGTGCCCGCGATCGACGTCGACGCCCGCGCCCTCGCGATCCGGGTGTCGGATGTGCCGCGGGGGACGGGAACCGGTCGCGCACGCGCCATCCCCGGACCGTTCACGTTCGGCATTCGCCTGCCCGCGTGAGCCAACCCTGGCCGCCCGGCGCGGCATGGGTGGTGCTCCCCACCTACCAGGAGGCCGAGAACGTCGTCGCGATGATCGACGCGCTGCTCGCCGTATTCGACGACGCCGGCCTCGACGGGCGGGTACTCGTGGTCGACGACTCCTCGCCCGACGGGACTGCCGACCTGGCCGACGAGGTCGCTTCGAGCGACCCGCGCGTGGCCGTGCTCCGGCGCGAGCGCAAGGAGGGCATCGGGCCGGCGTACATCGCGGGATTCGCCCACGCGCTCGCGGACGGCGCCGAGCTGGTGCTCGAGATGGATGCCGACTTCTCGCACGATCCCCGGGACGTCCCGCGGCTCGTCGCGGCGGCCCGCGACGCGGACCTGGTGCTCGGGTCGCGCTATACGGCCGGGGGCGGAGTGGCGCGCTGGGGGCTCGTGCGACGGCTCATCAGCCGCGGTGGCTGCTGGTACGCCCGCCGGGTGCTCGGCGTGCGCGTGCGGGACCTCACCGGCGGGTTCAAGTGCTTCCGCCGGATCGTGCTCGAGACCGTGCCGCTCGACGAGGTCGCCGCCGCCGGCTACGTCTTCCAGGTCGAGGTCACCTACCGGACGCTGCTCGCCGGGTTCCGCGTCGTCGAGGTGCCGATCACGTTCACCGACCGCGTGCGCGGCGAGTCCAAGATGCACGGTTCGATCGTGCGCGAGGCGGCGACCCGCGTGCCCCGGCTCAGGCGCCTGGGGCGCCCGCCCGGCTGACGCGCAGCGGCTACCAGCTCGGCTGGCAGCGGGGTGGATCCTTCGCCAGATCGCGCGCGGGGTCGAGATCCTCGAGCCGGGAGATCGCGGCCACCCGCACCGGCCCGTCGGCCACCGCGGCGAGGCACTCCCATGCGAAGGGGTTCTCGGGCTGGCGGTCGGTCGCCCGGCGGGCGTCGCGAACCGCCGCCACCCGGTCGCCGAGCTGCGCGTGCCCCTTCGCCGTGATCAGCAGCGAGTCGATCGCGAGCGGGTTGAGGCCGGTCGCGCGACGGGCCTTCGCGACGGCAACGGCGGGCGAGGCGTCATTCAGGTAGGCGTCGTTCGTGCGGCTCGCGGCGACGGCGACGACCGCGGCGCTCACGATCGCGCCCACGGCGACGACGGCGGCCGCCGCGATCCGGGCGGCGCCGGTGGCGCGCGTGCCCGCAACGCGGGGTCCGCCCATCCCGAGGACGACACCGGCCGCGGCCATGGCCGGGATGCTCGCCGCCGGGATCGTCCACGGGAAGTCGAGCTGGGCCTGGATCAGGAACGCGACGACTAGGCAGAGCGCCGGGGCCGCGGCCCGCCCCGCCCGGCAGGCCGCCCAGACGACGCACCCGACGAGCGCGATCCCGAGCAGCAACCCCACCGCGCCGAGCTCGGTCAGGAGCTCGAGCGGGAGCTGATGGGGCTGGCGCACCTTCAGCGACTCGATCGCCTCGTTGCGTTCGAGGATGTGCGTGAGGGGGAAGCTGCCGGCGCCGTGGCCCCACACGGGCGCGTCGGCGAACCCGCGCACCGCCTCGGCCCACCAGTCGAGCCGGTGGTTGCTGTCGACGCTGATCGTCCGGCCCGCGCCCGCCGCCGCATTGCGTCCGGAGATCGCCGCGATCACGCCCCCGGCGACGACGACCACGCCCGCGCCGATCAGCAGGAGCCGGCCGGCCAGTCGGTGCTCGAGGCCGCGCGCCGCGCGACGGGCCGCGGGGCGCAGGAGGTCACGGGCGACGACGGCGATCACGGCGCCCAGCACGACCAGCACGCCGAGGATGATGCCCGCGCCCCTGCGCTCCGCGGGCTCCGGCAGGGCAGGCTCGGTGGTGAGCGGGCCTGCGGTGAGCCCGTAGATCACGGCGGGCAGGCTGCCCAGGATTGCCGCTCCCAGGGTGGCGAGCACCCGGTCGCGGGCCGGGAACATCCACAGCGCGACCGCCACCGTGCCGACGAGCGCGAGGATCCCGCTGCGCGAGCCGGTCAGTGCGACGACGAGCAGAGCGCCCATCGCGATCACCGTGCCGGCGTCCCGCCACCTGCGCGTGGAGGCGAGCAGGACCGCGCCGGGCACGGCGAACACCGCGATGAGGGCCAGGCCATTCGCGTGGCCGATGGGCGCCGACAGGCGGGAGGTATCGTCGATCGGCGCGAGCAGATCGGGCACCACGCGGCTCCCGAGCGCCCAGAGGAGCACCGGGACGGCGGCGAGCGCGACGCCGACGGCGAAGCGGCGTGCCGGGTCGATCATGCGGGTCGCGACGGCCGTCCCGGTGACCAGTGCGGCCACGGCCACGGCGGTCCGGTGTGTCGACAGCCAGGCCAGATCCGGCGCGGTGGCCCACGCGATCGACACCGCGGACCACGTCACCAGCGCCGCCCCGGCGGCGACGCCCCACCGGGCCGGGTCCGGCCACCCGCGCTCCCGTCCCCACCACAGCGCCGCGACCGCGATCGCCGGCCACAGGATCACCGCGAGGGTCAGCCCGCCCGCGCCGCGGTCCGGCGGCAGCTTGCCGAGGTCGATCCCGCCGCCCCAAATCGCGATCGCCGACCACGCTGCCAGTGCCACGACGCCGAGCCCGACCGCGACCCCGGTGTCTTGAGGGGTGAACCGGACATCGGTACCATCCGCGCCGCTCCCGCGTTCGCGGTGGGCCTCATCGGTCACCTGGTGGTCGCCCTGCCCCGTCGTCTCGCCGCTCTCCTCATCGCGCTCATCGCGACCGTGTCCCTGGCGGGCACGGCGTACGGAAGCCCGAAGGACGTTATCAACGACTTCCTCGATGACGGGGCCATCGGCGTGTGCCACACGCGCGCCGACTACGACGCCGCCCGGCGTGAGGGCGTGGTCAGCGCCTACGGCGACCTGGGCGACGCGATCGACACCGCGCTCGAGAACCCGGACCTCGTCGGGACGGCCGAGAAGCCGTGCGCGGCGGCGGCGGGCTCCGATGGCGGCTCGGGCGTCGGCACGGCGCTGCTCGTTGGCATCCCGGTGGGGCTCTGCGCAATCGCCCTGGCCATGCTCTACCGCGGTCGCCGCCGCGCCGGCGTCGACGGCGACGAGCATGGCGAGTCCCCGTCGTGATCCTCCGCCGGTTCATGAAGGACGTCGTGTTGCCGATTGCGGTCGCCATCGCGCTGGCCTTCCTCATCCAGGCGGCCGTCGCGAAGCCGTATGAGATCCCAACGCCGTCGATGGTCCCGACCATCAAGGAGGGGGACCGCGTCATCGCGAACCGGGTCATCTACAAGTTCCGCGACATCGAGCGCGGCGACATCATCGTGTTCGAGCCCACGCTCAAGGCGCGCCGCACCTGCGACCCCGCGTCGGCCGAGACCGACACCACCCCGTTCGTCAAGCGGGTGATCGGCCTGCCCGGGGAGCACGTGGAGGTCGAAGCGGGAACCAACGAAGTGATCGTCGACGGAGTGCCGTTCAGCGTGCCGGCGGCGGGCACCAACCCGGGTCAGGGGCCGGGTGGCTCGCAGGAGAGCAAGTCGTTCGACGTGCCGGAGGGCAAGCTCTTCGTCCTCGGCGACAACCGGCCCGACTCATGCGACTCGCACCAGTGGGAGGACCCGTTCGTGCCGATCGACAACGTCATCGGCCAGGCGGAGGTCACCTACTGGCCGCTCGGGCACATCAAGTTCCTGAAGTAGTCCCCGAGCCGCCTCCACGGACCGATCGCAGAACTTCGCGAGATGCGGCCAGGAACTTTGCGGCGGGGGGTTGCAACTCGCGTCACGACGAGGGAGGATGCTCGCCCGACGCGCTGAATGTAGCGTACGACACCTTCCCCCGACCCCAGGGATAGCGTTCCGCCGCCTGTGATCTGCCCATTCTGTGAACATGCCGAGCACCGTGTGGTCGAATCCCGCGTCGCCGATGCGAAGGACGCGATTCGCCGCAGGCGCGAGTGCGGATCGTGCGGACGCCGGTTCACCACCTACGAGCGCTTCGAGGAGATGCCGCTCGTGGTGATCAAGTCCTCGGGGGAGCGTGAGCCGTTCGACCGGCAGAAGCTCGTGTCGGGCCTCCAGCGCGCATGTCACAAGCGGCAGGTCTCGACGCAGCTGCTCGAGATGGCAGTGCGCGACATCGAGTCCGAGCTTCGCAACCGCCTCAGGCAGGAGGTGTCCAGCCAGCTCATCGGCGAGATGACGCTGCGGCGGCTCAAGGACATCGACCAGGTCGCCTACGTGCGGTTCGCCTCCGTCTACCGGCAGTTCTCCGACATCGAGGAGTTCGAGGAGGAGCTCGCCCGCCTCGAGCGCGAGCCGCCGCTTCCGCGAGGGCAGGCCTCGCTTGACGAACAGATGTTCGATACGCTGGACAGTCCCACCAGCATCGCGCCCGCCCGCCGTCGCCTTCGGGCGCTCTCCGGCGGACTCGCAACCCAGACTTCCGCACCACCCGATCAGGAGGGCACCAACTGATGGCCACCCAGCTCGCCGCCTCGCAGGCATCCGGCGACGCCCGCGCACGCCTCGCGCTGCGCCGGCACTTCACCACTGCCGGCGTGCATCCGTACGACGAGATCGAGTGGGAGCGGCGGTCCGCCGGCATCCAGGCCGAGGGCGGTCAGGCGGTGTTCGAGCAGGACAACATCGACGTCCCGAAGGACTGGTCGCAGCTGGCGACCAACGTCGTCGCGTCGAAGTACTTCCGGGGCCAGCTCGGCTCGCCGCGCCGCGAGTCGAGCATCCGCCAGCTCATCGACCGGATCGTCCTCACCCTGCGCCAGTGGGGCGACGAGGAGGGCTACTTCGCCGATCCGACCGAGGGCGACACGTTCGAGGCGGAGCTGACGCACCTGCTCGTGCAGCAGAAGATGGCGTTCAACTCCCCGGTGTGGTTCAACATGGGCACCCGGGAGAACCCGCAGAGCTCCGCCTGCTTCATCCTGTCCGTCGACGACACGATGGACTCGATCCTGAGCTGGATCGGCAAGGAGGGGATCATCTTCAAGGGCGGCTCCGGGTCGGGCATCAACCTGTCCAAGATCCGCTCGTCGCGTGAGCCGCTCTCCGGTGGCGGTACCGCGTCCGGCCCGATCAGCTTCATGCGCGGTGCCGACTCCTGCGCGGGGGCGATCAAGTCCGGCGGCACCACACGCCGCGCCGCGAAGATGGTGATCCTCAACGTCGACCATCCGGACATCGCCGAGTTCATCGAGTGCAAGGCCACCGAGGAGAAGAAGGCCTGGGCGCTCGGCGAGATGGGCTACGACATGGGCCTCAACGGCGAGGCGTGGCAGTCGATCCAGTTCCAGAACGCGAACAACTCCGTCCGCGTCACCGACGAGTTCATGCTCGCGGTCGAGGCCGGCAAGGACTGGCACACGACGTCGGTCACCACGGGCGAGGTGATGGACATGATGCCGGCCCGCGATCTCATGCGCAGTATCGCGGAGGCAGCGTGGGTGTGCGGCGACCCGGGCATGCAGTACGACTCCACGATCAACCGCTGGCACACCTGCCCCAACAGCGGGCGCATCAACGGCTCCAACCCGTGCAGCGAGTACATGCACCTCGACGACTCGGCCTGCAACCTCGCGTCGCTCAACCTCATGAAGTTCGTCGACGACGACGGCGGGTTCCTCGTCGAGGACTTCCAGCAGGCGGTCGACGTGACGATCACGGCGATGGACATCATCGTGTCGCGGTCCGGGTACCCGACCGAGGCGATCGCGTCGAACGCGCGGGCGTTCCGCCAGCTCGGCCTCGGCTACGCCAACCTCGGCGCGCTGCTGATGTCGCACGGCCTCCCGTATGACTCCGACACCGGCCGCTCCTACGCCGCGGCGGTCACCGCTCTCATGACCGGGCGGGCGTATGAGATGTCCACGCGGCTGTCGGAGCGGATGGGCCCGTTCGACGGCTACGCCGTCAACGCGGCGCCGATGCAGGGCGTCATGCGCATGCACCAGCGCGCCGTCGAGGACATCCGGGGCGAGCTGGTTCCCGACCAGTCGCTACTCGAGGCGGCACGGGACGCGTGGCGCAACGTCGTCGAGCGCGGTCCGGTCCACGGCATCCGCAACGCGCAGGCGAGCGTGCTCGCCCCCACCGGGACCATTGGCTTCATGATGGACTGCGACACCACCGGCGTGGAGCCCGACATCGCCCTGGTCAAGTACAAGAAGCTCGTCGGCGGCGGAGTCATCAAGCTCGTCAACAACACCGTGCCGCGGGCGCTTCGGACCCTCGGGTACACAGAGGACCAGATCGACACGATCATCCGGTACGTCGACGAGCATGAGACCATCGAGGGCGCGCCCGAGCTGCGCGACCAGGACCTCGCGGTGTTCGACTGCGCGTTCACGCCGCTCAAGGGCACCCGCTCGATCTCGGCCAGCGGTCACATCCGCATGATGGGCGCGGTGCAGCCGTTCATCTCCGGCGCGATCTCGAAGACCGTCAACATGCCGACCGAGGCGACGCCCGAGGAGATCGCCGGGGCGTACCAGCTGGCCTGGAAGGAGGGTGTCAAGGCCCTCGCGATCTACCGCGACGGCTCGAAGCGCACCCAGCCGCTGTCGACCGGCAAGGCGCTTCCGGAGTCGACGCAGGCCGCACGTCCGGTGCGTCGACGCCTCCCCGACGAGCGGGAGGCGATCACGCATCACTTCTCGATCGCCGATCACGACGGGTATATCACCGTCGGCAAGTACGAGGACGGCAGCCCCGGCGAGGTCTTCATGAAGATGGCCAAGCAGGGGTCGACGGTCGCGGGCCTCATGGACTCCCTCGCGATCTGCATGTCGCTCGCCCTCCAGCATGGCGTGCCGCTGCAGGTGATGGCCGACAAGCTCAGCCACATGCGCTTCGAGCCGTCCGGGTTCACCGGCAACCCGGAGATCCCGATGGCGAAGTCCATCGTCGACTACCTCGTCCGCTGGCTCGGCGCGAAGTTCCTGTCGGAGGACGAGAAGCGGCAGGTCGGGATCATCACCGAGCAGCTGCGCGCCGAAGCGAAGGCGATCGCGGAGGCCGAGAGCACGCTCGACGACGACGCCCCGACCGGCAAGGTCATTGAGCTTCCGTCGGCGCAGACCGCCGCGCCCGTGGAGCCGGCCAACCCGCCCGGCCAGACGGAGCTTCCGCTCTCGCCCGCCCAGGGCGGCGCCTACACCTTCCGCATGCAGACCGACGGCGCGATCTGCGCGAGCTGTGGCTGGACGATGATCCGCTCCGGCAGTTGCTACAAGTGCGAGAACTGCGGATCGACCTCCGGCTGCTCCTAGCACCCTGAGGGATCGCGGGGCGGGGCGGCGGTTGCCGCCGCGCCCCGTCACGTGGTTCTCGAAGAACCTCAAGTCGCCGCTCCGGACAGCCGATTCTGAGGGACGATGCTGTCCGCGGCACATCTCCTCGACCGTGGCCGCCTGCTGCTCGGCGCGCTCCTGGTCATCCCGCTCGGGGCCATGCTCCCCGGCATCGGCCGCCCGGATCACGACGCCTCGGCGTGGCTGGTCGCGTCCGTCACGGCGAACCCGATCACGGTGACCGCCCCGACCGCACAGGACGTGCTCGCCGAGCTCACCAGCCCGTCCGTCACGGAGAAAGCCAGCCAGGGCGTGACGAGCTCGGGGTCTACGGCGCCCGCCACCGGCAGCGCTCCGGCGGCCCCGGCCACCGGGGACACGACCGCCCAGGCGACGAGCGAGGTCGGCAGCGAGAGCACGGACCCGGCCCAGCCGTCGACCGTCGAGATCCCCGGCACCGCCCCCAGTGCCGCGCTCGCGGCCCAGCTGCGTCAATCCCAGTCGCGGTTCGCGCCGCCTGCGGCGGCGACCCCGGCGGCATCGCCGACGGATGGCCCGATGCCGTTCGCGACCCCAGCGGTCGCGTACTACCCGACACCCCCGACCGCCACCCACGTGTTCCCCGTGGTCGGCGGGGCGACGTTCACGAACGACTGGGGCGGCCCGCGCCCAGGGGGCCGGCACCACCAGGGGATCGACCTGTTCGCGACCACCGGCACGCCCGTCGTGGCGATCAGCGACGGGACCCTGTTCAAGGTGGGCTGGAACGCCGTCGGCGGCTGGCGCTTCTGGCTGCGCGACCGGTGGGGCAACGAGTTCTACCACGCGCACCTCTCGGCCTTCGCGCCGGCCGCGAAGGAGGGTGCGGTGGTCAAGGCCGGCACGGTCATCGGCTTCGTCGGCAACACCGGCGACGCGAAGACGACGCCGCCGCACCTGCATTTCGAGATCCACCCCGGCGGCGGTGACCCGATCCCGCCGTTCTCATACGTCTCCGCCTGGCCTCGCGTGTAGCCTCGAATCGGCGCGGCTGCCCGGTGGACGGCGGCGGCTCGACGACGCTGGGGGGCAGCCGTGGCGGGCGGACAACCGTGGGACGGGCTCGCACGCATCGCGCTCGCGCCGCTCCCGACGCCGCTGGTCCGCGCGGAGCGGTTCGGCGCCGCGATCGGGGTGGAGGTGTGGATCAAGCGCGACGACATCGGCTCGATCGGGCTCGCCGGGAACAAGGTCCGCAAGCTCGAGTTTGTCGTCGCCGATGCCATCGCGCAGGGTGCGGACACCCTCGTGACCGCCGGTGCGGCACAGTCGAACCACGCTCGCGCCACCGCCTGCGTGGCCGCCGCGCTCGGCATGAGATGCGTGCTCGTGCTCGGCGGCGACCGGCCGCGGCGCCCCGGTGGCAACCTCCTGCTCGACGGATGCTTCGGTGCCGACGTGCGGTTCGTCGGCAGCGACGACTGGGGCGACATCAATCGCGCGCTCGCCGAGACCGTCGCCGCGACGCGTGACGCAGGCGCGGTTCCGTACCTCATCCCGCTCGGCTGCTCCTCGCCGCTCGGCGCAATCGGCTTCGTGGCGGCCTACCGGGAGCTCGTCGACCAGCTCGATGTCGAAGGGGTGACGGCCGGCGAGGTCTGGCACGCGTCCACCTCCGGCGGCACGCAGGCCGGCTTGACTCTCGGTCGGCTGCTGCTGGGGCGCGGCCCGGCGGTGCGCGGCGTCTCGGCCGGCGTGGTCTGGCGCGACCCCGCCACCGCCCTCGCTCGCCATGCGAGCGAGGCGGCCGCGATCCTCGGCAGGGCGGTCGAGATCGCACCCGCCGAGATCGCGCTTGACGCCGCCTGGGTCGGCGCCGGGTACGGCGAGCCGACGCCGGCCGGTCTGGAGGCGATCCGCCTGCTCGCCAGGACGGAGGGCATCCTGTGCGACCCGGTCTACAGCGGCAAGGGGCTGGCCGGGCTCGTCGGAGCGGCGCGCGCCGGGCAACTCGCCAGTCCGACGGTCTTCTGGCACACCGGCGGCGTCCCGGTGCTCTTCGACTCGCGCTACTCCGATGCGCTGGCACCGTCCCCATGAACTTCGCCCCCGTCTCAGAGCTGCTCTCGTGGTCCGTCGCCCGATCCGCCGGATCGTCACGGCGGCCTGAGACTGAGCGGCGCGTGGCGACTGCGATCCGGGTCGCTTCTTCAGAATGTCCGCTCCGACGGGACTGAACGATCGTATAGGCGAAGGCCAGAAGAACCGTCCGCCTGCGGGAGGAAAGTCCGTACTTTTGACCATTTGCTGGCATGTCAATCACGGCGAGACTGTCGGCCATGGCATCGACCGCCCGTGACCGACGAGCCTCGTCTGAGGCCGTGTCCACAGGTCGACGTGGGACGGCGGCATCGGCCGCTCGGACGAGCTCGCCAGCAAGGGCGCCGAGCCGCCGTCCTCCAAGTAAGCGTGGTCGCCGCGAGGCATGGGTGAGCATCGGCGCGCGCATACTGAATCATGCCGCAGGGGCGCCGACTCCTGCAGCCCACTCCCCGAGGTAGGAACTCGTTCATGACGGCTCGGGGGCATCACCCCCGAGCCGTACCAAATCGTTGCCCGTTCGGCAGCGGCGAAATCCCGCCGCAGTGCCTGCGCGAGGCTCAGTCGCTTAGGCTGCTGCTGGTCCGGCTGCCGCGACCTCCGGGCTGACATCGCCTGCGAACACCGCGAAGTGCGCGCTGAACTCGCCGGCGAGCTTCGTCGCGGTGGCGTCGTACTTCGCCGGGTCTGCCCAGGTGGAGCGCGGGTCGAGGAGTTGGGAGTCGACGCCCGGCACGGCGAGCGGGACCTCGAATCCGAACGTGGGGTCCGCGCGCGTGGGCGCCGCATCGAGCTCGCCGCTGATCGCCGCGCGCACCAGCGCCCGGGTGGCGGCAATCGGCATGCGGCGGCCGACTCCGTAGGAGCCGCCGGTCCAGCCGGTGTTCACGAGCCATGTCGACACCTGGTGCTCCTCGATGAGCTCTCCGAGCATGTGCGCGTACACGGCGGGACGCTGAGGCAGGAACGGCGCGCCGAAGCACGCGCTGAACGTGGTCTGGGGCTCCGTGACCCCGACCTCCGTGCCCGCGACCTTCGCGGTGTAGCCCGCGAGGAAGTGGTACATCGCCTGCGCGTGGGTGAGCTTTGCGATGGGCGGCAGCACTCCGAAGGCATCCGCGGTGAGCATGACGATCGTGCTCGGGTGGCCCGCGCGTTTCGGGGGGTGGGCGTTCTCGATCGACGCGAGCGGGTACGCCCCCCGCGTGTTCTCCGTGATCGAGGCGTCGTCGAGGTCGAGTCGCCGGCTCACGGGGTCCATCACCACGTTCTCGATCACGGTCCCGAACATGCGGGTGGTGCGGTAGATCTCGGGCTCGGCCTCCGCCGAGAGGCCGATCACCTTCGCATAGCAACCGCCCTCGATGTTGAACACGCCGTCGTCGCCCCATCCGTGCTCGTCGTCGCCGATGAGCGGGCGGGTCGCGTCGGTCGAGAGCGTCGTCTTGCCGGTGCCCGAGAGCCCGAAGAACACCGCGACCCTGCCGTCCTCGCTGACGTTCGCCGAGCAATGCATCGAGAGCACGCTGTTGAGCGGGAGGCGGTCGTTCATCAGGGTGAAGATCGACTTCTTGATCTCACCGGCGTACTGCGTGCCCCCGATGATCACCTCCTGGTCGGTCGGGTGGAGCACCACGAAGTTCGCGGCGCGCGTGCCGTCCCGCTCCGGGTTCGCCTGAAAGCCCGGCGCATGCATCACCACGGCCTCCGGTGCGTGCTTCGCGAACTCGTCGTCCTCCGGCACGATGAACATGGTCCGCGCGAACAGCGCATGCCAAGCGCTCTCGGTCACGATCCGTAGGGCAAGGCGGTGGCGGGGATGCGCACCGGCGAACGCGTCGACGACGAAGAGGTCCCGGCTGCTCAGGTACTCGAGGAGCCGCGCGCGCAGCGCGGCATAGTCGTCCGGCTCGAAGGGCTGGTTGATCGCGCCCCACCAGATGCGCGCTTCGCTGCCCGGCTCCCGCACGACGAACTTGTCCTTCGGGGCGCGACCCGTGTGCGCCCCGGTGGAGACGACGAGGGGTCCACCCTCAGCGATGGCCCCCTCACCGCCTCCGAGCGCGTGCTCGTAGAGCTCCGGTGTCGTTGCGTTCCACACCACGCCGCCCGTCATGGTGAGGCCATGCGCGTCCAGCCCGACCGGTCCGCGGCGTCCCGTCTCCTTGCTCATCCAGTGTCCCCCGTCGCAGTTCGCGTTGCAGGCACTCAAACTACCGACCTGGGCGGGTAACGTCCGGCTCGTGCGCCGCGAGATCCTCGCTGCCCTGGGCATTCAGCTCCCTGTTCTACCGACGATTGTCCTTGGTGGGCTCCCCGGCGACCCGAAGTGGGCTCCCCGACTCGAACGGCTCGGACTCGACGTCGTCGCGAGCGGGGCGGGCGAGGACACCCCGGAGACGTTCGCCGGCGCGGCCGCCGCGGTGCCTCACCGTCCGGTCAAGGCGATCGGCGCCGTCGCGGGTGCTCGCATCGTCGAGTGCGACGGCGCGGCACCCGCGGGCACGTACCGGCTGCACCTCGACGAGGTGGCGATCGGGGTCGACGCCGGCGGTCCCGTGGACGGCAACGACGTGGCCGGGCGCGTCCTCGAGGTCGTCAAGGACGACCCGTCGGCGTGGTGGGTCGCCGCGAGCGGGCTCGCCGAGCTCGCTGAAGCGGACGTCGAGTCGCGGCTCGCCGCGCTGGTGGAGGGAGTCCGCCACGTACGCCTCTACCTGGCGAAGCAACAGTTCGACCTCGCCGCAGGAGCGCGCTCCAGAACCCGATCGCGGAGGCACACGTCCACACGACGGTGCCTCCCGGATCGTCGCGGGCTATGACGAGGTGCTCGTGCCCGTCTCCGGCGCACGAAGATCACGACGAGCGCCCCGAGGCCGGCCACCAGGCCTGCGATCCCGAGGCCGAGTGCGGCATTCGTCTTGCCGTCGCTCGCGTGTGCCTCGTCCGTCGTGCTGCTCGACGTCGCGGTCGTGGACGTCGTCGTCGTCGCGCCGTGCCCCTGGCCCTCTTCGGCCGCGTGATCGTCACCCGCGGGGCCGGCTCGTCGGAGTTCTCGGCGCCGATCCAACGCACGACGTGCCGTCGTCGTATCGCTGGACAGCGGGGAACGTCAGCTCCGTGTCAGGCTCATCGGGGAGCGCGACGCTCATGTCGAAGGTGTCGAACTCGCCCGGCGCGATCTTCCCCCTGCTCCAGGTCACCTGCGAGACGCGCTCGGAGATGACGTCCTCCCCGACCGTCGAGGTCTGCGACGAGCTTCTCCCTGACGACCGTGCGCTTCCAGCCCGGTTTGGGGGCGAACCGCACCAGCACCACCTCGTCCGGGATCTGGACGGAGACGCTCGTCGTCGCTGCGGCCGCGCTCTCGTTGGGCACCTGAAGCGTGAGGTGCGCGAGGTCGCCTCCCGGCGCCGTCGTGGGCTCGATCTCCACATGTGCGGCCGCGATGGCCGGCAGGGTGAGCGCCGCGATCACCGCGAGCGCCGCACCGATTCCTTTCCGTGTCACATCTTGTCCTTTCGCTGTTCTCTGGACATCGGGCATCGCCGCTGGGCGGGCCGGGGTGGCCGGCGTGACCTCGCGGTCCTTCCCGTGGTGGATCAGGACGCGAGTGTCGGCGCGCCGACGGGGTCGGCGCGATCGGCCCGGGGAGCGCGGCCCGCGCCCCGTCGCGCGAGCGGCATCGTTCGCACCCGCTGAGGCGCCGTCCAGCGAAGAATCGTCGGGCGGGCCGGGGTCGCTCCGCGAAACGGGCGCCTGATCTCGACGCGGACGGTGTCCACGAACACGAGCAGGCTGCGAGCCAGGATGACGCCAGCAATCCGAATGGGATCTGGAGCGCGAGACCGATCAGGAAGACGGGCTCGATGAAGTCAGGTGGGCGGGGAACGAACCGTTGTAGGCGAGCCGTTCGACGTGCTCCTGGACGGCGAACGCCAGGACGGGTGCTGCCACCGCCCACCCTGCACGCCAGGCTCCGCCGTGCCCCGACTGGAGGCGAAGCAGAACTCCGGTGGCGACGAGTCCGGCTCCTACGGAGAGCACGAGCGTGTGCGCAAGCGAGAGGTAACCGTGTCCCGTCGTCGCGAGCAGCGCGCGTGCGTCGGCTTCGGACCGCGTCACCAGCGCGTACGCGAGGGAGTGCGCCATGAGCAACCCGGTCAGCGTGATCGGAATACAGATCAGCGACACCGGGCGAGATGCGCGCATGGCCGCATGCTGACAGCAACGCCCTCGGCGCCTCGACGCGTCGGGAGATCGGGGACAATGCGCCCAACTCCAGAGCGTTCGGGCCCGGGGGATCGTCGGGGCGCCCGGCGTCGCTCATAATGGCGTCATGCGTCGCCTCATCGCGCTGCTCATCTGCCTTCCGCTTGCGGCGACGCATCTGCTGGTCACCCACCAGTTGAGCTACATGCTTGTCGCTCCCGACGCGACGCAACGTGCCGAGCTGCTCGCATCGACGGGCCATGGCTACCTCCAGGACCTGCCGATCGTGCTGATGAGCCTCGCCGCGACCGTTCTGGTCGGCTTCGCGTTCGAGGCGGTCCGCATCCGGGGATCCGACGTCGAGCGCACGACACCGGCGTGGCCGTTCGCCGTGCTCGCTCCGACGTGCTTCGTGGTCCAGGAGCATCTCGAGCGCCTCGTTCACGACGGCTCCTTCCCAGCTGGTGCGTGGCACGAGAAGACCTTTGTGCTCGGC
Source organism: uncultured Thermoleophilia bacterium (assembly GCA_963706315.1). Lineage (GTDB taxonomy): Bacteria > Actinomycetota > Thermoleophilia > Miltoncostaeales > Miltoncostaeaceae > CALMEC01. The sequence goes on along the minus strand of CAVPMA010000015.1, from coordinate 170,526 downwards.
CTGGCGCTGCAGGCTCCGGTCGCGTTGCTCGCCTGGCTCATTGCGCGCATGCTCCTTCGGGCGGCACCGCGAATTGCGGCGCTCTTCCACGACCGTCCGGCCGCTCCTCGCGACGTCCTGGCAACCCGCTCAGCAGGGCGGGCGCCACCAATGCTGTCCTAACCGAGTCAGGTGGGCGGGTAGGACCGTCCGGCGCCGGCGGGTGGAAATCGGGCACGGCCGAAGGGACGGCGTCCCTCGTCGACCCGCGCTGCTCCGTCGGAGCCGAGCGCCCGCCCGCATTTTGGCCTCATCGAAAGGACAGTGAATGAACTCGCTTCGTGGAATCGGGGCGCCGGCTGCCGTTGCCACGTGCGCTGAACGCGTACGCCGGCTATCCGGCTGGTCGGAAACGAGGGCGACGGCATCGGCGCGCGTGGCGCCGCACCCGGCCAACGTGGGGGTGGCGTGATGAGCAGGCGATCGCGGCTCGGCTGGGTTGCAGGGACCCTCGCCCTCGCGGTCGTCGTCATCGTGATCCTCGCGCTCGTGAGCGCCAGGGGGGGCGAATGCCACGGCGCGCCCTGCGGCGATCGTCGATCTCGCCGGCATCCCGCAATCGGGAGCCGTGCTCGGCCAGGCGTCTGCGCCCGTGGAGATCCTGGAGTTCGCGGACCTCCAGTGCCCCTACTGCGCTCAGGCCGCCGCGTCGACGCTTCCCGATGCGATCGATCGTTGGGTGCGGCCGGGGACGGCCCGGATCGCGTTCGAGCCCCTTGCGTTCGTCGGGCCTGACTCGCTTCGCGGCGGGCTCGCTGCGATTGCGGCGGGCCGTCAGGATCGCCTGTGGCAACTCGTCGAATCGGTCTACGGCCAGCAGGGCGCCGAGAACGCCGGCTGGCTCAGCGACACCTTCCTCCGCGACACCGCCCGCGCGGCGGGATTGGATGTCGATCGATTCGACGCCGATCGCGCCTCGACGTCGGTGCAGTCGGCCGTGCAGCAGGTCGCATCACGCGCGCTGCTTGCCGGCGTGCGGTCGACGCCCACCTTCATCGTCCAGGGCCCCCGCGGCGAGCGCCGCATCGCGGGTGTCCCGCGCGGCGGGGAGTTGGACGCCGCGATCGAGGCGGTACGGTGACGGGCGCCGATGTCCACGAGCGATGGCTTCGATGGGGGCTCGCGGTGGTCGCCGTCGCCGGCCTGGCAGTCGCCACCTACCTCACCGTGGAGCGTGCACGTGGGCGTGCGCCGTCGTGCATCGTCGGCGGCGGCTGCGCGACGGTCCAGGCGAGCCGCTACTCGGAGCTGGCCGGCATTCCCGTCGCATGGCTGGGCATCGCCGGCTACTCGGGGATGCTCCTGGCCGCGGCCATCGCCGGCGCGCGCGGCGCCTTCCTCGGGCTACTCGTCACCACCGTCAGCGTCGGGTTCTCCGGTTGGCTGACCTATCTGGAGCTGGGCGTGATCGACGCGATCTGCGCCTGGTGTGTCACGAGCGCGATCCTGACGGTGATCGCATTCGGGCTCGCGCTCGCCCGCATCGCGTTGCTCGAGCGGGGTTCGACATGAGCCGTTTGATGCGAGTGCTGCTCGCAATCAGCATGTTGACGTTCGCGATCCTCGTGGCCGGTGCGACCGGTGGCAAGGTCGCCACGTTCACGGGATACGACGGCGCGGCTCACCGGGTGCTGCTCTCCGATTGGTGGACGCTCTGGGCGGTCCCGCCCGTCGAGTTCGCGCTCGTAGTACTCCTGGCCGCAAATCTTGCCGTTGCGATACGTCGGGTCGAGCCGCGTCGCCGCGGCGCGATCGCATTCGCCGTCGCGGCGGTCACCGTGCTCCTTCTCGCGATCGGATCGCCTGTTGGCGGCCTTGCCCAGGGGGGAATGTTCGCCGCGCACATGGCCCAGCACGTGCTGATCGGCGCGGTCGCGCCCCTGCTCGTGCTCCTCGCCATTCCCCGCGCTCGCCCGGCCGAGGCCCGCGCCCACCCGGTCATCGCGATCCTCACCAACCCGATCCTGGCGTTCCCGGTATGGATGGCGGCGACCTTGATATGGCTTCTCCCATGGGTGCACCACCAGGTCTACATGCACCCGGCGGCGTGGACGCTGCAGCAGGTGTCGTTCTTCGTGTTTGGAATCGTGCTGTGGGCGCCCGTCACGGAACGCTTGGCGCCGGCGCCGGTGTGGTTCGGGACGGGAGCGAAGTGCCTCTACATGCTCGGTGTGTGGTCGGTCGGGCTCACGCTGGCGAACATCTACTGGTTCGCCGGGTCGGCGCTCTACCCGTCTCACACCGCCGCCGCGCGATCCTGGGGTCTGAGCCCGATGCAGGACCAGGCGAACGCCGCCACGATCATGATGGCAACCCACTGCCTGCTCGCGTTCGGCGCCATCACGGTCCTGTTCTTCAGACAGTCCCGCGAGGACTCGCTCCAGCAGCGGCTCATCGAGGCCGGCCTCGACCCGGACGAGGTGCGGTGGACGGTGCGGTACGGGGACTCGGCGGCATTGGCGCGCGCCGCCGGGGTTTCGCTTCACGACCGGCCTGGAATCGACTGACCGGCCGGCGCGGCTGCTAAGCCGGAACGAGCTCTCCCGGCTCGTATGCGAGGTTCGGCCCGAGCCAGCGCTCCGCCTCCGATACGGCGATGCCCTTGCGGGTGGCGTAGTCGACCACCTGGTCGGCGTTGATCGGCCCGACCGCAAAGTAGCGGGCGGCTGGGTGGGCCAGGTAGATGCCGCTCACCGAGGCCGCCGGCAGCATCGCGAAGCTCTCGCTGAGCGAGATGCCCTGTTCATCCGCGCCGAGCAGGTCGAAGAGCCGCTGCTTCTCCGTGTGGTCGGGACAGGCCGGATAGCCGAACGCCGGGCGGATTCCCCGGTAGCGCTCGGCCACGAGGTCGTCGGCGGAGAGGTCCTCGTCGGCGCCGTAGCCCCACTCGCGCCGCACGCGCTGGTGGAGCATCTCGGCGAAGGCCTCGGCGAGGCGGTCGGCGATCGCCCGGACCATGATCGCGGAGTAGTCGTCGTGCTCGCGTTCGAACCGCTCGACGAGATCGGCGGCACCGTGGCCGGCGGTGACCGCGAACATCCCGATGTGGTCGCCCAGCCCGGTCGACCTCGGCGCGACGAAGTCGGCGAGGCACAGGCTCGGCTTGCCGTCCGGCTTCTCGCGCTGCTGGCGGAGCATCGGGAACCGCGTGAGCTCGCGGGTGCGGGCGCCGTCCGCGAATACGACGATGTCGTCGCCGTCGGCGTTCGCCGGCCAGAACCCGTAGACGCCGCGGGCCTGGAGGAGCCGCTCGGCCGTGATGCGCTCCAGCAGCTCGTTGGCGTTCGCGAACAGCTCCCGGGCCGCCGGCCCGTACTTCGGGTGATCGAGCACCCCTGGGAACCGGCCGCGCAGCTCCCAGGCGTGGAAGAAGAAGGTCCAGTCGATGAACGGCACGATGTCGGTCAACGGGACGTCGTCGAGCCGGCGACGGCCGGTGAACTCCGGGGTGGAGATGTCCTCGGCGCTCCAAGCGATGGGCGTGCGCCGAGCCCGTGCCTCGGCCAGGTCCAGCATCGGGCGCGCGGACTTGCCGGCATGGACCTCACGGAGGGCGTCCTGCTCCACCCGCAGCACTTCCGCGAACTCCTCGCGGGCATCGCGGTCGACCACGCGGGAGATCACGTCGACGGCGCGCGACGCGTCGAGGACGTGTGCCACCAGCGCCGAGTACTCGGGCGCGATCCGCACGGCGGTGTGCTGCTTGCTGGTCGTCGCGCCGCCGATCAGCAGCGGAAGCTGCATGTTGCGCCGTTCCATCTCGCGAGCGACGTGCACCATCTCGTCGAGGGATGGCGTGATGAGGCCGGAGAGCCCCACGACGTCAGCGTCCTCGTCGACGGCCGCCTGGAGGATTGTGTCGGCCGGGACCATCACCCCCAGGTCGACCACCTCGTAGCCGTTGCAGCCCAGCACCACCCCGACGATGTTCTTGCCGATGTCGTGGACGTCGCCCTTGACGGTCGCGATCACCATCTTCCCCTGCGACGTCGCGCCGGTGCGCTCACGCTCCTCGGCCATGTACGGCTCGAGCAGCGCCACCGCCCGCTTCATCACCCGCGCGCTCTTCACGACCTGCGGCAGGAACATCTGCCCCTCGCCGAACCGCTCCCCCACGATCCGCATGCCGTCCATGAGCGGGCCCTCGATCACGGCCAGCGGGGTGGGATAGCGAAGCCGGGCCTCCTCGGTGTCGGCCTCGATGTGGTCCACGATCCCGTGGACGAGCGCATGGGAGAGGCGCTCCTCGACGGTCCCCTCGCGCCACGCGGCGTTCACGACCTGGCGCTCCGCGCCACCTCCCGCGACCGTCGCCGCGAAACCGATGAGCCGCTCGGTGGCGTCGTCGCGGCGGTTGTGGATGACGTCTTCCACTCGTTCGAGCAGGTCGGGCGGGATGTCCTGGTAGACGCCGAGCTGGCCGGCGTTGACGATGCCCATGTCGAGCCCGGCGTCGATCGCGTGGTAGAGGAACGCGGTGTGCATCGCCTCGCGCACGGCATCGTTGCCGCGGAACGCGAACGAGAGGTTGCTGATGCCCCCGCTGACGCGCACGCCGGGGCAGCGCTCCTTGATGCGCCGGGTGGCCTCGATGAAGCTGCGCGCGTAGTCGTTGTGCTCCTCGAGGCCCGTGGCGACGGCGAGCACGTTCGGGTCGATGATGATGTCCTGCGGCGGCATGCCCGCAGCGTCCACGAGCAGCCGGTACGCCCGCTCGGCGATCTCGACCCGCCGCTCGACGGTGTCGGCCTGACCGGTCTCGTCGAAGCACATCACGACGCACCCGGCGCCGTAGCGGCGCAGGAGCCTTGCCTTGTCGAGGAAGTCGGCCTCGCCCTCCTTGAGGCTGATCGAGTTGACGATCGACTTGCCCTGCACGCACTTGAGGCCGGCTTCGATGACCGACCATCGACTCGAGTCGATCATGACCGGCACCGCGGCGATCTCCGGCTCGGTCGCGACCATGTTGAGGAACGTGGTCATCGCCTGCTCGGAGTCGAGCATCCCCTCGTCCATGTTGACGTCGATGATGTTCGCGCCGTTGCGGACCTGGTCGGCGGCGACCTCGAGCGCGGTCGTGAAGTCGCCGTCGATGATCAGCTTCGCGAACCGGCGTGAGCCAGTGACATTCGTGCGCTCGCCGATCATGATGAAGCTCGAGCCGGGGAAGATGGCGAACGGCTCCAGGCCCGCGAAACGGGTGAGACCGTCCGGTTGCGGGATGCGCCGCGGGGGGACTCCCTCCACCGCGTGCGCGACAGCCCGGATGTGATCCGGCGTGGTTCCGCAGCACCCGCCGACGATGTTGAAGAGCCCCGACCGGGCGAAGTCCCCGAGCTCGGTCGACGTCTCCCCTGGCTTCTGGTCGTACCCGCCGAAGGCGTTTGGCAGGCCCGCGTTCGGGTAGCAGCTCACGTACGTCGGCGCGATCTCGGCGAGCTCCTCGAGGAACGGCCGCATCTCCGCCGCACCGAGCGCGCAGTTGATCCCGACCGCGAACGGCTCGGCGTGCTCGACGGATGCCCAGAACGCCGGCACGGTCTGACCCGACAACGTCCGGCCGCTGCGGTCGGTGATGGTAACCGAGATCACGATGGGCAGGTCGACGCCGAGCTCAGCGAACGTCTCACGCACCGCGACGATCGCCGCCTTCGCGTTGAGGGTGTCGAAGATCGTCTCGATGAGGATGATGTCGACGCCGCCGTCGATGAGCGCACGGGCCTGCTCGGCGTACGCGTCGCGGACCTCATCGAACGTGACCGCCCGCTTGGACGGGTCGTCGACGTCCGGGGAGATCGACAGGGTGCGGTTGAGCGGCCCGAGCGAGCCGGCGACGAAGCGGGGACGCGACGGGTCCTTTGCCGTCCACCGGTCCGCGGACGCGCGCGCGACCCGTGCCGCCGCCAGGTTTATCTCCCGCACGTACGCCTGGGTGCCGTAGTCGGCCTGGGCGATCGCCGTGGCGGTAAACGTATTTGTCGTCGCGACGTCGGCGCCGGCGGCGAAGTACTCGTCGTGGATCGCCTCAATCACGTCCGGGCGGGTGAGGCTGAGCACGTCCATGTCGCCCTGCAGCGGCGACGGGTGATCGCGCAGGACGTCGCCGCGGAAGTCGTCCTCGGCGAGGTCGTGCCGCTGGATCATCGTCCCGATCGCGCCATCGAGGACCAGGATCCGTTTGGCCACAATGGCCTCGAGTGCGGTGCGTGCGCTCATCCAGTCAAGGGTACCGGACCCCGCAACGATGCGGCTGCGGCGACCAGTCAGCCGAGGCGTGCCACGGGCGGGGCGGCGACGAGCGCGGGCGACCCGGCGGCGGCCACCCGGCCGTCGATCGTGCGCTCCCGGTGGCTCCCGCTCAGGCCGATCGCCAGCAGCCCGGCGAGCCCCAGGTAGACCACCGCGATCGCGGCGCGCTGGCGGGGCGAGACGTCGTGGTAGGCGGTTTCGTCCTGATCGCGTCGCTTCCAGCGTTTCCACAGCTCCCAGGCTCCAAGGGCAGCCACGAGCAGCAGGATCGGGTTCGGGAAGATCGTGAAGAGCACGACCACACCTCCGAGCCCGAGGAGCCCAGAACAGGGGATGGAACACGGCCGTCGCCCAGCCGCCGTCGAGCGGCATGACGGGGATGAGGTTGAACAGGTTGAGCAGGAAGCCGGTGAAGGCGAGCGCAACGAGCAGGTCCGAGCCCGTCGCGATGCCGACCGCCCACGTCGCAGCTGCGGCGGCGCTGCCGAGGAGCGGCCCGGCGAGCCCCAGCCAGGCGGCCCTGCCGGCGTCCCTCGACTGCTGCTTCAACAGCATCACCGCGCCGAGGAAGGGTATGAAGTACACGCCGCCGGTCGCGAGCCCCTGCCGTCGCGCCTCGAGGACGTGACCGAGCTCGTGGATCAGGAGCAGCACGACGAAGCCCGCGGCGAAGCGCCAGCCCCAGAACACGGCGTAGCCGGCGACGGACACCAGCATCGACCCGGACGCCGCGAGGAACTTGAGCTTGAGGAGCGCGAGCAGGGCCGTCTTGAACTTGAGCAGCGTGGCGCCGATCACGGCGAACGGCGCGAGGAGCTTGCGGGCGCGGCTGCGGAATCCACTCTCAGGTTGGATGGGCGCGTAGTCGCGCGCCACCACGTCGGGCGCGTCCCCGGCGGGGCTGACCTGCGCCGGCGGATACGGGTTGCGTTCCATGTCTCCACCGAGGGTAGCGCCTCCGCGCCGCGCCTCGGAGGGTCAGGACGCGGGTGGTTCCCCGGTGACCTCGGTGGCGATCCGCAGGAGGCGGTTGGTGAGCTCGCCGCGTGAGACGACGCGGTCGGCGCCCGCGTCGCGCGCGGCTTGGATCAGCTCGGCGCGGGTGTGCGCGCAGAAGCCGACGACCGGGACGCCGCCGGTGCGGTCGTCGGCCTTGAGCTCCTTCACGAGCGCGGCGCCGTCGATGCCCACGCCGTCCAGCTCGACCAGCACCGCGGCAGGGCGGATCTCCTCGAGCGCGCGCTCGAGGCGCGCGCGGGTGGCGGCCCCCCGGACGGAGAACCCACCGGCCTCCAGTCCCGCAACCAGCTGCTGGCGCATGAGAAGGTCCGGGACCATCACGACGATGGGTGAGGCGTCCGATCGCACAGCTGGCATCCTAGGGCCATGAGGCCGACGCCGGACGTCGAGATCCGCGAGGTGCGGACGGATGACGACGTCGCGACGTGGCTGGATGTGCACAACCGCACTTCGCCGTGCCGCCCCGAGGGCGAGCGATCCCTCCGCCACCGCTGGAGCGTCGCGCCCGAGTGGTCGGCGATGGTCGCGTGGCGCGACGGCCGCCCGGTGGGGGCCGCGCACGTGGAGGTCGAGGTGTGGTCGCCCGAGTCGCGCCACGCGGAGGCGGTGATCCTCGTCCCCCGCGACGATCGCCGCGCCGGCGTGGGGACCGACCTGTATCGGGCCGTGTCGGCATGGGCGAGGGAACGCGGCCGCGAAGGGCTCGACGTCTGGTTCGACGTCGCGGATCCCGATGCCGTGTCGTTCTGGGCGAACCGCGGTTTCGAGGAGGTGGGGCGGGAGCGGGTCTCGTACCTGGACCTGCGCGAGGAGCCGCGGCCAGCCATCGCGCCGCCCGACGGGGTGACGCTCGTGACGCTCGCCGAGCGTGACGACCTGGAGGAAGGGATGTACCGGGTTGGGGCCGAGGGGCTCGCCGACATCCCGGCGGTGGAGCGGTACGACGCCGGCGACTTCGCGCGGTGGCGGAGCGCCGAGCTCGGGCGGCCCGGCGTGATGCCCGAGTGCTCGGTCGTCGCGCTCGCCGACCAAGAGGTAGTGGGCTTCGCGATCCTGGTTCGCTTCGAGGCCAAGCCGGAGATGGCCGAGCACGAGATGACGGCGGTCGCCCGCTCCTGGCGCGGCCGGGGGCTCGCCGGGGCGATGAAGTCCCGGCAGGTCGTCCTCGCGCGGGCGGCCGGGCTCGAGCTCCTCGAGGCGGCGAACGAGGCGCGCAACGCCGCGATGCTGGCCGTGAACGACCGGCTCGGCTACCAGCCTCGGACGGCCGACGTGCTGTTCCGAGGTTCCTTCGCCCCCGACGCGTGACGCGGGGCTAACCGGGTTTCATCACCACCCTGCCGGTGCGGCTGTCCCACCAGGTCTTGGCGGCCGTTGCGCCGAGGATGATCAGCCCGCCGGCGATCGAAAGCGCGCCGACGGTCTCGCCGTGGATCAGCCAGGACCAGATGGGATTCAGCACCGGCTCGACATACAGGAGGAGCGAGACCTCGAGCGCCTCCAGGTACGGGACGGCCTTGGTAATGAAGACGTACGCGAGCCCGATCTGCACGATCCCGAGGTAGAGGATCAGGAGCCAGTCCTCGCCGACGGCATCGGAAGCGGGGCCGATGGCCCACGGGAGGCAAACGACGAACGCAATCAGGTTCCCGGCGACGGTGGCAGCCGCCGCCGAGTCGGTGCCCTCGCGCTTGCCCAGCCAGCGGAGACCCATGACGGTACCCGCCCATCCGATGCCCGAAATGACGGCCAGGACGTTGCCGAGCAGCGGCTGGGGCGCGGTCTTGACGGGTTCGGGGGCGTCGACGAAGAACAGCGCGAGCCCGGCACCGAGGACCGCCATGTAGATCACGTCGAGCCGGTTGACTCGCTCGTGCAGCAGGAACGGCGCGCTCAGCGCGATCCACAGCGGTGCGCTCGACTGCAGGAAGATCGTGTTCGCCGACGTCGTGAGCTTGTTCGCGGCCACGAACAGGATGAGCGTGACGGCGAACGTCGCCCCCACCAGGAGCGTCCGCCACGACCAGTTGCGGCGCGAGCGGGGCAGGAACAGCGCGATCGCGATGGCGGCGACTCCGGAGCGCATGCAGGCGGTGGCGAGCCCCCCCGAGAGGCCGTCGAAGCTGGTCGCCTTGATCGCCGCGCCGCCCGTGGAGAAGAGCACCGCCGCAGCCACGATCTGCAGTCGGGCGACGTTCACCCGGCAAACGATGTCAAACTGGCCCCCCGATGGTTCCACTGATCCCGCTTGAGCACTTCTTCGACGACCCCGAGCGCGCGGCCGCACGAGTCTCGCCGGATGGCCGGCGGCTCGCGTGGCTCGCGCCCGGCGGCGGCGCGCTCAACGTCTGGGTCGCTCCGGTGGGTGGCGGCGACCCGGTGCAGGTCACGCGCGATCGCGACCGCGGCGTCCGCTCGTACGTGTGGTCGCGTGACGGCGCGCGCATCCTCTACCTGCAAGACACCGGCGGCGACGAGAACTATCACCTGTTCGCCGCGGACCTGGACGCTCCGGACACGCCGGACCGCGACCTGACGCCCTTCGACGGGGTCAAGGTCGGCGTGGTCGACGTGCCCCGCGACGATCCCCGGCACGTCCTGATCTCCACCAACCGGCGGGACCGTGGTCTGTTCGACGTGGAGCGGCTCGACCTCGACAGCGGCGAGGTCGGGCGGATCGCGGAGAACCCGGGCGACATCATGTCGTGGTGCACCGACCGCGAGGGGCGGTTGCGCGCCGCCTATGCCCAGACGCCGACGGGCGACTGGCGGGTGCTCGTGCGCGACGACGAGCACGAGCCGTTCCGGCTCCTCGCCGAGTTCGCGAACGAGGACTCCGGGACGCCGTACGCGTTCAGCGCCGACGGGCGCGAACTGTACGTCGGCAGCGCGCGCGGCAGCGACTTGGTGCGCCTCGTCGCGCTCGACGTGGCGACCGGCGGGGAACGGGTGATCGATGCCGACGACGAGGCCGATCTCGGCGCGCCGATCATCTCCGATCGGACGGGCGCCCTGCTCGGCGCGGTCTACCGCCGTGATCGCATCGTGATGCACGCGTTCGACGAGACGTTCGCTCGGGACTGGGAGCGCGTCAGGCAGATCCATCCCGGCGACCCGATGATCGGGAGCTCCGACGACGACGAGACCCTCTGGACGGTCGCGTTCGACGACGACTGCGACCCCGGCGCCACATTTCTGTTCGACCGCAGGTCCGGCAAGTCGCGCCTGCTCTTCCGGTCGCGGCCGTGGCTCGATCCGGCGATGCTCGCCGAGCGCCGGCCCGTCCGAATCGCCTCGCGCGACGGGCTGAGCCTCCCCTCGTACCTGACGCTCCCGATGGATGTGCCCGCTCGCGATCTGCCGATGGTGCTGGTGGTCCACGGCGGGCCGTGGGCGCGCGACAGCTGGGGGTGGGATCCGCAGTCGCAGTTCCTCGCGAACCGCGGCTACGCGGTGCTGCAGGTCAACTACCGCGGGTCGACCGGGTTCGGCAAGTCCTTCATGCACGCGGCGGAGCGGGAGTTCGCCGGCAAGATGCACGACGACCTCGTCGATGCCGTCCATTGGGCGATCGCGGAGGGCATCGCCGACCCGGACCGCGTGGCGATCTACGGCGGCAGCTACGGGGGCTACGCGGCACTCGTCGGCGCGACCTTCACGCCGGAGGTGTTCGCCGCGGCGATCAGCGTCGTGGGACCGTCGAACCTGGTGACGCTCGTGCGGAGCTTCCCGCCCTACTGGCGCCCGCTGCTGGCCGGCACGTGGTTCCGGTTCGTCGGCGACCCCGACGACCCCGACGACATCGCCGATCTGGAGGCCCGCTCGCCCATCAACCGGGTCGACGCGATCCGGGCCCCGCTCATGGTGATCCAGGGCGCCAACGACCCGCGGGTGAAGAAGCAGGAGTCGGACCAGATCGTCGGGGCGCTCGAGGCGCGCGGCGTGCCCGTCGAGTACATCGTGAAGGACGACGAGGGCCATGGCTTCGTGAAGCCGGAGAACCGCAAGGACGTCTACCGGGCGGTCGAGCGCTTCCTGGCCCGCCACATCGGCGGGCGCGCCGATGACGCGGCGCCCGTTGCGTCGGGACCGGCCTCGCCGGAACCGGCCTAGCCGGGAGCGTCCGCGCGGTCACCGTTGGCAGGGCCGCCGCTCGGCGAGGTCGCGATCGGCCACCGTGCGCGCCGCCGAGCACGTCGAAGATCACGCAGGCGAGCAGCGCGACCGGCCAGTCGTTCCGCGTGCCGAACCACTCGAGGTTCGGCCATAGCCTCGATCAACCACGTGATCAGCCGGACGAAGCTTGCCGCGCCGCCTCCTTGCGCGCCCGGTCCGTCCGGATCGGGACCGGCGTGCACGCGTACTCCTCCACGAGCGACCATGGCTCGCCGCCGACGGAGCACTCGTTGCGCCAGCTCATGACGCCGGCGTCGCCGATGTCCCACACCAGGCGCACCCGGACGTACGGCGTGCCGACGCTCTCGAACGTGAGGCGGTCGCCGTCGATCCAGCCGTGCATCACCTCGGCGTGGCCGTAGTTGTCGGCGACGGTGGCGCGATACTCGCGGGCCGCCGGATCCCAGCCGGCGACCCAGTGCAGCTGCCACCGCAGGACGAAGGTGCCGTCGAGGAGGTGCTGGTCCTGTTCGTAGGTACCGACGATCCAGCGCCCGTCCTGGATCCACACGTGGTTCCCTCTCCCGGTGGCCGTCATCGCGGGCGTCCCGGGACCCATGCCGTCCTCGGAGATGGTCCCGGTCCACGTGACGTCGCGGTGAAAGCGGGCGAGAGCGTCCATCTCCGGTCCGGGGCTGATTGGTTTGGGGACCCGGTCGACGGGGTCGCGTGCGTCCATCGGCGCCTCCTCGATCTGCACGTCGCGGCGAGCATCGCCCGGCGGTGTGGTGGCGCGCATCCGCGGATTCGGCCGTCCGGGCCGCGGATTTCCCGAGGGTCCCGGTCAGGCGAGGAGCGCCCGGTCGACGACATGACTCGTCCCGGAGGGGTCCTTGCGGATGCGGATCTCCGCGCCGAGCCGTTCGGCGATGCCGGGGAGGTGGGTGATCACCACCACCAGGCGGCCGTCGTCGGCCATGCGCTCGACCCCCTCGATCGCGACCTCCAGCGATTCGTCGTCGAGCGACGAGAAGCCCTCGTCGAGGAAGAGGCAGTCGAGCCGGCCGGAGGACCCGCTCGCGATGTCGGCGAGGGCAAGCGCCAACGCGAGGCTGGCGAGGAACCGCTCGCCGCCCGACAGCGTGGCGGCACCGCGAGTGCGCCGTCCCCGCCGATGGTCGACGACGGCCAGCGGGTCCGGCTCGGCGCCCGCGAAGCCGAACGCGCCGCGCGAGAGGTTCTGCAGGCGTGCGGACGCGCCCGACGCGAGGCGCTCATGGAACCGCGCCAGGAGGTGACGGGGGAAGCGGTTGGCCTGGAGGTCGACGGCGAGTTGGGCGTGGACGTCGGCCTCGGCGGTCGCGGCGGCTGCGTCGCGGAGGAGCCGCCGTGCCCGCGACGCGTGGTCTTCCACCGCCGCCAGCTCGGAACGGGCGTGGGCGAGCATGCGGGCCGACTCCTCGTGGCACGGCGCCACGTCGGCGGGGGCGTCGACGCCGAGTGGTGCTCCGCGGCCGGCGACGATCTCCGCGAGGGAGCTCGCCTCGGCCCGCGCCCGCTCGGCCCGCGCCTCGCTCTCGCGCAGTGCGAGCGAGGCGCGGCTCACGAGCTCATCGGCTCGTGACGGCAGGTCGGCCGGCTCGATGTCCGGCGGGATCGGGTCGAGGCCGAGCCGGGTGGCGAGCACCGTGAGCGACTGGCGTACCTCTCCGAGATCCTCACGCTCGAACCGCGCGACGGCGCGGTCGGTCTCGGCCGCGACCCCGGCCAGCCGGCTCGCCGCTTCGCCCGAGACGGCGACCGCGCACTCCGCCGCCTCCACCTCGGTGACGGCACCCTCGAGGGCATCCAGCGGATCGTCGTCCTCCGCATGGCGCCCCAACCGGCCGGCGACCTCGGCGACCTCGGCGCGGTCGCGGTCCAGCCGCCGGCGCGCTTCGGCGAGCGCTCCGGCGGTGCGCTCGACCTCGCCGGCCAGCGCGAGCGCCTCCTCCTGACGTGCGGTGGCCTCCGCAGCCGCCCGCTCCGCGTCGGCGGCCGGGCCCGCGGCGTCGCCTGCGGGATCGCCGCCCTGCGCGCGCACCAGCCGTTCGGCATCCGCAAGCCGTCGCACCGCCTCATCGCGCGCCTGGACGGCCAAGCGGACCCGGGTGTCCGACTCGGCGAGCTCACGCGTCGCCCGCTCGGCGCGAGCTGCGAGCACGCGCACGCCGTGCTCGATGTCCTGCAGGTCGTCGGGTGCGTGGTGCCCAGCGTCGTGGACGACCTGACCGCAGACCGGGCATGGAGCGCCCGGGACGATCGTGGCGCGAAGCGTGGCCGCCAGATGCGCGCGTCGCAGCTCGTCCAGCGCCGCGTCGGCGACCACGGCCTCGTCGGTCGCCTGGCGCGCGAATGCCTTGGCCTCCTCCCACCGCGCCTCGGCGGCCCCGACGGCCAGCTCCGCGGCCTTGGCGTCGGCCCGGGCGGCGATCAACTCGCCGGAGCGCTCGGCGAGGAGGGCGAGCGCGTCCCGCTGGTGCGCGACCGCCGCGGCGGCCGCGCGGAGCGTGTCGAGGCGGTCGCGGCTCTCTGCAAGTGCGACCTCGTGACGTGCGATCGCGTCCTGCTCGGCGGGCAACCCGTCCCGGAGTCGCGCCCTGCGCTCGGCGAGACCCCGCAACGCCGCGAGCTCGGCCGCCGTGCCGCCATGGTCGTCGCGCAGCCGGTCGCGCAGGGCGATCGCCTCGCGCATGGCCAGCTGTGCGGCGTCGCTGTCGGCGCGGGCTGTCTGCGCGGCGCGGCGGGCGGCCTCGTAGCGCTCGACCAGCCCCCGCCGCTCGTCCGGTGGAGCCAGATCGCCGAGGGCGGCACCGATGAGCGCTGCGGCCGACGCCGCCTCCCGCTCGCGCTCCCGCGCGAGCTCCGCCGCGGCGGCGAGTGGCCGAAGGGCGCGCAACGCGGCGTGGCGAGCCGACGCCGCACGGGCGCTGACGGCGACCGCGTTGCGCACGGTGGGCCCGTGATCGGGCAGCAATTCGCGCTCCCGCGCGAGCACCGACACCTCGCGTTCGGCCGCCTCCTTGCGGGCGATCGCGACGACGCGAACCGCCTCGAGCGACGCGATGTCGAACAGCTCCCGCAGGATCTGGTCCCGATCTCTCGGAGACGCCTGCAGGAACTGGGCGAAGCGGCCCTGGGCCAGGAGCACGGCGCTCGTGAACGCCGGGAACCCCATTCCGACCAGCTCGACGAGCCGCGCGTTGACCGCGGCGGCGCCGGTGAGGTGGTCGGTGGCCTCACCACCGTCGCCCGCGAGCTCCTCGAGCAGATGGGTCGGTTCCGGCGCACCCGTGCCGAGGCGCCTGGTGACGCGCCACGTGCGGCCCGCCGCCTCGAAGGTGAGCCGCACCTCGCCATGCGACGCGCCGAGCGTGAGGAGCTCACGCGACGACGACTGCTCCGGGGTGCGGCCGTAGAGGGCAAACGCGACCGCGTCGAGCAGCGAGGTCTTGCCCGCCCCGGTGTCGCCGGAGATGACGACCAGGGCGTAGGGGCGGAAGTCGATCGTCTCGGATGCGTAGGAACGGAAAGCGGTGAGGTTGAGCTCCAGCGGGCGCATCAGTCGCCGCCGCCCTCTGCCGCGGCGAGCGCCGCCCGGAAGGCGTCAACCAGGCGACCGTCGCGGCCACGGCCGCTCAGCGCGAGCCACTCGGCGTAGGCGTCGGCGAGGTCTCCGCCCCCCGCAGCACGATCGCCGCCGTGCTCGTCCTCGCTCGCCCGCGGTGCGAGGGCCTCCACCCGCAGTGCGTCCGGGATGCGTTCGCGGACCTCGCGCACGAGATCGAGCCGGACCTCGTCGACGACGACCTCGCAGAAGAACCAGGCGTCCGGATGCCGTGCGGCGAGCCTGGGAAGCTCGTCGAGCCGGCCGCGCAGCCGCACGAGCCGCCGACCGGCGATCGGGAACTCGGTCGCCTTCGCCCCGTCGGGGCCGACGTCGATGATCGCGACGGACGGGGCGGCACCGTCGCCGGTGAAGTCCAGCGCCATCGGGCTGCCCGCGTAGCGGCCGAGGCCGGTGAATCCCGGGAGCGGCTGCGGGCGGTGAAGGTGGCCGAGCGCCACGTAGTCGACGTCCCGCGGCAGCGACCCGCCGTCGATCGCATAGGTGCCCCCGAGCGTCAGCTCGCGCTCGCCACCGCCGGCGAGCCCATGGCTCACCATGAGGTGACCCAGCAGCACCGCGACCCCGTCCTGCTCGCGCCGGCGATCGCGCAGCTCGGCCGCCAGCGCGTCGAGGCGGCTGCGAACGAGTTGCGCGTAGTCGCCCCGCGAACGCGCTCGGTCGGTGCCGGGCTCTGCGGCGACGTCCGCGGGCTCCGGCCACGGCAGGCAGCCCACCCAGAGACGCCCCGCGGCGGTGTCGACGCCGACGACGTCGTCGGCGCTGGCGACGAGGATCCGCGGCGCGAGATACGGCGCGAGCTGCGCCCAGAAGGCCGGGTCCTCGTGGTTGCCGGTGACCGCGACGACGGGGGCGATCGCCGCGAGCTCTTCGAGCGCGCCCAGGCACACGGCCAGTGCGGGCGGATCGACGAGCCGCCGGTCGAAGTTGTCGCCGGCCACGAGCACCGCGTCGACCTGCGCCGTGCGCGCCACCCGGGCGACCTCGGCGAGTGCTCGCCTGGCGTCGTCGAGGCGGTCCATTCCGTAGAGGCGCTTGCCGATGTGCCAATCGCCGGTATGGAGCAGCCGCATCAGCCCGCCCTGCCTTGATTGCGGCCACAAGAACTGGCGATTCGACATGCAGGAGGATTGTCCGGAGCGTCGAAATTCCCCGCCAGCAAGGGAGCCGTGGGCGCGTTGGGGCGAGCAATGGCGCCCGCGCCCCTTGCACGGATGACCACGAGCATTCCCGTGGTCAGAACGTCCTTCGCCGGTCCGGCGTCACGCCAGTGCCTCGGCGACCGTTGCGTTCACGATCTCGCCGTCCCGGACGTTGACCCCGGGGCGAAGCGACGGGTGCCGCTCCACCGCTGCGTGGATGCCCTCGTTCGCCAGCGTCGTGACGTAGGGAAGCGTGGCGTTGCAGAGCGCCTGGGTCGAGGTGACGGGCACCGCTCCCGGCATGTTCGCGACGCAGTAGTGGATCACGCCGTCGACCTCGTAAGTCGGGTTCGAGTGGGTCGTCGGCCGGGTCGTCTCGACGCATCCGCCCTGATCGACGGCGACGTCGACGATGACCGCGCCCGGCCGCATCGTACCGAGCGTCTCCCGGGTGATGAGTCGCGGCGCCTTCGCTCCCGGCACGAGCACCGCGCCCACGACGAGGTCGGCGTCGCGGATGTGCTCGGCGATCGCGAGTCGCGTCGAGTAGATGAATGTGACGCGCCCCGCGAGCGCGAGCTCCAGCTCACGCAGCCGGGTGAGGTTGACGTCGAGCACGGTGACGTGCGCCTGCATGCCCACCGCGACCATCGCCGCGTTGATCCCCACGATGCCGCCGCCGAGTACCACCACGTTGCCGGGGGCGACCCCGGCCACCCCGCCGAGCAGCACCCCCCGTCCGCCGAGCGGCTTCTCGAGATGCTTTGCCCCGGCCTGAACCGAGAGCCGGCCGGCAATCTCGCTCATCGGCGCGAGGAGCGGAAGCCGGCCCTCGGCGTCCTCGACGGTCTCGTAGGCGATTGCGAGGGTTCCGGCGGCGCGCAGGGCGTCCGCCACTCCCGGGTTCGCCGCCAGATGCAGGTACGTGAAGAGCGCGCTGTCCTCGCGGAGGAGAGCGAACTCCTCGGGCTGCGGCTCCTTGACCTTGAGCACGAGCTCGGCGCCCCAGGCCGAGCCGGTGTCGCCGATCGTCGCGCCGACAGCCCGGTAGGCGTCGTCGGCGAACCCCGCACCGTCGCCCGCTCCGGTCTCGATCACCACGTCGTGGCCCGAGTCGACCAGTGCGTCGGCGCCTGCGGGCGTGAGCGCCACGCGGTACTCGTCGACCTTCACCTCGCGCGGCACTCCGACTCGCATCCTCACCACCCTCCGGTCGACGGCGCCTCGAGTTTACTGCCGTTCTCCGGCCGCCCTCACGGCAGCAGGGGCTGGCGGCGGATCCGAATGGCGCCGAGGGCGGCGGCGCTCAGCGTCGCCATCGCCCCGACCGCGAGGATGACGCCGCGTCGTCGCGACGGCACGCGAACTGCGTACGGGGCGTCCTTCAGGCGATTCGCCCGCGCTTGCTCGTAGCGGACCAGCGGGATGGCCGGCCCGGCGTCGTTGAGCAGCGCCAGGTTCGTCGCTGCCGGCGCGTAGTCGCGGCGCCAGAACGCGCTCATCGCGGCGCGGAACTGGCTCGTGGCGGCGTTCTCCGCCGGAGTGGCCCCGTCTTGGGCGAGGAGCTTCCGCACCGATTCCGCGCGGGCGATCACCGGTGTAGGTGCCGTCTTCGTGTCCAGGCGCAGCACCACGCCGTGGGCCTGCCCGGCGGAGTCGACGACCGGCGCGCCAGAGTCGCCCGGCAGGACCTCACCCTCGAATCCGCCGAACCCGTCGTTGTCGGTGCCCTCGATCTCTCGCGGACCGTCGAGGGTGCCGGCCCGGACCGCGGGTATCCCCTGCGCCTGACCGCCGAAGCCGATCACTGCCGCCGGGGTGCCGCGCGTGAGCGTGTCGTTGAGCGCGAGTGTCGGCGCGTCGGTGTCGGGGATCCTCAGAAGTGCCAGGTCGGTGACGGCGTCGCTCAGCTCTGCGACCTTGGCTCTGACGCGCGAGGGCGTGGCCGCGTCGGGATCGCCGGGCGCATGAGCCGGGACGAGGGTGAGGGTCCGCGGGCGCGTGGCCACGATCCGGACCTTCGCGGGGTCTGATGGGATCGCCAGCCCGGGGACCGCCACCAACTTCGCGATCTCGCGCCGGGTTGGGCTCACGACGTGGCGCGCGGTGACGACCCGGCCGGGCGCGACGCCGAACGCGGTTCCGTGGATCGAGATCGTCCGGCCGACCCGGGTGCGCCGCCCCGCGACGACGATCGCGTCGACGCGTTGATCCATGAACAGGTCGTACACCGCGGGCATGGCGACGAACGCACCGCGCTCGAGTGGCGTTGCCGCCCGGTCGTCGACGGCTGCGGCTGCCGCCGCCCACGTCCCCGCGGCCAGGGCGGCGAGTGCGACGAGCACGGCTGTCCGCACGGCGCGCCTGCCCGTCAGTGGCGGAAGTGGCGGCGACCGGTGAAGACCATCACCGCGTCGCGTTCGTCGACCGCGGCGATGACCTCCTCGTCGCGGATCGAGCCACCGGGCTGGACGATGAGCGTCGCACCGGCGTCGAGCGCGGTGAGCGGCCCGTCCGGGAAGGGGAAGAACGCGTCGGAGGCCACCGCGCAGCCGGTCGTGTCGAGCCCCGCGATCGCGGCCTTCTCGGTCGCAAGTCGCGTCGAGTCCACACGGCTCATCTGCCCTGCGCCGATCCCGATCGTCGCGAGGTCGCGTGCGAACACGATCGCGTTGCTCTTGACGTGCTTCGCGACCCGCCACGCGAAGAGCAGGTCGCCCCACTGCGCCTCGGTCGGCTGGGCCTTCGTGACGACCGACATGTGCTCCCGCTCCTCCGACTCCGTGTCGCGGTCCTGGACGAGGAGCCCACCGGCCACCCGACGCAGGTCGAGCTCACCGGGCGTGCGCCGGCGCCGTTCGCGGTTCTCGAGGATGCGGACGTTCGGCTTGCGGGTGAGGGCGTCCATGGCATCGCTGTCGTAGCCGGGCGCCATGAGGACCTCGACGAACGTCGCTGCCAGCTTCTCGGCGAGCGTCAGGTCCACGACGCGGTTGACCGCGATGACCCCGCCGTAGGCCGACACGGGATCGCATGCGAGGGCCCGGTCGTAGGCGGCGTTGAGGTCGGAGGCCAGGGCGACGCCGCACGGGTTGTTGTGCTTGACGATCACGCACGCCGGCAGCTCGAACTCGGCGCACAGCGCACGCGCGGCGTCGAGGTCGAGGAGGTTGTTGAACGACAGCGCCTTGCCGTGGCGTTGCTCGACCCGGGCGAGCAGATGCGTGCGCGCGTCGTAGTCCTCGTAGAAGGCGGCCCGCTGGTGGGGGTTCTCGCCGTACACGAGGTCGGCCGCCTTCTCGAACTCGAGCATCAGGAAGTCGGCGAAGTCGCCTTCGTCGAACGCCATCCATTCGGCGATCGCGGAGTCGTACCGGGCGGTGTGCCGGAACGCGTCGAGCGCGAGGGAGCGCAGGGTGTGCTCGTTGAGCTCGCCGCCGGTCGACTGCAGCTCCTCGAGCACGGCGTCGTACTGGGTCGGCGAGGTGATGACGCCGACCCGCGCGTGGTTCTTCGCCGCCGCCCTGATCATCGCCGGCCCGCCGATGTCGATCTGCTCGACGATGTCCGGGTCGGATGCTCCGGCGGCGACGGTCTCGCGGAAGGGGTAGAGGTTGACGACGACGAGGTCGATCTCCTCGATGCCCGCTTCGGCCATCTCCTCGGCGTCCAGCGGGTGCCCCGGGCGGGCGAGGATGCCGCCGTGGATCTTGGGGTGCAGGGTCTTGACCCGCCCGCCGAGGATCTCCGGGTGCCCGGTGACCTCGTCGACCGGCACGACCTCCAGCCCGGCCTCTCGCAATGCAGCGGCGGTGCCGCCGGTGGAGATGAGGGTCACGCCGAGATCGGCAAGCCCCTGGACGAACGGAACCAGCCCGTTCTTGTCGGACACCGACACAAGTGCGCGACGGACCTTCACCCGGAACCCTCCTGAATGTCGATCAACACCCTTCGTCGTCTCGCCGGGTCGCGGCGGACGCGCCCGGCGGCAAACAGCGCGATGGCGTCGGAGAGCAGCCGGTGCTCCACCTCGCGCACCCGGTCGCGGAGCGACTCCGCGGAATCGTCCGGACCCACCGGCACCGGCTCCTGCAGCACCGGCGGACCGCCGTCCACCTCGGGATCGGCGAAGTGCACGGTCACGCCGGTGTAGCGAACCCCCCAGGCGAGGGCGTCGTCGATCGCGTGCATCCCCGGAAACGCGGGCAGGAGCGACGGGTGCAGGTTGATCACGCGATCCGGGAACCGGTCGAGGAACCACGGCGTCAGGATGCTCATCCATCCGGCGAGAACCACGAGCCCGGGCTCGGCGGCGTCGACCAGGTCGGCGAGCGCACGATCGCGCGACTCGCGGTCCTCGTACTCGTCCCGGTCGACCACCTCGGTGCGAATGCCCGCTATCCGGGCACGCCCCGCGGCCTGGGCCTCCGTCGACGACGTCACCACCAGCACGATCTCGACGGGCGAGTCGGCCGGTCGGTGGAGGCGGTCGATGATGGCCTGCAGGTTGGTACCGGCTCCCGACACGAGCACCGCGATGGGGAAGCGCTCAGCCACGGCGCAGGCCCGTGCCTCGCTCGACGTGCCCGATCGTCACGGCGCCGTCGATCAGCGCGACCGCCTTGGCAGCGTCGGCCTCGGGCAGCACGAGACACATTCCGATGCCCATGTTGAAGGTCGACCATGCGTCGTCCTCGGGCACCGCTCCGGTCGCGAGGATCGCGGCGATGGCCGGGGGTCGCTCCCACGCGTCGGCGACGATCGCGGGTCGCAGCCCGTCGGGGAGAACCCGCGGGAGGTTCTCCGGGAGCCCGCCGCCCGTGATGTGCGCTGCGGCGTGCAGGTTCACACCCTCCTGGCGCAGCAGGGCCAGGTCTGAGACGTAGAGGCGGGTCGGCGCGAGGAGGAGATCGGGGTCGGGCGCGAGCGCGCCGCTGGCGATGAGGGCCCGCACGAGCGAGAAGCCGTTGGAATGGATGCCGGACGACGCGATGCCGACGATGTGGTCGCCCTCGACGATCCGGTGGGCGCCGAGGACCTCGTCGCGCTCGACGAGACCGCAGGCGAACCCGGCGACGTCGAGGTGGTCGTCGCTCACGACGCCCGGGTGCTCGGCGGTCTCGCCGCCGAGCAGCGCGCAGCCGACCGATCGGCACGCGGCTGCGATCCCGCCGACGATGCGGCCCGCGACGTCCGGGTCGAGGCGGCCCACCGCGAGGTAGTCGAGGAAGAACAGCGGGGTCGCACCGGTGCATACGAGGTCGTTGACGCACATGGCGACGAGGTCCTGTCCGAGCCCGTCGAGCCGGCCGAGTCGCTGCGCGAGCGTGACCTTCGTGCCGACGCCGTCGGTGCACGCGACGATCATGGGGTCCCGCATACGCGGGAGCTCCATGAGCCCGGCGAAGCCGACCCCGCCGGCGACCAGCGATGCGATGTTGTCGGTGTGGCGGCGCGCGGCGTCGAGGTCGACCCCGGCGTCGCGGTAGGTGATCTCCGGGGTCACACCGATGCCCGTGCCGCCTCCGCCGCGCGAGCGTGCGCCGTCCGGGTTTCGGCATCGATCTCGAAGCGCAGCTTCAACGCCTCACCGGGTACCGGGATGGGGTACTCGCCGGTGAAGCACGCCCGGCACTGGCGGCCGGCGGGCTGGCCGATGGCGCGTTCGAGGCCGCGCAGCGAGAGGTATGCGAGGGAGGTCGCGCCCACCACCTGCCGGATCTCCTCGACGGTGGAGCTGGCCGCGATGAGCTCGTCGCGCGTCGCCATGTCGATGCCGTAGAAGCACGGCCATGCGACCGGCGGGCTCGAGATGCGCAGGTGCACCTCGCGGGCGCCGGCCTCTTCGAGCAGCGTCACGATCTGGCGCATGGTCGTGCCACGCACAATCGAGTCGTCGACCACCACGAGGCGCTTGCCGCCGATGACCGAGCGGAGCGGGTTGAACTTCATGCGCACGCCATTCTGGCGTAGGTGCTGCTCGGGCTGGATGAAGCTGCGGCCGACATAGCGGTTGCGGACGACCGCCTCGGCATACGGAATCCCGGAGGAATTTGCGAAGCCGACCGCGGCGGGCGTGCCGCTGTCCGGGAGGCCCACCACGAGGTCGGCCTCGGCGGGGCTCTCCTCCGCCAGCACGGTACCCATGGCCCGGCGCGCGTCCCACACGGCCTGGCCGGAGATGATGCTGTCGGGCCGGGCGAAGTAGATCGACTCGAACACGCACAGTCGCGGGCCGCGACTGGGCATCGCCTGCACCGACGCGATGCCGTCGCCGGTGATCCGCACGGCCTCCCCGGGGTCCACCTCGCGCTCGAGCTGCGCGCCGATCTGGTCGAACGCGCAGGTCTCCGACGCGACGCACCAGCCGGCGTCGGGAAGCCGCCCGATCACCAGCGGGCGCACACCGAACGGGTCGCGGAACGCGACCAGCTCGTGCGCGCTCATGGCAACGACCGAGAACGCACCGGCGAGACGCGGCATCGCCGCGGCGACCGCGTCGAGCAGGGAGCCGCGGCCCTGGGCCACGGCCGCGGCGATGAGCTCGGAGTCGGTGGTGGCGTTCATCGCGACGCCCTCCGCCGCGAGGGCCGCGCGCAGGTAGCCGGTGTTGGTGAGGTTGCCGTTGTGCCCGAGTGCGACGATGCCCTGGGCGCCAGTGCGGGTGACGGGCTGGGCGTTGTCCCACTTGTTCGCCCCGGTGGTGGAGTAGCGCACGTGACCGATGGCCATCGAGCCCGTGAGGGTCCTCAGAGACGACTCGTCGAAGACGTTTGCGACGAGGCCGAGGTCGCGCTGAACGACGACGCGGCCGTCGTCGGCGACGGCGATGCCCGCGCTCTCCTGGCCCCGGTGCTGCATCGCGTGCAGGGCGAAGAACGCGATCCGCGACACGTCGCGGCCGGGCGCGAAGACGCCGAAGACCCCGCATTCCTCCTTGGGATGATCGAGATCGTCGCTCACGCAAGTGCCTCCGGGATGGCCTGCTCGTAGGTGCGGCCGGCGTCCGCCACCGCAAGGGAGATGTCCGTGCCCGCGGTGCGGACGGCGATTCGGGTGCCGCCGACCATGCCGATGGGGGTGAGGGAGACGGTGCCCGCCAGCGCGCGCAGGCGCTCCTCGTCAGCCGGGGCGCAGGTCACGACGACCCGCCCTCCCGACTCGCCGAACAGCGCCACATCGGGACGGCCGGCGTCCGGAAGCTCCACGTCCGTGCCGATGCCGCCCGCGATCGCCGACTCGACGAGGGTCACCGCGATGCCGCCGGCCGCGACGTCGTGGGCGCTCACCAGGAGTCCCGCCGCAGCCGCGTCGGCCAGGAACCGGCAGAGGGCGACTTCGAGCTCGGGGTCCGGCGGCGCCGGGTGGCCCTCGGCGCGGCCGAGGTACTCGCTGCCGTCGAGTCGCGGCGAGCCGGCCCCCGCGAGCAGGACGACGTCGCCCTGCTGCCTGAAGGCGTGCCCCACGCTGCGTGCCGCGTCGTCGAGCAAGCCCACCATGCCCACAACCGGCGTTGGGTAGATGATCCGCCCAGAGCTCTCATTGTAGAGGGAGACGTTGCCCGACACGACCGGCGCCGCGAGAGCGCGGCAGGCGTCGGACATTCCTGCGATGACCTGGGCGAGCCGCCAGCCCGTCGAGCCCTTCTCCGGGTTGGGGAAGTTGAGGCAGTTGGTGATCGCGGCGGGGCGGGCGCCCACGCAGGCGACGTTCCGGGCCGCCTCGAAGACCGCCGCCGCGCCGCCGGCGCGCGGGTCGAGCTGGCAGTGGCGCTCGGCACTGTCGGTGGTGAGCGCGATCGCACGATCGGTCCCGGGCAGGCGCACCACCGCCGCGTCGCCGCTCGGTCGCCGTACGGTGTTCGCGCCGACGATGTGGTCGTACTGCTCGTACACCCAGCGCTTGCTGGCGATCGTCGGGCGGGACAGCAGCGCGAGCCACGCTCCGGCGAGATCATCGGGCTGCGGCACCGTCGCGAGGTCAAGCAGCGTGGGCGCAGCGGCCGGGGTTTGCGGCACCTCGTACACGGGGGCGTCGTCTGCGAGCAGGTGGGCCGGGATATCGGCGACGACCTCGCCCCCGGCGACCGCCACGAGCCGGTCGCCCCCGGTGACCTCGCCGATGTCGCTGGCGTCGAGATCGAAGCGCTCACGGCAGATCTCGACGACGGTCGCGACGTGGTGCGGCTCGACGACGGCCAGCATCCGCTCCTGGCTCTCCGACACCAGGATCTCTGCGGGCGCCATGGACGTCTCGCGCAGCGGAACCAGGTCGAGGTCGATGCGGAGGCCCACGCCGCCCTTGCTGGCCATCTCGCTGGAGGAGCTCGTGAGGCCGGCGGCGCCGAGGTCCTGGAGGGCGACGAAGAAGCCCATCCGCGCGAGCTCGGCGCAGCAGTCCATGAGCTTGCGCTCCGTGAACGGGTCGCTCACCTGGACCGATGGGCGGCGGTCCTCGTCGTCGGACAGCTCCGCGGACGCGAGCACGCTCGCGCCGCCGATGCCGTCCCGGCCGGTGCGGTTTCCGATCAGCACGAGCCGGTTGCCGATGCCCTTGGCGGCGGCGCGCAGGATGCGCTCGTGCGGGACGATGCCGACGCACATGGCGTTCACGAGGCACGAGTCCTCGTAGCAATCGTCGAAGCCCACCTCACCGCCGACGGTCGGCACGCCGATGCAGTTGCCGTAGTGGCCGATGCCGGCGACCGCACGGCGGAACAGGTAGCGGCTGCGGCCGCTGGCGAGCTCCCCGAATCGCAGTGAGTCGAGCAGCGCGATCGGCTGGGCGCCCATCGCGATGATGTCGCGGACGATGCCGCCCACGCCGGTCGCGGCCCCCTCGAACGGCTCGACGGCGCTCGGGTGGTTGTGGCTCTCGATCTTGAACGCCACCGCGAGCCCGTCGCCGACGTCGATCGCGCCGGCGTTCTCGCCGGGGCCCTGCAGGATTCCCGGCCCGTCGGTCGGGAAGGCCCGGAGCAGCGGCTTGCTGTGCTTGTAGGAGCAGTGCTCGCTCCACATCAGGCTGAACATCACGAGTTCGGGGTCGGTGGGCTCGCGGCCCAGCAGGCGCGGGATCTCGTCGGCCTCCCAGTCGGTCAGCCCGAGCTGGCGGTGGCGGGGCAGGGCGTCCGTGCTCACGCGACGCCCGTGGGCACGGCGTTTCCCACCAGCGCGTCGAAGATCGTGCGCCCGTCGTCGGATCCGACGAGCGGATCGCAGGCGCATTCGGGGTGGGGCATCATGCCGAGCACGTTGCCGTCGAGGTTCGCGATCGCGGCGATGCGCTCGTGCGAGCCGGTCGGGTTGGTCTCGTCGTAGCGGAAGACGACGCGGCCTTCCGACGGGTCGCCGAACCAGGCCCCGTCGTGGTTCTTGATCGGGATCGACAGGTTCGCCCCGCGGGGGAGGTCGCCGCTCCACTCCGTGCCGGCGTCGTCCACCGCGAGGGTGACCTGCCGGCAGATGAAGCTGAGCGTGCGGTTGGGCCGGAGCACCCCGGGCAGGAGGCCTGCCTCGCAGAGGATCTGGAATCCGTTGCAGATGCCGAGCACCCGCCCGCCGTCTGCCGCGAACCGGCGGACGGCGTCCATGATCGGCGCCCGGCTGGCGATCGCGCCGCAACGCAGGTGGTCGCCGTACGAGAACCCGCCGGGCAGCACGACGGCGGTGGCGCCGGCGGGAAGCTCGGCGTCGCGATGGTGGGCGAGCACTGTGCGGGCGCCCGCCTGGGCCGCGGCGCGAACGGCGGCGTCGTGGTCCAGCGAGCCCGGGAACCGGACGACGGTGACCGTCGGGCGGTCCGTCATGCGGTCTCCACCTCGTAGTCCTCGATGAGCCGGTTGACGAGGAGCCGGTCGCACATCGCGTGGGCCTGGCCAACCGGGTCGTCGCCGTCGATCTCGAGCTCGATGCGCTTGCCGATGCGCACGTCGCCCAGCGCGTCGAAGCCGAGCTGGTGCAGGGCGCCGGCGACCGCCTGCCCCTGGGGGTCGAGCGTCTCGGCGCGGGGCATCACGGTGACGATGACGCGGCTCATGTGGAGCACTCCCGGATCCAGTCGGAGATGTCGCGGCCGGTGATGCGCCGGTACGCCTCGAGGTAGCGATTGCGGGTGCCGACGACGACCTCGGCGGGAAGCTCGGGGGCCGGCGGCGTGTGGTTCCATCCGCTCTGATCGAGCCAGTCGCGCAGGTACTGCTTGTCGAACGACGGCGGGCTCGTGTCGAGCGTGTGCTCGTCGGCGGGCCAGAAGCGCGACGAGTCGGGGGTGACGGCCTCGTCGCCCAGCACGAGCCGCCCGGCGTGGTCGGTGCCCAGCTCGAACTTCGTGTCGGCCAGGATGATCCCGGCGCGGGCGCACCGCTCCGCGGCGAATCGGTAGAGGGCGATCGAGATCCGCTCCGCCTCCGCCAGGACGTCGGCTCCCACGATGTCGGCGGCTTCGTCGCGGGTGATGTTCTCGTCGTGGCCCTCCTGTGCCTTGGTCGCCGGCGTGAAGATCGGCTCGGGGAGGACCTCGGCCTGGCGGAGCCCGGGCGGGAGCCGGTGCCCACATACCGCGCCGGCGTCGCGGTAGTCGCGCCATCCGCTGCCGGCGAGGTAACCGCGCACCACGCACTCGATCGCCAGCATCTCGAGCCGCCGCACCACCATCGTGCGCCCGGCGAGGTCGCGGTCGCGCACTTCGGCCGGCACGTCGGCGAGCCGGGCCGACAGGAGATGGTTCGGCACGATCCCCTGCGTCTCGGCGAACCAGTGGGCGGACAGCCCGGTGAGCACGCGGCCCTTGTCGGGGATCCGCGTGGGCATCACCACGTCGTACGCGCTGATGCGGTCGCTCGTAACCATGAGCAGTCGGTCGTCGCCAAGGTCGTGGACATCACGGACCTTCCCCTGGGCGACGAGCTGCACCACCGGATTCTAACCGGCGGGGTGGGGGCCCATGCCCTGCCGCCGCGGGGTTCGCTCAACGCTCGTTGCGGGGTTCGGGTCGATCGGCCCACGGGCTCATGCCGAACGCCCGCGCGGTCGATGCATGAGATATGGACACGATCGCGTTGCGGTACCGCCCCGACGTCACCCCGGCCGACGGTGCGATGGAGTCCCTCGAGCGCCTGTTGGGTGAGCACTGGGGCCGCGCGATGTGGGTCGACGCCTGCCGGCGCGCCGACGTCTCCGCCCGGTCGACGCCCACGCCCGACGAGCTTCGTCGTATCGCCCGTGAGCTCGCAGAGGTGCCCGGTCCGGCATCGATGATCGGTCGCACGCTCAGCGGTCAGGTGACCGTCTATGAGGGGCTCGCAAGGACGCGGACGGCGTAGACCCGGCTTCCGCCGCCCCTGGGGTCAATCGCTGAGCAGTCGGTAGTAGCGGCCCTCGAAGGGCGCGGGGTCCGGCACCCGGGGCGGCTCGTGGTCGGTGGCGATCGCGACGTGATGCTCCACCGCGAGGTGGGCGAGCGTGGCGACGAAATGCTCCGGCGTCGGGCCCGCCGGCAGGCGCCGCGCGACCCGCTCGAAGAGCGCAGCCTCGCGCACGGGCTCGCCGGCATCCCGGAGCGCGGCGACGATCGCGTCGCGCAACCCCACGGCCGGTCCGCCGTCGGCCGCGGACGGGGACATCGCCCGGTCGGGCTCGGTGGCGGGCATCGCGACTGCAGGGGCTCCCAGGCGATCGATCACCTCGCCGGCGTGGCGCACGTACCACGACGGGTCCATCAGCACATCCAACTCGTCGGGCGCGATGACGCCCATCACCTGCTCGTCTTCGGCGAGTAGCTCGCGCAATGGCCGGTGCTCGTCCCAGGCGCGCATCGCGTTGCGCTGCACGAGGGCGTAGGCGTCCTCGCGCGTAAGTCCCCGCTCGACCAGCCCGAGCAGCACTCGCTGGCTGTAGACGAGGCCGTGGGAGGAGTCGAGCACCGCGAGCATCCGCTCCGGCGAGACCACGAGGCCCTCGACGAGGCGGCGGGCCGTCGCGAGCAGGTAGTCCAGCAGGATCATCGCGTCGGGCAGGATCACGCGCTCCACCGACGAGTGGCTGATGTCGCGCTCATGCCACAGGGCGACGTCCTCGAACGCCGCCACCGCATGCCCGCGGATCACGCGGGCAAGGCCGCTGATGCGCTCGGCCGTGATGGGGTTGCGCTTGTGGGGCATCGCCGAGCTGCCCTTCTGCCCCTTGGTGAACGCCTCCTCCGCCTCACGCACCTCGGTGCGCTGCAGGTGGCGCAGCTCGGTGGCGAGCCGGTCGAGGGAGCTCGCGGACACGGCCAGTGCCGCGACCAGCTCGGCGTGGCGGTCCCGGGCGACGACCTGCGTCGCCGACGGCTCGGCGGTGAGCCCGAGCTCCGCCATGACCTCCGCCTCGAGGTCGGGCGCGAGCATGGCGTAGGTCCCCACCGCTCCGGAGAGCTTGCCGACGCCGACACCGGCGAACGCGTGCGCGAGGCGCTCCTCGTTGCGGCGGCTCTCGAAGGCGTACCCGGCGAGCTTCAGGCCGAATGTCGTGGGCTCGGCGTGGATGCCGTGCGTGCGCCCGACGCAGAGCGTGTCGGCGTGCTCGACGGCTCGCGCCACCAGCGTCGCGGTGAGCGCCGCCTGCTCGCGCAGGATGATCTTCCCGGCCTGCTTCAGCGCGACGCCGAGCCCGGTGTCGAGAACGTCGGACGAGGTCATGCCGTAGTGGACCCACCGCGACGCGGGGCCGATGTGCTCCGCGACGTCGGTGAGGAACGCGACGACGTCGTGGTTGGTTGTGCGCTCGATCTCGAGGGTCCGCTCGACGCTGAACGCGGCCTTCGCCTCGATCTCTGCGAGATCCTCGGCGGGCACGACGCCGCGACGTGACCACGCCCGGCACACGGCGAGCTCGACGTCGAGCCACCGCTGGAGCTTCGCGTCCTCCGTCCAGATGCCGGCCATCTCCGGCCGCGAGTAGCGCCCGATCACGCGCCGATGTCCGTTCGCATCTGTCTCCCCTCGAACCGGATCCGCTCGGCGCCGGCGTAGGCGTTGCGCCGCGCCGCGGCGACGTCGGCGCCGCGGGCCGCCACCGCGAGGACGCGGCCGCCGGCGGTCACGATGCGTCCGTCGCCGTTCGCCGCGGTGCCGGCGTGCAGCACCTCGACCCCCAGCGCCGCCGCCTCGTCAAGACCGTCGAGGGGATCTCCGCTGCGGGGCGTGCCGGGATAGCCCGCGGCTGCGAGCACGACCGCGACGCACGGCTCGTCCGAGAGTCGGAGGGGTCGGTCCTCGAGTCGTCCGTCGGCGGCGGCGATGAGGACCTCGACCAGATCCTCGTCGATGCGGGGGAGCAGGCACTGCGTCTCAGGGTCGCCGAACCGCGTGTTGAACTCGACGACCCTCGGCCCCCGGGGCGTCAGCATGAGGCCGGCGTACAGCACCCCGGTGAAGGGCGTGCCGCGGCGCGCCATCTCGGCCACCACCGGCCGGTGCACCGTCTCCAGGAGCTCGTCGGCGAGCGCGTCGGAGACGTCGGCGGGCGGTGAGATGGAGCCCATCCCGCCGGTGTTGGGCCCGGTGTTCCCGTCGCCGATCGGCTTGTAGTCGCGGGCGGGCGGCAGGCGGACGATCCGCTCCCCGTCGCTGATCGCGAGCAGCGACACCTCCGGCCCCGTCATGCCCTCCTCGACGACGACCCGCGACCCGGCGTCGCCGAACGCGTGCTCGTCGAGGCAGGCGACGAGCGCAGCGCGGGCCTCGGCCGCCGTGCGGGCCACGACCACGCCCTTACCGGCGGCGAGTCCGTCGGCCTTGATCGCGACGGGCATGCCGAGTCGCCCGACCGCCGCGACCCCGGTCGCGACGTCGGTCACCGTCTCGAATGCCGCGGTCGGCACCCCGGCGGCCGCCATGATCGCCTTCGCGAACGCCTTGCTTCCCTCCAGTTGCGCCGCCGCCTGCGATGGACCGAACACGCGCAGCCCGGCGTCACGCATGCGGTCGGCGAGCCCGGCGACGAGCGGCGCCTCGGGGCCGATGACCACGAGGTCCGCGCCAATCGTCCGGGCGAGGTCGATCAGCCCCTCGCCGTCGGTGACTGCGATCGGGCGGACGGTCGCGTCTCGGGCGATGCCGGCGTTCCCCGGAGCGCAGACCACGCTGTGGCCACCACGGCGCGCGGCGAGCACGAGCGCATGCTCGCGCCCGCCTCCGCCGACGATCAGAACGGTACGGCCCACGTGCCGGAACCCTACCGGCGTGGCCTGGGCGGCGCCTGCGGCCGCCCGGGTCGCCCGATCACTGCGCCGGCTGCTCCCGGCCGGGATTTGGACGCGGCGCGGGCTGTGTGGCCACCGCGGCGGCGCGCGCCGGTTTGGCGCTGCTCGCCAATGCCCGCCAGGTCGTCGCGGCTGCGACGGCGGCGACCGCGGCGATGTACACGGTTCGGGCCCAGGGGAGGGAGGTGTCGGTGCCCGCCGTGATGCCGTGCAGGGTCGCGAGCGCGAACGTCAGGTAGCTCACCCAGTGCAGGCGACGCCACATGCGGCCGCCGATCACCCGCCGGAGCGGGAACGACACGATCAGGAGCACGGCGAGCTCAGCCGCGACCACGCCGAGGGCCGTCCACAGCGGGCGGTACGGCGACGTGCCGGGCACCACGAGGTCGAGGATGCTGATGTCGACCGCCCGGTCCATCACAAGCGCCAGCCCGTGCACGCCGATGGCCGCGAGCCCGAGGAACGACAGGGTGCGGTGGATCTCCATCGCCGTCGCGCCGCGCACGCGCCGGCCGAACGGGCGCGCCTTGAGAAGGAGGCCGGCCAGCACTGAGGCTGCGATGAGCCCGTAGGCCAGGAAGCCCGATGCCCGGGCCACGAGCCAGATTGTCGGCGTGCTCATGCGAGCCCCCGCGTCAGGAGCGTGCGGCCGTCGTCGGCGACCACCACGGCCGGGATGCCGAGCGATTCGGCCTCGGCGACCGCGCGTTCGGCCCCGCCGGCGAGGAAGAGGGCGGTCGCGAGCACCTCGGCGCGCACCGCCGAGCCGGCGAAGGTCGTGACTCGCAGGATGTCGCCGTCGGCGGGCAGGCCCGTTGACGGCTCGATGATGTGGTGGAGCGGCTTCCCGTCGCGGCGCCATGCCCGGCGGTCGCGGCCCGAGGTCGCGACGCCGCCGGCTTCGACGCCGACCACGAGCGCTTCGGGCGTTGCGGGAACCTCGACCGCCCAATGACCGACGGGCGGGGTGGCCCTGGTTGCGATGTCGCCGCCCGCGTTCACCAGGCACGGCCCTGCCGATGCCAGGCGGTCGCACGCAACCTCGGCCGCGTAGCCCTTCGCGATGCCGCCGAGGTCGATGCCCACGCCGGGACCGAGCCGGATGGTCCCCCGATCCAGGTCGACATCGACGCGCCCGCCGCAGCTCGCCGGCGGCGCCGCCGCGGTGGCCGCGGGCCCGTCGGGTGGGAGCTGGTCGAAGGAGCGGTCGTAGCCGGCACCGACGACGGCGGTGTGGACCGTTGGATCGAACCGGCCGCCGGTCTCCTCGCGGGCCTCGACCGCGAGGCGGGTCAGCACCAGCAGATCGTCGCCGGCGTCGATGTGTCCCGTGCGGTTGAGCTCGCACAGCTCCGAATCGGGACGAAACCGGGAGAGGCGAGCCTCGAGCCGCGCCACGTCGGCGACCGCCGCGTCGATCATGGCGGCGAGCGCTGCGCCCGCCTCGGCGTCGACGATGAAGGTGAACGTGGTGCCCATGGCCTGGACGCTGCGGCTCACCATCACGATGTGCTCGTCTGGGTGACGGCGGGTGCGCTCACGACCCGTACGACCGCTGCGGCCCGCCGGGTGGCATCGGCGCGGCGCCCGGCGACGATCCGGCGCACCTCCGCGGCCCGCCGGCGAAGCTGGGCGGCGCGGGCGTCGAGCGCGGCGATCCGCGGATCGGCCGCCACGACGCTCGCCTGCGTGGCCTGCCGCCGGGGGAAGGGGTCGCGTGACGTCGCCGCCCACGCCGCCGAGAACCCGAGCAAGCTCAGCGCGACGGCATATCCCCGCACTGTCGTCTTAGTCATCGCCCGACCCATGGTCGTCGCCGCGCTCGAAGCCGCCGTGATCGTCATCCTCGTCGTGCCCGGCTCGGGAGACGACGGTGATCGACTGGCCCGCGGGCTGAGCGACGGGCGCGCCCGTCGACGCCGACTCCGCAAGCTGGCGATCGAGCGACGCCTCGAGCGCGTCGAGCGACGCGGTGCGCTGGGCGATGACCTTCGAGCCGACGGTCTTCGTGGTGGTCGCGGGCGCGGCAGAGCCGCCGGAGCTCGAGATCGCGACGCCACCGACCGTGACCGCGCCGGCGACGATCGCGGCGATCGCGGTCATGTGGAGCTTGTTCATCGGGTCCTCCTGAGGCTGCGGGGATGACGCGCTCCACGCTACGAGGCCGCGATCCAGACGCGCGCAAGCCGCGGGCAATGCTTTCGCTAAGTCGTGTTAAGGCTCGTTGTATTGGGGCGGCAAGAGGGACGGCTATCCTTCATTTGTGGGGACGAACCGCATCTCACGCGAGGATCGCGAGGCGCGCAGGGTGATGCTGCAGGAGGCGCTCACGCGGCTCGGGGAGAGCGACGACGCCGACCGTGCGGCGTTCGACGTCGTGCGCACCCTCGACGCATACCTGGACGCGCACCCCGCCGCGAGCCCGCCGCCGCCGGTGTCGCGGGAGCAGCCGGTGACCGATTACGAGCGGCGTGAGCTCAGCCAGGTCCGCTGGGCGACGATGATCATCCTGGGGTGCGCTCTCGTGGCGACGATCGTCGTGGCGGTCGCCCTCTCGGGCGGCTGGCCGGCTGGGGTCGCGATCGCCGCGATCTGGGGGGCGGCGCTGCTCATCCTGACCACCGCGAGCTGACCCCGGCGCCGGCCGCGCCGGGTCGGTCAGTCGTCCTCGGGCGTCCCTGCGGACCTGCCCCTGCCCTTGCCGCTCTGGCCCTTGCGCCCGTCATGGTCGTCGGTCGAACCGCCGCCGGTCGTGGTGGGGGTGGTCGCCGATCCGCTCGACGTTGTCGTCGTGCGCGCCGGAGTCGAGGACGTGGTTGTGGTCGTCGTCCGCGCGGGGCTCGTGCCGGTCTGCGCCGCGGACGTCGTCGTGCCGGTAGTGGTCGTCGTGACCGGCGCCTTGGTGCTGAGTCGCCCGACCGGGTCGTTGTGATTGGTCGCGTAGCCCAAGAGGGCAACGTTGGCGGCGATGGTGATCCCGGCAGCGAGCGCGAGGATGGCGCCGATGCGGATCAGCCGGAACCTGAGCCGGCGCTCCGTTCCGCTCACGCGGGCGTCTCCTCGATCCGATCCGGTCACCTCGTCACCTCCTCCGGCCCCCGCTTCCACGGGGTGGTCCTGATACCCGGAATGGTAGGCGCAACGCAGCGCGACCAGAGCCCGCGAATCGCCGGGGTTCACAAGGAGAGTGCAAGGAAACGGCAAAGACGCTTCACCGCGTCCAGACGATCGGTCACCATGCCCGCATGAGAGTGCTGATCGTCGAGGACGAGGACGCGATCGCGGCGCCCCTCATCGAGGGGCTCGGGCGGGAGGGATACGAGGTGGAGCGGGTTGCCACGGGGCAGGCCGCACTCGATGCCGACGGCGCCGACGTGATCCTCCTCGACCTGCGCCTGCCCGACATGGATGGCTACGACGTGTGCCGGGCGATTCGCGCCCGAGGCGACGTGCCGATCATCATGGTCACCGCCCGGGGCGAGGAGAGCGACCGTGTGATCGGGCTCGAGCTCGGGGCCGACGACTACGTCGTCAAGCCATTCGGGGTGCGGGAGCTCATCGCGCGAATCCGGGCGGTCACGAGGCGCGCGTCCGGAGGCGGGCGGGCCGACGCTGAGGTCGAGCCCCTGCGCAGCGGGAGCCTGGAGGTGGACGTGCGAGCCCGGCGCGTGAGCGTCGACGGGCGTGAGGTCACGCTCACCGCCAAGGAGTTCGAGCTGCTCGCGGTGCTCGCCGCCGACCCCGGCGCGGTCGTCACGCGCAAGCAGCTCCTCGAGGAGGTGTGGGAGACCAGCTGGTACGGGTCGACCAAGACGATCGACGTCCACGTGGCCTCGCTGCGGCGCAAGCTCGGCGAGTCGGGGTTGGTGGAGACCGTGCGGGGCGTGGGCTTCCGCCTTCGGGATCCTGGGTGAGGCGTCGGCTCCTCGCGAGCTACCTCACGCTCGCGGCGATCGTCCTGCTGGCCCTCGAGATCCCCCTCGGGATCTCCTTGGCGCGAAACGAGCGGCGCGACCTCACGACCAAGGTCGAGCGCGACGCGGTCGCGCTCGCGTCGCTCTCCGAGGACGCCCTGGAGCGCGGCACCTCCGTCGCATCGGTCCAGCAGACGGCCGGCAGGTATACGCAGGACACCGGCGGCAGGGTCGTGATCGTGAACGCCGCGGGCGACGCCGTGGCCGACACGTCCGAGCCGGGCGCCGAGTCGCGGTCGTTCGCGTCGCGCCCGGAGTTCGTTCAGGCGCTGCAGGACGGGCGCATCGCGACCGGCATACGGCATTCCGAGACGCTCGGTGCCGACATCCTCTTCGTTGCGGTTCCCGTCGCATCAGGGGGAACCATTCACGGCGCCGTCCGCATCACCTACCCGACCTCCGAGGTCGACAGCAGGGTGCGCCGGTCGTGGGCGATCCTGGCGGCGATCGCGGTCACGGTGCTCGGCGTCGCGGCGCTGGTCGGCTGGCGCTTCGCGCGGGCGACGGCCGAACCACTCGCACGGGTGGAGCGTGCTGCTGGCGCCGCGGGCGAGGGCGATCTCACGGTCCGCGCGCCGGTCGACGGGCCGCCGGAGGTGCGCTCGCTCGCAACCCGTTTCAACCAGATGGTCGAGCGCATCTCCGAGCTCGTGCGCTCGCAGGAGGACTTCGTCGCCGACGCGTCACACCAGCTGAGGACGCCGCTGGCGGCGCTGCGGCTGCGACTCGAGAACCTGGAGCAGCACGTCGACGCCCCCGGGCAGGAGAACCTCGAAGGGGCGATTGGCGAGCTCGACCGCCTCGGCCGGCTCGTCACCGGCCTGCTGGTGCTCGCCCGGAGCGATTCCGGCACGGCCAACCAGGAGCCCGTCGACGTGACCGACCTCGTGCACGAGCGCGTCGAGCTGTGGGCACCGCTCGTGGAGGAGCAGGGCGTGCGGGTGGTCGCCGCGACCGAGGGGCCGGCTGTGGTGCAGGCCGCTCCCGGCCGGCTGGAGCAGGTCCTCGACAACCTCATCGAGAACGCGCTCGCGGTTTCGCCGCAGGGGGGCACCATCACCGTCTCGCTCACGCGCACGGCGAGCGGCCACGAGCTCCACGTGAGCGACGAGGGCCCGGGGCTCGGCCCCGAGGAGCGTGCGCGGGCGTTCGACCGCTTCTGGCGGTCGGAGCGGGCGACGACGCAGGGCACGGGCCTGGGGCTCGCCATCGTCCAGCGACTCGTGGAGTCGGACGGCGGGTCGATCGAGCTGCGCACCGCACCGGGCGGCGGGCTCGATGCGACGGTGACCCTTCCGCACGGAACGGCGGCGGATCAGCCGCGTGAGCGCAGGGCCTGATCCAGGTCGGCCTGCAGGTCCTCCACATCCTCGAGTCCAACCGAGAGCCGGATCACCCCGTCGGCGATCCCGGCGGCCTCACGCTCCGACGGGGTGAGGCGCCGGTGAGTCGTCGTGGCGGGGTGGGTGATGAGGGACTTGGCGTCGCCGAGGTTGTTCGAGATGTCGATCAGGCGCAGGGCGTCGACCACCGCGAACGCGTCGCGCTTGCCGGTGCCCTTCGGCCCCGCGAGCGCGAACGTCACCACCGTCCCGCCCGCTGACATCTGGCGCAGCGCGAGCTCGTGCTGGGGGTGGCTCGCCAGGTAGGGGTAGCGCACCGCGGCGATCGCGGGATGGCCCTCCAGCCAGGTCGCGAGCCGCAGCGCCGACCGGCACTGATGCTCGAGTCGCAGACGCAACGTCTCGAGGCTCTTCAGCAGCACCCAGGCGTTGAACGGGCTGATCGACGGTCCCGTGTGGCGCATCAGCGGCTCGACCTGGTTGCGGATATAGCTGGTGGGACCCAGGATCGCGCCGCCCAACACGCGCCCCTGCCCGTCGATGTGCTTCGTCGCCGAGTACACGACCACGTCCGCTCCGAGCTCGAGGGGCTTCTGCAGGAGCGGGGTGGCGAACACGTTATCGACGATCACCACTGCCCCGGCCTCGTGGGCGAGGCGGCACACCTCGGCGATGTCGATCAGGTCCTGCATCGGGTTCGACGGCGACTCGAAGAACACCGCCTGCGCCGGCTCGGCGAGCGCGGCGCGCCACTGGTCGAGGTCGTGGCCGTCGACGAACGTGGTGCTCACACCCCACCGGGGCAGCAGGTCGTTCAGGATGATGTAGCAGGAGCCGAAGAGCGCCCGCGACGCCACCACGCGGTCGCCGGCGTCCAGCAGTGCGAGGAGCGAGTTGAACACGGCGGCCATCCCGCTGGCCGTGGCGAAGCAATCGTCGGCGCCCTCGATCAGCCGCAGCCGCTCCTCGAAGGCCGTGACCGTGGGGTTGCCGTATCGGCTGTAGACGTAGTGCTCGATCTCGCCTGCGAATGCATCCTCGGCCTCCTGGGCCGACGCGTACACGTAGCCCTGGGTGAGGAAGAGCCCCTCCGAGGTCTCCGCGAACTCGCTCCGCTTCGTCCCCCCGCGCACGGCGAGGGTGTCCGGACGCCAGTCTGGCTGTGGCGCCTCCGCCTTGCTCACCGCCGGAACCCTGCCGTCGAGTCGAGCACGATCGCCTGGGCCACGATGACCCGCGTCCCGTCGAACGTCACCGCCGGGGCGCCGTGCAGGGTGTAGCCGTCGTCGAGCGCAGCGCTGACGCGTTCGCAGAAGGCGCGATCGTCCGGGCCGGTCAGCACCCGGTATCGCAGCTTCGCCGTTGGCTCGTCGGTCATGTCTCGTGTCCTTTCATCCGAGATGGGTGCCGTCACGGGGAGCGGCGCGACCTCGGGCCCGAAGCCTCGCAGACGCGGCGCCGGATCGGCAGGGCCGGGCCGGGCGGTTCGTCCCTCGCGCCGGGGACCGTCGCACCGCTCCTACTCGGACGGCAGCTCCCGCGGACGCAGCGCGACGTGTTGGAGCGATCCCTCGCGCAACAGGGAGACGGAGATCTCGACGTCGATCGCCTCGGCCGTCATCAGCCGCTGCAGGTCGTCAACGCCGCCGATCGGGGTGTCGCCCAGCGCGACGATGAGATCCTCGGCCCGGATGCCGGCGTGGGCGGCGGGGCCGTCGGCGACGACCTCGACCACCTCGAGGCCGTGCGAGCGGCCGAGCTCCGCGGACAGCCGCGGCGGGAGCGGCCGCGTGCCGCCTGCGATGCCCACGTAGGCCCGTCGAACCCTGCCGTCACGCATCAGCGTCGCCAGGATGCCCCGCGTCGTGGAGTCGATCGGCACCGCCAACCCCAGCCCGACGCCCGCGACGGCGGTGTTGACGCCGATCACCTGCCCGCGCCCGTCGGCGAGCGCGCCGCCGGAGTTGCCGGGGTTCAGCGCGGCATCCGTCTGGATCACGTTCTCGACGATCCTGGCGTGGCGGCCCGCCCGGAGGGGAAACGCCCGACCCAGGGCGCTCACCACGCCGGCGGTCACCGAGCCGCCGAAGCCCAGCGGGTTGCCGATGGCGACGACGAGTTGCCCCACCTGAAGCTCACCCGCGTCGCCGAGCGTCGCGTGGGGCAGGTGCGGGGCCTCGGCCCGCAGGACGGCCAGGTCGGAGAGCGGGTCCGCGCCGACGACCCGGGCGGTCGTCTCGGTGCCGTCGGCAAACGCCGCGGTCACGGGTCCGTCGGCGCCGTCGACGACGTGCGCGGACGTCAACATGTAACCGTCCGGCGTGATCACGACGCCGCTGCCGCTGCCGGCCTGGCGACGTCCGCGGACGCTCCGCGAGACCCGCAGGTTCGCGACCGACGGCCCCACGAGCTGGGCGACGCGCGTGATCACCTGGGAGTAGGCGTCGAGCGCCTCCGCGTCGGTCGGCCCGGCGGGCGCGCCTGACGGCCCTCCATCCGGCTGGAGCGGTGCGTCGATCAGGACGATGTCCGCCATCGCTCGACGGTAGCACCGGCGAACTTTGTGCCGCCTCGGGGCGCTTTGTATGGTCGGCCTCGTGCGGCAGCGGGAACTGGGATCGGGTGGGCCGGCCGTCGGAGCCGTTGGATTCGGGGCGATGTCGCTCTCCGGCGTCTACGGCGAGGCCGACGACCGCGAGTCGATCGTCACGCTGCATGCGGCACTGGACCTCGGGGTCACGCTGATCGACACGGCCGACGTCTACGGCGCGGGCCACAACGAGCGCCTCGTGGGCCGCGCCCTCCGGGGGCGGCGCGACGAGGCAGTGCTGTGCACCAAGTTCGGGTTCGTCGATCCGTACGGCGGCGAGCCCCGCGTCAACGGCAGCCCCGAGCATGCCCGCCGCTCGATCGACGCGAGCCTCGCCCGGCTCGGCGTCGACCACGTCGACCTCTGGTACCTCCATCGGGTCGACCCGCGCGTGCCGATCGAAGAGACCGTCGGCGCGATGGGCGAGCAGGTCGAGCTTGGCAAGGTCCGTCACCTGGGCCTGTCGGAGGCATCCGCCGCCACGATCCGTCGAGCCCAGGCCGTCCATCCCCTCACTGCGGTACAGAGCGAGTACGCGCTCTGGACCCGCGACATCGAGGCCGACGTGCTCCCCACGCTCGTCGAGCTCGGCATCGCCCTGGTGGCTTTCAGTCCGCTGGGACGGGGCCTGCTCGCGGGTGGC
Organism: uncultured Thermoleophilia bacterium; assembly: GCA_963706315.1. GTDB lineage: Bacteria > Actinomycetota > Thermoleophilia > Miltoncostaeales > Miltoncostaeaceae > CALMEC01. Next base: position 131,499 of record CAVPMA010000015.1, on the reverse strand, counting down.
CTCACGCCGGAGACGACGTTCGGGGACACCGACCTGCGCCGGGTGATCCCACGGTTCGAGGGGGAGCGACTCGAGCGCAACCTCGACCTCGCGGTCCGGCTGCGTCAGATCGCGACTGTCCGCGGCGCGGAGCCCGCCCAGATCGCGCTGGCATGGCTCCTCGCCAAGCACGAGCGCATCATCCCGATCCCCGGGACCCGCCGGCGTGCCCATCTCGAGGCGAACGCCGCCGCCGCCGAGATCGACCTCACGGACGCCGAGATCGCGCTGCTCGACGAGATCGGCGACCCGGCGACCGTCGCGGGGGATCGCTACCCGGCCGAGTACATGCGGCTGGTCGACGGCTAGGGCATCGCGCCGGCAGGGGGCCGGACGGCCCGCAAGAAGGGGCCTGTGGCCACTGATCTGAGGGGCGCGGCCCTGCCATCGTCCGCCGGCCCGCGATCAACCCGACCGAACGAGGAGTCACGCGATGTCCCTCTACGAGTTCCTGCTGTTCGTGCACATCTTGATGGCGGTCACGTGGGTCGGCGGCGGCATCGCCCTCCAGGTGCTGGCGATCCGCGCGACACACGCGAAGGACTCTGCGCGCACAGCGTCGCTCACCGCCGACGCCGAGTGGATGGGCCTCCGGGTGTTCATGCCCGCGTCGATCCTGCTGCTCATCTTCGGCATCTGGACGGCGTCGGAGGGCAACTGGGACTTCGGCCAGGCGTGGATCTCGATCGGGTTCGGGGCGTTCCTCTTCTCGTTCTTCCTGGGGATGGCGTTCCTGGGGCCCGAGTCGGGGCGCATCAAGCAGCTCGTGCGGGAGCGCTCCTACGAGGACCCCGAGGTCCAACGCCGGATCGGGCGGATCCTGCTGTTCTCGCGGATCGAGCTGGTCGTGCTACTCGTGGCGGTCTGGGCGATGGTGGCCAAGCCCGGCCTGTAGCCCGTCGCACGATACGACCGGGCCGATCCCACTCGGTGTGATGCAACCGATGGTCGGTTGTCCTCTCAGGACGCCCCCTCGGAGCCGTTCACACGGGCGTGTCCGGCACCACGCCGCTCACCGCGAGTAGTGGGGGCTGAACCACGAGCGTCGAGTCGTCCTCGCCGATTGCGGTGAGCTCCGCGGCCAACTCGTCGTACTCGCGCTCCGTCACGACTCCGGCCGCGATCGCGCCGGGTGCGGCCTCGAGGAAGGTGTACTCCCACAGGCGCTTGCGCTCTCCGCTGGCGAAGCTCGGCTGGTGCACGGAGGCGCTCAACCCGGTGAGCCCGAGTTCACGGAACATCCCAAAGAGCTTCCGCCCGAGGTCGTAGTCCACGCCGAGAGCTTCGCCCAGCTGCGCGCCGACCTCGACGAAGCGCGCGTAGACGCGGCTCGGCGGGTCGGTGAACAGGCTGCTCAGCAACATGTCCTGCACCACCAGGATGCCGCCGGGCCGCAAGAGGCCCGACATCTGCGCGAGCGCGTCGGCGGGTCGCCGGAGATGGCACAGAAGGAATCGGCAGAACGCCAGATCGAACGCGCCCCGGGGCAGGCCTGGCTCGTAGGCGCTCCCCTCGACGAAGGAGATGTTCTCGAGGCCGCTTCTCGCCGCCCGCTCTCGACCGTACTGGAGCTGGTCGGCGCTCACGTCGAGGGCGGTGACGCGACCGGTTGGTCCGACGCGCTCACCGAACCAGCACGACACCTGCCCGGTGCCGCACCCGATGTCGGCGACATGCCAACCCTCGGTCAGGCCCCGCTCGTCGCAGGCCGCCCGCGTGGAAGCGCCGTACACATCGTCGAGCAACTGCAAGCGAGCCGCACCCCGGGCACCTGTGGCCATCACGTAGTCGTCGCCGACCGAGACCCGATCGCTTCCCGCCATCGCATGCTCCCTGATTGGTGGACCAAGGACGATTGGGCGAGATTACGCGCCTCGGAATCGCACGGATGACGTCACTTGTCTCGACGCCCCGCCTTCGGGCGGACCAGGCTCACTCGGCGGGACGACAAATCCGTCAGATGCCGACGAAGTCGATCACCTGATGGCGGCCTTGGCCGGTGCCGATGAGGGTGATCGGCACGCCGAGGGCGTCGGCGATCAGGTCGACGTAGTTGCGGGCTCGCGGGGGGAGGTCCTCCAGCTCGGTGCACGTGGTGATGTCCTCGTCCCAGCCGGGGATCTCCTCGTAGACCGGCCGGCACCCGTGGAAGACCGTCTGGTTGTCTGGCAGCTCGCCCAGCCGCTCCTCGTCCTTGGTCTCGTAGGCCACACAGACCTTGAGGGTGTCGAGCCCGGACAGCACGTCGAGCTTGGTCAGCGCGATCTCGGTGATGCCGGAAAGGCGTACGGCGTACCGCAGCGCGACCAGGTCGAGCCAGCCGCAGCGGCGCTGACGGCCGGTCGTCGTGCCGTACTCCTGGCCCTGCTCGAGCATGTGGCGTCCGGCGTGGTCGTCGAGCTCGGTGGGGAAGGGCCCCTCGCCGACGCGCGTGACGTAGGCCTTGGCGACGCCGAGCACCCCGTCGATGCGGGTCGGGCCGACGCCGGCGCCGGTGCAGGCCGCTCCCGCGATCGGGTTGGAGGACGTCACGAACGGGTAGGTGCCGTGGTCGACGTCGAGCATAGTGCCCTGGGCGCCCTCGAAGAGCACGCGCTTGCCGGCGTCGAGCGCCCGGTTGACGAGCAGGCTCGTGTCGGCGATGAACGGCCGCAGGCGCTCCGCGTGATGAAGGACTTCCTCGGCCACGGCGGCGGGGTCGAGCGGCGCCATGTCGTAGAGCTTCTGCAGCAGCTCGTTCTTCTGTTCGAGCGCGATCTCGAGCTTGCGGACCAGGATGCCGGGGTCGAGCAGGTCCTGTGCGCGGATCCCGACCCGGGCCGCCTTGTCCTGGTAGCACGGTCCGATGCCGCGGCGGGTGGTGCCGATCGAGAACCGTCCGAGCCGCATCTCCGCCGCCCCGTCGAGCAGCACGTGGTACGGCATGATCAGGTGCGCCGCGCTCGAGACGCGAAGGCCGTCGACCGAGATCCCACGCTCCTCCAGGGCGTCGAGCTCGCTGCACAGCACCCCGGGGTCCACCACGGTGCCGTTGCCGATGATGCAGAGCTTGCCCGGGTAGAGGATGCCCGACGGGATGAGGTGCAGCTTGAACGTCTCCCCGTCACGCACGATGGTGTGTCCGGCGTTGTTGCCGCCCTGGAACCGCACCACCACGTCGCTGCGCTGCGCGAGCAGGTCGACGACCTTGCCCTTCCCCTCATCGCCCCACTGGGCGCCGACGATCACGGTCGCGGACATCGAGTGGACCTCTCCTAGCTCTCGGGCGCCAGGTTGCCGAACTTCGCGTACCGGTCCATGAACGTCAGCTTGACGCGGCCGGTGGGACCGTTGCGGTGCTTCGCGATGTCGAGGTCGGTGATGCCCTTCTCTTCACTGTCCTTGTTGTAGTACTCGTCGCGGTAGAGCATGAGGACGATATCGGCGTCCTGCTCGATGGCTCCCGATTCGCGCAGGTCGGACAGGAGCGGGTGCTTGTCGGTGCGGGCGTCCGGGCCGCGGTTGAGCTGCGAGACGCAGATGAGCGGCACGTCCAGGTCGCGCGCCATGAGCTTGAGCGCCCGGGAGATCGCGGAGATCTCCTGCACGCGGTTCTCGTCGCGGCGCCCGCGGCCGGGGGCGCCCTCCATGAGCTGGATGTAGTCGACGATCACCAGGTCGAGCCCGAACCGGCTCTTGAGGCGGCGCGCCTTGGTGCGCATCTCCGCCACGGTGACCCCTTCCGAGTCGTCGATGAACAGGTTCGACTTGGCGAGGCGGTCGGCGGCCTGACCGATGCGCGGCCAGTCATCCTGCGAGAGGCGCCCGGTACGCAGCCGGCTGCCGTCGACCATCGCGGTGGCCGAGAGCATGCGGCCCACGATCTCGTCGGCCGACATCTCGATGCTGAAGATGGCGACGGTCTTGTCGTCGTCGAGCGCGGCGTTGGCGGCCATGCCGAGCGCCAGGGCCGTCTTGCCCATGCTGGGGCGGGCGGCGACGACCACGAGGTTCGCAGGGCGCAGCCCGCCGGTCAGCTTGTCGAGGTCGAGGAAGCCGGTGGCGAGCCCGGTGATCTCCACGCCGCGCTCGGACGCGGCGACGAGCCGCTCGACTCCGGCGTGCACGAGGTCCTGCGCGCTCACGAAGTCGCCGCGGGTCGCCTCCTGCGAGAGCCCGTAGACGAGGTCCTCAGCCCGCTGGACCATGTCGTCGGTCTCGCCCTCGCGGCCCGCGACGATCGCCTCGATCTCCTGGCTGACGAGGAGCAGTCGCCGCTGGGTTGCGGCGTTGTGGACGATCTCACCGTAGGTGCGGTAGCTCGCGGCGATGTAGGCCGTCTCGACGATGTCGAGGATCGCCTCCTTGCCGCCGGCGTTGTCGAGGGTGCCCGACTTGGTGAGCTGGTCGATGACCGTGATCGGCTCGATCGGCTCGCCCGCGTGGAACAGGTCCTGCATCGCCCGAAAGATCAGGCGGTGCCCCTCACGGTAGAAGTCGTCGGCGCCGACGATGGCGAGCGCCTCGGCGAAGTTGCCCGACGCATCCATCAACGCGCCGAGCAGCATCTGCTCGGCTTCGAGGTTCTGGGGTGGTGGGACGCGCTCGGCCATACCCGTCCCGCGAGCGCGCTCCGGGGCGCGGGCTCCGCTCAGGACTCGCCGTCGAGCAGCGGGCTGACGATCGTCTTGACCTGGGCAACGACGCCTGCCACCACCTCGACCGGGATCACGTAGGTGCCGGTCTGGCGGATCGGCGGTTCGATCGTGATGTCGTGGCGATCGATTTCGATCTGCCGCGCCTCACGGATCGCATCGGCGACGTCCTGCGCCGTGATCGAGCCGAACAGGCGCCCGTCGCCGCCGGCCTTGGACTTGAGGGTGAGGATCGTGCGGTTGAGAAGGTCCGCGATCTGGTGGGCCTCCGCCGCGCGCTTCGCCGCGGCCGCCTTCTCGGCCTCCATGCGCCGCTCGGCCTCTGCGATGCGCGATGCGGTCGCGAGCTCCGCCAGCTTGCGCGGCAGCAAGTAGTTGCGGAGGTACCCGCGGGTCACGTTGACGACGGCCCCGGGCTTCCCGAGCCCTTCGACTTCCTTCAGCAGGATCGCTTGCATGTCTGGCTGTGTCTCCTCGGGCCTAGAACGGGATGTCGTCGTCGGCGCCGCCGGCCGCGGGGGCCGCCATGTCGCTCGTGTCGACGGGCAGGTCGCTCCCCGCCGGGGCCGACCAGCCGCCGCCTCCGCCCTCGCCGCCGCTGTCGCCGCGCGAGTCGAGGAAGAAGACGTCGTTCGCGACGATCTCGGTGGACTGGCGCTTGCCGCCGTCCTGCGCCGTCCACTCGCGCCACGAGAGGCGGCCGTCGACGCCGATGCGCCGGCCCTTTGCGAGGTAGTTGCTCGCGGTCTCCGCCTGGCGGCCGAACACGACCACGTCGAAGAAGTTGGACTTGTCACCCCACTGGCCGTTCTCGTCGCGCGAGCGACTCGACACGGCGAGGCGCATCGAGCACACGGCGTCACCGCCGGCGGTGTGCCGGAGCTCGGGATCGCGCGTGAGTCGCCCGACCAGGGTCACACGGTTCAGATCTGCTGCCACTGCTCGCTCCTTCGGTGCTATCGGGACCGGCGGCGCTGCGGACGCTGCGGGCGCGGGAACGGCGATTCGCCGTCCGGCCGGTCGTCGGCCGGGGGCTGAGCGCCCTTCTCCCGCTGGATCTCGGCCTGCGCGCGGCTGAGCCGGATGGTCTGAGAGCGCAGGACGACGTCTTTGTTGATCGACAGGACGCGCTCGATCTCGCTGAGCGCGGAGCCGGGCGCGTCGCACGTGAGCACCATGTAGCGGCCGGTTGCCTGTCCCCCCATGGGGAAGGCGATCCGGCGCTCGCCCCAGTCGTCGAGTTGGACGACCGCGCCGTCGCCTCCGACCACCAGCTGGCGGACGCGTTCCACGATGTCGTCGTGGCGTTCGCCGCCGACCTCGGGGTTCAGGATGAGCATGATTTCGTACGGGTTGATCCCAGCCTCCAAAGCTCTTCGTCGACCGATCGAGGCGGGTCGCCTCAACGCGCGCAGACGCCAGTTTCCGGCGTGAGCAGGCGCGACAATATACCAGCGAAACGTCCCACGTTGCGCACGTTCGTTCCGATTCTGACGCCACTTTGCGCCATCTGTCGGGCATCGGGTCTACCATGGCGGCGACCGTCTGAGGAGGAAGTCATGGGAGCCATCGGTCGTTTTCTCATCGCGACCGCCGCAGGGGCAGGTCTCGGGGCAGGAGCGGCCCTGGCGCGCCGGCGCCGGCTCGCCGCCCAGGCCGTGGAGCTGGCCGGACCGGCGCCGTGGGAGGAGCCGGTGTCCGAGCCGGCCACCCAGGCTGCCGCGCCCGCCCCGCCGGCACCACCCGGCCCGCAGGCGCCGCCCGCACCGCCGTTGGACGCGGAGACCCACGTGGCGGACCTCGAGGCCGCCCGCGCACGGCTTCGTCGGCGAGCGGCGGAGCTGCGCGCCGAAATGGAGGGCTCGCCGTCGCACGGTTGAGCCGCCTCAAGGCCGCCGCGCTCGTTGCCGTCGCGTTCGGCCTTGCGCCGGTGGGTTCCGCGCTCGGGGTGCGGTTCGCGGTCAAGGGCGACTGGGGGAGCGGCACGATCAGCCAGGCCGCCGTGACCAAGCGCATGTGCCAGGAGTACCAGAAGGCCAAGTTCGCGTTCGTGCTCACGACCGGCGACAACTTCTACCCCAGGGGTACGGCCAGCCCCGCGACGTTCGACACGCCCGAGAAGTGCCTCATCGACCTGGGCGTGCGCTACCGGGCGGCGTGGGGCAACCACGACCTCGGCGGCCGCTCGACCGCGACGACACTCGCGAGCCCGTCGCGCTGGTACACGTTCCTCGCCGGGCCCGCGCGCCTGGTGGTGCTCGACGCCAACCAGCCCGACAACCCCAGGCAGCTCGCGTTCCTGCGCCGGGTGCTGGCGGCGGAGAAGGTCCGGCCGGTCATCGTGGCCTACCACCAGCCCACCCGCACTGCCGGGCTCCACGAGCCGCAGCTGGTGCAGCAGCGCCTGTGGGAGCCGCTGTTCGTGAAGTACAAGGTGCGGCTCGTGCTGCAGGGCCACAACCACGGGTACGAGCGCATCCAGTACAAGACGGTCACCTACGTCACCACCGGCGGCGGCGGCGCGAACCTCTACCCGTGCACGCGCAAGGCGGCCGGCCTGGTGCTCTGCAAGCCGGCGTACCACTTCCTGCAGGTCGAGGCCACGCCCACCAAGATCGGGGTCCGGGCGATCACCCCGACGGGGGGGCTGATCGACCGGTTCCGGATCAACCTCACGCCGCCGACGGGCTGACCGGCGGCTCGTCCCGCGACGCGACGGTGAGGTCGTCGAGCGGGGGGTCGGCGAGCCCGGCCGGGTCGGGCGACACGACCACGTGGCGCGCCGCGCGCCGGCCTGGCCCCAGGCAGCGCTCTTGCCCGAGCGGCTGCGGCGTCACCTGGCGCGGGTCGAAGCTCGCGGCGGCGGCTTGATCGCGCGGCCAATGAAGTCACCCGCACGGAAGACGTCGACCCGGCGGCCGATCGACGTCGGGCCGGTCGGCGCGCCGACCCACGAGGTGAACTGGCCTGGGAAGCGACGCTCGTAGGTCTGGGCGGCCGGGCAGCCGTAGCTCAGGAACGTGATCGGCGCGCGTCCCCGAGGGTCGCGAGAGTCGGTGCGGTGCCCTGGCTGTGGCCCACGACCACCACGTGGTCGGCGCCTTCGCCGCGTCGCGTCCGCTGCCGAACTTGTCGTCGCCCACGCCGGAGACCACGATCACGGCCACCGTGCCGCCTCCGTCACCGGGCGTGGGCGTCTGTTCGGGCATGCGTGCCTTCCTGGTCGACGCGGGACGTCGCGCCGATCATCGGCGCGGCGGCTAGCCTCCGCGAGCCTGGAGCGGCCGGGGCCTGGTGGCCCGACTCGTCTTCAAAACGAGCGGGGAGGGGTTCACCCCCGCCCGGTAGGTTCGATTCCTACGCCGCTCCGCTGGGTATCGGCCTCCGAGAATCCTGCGAATTCGCATGGGGTCCGTGGGGAATGGTGAGTGATCCCGCTGACGCAGACAGGTGATGAAGACACCTCCTTGTGTGACGCTCGATTGCGGGTGCAGGAGGCGCGTTGCATACTCGTGCTCGATGCGCCGCCTCGCGCTCACCATTGGATCCGCGCTCGCCGCCGGGCTCCTGACGTGGCTCTCGCCACCGGCTGAGGCGGCTGCGCCCGCAAAGGCGACATGGCGTCCCTTCGCCCCGATTCGCCAGGGGGTGGACGTCGCGGGGCCGCGCCGCGACGGGACGCTGGTCGTCGCGGCCGGCGGCCGGCTCGCGCTGCTCCCCTCCGGTGGCAACCAGGCGCGGCTGTTCGCGCGTGGGCCCGACGGCTACTCCACCTCCCCCTCCACAGAGCCTTACATCGCCGTCGCCCCGCAGCGCCGGCTCACGCGGGCCGGATGCTCGTGGCGACGGGACGACATCTACGCCCTCGAGGCCGCTGGCGCGCTCGGCATCATCCGCGTCGACCCCGCCGGCCGCGCGAGGCGCTTCGCGAGCCTGCCCGCCGCCGGGGGCCTACCCAACGGCATCACCTTCGACCGCATCGGCACGTTCGGCCATCGTCTCCTGTTCACACAGTCGGACGGCGTGGGAACGACCGTCTCCGCGGTCGACTGCCGTGGCCGCGTGAGCACGCTCACCCGCTCGGTGCCGCCCGTGGAAGGGGGAATCGCGGTCGCCCCGCGCCGCTTCGGGCGCTTCGGCGGACAGTTGATCGCGCCGGACGAGCTGAGCGGCCGGGTGTGGGCGATCGACGCCCGTGGCCGCAGCCGGCTGGTCGTCCACCCCAGCCTCGCGAGCGGCGGCGACATCGGGGTGGAGAGCGTCGGCTTCGTCCCGCGCGGCTTCGAGCGCGGATACGCCTTGCTCGCCGACCGGGGCGTGCCCGGAAACCTCCATCCCGGCTCGGACACGGTTCTGCGGGTCAGCGGCGGCGCGCTGCGACGCGCCGGCGTTCGCAGCGGCGATCTGCTGGTCGCGACCGAGGGCGCCGCGCTGACGGTCGCCGTGCGCTGCGGCGGTCAGAGGTGCACCGTGAGGCGGGTGGCCGACGGTCCGTCTGTGGCCCATGCGGAGGGCCACATCGCATTCGACATCCCGCCGCGATAGCAACCACGTCTCGCGGGGAGACGACGGTGCCGCTTTGGCCTTCATCTCGCGGTGAATGCCCTCACCAGGTCGTGGGCGCGTCCGTCAGCGAGTGGCCTGAACGAGCAGGTAGCGGCTTGTCGCCGCAAAGGCACCCGCATCCTCGTTCCAGGAGCGGAGGGTCGCAACGCTGTCGCTGCGAACCAGGTCCCATCGTTCCGCCGACAACCGGCGGCGCCCCCACCTCCACACGGGATGAAGCTCCTCGTTCTCGGCGAAGAACGCCTCCGGCGACTCCGCCCGGAAGACGTGTTCGGCTTCGTCGATCGTCACCCGTCCGGAGCCCGCTCGAGTCAGCAGCGACTCGACCCATCGGGGGTCGCCCCAGCGGTTCACGGGCCCCTCGGGCTTGGGAAGGGCATCCCAGAGCACCTCTGCGGCGGCGTTGATTCCCCCGTCCGGGCACCATGAGGTCAGCGCGACAACGCCTCCCGGCCGCGTTGCGCGGATCATCTCCCGAGCGGCTTGCGGAGCGTCAGCGGCGAAGATCACGCCGAACACGCTCATGACGACGTCGAACGCCCCGGCGACCGGGAGCTCCTCGGCATCTCCTCGAAGGAGCTCGACGTCCAGGCGGTTCTCCTCCGCCCGACGTTGGGCCACCGCGAGGAGCCCGGCTGCAGGGTCGACGCCTGTGACCGCGGCGCCCGCGCGCGCCGCGGCGAGCGCGGCATTGCCCGTTCCGCATCCCACGTCCAGCACCCGTTGCCCGGCGGCGATGCCGAGTCGCTTCACGACTGCAATCGCGATCGACTCCAATTCCGTCGCGATGTGGCCGTAGTCCCCTTCTGACCAGTCGATCACCACCGCGGCGAGTATCGCATCGCTCAACCGTCCCGACGGCACCGCCGCCCCGCGCCTGCGGAGGAGATGCCGCCCGTCAGGCGGCGGCCGCGAAGTGGGCGTCGACGGCGTTGCGCAGGGCCGAGCGGCCGCGGTGGAGCAGGGTAAGCTGATCGGCCGGCGAGAGGCCGAGGGCGTCGCAGACCTCCCGCGACGACCAGCCGTTCACGTCGCGCAGGGTCACTACCACGCGCTGGGCGGGCGGGAGCGTGCCGATCGCGGCACGCAGCACGCCGTCGACGCCGCGGCCGCTGAGGCGTTCGCGGTCCCAGGCCACCGGGGCCTCCACCCAGTGGCCGGCGAACGAGGCGCGGTCCGCCGGCAGGAAACGGTCTGGGGCGACCGCGGGCTCGCGATCGCCGACCGACGCGAACGGCAGCGCACCTCCTGCCTGTGTAGCGCCGTCCACCAGGACGCGCATGACCCAGGCGCGGAGGGTGGACTGACCGTGGAAGTCGCCGAGACCTCGGAGCACGCCGAGCCAGGCCTCATGAACCGCGGCCTCTGCTGCTGCGCGGGTCGGGCTGAGCGACTCGGCCACGCGCAACATCACCGGCTGGCACTCGTCCACCAGGGCGGCGAACGACTCCTCGTTCCCCGCGCGCAGCGACGCGACCACCTGCTCGTCGGTGCGGCGCGACGACGGTCGGTTCAACGTAGCGGTGCTCATCGGTGCCTCCTGGCGTGATGGTCGCCGCCAAGCTATGACGCCGCTCCGTGGCGGGCATCGGCAGAAATGCCGAACCGGCATGCCGAGATTGGTCAGGTCGCGGCGACGAGACCGCGCTCGACGGCGAACCGCGTCGCCGCAGCCCGGCTCCCGACGCCGAGCTTGCGGTAGATCGTGCGCAGGTGCGCGTGCACCGTCCGCTCGCTCACCACCAGCTCCCGGGCGACGTCGGCGTTCGTCAACCCGTCGGCGACGAGGCGCAGGACCCGGAGCTCCGCGAGCGTCAGCCCGGTGTCCGTCCCCGTCTCACCCTCCGCCGCCTCGCGGTCCGCGAGCGACCGCGCCTCCTCCAGCGTGAGCGCCGCGCCTGCCTCGAACGCTCGCTCGAACGCCTGCTCGCCGAGGGCCTCGCGGGCGGCGGCCATGCCGGCGTCCTGCGCGCTCTGCACCAGTGCGGAGTGGTTCGCCCCGAGCGTGAGCCGAAGCGACGTCGCCGCACCGAACAGGGTTGCGGCCCGGTCCGCCCGCCCCTCGGCGGCAGCCGCGATCGCGAGGCCGCCGATGCAGGCGCATTGGATGAGCCTGTGGCCGAGCTCTCCCACGATGCGCAGGCATTCCGCGAAGCTCGTGCGCGCGGCGCGGAAGTCCCCGGCGGCGTTCGCGGTGTGGCCGAGGCCGAGGCGGCAGCGCGCGACACCCCAGCGGTCCTGCAGGCGTGCGAGCGCGGCGAGCGCCGACTCGAGCAGCCGCCGCGCCTCGTCGAGCTTGCCGTCGGCCAGTGCCAGCCACCCCAGGATCTGGCCGACGCTCGCGGCGTCGTATGCGAGCCCGAGCGCCTCCGTCTCGGCGAGGCTCTCGCGCAGGAGCGGCCGGGCGGCCGCCAGATCGCCGTGGTACCACAGCAGCGTCGCGAGGCCCCCGCGCAGGGTCGCCAGCACATGCGCGTCGCCCAGCTCCTCGGCGATCATCATCGCCTCGCCGTACATGTCGCGCGCCGCCTCGGGATCGTGGTGCCGTCCGACCGTGGTGGCCAGGCCCGACAGCGCGTTGGCCTCGGCCTCCCGGTCGCCGATCGCGTGGGCCAGGACGAGGCTCTCGCGGAACCGCGCCGCCGCGAGCTCGTAGTCGTTCTGGAAGTGCGCCAGCACCCCGGCGCCCCAGAGCGCACGCGCCCGTGGTCCAGGAGGCGCGTTGGCGGCGTCGAGCGCCAGGACGGCGTCGAGCCATCCCCGGCCTTCCGTCAGATGGCCGCGCACCAGCCAGAACCGGGCGAGCGCGGCGCCCATCCTGATCCCGCGCGGCGCGTCGCCGGTCTCGATGCACCACCGAAGTGCCGCGCGCAGGTTGTCGTGCTCGGCCTCCACCCGGTCGAGGGCTGCGACGTCGGCATCGAATCTCAGCGCGGGGGCGGCATCCTCGGCCATGGCGAGGAACACGTCGGCATGAGCGGTCCGCACCGCGGGCGCCTCGCCGCTCTCCCGGAGGTGCTCGGACGCGAACGCCCGGATCGTCTGGAGCATCACGAGGCGCGCATCGCCGTCGGCGCCCTCCCTGCGGCGCAGCAGGCTATGGTCCACCAGGGCGATCAGGTCGCCAAGCACGCTGTCGGACAGGCCGCCCAGCCCGCCGATCGCCTCGGCGGCCGGGGGCGAGCATCCTCCGGCGAAGACCGCGAGGCGCGCGAACACCCGCTGCTCGCTGGGGCTCAGCAGGCTGTGGCTCCACTCCAGCGTGTGCCGCAGCGTCTGCTGGCGGGTCGGGAGGTCGCGAGCGCCGCCCACGAGCAGGTCGAGGGGGCTCGCAAGCCGCTCCAGCATCTGCTCCGGCGAGAGCAGCTTGAGTCGTGCGGCGGCGAGTTGCAGGGCGAGGGGCACGCCGTCGAGGCGGGAGCAGATCCCCGCGACGACGACGGCGTTGTCTGCGATGAGGCGGAAGTCCGGCGCCACCATGGTCGCGCGATCGAGGAACAGGGCCACCGCCGGGAAGCGGGCGAGCTCCTCCGGCGGCGGCAGGCGGCCGAGGGCGGGCAGCGCGAGCGGATCGACCATGTACTCGCACTCCTCCATCAGGCGGAGCGAGGTGCGGCTGGTCACGAGGATCGACAGCGACGGGCAGCGGTCGAGGAGCTCGGCGACCAGGGTGGCGGCGTCCATGACGTGCTCGAAGTTGTCGAGCACGAGCAGCATCTCGAGCCCGCCGAGCTCCGTTTGGACGGCGTCGACGAGCGGACGATCGCCCTCCTCGCGGATCCCGAGCCCGCGACCGATCGCCGAGACGACATGGGCGGGATCGTGCAGGGGCGCGAGCGGAACGAACACCGCACCATCCGGAAACGCGTTCGCGGCCTCGTCCGCGAGCACGCGGGCGAGCCCGGTCTTTCCGACGCCCCCGACCCCGGTGAGCGTGACCAGGCGGACGTCGGGCGAGCGAAGCAGCTTGCCGACCGTCGCGATGTCGGCTTCGCGGCCCACCAGCGTGACCCCGGCCGCCGCGCGCGGCGTCGCGCCGATCGAGGGCTGCATGGCACTACCCGCGTTCCACCGGGCTGCACGACCGTGGACGACGCGCGAGCGTGCGCCACGCTCGCCGTGCCACACGTGCGCCCTTGCCCCGACCCGCCGTCACGCCGCCAGGGTACCCGACCCCGTCCGGCCCGAACAGCGACCAACGGGCGACGGGGGCGGTCCGGCGGTACCGCCAGAATGTCGACACGATGCCGCCGCGCGCCCGCCACGACCCGCTCGCGCGACGCGCCTCGGGCGTCCTGCTGCACGTCGCGTCACTGCCGGGCGGACGGCTGGGCCCGGAGGCCTACCGCTTCGTCGACTGGCTCGTCGCGGCCGGGCAGACATGGTGGCAGATCCTCCCGCTCGGGCCGCCCAACCGTCTGCGCTCGCCGTATGAGGCGCGGTCGGCGTTCGCCGCGTGGCCCGGCTTGCTCGCCGAGCCGGACGCGCCGGTCAGCGTCGACGAGATCGAGGGGTTCGTCGTTCGGCACGGGTCGTGGATCGGCGACTGGGCGGCCTACGCCGGCCCCGGCGCGATCGCCGACCAGGTGCGGTTCGACCGGGAGTGGGGGGCGGTCCGTCGCTACGCCAACGACCGCGGCGTGCGGCTCCTCGGCGACATGCCGCTCTACGTGGCGATGGACGGCGCCGACGCGCGGCTTCGCCCCAACCTGTTCGTCACTCGGGAGGTCGGCGGCTGCCCGCCGGACTACTACAGCGACGACGGCCAGCTGTGGGGGAGCCCCCTCTACAACTGGCCCGCGATGCGCGCCGACGGGTTTCGCTGGTGGACCGAGCGGGTGCGCCGCACGCTGGAGCTTGTCGATGCCGTCCGGATCGACCACTTCCGCGGGCTCGTCGCCTACTGGGCGATCCCCGGGCGAGCTCGTACCGCCCGATCGGGCAAGTGGCGCCGTGCCCCGGGCCGTGAGCTCCTGACCACGGTTCGCGCCGCCCTCGGACGTGTGCCCTTGGTCGCCGAGGACCTCGGGGTCATCACCCCGGCCGTCCACCGCCTGCGTCGCGAGTTCGCGCTGCCGGGCATGGCGGTACTGCAATTCGAGCTCATGGGCGGCTCCGTGCAGGACGGCCGGCTCTGGCACGACGAGGACCGCCTGATCTACATCGGCACGCACGACAACGCGACCGCGGCCGAGTGGCTCACGGGGGCGACCCGGGACGAACGCCGGCACCTGGAGCGATCGCTGGCGGCCGCGGGAATCGACGAGGCGCCGTCGCCCTGGGCGCTGGTACGGCTCGCCCACGCCGCCCCGTCGCGCATCGCCATCGTCTCGGCGCAGGACCTCCTCGGACTCGGGCGGTCGGCACGCATGAACACCCCCTCGCGCCGGCGGGGCAACTGGCGCTGGCAGCTCCCGCCCGGCTCGCTCACCGACGACCTGGCCGAGCAACTGCGCCAGGTCACCGTCGACGCACGCCGTCAGTCGACCGCGTGAATCCCGTGGGTGCGCAGGTGGCGCACCCGCAACGTGGCCAGCGAGTCGAGCCGGGCGGCCTCGTCTCCGGTGATCCCGGGCTCCAGCGGAACGTCGGGCGGGCCAAGCACCTCGGTGAGCCACGCGTCGATGGCCGATGCCGGTCCGCCGCCCTGGCGGATGGCGGCCACCTCGCCATCCCGGACCAGCACGAGCGCCGGCAACGACGCCCGGCTCACGTGGATCCCGCGCGGCCACAGCAGCCGCTCCCGCGCGGCCCAATCATCCGGCGTCGCGAGCGCGGCGATCCCGACCCACAAGCCGGCGCGGCTGCGGCCGATCGCCGCGAGCGTCGCGTCGAGCAGCTCGCAGGACGGGCATGACGGCATTCCCAGCGCGACGAGCGCGGTGCCCGCCGCATCGGCGGCCGCGAGACCCTCCTCGAGCGAATACATGCGGACGGTAGATTCCACCACGTGACCGAGCCTATCGCGAGCGACCGCGAACGAGCGATCGTGCTCCTTCACGAATGGGTGCAGGGCGAGGGGCTGCGGCGCCATGCCCTCGCGGTCGAGGCCGCCATGCGCGCGTACGCCGCCGAGCTCGGCGAGGACCCCGACGTGTGGGGGTGCGTCGGCCTGCTGCACGACTTCGACTGGGAGCGCCATCCCACGCTGGAGCAACATCCGCAGGACGGCGAGCCGGTGCTGGCCGCGCTGGGATACCCGGACTGGTTCCGGCGGGCGATCCTGAGCCACGCAGAGCACCTCCACCTGGCGCGCGAGACTCCACTCGAACGTCACCTCTACGCGTGCGACGAGCTGTCCGGCTTCGTCCACGCATGCGCGCTCGTGCGCCCCCAGGGCTTCGAGGGCCTCGAGCCCAAGTCGGTGAGGAAGAAGCTCAAGCAGCCGAGCTTCGCCGCCGGGGTCAACCGCGAGGACGTCGTGCGCGGCGCCGACGAGATCGGACGCGACCTCGACGAGCACATCCGGTTCGTGGTCGCCGCGCTGCAGCCCATCGCCGGGTCGCTCGGCGTCGCGGAAGGGGCCGGCGACATCGCGTAGAAGACGTCTGGGTCGGGATGTCCAGCCTTCGACCAGCGTGCGGCGCCGCGCCACGGCGGCCGACGACCATCGCCCGGATCGCGTTGGCCGCGATCCTCTGCGGCGCCTTCGCCGGGTCTGCCCTGGGCGTGCGCGACTACACCAAGCGGTTTCCCGCGACCGGCGACCTCAACACCAGCGGCGACATCGCCATCGTCGGGAACACGCTCATGACCTGTCCCACGGCCGACAGCCGGTGCGCCGGCGCGCAGGCGGGCGGCAACCTGAACGACAACACGTTCAACATGACGTTCGTCGACGTGGACGCCGACGCCACGACGTTCGACTCGAGCAGCGCCGTGCTGACCCTGCCCGTCGGGGGCGACGTTCTGTTCGCCGGGCTCTACTGGGGTGCCGATACCTCCAACGGCGGTGCCGCCGGTGGCGCCGCACCGGCGCCGGTCCCGCCGACCGCCGCCGCGCCGAATGCCGCACTGCGCGGTCAGGTCGCGTTCCGCACGCCGGCGTCGGGCGCCTACTCCGCGATCACGGCGACGCAGATCGATACCAACGACGCGGCCCTCGGTGGCCAGACCGGCACCCGCTACCAGGGGTTCGCCGACGTGACCTCCCTCGTGCAGGCGGGCGGCGCAGGCACCTACACGGTGGCGAACGTGCAGGCCGGCACCGGTGCGGACCGCTACGCGGGCTGGTCGCTCGTGGTCGTCCGCACCGACCCCGCCGCGGATCTGCGCAACCTCACCGTCTTCGACGGGTACCAGTCGGTCAGCGGGAGCCTGAGTCCGAGCGCGACGATCAACGGGTTCCTCACGCCGGTCACGGGCGCGGTCAGCGCCACGCTCGGCGCCGTGAGCTACGAGGGTGATCTCGGGCTCACCGGCGACCAGGTGCAGATGCAGTCCGGCGCACTCACCACCTCGCTCGCCGACGCGGCGAACCCGGTCGACAACGTGTTCAACAGCACCATCAGCGCGTTCGGCGCGCCCATCGGCGCGAAGACGCCGAACCACGCGAACCAGCTCGGCTTCGACATTGACCTGCTCGACGCCAGCACCGCCATCCCAAACGCCGCCACCTCGGCGACGTTCACGTTCAGCTCGACCGGCGACGTCTACTTCCCCGGGCCGGTGACAACCAGCGTCAAGCTGCAGGCGCCCCGCGTTCAGCCCAGCCTCGTGAAGAGCGTCGCCGACGACAACGGCGGTCAACCCGAGCCCGGCGACGTCCTGACCTACACGGTCCCCGTTGCCAACACCGGCCTCGACCCCGCTGCCGGGCTCGTCCTCACCGACACGATTCCCGCAGGGACGCAGTATGTGGCCGGGAGCCTCTCGATCACGACCGGGCCGAACGCAGGCGCCAAGACCGACGCGCCCGGTGACGATCAGGCGGAGTTCGACGCGGCCGGCAACCGGGTGGTATTCCGACTCGGTCCCGGCGCCAACGCGACGAACGGTGGGACGCTGCCGACATCGGGCCCTGACTCGGTGACCGGTGTGCGGTTCAAGGTGCGGATCTCGGCCACGGCAGCCAACGGGTCGTCGATCACGAACCGGGCGTCGACGGCCTATACGGCACTGACGTCGGGGCAGCCGTTCACGTCGCCCTCAAACCTCGTCACCACGGTCGTCGCCGCGGCACCGCGCCTCGTCGTCGAGAAGTCCGACGCGGTCGTCACCGACACCGCGCCATCCGGTCCCTCCGCCGGCGACACCATCGGCTACACGCTCACCGTCCGCAATGCCGGCACCGCCCCCGCGACCGGCCTCCGGCTGAGCGACGCCCTCGACGCGAACGTCGCGGTGATGCCGGGGTCGCTCATCACCACCCAGGGCACGGTGATCGACGGGAGCTCCGCCGGGGATCGCACGGTGGTGGTCGACCTCGGCACCCTGGGGGTCGGCGCGACGGCCACGGTGCGCTTCCGCGTCCGGGTGCGCGACCCGCTGCCCTTCGGAGCCGCGTCGATCGCGAACCAGGCCGTGGTCAGCGGATCGAACACCGGCGCGGTCAGCTCGGACGATCCCGCGACGGCCCCGGTGGGCGACGCGACGGTCACGCGGCTCGGCCGGTTCGTCGTCTCCACGACCGGGCCCGGCAGCGTCCGCGCCGGTACGAGCACCAGCATGAAGGTCGGCGTGCGCAACGGCTGCGCCGTGACCGCGCGGAACGTGCGCGTCACGATTACGCTGCCCGCGTCCGCGTCGCTCGTGCGCAGGCCCCCCGGCAGCAGCTTCGTCAACGGCAGTCTGGTCGTGCGCATCCCGCGCCTGGCCGCGGGGACTGTCGCGTACGATCACCCTCCCGCTCATCGTGGTTCGCACGGCCTCCGGCGCCGCGCGGCTTCGCGTGCTGGTGCAGGGCACCGGCTGCACGTCGACGACCGCGGTGCGGCGGGTGACCTACCTGCGCACGGCGGTGACCGGGCGGACGCCGGTCACCGGCTGACGGTCGGACCCTGCTCCTCCTGCGCGAGCCCGGCCTCGGCCAGCGCCCGCTCCTTCTCGTGCTGGATGTGCTTGCGCTCCCGCACCGCCACGATCCCGCCGACCAGCAGCGCGATTCCGAGTGCGATGAGCAGGCCGATCCAGGGTCGGCTCTCGAAGGACTTGCCGAAGATGTAGCCGAGCGCGGCCGCCTGCGTCGACCACAGCAGCGCACCGAGCGAGTCGAAGATGATGAAGCGCTTGTAGGCCATCTGCCCCGCGCCGCACGACAGGTTGATCGCCAGGCGGATGCCCGGAAGGAACCGGCCGACGAAGACGAGGGCTGGGCCGCGTCGCGCGACCATCCGCTCCGCCGCGAGCACGCGGTCGTGGCCCGCCAGTCGCGAGAAGAAGCGGCGGATCGGCACGCCGCCGGCTCGGCCGAGCCAGTACGCCGCGGAGTCGCCGACGACCGCTCCGATCGCTCCGGCGAGGATCACGCCGAGCAGGCTCAGGTGGCCGGTCGCGGCGAGCGTCCCGCCCGTCACGACGACCGTCTCGCCCGGGAACAGCGGGAACACGCCGTCGCCCGCGACGATCCCGGCGATCGCCAGATACCCGTGATCGGTGGCCCAGTCGACGAGCCGATCGAAGAACCCCACCCCGGATCCCGCCGCGGCAACCGCCGCGAACTTCAGCATTTGGGGTCGCCTGTCGACACTGGAATCATGATGCCAGCTATGTCACCGCGAACCGCACCCCGCACGGCATGGAAGCTGGCGCTGGCCATCATGGCCGCGGTGGCGCTCCTGGTGCTGGCTGAGGGCGCGCGCGCGGCCGAGATCACCGGTCCGACCAACAAGGTGTCGTGGAGCGCCCGGGTGCTCGCGCCGACGGCGGTCCGCACGAAGCCCGACCACAAGTCGAAGGCGATCGGGGTGCTGCAGCCGGTTGCGCCGCTCGGCGGCGGGCCGACGATCCTGCTCGTGGTCGAGCGTCGTGTCGTGAACGACCAGGAATGGGTGCGGTTGCTCCTGCCGCGCCGGCCCAACGGCAGCTCGGGCTGGGTCGTGGCCGACGTGTTGCGCTTCCGTGAGAACCCCATGCGCATCGTGATCGACCAGAGCGAGCGGCGCACCTACGTCTACCGCAAGGGGCTCCTAGTTCTCCTCGTGCGCAACGCGATCGGGAAGCCGGGGACCCCGACGCCGATCGGCAGGTTCGCCATCGCGGAGAAGGTACTCACCTCGCCGAACGGGTTCCTCGGGCCGGTCGTGCTGGTGACGACGGGCTTCTCGGAGACGCTCAACGAGTACGCCGGGGGGAACGGCCGGTTCGCCATGCACGGCACCAGCCTGCCGCAGCTCATCGGCACGCGCGCCAGCCACGGCTGCATCCGCCACAGCAACGAGAGCATCCTGCGTATCTCCCGGCTCGTGGCGCCCGGCACCCCCCTCACGATCCGCGCGTAGCGACGACGTGGTCCGGGGGCAGCGGAGGCCAGAAGTAGGATCGCTCGCGATGCGTCGAGTCTTGATCCTGGCCGCCTTCGCCGTGGCCTGCCTGGTGGCACCGGCCGCGCACGCCGCGGTCAGCGTCGCCGACCTGCAGGCGGGCGACGTCGTGTTCGACACCGGGGTCACGCGGTCAGCCGAGGATCGCGCCCGGCTGCAGAGCGCCGCGGACGAGCTGCGCGCGAAGGCGTTCCCCACGAAGTTCGTCGTCGTGGCGACGGGACCGAAGAACCTGGACAAACTCGCCTTCGATCTGCGGGCCGGGCTTGCCAAGAAGATCGGCGTCGACAATATCGACGCGGTCCTTGTGCTCGGCAACCGGCAGCTCGGGATCAACGCCGACGTCTTCCAGAGCGAACGCGATCAGGCGTTCCAGGCCGAGATCGACACGCTGAGATCCGACGACATCGCGGGCACCATCAACGTGGCGAAGCGGTTGCAGGCCTTCGATCAGGCCGGCGCGCTGCCCGGCGACAAGCCCGCCAAGTCGGACGGCGGGTTCCCGGTCTGGGCGATCATCCTGATCGTGCTGGGCGGCCTCGCCGTCGTGGCGGTGTTCCTGGTTCGCCGCGCCGTGCGCCGTAACGCCGCCGACGTTGCTCCTGAAGCGAACGCGATCGGGGACGGCTCCGGGGAATCGGGCGGCGCACCCGGCACCGCTGGGCCCTGAGCTTGTCGGTCGCTTGGGCGGTCCGCACCATGGTGCCTGCCGAATGCGTGGGCGGCGACAGGCTGGCCCGTCCCGCGAAGCGCACTAGGTCCTCCGGACCCCCCAGATGACGACCGCCGCGCCGAGCGTGAGCCGACGCACCCGCAGCTCGTCGATGCCGGCGGCGCGGTGCATGTCGACGACCTCGGCCATCGGGTGCGTGCGCCAGAACTCAGGGATGCTCTTGCGCAGGAACGACATGGCCGAGCCCCATCCCGGGGACATCATCCGCCCGGCGATCGGCAAGACCACCCCGGTGTAGGCGTGCCACCCCATGCGCGCGAAGAAGCCGGGCGGCACTCCGAACTCGAGGCTCGCGATGACCCCGCCCGTGCGGACGACCCGGGCGATCTCGCGAAGGGTCGCCCCCGGGTCGGCGACGTAGCGCAACAGATAGGTGAAGGTGGCGGCGTCGAACGACGCATCGGGGAACGGCAGCCGCTCGGCCTCGCCCGCCAGGAGCGTGATGCGATCGCCCAGGCCCGCCTCGCTGACGTTGCGCCGCGCCTGGGCGAGCATGTCGGTGCTCTGGTCGATGCCGGTGATCCGGCAGCCGGTGCGCTGCGCGAGCTCGATCGCGACCGCGCCGGTGCCGGTCGCGATGTCGAGCACGTGAGCGTCGGGGCCGACCGGCACCCGCTCCACCAGGAAACGCCGCCAGGCCGGGTCCTGGCCCAGGGACAGCAATGAGCCGCCGCGCAGATAGTCGTCGGCGATCCCCGCGAACAGCGCGAGGGTCTCGTCCTTGGCCGGCGCGGTCAGTAGAGGGCCTGCGAAAGCCGCCGGCGGAACCGGACGGTGAGGGGGTGCTGATCGCCGAGGTCGCCGAAGATCCCGACCATCGCCGCGCGGACGGTGTCGCGAAGCTCGCCGTCGGATCCGCGCACGGCGTCGAGCAGGTGGGTGAGCGCGGCTTCGCGGTCGCCGCGGTCGAGCGCCGCGAGGCCCGCGGCGACGTCGGGAGCGTCGACATCGGCGAGCCGTGCCCGTGCGAGGAGGCCCTGCGCCGCGAGGTCGTGGGAGGCCGGCTCGAGCACCTCGACCGCCTCGTCGCGCCGGCCGTCGTCGAGGAGGATCCTCCCGAGCGCCACGCGCGCCGGGGTGTGGCCCGCGTCGCGAACGATCGCCTCGCGGAGCGACGCCTCGTCCCCGAGCGCCACGAGCTTCTCGACGGCTGACGGGATGACCCGGTTGAAGAACGACTCGATCGACGCTGCGGGTTGGAGCCCGACGAACTCCGCGACCACGCCGCCGTCGCGGAACCCCTTGACCGCCGGGATGCTCATGATCTCGTACTGGCGCGCCAGGCCGGGGTTCGCGTCGATGTCCACCTTGGCGAGCACGACCTCGTCGGCCCGCCGGTCGGCGATGTCCTCGATGATCGGCGCCAGCTGGCGGCACGGACCGCACCACGCCGCCCAGAAGTCGACCACCACGGGGATATCGCGGGAGCGCTCGATGACCTCGGTCTGAAACGTGGCTTCGGTGACGTCCACCGGATCCGTCCCTTCGCTCGCGGGTGGCTCGCTCGACCCAACGGTAGCGAAACCCGAGCGCCTTCCGTCTACCCCCCGCCGAGCACGACGACGACCTGGACGGTCGACGGCGCCGACTGAGCCAGCGGGGTGCCTGCGATCGGCGTCACCGTGTCGACCTGCATGTCCTTCGCGAGCTGGTCGGCGGCGAGCTTCGCCGTCTCGCGGTAATAGACGACCGTGGGCCCGGTCTGGGCCGCGGTGTTGCCGGTGGTGACCGTGGAGTAGCCCAGACCCTTGAGCTGCGTTGCGGTGGTCGCGGCCAGGCCGGCTCTGGTGGTGCCGTTGAGGACGGCGACGGCGACGGTGCTCCGCGCGGGTGCCCGCTCGGCCTGCGTTTCGACGGTCGTCGTCCGCGGCGTGGGCTCCTGCACGGTGACGTCGACACTGGCGTCGGGGAGGCTGACGTTGTCGCCGCCGATGGTTGCGAGGCTCCAGCCACCCACGAACCCGAGGATCAAACACGACACGGCGAGGACGACAGGACGAATCCAACTCGAACCGGACACGGAGCGCACACTAACGATGGGTGATGATGCTCCCTCGTCGCCCCGGTGGTAGTATCGAGATCTCGCGCCGATCAGGGCGCCCGCCCGGCAGGTCCCGTTCTCCAACGGCCCATGCGGCCTCGGAGCACCGACACTGAGAGCGCAGCACTCGGGACCGCAGTATGTCGACGGGCATCACTCGCTGCACCAGCGCGCGATCTTCGTTGTGAGCGCATGACCGAACCGACAACCGTCGCGGCCAACTCGCGAGCCGACGCACTCAGGGCGGCCCTCGCCGACCCCGCTGCCGCCTGGCCGGGAGTCACGCTGCGCGAGCACCAGCTCGAGGCGCTGGACGAGCTCGCGACGCACCTGCACATGGGCGCGAGCCGCACCTGGATCCACGCGCCGACCGGATCGGGCAAGACGATCACCTTCTGCGCGCTCGCGGCGGCACTCGACGTGCCGACGCTCGTCCTCGTGCCCCGCCGCAATCTCGCCGACCAGACCGCTGCCGCGCTCGTCCGCCACTTCCCCGGCGTCGCCTACAACCTCGACGGGCCGCAGGCCGCCGGTCGCCACGGCGTGACCATTGCGACCTACCAGGCGAGCCTTCGCCACCAGGACACGATGGAGTGGGACCGCATCGGCCTGGTCATCTGCGACGAGGCGCACACCACGCTCGGTGCGCAGACCCGGCGGCTGCTCGACCGCGCGAAGAACGCGACGCTCGCCGGCTTCACCGCGACGCCCGCCACGACCACCGGCCACGTGGAGCAGGTGTTCGGGCCGGTGGCCGCGACCCTCGACCGGCTCGAGGCGATCAAGCGCGGCATCCTCGCCCCGCTTCGCAGCCTCCGCGTGGAGCGCGCCGTCGACCTCTCCGACGTCGTGCGGGTGCGTGGCGACTTCGACCAGGCGAGCCTCGGGCGGGCGCTGGACCGGGCGCTGTGGCACCAGGCCTGCGCCGACGTCTGGGCAGAGCACTTCGGCCCGCTCGGCCTGGCGGGGGTGGCGTACACCGCGACGGTCGCCCAGGCCCATGCCCTCGCCGAGGAGATGCAGGCGCGCGACGTGAAGGCGGCCGCGGTGTCGGGGCAGACGCCCGCTCGTGACCTCAAGCGCGTGCTCGACCGGTTCGGCCGCGGCGAGATCGACGTGCTCTGCAACGCGGACCTGCTCACCGAGGGCTGGGACGAGACGCGAGCCGCGGTTGTGATGCACCTTGCGCCCACGACGTCCGAGCGCGTGTTCGTGCAGCGGCTCGGACGCGTCATGCGCCCTGCCGAGGGCAAGGAGGCCGTGTCGGTCGAGTTCCTGCCGGCCGGCGACCCGATGGGCGTGCAGACCAGCCACGACCTCTACGGCATGGGGTGGTACAAGCCGCTCGGGCGGGTCGCGGGGCCGCCGGACTCGGCCGAGTCCGGCAAGCTCGCGGCTGCGGCGAAGCTCCTGGCCGAGCGCGACGGCGGCGGCGCGAAGCTCGTCAACCCGTCCGCCTCGCCGGAGAACATCGCGGCGGGGCTCGCCGACGGTGGCTGGCGCGGCGCGGATCCCGGAATGCTTCCCCGCGGAGCCCTCGAGGACTGGGTCGCCGCCGCGGCCGCCGACATCACCGGGCAGGAGCTCGTGGACCGGCTCACGGCGGGAGTCGGGGAGCAGGCCGCCCTGGCCTGGTGGGCGCTCACCGGGGTGGTGGCGCGCAAGGCGGCCGACGGGGCCGACCAGGCCATCTGGAGGGCCTGGGCGACGAGCGTCCTGGTGCAGCCCGAGCTGCGAAACGGTCTCCCGCAGGATGCGCCCCGCAGCATCCTCGACCGGCTCAGGATGACCTCACGTGAGCGGCTGCGGGCGCTGTGGTGGCACGGCGACCAGGCCGGCAAGTGGGAACGGCTCGCATCGCTGGAGCAGCTCGCGCGGTCGGGGGAGCGTCGCCGCCGTTGGTCGGCGCTCGACGAGGCCTCGCCCTGGGCGCCAGGCTGGGCCTGGGACGTGTCGCGGTCGCTCGCGGAGCTCAGGCCGGGGCGCAACCAGGAGCTCCACCGCATCGCCGCTTGGGAGGCGCGCCACATCATCGGCAACGGGGGCGAGCTGGCGCTCATCGCGACGTGGCTCCGCGCAGCGGGCGAGCCCCCGCCGGCGCCCCAGGAGCCCGCCGACCCGCCGACGCTCCGGCTCGGGCAGGCGGCGCGGCTGCTCTTGATGCTCGGGCCCGGCGACGTGCCCTCGCGCCCCGAGTACATGCGCATGTGCGCCCGTGGGGCGGCGGCGTGCGGCGGCTGGGCCGGAATGCGGTGGTACCTGGACAGCATCGACTGGTCGGCGCCCGACGCCGTGCGCTCGCTGCGCGCGGCCGTCGGCGCAACCGCTCAACGGGCGCTGTCGAGCGCGAAAGCCTGGAACGCCCAGCGCGCCCGCTCCCCGCGCCTGCCGGAGGCATCGGTCGTGGGCATCGGCGGCGGGGAGGACGGCGACGGCCGCACGCCGCGCCGGCGCCGGCGGCGCCGGCGTCTGCAGACCGCGGCGGTCGACGAGGTGGTCGCCTCCCCGAACGGCGGTCAGCCGGACGGTGAGGCAACGACGCCCGAGACGACGGGCGACCAGGCACAGCCGGCGCGCAAGCGCCGCCGCCGCCGGAGGCGACGCAAGCCGGCCGGTGACGGAGCGGCCGTGAGCCCGAACGGCGCCGCGGATTCAGAGGCGGCGGACCAGAACGGCGACTCCGGCGAACGCGAGCCGGTCACCCCGTCGGTCGCCGCGTCCCCGGACGAGTAGGACCCGTCACATCCCCAGGCGGTCGCGCATCGCGCCGAGCGCCCGCTCGACGTCGTGCTCGTCGAGGTCGTGCACCTCGGCGTTCTCGACCCGGGTGACGGGGCCGTCGAGCGGGTCCGCGCCGGTGGCCGCGTTCAACATGAAGCGGATCGGCACGTCGTGCAGCACCGCGAGCACCTGTTCGACGTCCGCCTCGCCGAGCATCCGCTCGAAGCCGCGCATGTAGCGGTAGAGGGCGTCGATCCGGCTCTCGCCCTCGCCGGGCGGAGGCTCGGCCGGCGGGTGGGTTCGGCGCCAGGCGCGGTAGGTGTCGATGGGGCCGCTCTCGAAGATCCCGAGGCGCACGTCGTCGAGTTCCGGGTACTCGACGACCGGTATGTCGCGCCCGTCAAGGATCAGCGCGAGCGACTGGCCCGTGCGCTGGAACCGCGTGCGGATCGCGAGGTCGAAGTCACGCCCAGCGAGTGACGCGCGCAGCGCGAGGCACTGGGAACGCCCGACCTCGTCCAGCTCGACCGGCACCTGCGGATCGCCGTTCACCAGGCCCTGGTCGTTGTACGTCGTCCGGCCGTGCCGCACCAGCGTGAAGGTACGTGCGTTTCCCACAAAACCAGCCTATCCTTGGAGGGGTGGACGATCGCGACGACGGAGCGGACGGGGTCGCCGACGCGGCATGGGCTCGTGTCCGCGGGCTCGCCGAGAAGGTCGCTCGACTCGAGGCGGCGGTCGCGGAGATGGTCGACCCCGACCCGGACACCCTCGCGCGCCTCGACCGGGCGCGCGTCAAGGCTGCCCGGGCGGCCGAGCGGGCCGCCCTCGCCGACGCCCTTGCCGACGACCTCGACGACATCCGCGCCCGCCGTGGCCACCGGACGCCATCCCCGCCTTAAGGCGGGGCTAACCCTCTTCCAACCCTGTTCCCAGGAAAGCGCGGTACAACCCCACCTGTGAATCGAGAACTCCCCCCGCTCCCCCCACGGCCGAACCGCGGCGACGGCGAGCTCCCACCGATCGCTCCGCGACCGTCCAATCGCGACGGGCTGCCGCGCATCGAGCAGGTGCCGCCTCCGCTGCCGAAGCGCGAGCTCGGGCCCGATCCGTCCACCGGGCGCACCGAGCAGCTTCCGACGATCCCCCGCGAGCCGCGGCGCTCGCGCCGCGCCGCACTGCTGGCATCGGGAGTGTTGCTGACCGCCGGAGTGGCCGGCGCGGTGTCGGCCCACGTGTTCGCCCCCGAGACCAAGACCGCCACCGCCCCGACCGTCACCCAGCCGGTGTCGACGTCGGGAACCGGCGCCGAGCTCGCGCTCGAGAACGCGGTGCAGCGCACCGCCCCGTCGGTGGTCGAGGTCAAGACCGACATTGGCCAGGGCAGCGGCGTGATCGTGCAGCCGACGGGCCTCATCATCACCAACGCCCACGTCGTCGGGTCCGCCACCACGGTCGAGGTCATCAACTCGTCGGGCACCAGCATGTCCGCCGAGGTCCTCACCAGCGACGAGTTCCAGGACCTCGCCGTCCTGCGCCCCGCCGGCAACCCCGGCCCCGGCGTCGAGATCGTCGAGGACTCCGTGGGACCGCCGAACATCGGCAGCTCGGTGTTCGCCATCGGCAGCCCCTTCGGCCTCCAGAACACCGTGACGGCCGGCGTCGTCAGCGCGTTCCGCGGCGAGCAGGGTCGCCCGCTCATCCAGTTCGACGCGCCGGTCAACCCGGGGAACTCCGGTGGTGGCCTGTTCGATCTCGAGGGTCGCCTCATCGGGATACCCACCGCAATCCGCAGCCCCATCAGCGGCAACGTGGGCATCGCGTTCGCCGTTCCGTCCTCCCGCGTCCGCGCGATCCTCGCGCAGGTCAGTTAGTGAGCGAGCCCGCCAGCCGGGCCGAAAGGATCTCGATGTTGGAACCGACTGCAGTCCCGTCACCCGACCAGGCTCCGCGTGAGCGGCTGGAGGCGGTGCTCTACGAGCTGAAGCGCGTGATCGTCGGGCAGGACCGCCTGCTCGACCGGATGATCGTCGCACTCCTCTCCCGCGGCCACGTGCTGCTCGAGGGCGTGCCCGGGCTCGCGAAGACCCTGACGCTGGAGACCGTGTCGCGCGTCGCCGGCGGCCAGTTCTCGCGCATCCAGTTCACGCCGGACCTCGTCCCGTCGGACGTGGTCGGTGGCCAGGTGCTCGACCGCACCGGTGGATTCACCACGCGACTCGGCCCGGTGTTCGCGAACTTCGTGCTGGCCGACGAGGTCAACCGCGCGCCAGCGAAGGTGCAGTCGGCGCTCCTCGAGGTCATGGCCGAGGGCCACGCGTCGATCGCCGGTGAGACCCACCCCGTGCCGTCGCCGTTCTTCGTGCTGGCCACCCAGAACCCGGTGGAGAGCGAAGGCGTGTACGCGCTCCCGGAGGCGCAGCTCGACCGGTTCGCGATGAAGCTCATCGTCGACTACCCGGACCAGCAGGACGAGGAGGAGATCGTCCGCCGCATGGCGTCCGAGCCTCCCTCGCCGCGGCAGCTGATGTCACCCGAGGAGATCAACGCGCTCCAGGAGACCACCGACGCCGTGTTCGTCGACCACCGCGTGCGCTCTTATGCGGTGCGGCTCGTCACCGCGACGCGCAACCCCGCCGCGGAGAACCTCGCGCATCTGGCCCCGTACCTCGACCTGGGCGGCTCACCGCGCGCCTCGCTGTCGCTCATCCGCGGCGCGAAGGCGCTCGCCGTGATGCGCGCCCGCAACTACGCCCTTCCGGAGGACGTCCACTCGCTGTTCCTCGACTGCCTGCGCCACCGGGTCATCCTCAGCTACGAGGCGCTCGCGGCGGACGTCAAGCCCGACCAGGTGCTCGACGCGATCCTCGACGCCATCCCCCAGCCGCAGGTGGAACTTGGAACCGGTCGCGCTGTCGCCTGACGCCCTGCTCCGGCGGGTCGAGCTGCGCGTCGCGCGCCGGCTCGACGGGCTGCTGCAGGGTGAGCGTCGTGGCCGCCGTCCCGGGCCGGGGAGCGAGCATTCGCTCACGCGCGCCTACGAGCCGGGCGACGATGTCCGCTGGCTCGACTGGCCGCTGTCGGCCCGCGTCGGCGAGCCGATGGTGCGCGTGCCCGAGCTCGAGCCGGTGCTCACGGCATGGGCGCTGGTCGACACTTCGCCGTCGATGGCCTTCGGAACCGTCCGGACCACCAAGCGCGACCTCGCCCGGGAGGTGCTGGGCGGCCTCGGTGTCGTGCTCCGGCGCCGTGGGGACCGGCTGGGCGTTGCCGTGAGCGGCGGCGCCGGCCTCGACGTCGTCGGCGCGCCCCGCGGCGACCGCCGGGGCCTCATCTCGTCGCTGGCGGCGTACGACGCCTACCAGCCGACCCACGACGGGACGCGCACCGACCTGGCCGCGGCGATCACCTCCCTCGGACGCGTGCTCAAGCACCGCGGGCTCGTCGCGATCCTCTCCGACTTCCCGATGTCGGACGGCCTCGAGCAGGCCCTCGGCGTGCTCGGACGGCGACAGGAGCTCTTGCTCGTCGAGCTCCGCGACCCGCGCGAGCGCGACCTGCCCGAGGTCGGGCCCCTGACGCTCCGCGACGTGGAGACCGGACGTACCGTCCTGGTCGACACCGCCGACCCGCGCTTTCAGGAACGGTTTCGCGCCGTATCCGGCGAGGCCGACCGGCGGCGTGAAGCGATGTTCCGCCGGGTGGGCGGCCGCCACCTGGTTGCCAGCACCGACACCGATTGGGTGCTCCCGCTGGCGCGTGCGTTGATGCGGCCCGTCCCAGCGCGGCGGATCGCATGAGCTTCGACTGGCCCCTCGCGCTCCTCTCGCTCCTCGCCCTCCCCGCAGCGGCGCTGGCGTACATCGCCTACCGCAGGCGCGTGGCGCGGCGTGCCGTGCCGTTCCCTGACGTCGACCTGCTGGTCGCCGCGGCCAGGCGCGGGAGGTTGCGCCAGTACATCCCGATCGGACTCGCCGCGCTTGCGCTCGCCGGGTTCCTGTTCGCGCTCGCGCGGCCGCAGGTGTCGCGGGCGGTGCCGAAGGAACAGGCCACGATCATGCTCGCGATCGACACCTCGGGCTCCATGTCGGCGGACGACGTCTCGCCGTACCGGCTGCGCGCCGCCCAAGACGCCGCGAAGAAGTTCGCGCAGAAGGTGCCCCGCCAGTACAAGATCGGGCTCGTCAGCTTCTCCGGGGTCGCGACCAGCCTCGTGACCCCCACCACCGACCGGGCAGCGCTCGATGCCGCCATCGAGACGCTCAGGCCCGACGGCGCAACCGCGATCGGCGAGGCGATCCTCAGCTCGCTCGACGCCATCCGCTCCACCCAACCCGGTGCCACGAAGCTGCGCTCCGCGCGCATCCTGCTGCTCTCCGACGGTGAGAACACCACGGGCCGCTCCACCGAACAGGCCGCCCGGGCTGCGGTCGAGGCGGGCGTCCCCGTCGCGACCGTCGCGCTCGGCACCCCAGACGGCATCCTCCCAAACGGCCGCCCCGTGCCGCCGAACCCGCAGGCGTTGCGCGCGCTCGCCGAGTCGACCGGCGCGAGCTCCTACGAGAGCCGCAACGCCGAGTCGCTGTCCGCCGTCTACGACAAGCTCGGCAGCGTCATCGGCACCGAGCAGGTCCTCGACGAGGTCACCGCCTGGCCCGCGGGGATCGCGGCCCTCCTGCTCATGCTCGCCGGCGTCGCAGCCTGGCGATTCGGAGCGAGGCTCCCGTGAGCTGGCAGAGCCCGAACTGGCTGTGGGCGCTCCTGCTCCTGCCATTCCTCGGCGCGGCGCTCCTCGCGTGGGGACGAGACCGCAAGCGGGCGGCCGCCACGTACGCAGATCCGCGGCTCATCGACCTCACGCCGCCGCGACGCGTGCGCACGTTGAGGGTCGTCGCGGCGATACTGGCGCTGCTCGCGGCCGCCAGCGGCATCGTCGCGATGGCCCGCCCGGCACGCGCCTCCGACAGCAAGGAGAATCGCAGCACGATCATGCTCGCCATCGACACGTCGAAGTCGATGCAGAAGAAGGACCTGAGCCCGGATCGGCTCTCCGCCGGGGTCGACGCGGCTCGTCGCTTCCTGAGCGTCGCGCCCAAGGACGCGGCCATCGGGCTCGTGACGTTCTCGAACGGCGCCGTGGTGCGCGTGTCGCCCGTCACCGACCGCGGTCAAGTCAGCCGCGCGCTCAACAACCTCCCGGTCGCGGAGGGAACCGCGATCGGCGACGCCGTCGTGGCGTCGCTGAGCGCGATCCAAGGCTCGGGCGCGCTCGCCCAGGTGCCCGCCAGCGCGGAGACGTCGCCGGCGCGGATCCTGCTCCTCACCGACGGCGCCAACTCCGCCGGCTCGTCCCCGCTCGACGCCGCCGCGCGCGCCGCGGAGCTCCGCGTGCCCGTCTACACGATGCTCCTCGGCAACGACCCCGGCCGGCCCGACCAGCTCAGCCCCTCGGAGACGCTCTCGGCGCTCGCGAACCAGACGGGTGGAGTCTTCACGCAGTCGACGTCGACTCAGGATCTGCGACGGGTCTTCGAGGACATCGGCGTGGCGCTCGCGTCGGTGGAGCGCCCCGAGGAGCTCACCGTCTGGGTGGTGCTCATCGCGATCGCGCTGCTGCTCGCCGCAGCCGGTGCGCTGGCCGCATCGGAGCTTCGCCCGCACTCCACGGCGGTGCGCACCGCATAACGCGGGACGGCGGGGGTCATCTCGGGCACTAAGCTCGTGCGCGTGCACGTCAGCAGCCACCCCTACTGGCAGTCCGATCGCGTCGTTCCCAGGCCCCCGCTCAGCGGCGATGTGGCGGCGGACGTCGCGATCGTCGGCGGCGGCATCGGCGGGCTCGCGACGGCGTGGCACCTGGCCGAGCGCGGGATCCGGTCCACGATCGTCGAGGCGCGCACGGTCGCATCGGGCGCCAGCGGCCGAAACGGCGGCTTCCTCATTGCCGGCGCCGCGCCGATGTACAACGACGCCCGCGTGCTGTTCGGCGACGACCTCGCCCGGCGCATCCACGCGGCGACCCTCGCCGGTCAGGGGGAGGTGTACGAGGTCGCGGGCGAGATCGGCGCCGACGACTGCTTCCGGCGTGTTGGACTGCTACGTCTCGCGGTCGACGCCGAGGAGGCCCGTCACGTGCGCGAGCACCAGCGCGCGCTCGCGGAGCACGGCTTCCCCGGGCGGCTGGTCGAGGAGTCAGAGCTGCCCGAGTCGTTGCGGCGGCCCGGCCGCGCGGGCCTGGTGACCGACCACGACGCGTCGCTGAACCCCGTCGGATGGCTGCGCGCGCTCGCCGGCGTCCTCGAACGGCGGGGAGTCTCGATCATCGAGGAGACCCCCGTGACCGCCGACCTCGACAAGCGCCGGCTGGTCGGCCCCGCCGGCACCGTGGGGTGCGACACGCTGGTCGTCGCCGCGGACGGCGCGCTCGGCACGCTGATCCCCGAGTTCGCGGATGCGGTGCGACCACGCCGGCTGCACATGATCGCGACGGCCCCGATCGCCACCGCACACGTCGCCCGGCCCGTCTACGCGCGGTACGGGTACGAGTACCACCAGCAGCTGCCGGACGGGCGGATCGTGCTCGGGGGGTTCTCCGATTTCGACGGGCCGGCCTCGTACACCGGTCGTGACGAGGCGAACGAGGCCGTCTTCGCGCGCCTCGCCTGCTACCTCGCCGACGACCTCGGAGTCACGGCGCCCATCACGCATCGATGGATCGGAACGGTCGGCTACACGGCGGATCATCGCCCGGCGGTCGGCAAGGCACCGGGTCACGACGACGTCTTCGCACTGGGCGGCTACTGCGGGACTGGCAACCTCTGCGCGTGGGTCGGCGGTCGGATCATCGCCGACCTCATCACGGCGGGGTCGAGCGTCGACGCGGACCTGTTCGACCCCACCCGGCTGTCGCAGCGGGACCTCGCCAGCGGACGCTGACGATCACCGCCGAGGCGACGACGAGCACGCCCCCGAGGAGCTGAAGGGCCGCCAGACGCTCGTCGAGCACGATGACGGCCAGCACGGTCGCGACGAGCGGCTCGAACGTCGACAGGGTCGACGCCGTCGACGGTCCCACGCGGTCGGTGCCCGCCGCGAGCGCCGTGACCGCGATGACGGTCGAGAAGAGCGCGAGGGCGCCGATCAGCGCCCATCCCCGACTGGTGGTCTCGACCGGGAGCTCCCCGCTCACCGCCGCTGCCACGGTGAACGAGAGCGCGCAGCCGGTGCACACGCTCGCCGACAGGGCGACGGGGTGCACGCGCCCCACCACGGCGTGGGAGAGGAGCATGTACGCGGCGAACGCCACGGCGCACGCGAACGCGAGGAGCACGCCGACGCCGTCGACCTGGCCCATGCCGGCGCCGGTTGCGACCAGGGCTGTGCCGGCCAGAGCGACCGGCAGCGCGACCACCTGCCCGATCGAAAGTCGCTCCCGGCCGAACGCGACCGCGCCGACGGCGACGAGCACCGGCGCGACGTAGACGAGGAGCACTGCGAGCGCCGCGTCCAACCGCGTCAGCGACCAAAAGAAGAAGCCGGTCTGTGCGGCGTACACCGCCATGCCGAGCCCGACGCCCGCGGCGGTGCCGCGTCGCGTCGGGTGCACCTCGGGGCCGAGCGACAGCACGAGCGCCCACAGCACGATCGCCGCGATCCCGAAGCGCGCCGCGAGGAGCCCGGTCACCCCGAGGTCCTCGTCGTACGCGAGCTTTCCGAAGATCCCCGTCGCGCCGTAGCTGCAGGCCGACACCACGCACAGGGCGATGCCGATCGTTCGGTGGCTCACCCCGGGCGGGGCTGCGGATCGACTGGCACGTCCCGACGCTACCGGTCCGGAGTCGCGGGCGGCGTGCCTCAGCAGGGGGAGGCGGCGCGGGCGGTCCAAGGCGGATACCCTGTGCCCTCGTGCACTGGAGACCATCATCGGTCGGCAAGGGTTCCCGGTGACGCCCGGGGTGCCACGGCGCGTGCCGTTGCCGCTCGGGTCCCGGGAGGGCGTCGATCCGAAGCTGGTCGCCGCCATCGACCGGCTCGGGCAGGCGCTTCGCGTGCAGATGGGGCATGTGGCCCGGGCGCACGGGCTCACCTCTACGCAGCTGCAGCTCCTGCTGCGCCTCCGGGTCGATCCCCCCGAGCGTCGGCGGGTCGGCGCGCTCGCCGCCGAGCTCGACGTGACGCTCCCGACGGTCTCCGACTCGATCACCACGCTCGAGCGGAAGGGCCTCGTCGAGCGGGTGCCCGACCCGAGCGACGGGCGCGGCGTGCGGATCGTTCTCACCGACCGCGGTCATGGGGTCGCCGAGGCCGCCGACGCGTGGCAGGCGCGGGCCCAGCGACTCCTGGGGGCCGTGTCGGAGCGCGACAAGGAGCGGGCCCTGGGCTTTCTCGTCGGACTCCTCGCCGAGCTGCACCGGGAAGGCCTGGTGAGCGTCGCCCGGATGTGCGTCACGTGCCGGTTCTTCCGGGAGGACGGCGGCTCCGGCGGCGACGCCCGGTGTGCGCTCCTCGACCTGGATCTCGGCCCGAGCGACATCCGGGTGGACTGCCCGGATCATGAGGGAATCGCCGTGTAAACTGTATGTTCTGCGACAAACCCGTCAAATAGTCACATCACTGGCGGTGTGAGGTGGCGTTTCGGCATCTCGCGGGCACCCGTGCGCTCATGCCGATCGTTGTCGTCGAGACGGCCGCCCTGTTGCTCGCGGCGCGCACCATCTGGGACCTTCGCCGCCGATTCGAGCAGCGGGACCGTCAGTTCGTCGCCGCCGCCCGCCTCGCGCTCGTCGACAGCCTGACCGGGCTGCGCAACCGGCGCGCGTTCGACGAGGAGCTCGCCCAGGCGCTCGTCGCGCGGTCGCGTGGCGCGATCGAGCCGCGGGTCGCCCTCGCGATGATCGACCTGCGCGGGCTCAAGGAGATCAACGACACCATCGGCCACCAGGCCGGCGACGCCCGCCTCGTGACGCTCGCGGAGACGCTACGGGCCGGCGTGCGCGGCGGCGACTCGGTGTACCGCTTGGGGGGCGACGAGTTCATGCTCATCCTGCCCGGTCAGGGGACGCGGGAGGCGCGCCGGCTCATCGGCCGGTTGACGGCGTCGCTCGCCGAGCACGACCTGCACGTGTGCGCCGGGATTGCCGAGGCGTCCACCACACTCGATCCCGACGTCCTCATCGGTCACGCCGACCGGGCCCTCGTCGCCGCCAAGCGAGGACCCGACGCTGTCGTTGTGTGGCAGCCGGGACTCGAGTCGCGTCGCGGGCTGGATCTCGACGGCGACGCCGACGAGAGCGTGCCGTTGGCCGGCCACGAGCACGAGGGTCCGCCGGGCTGAGCTTTCGCATCTGCCGAGGCCGGTCCGGAATGTACGAGGGCCCGGCGCGTCCGTATGAAGTCGCACCGGGCCCTCTTTCCGCCAGCGGCGTCGCGCCTGCCGGCTATGGGTGAAATACCCAGGAGGAAGCGGATCGAAACATCGGCTGCTTGGGTCCCGGTCAGCGGGCCCCGCCGCGCGTTCGACGGAGACGACGCCGCGCGGGCGGCGCCGCCTCCGGGCCCGCGGGCTCGGTGCCGGCGGACTGCTCGTCGGCCGGCACCGGGAACCGCCCGGGGTCGGGCCCCGGATTGCGCGGGCCATGCGTGTCGATCATCCGGATCTCGTGCCCGTAGAGCTGTTGGTCGTCGCGTTCCGACGGTGGTCGGCGCCGTCGCATCGCTGCCTCCTTCCGGCTCAGGCCCTGCTGCGCGCCGCGGCCTGGCGCTCGGTCGTGGCGCCGGCGGTGGCGAGCCGGCCGTCCGATGACTCGAGGTGCGCCCGCACGAACCAGTTGAACTGCTCGAGCTGGGCGGCCTGCCCAATGACCATGTCCTGGCTGACGAGGTCGAGCTCCTCGAGGTCCTCGATCGCCGCGCGATGGCCTTCGATGACGCCGGCGTACACGAGATCGAGGGCGCCGAGATGCTCGAGCGTGGACGCGCGCATCAGACTGTAGTCGTCCCAGTCGCGCGTGTTCACGAGCGCACCCGGCAGACCGTTCGGTGACGCGCCGAGCGTTGCGATCCGCTCGGCGGTCTCGTCGATCATCGCCTGCACCGCGTCGACCTGCGGGTCGAGCATGGTGTGCACGCCGATGAACGTCGGGCCGACGACGTTCCAGTGGACGTGCTTGAGGGTCAGGGACAGGTCGAGCAGGGCGACGAGGCGCCCTTGAAGGAGCCGCGCGGTCGCCGCGCCGTCGCCGGCGTCGAGGCCGGGGATCGTGAAGGTGGGGTCTGCGGTCTTGCGTCGCGTTCGTTGGGTCGTCGCCACGGTGATCCCATCCAATCTGTGAGGGGGTGGAAGTTGACATGAAGCATTCGGACGGCGTCCATGTGGGTCCGAGCCGTCGCGGGCAGGGACCCACATGGAGGGGGCTCACGCCGTCCGGCCGTGGCTGCGATTCGCGATCGCACCCCACGCCAGAAGGAGGATCACCGCGCCGATGATCGCGGCGACCCAAGTGCTGAAATCGAAGAACTCGTCGATCGGGTCGCCGAAGCCGAGCGCGCGGGCGATGAATCCGGCGACGATCGCCCCCGCGATGCCGACAAGCGTCGTGGCGATCACGCCGCCCGGTTGCGAACCTGGGAGGATCGCCTTCGCGATGACGCCGGCGATGATGCCGAGCAATATCCAACCGATGATGCCCATTGCGCAGTTCCCTTCGGTGCGTCCGATGACTGCGCAGGAGATTCCCGGGGAGGCGGCCGCGCAAACATCACCTCCTGTCGCGCGACCCCGCCGGATCAGCCTTCCAAAGGGTCGCGAGGTCGACCACCGGCGCGGCTTCGGCCCGAAACCTGACCGAGCAAGTTTCGATCGGCGCCGATCGGGAATGAATTGCGTTGACGCGGGCGCGCGTGACGGCGCGGCTGCCCGCCCACGACGACGGAGGTGAGATGAGAGGTCCGAAGCTGTTCGACCAGAGTGCGCGCCGACTTGCCATGCTGGGACTCACTGTGAAGACCATGACACCGGTCGTCCGCAACGCGCTCCGGGACCGCTACGTCCGCAGCGCGCTTGACGACACCTACGGATCCGGCCGGCGCGTGTACCGCGAGGTCCGCGGATCCGAACCCAAGGACGTCGCCGCCCGCGTTGCGCGCGACGAGAACTTGCAGGCCGAGCTCGCCGCGATGGTGCGCTCCGCGGCCCGTGCGTTCGACGAAGGCGTCGCCACCACCAAGCGTCGCAGCCGGCGCCGGTTCGTCTGGGTCGTCGCGATGGCCGGCGCCGCTCGCGTTCATCGGGATCCGGAATCGCTCTTGCGTCGGCCGGTCGACCACGGACAGCGCCAACGGCTGTGGGAACCACGCCATGACCGACGCCGACATCGTCGGCCGTGCGACCGCCGCGCCGGCGGGTCGTGGCCTGGCGGAGCATTGAACACTGAGGCACGCCTCGGTGACAGCCGCGACGTTGAGTTCCATCTCGCCGTCCGCCAGGTGGACGGCGGGACGGTACTCATCCTCGCGGGCGACCTGGATCTCGCGAGCGCACCGAGGCTTGCCCGTGCGGTCGAACGGCTCACCGACGAGCCCGGCCCGGTGGTGCTCGACCTGCGTGACGTCGAGTTCGTCGATTCGAGCGGGGTCAGCGCGTTGCTCGAGGTCGAGCGGCTCGTCGAGGCGAAGCGTCGCCGACTCGCCCTGCTGCAACCCGCGGGGGCGGTGACCCGCCTGCTCGACCTCGTCGAGTTGCGCGCGCGCTTCCACGAGCTCGAGCGCCTCGATGGGGACGCGCTCGGCGAGCTCACGCGACGTTCACGGTGAGCTCGCCCCGGCCGGGTGGGCCGGGGTGCGGAGGGGGTCAGACGACGCGACCGACAGACACGCACATGTAGACGCCCGAGTCGCGGTCGCGATCGATCCACGCCCGGTCCGCCAGCGCGCCGACGATCGATCCGGTCTCGGGCGAGGCCTCGTCGTCCAGCATCCGCTCGCCCTCGCCGTCGGCGAGGGGGCCGATGGCGATCTCGAGCCCCTGCTCGCGCCGGCAGAGAATCGCGGAGATCGGATCGGCGGCGATGCCGCCGAGGATCGCGTCGACGATCAGCGTGGCGTCCTGGATGCGCTCGATCGACAGATCCGCCTGGGCGCCGATCGCGCCGATTATCCGGCGCAGCACCGCGTCTCCCACCCGTCCGGCGGCGACACGCACGATCACGTCCCCGTCGCTCATCGGCTCCCCCAGTCGCCGTCGAGGTGATCGCGAACGTCATGTGGACCTCGGTCGACGTGTCGGCCACGGTGCGCACGCGAAGCTCGTTGCACAGGGCGCTCATGAGGGGCAGGCCGAGTCCCAATCCGGCGCGGTGCAGGCGAGCCGACGGAACGATGCCCGTGCCCCGGTCGGCCACCACCACTACGACGTCCCGGTCCGACTGCTCCACGCGCATCGAGACCGGGCCCGTGAGCCCCGACGGGTACGCATGCGTGACGGTGTTGGCGCAGCCCTCACCGGTCGCGACCGTGATGTCGCCGAGCAGCTTCGGGCTCCACCGCTCCGCGTCGGCGACGCCGTTCGAGCGCCTGTCGCGCAAGCGTCACACTCTCCGGCCGCGCCGGCAGCGTCAACTCCATGACGGTCTCGCGACATGGAGCATCTCGGGCGGATCGATGCAAGGTGCGTCCTCACTCGGGGTTCGGGGCGTACGGCGAAACGCGACGAACCCGTCACACGGTACCGAGCCGCGCCGTCGAATCGTTCGCCTGTGAAGCGTGTTACCCGCAGGGGCCGGCCGAAACGCACTGGTGGACCGGCCGAGCGTTCGGAAGGGGCCCTGGTGGAGCGGCCATTCCATTCGACCGGCGGTAGGCTCGACCGATGATGCCACGCATCAGCCGGCGACTCCTGCTGGTCGGCCTCCTCGTGGTGGCGCTGCTGTGCGGGCTCGGGGTCTTCGTCTCGCTGCGAAGCGCGGCGACCGAGAAGGACCAGATCCGTACGCGGATCCGTTCCCTGGCGACGTCGACCGCGGCCACGACGGAGCGATACGTCACCGGGAAGCTCGACATCCTCCAGACGATCGCCGGTCTGCAGCCGTTCCGGCAGGGCGACGTGGCCGGACATGTCGACGACGCTCGGTCAGATCGACGCGGAAAGCCGAGGCTTCAGCCAGGCGATGGGCTGGATCGACCGTACGGGTCGCGGCGGCGTGCCCCGAGCCGCCCGACGGTCGACCTCGGCGACCGGTCGTACTTCCGGGAGGTGCTGGCCACCGGCCGGCCATACGTCAGCGAGGCGATCGTCGGTCGCATCCGATCGGCGGCCGTCATCGTCTTCGCGGTGCCCACGCTCGACGCGGCCGGCGACGTCAACGGCGTCCTGACCGGTGGCACCAGGCTCGCCGATCTGGACCTGCTGGCGCCGAGTCTCGAGTTCGCCGGCACCGATGTCCGGCTGGTCGATCGAGACGGAAACCTCCTGACCGGTCAAGCCGGCATCGACCGGGCCGACGCCGGTCAGCCCGGACAGTCCGTACCAGGCAGATGCGCGAGACGCGGTCCGGCCTCGTCGAGGGAGTCGTTGGGCTCACGGGCCAGCCCGACCGGATCATCGGGTACTCGACGGCTCCGACTGCGGACTGGCTCGTCGCACTCGCCGAGCCGCGGGCCCGAGCGTTCGCCAGTGCGGCCGATGCCCGTCGCAACGAGCTGATCGCCATGCTGGCGGCGGTGCTCGTCGTGATGGCCGCCCTCGTCGTCGTCACTCGGTGGATCGCGGCTACCAGGCGGACGAGGAACGCCGCCGGCGGACGGCCGACCGTCTTCGCGAGACGGCCGCGGCCCTTCTCGCCGCCGTCGACGCCGAATCGATCGGCGCTGTCGTGGCGACTGCGGCTAGGGACGAACTCGGTGCGAGGTGGGCTGCGACCCTGGCCCGATCGACCGAAGGCTCATCCGTGATCGCAACCGCCGGAGACCCGCCCGTTGGCCTCGAGACGCTCGCCCTTCCGGGCGGCGATCGCTCTGCCATTGCGGTGACCAGCCGCCGTCCGCGGCGCCGCGAACGGCGCGGAGCGAGCCAGTCGAAGCGACGCTGCTGCGGATCGACGTCGACGGTGCCGCGACCGTGCTGCTGATGGGCTTCGACAGTCGAAGGGAGGTCGACGCCGATGATCGGGCGCTGCTCGGCGGTCTGGCCGACGACGCGGCGCAGGCCTTCGCGCGGGCGCGGCTGATCGCCCGCGAGCACGCGGCGCGGGCGCGTGCCGATCTGCTCGCGAAAGTGGGCACCGAGCTCGACGTGACCGATGGCGCCGAGGAGCGCACCCGTCGGCTCACGAGCCTCCTCGTTCCCGAGTTCGCCGACGTCGCGGCGGTCGTGCGGGTGGTCGACGATCCCGCCGTGCTCGAGATCGTCGCGATCGCCTACGGCGACGCCGAGTCCGCTGCCGGGCGGCGCTGGGAGGGACATCGCGCGCCGCGGAGCGCGCCGAGCGACGTCCACCGGCTGCTCGTCGACGGTCGGCCGCAACTCGTCGTCGGCGACGTCGCGCTGACGTTCGCCGACGTCGTCGGAGCGGATCTGGGCGGCGACCAGCCGGAGGACGCCTTCCGGTCGGTCATCCGCGTTCCGCTGCTCTCGGGCAACCGGATCGTCGCCGGGCTGATGCTCGCGCGGGGCGCGTCCGGAGCGGACCTTCGACGAGGACGACCTCGCCCTCGCGTCGGAGATCGCGGGGCGAGCGAGCGTATCGATCGAGCGCGCCCGGCTGTACGAGCTCGAGCACGGCATCGCGTTCCAGCTCCAGCAGAGCATGCTCGGCGTTCGCGCGACGTCGTTCGGCGACCAGGTCGGCGTGACGGCGCGGTACCTCCCGGCCGAGCGGGAGCTTCAGGTCGGCGGTGACTGGCACGACGCGTTCGCGCTCCCGGATGGTCAGGTGGGGCTGGTCGTCGGTGACGTCGTCGGCCACGGCCTCACCGCGGCGGCGGCGATGGGGCAGCTGCGAAGCGCCCTTCGCGCGCTCGCAGCGGGCGAGCCCGATCCCGCGGAGGT
Organism: uncultured Thermoleophilia bacterium; assembly: GCA_963706315.1. Lineage (GTDB taxonomy): Bacteria > Actinomycetota > Thermoleophilia > Miltoncostaeales > Miltoncostaeaceae > CALMEC01. Next base: position 91,241 of record CAVPMA010000015.1, on the reverse strand, counting down.
GCTTCGACGTCTCGAGGCGTTCGCGCTCGACACCGAGGGCGCCCGGCTCGCGACGGTCGCGTACGCGATCCTGGACCCGGTCACCGGCATCCTTCGCTACTGCGTGGCCGGGCATCCGCCGCCGCTGCTGCTCAGCCCTGACGGCGCGGGCACGTTCCTCTGGGATGGACGGTCCGGCCCGCTTGGCGTCTCCGGCGCCACCGACCGCGTCGAGGCCAGCACCACGCTCGAGGCCGGCTCGACCGTGGTGCTGTACTCGGACGGGCTCTTCGAGCGGCGCGGCGAGCTGCTCGACGTCTCGCTCGGCCGGTTGCGGACCGAGGCGGTCGCCCATCGGAACGGGTCTCCTGACGCGCTGGCCGACGGGATGCTGGCCGGGATGCTGGGCGACGCCCGAAAGCGAGACGACGTCGCGCTGCTCGTGGCGTCGTTGCAGCACGTCGGGCGCCGGCTCGTCCGGCGGATTCCGGCGAAACCCGGCGAGCTCGCCCGGCTCAGGCACGAGGCCCGCGACTGGCTGACGTCGACCGGCGTCGACCCCGCCGTGACCGAGGATGCCGTGCTCGCGCTCGGGGAGGCGGCCGCCAACGCCGTCGAGCATGCCTACCTCGACGGCGAGAACGGGGAGATCGAGGTGGAGCTCACGCGGGACGACGACGCGGGACTGTGTATCGTCGTTCGCGACTTCGGTCGCTGGCGCTCTCCCGCGGCGCCCGGCCGCCGGGGGCGCGGCATCTGGATCATGCGGCGCCTCGCACACGATGTCGCGACGACGACGGATGGCGGAGGTACCACGGTGACGATCCGAATGACTGTCCCGGCCGGGCGTGGAGCGCCGTCGTGAGCGCCCCGCTGGCCGAGGTCGTCTCCGAAGCCGAGCGTGATCTCACCGTCGTCGCCGTGCGGGGTGAGGTGGACCTGTCCAACGTCGGGGAGATCGGCGAGGCGATCCGCCTGAGCGTGCCGCCCTCGCTCGAGGTGCTGCTCGACCTGAGCGGCATCGAGTATCTCGACTCAGCGGCGATCGCGATGCTGGACGGTCTGCGCCAGGCGGGGATCACCGCGCACCTGGTCGCGCCGCCCGACTGCGCGGCGGCCCGTCTGCTCACGATGGTCGAGCTCGGGTTCCCGACCTACGACACCCGGGCGAGAGCCGCGGCCGGGCTGCACGCGCGTCGCTCCGGCCCGGTCGAGTAGCGCCTGGGGGCTCGCTCCCCCGTCAAGTGCCCGTGTTCCACCGGGGCCGGGACGTCAGACACCGGCCACACGAGATCGCCGGGGTGGAAGAATGACGCCGTGGCCGACCCGCCCACCACGGAACAGCTTCGCGTCCTGATCGCCAACGAGCGTCAGGACCGGCTCGACGCGGTCTCCGAGATCATCACGGCGGCCGGGCACGAGGTCATCGCCCGCCTCGTGAGCATCGACCGGGCGGCGGCGGCCACGCGGGAGGTCGATCCCGTGTTCGTGGCCGAGGCGGCGCGGCTCGGCATCTTCGGCCATGTCACCGACGCCGACGCCGCCGAGCTCCAGAGAGCGCGATCGAGATCGGCTTCCCCCGGTACGAGGAGATGCGCGGCATCCGCGGCGCGTTCGTCCGTCGTGCGCTCATCGAGCGGGCGAAGGGCGTGCTGATCGAGCGCCACGGCGTCGACGAGCGCGAGGCGTTCGAGATGCTCCGCGACGAGGCGCGCCGCAACCGCGTGCGGATGGCGGTCATCGCCGACGCGGTCCTGCAGTCGACGCCCACGGCGGAGTCGGCTGCGGCGACGTCATGAGCGGAGCGTCCGGGATCAAGATCGACGTCACCTCGATCGAGGGAGCCACTGTGGTCACGGTGGACGGCGAGCTCGACATGGCGACCGCGGACCACCTTGTCGCCGCCGCGGCGGGGCTCCCCGCCGGCCGCGAGCCGCTGGTGCTCGATCTGAGCAACGTCTCCTTCCTCGATTCGAGCGGGATGCGCGCGCTGCTCGAGGTGTCCGACCGGGCCGGCGACCGCGGACGCCCGACGGGGCTGCTTCACCCTTCCGCGGCGGTCACCCGCCTGCTCGACCTCGTCGACCTGCGGTCCCGGTTCGCGGAGATCGACGACGTCGAACCGGAGACGCTGGCTCAGCTCCGCAGCTGAGCGAGCTCAGCCGGGCGCCTGTGCACGATCGCCGTGCTCCCGAAGCGCCGCGATGGCGGCACCACGATCGTCGACGGAGACGAAGTGCTCGTCGAGGCGGGTGAGCTCGAGCAGCCTCGGGATGGCCGGGCCGGGGCACACAAGCACGATGGTCCGCTTTCCGGCGGCGGTCTGGCAGAGGGCGACCAGCGCGCCCAGGCCCGACGAGTCCACGAGCTCCACCTTGCCCATGTCGACGATCACGGCGCCGTCCTCGCGTACGGGCTCGGCCGCGCGACGGAACGCCTCGACGGTGTAGATGTCGAGCTCGCCGGTGAGCGCGAGCACCGGTACGTCGTCCACGCGCTCCTGCGTGATCACGAGGCTCACCCAGGTCACCTACCCGCTGAGCGGTACGCGAAACCAGGCGCAGGTCCGAGCGCTAGGCGGCGGGCGGGGCCGGCGCCTCGACCGGGAGCGAGAACGTCATGGTGACCTCCGTGGCGCCGTTCGTGCCGCTCTTGACCTGCACCTCGTCGCTCAGTGCGGCCATCAGCGGGAGTCCGAGTCCGAGACCGGCGCCCTTGCTGATCTTCGGGGTGATGCCACGACCCTCGTCGGCGACGCTGACCGTCAACGTCGTGCCGTCTACCCATGCGCGCAGGAGGATGGGACCGTTGTCGCCATCGTCGGGGTAGGCGTGGGCGACGACGTTGGAGCACGCCTCGCTGACCGCAATCTTCAGGTCGGCCACGAACGCGGCGTCCCACGCCAGCGCATCCGCCAGTCCGCTGATGGCCTGGCGGGCCACGGTGACGCTCTCCGGAACCGCCGGCAGCGTGACCTCCAGATCAGCGGCTCCGGCGGGCATCAGCTCCCGCCGAGCGGGGGCCGGCCGACAAGTGCATGTGGTTGACGTCGATGGCTCATGTCCGAACCTGGCATCGGAGGGTCGACGGGGCTACGCCACGAGGCGCGGCGGACTGGCGAGAGTCTGCCACGTCTCGCGGCGCCCATCGGCGGCGGCGCCGGTCTCAACGGGCGCGCTCAGAGAAAGATGATCAGCAGGATGATGATCGCGGTTCCGAGTCCGATGTACATGCGAGCTCCTTGCGTCGTTCCGGCAAGGGGGTTTGCCCGCCGCTCGAGCCCCTCAAACATCGCGATGCGCGACTCCAGGTGTGAGCTCCGCGAGAGCGGGTAAGGGACCGGATGCATCAGAGCGAACGGAGAGCCCCATGGAACGGCAACTGGACCCACCCGTGAACGGCCACCCACCCACGGAGACGCGCGACGAGACCGTCGAGCGTGTGATCGGCGGTGCGCCTCAGTCGACGCGGGTCGCCGCAGACCCGAGCTCCCGCCGCCGAGTCGGCTCCAGGATGTCCGCGATGGCCATCGGCGTTGCGCTCGCGGTCGCCATCATGGTGTTCGCGATCGTGCTGCTCGCGTCGGGCGGCACGGGAGTGGCCCTCGGGCTCGGTGGCGCCGCGGGCCTCGGGGCGGGCATCATCGCCGCGCTGGTGGTGGCCGAGCGCGAGGACGGCAGGATCGAGCGCGAGGTCGACGACGACGGCACGCCCCGCGCGCGCAGCGTGTGACGCAACCCACCAGCGGGACCGCGGGGGATGAATCCACTCCACCGGCCGACCGGCGCAGCGATGGTCCCGGCGGACCGGCCGGGGTTTGGGCCATACGCACCCGGGGTACTGACCTCGGGTGCGTATGGTGTTCAAGGACCACCCGCCGTCGCCGACACCCGTGTGATGAATGCGACCCTCGAACGACCGACCCCCCGCCGGATGACGCCCCCGAGACGACCGCTCGACCAGTCGGAGCGCGAGCGCCTCATCCTCGATCACATGCCGCTCGTCAAGGCGCTCGCACGCCGGTATGCCAACCGCGGCGAGCCGCTCGACGACCTCGTCCAGGTTGGGACGATCGGGCTCATCAAGGCGATCGATCGCTTCGACCCCGCGCGGGGGAGCTCATTGGCGAGCTTCGCGGCGCCGACGATCCTCGGCGAGATCCGTCGGCATTTTCGCGACCGGACCTGGATGGTGCACGTGCCGCGCGGGGTGCAGGACGCGCACGGAGTCGTCAACCGTGCTATCGACTCCCTCACGTCCGAGCTGGGTCGCAGCCCGTCCGTCCGCGAGGTCGCCGGGGAGTCGGGGCTCTCCGAGGAGGAGGTACTGGACGCGATGGCGGCCGGCGCCGCGTACCAGCCGCTGTCGCTCTCGCGCCCGAGCGGGGCCGGCGAGGACGACGACCCGATCGACGTCGCGGTGGAGGACGAGGGCTTCGAGTGGGCCGAGGGTCGGGCCGCGATCGGCAACCGGCTCGCGGAGCTGCCGGAACGGGAGCGGACGATCATCGTGCTGCGGTTCAAGGAGGGGCTCACCCAATCCCAGATCGCGGAGCGCGTGGGGATCTCGCAGATGCACGTATCGCGCCTGCTCGCCAAGGCGCTCGGGGCGTTGAGGACGAGCGTCGGTGCGTGACCCGTCGACGGGGACGGGCGGAAAGGAGCCGAGCCGGCTCGATCGCGAGCTGATCCATCTGCGGGTCGCCTTGCCGGGCGTCCAGGTGCCGTTCGCGTTCCTGCCGACCGTCCCCTTTTCAGTCAGCGCTTCGCGCAGACGACCGATTTCCAGCGAGAAGTGTACTTTGCTGCGTTGATGTCCGCAGCCGTCGCCACGGCGGTCCTCATCACGCCGTCCGCCTTTCATCCCATCCGCTGCCGGCAGCGCGACAAGGCGTACCTGCTGCAGGTCGCGAACCGGTTCGCGATCGCGGGTCTCGCCGGGCTGGCATTGGCGATCGCCGCCGCTGTCCTGCCGGCGAGCGACTTCGTCTTCACCAACTCGGTGTCCCGTGCATCGACGGCGATCCTGGCGGCCCTGCTCGCGTGGCTGTGGTTCGCGCTGCCGACCGTCCGCCGGATCACCGATACCGCGGGCGAGCCGGGATGACGGCGGCCGATCAATCCCCGGTCCCGGCTCGCGCCGGACCTGCCGCGGGGCCGCCGACGCCGCTGCGGTACGTGGCGATCGGCGACTCGGTCGCCCAGGGCTTCCGGCCGCTCCCGCCGCTTCCCCGCGGGCGTGACGGCTGCGGCTTTCGAATCGCGGGCGTCCCGCTGTGGTGGTTCGACCACCCCGCCAGGGCGTATCCCGCCCTCCTCTGCGGCGAGCTGGCACGGCGAGGCATCCCGGTCAGGCTGGAGCTCGCCACCTGCTCGGGGCTCAGCACCGACCACCTGTGGGCGAACGACGCGCCAACGCCGCGGCTTCGCGCGCTGGCGAAGGTGCCGGCCGATCTCATCACGATAACCGTTGGAGCGAACGACGTGCTGCCGTTCTGGTACCGCTATCTGCTGGTGACGGTCCCGCTTCGCCTGCTCGGGCCGCTCACGCCCGAGCGCGCCGTCGATGCCCTCGCACTTCGGCTTGCTCCGTCGCGACACCAGGTCGCCGAGGCTGAGCGCGGCCTCGAGCGGCGTCTTCGTTGCATCGTCGCCTGGCTCTCGCAGCGCATGCCGGACGCCAGGATCGTGCTCACGACCTACTTCTGTGACGGCACGGCCCTCACCCGGGCGCGTTTCGAGCAGCCGATCGCCGCGAGGATCGTCGCAGCGGCCGCCGACACCCCCATGGCGAGCATCGTCGATCTGGGTCCGGTGCTCGATCGCGCCCGCGCCAACGGCGGTCCCAGGCCGATCGCGATCGACGCCCTGCATCCGACGCCCCACGGCCATCGGCTCATCGCCGCGGCCATCGCGACCGAGGTGGCGCGCCGCGCCGCCGGAGTGTCAGGCGCCGGCGGCCTCGGCGAGCGCGACGAGCCGGTCGAGCGACTCGGTGGACTCGGCGGCAACGGCCGGGAGCCGGCTGGCCTCGTCCTCGGGGACGTCGATGCGGATGCGCACCGCGCAACCCGTGTCCGCCGGTTCGAGCGACCACTCGTGGACGATGTCCGACAGCATGCACGAGATCACGACGCGTGACTCCTCGGTGCGGGTGACCACCTGGGTGGGGTAGGGGAAGTCCGGCCAGGCCGACATGTACCGGGTCACGGTGCCGGACGACTGCTCCACGCGGTCCATCCCGGCCCACCATTCCGGGAACCGGGCGGGATCGAACAGCAGCTTCCAGACCTCGAACGCCGGAGCGCGGCACAGGCGGACGTCCTCAAACCCGGGCACCGGCGACCTCCTCGGGAAGGGCCAGCAGGGTGGGGCGGTACCCGTCGTAGGCGAGGGCGTCCGCGAGCTCGTACGCCTCCGAGGCGGCCGCCGCGGCCTCGTCGATGCGTCCGGCCGCGGCGAGCACGGACGCGAGCTCGGCGAGCACTCGGCCGAGCTCGATCCCCGGCTCCACCAGCCCGGCGACGGGCGGGCGCCCGAGGTCGACGAGGGCGGTCGCGAACATCTCGCCCGCGGGCAGTCCGCGCGTGAGCCGCCGCCACGACGCCTCGGCCTCCCGCAGACGCCGCTCGGCCGCGTCGAGGTCGCCCCGCTCGGCGGCGATCGAGGCCCTGGAGCCGCGCGAGATGCGCGACCAGCACCGCCGGCATGTCCGCCTCGCGCACCGGCTCGAACGGGAAGCGACCGAGCTCCGCCTCGGCCGCATCGACGTCCCCGCCGGCGAGCAGCGCCTCCGCGTTTCGCAGCCTCGCGAGCGGCACCGAGAAATGGCGGGTGGGAGTCGCGAGCGCGCGCTCGAGCTGATGCGACGCCGCCTCGGCATCGCCCCCGGCCAGGAGGATCAATCCGAGGTCGAACGCGCCGAGCGCCTCGAAGTCCGCCTGGCCGTAGTGCTCGTACATCCTGACCTCGGCGTGGGCGGCGGCGAGCGCCTCGTCGTGACGACCGAGGCGGGCGAATGCGTACGCGCGGGCCGCGTGGATGTAGCCCTCGAGGGTCGGTCCGGCGGCCCCTCCGGTCATCCCGTCCTCGGTGAGCTCCAACACGCGGGTGAACTGGCCCCGGCAGGCGGCGACCGCCGCCACGTTGGTCGAGGTCAGGGAGACGAGGTCCGCCCGGCCCACCCGCCGTGCGAGGGCGATGGCGCGTTCTCCCGGCGCCTCGACGTCGTCGAGGCGGTTCTCCCTGATTGCGGCGGCCACCCGGACCATGTCGAGCTCGATCGCGAGCACCAGGTCGTCGTCGGCCTCCGGCTGGTCCGTGACCTCGGCGATGAGCGACGGTACCCGCGCGGGGTCGCCGACCATCGCCTCACCCCATGCGACGCCGGCGAGAGCGAGCACACGCACCTCGGGAACGTCTGCCCTCCCCTCGTCGATGATCTCGAGGGCCCGCCGGTACGCCGCGAGTGACTCCCTCGGGTAGCAGAGCCCGGTGCGAAGGAGATGGCCCCGCGCGGCGTGCGCCGATGCAAGCGCGCGTGGATCGGGGTCGCGGGTGACGAGTTCGAGGCCCCGCTCGAACGCCTCGTCCATCGCCTCCCGCCGTTCCCGCCAGCCCTCGACCTCGGCCAGTGCGAACCACGTCGCCGTCGCCTCCGAACGGTCCGCGGTGGGGATCTCCAACGCCTCGCGCAGGAATGCGGCGGCCTCGTCCAGCGCCCCGAGCGCCTGGGCCTGGCGGGCGGCGATCACGAGCTGCGGCCGGGCGGCCTCGTCCTCCCCCGCCAGGCGCAGGTGGCGTGCCACCTCGGCCGCCCCTGTCGCGCCCCTCCGGATGAGCAGGTCCGCGATCGTGGAGTGAAGCCATTCGCGACGCGCATGCGGGAGCTCCGCGTAGCACGCCTGGCGTACCAGTTCGTGCACGAAGCGGACCTGGCGGTCGGACCCGTCGAAGAGCCCCGTCTCGGACGCCGCGACGAAGGCGTCGTCGAGCGTCTCGGCGCCGACGGCCTCGGCGGCCTCCCTGCGGTCGAGCGGGCGGCCCGCGGTCGCCGCGATCTCGACAAGCAGTCGCGCGTGCGGCGGGAGCCGGCGCACCGGTGTGCGGATCGCCGCGCGGATCCCGTCGAACGGCTCGCCGCCCGACGCGGCCGTGCGCGCCGCCTCTCGGGCGAGGAGCGGGTTGCCGTCGGCGATCGACGCCACCCGCAGCGCGACGCCCGGGTCGATGCTGGGGGCGACCTCGTGGATGATCGCCTCGATCTGCTCCGGGCTCATGGCGTCCAGCACGACCTCCGCGCGCATCAGCCCGCGGCTGCGGAACGCATCGAGCGACGCGTCGAGATCGCCGCTCTCCGGAGCGTTGCGGCGCGTCGCGACGATCAGCGCGGCGAGGTCGCCGAGCCGGCGGCCGACGTACGTGAGGAGGGTCATGCTGGCGACGTCCGCGCGGTGGAGGTCCTCCAGCAGCACCAGCACAGGCCGGTGCTTGGAGCACCACGACAGCAGCTCCACGACCGCTTCGAACAGCCGGCCCCGCTCCAGGTCGGGCGCGCCGAGCGCGACCCCGGACGGGCGTCCCCACTGCGTCGTGACCGTCGGGCACAGACGGGCCAGGTCCGCGGGCCACGGCGCGTCGCCGGGAGGCGCCGGAGCACCGGCGACGAGCCCCTGGACGACCTCGAGCCAGGGCCCGAACGGCGGGCCGCCGGGGAGCTCGAGGGGCGCGCCCTCGCCGACGATGGCGCCGTCGGCAACCGCCAGGGACACGAGCTCGCTCGCGAGGCGCGTCTTTCCGATGCCCGCCTCCCCGGAGATCAATGCGAGGCCGCCCCGCCCGGCCGCGCCGGCCCGCCATACGTCGGTGAGCGACGCGAGCTGGGCCCCGCGGCCGACGATGCCCGACGCGCGGACGGCCGGCTCCGGTCGCGGCTCCACGCTGTCGGCCTCGTCGGCGCCCCCCGACCGTATCCGCGCGACGACGTCCCTGGTCTCGGCCGTCGGGGCCATGCCCAGCTCGGCCGCGAGCACGGCACGGCAGCGGCGGTAGACGGTGAGCGCCTGAGCCGGCTCTCCCGCGGCCGCGAGGCGGCGGATGAGCTGGCGGTAGCTGCCCTCACGCAGCCGATCCTGCTCGAGCGCCCGCTTGGTCCACTCGATCGCGGCGCCCGCGTCGCCCGCCTGCTCGGCGCCGTCGGCAAGGCGTTCGAGCGCGACGATGAGCCGGTCGCGGTACTCGTCCTGCGCGTCCAGCACCCATTCGTCCGCGAGGTCGGACAGCAGGGGACCGGTGGCGAGCGCGACCGCCTCTCGCAGCGATGCGGCGTCGCCGACGGCGAGCGCCCGGTCGAACTGCTCGACGTCGACCTCGCGCGGCAGGTCAGGGGAGATCCCGACGCTCGAGCGGTCGCCCGCGAGGTAGGCCTCGCCGCCGGCCGCCTCGAGTGCGCCGCGAACGCTCCACAGGGCGCTGCGCAGCGACGCGCGTGCGCTCGTGTCGAGCACGTCCGGCCAGAAGCGGGCCGCGAGGCGCGCCCGTGGATGGAGGCCGGGGTGAAGCAGCAGGTAGACGAGCACCGCGCGGGGCTTGAGGCCTGCGATCGGCGGAACCGACGACCCGTTGATCTCGACGGCCAAACGTCCAAAGAGTTTGGCGCGCAGCATGGTTTGGTCATTGTGGGCGTTGGGGCTGCGCGCGTCAACGGTTCTTTTGCGGGCCACTGACGCTCCTTTGACGGTGCGCCGTGATCATCGCCACATCCTCGTTCCGCCCGTTCAACCTCGTGTTCGGGCCCGGCCCTCCCTCACCGACTCGACCAACCAGCAAAGGAGACATCATGACCCCCACCACCACAACCGGTTTCGACTTCGACACCCTCCGAAACGCCTTCGAGAACGCCGACGAAGCCACGATCGTCGGGACGTACGCGGATGACGCCGAGATGAAGATCGTCGACGCGACCCGGCCGCCGAGCTCGCCCCTCGTGCTTCGTGGCCGCGACGCGATCGGGGAGCTCTACCGCGACATCTGCAGCCGCGCGATGAGCCACGAGATCCAGGACGCCGTCGTCACCCCCGACAAGGTCGCCTTCAACGAGGCCTGCCGGTACGAGGACGGGCTCCGGGTCCTCTCCGCCAACACCCTCGACCTGCGCGGCGGGAAGATCGCCCGGCACGTCGTCGTCCAGGCGTGGGACGCCTCGTAGCCGCACCGCTCGAAGGGCCGCCCGTCGTCGGGCGGCCCTCCTGAGCGCGATCCCCTTTGAGCGCGGCCCCTCGCTACGCGGGGACGGGATCGGGTCGCACGATCACCGTGTCGGCGATCGGGATGATCTCGTCGACGGGAAGGTCGGCCCGCGAGGCATGCTCCCGGATCGCCTCGGGGCTGGACGCCTCATAGATGCACACCGTTCCGAGCTGCCCGGACTCCTCTGAGAGGACATAGCTGCGGATCCAGCGGATGTCGTCCGGCATCTCGCTGTCGGCAACCGCGAGCGAGCGCGCGGCTGCCGCCTGCAGACCTTCAGGTGAGCCCCACCCGTTTCTGCGAAGGATCGCAAAGAGCGCCATGGCATTCCCTTTCTGGCGGCGTGGCCGCCTGGTGGCCGTTCGAGGCCATTCAAACCTCCCCTCCCGTGGTGGTCAAAGCCTCCGGGTGTCGAAGCTCGTCGCCGATTTGACTGTCGTTCGGTGTGACGAACGGGTTAGCATGACCGGGTGGCCAACCCGACCCCGCTGCTGGACACGATTCACACGCCCGACGATCTGCGTCGGCTGCCCGAGCGTTCGCTGAGACAGCTCGCCGATGAGCTGCGCGCCGAGACGATCGACGCGGTGTCGGTCACCGGAGGGCACCTCGGAGCCGGCCTCGGCGTGGTCGAGCTCACCGTGGCGCTGCACTACGTCTTCGCCACGCCCGACGACCGGCTGGTCTGGGACGTCGGGCACCAGACGTACCCGCATAAGATCCTCACGGGGCGGCGCGACCGCATTCGCACGCTTCGCAGCGGCGGCGGGCTCTCGGGGTTCACGAAGCGCAGCGAGAGCGAGTACGACGCGTTCGGCGCCGGGCATTCGTCGACGTCGATCTCCGCCGGCCTGGGCATGGCGGTCGCCCGGGACCTCACCGACTCGTCACGCAACGTGGTGTGCGTCATCGGCGACGGCGCCATGTCGGCCGGCATGGCGTACGAGGCGATGAACAACGCCGGCGGCCGCAACGAGCGGCTCGTGGTCGTCCTGAACGACAACGACATGTCGATCGCCCCGCCGGTCGGCTCGATGTCGGCGTATCTGGCCCGGCTCGTCTCGGGCGACACGTACCGCCACCTCCGCGAGGCGGCGAAGCACATGGTGGAGCGCCTGCCGCGGTCGATCTACGACAAGGCGCAGCGGGCCGAGGAGTTCGCCCGCGGTTTCTGGACCGGCGGGACCCTCTTCGAGGAGCTCGGCTTCTACTACGTCGGGCCGGTCGACGGGCACAACCTCGACCACCTCGTGCCGGTGCTCCGAAACGCCCGCGACGCCGAGGACGGCCCGATCCTCGTGCATGTCGTGACCCACAAGGGCCGGGGCTACGCGCCGGCGGAGGCGGCGGCCGACAAGTACCACGGCGTCGCGAAGTTCGACGTGGAGACCGGTGCCCAGATCAAGGCATCGTCGACGGCGCCCTCGTACACGCGGGTCTTCGCCGACGCGCTCGTCGCCGAGGCCCGCGCGGACGACCGCGTCGTGGCGATCACCGCGGCGATGCCCGCTGGCACCGGGTTGGACGTCTTCGGCCGCGAGTTCCCCGACCGCGCGTTCGACGTCGGCATCGCCGAGCAGCACGCGGTGACGTTCGCGGCCGGCCTCGCGGCGGACGGGATGCGGCCGTTTTGCGCGATCTACTCGACGTTCCTGCAGCGGGCGTTCGACCAGATCGTTCACGACGTCGCGATCCAGAAGCTGCCGGTGCGCTTCGCGATCGACCGCGCCGGGCTCGTGGGCGCGGACGGGGCGACGCACGCTGGGTCGTTCGATGTGACGTTCCTCGGGTGCCTGCCGGGCTTCGTGATCATGGCGCCCGCCGACGAGGCCGAGCTCATGCACATGGTGGCGACGGCGGCCGCGCACGACGATGGTCCGAGCGCGGTGCGCTACCCCCGCGGCGACGGTGTGGGCGTGGATCGCCCCGAGCGCGGCACGCCGCTCCCGATCGGTCGCGGCCGTGTGATCAGGGAGGGCACCCGGGTCGCGCTGCTGTCGCTCGGCTCGCGACTCGGCGAATGTATGGTCGCCGCCAACATGCTCGAGGCGGAGGGCGTGTCGACGACGGTGGCGGACGCGCGCTTCGCGAAGCCGCTCGACGTCGAGCTCCTCCATGTGCTCGCCGCGGAGCACGAGTGCCTGGTCACGGTCGAGGAGGGCGCCGTCGGCGGCTTCGGAAGCCATGTGCTGCAGGCCCTCGCCGTGGGCGGTTACCTGGGCAACGGACTGCGCGTTCGGGCGATGACGCTCCCCGACCGGTTCATCGACCAGGACAAGCCGGAGCGCATGCTCGCCGAGGCCGGCCTCGACGCCGCCGGCATCGTCGCAGCCGTGATTGCCACCGTCGACCGTGAGGGCATCGAGCAGATCAGGCGGGCGTACCGCCCCACCGGCCGGCGCTAGCCGATCGCGACCATCCGGTCGATGGCGAGGCGCGCCCTGTCCGCGACGTCCTCTGGGACGGTCACCTCGTAACGCCACTCGCGGAGGGAGTCGCGGAGCTTTTCGAGGGTGATCATCTTCATGTACTTGCAGATGGCGCGCTCAGACACTGTCTCGAACCGCTTGCCGGGGACGTCCTTCTCGAGGCGGTGGATGATCCCGTTCTCGGTCGCAACCAGGAAGCGCTCGGCCGGTGACTGCCGCGCGAAGTTGACCATTCCCTCCGTGGAGAGGATGTGGGTCTTGTGATCGGCGAACGCCATGCACTTGCTGGCGCACCCGCACTCGGGGTGGACCAGCAGCTCCGCATCCGGTGCGTTCGCCCGGGCCCGCTCGATGTCCTCCGGGTGGATGTCGGCGTGCACGTGGCACTCGCCGAGCCACTTCGTCAGGCGGCGGCCGGTGACGCGCTCCAGCCAGATGCCGAGGAACTGGTCGGGGAGGAACAGGATCTCCCGGTCCTCCGGGATCGCGTCGATCACCGCGCGTGCGTTGCCGCTCGTGCAGCAGTAGTCGCTCTCGGCCTTGACCTCGGCCGTGGTGTTGACGTAGCTCACGACGACCGCGCCGGGGTGCTCCCGCTTCCACGCGCGAAGCTGGTCGGCGTCGATCGACGCGGCCAGCGAGCAGCCCGCGTCCAGATCGGGGATGAGCACCGTCTTCTCGGGCGCGAGGATCACCGCGGTCTCGGCCATGAAGTGCACGCCGCAGAAGACGATTGCCTCGGCATCCGTCGCCGCCGCCTGACGCGACAGGCCCAGCGAGTCACCCACGAAGTCGGCGACGTCCTGCACCTCCGGCACCTGGTAGTTGTGCGCCAGGATCACCGCGCCGCGCTCGCGGGCGAGGGCACGTACCTCATCCTGCATCGTGGAGATGAGCTGCGTGGTCACGTGACCTCCAATGAGACGTCGAACCAGTTCGCGGAATGGGTGATCGCGCCGACGGAGATCACGTCGACGCCGGTGAGGGCCACCTCACGGACGTTCGCCAGCGTCACGCCGCCCGAGGCCTCGACCTCGGCCCGGCCGCCGACGACGGCGACCGCCTCGCGCATCGCGGCCGGCGGCATGTTGTCGAGCATGATCCGCTCCGCCCTCCCGGCGAGCGCGTCGCGCAGCTGGGCGAGGTCCTCGACCTCGACGGTGACCGGCAGGTCGGGGTGGGCAGCCCGGGCGAGCGCGATCGCAGGCAGCACGCCGCCGGCGATGCGCAGGTGGTTGTCCTTGATGAGGAACGCGTCGTACAGGCCCATGCGGTGGTTCACGCCACCGCCGCAGGCCACCGCGTACTTCTCGAGCGCCCGCAGGCCCGGCATGGTCTTGCGGGTGTCGAGGATGCCGACGCCCGTGCCTGCGACGGTGTCCACATACCCCCGCGTCGCGGTGGCGACTCCGCTCAGGCGCCCGAGCAGGTTGAGCGCGATGCGCTCCCCGGCCAGCACGGCCCGCGCCGGGCCCTCGACGCGGGCGAGCTGCAAAGGCGGTGCGTCCACGGCAGTCCCGTCGGCGACGAGCGGCGTGACCTCGACCTCGGGGTCGATCGTCCGGTAGACGTGCTCCAGGAGGCCGATGCCCGCGACGACCCCGTCCTGCTTCGCGACCACGGCGGCGGTGCACCGAGTGTCGGCCGGGATGATCGCCTCGCCGGTGACGTCGCCCGTGCCGAGGTCCTCGGCGACGGCGAGCGCCACGATGGCGTCGAGTCCGGTGAGGGTCAGTTCCATCGTTCCAGCACCGGATCCTCGTTGCGCCGCTGGACGATGTGGCCCGCGAGATGCTCGTCCTCGAACGGATGGTCGGCGCGGAAGTGCACGCCGCGGCTTTCCTCGCGCTTGAGCGCGGATTGGGCGATGAGCCGCACGAGGGTGTGTGGCGCCTCCAGGAGCTGCTCGAGCCCGGCCCCGTCGCGGACGAGTCCGGCATCGCGCCAGAGGGCCCCGCGCAACTCGGGGTCGGGGCGCGGCTCCATCGCCGGCGGTTCGGGGGCCCGGCGGGGGGGCGCGGGAGCGGTCTCGGTCCCCGCGGCGATCGCGGCGCGCCGTCCGAACACGAGACATTCGAGGAGCGAGTTGGAGGCGAGCCGGTTGGCGCCGTGGATGCCCGTGCATGCGCATTCACCCGCCGCGTAGAGGCGCGCGATCTCGGTCCGTCCCTCGAGGTCGGTCACGATCCCGCCGATGAAGTAGTGGGCCGCCGGGGCGACGGGGACCGGCACGAGCGCCGGGTCGTAGCCCGACTCCTCGATCGAGTGCATCAGCCCGGCGAATCGGTCGCGGTCGATCTGGCGCAGGTCGAGCAGCGCGGTGCCGTGGTCGTTGATCGCGCGGGCAACCACGTCCCGCGGCGCGAGCTCGTCGATGAAGCGGTGGCCGCGCTCGTCGAGCAGCACCGCCCCCGCGCCTCGCAGCGCTTCGGTCAGCAGCAGCGAGGTGCCGGCCAGGGCGGTGGGGTGGAACTGCGTGAACTCCATGTCGGCGACGGCGGCGCCCGCCTTGTATGCGGCGGCGATCCCACCACCGACGGCGCTCGGTGCGTTGGTCGTGCGCGACCACAGCCCGGCCGCGCCGCCGGTCGCGAGGATCGTGGCCCGGCCGGCCACCGGGCCGGTGTCGGTCAGGACGCCGAAGCACTCGCCGCCGGCGGTCCACAGGCCGCGCACGCGAAGTCCCTGGGTGATCGTGATGCGCGGGTCGGCGATCGCGCGCGCGGCGAGCGCGCGGGCCACGTGCGCACCGGTGGCGGCTCCGCCCGCGTGGACGATCCGGTTGCGGGAATGACCGCCCTCGAGCCCGAGGTCGTCCTCGAAGTCGACCCCCAGGTCGATCAGGTCGCGGATGCGGGCGGGAGCATCGTTGACCAGCAAGTGAACGGCGCTCGGACGGCAGATCCCCCGGCCGGCCGCATGCGTGTCCCGCTCGTGCAGGGAGGGGTGGTCGTCATCGCCCATCGCGGCGGCGATGCCGCCCTGCGCGCGGGAGCTGTTCGTGTGGTCGACGGGCCCCGCGGTGATGAGGTGGACGTCGGCGTCGGCGGCGGCGGTGATGGCCGCCTGCAGGCCGGCGATGCCGGATCCGACGACGATGACGGGGGCGTTCGCCTTGCGTCGGCGCCACGGGATCGCTAGTTTGCGACTAGGAGTCGAAAACATTGTGCGAAGTGTAGCAGACACGGCCTTTCCGGCGGCGAACCAGGTCAGCCTCGCGGTGGTGTTCCAGGTGCGCGACGGCCGGCTCCAGGTACTCCTGTGGCGCCGTGGACGCGACCCGTTCCGCGGTGCGTTTGCGTTACCTGGCGGCTATCTCTCGCCGGGGGAGAGCCTTGAGGACTCGATCACCCGCCACCTGGCGTCGAAGGTCGACGTCCGGGAGGTCGCCCACATGGAGCAGCTCGGCACCTGGAGCGACCCTCACCGGCATCCCTCCGAATGGCAGGTGGTCACCGCGTACCTCGGGCTTGTCGCCGCCGATCTCGATCCCGCGCTGCCGGCCGACACGTCGTGGTGGCCGGTCGACGAGCTGCCGGACCTCGCGTTCGACCACGGCGCGATTATCCTGACGGCGCGCGAGCGTCTGCGGGCCAAGCTCTCCTACACCAACATCGGCTTCGCCCTCGCGCCCCCGACATTCACGATCTCGGAGCTGCGCGACATCTACGTCGCTGCGCTGGGGCACCCCGTGTCGGCGACCAACCTGCAACGCGTCCTGGTGCGCCGGGGCGAGCTGGTGCCCACCGGCGCTCGGCGCGCGCCGGGCGCGGTGGGTGGCCGCCCGGCGGCCGAGTTCACCTTCCGTGTCCGCGCGCTCGAGGTGACCGACCAGTTCGCGGTTCTGCGGCCTCCACGAGCGGAGCGTCCGGTCGACGGGTGAGAGGGCCCGTCAGTCGAGCAGCTCGAAGGTGACAGTCACGGTCGCCGTGAGCTCCTGAGCCTCCGGTGCCAGGGGCGGCGCATCCGCCTGGGCCTCCATGGCCTGCGCCCGCGGCGCGTATCCCGTCCACCCGGTCGGCGCGTCGTGAGGCGAATCGTCGATCCGGACGGCCGCGCCCACCGAGCGGCCGGCGGCGGCCGCACGCGCTCCGCCGTGGCTCGGGACGCGACCACGGCGTCCGCGAGCAGCTCGTCGCGTATCGCCGAGCGTCCCGCGATCTCGAACGTCGGGCCGTCCAGGCGGATCGGCCCCGGCGTCGAGCGCGACCTGGCCGAGCTCCCCGGCGATCTGGAGGCTGCCGCGGATCGTCACCGTCGCCCCGGCGAGGTAGCCGATCCGCCGCTTGCCGCGCTCGTCCCACTCGGGGTGGACGAAGATGCCGCCCGCCGACACCTCGGCGCCGTCGGGCGCCCGGCCGGACACTGCCGTCGTGAGCTCCGACAGCTTTGCCGAGCAGGCGGCGAACGCCTCGCGCTGCGTCTCGCCCCGGCCCTCGACCGCGGCGCTCCAGGTCGCGATGTCGGGCACCACACGCCGGGTCGCGCGGCCGGTCACGGTGATGCCGGGCGGCCGCGGCATGCGGGTCACGCGAGCTCCGGCAGGTCGACGACGAAGTACACGTCGTCGACGGCGCACCAGCACCAGTCCTCGCCCGGCTCGATGGAGCGTTCGAGCGGGTGCTCCGCATCGCGGGCGTGGCTGCTGGCGTGCCGGTTCGGGGACGAGTCGCAGCAGCCGACCTTGCCGCAGGTCAGGCAGACGCGCAGGTGGACCCACACGCCGCCGATCGCGAGGCAGTCCTCGCAGCCGGGAACGCCGGCGCGGGTCGGCACCGCGTCGACGGCGATCATGTCGAGATGCGTGCACTCGCTCATGAGGCGGTGAATCCGATCTTGGAGTGCGGCCCGTCGCAGAACGGCTTGTTGCCCGATCCGCCGCGGCGGCAGAGGGCCGTCGTCGCCCCGCGCCACACCCGACGGCTGCGCGCCCGCGTGCATTCGCCCACGTGGATGCACAGGCGCTTGTCCCAGCTCACTTCGACGGCCGTCCCGGGTAGCGGTGGATCGACTTCTCGCTCATGGCGCTCCTTTGGCTCGTCGGGCGACGCGTGCCGGTCGACGACACCGAGACTAGCGAGCTCGAAAATGGCACGGCCCCCCATCCGTTGGGCCGCCTGTCGAACGCCCCGCGCGGCAACACTCGCCCGAGGGCCACACCGCGGAAGCGGGGTAACGCTCTATCGTCGGGTCGGGTGGCAACTGGCGTTCCCGCGACGAGAGGAGGCTCCCATGGGCGAAGCGATGTACGACCCGATGGACACGGTTCAGTGGATGCTGGCCGGGGTTCGGGCCGAGGTGCTGGCGGAATTGATCCCGATGGACAACGGCAAGACCAAGAAGAAGACGAAGGCGCAGCGCGAGGCCGACCGCCTGCGTTACGAGACCCTGTGCGAGGTGCTCTGGAACGTGTCCGGGCGGCAGGAGCCGCTCGACGAGTTCGCGGGCCGCATGCTCGAAGCCGCGTAGCCCGCACTCGCGGCCATCTCGAGCGGCTGACGCGGCGCGGGTTCGGAGGCTGCGCGTCCCCGAAAGCTCAGCCGACGGGCAGCCTCGGTCGCGACCGGCACACGTGGCCGGTCTATCTGCAGCCGGGCATCTACGGCTACGTGCTCTACGGGCTCGGGCCGTCGATCCAGCTGCTGCGCGAGGACCAGGACGTCAGCCGGACCATCACGAGGCGGTCGGGCGAGGTGCGGGTCGCCCGCATCACTCCCAGCGGGAAATGCAACGCGATCCCGAGGCCGGCTTCGCCGTGTCTGGCTGAGCTCGGCGGCGCTGCCGGCGATCGTGGGTCTCGTGCTGTGCGACCTCGCCGCGACGCGGGCGTCGCTGGCGGTCGGGTTGGCGGTGGGCGTCGGTCCGTTCGTGCTCGGCGCGCTGGCGGACGTCGTCGGCACGCACCGGGCGTTCCTCGTTGTACCGGTGTTCCTGAGCTTGGCTGCTGTCTGCGTCGCCCGGGGAGGCCCACGCGCGGTGGCGCCCGGATGGGTCGCGACGCCGGACCGCTGACCCGCGTCAGTGGTGGGTGTCGACCCACGGCGACAGGCGATCTGTCGACCGGTACAGTCACAGGAAGGGCGACGGGGGACGGTTCGAGGCCTACAACGGTGATCGGTCATCCCGAGGCGCATCAAGCGGGAAGGGTGAGACACTTAGAATGGACCTCTTGAATGAGCTTGGGCAGTCGATGGGCGGCCGCTGATGGACCAGCGCGTCTCGCTCATCACCCTCGGTGTCGCCGACGTTGACGCGGCAAGGGCCTTCTACGAGCGGCTCGGCTGGCGATGCGACCTTCCACTCGACGACGTGGCCTTCTTCCAGGCCGGAGGGCTGGTGTTCTCACTGTGGGGACGCGACCGGCTTGCGGCAGACAGCGAGGTCACCGACGGAGGCGGGTGGGGCGGGGTGACCCTCGCCCACAACGTGGCCACCCGCGAGGAGGTCGACCGGGTCATCGACGAGGCCCGCGCCGCCGGCGCGGTGATCGGACGCGAGCCGGGCGACACGTTCTACGGCGGCTACTCCGGGATCTTCATCGACCCCGACGGGCACCCGTGGGAGGTGGCGCACAATCCGGGCTTTCCGCTGAACGCGGACGGCACAATCTCGCTGCCGCCCTCCGGCGAGTAGGCACGGCTCGTCAGATGTTCGGGGAGACGGGTCCGCGGCCCCGCGAACCACCGGGAAGCGCGTGCGTCGATCGATCGGGCGCCGGCCCCGGTCTTCAGCAGCACGAGCATCGCCACCAGCAAGGCCGGGGCGAGGCCGAGGTGCACCGGGCCGCCGTCGATCCGTCCCGCGGTCACGATCGCGCCTAGCATGTTCCCGGCGAGTGCGACGGCGACCGGCCGGGTGAGGACGCCGACGACGAGCATGAGCCCGCCGACGAACTCGAGGAACGCGCGTCAGGGTTCGTCCAATCGGCAGGGGCCTGAAGGGTAGGTCGCCCGCTGTGCGCATCCGTTACACGCCGCGGGTTACCGCTCGGGCTTGCGCGCCACCGCGTAGAGCTTGGTGAACGTGTACTCGAAGCCGTGCGGACCCGAGACCGCCTGGATCCCGGCGGCCACCCGCTCCATGAGCTCGGCGATCTCCTCCTCGGTGAGGATCGCGCTCGAGATGTGACTCGCGACGACCCGCATCCGCTCGAGGTACGCCTCGGCGGAGGTCCGGCGCAGGCGGCGCTCCATCCACACGTCGACGGGCTCGAGCCCGGCACCGGCGAGGTACTGCTCCATCTCGTCGATGTCGCGCTGGACCGCGTCGAACGCCGCGTCCCACTCCTTGGGCGGCGGGGGGTCCATGCGGGCGAGGACCTCGCGGAACTCGTGCTCGCCGCCGCGCCCGGAGCAGAGGATTCCGATCGTGCCTCCCGGCTTCAGCGTCCGCGCCATCGCCACCATCGCGCCCGGCTTGTCGGGGAACCAGTGCATGGCCATCGACGAGATCACCGCGTCGTAGCTCTCCGCCTCCAGGCCCATCGACATCACGTCCGCGTTGCGAAGCTCGATCTCGGTCCCGTCGCCGATTTCGGCGACCTTGTCGTTGAAGACGGCAAGCATCCCCTCCGCCGGGTCGACGCCGGTGACGTGCTCGATCTCGGGAAACCGGTCGAGCATTGCGAGCGCGGCCCACCCGGTGCCGCACCCGACGTCCAGCACCCGCCGGTAGTCGCCGTCGGGCAGCGACATCACGAGCCTGCGCGCTCCGGCGATGTTGTGGCGGACGACGGCGTCGTAGTCCTTCGCGGTGTTGGTGAAGTTCTCTGCCGCGCCGTCGGTCGCGTCGCGCTGGATGGTTTCGCTCATGGCTCCTGGTCCGTTCGAAGTTCGACCTCGGAGGATGACAGACCGTTCAGAAGCGCCGAAGCGGATCCGGCGTGTGGCCCGGGGGTCGGGTTTCGATGGGCGGTTACCGGGGTGGAGCGAGCTGGGCGAGCCCGAACGGACTGCCCTCCGAGTCCCGGCAGACGGCCCACCGCTCGCCCGGGTGGACCACCTCGCCCCCGAGCGCCGTGACGCGCTCGAGGGCCGCGGGGAGATCCGCGACGCCGAAGTAGGGGAGCGAGAACCGGTCGCCGGGACCGGCGCCGCGCGGGTGCAGCCCGAGCGACGCGTCGCCCAGCTGCGCCTGCCAGCCCTGCCCCTGATCGGGGGTGCGGTCGTCGAGCGCGACGCCGAGCAGGCCGCCCCAGAACGCCCTGGCGCGCGGCGGGTCGTCCGCGGGGAACTCGATGAGCGTCGTCACGGTGCGGTGGGCCTTTCGTCGCGGGTGGCGCCCGGTTGCCCGGATGCGCTTCCGGGCGATCAAATCAGGAGCGGTTCCGGGGTGCAAACCGGCGGGGCCGTCAGGCGGGGTGCACGCGGGGATCTGCGAACCATGTGTGACCGTCGCGGAGGCGAAGCCCCTCGACCCGGGTGCCGTCGGGAAGCCGAAGCCGGACCCGCCATGCGAAGCCGGGGATGCCGTGGTAGCTCATCTCCTCCACGGACTCGACGAGCGCGACCTGGCGCCCGGCGCCGAGCACCTCGACATCGAGCGGCTCGCCCGGCTGCAGTGCCGCCCGTGCCCGGCCGGCGGACGGCACCGGTGCGGGCGGGAGGGGATCGATGTCGAAGATTCGCGTCATACGAAGCTCATTCGTATGACGAGCGGATGTGGATTTGTCGTCTCAGATCCACTTCGCCTGCGTCATCGTCGCGCGTGCGACGGCGACGGGGTCGGCGTCGTCCGTGCGCAGCACCACATCGCCGATGCCCGCTGCCTCGGCGGCCGCGCTGAACGCCTGCGCCTCGAGGAGGTGCTCGGTGAGCTGGGCGCCGCGGTCGCGGGCGCGGAGGCGAAGCTCGATCGCCGGCGGCGTGGCGGTCAGCCGGACCACCGTGAGCCGATCGGCTCCGAGCGCGACGCGGATCGCCTCGACCTCGCCCGGATCGGAGATCGCGCGCGCCACCGCGATGCGCCGGATGTCGGCCGACCGGAAGGTGGTCGCGACGTGCCGAAGGTTCTCGCACAGCACACCGGTCACCGTCGCGCCGGACCCCTCCGCGGGGCGGATCCACGCGAGCCAGTCGAGGTCGACGAGGGCGTAGGGCTCATGGGCCGCGTCGAGGAGTTCGCCGATCTGAGTGAGCACCGTCGTCTTGCCGGCGCCGACGGTGCCGGTGAGGAGGATCGCGTCGGCGGCACCCACACGTGGACGATACCCGCCTTCAGAGCCCGGCGAGTCCTCCCTGCCGGGCGTGCAGGCACGGGCCGCATTCGGATCCGGGGTTGTACCGGTTGAGCCGGGTGGAGCAGGTGATGCAGTACCGCGGCCTCGTGCTCGTGCGAACCGTCTCCGGCTGCGGGCAGTCGCAGAACCTCGGGCGGGGAGCGGTGCGCGAGCGGTGAAGCTCGGCGATCACCCCGCACGACTGGCAGACGATCTCGATGCGCTCCGCCGTCTTGCGCGTCATTCGCGGCACTCCATGGAGGAACTATCGACCGCCACGGACATTTCTCCAGAGTAACCGCCCGATCGACCATGCTGCCCCGTGTGCCCCGCCCCGCGGAGCGCGGCGGTGCCGACGTGGCCGCGACGTAGAGTGCGCCGCGGTTCGGGCACGGAGCGAAGCAATGGACACGCCACACGCGGCAGACGGAAACCACGCGCACGGGACGACGGGGGGCATCGACCCGGCGGATCTCGAGGCCTGCCTGCGGGTGCTCGCCGAACTCGAGGCCCTGCCCGTCGAGCACCCCGACGCCGTCGCCGTGCGGCGGGCCACGGCAGGCATCTACAAGAGCCTCAAGCAGCGCCGGCGCCAGGAACGCCGCGACGCGATCCTCACCAACGACGAGGCGGTGACGGCAGCGACCGCGACCGGTGCGCCGGGACGCATCGACGACGAGACGAACGGTGTGCCGCTCGTGTCGAGCGCGGACGGGGCCACGGCCGGCACCCTGCTGCGAGCCCGCTCCTGCTACGTCTGCAAGGTCCGGTACCACGAGGTCGACGCGTTCCACCACCAGCTCTGCCCGACGTGCGCCGCCCTGAACCACGCCCGGCGCAAGGCTCGCACCGACCTCACCGGGCGGCGCGCGCTCCTCACCGGCGGGCGGGCGAAGATCGGCATGTACATCGCACTGCGCCTGCTCCGCGACGGCGCGCACACGACGATCACGACGCGCTTCCCCAACGACGCGGCCCGACGGTTCGCCGCGATGCCCGACAGCGCAGACTGGCTGCACCGGCTGCGCATCGTCGGGATCGACCTGCGCAACCCCGCACAGGTGGTCGCCCTCGCGGACGACGTCGCTGCCCGGGGCCCGCTCGACATCCTCATCAACAACGCGGCGCAGACGGTCCGCCGATCCGCCGCCGCCTACACCCCGCTCGTCGCCGCCGAATCGGCGCCGCTTCCGGCCGGCCCCCTGCCCGAGCTCGTCACGTTCGGGCCGTCTGCCCTCGAGTCGGCACCGGCCGTGGCGCTCGGGGGGTCCGACCACTGGTCGCCGACGCCCCACGCCGTCACGGCCCTCGCGCTCACCGCCGGCTCGGCTTCCATGGAGCGCATCGCGGCGAACCGGGCGATCGACGCCGGCGGCCTCGTACCCGACCTGCACCCGGTCAACAGCTGGGTGCAGGTCGTCGACGAGGTCGACCCGGTGGAGCTCCTCGAGGTCCAGCTCTGCAACACCACCGCGCCGTTCATCCTGGTGAGCCGCCTGCGCCCGGCGATGGCCGCGTCACCCGCGCGCCGCAAGTACGTCGTGAACGTCTCGGCCATGGAGGGACAGTTCAGCCGTGGCTACAAGGGCCCGGGCCACCCCCACACGAACATGGCGAAGGCGGCGCTCAACATGCTCACCCGCACCAGCGCCAAGGAGCTCCTGACGGACGGCATCCTCATGACGAGCGTCGACACCGGGTGGATCACCGACGAGCGGCCGCATCCCACGCGCGAGCGGCTGGCCGACAGCGGCTTCCACGCCCCGCTCGACCTCGTCGACGGCGCCGCCCGCGTCTACGACCCGATCGTCCGGGGCGAGGCCGGCGAAGACCTGTACGGCTGCTTCCTGAAGGACTACGTGCCCGCGCCCTGGTGAGCCCGCCGACAGTCCGGGTCAGCCGGGTTGCGCGGCCCGCTCGGCCCCGGCGGTGACGTCGAGGTCCCGCAGCAGCCCGTCGGCGATCCCGTAGATCCAGCCTCGCACCCAGAGCTCCTGTCCCGCGCTGCCACGCGTCCCGGACGATCGTCGTCTCGCAGACGTTCGTGACCTGCTCGATCACGTTGAGCTCGGCGAGGCGATCCTGGCGGGCGGATTCGTCGAGCGCGTCGAGTTCGGCTCGGTGCTTGTCGGCCACGTCGACGACGTGACGCAGCCAGTTGTCCACGAGCCCGAGCCGGGCGCCCGAGAGGGCAGCGCCGATGCCGCCGCACCCGTAGTGGCCGCAGACGATGACGTGCTGGACCTCGAGGACGTCGACGGCGTACTGCAGGACCGACAGGCAGTTGAGGTCGGTGTGGACGACGATGTTTCCGACGTTGCGGTGCACGAAGATCTCGCCGGGCTGCAGGCCGACGACCTGGTTGGCCGGCACGCGACTGTCAGAGCAGCCGATCCAGAGCCACTGCGGTCGCTGCCCGTGGGCGAGGTTGTCGAAGAACGACGGGTCGTCCTCGACCATCCGCCTGGCCCACGCGCGGTTCTGCTCGAACAGCGTGTCGGGGGAGTCCACGGGCGAAGCATAGTTCGCGTGTGGCGCGATCCGCCGCGACCTCGGGGCGGAGCGATCGCTCCGCCGGGCTCGGCACATGCTCAATCAGGGCGCTGCGCTGCAGCGAGCGCAGCGCGAAGAAGCCCCATAACGGCGGCAGGTGGAGTGTCGCGCCCCGGTAGAGCAGTGCGGTCGCCAGCTCTGCTGGTGCTCATGACCCTCACGGTGGCGGCCGCGCGAACTTTCCAACGCCGGTCGCGACACCGGCCAATATGATGGTCATGGGCCCCGGCGGATATCGCTTCGGCGAGTACTCGAAGCTTCGGGCTGCCGATGGGATCCTGTTCTTCGTCGTGGCGGTCTTCCTCGTCCCAGTGATCTGGTCCTTCTGAACGTGTCGATCCGCCGCGCCGCGCTTGCCGTCGCCGCGCTCCTCGCGCTGGTCGTGGCGCCCGTGATCGCCCTGGGCTCCACGGCCGACGAGAACGCGCTCGCCCAGAAGTTCGCGCCGGTGGTGCGCCTCGTGGAGCAGACCGAGGAGTGCGGTCGCGGAGAGTCGTACACACCGCTCGACGTGAACCTGCTGTTCAGCGAGCCGACCGTCGGCCTCTCGGGCCCCTGGAGCCGTCAGATCGTCACGGTCGCTCCGACCGCCGAGGACATCGCCGGCCTCTACCGGTACCACCTCGATTTCCCAGGCGATGCCACCAACCCCGGATGCGACTTCGAGCAGTGGGAGCGGCACCTCACGGCCGGGCGGAACCCGGCCGTGTACGCCCACGTGGCGACCGAGGCCAAGTACCCGGGCAAGCTCGCCCTGCAGTACTGGTTCTTCTACGTCTACAACGACTGGAACAACCTTCACGAGGGCGACTGGGAGATGATCCAGCTCACCTTCGACGCCGACAGCGCTGCTCAGGCCCTCACGCAGACGCCCACGGATGTCGGCTACAGCCAGCACTCGGGCGGGGAGGCCACCGAGTGGGAGAACGGCGACACGCTCGAGATCGTCGACGGCACCCACCCTGTCGTCCATCCCGCCGCGGGCTCGCACGCGAACTTCTTCGGCGAGGCTCTCTACCTGGGGAGCTCGACCACCGAGGGCGTCGGATGCGACGACACCCGCGGGGGGGGCCCGGACCTCAGGCCCACGGTGTTCACGATCCCGAGCGACAAGGCCGAGGCCGCAGCCAAGTTCCCGTGGATCACGTTCGAGGGGCGCTGGGGCGAGCTTCAACCGGCGTTCTTCAACGGCCCGACCGGGCCGAACATGAAGGACTCGTGGACCGAGCCGATCAGCTGGTCGCAGGATCTGCGCCGCCGGAGCATCGCGATTCCCTCCGCGGGGACGTTCGGCACCAGCACGACGGACTTCTTCTGCACGGCCATCGGGGGCGGGTCGCGGGCGCTGCAGCGGTTCCTTCATGCGCCGCTGCAGGTCGGCATCGTCATCGCCGTGCTCGTCCTCCTGCTGCTCTACCTCCTGCGCAGAACGACCTGGCGTCCCACCGCGCCACTCGAGCTCGCGCGCAGGCGCGCGTGGGGCCAGATCCTCGCGGCCGCGGCGCGCATGTACTTCCGCAAGGCGCCGCTGTTCATCGGCATCGGCCTGCTCCTCATCCCGATCTCCCTCCTGCTCGCGCTCCTCTATGCGGGCGTCTTCCGGGCGTCGAGCTTCCTGGGCGTGTCGACCGAGGCCGGCAGCGGCGGCTTCTTCGTCGGCCTGCTCCTGGTGTTCGGCACCCTGCTGACGCTGCTCGGCGTCGGGCTCGTGCAGGCGGCGACCGCTGAGGCACTCCTACGCATCGACAAGGGGGAGTCCGTCGATCCGGTGAGGGCTTACAAGCTGGCGCTGCGCAACATCCGCCCGCTGGTCATCGCCCTGCTCATCGTGATCGTGCTGGTCACGGTGCTCGCGAGCACGTTCATCCTCATCCCGATCGCCATCTGGTTCGCGATCCGCTGGGCGTTGATCGTCCCCGTGATCGTGGTCGAGGACCGGTCCGCGGGGAAGGCGCTGCGGCGGTCCGGCCGGCTGGTGCAGGGGCACTGGCTCAAGGTCGGGTCCCTCATCATCCTCGGCGGCGCCATCGCCCTCTCGATCGGCCCGCTGCTCGGACTGTTCCTCATCCTGCTCACGAGCGCCCCGTTCTGGCTGGTCAACGTGATCGGCGGCATCGTGAACGCCGTCGTGGTTCCCTACCTCGCGCTCACGACCGCCTACATGTACTTCGACGCGCGAGCCCGGGCGGAGCTCGAGCCCGACCGCAACGCCGACATCCTGCCCGCCGAGTTCGAGCTCACCGCGCGACCCCGCCCGTAGGGGCGGAACCGAGATCAGGCCGCCGGCGGGACCGGGGTGGGAGGCGTGGCCGTGGGGCGCGGGTCCGGGTACCGGCGCCTGAAGATCCAGAACGCCGCGGCTCCCGCGGGGATCGGAAGCCAGAAGGACACGAGCCGGTAGGCCAGCGTGGCGACAACCGCTGCGCCGCCGCTGACCCCGGCCAGGGCGAGCGTGCCGGTGAGGCCCGCCTCGACGAGCCCGAGCCCGCCGGGTG
The DNA here is from genome assembly GCA_963706315.1 of uncultured Thermoleophilia bacterium. GTDB lineage: Bacteria > Actinomycetota > Thermoleophilia > Miltoncostaeales > Miltoncostaeaceae > CALMEC01. Next base: position 64,321 of record CAVPMA010000015.1, on the reverse strand, counting down.
TGATCGAGATCATTCCGAGGAGCGACGCCGCAGCGAAGGCCAGCAGCACGAGCGATGGGTTCGGCTTGGCTCCGACCGCGCGAAGGCATGCGACCAGGGCGGCGAAGTCGAAGAGCCAGCGTCCCGTCGCCGCGAGCAGCGCCTGCCACCATCGCTCGCCGAGGACGATGCGGATGCTGTCGCGCTCGTGCAGGAGCTTCGGGCCGAGCCCCTCGAGATGCCGGTGGCGGCGGAAGGTCCGGTTTGCGATCCGCTCGACGATCCGCCCGACCTCCAGGAGCGGCCGCTCCCAGATGTAGACGACGACCGCGGCGGCGACCATGAGCACGAAGACCCCCCCACCGAGATAGGCGGTTTGCGCGAGACCGCGGTCGACTGGCGTCCCGCCGAAGATCGACGGCAGGCTCAGGACCGGGAGCGCCAGCAGCAGCCCAAAGTTGAGGAGGGTGGTCGCGGTGAGCCCGGACGCGACGTATCGGGTGGGAACCCCGGCGCGAACGAGCATCCGGTACTGCAACGCCGCCGCGGGCGCCGCGCCGCCCGGAACGATCCGGCCAAAGGCGTTGCCAGCGAGCTGGGAGCACGCGACCGTGAACCAACTCCGGGTGCGTAGGGCGATGCGCTGTAGTTCCCAGATGCAGACGAAGCAGGTGGCCTCGAACAGCAGGGCCGCGACGATCCATTCGGGGCGGAGGTCGAACAGCTGGCGCCAGGAGGTGAAGACGTCGAGCAGGCTCGGCATCAGCAGGTAGAGCGACACGGCGCTGATCAGCAGGAAGAGTCCCCGTCCCACGAGCTTCCGTGTCGCCCGCCCCTGGTCGGCTGCGGGTCCGATCGCCTTCGAGGTCTTGGACGTCACGGCGCCGGCAGGTCCGCGGGGCCGTGGCCCGGTGCCATGGGGTCGTCGGGATGCGAGTACCACCACACCACCGCGTTCAGCTCGGCGGCCCACACCACGAGGCGGCCGAGGAGGTAGAGGTAGAAGAGCGCGGTCGCGGCAATGCCCAGGGCGCCGTAGAGCTCGGACGAGCTTGCGAGGCGGTCGGCGAGGAAGACTGCGGTCGCGATGTTCAGCAGCTGGAATCCCACCGTCAGCAACACCGCGCCGGGAAGGAAGGCGCCCAAGGGGACATCGCCCGACGGGAGGCTGGCGGACACCCACACCCACAGGCCGACGAACGCGGCGGTGATCGCGACAGTGATGAGAAAGCCCATGAGCAGGCCGAACTCGGCGCGGACGCGGCCGACCGCGACAAGGAACACGACCGCAGCTCCGGTGACGACGACGACGGCACCGGTTCCGCGCACGACGTTCGAAGGCGGGACGGTGGTTCGCCAGGCGGCGGCGTGGACGAGTCGTAGGGCACGGAACAGGCCCCGGCTGGTCCAGGCTACGAGGAAGATCCCGGTCAGCAGGAGCCACCACCTGCCGCTCTGCGCCTGTTGGGCCGCGTCGGCGACTGTGTTCGAGACCGCGTGGGTGAGGCCGACGTCCTCCGCGGCGGACTCCACGTCCTCGCCCGAGCTGGCTCCGAAGCCGAGGCCGCCGGCCAGGAGGACGGCGATTCCGAGCACGAAGAAGAAGAGCCGGTAGGCGAGGCCACCGCCGAGCACGCCCCCCGCGATCCGGATGTCGTGCTCGATCATGCGGAAGCCGATCTCGACGGGCGGGTGATCGGGTCGCATCGACTCGAGCTGGCCGTGACGCTCTTCCGCCCAGTCGCGCACCCGCACGGCCCGGGCGCGCCACCGCTCACGGGCCGAAGCCATGGTGGGTGGCGGGTCCTCCCGCTCGGGCAGTCGTGGCGTCTGTGTCATCGCAAGGCCGGCAGCGCATCGCCGGAGCGCGCAAACAGTAACGGCTGGTCCCCCTGCGAACGCCCGAGACGCTCGCCTCTGCAACGCCAGATCGATGGTCCCGGGCAATTAACAATCGCCGATCGGTGTCGGATGGTCCCGGGCGTTAACAATTCACCCGGCGCGATTGTTAAGCGCCCGGGACCTGATCCGACGACGAGACGATTGTTAATCGCCCGGGACCATCGATTGTCAGATGCGGCTGCGGATCACCGAGGCGGCGGAGTCGCCTCCGCCGCCCGTCGCACGCTTCCTCACACGCGCCTTGGGCGCGGCGCGACGGGCCGTGCCCACGCGCGCGATGACCTTCGCCAGCGCCGCAACCGCCCGGTTCGTCGAGGCCTCGTGCAGCCGGCTGTAGCCGATGAGCAGGCCCGCGGCGTCGTTCTCCTCGCTCCTGGCGAACCGCGACAGGCACTCCACCCGGATGCCGTCCGCGAGCGCCTCGGTGACGATGGCCTCGTCGTCGGCGCCATCGGGGAGCTGCAGGACCACATGAAGCCCCGCGGCGATGCCGGTGACGGGGTAGTCGGGCAGGTGGGTGGTGAGGGCGGCTACGAGCCGATCGCGCCGCTCGTGGTAAATCGCGCGCACGCGACGGACATGGCGGTCGTAGTCACCCGACTCGATGAGGCACCGCAGCGCGAGCTGATCGAGTGCGGGCGAGAACACGTCGAGCAGCAGCTTCATGTCGGCGGCGTCGTCTGCCAGGTCCTCCGGCACGACGAGCCAGCCCAGGCGCAGTGCCGGCGCGAGGGTCTTCGACACCGTCCCGAGGTACGCGACCCGGGCGGGATCAAGCCCCTGCAGCGCCCGCACCGGCTCACGGTCGTACCGGAATTCGGCGTCGTAGTCGTCCTCCATCACCAGCCCCGCCTGCTCCCGCGCCCATGTCAGCACCACGCGACGCCGCGGACCGCTCAGCACCGCGCCGCTCGGGAACTGGTGCGCGGGAGTGAGGATGAGTGCGTCGGCATCGAGTTCCGCCCCGATATCGATCCCGTCGTGGTCGACCCGGCGCCCCACCGGCTCGAGGCCCGCGGCGAGGATCTGCGTGTGCTGGAGCTCCATCGACGGATCCTCCACGCCCACCCGCCGCGCGCCACGTGCGGCGAGCACCCGCAGCAGCAGGTCAATGCCCTGCGCCGTGCCCTGAACCACGATGATCTGCGCCGGGTCGGCCACCACGCCCCGCGTGCGGCCGAGGTGGTCGGCCAGGGTTGCGCGAAGCGCCGCCTCCCCGCGGGGGTCGCCGTAGTCCAGCGTGCTCACCGGCAGCTGCCGCGTCGCGTGCTTGAGGGCCGCCACCCATTGCCCGAGGGGAAACAGCGTGACGTCGGGTCGCGTGGCGACCATGTCGTAGCGCGGCGGGCGCCCGGTTGCGGGCTTGGCGTGCGCGAGAGTGTGCGCCGGGGTCGTCGACACGCTGGCCACGATCGGCGCGCTGCGGGCGCTCATCTCGATGAACCCCTGTGCCTCGAGCTGCGCGTAGACGTCGCTCGCGACTCCGCGCGACACGCCCACCTGCTCGGCGAGGCGACGCGACGACGGCAACCGGACCCCGGCTCGCAATGCCCCATCACGGATCGCGTCACGGATCGCGCGCTCGAGCGCAGCCCGCAGCGTCTCGCCGGGGCGACGATCGAGGCGCAACCAACTGGCCTCATCCGCACGTGCTCTCGTGGCTCTTTCAATCATGCCAGTAAATGGCGACACTACCACCGCACGACACCCCGGGCATCGCGTCCGGGCTCTTGCACCCGAATAGGGAACCCGGATAGGGAGGCCGCCCGATGTGGACGGGATCGCGGCCGCCCGAGACTCCTCATCGTCCTTCGCGTTCGATGAGGACCGCAAATGACGACAGCAGTCGAGACGAGCACACCGATCACCGAAGGAGGGGTCGTGAATCACCCCATCATCGCCCAGTCCCTCGCCACCGAGCTGGTCCGTGACCGCGTCGACCGCGCCACGGCCGAACGGCTCGCCGGCGACATCCGACGCGCGCGCTCGCCGCGCGGGTCGCACGACATCGTCGTCCGCGAGGCCCGTCCGGCCGACGCGAGCGCCCTCGCGCGACTCACGCAGCTCGGCGATGCGCAGACACCCGACGGGCGAATGATCGTCGCGGTCGTGGACGGGCAGATGGTCGCAGTCGCGGGGTTCGATGGGCTCGTGATCGCCGACCCGTTCATTCCGACGGAAGCCATCGTGATGCTGCTCGAGGCGCGGGCCCGCCGGGTCAAGGAGGCAGACGCGCGCTCCCGCCGCGTCCCGCGAAATGGGCGGTCGGAACCCTGCTGGCCGGAGTGCCCAGCCGACCCGAGCGGGGCGGTCGCCTAATCGCGGTCGTCCCGAGCCCCGCCGTGGAGGCATCACGCCCCCACGGCGGGAGCCTCCGGCCGGTGTGCAAGAGGTGGCTCTTCTCGAGTCCCCCACCGGTGTCTGACGCGCGTCGGATCAGGGCGACGCGGCGCCCCTCACGAGGTGTTGCTCGAAGAAGTCCACGAGGCGCCGCTCGTATTCCTGCCGGTTGGCGTTGCCGCGCATGTCGAGCATGAGGACCCCTACTCGTGCCGCACGAGCATCCGGGCGTGGCCGGTGGGCTCACGACCGGGGATCGCGAGCACGGCGGCGCCGCTCTTCGAGGGGGCGTACTGGCCCTGCAGCGTGAGCCCGTCGTCGGTTTGCAACGCCACGCCCTCGGCGGGAGCGCCGAGGTCCGGCCACGTCCCGGGTTCGCGAGGGCCATCGGTGGTGATGATCGCGACGACGAGCGGGAACACGACGTGGTAGGTCACCACCACCGCCGCGATCAGGATGCCCGCACGCCGTACCCTCGGCGCCGGCGGCGCCCGCCGTCGAGCCGCCGGCTGCGCCAGAGTGGGACCACGCCGACGGCGAGGGCAACGACGCCGGCGAGGAGCGTCAGAAGGCCCATCACGTCGCCGCCGCGAATCGCGCCACACTGGGCGATCTCCACCGCGTGCAGCGCCCCCAGCGTCGAGGCGAACACTCCGAGCAGGATCCCAAGTCCTGCCTTCCCGCCCGGGCGGAGGCCACCGTGCACCAGGGCACCCGCGGCGAGCAGGCCGGGCATGGCGGCCGCCCCCTGACGAGGGTCGCCGCTCCGAGCAGGCGATCCGCGCCGCGTCCCTCGGACGCCCAACCCGATGGCAGCCGCACGTTGATCACCCTGTGCGTCCCAGCGGTCCGATCCCCACGTCTACCGCCGGCTCGGCAGGCCGGTATCCGTGATGAATCCTCCTCGCCGGGCGAGGCGGTGTCGAGCCATCCGCCGGGGAGGGCTCGTGTTGTCAACGCCCGCCCCGCCTGGGAGACTGCCGCGCGTGCCGCCGCCAGGTGCAGTGATCAGAGGCTTCTCCCGGTCGCAGGCGTGGGTGTATCGCCGCAGCCACGGCCGGTGCTGGAGGCGGTTCCGCGGGCGCGAGGTTCTGCTGCTCACTACCACCGGTCGCCGATCCCGGCGCAAGCGCACCACGCCGCTGGTCTTCGTCGAGCACGACGGTTCCTTCGTGGTCGTCGGCAGCAATGCCGGACGGGCGCACCATCCCGGCTGGGTGCACAACCTCCGGGCACGACCCGAGGCGGAGGTGATGCACGGGGCCAAACGGACCCGGTGCACCGCACGATTCGCATCGGGGCCGGAGGCGGCGGACCTCTGGAAACGCCTCGTCGCCCACTCGCCCGGGTTCGCCCGCTACCGGGAGGACACTGACCGGCCGTTCCCGATCGCCGTGCTCACGCCCGCTTCCTGACCGACGCCGGCTCCGCACGTCGCGTGGCGAACGTGTGTTCGCTAGCATCGTGGCGCAATGGCCGAGGACCCGTCGATCCTCCACGCCGACCTCGACGCGTTCTACGCCTCCGTCGAGCAGCTCCTCGACCCGTCCCTTCGGGGCCGACCCGTTGCGGTGGGCGGCGGCGTGGTGCTGGCGGCGTCGTACGAGGCCAAGCGATTCGGCGTGTCGGGCGGGATGGCCGGCCGACAGGCCCGGGAGCGATGCCCCGACCTCGTGTTCGTCAAGGGGCACTTCAAGGAGTACCAGCGGCTGAGCGAGCAGGTTATGGCGATCCTGGGTGACTTCACCCCGGCCGTGCAGCGGATCTCGATCGACGAGGCCTTCCTCGACGTCGGGGGCTCGCGGCGCCTGTTCGGCCCGCCGGCGACGATCGCCGTCGCGATCCGGTCGCGGGTGCGCGACGAGGTCGGCCTGCCGATCTCCGTGGGCGCGGCCCGAACCAAGCACCTGGCGAAGATCGCGTCGCAGGTCGCGAAACCCGACGGGCTGGTGGTGGTGCCACCCGACCGGGAGCGCGAATTCCTCGATCCCCTCCCGGTGCGGCTGGTGTGGGGTGTCGGGCCGACCACGGAGCGTCGCCTCGCCGAACGGGGCATCACCACCGTCGGGCAGCTGGCGCGCTCGTCGCCCGACACCCTCGCGCGCCTGCTGGGCGGCGGCCAGGGGGCGAAGCTGCGGGCCCTCGCCAGGAACGACGACTTCCGGGCGGTACGTCCCGGCGGGCGGGTCAAGTCGGTCGGTGCGCAATCCGCGTTCCCCCGAGCCACGCCGACTCCCGAGCTGGTGCAGGAGGTGCTCGGCCACCTCGCCGATCGCGTCGCCGGCCGGTTACGGGCCCGCGACAGGGCGGGCCGCACGGTGACAGTGCGGGTGCGGTTCGCCGGGATGCGCAGCGTGACCCGCTCGTCGACGGTGGCCGACCCGGTCGCATCGACGCTCACGCTGCGCGAGGTGGCCGAGTCGCTGGTGGCACAGGCGCTGGCGGACAATCCCGGCGAGCGCACCGTCACGCTGCTCGCAATCTCGGTCTCCGGACTCCTGGACGCACCGGCAGTGCAGCTCGAGCTTCCCGTGGCCGGTGACGACCCCCACCGCCTCGGCTCGCCGACCGGTGCGGCACGACTGGCGGTCGACCACTCCGTCGACTCCGTCCGCAAGCGCTTCGGCCGCTCCGCGGTGGGGTACGCGGCGGTGGCGCTCTCAAAGCGCGCGCTCGTGCCCGACGAGTTCCGGGAGCTCGCCGAGCACGAGGACTGACCGAGCATCGGGGCGGAGGGTGTGGGTCCCCGCCGGCTGTCGCCGTCCCTACATGGCAGGGGTGGGGGCGGCCGGGTCGGTCTGCCAGAGGCCGAAGTCGTTACCGTGCGGGTCGGTGCAGGTTGAGAACCAACCCATGTTCGGCACGGGCATCGGGTCGCTCGAGCTGCCTCCCAGCTCCTTGACGCGCGCGACGCCGGCGGTGATGTCGTCGACGTCGAAGTACGGGCGGCAGCCACGCTTGCCGGGCTCCATCCCGGTCACCGCCACGCCGGACTGCTCGCTGAGCCGGGCCATGTGGTACTCCGACCCCGGGGGGAACGCCTGGAACTGCCATCCGAAGAGCGCGCCCCAGAAGGCGCGGCTCGCCTCGGTGTCGTCGGCGGGGATCTCCAGGTGAACGAATTGACCGGGCACGATGCCCTCCTCTCGCGGTGCCGCCGGAAATGGCGTGTTCCGTTCCGGCGACAGCCTACGACGCGCGCCGGATCCGGGGTACATCGGTAGCGAGATCCGTTGACCGGAGCGGTTTCGAGGTGAAGGATCCGACACGACCGGTGAGGTTGATGCGCGAAAGGAGGTCGGCATGGCCGTGTGCGTGATCCAGGACTGGGTCGAGGAGGAGACCGAGCGTTCGACGACCGTCTACGACGCGGTGAGCGCCCGGCTCGCTGCGGAGCAGGCGGCCCTCCCGGAGGGCTTCATCGTCCATGCGGCCGGGTGGACGGGGAAGGGGTTTCGCATCATCGAGATCTGGGAGACGCGCGAGCAGTTCGACCGGTTCCTCGGTGAGCGGGTCATGCCGCTCGTGGCGGAGTTCGGGGGCGCGGATGCGCGGCCACCGGAGATCACCGCGTACGATCTGCACGGTCTCGCGACCCGCGATGGCGTGATGTAGGGCTGCGATCAACGCGACGAATGAAGGGGAGGCCATCATGGCTGAGTTCGAAGTGAGGAACCACGACAAGGCGGATGAGGTCCGTCCGTTCGTGGACAAGGGGCATGTGGACATCGTGAAGCTCGCCGGCGGCACGGTCGGGCGCGGCACGTTCGAGCCGGGCTGGCGCTGGTCGGAGCACGTCAAGCCGATCGCCGGCACCGAGAGCTGCCAGGCGCCGCACATGGGCTACTGCATCTCGGGCCGGATGGTCGTCAGGATGGACGACGGGACCGAGAAGGAGATCGGCCCGGGCGACGTGATCGTCATCCCCCCGGGCCACGATGCCTGGGTCGTCGGCGACGAGCCGTGTGTCCAGGTGGACTTCACGGGGATGGAGACGTACGCCAAGAAGGCATAGCGGACGACCACCGTCCGCGGCGTCCCGGTCTTGCCGTTCACCTCCTGGTTCCTAGCACCTCGAGGTGAGCGGCGTCGATCAGCCTTCCAACGGCCGGCGCCAGCCGGGTTGCGCGGCGTCCGAGGGGCCAGAGGACGCCGATCGGCTCAGGTCGAGCTCCCGCGTCAACCGATGGCAGGGTTGGGCGCGATCCCTTCACCTGGCCGGCCGTGAACGCCGAGCGCGTGGTTCGCTGGGTGGTTCGCCGGGGGATCCTCGACGCTGACCGGCGCGCTCGTCGGCCCCGTCGAATGGTTCGTGACGTACGACGACGAGTTGGGCCTCGCTTGGTGGCCGCCGGGGCGGTGGGGCGTCCTGCTCCCCGTCCGGGCCTGGATGCGGGCCGTGGCCGTGTGCCTTCACCCTGATCTTCGCGATCAGCGTGCTGCCCGCGCTCGCCGCAGCCTGCTCTGGTGCAGTCGTGCTGCTCGATGTGGGAGATCCGCCCGCCGACGATGCGATAGTGCGCGACGCACCACCCGCTCAGCTGCGCGCCCTTCGGCCACGGCCCGGCGTCGATCGCGAGCTCCCCGGTCCAGCGCATACGCGTCACCACGGTGTCGCCGTCCGCGACGTGGTCGCGCACCTTGAAGGACTGCCAGGCCAGGGCTCCCGGCCGACCGCGATCCCCGTACGCATGCCGGCCGCATCGCGATCGCCGCCCTTGGGATTGATGAGATTTGGTCGTTCAATGAAGCGCACATCCGGCGCGAGCAGCTCGTTGAGTTCCTCGTCGGTGGGCCACCGCCGGTCGAACGCGGCGAGGAACCGCTCGACCAGCGCGACGTTTCGGGAAGCCACTTCGTCCGCTACGCACAAGCCGCATCCTCACGCCGAGCCGGTAGGCATACGCCACTCGGCTTGCCATCATCACGACGTGGACCAGGGGACTCCGGTCGCGATCATGGGCGGCCAGCGCGCGCTCGAAGCCGGCGATTGGCCGGGGGCCCGGGATGCCTTCGCGGCCGTGCTCGAGGCCGACGGCGACGTCGCCGAGGCGCTCGACGGCTATGGCTTGGCGTTGTGGTTCCTCGGTGAGGCCGATGCGGGGGTGGAGTGGCGCCAGCGTGCGTGCGCGGCGTACGGTGATCGCGGCGAATGCGATCGGGCCGCGCGGCTCGCCGCCTGGGTCTCGCACCAGTACCTCGTCTCAGGGCGCACATCGCTGTCGAACGGGTGGCTCGCGCGCGCTGAACGGGCCCTGGAGGGACGCGCCGACTGCTCGGGCGCGGGGTGGGTCGCGGTGGAGCGCGCGCGTCGCGCGGGGCCCGAGGACCGCTTGGAGGGCGCCCGGCGTGCGCTCGCGCTCGGGCGTGCGTGCGGCGATCACGACCTCGAGGTGTTCGCGCTGAGCCTCCTCGGCGGCGCGGAGATCGCCGCCGGTCGGTTCGACGACGGCATGCTCAAGCTCGAGGAGGCGATGGCCGCCGCGACGGCCGGCCGCATCCGCAATCCCCATACGCTCGGAGAGGCCTACTGCAACCTCATCACGGCGTGCGCGGACGCCGGTGACTGGGAACGAGCGTCGGAGTGGTGCGAGCTGGTCAACGAGTTCGCGAGCCGGCAGGCGATCGTTCCGCTCTACGGCGCGTGTCGCACGATCCACGCCGACGTGCTCGTCGCCGCCGGACGCTGGCAGGACGCCGAGGCTGCACTCGCCGACGCCCTCGACGCGCACGCCCGCCATTACCCTGCGATGGGCGACCCGACGGTCGCGACGCTCGCCCTCATCCGGGTCAGGCAGGGCCGCCTCGCGGAGGCCGGTCAGCTGCTCGCCGGACGCGACGAGAACCCGTCCGCCCTGCTCGCGCTTGCGCAGCTGCGGCTCGCGGAGGGCGAGCCCCAGGTCGCAACGGCGCTCCTGGAGCGCGGTCTGGCGAATGCCGTTGGCGACGTCTTGGCATCCGCGCGCCTCCTGGCGCCGCTGGTGGACGCGCACCTCGCCACCGGCGCGGTCGACCGCGCGGCCGATGCCGCGGCGAAGCTGCACGATGCGGCGGTCGCGTCGGAGCGGATGCTCGTCGAGGCCATGGCCCAGCTCGCGTCGGCCCGCGTCGCGCTCGCACGGGGGGACATGGGCGCCGCACATGAGTACGCACGGCTCGCGCTCGACCTGTTCGGGCGTCTCGGCATGCCCTACGACGCTGCCGAAGCACGCCTGGAGCTGGCCCGCGCGCTCGCGGTGGAGCTCCGGCCCCTGGCGATCGAAGAGGCCCGCGCGGCCCGCGTCGTGTTCCGCGATCTCGGCGCGTCGCGCGCCCAGGACATGGCGGCTGCGTTGTTGCGTGAGCTCGGCGCGGGGTCCGGTGCCGGGGCGCGTGACGATGCCGAGCTCACGGGCCGCGAGCAGCAGGTGCTGGGCCTGCTGGCACGCGGGATGACCAACGCCCAGATCGGCAAGGCCCTGTTCATCTCCGAGAAGACGGCCGGCCACCACGTGAGCCGGATACTCGGGAAGCTCGGGGTGAGCAATCGCGCGGAGGCCGCCGCCCACGCGTCGCGTCTCGCCTTGCTCGGACCCGAATAGGGAATCGGGATAGGGAGACCGTCCGATGTGGGCGGCTCCGCGCCGGCCGAGACTCCTCCTCGTCATTTCCGCTCGATGAGGAGAATCCGATGACAACAGCAGTGGAGACGTTGAAGGCCGGTCACCGCGCCACCTGGGCGGCCGGGGACTATGCCGCAGTGGCCGAGATGATCGACGTCGTCGCGCCGGAGCAGCTCGTGACCCGCGCCGGTGTGACCGCCGGGCAGGACGTGCTCGACGTCGCGACGGGCACCGGCAACATCGCGCTTCGGGCCGCGGCCGCGGGCGCACGGGTTGTCGGTCTCGACCTGACGCCGGAGCTGTTCGGGCCGGCCCGGCAGCGGGAGGCGGAGTGGAACGTCGAGATCGACTGGGTTGAGGGCGACGCGGAGGCGCTGCCGTTCGACGACGCTTCGTTCGACGTCGTGCTCTCCGCGTTCGGCGTGCAGTTCGCGCCGCGGCACGAGGTGGTTGCCGACGAGCTCGTGCGGGTCTGCCGCACCGGCGGCACGATCGCCGTGTGCGGCTGGACGCCGCAGGGCACGATCGGCGAACTGTTCTCGATCCTCGGCCGCTTCATGCCGCCGGCCCCGTCGTTCGCGACGCCGCCGCCGAAGTGGGGGGACGAGGAGCATGTGCGCACCCTGTTCACCAGCACCGGCGCCGACGTGGAGCTGGAGTTCGAGCGCCACACCACGCCGTTCGACTTCGACTCGGCGGAGCACTGGGTGGGCTTCATGGAGACGTGCTACGGCCCGCTGCTGAAGGCGCGGGAACGGCTCACAACCGAGGGCACGTGGGACGAGTGCCGCGGATCCATCGTCGCATTGATGGATCGGCGAAACGAGGCGACCGACGGCCGCCTGCTCGTGCCGTCCGAGTACCTCGTCGCCGTCGCGCACAAGCGCTGAGCCGCGGACCCGGTCTCCCCAATCGCAGGCGCCGCGCCCCGTCGTGGGGACGCGGCGCCCGGGAGTCACCGCTTCAGGGGGTCATGCGCCCCGGGTCACGCCGAGTGTCGCCTCGGCCGCGGCCGGGCCCTCCGCGTGGACGGCCTGCTCGAGGTTGCCGTAGCTCAGCACGCCGACCAGTTTCCCCGTCGACATGACCGGGAGGCGGCGCACCTCGTGCTCGGCCATGACGTGGGCGGCCTCCTCGACGGTCGCGCCGGCGTCGATGGTCCAGACCGACGTGCTCATCACCCTGTCGATGGGCTCGTTGCGCACGTCACTCCGGGCGCCGGCCAGGCAGCGGATCACGATGTCGCGGTCGGTCACCACCCCGACGAGTCGGCCCGCATCGGTAACGGGGATGAAGCCGCAGTCGTCGTGTTTCATCAATTGTGCGACGGAGGACACCGTGTCGGTGGGTGCCGCCGCGCAGATGGTCTTCGCCATCGCTTCGTGGACAAACATTGCTCACTGCTCCTTCGGAAGTTGTGCTTCTGGGTTCGGGGTGGTCCGGCTGCCGGCGACGATCGGATCGCCCTCGTCGCGAGGCTCGATGAGGCCGTAGTGCCCGTCGTAGCGGCGGTAGACGATCGAGCCCCGGTTGCGCTCCGCGTCGACGAAGAACACGAACGAATCGTCGCTGAGGTCCAATCGCTCGATTGCCGCCGCGGCCGTCATGCGCGGCGCCGGCGTGTGGTCGACGGTGATCCAGTCGACGGAGGGCTGGAAGCGCTCGGCCGGTTCACCGGCGACGATCAGGCCATGGGCGTCGCCCGGCCGCCGGTAGACCACGCACTCGACCCCGGTTGCCGAATCGGTAAAGAGGAGGAAGTCGTGGTGGAGGAGCTCCATCTCGACTACGGCTTCCTCGGGGGTCATTGGGTCGATGCCGAAGGTTGCGCGACGCATGATCCGCCGATCCTCCGACGGGCGCGGGAAGAACCGTGGTCGCTCCGTGCGGAGGTAGCCGTGACGCCACTCACCCGGCGCCGGACGACCGGTGTCGTGATGGCGTGCCTCCCATCGCTCGGCCAGCACCTCGAGCCCCCGGCGCAGTCGTGCTTCGACCTCGTCGGCCGCCTGCGTCATCGTCGGCGCCGCGACATGCGCCCGCAATCGCTTTCCCGAGACGTCGAGACTCGCTTTCACGATCGACGCCCGCTCGAGCGCGGCGTCCGGCTCCTGGAGCAGCTCGAGCCGTGCGAAGAGCACCGGCCTGTGCGCGAGGCGCGCTACCCGCGCGAGGCGTTGTTCCGCGTACTCGCGTGCTCCAGGTGCGACGGCGCCGCGGATGGTGGTGTGGATGTCGAAGTCGTTGATGATCTGCTCCCGGGGTGACGACCGTGCCGCCATGCTCGCGCCCCTCCGGGTGAGGTGCCATCGGCGGCTCCACCCATCGTTTCTTCGGGAAAGCCGCCCCGGCGGCGGGCGAGCCTCGCCGGCGGCTCCCACGGATGGGGAGAACCACGGACTGGAAGACCGGTGACTCCCTCATGCTCGAGGCGCCCGCTGGAGCGAGGATGAATGTGCCCGCCGGGTCCGAGTCGGCGGACCGGAGGCACGAAATACCGTCCCCGTCGCCATTGTGGAGCCCCCTCGGAGGCCCTCAGGCGGAGCAGTAGGCCCCGCTGGGCGGGGAACGGGAATCGAACCGACCGGCCACCACTCGACCTGGCGGCGCCCGTTCGGCGCTGGATTGGAAGTGATACGTGAGCGCTTCGCTCGCCACCCAGACAGACGTGCTGCAGGCAATCGCCGCCCTTCACAGCGACGCCGGCGTCCTCTCGGTCTACGTCGACTCGCGCCCCGAGCGGAAGATGCACGGGCGCCCGGGCTGGGAGATCTCGTTGCGCGCCGGGCTTGCCGAGGCATCGACCGGGTTCGCGACCCACCATCCGGACGTCGCTGCCAGGATCCGCGCCCACATCGCCGCGCTGGAGCCGGCGGTCGCAGAGCTGATCGACCCCAACGGGCCGGGCCGCGGGCGGGCGCTCTTCAGCGCGGTCGACGGCGAGACGGTGGGGCCCTTGTGGACGCAGCGGTCGTTCCCGGATCGCGTGGTGGTGGACGAGTTGCCCTACCTGGCCCCGCTGGTCGGCGCGATCGACAGCGCGCGTCCGTGCGGTGTCGCCGTCGTGTCGGCGAACCGGCTCAGGATCGTCGAGATCCGCGGCGACGAGGCCGAGGACGTCGCAGTGTTCGCGTTCGACGACGGCGCATCGGAGTGGCGCGAGTTCCGCGGGCCCGCGGGGGGATCCCGCGGCACGTACGAGTCGGCGTCCCAGGAGGATCTCTTCGAGCAACGGCGAGAACGACACCGCGACCGCTGGCTTGCGGGCATGGGGGTCCGCCTCACGGAGCTCGGCGAAGCCCGCGGGTGGGACCACATCGTGGTACTCGCCGATCCGAAGACCGCGAAGGGCCTCGTCGAGCACGCACCCTCGATACATGCGGTCGCCACCCGTCACGGGACGCAGTGGGGCACGGCGAATGCGATCGCCGACCAGACGCGGGCCGACCTTGCCGGGCTTCGCCAGCGGGCGCGCGCGGACCTCGTCCGGCAGGCGACCGGCGCCGCGCTGGCGGGCTCACGCGGCGCGGTCGGGTGGGACGACGTCGCAACCGTCCTCGACGAGGGCCGCGTGCAGCGGCTCCTGATCGATCCCTCCCTGGCGCAGACGTCGCGTCAATCCGAGTCGGTGGGGGCGAGCATCGACGACCTCCTGCTGAGGGCAGTGAGGACGGATGCCGAGGTGGTGCCGGTCGAGGGCGGCGCCGCCCGGATGCTCGCCCCTCACGGAGGCGTCGCCGCGATCCTTCGCTGGTAGGGAGATGCCATCCAGGGGGCGCCACGTCTGCGTGGCGTCCCCAGGTTGGTCTGGCGTAGCATCGGGCGATGGCGGTGATCCGGCTCAGCGGACAGCTGCAGGCAATGGCCGGCGGCCGGCTTCACACGGTCGAGGGAGCGACGGTTCGGGACGCCCTGCTGACGCTCGAAGCGCGAAATCCGCGCATCGGCGGGTGGATCCTGGATGAGCGGCGGATGATCCGCCGGCACATCAACGTCTTCGTCGACGGGGAGCGGGGTGGCGAGGACACTCCGCTCCTCCACGAGTCACAAATTCATGTGCTGCCCGCGATCACGGGAGGATGAGGTGACGGAGATCCTGGTCGGAACGAAGAAGGGGTTGTTCGTCCTGGAGGGCGAGGGCGGAGCGGATTTTCGGGTCGCCTCGCGATCGTTCCCCGGAGAGCCGGTCGAGTTCGCGATGTTCGATCCGCGCACCGGACGGACATTCGCCGGCGCGGCGTCGCCGTTCTACGGGCCCAAGCTCTGGTGGACCGACGACCCCGCCGGGGAGTGGCAGCAGGCGGCCGGCCTGCAGCTGCCGGAGGGCGGCGATGCGGCGCTGGAGCGGATCTGGGTGATCGTCCCGGGCGAGGAGGACGGCCTGCTGTACGCGGGCGGGGATCCCGGCGTGCTGTTCGAGAGCCGGGACGGCGGCGAATCGTGGACGCTGAACGAGGGGCTGTGGGAGCACCCGACGCGCGACACCTGGCATCCGGGCGGCGGGGGGCTGTGCCTGCACACGATCGTGCCCTGGCCGGGCGACCCGTCCCGCCTGTCGGTGGGGATCTCCGCTGTGGGCGTCATCCACACCGAGGACGGCGGGGCGACTTGGCGTCACGCGAACACGGGGATCGTGCCGCGGTATATGCCCGAGGATCAGCGCGATGTCGAGCATCAGCACTGCGTGCATTGCTTCCGCCGCTCGCCGGCTCGGCCGGAGCGCCTGTTCATGCAGTTCCACGGCGGGGTGTACCGGTCGGACGACGCCGGTGAGTCGTGGGTGGAGGTCGCCGGTGAGGGCTTGCCGTCCGATTTCGGGTTTCCGATCGCGGTCGACCCGTCGGACCCGGACAGCGCGTTCCTCATCCCGCTGACCGCGGACCTGGACAGGGTGACGCCGGGTGGTCGGGTGGCGGTGTACGAGACGCGCGACGCGGGGGCGACCTGGACGCCCCGTTCGGATGGCCTGCCGGGGAGCGACGCCTACCTGACGGTGTTGCGGGAGGCGTTCGACGGCTGCGGCGACGGCTCGAGCCTGGAGCTCTACTTCGGTGCGACGTCCGGCGACGTGTTCGGCTCACAGGACGCGGGTGCGACCTGGTTCACCGCCGCGACCCGTCTGCCGCCCGTGTACTCCATCCGCGTCGGGCGCCACTGACCAGGGCGACGACTCCCCCGAGTCCCTGAGGGCGACTTCAGCCGGTTGAGACCTGGCGGCCGTCTCCTCGCCGGTCGAGTGTGAGGAGAAGTTCGCGTAGGAGCGCCGCAAGCTCGGTGCGCCGCTTCGCCGGAAGGCCGGCGAGGATGCGCTCTTCGTTGCGCAGGTGGGCCTCGACCGCGATGTCGACCAGCGCCCGGCCTTCGTCCGACAGCGCGATCAGCTTCCCGCGACGATCGCTGGGATCGAGTTCGCGACGGATCAGTCCGCCCGCCTCGAGGCGATCGAGGCGCTTGGTCATCCCCCCCGTCGTGACCATGGTCGAGCGGCTGAGCGCCCCCGGGGTGAGCCGGTAGGGCGCGCCCGACCGGCGCAGGGTCGCGAGGACGTCGAAGTCGCCGCCGGCGAGCCCGTGCTGCGCGAAGACCTCATCGAGCTCGCGCTGGGCCAGTACGGCGATCCGGGTGATCCGTCCGATGATGCCCATGGGGGAGGGGTCGAGATCGGGGCGCTCGTCGCGCCATTGCGCCGTGATCGCGTCCACTGCGTCCTTCGAGCTCGCCATGGCCCGAAATATAGCTCACCAGGAAGCCACTTGACAGAAAGCTTGCGCAGAAGTAGCTTCGGCGCAAGGTAATGCGTTCGCGCGATGATTGACCGAAGGGACGCACTGAAGGCCCGATGAGGCCAAGGGAGGGAGCAATGAGCACGCCCACATCTACCGCAACCGCCGGGCGGCTGTTTCACCGACCCGCCGCAACGGGTCCCGCGTTCTGGGGTCCCGGCGACCACTACACGTTCCTCGTCACCGGCAAGGAGTCGGGGGGCGCGTACTTCGCGATGGAGGCGCTGGTGCCGCCGGGTGGTGGCCCGCCGCCGCACATCCACCGCCGCGAGGACGAGACCTTCTACCTGATCGAGGGGAGCGTCGAGTTCGTCCTCGCGGAGGACACGATCCAGGCCGGTCCCGGCGACTTCGTCAACGTTCCGCGTGGCACCGTGCACTGCTTCCGGAACACGGGCGCGGAGACGGCGCGGATGGTGCTCACGTTCACCCCAGCGGGGATAGAGCACTTCTTCGAGGAGACGCTCGATCCGGCGCCCAACGTCGCGGACGACGTTCCCCAGAACATCGACGAGGTGGCGGCCCGATACGTCGAGGCCGCACCGAGGCACGGGCTCGAGTTCGTCTGACGGGTGGACGCGGGTGAGGCCGACCTCGTACGGTCTCACCCCGCGCTCGGCGCAGCTCGCCGGTGCGTCCCGAGCACTGGGCGATATCGTCGAGCCTCATCTTGAGGAGGCACATGATGCGTGTCATGCCTCAGGGTAAGCGGGCACCCCGGTGTCTGGCAGGATCGAGGCGTGTCGGTCGAAACCGCGATCGTCGTCGCCGTCGTCCTGATCTGGGGGGTGAGCGGGGGGGTCCACGACGCCGGGACGCTGACGGCGAGCGGGATCGCCTCGCGTGCGCTCAGCCCGCGCCGCGCGATCCTGATCGTGGGCGCTTTCGGCTTCGCGGGACCCCTTCTGGCGGGCACCGCGGTCGCGGAGACGATCGGGTCGTTCGTCGACCTCAGCGGGCTTCCGCCCGACTCGGCGCTGCGCACGATCGCGGCGGGTCTCGTCGCGGCGATCGCCTGGAACGTCCTGACGTGGCGCGCCGGGATCCCGGCGTCATCGACCCATGGCCTGGTGGGCGGCCTCGTCGGTGCCACGCTCGCCGTGGGCGGGGCGGGGGACGTCAACTGGGGCTTCGCGGCGCTGGCCGACGGCGACGTCGAGGGGGTGGCCAAGGTGGTCATCGCACTGCTCGTCTCGCCGCTGATCGGCATGGGGCTCGGCGCGCTGGTGCAGCGCTCTGCGGCGACGGCGCTCGGCGGAGCGGACGTGCGATGGAACCGTCGGCTGCGCGCGATGCAGCTTCCGACGGTGGCCGCCCTGTCGTTCGCCCACGGTGCGAACGAGGCGCAGAAGAGCATGGGGATCATCGCCCTCGCACTGCTGGTCGGTGGCACCACCGACCAGCTCGAGGTCCCGTTCTGGGCGGTACTGGTGGGCGCCGCCACGATCCCCGCCGGAGCGATCGTCGGGGGATGGAGGATCGTGCGGACGCTCGGCTTCGGGGTCTACCGGCTCCGGCCGCTGCACGCCGCCGCCGCCCAGTTCACCGCCGCCGCGGTCGTGGGGGGTACGTCGGCGTGGGGCGGGCCGGTCTCCACGAGCCAGGTCACCAGCTCGGCGATTCTCGGCGTCGGCGCGGCCGAGCATCCGCGGGCGGTGCGCTGGGAGACGGGAAAGGCCATGCTTGTCGCATGGCTCCTGACGATGCCGTGCACCGCCCTCCTCGCCGCCGCCCTCGTCGCCGCCCTGCGGGCGGTGGGGGTGATCGAGTGAGGGGCCGCGCATGAGCTCCCGCCTGCAGCGGGCGATCGAGTCGCTCACCGGCAGGATCGCGCCGAAGGTGCCCGACTTCCACGGCATGCTGCGGGCGCAGTGCGACGTCGCGATGGACGCCCTGGACGCCCTCGTGGCATTCACCCGGGACGGGGACGCGGTGCATGGGGAGGCCGTGCGGACCCTGGAGAAGGAGGGCGACCTGCGCCGCATACGGACGCTCGAGACGCTGGCGCGTTCGTTCGCCACCCCGATCGACCGAGGGTCGATCTACCTGGCCGCGACGGCGATCGACGACATCCTGAACTACGCGAAGACGACGGTCCGTGAGATCGAGGTGCTCGAAGTTCCGCCCGACCATTGGATGCGGGAGCTCGCGGACCAGCTGGCGGCGGGTGGTGCGTCGCTGCGCGACGGCTTCACCCGTCTGCGCGACGATCCCGATGGGGCGCGGGCCGCCGCGCTCGCCGTGCACAAGTCGGAGCGCAACGCCGAGAAGATCTTCCGTGCGGCGGTGGCCGACGCCTTCGCGCCGGAGCCGTACATCGCGATGCTGCGGGCCGAGGGCCCCGACGGCGTCGCGCCCGCCCTCGAGCGGCTGCTGCTCGCGCTCCGGCGTCGCGAGGTGTACCGCCATTTGTCGAACGCCGCCGACCGGCTCGACGTCGCCGGGCGAGCGCTCCACGACATCATCATGGCCGGGGCCTGATCCGGCAGGTGGGCCGCGCCGCCCGACGGTCTCGCCGCGCGAACCCGGGAGCTATCGTTCGGCGCGTCGTGGAGACCCGGGAAGCATCGGGGGGCGAGTCGCCCGGACCGCCGCCTGCCAAGAGCATGGCGTGGGTGCCCGGCGGGGCCTTCACGATGGGGTCGAACGACTTCTACCCGGAGGAGTCACCGGCCCATCGCGTGTCCGTCGACGGGTTCTGGATGGACGACCATCCCGTGACCGTCGCGGAGTTCCGGCGGTTCGTGAAGGACACGGGCCACGTGACGCTCGCCGAGCAGGCTCCGGACGCCGCCGACTATCCGGACGCCGACCCCGGGATGCTCGTCCCCGGGTCACTGGTCTTTCGCGAGACCAGCGGCCCGGTGGACCTGAACGACTACCGGAACTGGTGGCACTGGGTGCCGGGGGCATCCTGGCGTCACCCCGAGGGACCGGGGAGCACCGTGCACGGGCGCGAGCGACACCCCGTCACGCACGTGGCGTTCGCCGACGCCGACGCGTACGCGTCGTGGATGGGGAAGGAACTCCCCTCCGAGGCGGAGTGGGAGTTCGCGGCGCGGGGCGGCTTGGAGGGAAAGGCCTTCGTCTGGGGGGACGAGTTCGCACCCAAGGGCAGGGTGATGGCGAACACCTGGCAGGGCGAGTTCCCATGGCAGAACCTCCTGACCGATCGGTACGCGAGGACGTCGCCGGTCGGGTCCTTCCCGCCGAACGGCTACGGGCTGTTCGACATGGCGGGCAACGTCTGGGAATGGACGTCGGACTTCTTCGTGCCGCGGCACGCGGACGAGGCGGAGCACCCGTGCTGCGCTCCGCACAACCCGCGAGTGGCGTCGCCGGACCAGAGCTTCGACGTCGGGCAGCCGGGGGAGCGGTTCCCACGACGGGTCATCAAGGGCGGCTCCCATCTCTGCGCCCCCAACTACTGCCTCCGGTACCGGCCGGCGGCACGGCAAGCCGAGACCATCGAGACGTCCACCGGGCACATCGGCTTCCGGTGCGTCATCCGGGTGGCGGCCGGGGCCGCGTAGTCCGGGCGACTTCCGGGGCCCGAGCCGGCCGCTGCTCCCTTCGCCAGTTCGACGAACGCCTGGGATGACCGATCGGCTCCGCCGCGAGCCGCTCGAGGGGCGTGATCTCGACTCCACGTCACAGGAAGGGCTCAGGTTCCTCACAGGCGCGCGCGCCAGTCTCAGGTTCGGACTCACCGAACAGGAGATGCCATGGCCTCCCGCCACACCAATCCCGCTCTGCGCAGTCTCAACCGGTGGCTGACGGCCACCCTGATGGCGGCATCGCTCGCGGTCGGCGGCGTCGGGATCCACCTGGCGCAGAGCCACGAGAGCACCAACGTGGCTGCCACCACCGCGACCACGACGGCGACGACCTCGGCGTCCGACGACGACACGGCCGTCGTCGACGACTCGACCGCAGCGAGCACGAGCAGCAACTCCGGCACGACCAGCTCGTTCTCGACGGTCACGCCGGTCACCTCGAGCACCCAGTCCGCCGCGACCGCGACAACGGCATCGTGATGCGCGCTCTCACCCACACCTGGTCGGCGATTGGGACGGTCAACACCGTTCTCGTCACCGAACCGGAGGCCATGGGACCGGCCGCACGGATCGCCGAGGAGCACGTCGCGCGCCTCGACGCCGCAGCTTCGCGATTCCGCCCCGACTCCGAGCTCAGCCGGATCACGGCGCGGGCCCGCGCCGACGCGGTCACCGTCACGGTGTCGCCCATCCTCGGCGACTGCATCGACGCCGCGCTCCACGCCGCTCGCCTCACCGACGGGATAGTCGACCCGACCGTCGGCGGAGCGGTCGCGGCGGCCGGCTACGACGCCGACCTCGCCGAGGTCCAGTCACGCCCGGACGCACCGGTGGCCGTGCCCGACGCATCGCCCCGAACTGGCTGGCGGGAGGTCGACTACCGCGCGCGCGAGCACCGCCTCACGGTGCCGCGCGGCAGCCAGATCGACCTGGGCGCCACTGCCAAGGCCGCCGCCGCAGACGCGATCGCCGCCGAGCTGGCGGACCTCCTGCCCGGAGCGTTCCTCGTCAACCTCGGCGGCGACATCGCCACGAGCGGCACCGACCCCGAGGGTGGCTGGCCGATCGCGGTCGCCGACCACCTCGGCCACACCCTGCAGGTCATCGCCGGGCACGGCCAGGCGTTCGCCACCTCGTCCACCCAGAAGCGCACCTGGAGGCAGGGTGGCCGGCGCCGTCACCACATCATCGATACGCGCACCGGCGAGCCCGCGGACGTCACCTGGGTGCAGGTCACCTGCGCCGCCGCCACGGCGGTCGAGGCGAACGCGGCTTCCACCGCGGCAATCGTCCTCGGGACCGCCGCCCCGGCGTGGCTCGAGGAGCGGGGCATCCCCGCCCGCCTCGACCACGTATCCGGTCGCGTCGCGATAACGCCCGGCTGGCCGAGCCTCGAGGCGGTGGCGGCATGAACAACGAGTTCCTCTGGTACGTCTCACGCGCGACCGGGCTCGTCAGCATCGTGCTGCTCACCGTCGTCTTCGTGCTGGGCCTCGTCACGTCCGCGATGCGCCGGCCCCGCGGTGACTCGTCGACGGTGGTCCTGGGCCTGCACCGGGCGCTGTCGCTCGGCATGAGCGTCTTCCTGCTCGCGCACATCGGCACCGCGATCGCCGAGACGTACGTCGACATCGGCTGGGTGTCGGCAGTGGTGCCGTTCTCGTCCGGGTACTCCCCCCTGCTGGTAGGCCTCGGCACGCTCGCGTTCGACGTGCTGCTCGCCGTCGTCGTCACGTCGGCGCTTCGCCACCGGTTGCGTGAGCGCACCTGGCGACGCGTCCACCTCCTCTCCTACGCGCTGTGGCCGCTCGCCATCATCCACGGCATCGGGCTCGGCACAGCCAACGAGCCGCTCCTCCGCGGGGCGACCCTGATCTGCGGCGCCATTGGGTTGGGCGCGATCGTCTGGCGGCGCCTCAGCACCGACCCCCACGAGGATCGCCGCAAGCAGATCGCGGCACAGGAGTGGTCATGACGCTGATCGACCGACTCGAGCAGGCGGGACTCACCGGTCGCGGCGGCGCCGCGTTCAAGACCGCGATCAAGGTGCACGCCACCCACGTCGACGGCGCACGACTCATCGTCAACGCGTGTGACGGCGAGATCGGTGCGGCCAAGGACGCGTACGTGGTGGCGCGCCACCTCGACGAGCTCGTCCGCGGGGCCGCGCTGATCTCCCGCAGGGGCGCGCGTTACGCGGCCCATCGCGGTTCGGCGACGGCGCATGCGCTCCACGCGGCAGGCCTCGACGTGCTCGAGGTGCCTGACCGGTACGTCTCGTCGGAGGAAAGCTCCCTCGTGTCGGCCGCGGCCGGGGCTCCGGCGCGACCCCTCACCAAACGGGTGCCGATCGCATTTGGCGCCGCGCTCCCCGACGGCACCGCGCTCTCCGCGACCGTCGTGCTGAATGCCGAGACGGTGTGGCGCATCGCCCAGATCGACGCGTTCGGCGTCGACTGGTTCCGCTCGTTCGGCACGTCACAGGAGCCTGGACCCCGGCTCGTGAGCGTCACTGGTGCAGTCCGTGCGCCCGGTGTCGTGGCCGCCGCGGCCGGCATGTCCCTCACCACCATCGTCGACGCGGCGGGTGGCCCGGCCGGCACGCTTGGCGCGGTCGGTGTCTCGGGTCTCAGCGGCGGATGGCTCACCGCCGGCGAGGCGGCCTCGGTGCGGTGGGCGAATCACGATCTGCGGCCGTTCGGCCTCTCCACCGGCGCCGGCGTGCTGAACGTCGTCGACGCGGATCAGTGTCCGCTCGCGACGATCCGTTCGTGGCTGACCTACGCGGCGGGCGAGTCGGCCGGCCAGTGTGGCCCGTGCATGTTCGGCGTGCCGGCGGCCGTCGCGGATCTCGTCGCGATCATCGACGGTCGCGCCGACCGAACGAGCGATGTCCGTCGGCGCGAGCGCCTGGCGTTGCTCTCCGGTCGCGGCGCCTGCCATTTCCCGGATGGGGTCGGCACCTTCATCCGCTCGGCGATCCGTGCGTTCCCGGAGCACCTCGCCGGCCACGCCCGCGGCGCGTGCCCGGCGGGGACCTGTGGCGCCGTCCAGCACCGAACCCGAACAGAACGGAGGCATCATGGCGCAGCGGCACGATGACCGCGACGCGCCACGACTGAAGGTCGACCGTCTCGCCTGCACCGGGAAGGGAATCTGCGCGAGCCTCCTGCCCGAGGCGATCGACCTCGACGAGTGGGGCTACCCGATCCTCGACGAGACCCGGGTCGACCCAGAGATGGGCGACATCGCGATCAGCCTCTGCCCCGCCCGCGCCCTTTACTGGGCGACGGCCCCGACCTCGGCCGGCAGCGCCTCGTCCTCGAATGGCCGCCGGCAGGCGTCAGGGCCAGTCGGCCCTCGGAAGGAAATGACGCGGTAGGCCCTTCGGGACGAGGCTCGCGAACGGCGCGGCGGACTGCGTAGTTCCGGGCAGGTGTGATCGGCGGCGTCCCTGATGCCTGGGCTTTGGATGCGGGGGACGATCATCCTGGTCCGCGCCCTGACGCGTTGAGCGAGTCTGGACGTGCCGGCGAAGCACGCACGCTCGTCGCACCCGTGGACGCGTCGTTCACCGAGGGCTTCGAGACGGACGACCTTCGGCGGGCTCAGGTGCTTCTCGAGAACCTGGATCCGGCCATGCGGGGATGAGCGTCATCCGGACGCCCGCCCGAGCTTCGCGACGTCGCGGCACCCGCGGCGCAAGGACGAGCATCAGGGCGACGAGCGTGCCGAGCGCGCCAAGCGCGGCGCAGGCCCAGAAGCCGAGCTGGATGCCGCCTGCGAGGGCCGTGACGGGATCGGCGCCCGAGGCCGCCAGCCGCTCGCTACGACCGGCCGAGATCGCACCGATTGCGGCGAGCCCGAGCGCACCGCCCATCCACTGCGAGGTGTTGAGCAGGCCGGCGACGACACCGGCATCCTCGCTTGCCACGCCCTCGAGCGCTGCCGCCGAGATTGCCAGGAAGAGGCAAGGGATGGCGCAGCCCAGGAGCAACAGACCGGGCAGGAGATTCGGTAGGTAGGACCCGTCGGGCGGCGCGACGGCGAAGCTGGCCAGCCCCGCGGTCATGCCGACCATGCCCAGCGCGATCAACGGACGCACGCCGATCGCTGCGGCGAGGCGCGCCCCCGCGCCGGCCCAGGCGACGCTGGTGCCGCGCACCGCCAGCAATCCCGCGCCCGCCTCGATCGCCGTGAGACCGAGCACTCGCTGCATGTAGGTGGCTAGCAGGAGGAACGCCGCGAGCATCATCGCGCCGTGGATGAAGCCGGCGAGGTTCGCGGCGACCACCGTGCGCGAGCGGCGCGCCACCCGCGGAACAAGCGGGTCGGCAACACGCGCCTCGCGGACGGCGAACACGGCCATCAGGATCGTCGCCGCCAGGAGGCTGGCGGAGGTCGATCGCGCGGACCAGCCGGCCGCTTCCGCCCGGGAGAGCCCCGCAACGAGTAGCGCGAGCCCGCCGGTCACGAGCATCGCGCCGAACGGATCGAAACCGGTCCTGCGCAGCGGCTCGTCGGGTGGCAGGACCCGCCGGCCGGCAGCGAGGGCGACTGCGGCGGCGGGCACGTTGACGAGGAAGATCCAGCGCCAGTCGAGCAGTTCGACGATCAACCCGCCGAGGAAGACTCCCGAGGCCGCGGCCAGCGCCCCGACGGAACCCCAAACGGCGAGCGCAGCATTGCGCGCCGGGCCTTCTTCGAACGTCCGCGCGAGGACCGCTGTCGCCGTCGGTGAGATCAGGGCCGCACCGAGCCCTTGCATGGCTCGCGCCGCGACCAGCGCATCGCCGCTCCAGGCGGCGGCGCACATGAGCGAGGACCCGCCGAAGAGGGCGACGCCCCAGAGGAAGATTCGTCTGTGCCCTCGGAGGTCGCCGAGACGGCCTCCGAGCAGCAGGGACCCGCCGAAGACCACCGCGTAGGCCGTGAGGACCCAGTGACGCCGATCGTCGGAGAGGGCGAAATCCGCCTGGATCGAGGGAACGGCGACGGTGACCGCAGCGATATCGAGGACGACGAGAAACTGGGCGATCGAGATCGCCGCGAGCGCCATCCGTCGTCCTCGGATAGCCGCGCTTCGCTCGTTGTCATGGAGTCGCATGGTCGTCCTCCGGCTCGTTGTCCGACCCGCATGGAAACGGGACGCGCCAAACGGCCGACTGATGTCCGGTAAACGCCGGCGACCTGGCCTGCCACCTAATCCGCAAGCCCGGGCGGCGGAGGCGCTCCGCCTTCAGGAGGAGCGCCAGCGCGGCGACGAGCCCGAGTGCCGCGGCCAACGATGCCGAGGTGGGTTCCATTCGAGGCCACCGGCCCGGGAGACGTGACGCGACGCCTTGGTGCCGGTCGCTCTCGCTCGTTCTTTCAGGCCAGACTCGGTTCGAGGCCGAGCGCCACCCTGGCGATGAACTCGTACGCGCGGTTCGCGCCCAGCGGGTGCATGAAGGCCCCGGCACGCACGTCGCGATAGGCGCGCGAGAGCGGGTGGCTCGACATGTAGCCGGCGCCGCCGGTCAGCGCCAGCGCGCGGTCGACGACGCGAACAGCGGCCTCGTCGACGAACGTCTTGGCGGATTGGACCTCGGCGAAGAGCGCCGCCATCGCGTCGCTGGTGGCGACGGCGTCGGGGGCGTCGTAGTAGTCGTCGATGAGCGCCCCGGCCCGACTGAACATGGCGCGCATGGCCGATAGCTCGATCGCACTCTCCGCCGCAAGCATCTGATTGCGCGCCGAGCCGCTCGCCACGCCGTTGCGGCGGGCCAGACCTTCGGCGGCGACGCGATACGCCGACTCCGCGATTCCGAGCGACGCGGACGCATGGAAGGCGCCGCCGGTGAGGTTGCGCTCGAGGAAGTCCATGGTGAGCCTCCCCGCGGGGAAGCCGCCGCGAAGCGCCGGCCCGGGGAGGTGCACCTGGTCGAAGGTCACCGAGTGGCTCCCGGATGCCCGCATTCCGAGGGCGTTCCAGTCGTCGTGCACGATCACCCCGGCGATCTCCGCCGGGACCTGCGCGTAGCCGTAGCGCTCCGAGCCGTCCTCGTCCTTGAACGTGACGGCGGTGTAGAGGAGCGTCGCCGCGGGCGACATCGTGCAGAAGATCTTCCTGCCGTTGATCGTCCAGCCGTCGTCGGTGCCAGGCCCACGCCGGCCGTTGTGAGCGGCATCCCACTTGAGAGGACCCCACAATGAACCACGAGATCGCCGCGACAACCACAGCCGGTCGCGAGCTCGTCGCCCTCGCCGAACGCATGGCTGCCGACTTCGCGACGCGGGCGGCGGACCACGATCGGGAGGGGAGCTACCCCCACGAGAACCTCGCTGCGCTCCGGGAAGCCGGCTACCTCGCCGCCCCCATCCCGCGGGAGCTAGGAGGGATGGGAGTCGACTCCGGTGCGCGCTCGTCCGCGGCCGGGTGAGGTCCTGTCCGGCCTCGCTGGAGTCGCATCCATCGCGCGTCGGAGCGGATCGCGAGCAGCCGCGGTCCCCGGCGGCCATCGGTACGAATGGCGCGCTGCGCGGCGGCGATCCGGAGCTTGCGCTGGAGATCCGCCTCGACGGCTCGGACGGTGAGGATGTTCATGTGCATGGTCTCTCCTTGGCGTTCGACGAGATCCGGGCGGGAGCGGGCGCGGGCGCTCGCCCCCGCCTCGCGTTGTCAGGCCGTGACGACGTCGACCTCCACGGGCACGCCGTTCGTCACGATGTCGTAGACGGCAGAGCGCAGCCGGGCTCGCTCGACGACCTCGCGGAGCTTCTCCGGGGGCGCGTCATCCTTGACGTGGAAGGTGACCCGGATCCGTTCGTAGCCGTTTCGGTGGTCCGGTGAGAGGCCGAGGGCCCCCTGGAGATCGATGTCGCCCTCCAGCGACGAGGTCACCTCGGTGAGTCGCACCCCGCGTGTGGCGGCGACGTAGACGAGCGATGTGGTCAGGCACGCTGCGAGCGCGTGCAGGACGAATTCGGCCGGCTTCGGCCCGGTGTCGGTGCCGAGGAGCACGCCCGGCTCGCCGGCGTCGAGAACGAACGGCGCTTCGCGGCTCGTGTCCTCCCCGCCGGCGCCGTGGAAGTCCTTGATGACGCTCCGGTTGTGCGCGCCCCCGAGCCACGTGTTCGTGGCGCGGAACTGGAACGCGGCGATCTCCGGTTGAGCCGAGATCGCGTCGAGGGTGGCGAAGAGCGTTTGCGTGTCGACGCCGTTCCTGACGGTTTCCATAGTCTGAGTCACTGTCGTTTCTCCATTTCGGCCGGCCGCGGGGGCCGGTGTGAGTGGGGTCGCGATAGAGCTAAGAGCCACGGGGCTAACGGCCGGCAGGCCGGTGGTAAACGCTCAGTAGCCGGACTGCATCGCAACGCCTCCTCTGGCGTGATCGCATGCACGACGACGGCCGTCGTGGCTCAGGAGGGGTCGCACTGGCACCGCCTCGCCGTGTGCCCGAGCGAGCGGGGGAGCCCCACCGTGGGCTGACCGGGCGGGGCGCTCCCGGTCAGCCAGGTTCTCCCTCCGGCCGCTCGCCTGGGACCGGCGGCCGCTACGCAGGGAACGGCACCGGCGCCGGGAGCACGCCGCCGGGTGTGGCCCATGAGGCGATCAGCTCGTCGCTACTCGTCGTGCGCGGGCCGTCGAAGATCTCGACCGGGACGCCGTAGTCGGCGAGCTCGAGCGCCGTGGTCAGATAGTCCAGGTTGTCGCATGCAAGCGGGGAGGGCAGGAGGACGATCCTGCTGGGGGAGGCGTGAGAGGCCCGCCAGCCGGCGTCGCCTTCCACGACGGAGCCCCACAGCTCGACCAATCCGATCGCGACGGTCTGGTCCGCCTGGGAGGGGAGGGAGGTGTAGTACGCGGCGTCCTCCCATCGCCGGGCGCCGTAGATGCCGCAGCGGCAGCCGCGCCACGGCGCCGGGTGGGGAACCGGGGTGTGGTGACAGCTCGCGACGAGCGCCTGGCCGACCGGCCAGTGGTCCGATCTCGTCATGCTCCGGAGGCGGCTGCCCTGGGGGGTCGTCTCGACGCCCCACGCGCGCCACGCGATGACCGGCTCGAGGTAGTCGGGTGCCTGCTCGCTCATGCCGGCACCTCGACGGGCTGCTCGTCAGGCACCGCCGGAGTAGTGGCCGGAGTCTCGACGGGTGTGGTCCGAAGCGGCTCGATTGTGTAGGTGCGGATCTCGCGTCCGATGTCCATGTCCTCTCCTGACTGGCGGGTGGTTCGCGGCGGCGTGTGCGGCCGGAGTGACGCCAGGAGCAAAGACCCACCGGGCTAACTGTCGGCAGGCCGCCGGTAAACGTCCGGTAGCCGAGCCGAGCTCGTAACGCCTGCAGCGACTGGAGCCCGCCGACCCCTGCGCCACGAGATGGTCGACGCAACCGAGGATGACCAGATCGCGGTCGAGCGCATTGCCCCGGACGAGGCGGACGTGCACGCCGACCTGCGCTTCACCCTTCGTCGACCGCCAGGTGACGTTTCGTGAACGGCGGGTTCCCCGTGAACTTCGACGGCCGCGTCAACTGCGTCCCCATTACATCCAGCCGACCCTCACATGATGTGCGCCGCCGCGGTCCAGACTGCTCAGGCGACCGAGCGAGGACTCGTCGCCCGCGATCCCGACTTCTACGGCAGGCTCTTCCCAGAGTTCCGGGCAGAGCTGGGGGACGAGGCCTCGGTGCTGGGGTAGGGCGGGCGGCTGCCTACCGCCGGTCGCAGTCCGCTCCGCGATGATCGTCGCGGTCGTCCTCGCCGTGGTGCGTCCGGCCGTGCCCGTGGTGTCCATCGTGTTCGTCCACGTGGTGGTCGTCGGTACCGGGGTTCGGGACCGGCTGGGGAACCCTGGCCGGCGGTGGCGTTGACGCCGGCGTCGCCTGTGGTGGCAATGGCGCTGTGTTCCCGGAAGCGGGCGCCTGGGCGCCGGGAGCGGGGGCACCGGGAGCCGGGGTGCTGGGATTCGGTGTCCCCGGCGCGGTCGGCTTCGGCATCCGCGGGGTCGACGCGCGCGGCTGAGGCGTGGTCTTGCGCGCGACCTTCGTCGGCACCGGCGACGCGCCGCGGCTGGGAGCCGTGCGGAATACCACCAGGCGTCGGGTGGTCCCACCGGCGGTGCTCTGGGCGGTGGTCGCACGGACCCTCGCCGTCGCGACAACGGAGGGCCGTACGACGCGGCTGCTGCCCGACGTCGGCGCCGGACTCGGCGTCGGTGCCGACGAGGGCACCACCGCGACCGGTGGCTCGGAACTCTCGCGAAGCGCGTTCGTGATCCCGAATGCCCCACCGGCGAGCAGCACAACCAGCACGGTCGCCGTCGCGCTCTTGGCGTGACGTCGCCATCCGGTCGCCGAGGCGTGCTTTCCCCCCTGGTTCTCATGCCAGAGCGCCACGACGCGGACGTTAGCGGCTGGACCGGATCACACCTGGGTCGGCGGAGTCGCTGCCCGGAGCACAACATCAACGATGTGGCTCACCAAAGAGGTTCATCAACCACGCCTGCGTCGTGCAGGACCACAGGATTCATCCTGTTGACCACGTCGGTACATGGGGGTCCGCGCCCCGCCCGGACTGCGCTTCGAAAGGCCCCCGGGCGATGCCCTCTGTGATCGGGCGCAGTCCGCACTCGGCTTGTGAAGCCGACGCGGGGAATCGAAACCCGGACCCCCGGCAGCAGACGAAGTGGGACGGTACTGGCGACTCCGGGGCCGGCGGGGGACAATGCCTGGGAGGTCGCCGTGACCGAACCCGCCCAACGCACAGCTGTCGACGAGCTCGAACGCGCCCGTGACGCCTACGCGAGCCGCGCGTGGCTCGAGGCGTACGAGGCGTTCTCGCGCGCCGACCAGGTGGCTCCCCTCGAGGTGGAGGATCTCGAACTGCTCACGACGGCGACGCTGATGCTCGGCCGAGACGACGATGCGATCGGCATCCTCGAGCGTGCGCACCACCGGTATCTCGAGCGGGGCGAGACGCTGCGTGCGGTGCGTGCCGCGACATGGATCGGCATGAACCTCGCCTACCGAGGCGCGGTCGGGCCGGCGACCGGCTGGCTCGCGCGTGCGCAGCGGCTTCTCGACCAAGAGCCGGAGGAATCGGCGGAGCACGGCTATCTACTGATCCCGCTCGTCTTCCGGCACGAGGCCTCAGGGGAGTTCGAGGCGGCTGCCGCCGTCGCCGGGCAGGCTGCCGCCATCGGCGAGCGCTTTGGTGACCGTGACCTCTTCTCGATGAGTCTGCACGCGCAGGGCCACATGCTCGTGAGGGCGAGGGCACGTCGCAGCAGGCCTGGCTCTCCTCGACGAGGCGATGGTCAGTGTGACGACAGGGGAGATGTCTCCGTTCGTCGTCGGCATCGTCTACTGCGGCGTGATCCTTGCTTGCCAGGAAGTCTTCGAGGTCGTACGGGCGCGCGAGTGGACGCTGGCGCTGACAGAGTGGACCGACCAGCAGCGCGATCTCGTCGCATTCACGGGCCGCTGCCTCGTCCACCGGGCGGAGATCCTCCAGCTGAGCGGCTCCTGGACGGACGCCCTCGAGGAAGCGCGTCGCGCCGGCAGGCGCTTCGTCGAGACGAAGAACCCGGCCGTGGGCGTCGCGCACTACCGCCAGGCCGAGCTTTTCCGGCTGCGGGGGGAGTTCGCGGCTGCCGAAGCGGCGTACCGCGAGGCGAGCCGCTTCGGTTGGGAACCACAACCGGGACTCGCGCAGCTTCGGCTCGCGCAGGGAAAACGCGACGCGGCACTCGCGACCATTCGCCGGGCGAGCGCCGAAATCGCCGAGCCGCTCAAGCGGGCGGCGCTGCTCCCGGCGTACGTCGAGATCGCGCTTGCCGCCGGCGAGATCGAGGAGGCGCGGACGGCGTCTCAGGAGTGCACCGGGCTCGCTGAGCGGTATGAGAGCGCGATGCTCGGGGCGATGGCCGCGCACGCTCGTGGCGCTGTCGCGCTCGCGGAAGGCCACGCGCAAGCGGCGCTCGCAAGCCTCCGCGAGGCACAGCAGGCCTGGCACGAGCTCGAGGCCCCGTACGAAGTCGCCCGCACGCGTGCTCTCGTCGCACAGGCGTGCGTCGCGCTCGGCGATGAGGAGGCGGCCGCGCTCGAGCTGGAGGCCGCGCGAAACATCTTCCGCCAGCTGGGGGCCGGGCCCGATGTCGCGCGCCTCGACACGTCGGCGGGGCGTCCGCACGGCTTGTCCCGGCGAGAGCTCGACGTGCTGCGCCTCGTTGCGACAGGCAAGAGCAACCGCGAGATCGCCACTTCGCTCGTCATCAGCGAGCATACGGTCGCGCGACACCTGCAGAACATCTACGCGAAGCTCGGCCTCTCCTCGCGCGCAGCGGCGACCGCCTTTGCGTTCGAGCACGATCTCGTTTGACCGCTGGCGTGGTCAGAAATGACCACGCCAGCGAGCGAAGGTTGGTGAATCGCGGCGATGCCGCGGGTCACACGCCGTCCTACCGTCTCCCCATCGAGCAATCGGAGAGGAGGCAGGACAATGCAGCAGCAACAGCGATACGAGACGGTGGTGATCGGCGGCGGCCAGGCCGGGCTCGCGGTCGGCTACCACCTCAAGCGACAAGGCCGGGCGTTCGTGATCCTCGACCGCAACGAGCGCATCGGGGACAGCTGGCGCGCGCGCTGGGACTCCCTGAAGCTGTACTCGCCGGCAAGCCGCGACGGCCTCCCCG
The DNA here is from genome assembly GCA_963706315.1 of uncultured Thermoleophilia bacterium. Lineage (GTDB taxonomy): Bacteria > Actinomycetota > Thermoleophilia > Miltoncostaeales > Miltoncostaeaceae > CALMEC01. Next base: position 32,486 of record CAVPMA010000015.1, on the reverse strand, counting down.
GGATGCACTTCCCGGCACGGCGGACCTCATACCCCACCGCGCACGAGATGGCCGACTACCTCGAGGCCTATGCGGCGCGGTACGACTTGCCGGTGCGCAGCGGAGTCGGCGTCGACGCCCTCGTGAGGGAGGACGGCCACTACGTCGCCGGCGCGGGCGATCGGAGCTTCGAAGCGGACAACGTGGTGGTTGCGACAGGCGTCTTCCAGAGACCGCACGTCCCGGATTTCGCGAGTGACCTCGACCCGAGCATCACGCAGCTCCACTCGAACGCCTACCGCAACCTCACGCAGCTCCAGGATGGCCGGGTCCTGGTCGTGGGCGCGAGCCATTCGGGCTCCGACATCGCCTTCGAAGCGGCATCGAAGCATGAGGTCATCCTCTCGGGAAGGGAGACAGGCCAACTGCCGGCGCCGGTCGAGAGCCGACGAGGGCGATTCCTCTTTCGCGGGCTCTTCTTCGTCGGCACACACGTCCTGACGGTGGACACGCCGCTCGGACGCAAGATGCGTCCGCACGTCCGGCACGGCGGCGCGCCGCTACTTCGGTACAGGCGGCGGGACCTACGGGCTGCGGGCGTCGAGCGTGTGCTTGCGCGCACGGTCGGCGTCGAGGACGGGCTCCCCGTACTCGATGATGGACGCGTTCTCGACGTCAGGAACGTGGTCTGGTGCACGGGTTTCCGCCCCGACTACTCGTGGATCCGCGTCCCCCTCGAGATCGGCGACGACGGCTTCCCGGTCCAATACCGAGGCGTCGTCTCGTCGTCGCCAGGTCTGTACCTGGTCGGCCTGCCGTTCCTGCACTCGTTCGCGTCGATGCTCATTGGCGGCGCGGGGAGGGACGCGGAGCGCGTCGTGCGGCACATCGTCACCCAGCGGGCTGCGGAGTTGGCGCCGAAGCCGGAGCGACCCCAACTCGCGACGCTCGCCGAAGAGCGTGTGGCGTCGTGATGTCCGCGCGCTTCGACGGAGCGCTCGTCTGGAACGGCCTCGTGGCGGAACCGCCGAGGCCCGTCAGGCGAGACGACCTCGCACCGCCCGGAGCCATATCTGCAGAGGAAGCCGAGGCGGGGACTCGAACCCCGGACCCCATCGTTGCGAGCAAGCGGCGGGCCTTGCGATCGCTTGCGCCAGTTACCGGCGATGCCGGCATCCATGCGGGTTCTAAGGTCACGGGCACCTGAGCTCCTTGCGGCCGTCGTTGGGCCCTGCGTTGCCACGGCAGCCACTTCCTCGCCCTGCGCCACGCCGACCGATCAGATCTCAATACCCCGACTCATGTGGGACGACGAGACAGAGCTGCACGCAGCAGAGCCAGCCCTCAGGGATACGGGTCCAGGCCGACCCGGGTCCCTGGCCATCACCGACCAAGGGTGGAGGTTCCGCACCGTGTGGCGGGGGCCGCTCAGCCGCACAGCGGCGATCCCCGCGAAGCAAGGAACTCGCCCGCCTCGAGCCACGTCTTCAGCCCGGAGAGGATCATCGGCCAGCGGGCGGGGATCGCAGCGACCTCGGCGAAGGCGCCGGGTCGCTTTCCTCAAAGCGGGTGGGGCGCCTGGTCGTGGGTGGCGTCCGGTTCACCGCGGCGGAATGGCACGAACCGATCGTCGACGACCCAGAGGCCCGCGACGGCCATGGCCGAGCCGACGATCGAGATGGCGAGGACGGCGGGACCCGGCACGGACAGCGCGAAGAAGCCGCGTATCGCGTCGGACGCCAGCGTGAGTCCGTAGAGGACGAGGAGTCCGGCGACCAGTCCCAGCACCCAGGCGCTTCGGCGAGGGCCCTGCGCCTCGAGTGCGACGATCAGGTAGAGGCCAACGAGGATGAGCACCGTCGTTGCGACTGTCCGCGCATCGACGAGCGACATCCCGGCGACGTTCAGGGCGAAGAGGTAGCTTGCCAGAACCCCGAGACCGGCGGCGACCCCCGCTGGGAGCGCAAACCGCCCGACCGCCCGTAGGAAACCGTCGGTTCGCCACGCCCCTGAACTCGGCGCGAGCGCCAGGAAGAAGGCGGGGATCCCGATCGTGAGGGCCGACGCCAGGGTCAGGTGCCGTGGGAGGAATGGGTAGCTCGTCGGCGTCAATCCGACCGTGAGGATCAGGAACGCGGCCAGTGCCGACTTCGTGACGAACAACTTCGTCACGCGTTGCAGGTTGCGCAGGATCTTGCGCCCCTCCTCCACCATCGCCGGCACTGGGGCGAAGCCGTCTCGTACAAGCACGAGATCCGCTACTGCGCGAGCCATTTGAGACCCGCTCCCCTGTGCAATCCCCAGGCGCGCGGCCTTGAGCGCGGGAACGTCGTTTACTCCATCGCCGACCATCGCGACGAAGCGTCCCCCGTCGGCGAGGGCCTCGACGATTCGACGCTTCCCCTCGGGCGAAATCCTCCCGACGACCCCTCCGTCGGCGAGCAAGGTGCGGAGCTCGCTCGGATCGGTTGGAAGGCGCTCGCCGTCGAGCGGGCCGGCCCCCACCTCGATCCCGGCGTCGCGGGCGATCGCGGCGACCGTCGGTGGCGCGTCGCCCGAGAGCACGCACAGCCGGACGCCCTGCTTGGACAGGTATGCGACCGTCTCACGCGTGTCCGCGCGCAATGCCTCTGCGAGCACCACGAGCCCGAGCAGCCGAAGACCGCCGGGAAGCGTGGGGTCGCCGGTGTCGAGCGGCTCGGGGGACGCGGCGAAGGCCAGCACGCGGCGGCCGTCGCCGGCCTCCGTCTCCACGAGGGCGGCCAACTCGCCCAGTTCGAAGTGCTCCGGCGCGCCGAGCACGTACGTGGTCGCTCCGAGCCGCAGGGCGCTCCAGCGGCGGCTCGAGGAGAACGGGACCTCGGCGGTTGGTGTCTCGGCGACTCCCCCGGGGGTTGCGTCGGCGATCGCCCGGAGGGTGGCGTTCGGGTTCGGTGAACTGGCGGCGTACCGTCCGAGGGCACCTTCCAGGTTGACCTCCTCGACACCCGGCCCCGTGTGCCGACCGACCATTCGCAGCGTCGGAGCGGTCAACGTTCCGGTCTTGTCGATGCAGATCACCTCGGCGGAAGCGAGCGCCTCGATCGCCGACAGCTGCTGGGCGAGCGCCCCCGCCCGGGCGATCCGCAGCGCCGCCGCAGCGTAGGTGAGGCTCACGAGCAGGATCAGCCCCTCGGGCACGAGGGTCACGACTGCCGCAGTCGACTGTTGCACTGCCGAGCGCAGCGAGATGTCCTGCCGGGCGAGTGCCCAGCCGAAGATCACCGCGAGCGGCATCATCACGCCGACCAGCACGAAGAGCAGGCGATTGATCGACTGCTCGAGCGGGGACCGAGGATGGCGAAACTCCCGGGCCTCGCCGGCGATCCGCTGCGCGTAGCTGTCCTGGCCGACCGCCTCGACCTCGTAGGCCCCCGCCCCGTCGACGCAGAATGACCCGGACCGCACGGACTCGGGTGATGCCCGTCGCACGGTCCTCGCTTCGCCGGTGAGGATCGACTCGTCGAGGCCGACGCCGCCGACGGTCACGAGCCGCCCGTCGGCGACGACTTGATCGCCTGGCCCCAGCCGCACGAGGTCGCCCGGGACGAGCTCCTCCACCGCCACGGGGCGCTCCCTTCCGTCGCGCACGACGCGCGCGACGGGAGCCACGAGCGCAGCAAGTCGGTCGAGGGCACGCTTCGACCGGACCTCCTGGCCGATCCCGATCGCGGTGTTGGCAATCAGGATCACGAGGAACAATGCGTCGCGCCAGAAGCCGGCCGCGAGGGTGACGAGGCCGAAGACGAGCAGGATCAGGTTGAAGACCGTCAGCACGTTGGCCCGAACGATCGTCCCGTAGGAGCGGCTTGACGCCTGCGGTTCGACCGGGCCGCGCGCGGCACGGCGTCGCGCGGCCTCCGCCTCGGTCAGGCCGACATGCGTTCGCGTCGCCGTCTCCATCCTGCGGGTCACCCTCCCCGGGGGGTTGGCCTCATCGGATCAGGGTATCCCTGTTGAAGGCGCGAGCGCTGAGATGCGCAGGGCCCGACTTTGCCGGGTCGCCCGTGATGCGCGCGCGGAACGGCTGCACGCCATTAGGATCCGCGCCGTGCGGGAGATCGCGCCAGGCCTGTGGCATTGGACAGCACGCCACGAGCACATCCACATGGATGTCAGCTCCTACTACCTGCTTGGCGAACGGGTGCTCATCGATGCGATGGTCCCGGCGGAGGGACTGGAGTGGTTCGACGAGCACGGGGCGCCGGAGCATGTGCTTCTGACCAACCGCCACCACGACCGCCACGCGTGGCGACTGCGGGAAGCGTTCGGCTGCGCGGTGCACTGCATCCGCAGCGGGCTGCACGAGCTGGAGGGACGCGGGCCTGTCGAGGCGTTCGATCTTGGTGACGAACTGCCCGGCGGGGCCCTCGCCTTCGAGGTCGATGCGATCTGTCCCGACGAGATCGCACTTCACATCCCAGCCCACGGCGCGTTGGCTTGCGGTGACGGTGTCGTGCGCTGGCCCGGCCAAGCCGAACTCGCATTCGTCCCGGACCAATTCATGGACGATCCCGAGCAGACGAAGACGGGCCTGCGCGATGCCTACCGTCGTCTACTGGAGCTCGACTTCGACCTGCTGCTGCTCGCGCACGGCGACCCCGTCGTTGGCAGTGGCAAGGAGGCCCTGCGCGCGTTCGCGGGATGACGGATCCCAGCCGACTGGCTGGCCATGGGGCGATCCTGCACGATGCGGCCAGACGAGCTCCCGGCCACTGAGGTTGTCACCAGCCTCGGCGCCGCCGGGTGTTTCGTGGCCCCCCGGACCCCCGGATGCAGTTCGAGCGAATCAACCCAAGAGCAATCCCCGCATCCGTGGCCATCCCAACCGACGCCGTCGCGGGGACGCGAACCCCGGACCTCATCGCTCAGCGCTTGGACCCATTCGGGTTCTCGGTGCGCCTCGGCGGTCGAAGCGCATCCCCCAGAAGAGCCCTGGTTCAAACTCACCAAAAGTATAGGCAAGAACCCCCCTTCGGGGGGTGTCCATCCGATGTCTGCGAGGGGCAAAGTTGAAAGGCACCCCCGTCCTCCCATCTGCGAACGCGGGGGTGCCCATCCAACTTCCGGAGGGCGACATTGTTCGGGCACGCCCCGCTCGTGAAAGGATTCTCCTTCTTGCCAAGGGGGCGGCGCCCACAGGGCCCCGAGGCCGGCGAGAATAAGATTGGAAGAGCCCCGAACCAGCGACGCGACGCCGAGTCCCGGGATATGTCCCCCTCATGATCGCCCGCGCCGCCCACCGGCAAGACGCCGAAGCGCCCACCACCGAATGGGGGGAGAAATGACCGCCGCCGGCAGCATCCCGGCCGATCAGAAGCCGCTAGAAACTATCCGGAGGGCGTGCCGGATGATCCTCGTCGAGGCCGGACTCACCACCGTCCAGGCCGCCCGGATTCACACGCACATTCAGGACATTCTCGCGGTCGCAGCCGAGCAGGAGCGGGAAGTGGTTTCCGCCCCATCCCTGGTCGAGTTCGAGCAACTCGTAGGCGCGGCCCCTTCGACTGTGATCGGTCGGCCGCGACCGAAGCTCACGATAATCCTGCCGACGCGAAACGACGTGGAGAACATCGCGCCGCTGCTCGAGCGGCTCGGCGACGCGCTCCAGGTCCGTTCGATCGAACTCGTCTTCGTGGACGGCAGCGGCGTCCGAGCGGCAGAGGAGGCCGGCCTCACCTACGAGATGATCGGCTGAGCGTGATCCGGGCCCCCACCTCGGTGCGCGGGGGCATAGCGGCTTAATCCCCTGACCGAGCCCGAATCGTTTCCACCCGGGCGATCGACTGTCTCGGAGCGAGCGGCCGCCACCGTCCCTTCCGAAGGTCCTCGTCTGGGCAAGTCGAGCGATGCTCCTCCTTGAGATCGGGGTTCTCTTCCAGACCGGGGTGAACGTTGAGGCAAGGAGCGGAGGCATCGAAGCTCCCTCGGGGGATGTCGCGCACGATGCACCGATCTTTCCGCGGGCCGATGGGGAACGTGTGGAGCGATGAGGACGACCGAAACTGGCGCCGGCGGGTCGGCAGACAGTGGCGCCCTCGCGCGGCCGGCCGGTATAGGCTGCCGCTCGAGCAGGCTCGCGAGACGAGGGAGGGCACCATGGCCGATGTCGACCGCAAGATCCTGGCTGCGAGTTTCGAGACACCCGACGGGGGGTCGCGGGGCGCCGGGGCCGTGGGGGGTGCGTTCCCGGACAAGGTCGGCAACGCCGCCGTCCTGCACGTGAAGCCGGACGGGACGGTGAAGTTCGTCGAATCGAAGGACTGGGGCGCGGGCCGGGGCGCCCTGCTCGGCGGGGTGATCGGGATCATCGGCGGTCCGATCGGGATGCTCGCCGGCGGCGGCATCGGGGCGCTCGCATCCAAGCTCCGGGACTCGGGCTTCAAGAACGACCAGCTCGAGCAGCTCGGCAAGTCGCTGGGCACGAACGGCTCGGCGGCCGTGATCGAGATCGCGGCCGACGTGGTCCCGACGGCGGAGGAGCTCCTTCGGACGCTCGGCGCGAACGAGATCGTCACCGAGGAGATCGACACGACCGTCGCGGATCTCTTCGGCAAGGACGAGGCACCGACGCCCGAGCCCGAGCCGGCAGCCACTCCGGCGACCACGCCCGGCCCGTAGCACCGCCGGCGATCCGCCGATCGCAAGCGCGGAATGCGTCGCATGGCCTGGGTTTGCGGCCTCGGCGGACCTTGCGCCCGCCGGACTTTCGGTGGACCTGGGAAGATGGGTGCACATGCGCGGCCCATCAACGAAGTCGACGCGGGTCCCCTGGGACGGTCGACTCACGGGCCCAGTCGCGCTGCTTGCGCCGCGGCGACGGTGGACCTAAGTGCTCAAGCGCGAGGGTGTTCTTCGCGACTCACCGAATGGCCTGTACTGGGTCGCCACCGGGGAGCTTTCTTAGGGGCTGCCCCAGCCCATCCGGAGGCTGACGCGTCGTGCGGGCCAGCTTACTCCTTTGCGCTATGAGCGGGCGCCGTGGGTTCGGGCGTGTCGGACTCGCCTGCACGCCGTGAACCTCGCGGCGCTGTTCGCCGGCTTCGCTCATTGGCCAACGCAAGCTTTGAGAGAGTCCGTCGGTCGGGTCTATCCCTCAACGCGGCACGGCGTTAGGATCCGCCCACTTCGACAGAAGTGGGGAATCATGGGCACTCGTGGGTCGGGCCGGGTCGTTGCAGGGGTACTGGTCGGTGCCCTCCTCGTGTTCCTCGTCGGGTGCGGTGGCAGCGACTCCGGCGGGAGCGTCTCTGCTGAGTCGCTCCAAGCTCGGCTGCCTCCAGCTTCGGTGGCCACCGGCTACCACGTGCAGCGCACTTTCGACTGGACAGATCCAATCAACCTGGTCGGGGAGGGGATCTTCCTGCCCGCCGCCACTCGTCCAGCGGACGCCGTGCAGGTCTTCCGCGACGCCCATTTCCAGGGCGCGACCGGCGAGCACCTCGCGCAGGGCACGTCGCCACTCAACGAGAACATCATCACCGCCGGTGTCGCCAAGTTCCCATCCGAGGCCGAGGCCACCAAGGTCAGGGACTGGATGCACAGCCAGGATCTCCAGGAGCCCTGCTACGGCGCGTGCATCTACTCGCCCACAGCGTTCGCGATTCCCGGTGTCCCGAACGCGAAGGCCGTCGAGCAGCGGCCGAACCAACTCGCTCTGAAATCGGACCCGACCATGTCTTCGCAGTTCAGGGTCGCGTTCACTGACGGACCCTACCTCCACTGGGTCGCCCTCGACGCACCACACAGCTCCGCCCCGCGTGTGGTCGCAGGCGTGACGGCCTACTACCAGGGTCTCGCCAAGGCTTCGGGCTGATCACTCCGGGGCCGCCTGCCGAGGCTGTGCACCGGAGCGCTCCAGGTCCCGACGCCCCTGCGGGGCCTGGCGCCGCGCGCTCGTGTCGAGTTCAACGGCCGGCCGGGTTGGGTTAGCGCCGCCCGCGGGGAGCCGGCAAGAAACTCGGCCGCGATCTCGACTGTCATGACGATGACTCGCGCGAGCAGGAGGCCTACTACCACATCGACTCGGAAGAGGGTAACTGGAACTCGGGCCGGGATGGGACGATGCCGAACCTCGGCCACCGCCCGCGCTTCAAGCAGGGCTACTTCCCGTGCCCGCCGACCGACACGTTCCAGGACTTCCGCTCCCGCTGCGTACTCGCAATGCAAGCTGCAGGCATGGCGGTGGAGGCCCACCACCATGAGGTCGGGACGGCGGGGCAAGCGGAGATCGACCTGCGCTACGCGCCTCTCGTCAACCAGGCCGATCAGCTTCAGCTGTACAAGTTCATCATCAAGAACCTCGCCCGGCGCGAGGGCAGAACCGCGACGTTCATGCCCAAACCGATCTTCAATGACAACGGGTCCGGCATGCACGTTCACCAGTCGCTCTGGCGAGACGATGAGCCGCTGTTTTTCGACGAGGCCGGCTACGGGAACCTGTCAAAGCTTGCCCTTAGCTACATCGGCGGCCTACTGGCCCACGCGCCCGCGCTTCTGGCCTTCTGTGCCCCCACGACGAATTCGTACCGGCGGCTCGTGCCGGGCTTCGAAGCCCCGGTCAACCTCGTCTACTCGCAGCGAAACCGCTCCGCCTGCGTGCGGATCCCGGTCTACTCCGCAAGCCCGCGAGCCAAACGCGTCGAGTTCCGATGCCCCGACCCGTCCGCCAACATCTACCTCGCGTTCGCCGCGATGCTCATGGCCGGCCTAGATGGGATTGAGCGCGGTCTCGACCCCGGCCAGCCGATCGATGAGGACCTCTACGAGCTCCCGCCGGAGCGCACGAGCCTCGTCCAGCAGACGCCGGGGAGTCTCGAGGAGGCGCTGCGGGCCCTCGAAGCCGACCAGGATTTCCTGCTCAAGGGCGGCGTGTTCACGGACGATCTGATCGAGACATACCTCGTCTACAAGCGCGAGGTCGAACTCGAGGGCCTCCGGCTGCGGCCGCACCCGTACGAGTTCTTTCTCTACTACGACGTCTAGCCGTTTCGCCGATGAGCCTTCGAGACGCCCTGATGGAAGTGCTCGACCAGCTCGTGCGTCGGGCGACCCGGACCGCGAACACAACCGGATCCGGGTCGTGAGCGAGGGGGACTCCACCGTCGTCTCGCGAGCCCTGCGGCGGCTCCTTCTGCTCGCAGAGTGCTTGGCGTCGATGACTCGTGCGGAATTGACGGCCGCTTGCCTCTGTGGGTGCAGCCGAGCGGTGGTCCGCCTCGCGTAACGGTACTGATGCGCACGGGAAGTACCGGCCGGGCGGCCGGTGTCGCCAGCCGAGCGCGCTCGCTTGTCGCGCCAGTTTCGCCGGTCGGGCAGCGTGCCCCCCGTCGTCGAGAGGGCGCAGGCGTGGCAGAGTTGGCGGGTCGCCGAACGCCCAACGTCAGAGGAGACTCGCAATGCCGCCGACGCCCGTTCCCGCTGAGATTGACGAGTTCCTGCGCCAGCCCAACCACGCCGTCGTTGCCACCCTCCGTCCCGACGGCTCGCCGCATACCGCGGTCACCTGGTACGACTGGGAGGACGGGCGGGTGCTTCTCAACATGGAGGCGACCCGCATGCGCCTGGCCTGGATGGCCCACGACGGGCGGGTCGCGCTCTCGGCCATCGACCCAGAGAACTTCTACCGCCACATCAGCCTGCTCGGCCGTATCGTGGACATCTACGACGACGCCGACCTCGTCGACATCGATCGTCTCGCTCGCCGCTACGTGGGAGGCCCCTATCCGGACCGTGACGCCCGGCGCGTGAGCGCCTGGATGCAGGCGGACGCGTACCACGGCTGGGACCCGGTCGCGTACCAGACGATCGGCCCGCAGGCGCAAGCGGATGCCTGGAGGAATGTCTCCTAAGAAGCCTCGCCACAGACGCTGAAGAGCGTCGATGCAACACGACAGTGCGCTGGTCGACGCTCTGGTGATCCTCGTCGAGGCAGGACGCCTCCTCGGTGGCCTGTGTAACGACTCCGGCGAACTGTCGGACGGGTTAGACATCGACCTCGTGCCGTGAGGAGCTGTCTGGGGCGTCGCTCCGGGCGGACGTTGAGGAAGCGGCCGAGCCTAGTGACGTTGCGAACCTTCAAAGCTATGGCTGGTACGCAACGCTCGTCGTCAGACACGAGATGGCGATAGCGGAGGGGGACCTGCTGACGTTTGCAGTCAGTCCGGAGGCGATGACGTTCGCGGAAGAGGTGGGTAGGTCACGCAAGAAGGCGTTGGATCTCCTTGGACTTCTTGCCCGCCAATGCCAAGTCCGACATTCCGACGTTCCGGCTCCTCAAAGAGGTTCGAGACGAGCTGGCTCACGGCAACTCCATGGATCGCGTCAATATATCGGCCGATGACGCCATGGGACTCCTACACAAGTACGTCGCAGCAGCAGCGAGTTCGCCCCCGTCGTGAACGTGGACGAGGGAATATCGACGAAGCGGCACGCCTCTGTATCTGTATGAATCGCGACCCGACCTGCGCGGCCGGAGCGGGTCCCGATGTGCGCTAGATCAACGCCCAGCCGGTCAGGGTCTGTCGCCACGCGGCGACCGCCGCCCGCGCCACGTCGATGCCGTCGCGCGTATCGGCACCGTGTCCCCCGCCGTCCTGCGCGTGACCACCCGCACGGGCGAGGAACTCGAGGCCCGCGTCGAGGTCAACCGCGGCGGCCCCGGCAACCCCCTGTCCGACGAGGAACTGGCGAGGAAGTTCCACGACAACGCCGTGAGGTCCCTCCCGGAAGGAGCGCGCGGCCGAGCTCGCGGCCCGAACGCTCGCCCTTCCTGACCCTCAGAGCGTCGAGGATCTCACCGCGCTGCTGACCTCGGCGGGGAGCGCTGAGGTCGAGACAGTTACCGCTCCCGGACTGCGTAGGTCAGGTGGGTCACCCGCTGCGTCGGCTCCGCGCGGACCGGCTCCAGGGCCACGCGGCCCGCGTCCACGCCCTCGAACAGGCGGATTCCGGAGCCGAACAGCACGGGTGAGAGCGCGATCGTGAACTCGTCGATCAGGCCGGCGTTCACGTACTCCAGGATCGTTGCGCCGCCGCCCGCGATGCGGACGTCCCGGTCGCCGGCGGCCTCGCGGGCCTGGTCGAGCGCGGGCTCGATGCCGTCGTTGACGAAGTGGAAGGTGGTCCCGCCCGGCCGCTCCCAGGGGTCACGCTTCTCGTGCGTCACGACGAAGACCGGCGTGTGGAACGGCGCCTCCTCCGGCCACGCCTGCTCGCCGAGGTCGAACATGCGCTTGCCCATCACGCTCGCGCCGGTGCGCTCGAACGTCTCCCGCACGATGTCGTTGTCGCGCCCTTCCTCGCCGCCCTCGCCGAGCTTCAGGTTCTCCCGGAAGAACCGCTGCGGGAATATCCACTGCTGCAGTTCCATCCACTGCGCCATCCAGCGCTGCACATCCGCGTCGTCCAAGCGCTCCTCGGGCGCGATGAACCCGTCCAGCGACATCGTCACGCTGAAGAACACCTTCCCGGCCATCAGTCCTCAACTCCCTTCCGAACGATCTCGGTGACGTAGGCAGCCAGGTTGCTCAGGGTCTGCTGGCCGCCCTCGATCGCGTGGTACTTCTCGACCGCCTCGTCGCGCAGCTCCTTGGTGGGGAACACCGTGCGCATCTCGATCCGGGTCGCCGCGCCGTCGGGCGCGAACGTCAAGACCGACTCGAAGGCGTTCGGGTCGCCGCGGGACTCACCGTGCAGCAGCGCGATCCGCTCCGGCGGGGCGATCTCGGTCCAGGAGATCCACTCCTGGTAGTCCGTCCCGTCCGGTCCGTGCATCACGAAGTCCCACTCCCCGCCGACGCGGAACTCGAACGCCCGCGTGGTGGTGGTGAACCCCTCCGGTCCCCACCACCGCGACAGGTGCCGCACCTCGGTAAACGCCTCGAACACCAGCTCCCGCGGGGCACTTATGACCCGGGAGATCACGATCTCGCGGTCGGCCGTCGCGGACTGCGCCGGCGCTCCTCGTCCCGTCGCGCTCATCAGCTACTCCTCCTGCCTTGCCTGCTTGAGGTCCTGCACGTACTCGTCCAGCCGGTCGAAGCTCTCGTTCCAGAACCGCTCGAACCCGCCGGTCCACTCGTGAACCGGTCGCAGCCCGCGGGCGTCAAGGCCGTACAGGCGCTGCTTGCCTGCCTTGCGGTCCCGCACCAGTCCGACCTCCCGGAGCACCCGCAGGTGTTTGGACGCCCCCGGCTGGGTCATCCCCAGCTCCTGGGCCAGCTCGGTCACCGGCCTCTCACCCGCCCGCAGCAGCACCAGGATCTCCCGGCGCTGCTGCTCGGCGATCGCGTTGAAGACGTCCGACGTCGTCGCTGCTCGTGCCATGGCACAATCATATTCCGATATCGGCATACGTCAAGCCGGGTTTCGCGTTCAGTGCATCCTGCGCTGTGAGATCCGACGCGTCCGCTGCTCTGCGTGTGGCATTCGCGGGGAGCAGGTGCCGTGGGCCAGGGCGGCCGGGTCGCGGTTCACGAGGGCGTTCGAGGATACGTGTGTGTGGCTGGCGCGCTCGGCTCCGAAGAGCCGCGTCGCGGAGCTTCTCAGGGTCGATTGGGCGTCGGTCGGCGGATGATCGAACGGGTCGTCGCCGAGTACACCCGCAGCCGTGACGGCGACGGCCTCGACGGGCTCCGGCGGATCGGGCTCGACGAGGTCGCCTACCGCAAGGGCCACCGGTATCTGATGTGCGTCGTCTGCCACGACACCGGCCGGGTGGTGTGGGCCGCGCGGGCTGCTCACAGCAGACCCGCCCAGGCGTTCTTCGACCAGCTCGGACCCGAGCGGTGCAAACGCATCACTGCGGTGTCGACGGATCTTCACGGTGGGTGGCTGGCGACGATCCGATCCAACTGCCCGACGGCGGCGGTGTGCGCTGATCCCTTCCACGTCATCAAGCTCGCCGGAGATGCCCTCGACGAGTTGCGCCGCGTCAACTGGCAGCAGCTCCGCGAAACCGACCCGGATCGGGCGAAGTGGTTGAAGGGCACGAGGTTCACGTTGCGCCGTCGCTCGGACCGGCTCAAGGAGGGTGACCGGACGATCCTCGATCAACTCGCCGAGACCAACCACGACGTGTACCTCGGGTGGCTGCTGCTCGACCAGCTGCGGTGCGTCTACCTCGCCCACGACCACGACGAGGCCCTGCGGTTGCTCGACGAGTGGATCTTCGCCGCGTGCGTGAGCGAACTCGAGCCTTTCGTGCGGATCGCGATCACCTTCGACACGCACTCCCAGGCCATCGCCAACGCCATCGCCCTCGGCCTCACCAACGCCCGCCTGGAAGGCATGAACTCCACGGTGCGTCTGCTCAGCCACCGTGCCAGAGGGTTCCGTCGACTCGAATCACTCCTGGCCATGATCACCCTCGTCTGCGGTCGCGTCCCCGTTCAGCTACCCACCTGAGTACACGAAGAGCCCGCTTCCCCGCTTTGGGCCCAACCCAAGACCAGACTTCAGCGGCGATTTCCATCCGGCGAGTCGCGAGAATTAAGCAGGAACATAGGTCAACCTGATCACATCCTCACCAATCCGATCATTAGTCATAAGGCGGAGCGGCGGCCGGGGTCCGGCGAAATATGGCTTGCCGTGACCAAGCACGACGGGGTGCAGGTAGATTCGATACTCATCGATCAGGCCAAGTTCGGTGAGGCTTTGCGCCAAGTCCGGGCCAGCAACTTCGATCTCCCCGTCGCGCCCGGCCTTCAGCTCGCGGATCGCGCCCTCAAGATCATCCTCAACAAGCTTGGCGTTGGGGCCGACCGACTTCAACGAGCGCGAGACGACCCATTTCGGCTGGTTCCGCCACGCCGCCGCGAAGGCGTGTTCCTCTGCATCCCATTCAGGATGATCGTCGTCCCAGTAACGCATGACCTCATACATTTGGCGACCGTACACACTGCCCGCCTGCCCCTGAGCCTCCGCGATGAAGTGGCGGAAGAGCGTGGGGCTTGGCGCAAACGCCATATGATCGACGAAACCGTCCAGGGACTGGTTCATTCCGAACACGAGCTTAGCCATACCCACTTCCTTTCACTTACACGCCCACCTGAGTACACGAAGAGCCCGTATTCGACTCGGGCGGTATAGCAACTAGTACGCCGAGGTTTGAGCCGAGTGCGCACGTCGCCGATCACAGTGCGCGGGAACCAGGGTGTTGCCACTTTCGTTGCCACCCGGACTGTCGGCCGGCGAGGAGAGAGCATCCGCCCACACGAAAGACCATGCAACCGCTGGGTTCTCACGAAGCCGACGCGGGGACTCGAACCCCGGACCCCATCATTACGAGTGATGTGCTCTACCAGCTGAGCTACGTCGGCGGGGCGGCCCCGGGGGGCCGCGGTCGCCAAGGATAGCGCCCGCGGCCCGCCGTCACGAAGCTCAGCCAGTCACCCGCGGCGGCGGGGTCTGCACCCCCGCGATACGCACCACCCGAGTGCAGGCCTGGTCGATCATGCGGGGGGCGTTCCCGCCCACGGCGCGGGCCGTGTTGCACAGGTTCCGGGCCTTGTTCGTGTCGGTCCGAAGCCACAAGCCCACCTTCACCGACCTGCCCGGTGCGATGTCGCCGATGTGCCAGCGCAGGAAGCCGTGCCGCAAGGTCGCGCCCTTCGGCCGCCGGATCGCCGACGTGCCGGCGGGGAGGCGGTCCGAGATCCACACGTCCCGCGCGACCGCGTTGCCGACGTTCCTCACCGTGATGCGGAACGGGATCGCGCGGCGGGCGACGCCGGCCCGGCGCGACCACTTCGAGATGGTGATCCGCGTAGGGCCCGCCGGTCCTCCGCTCTCACCCGTCACGCCGGGCGGGCCCGTGGGTGTCGTCGGGCCGGGCGGCGGCATGCACTGCGGGCCCGCCACCGTCGTCGAGGTCGACGACGTGTTGTTGCCCGTCGAGGTCTCGCCCGGGAGCGGAGCCAGCGAGGCGGTGTTGGTGATAACGCCGCACACATCCGCGGGACGCGACAGCACCACGCCGCCGGGCAGGCGGTATTCCCACACCTCGCCCGGGTCCAGAACGTCGTCCGTATCGCCAGCGACCACCGCGAAGAACTCGAGCTCACCCGGGGTGAGCGACGGGTCGGTCACGTGGATGTCGCTGCGGGCAACCGGCAGGTCGCCGACATTCCCCACGCTCACCGAGAAGGTGATGGTCGTGCCCGGGGCTGCCGTCGCCGCCGCGGTCTTCCGAATCGCGAGGTCGCAGTTCGCGGGCGGCGGCTTGGGCGGCGGGTTCGTGGGGTAACCGAGCGGCGAGACGTACCCCGGCCCGGGCGGGACCGGCGTCACCTCGACGCACGGCGCCGGCTGCGGCGGCTGCACCGGCACGCCGCCTCCCGCCAAGGCGGGAACGGCGAACGCGAGGGAGAGCAGAAGGCTTGAGAGAAGTGCGAGGCGCCGTGGGCGTCGCGCGGTGCGGGGCGGGATCATGGCGAGGGGACCTCCGTGGAGCAGGGCTCCAAAGCTGGGACTCCAACCACACCCAAACATCAAGACATGGTTGAAAGCCTGCGGGCGATGCGCAGGGAACCTACGTCCCCACCCGCCCAAGATTCATCACTCCCCGGTGAGCTTTCCGACTCTGCTGACTGCAAATACCGAACATTGTCTACTTGCTGGCCAACCAGCCGATTATTCAGCGGAAGAGATGGTTCGCGCCGAGCCTTGAATCAGCCCGCCGCGGCCTCGCAGAGGGCCTTGAGGCGCTCGAGGCCGTCGCGCTGGGAGGCGCCGAGGCGCTCCTCGGTGTCGATCGTCTCTTCGAGGAACGTCGCCCGCGTGTGCCAGACGATCGTGCTGCCATCGCCATGCGGAAGCACCTGGAAACTCGCCAAATGTGAACGAAGCGGCGGGCCGGCGATGACCGTGTATGAGTACCGGCGCTCTGCGTCGTCGCGGTCGAGGAGGCGCTCCACCAGTTCCGCGCCGTCGGCGCTCCGCAGCGTGCGGATGTCACCTTCCACCTCGCACGTGACGTACTTCGGGTACCAGCGCGGGACCGAGGTCACGTCGCCCACGACGGTCCAGGCCGCGTCGGCGGGCGCATCGACGTCGATGGTGAGCTCGTACTCGTTCGCCATTGCCGCCGCTCCCCCTCGTTCGCGTGTGGTCAGCCACGCCCGTGCGGCTCGGTGAAGTCGATCCGCGGGCCTCCGGGGACGATACGCCGGGGGTTCAGCGACGGGTGCGTCATGTAGTAGTGGCGGCGGATGTGGTCGAAGTTCACCGTCTCGGCCACGCCGGGCCACTGGTAAAGCTCACGCGTGAAGGCCCACAGGTTCGGCAGGTCGACGATGCGGTTTCGGTTGCACTTGAAGTGCCCCACGTAGACCGGGTCGAACCGAAGCAGCGTGGTGAACAGGCGCCAGTCGGCCTCGGTGATCCGGTCGCCCATCAGGTAGCGCTGACGCGCGAGGCGGTCCTCGAGCCAGTCGAGTGAGTCGAAGAGCTCCACGAACGCGTGGTCGTAGGCCCGCTGGGAACCGGCGAAGCCGCAGCGGTACACGCCGTTGTTGACGGTGGGATACACCCGGCCGTTGACCGTGTCGATCTCGTCGCGGAGCTCGGCCGGGTAGTAGTCGTCCTTCGCGTCGGTGAACGCGTCGAACGCCGACCCCAGCATCCGGATGATCTCCGACGACTCGTTGTTGACGATCTGCCTGGTCTGCCTATCCCACAGCACCGGCACCGTCACGTTGCCGTCGTACTCCGGGTCGGTCGCGAAGTACGCCTCGGAGAGGTACTGGAACCCGTTGACCGGGTCGGGGCCCGCTCCCGGGACGTCGCGGAACGCCCAGCTGCGCTCGTCGCGGATCGGGTCGACGACGCTGAGCGAGACGACATCCTCGAGCCGCTTGAGCATGCGGAAAATGACGGTGCGGTGCGCCCACGGGCACGCGAGCGACACATACAGGTGGTAACGGCCGGCCTCGGCGGGGAACGCCGAGGAGCCGTCGGCGGTGACCCACCGGCGAAACACGCTGTCGCGCCGGATGAACGCCCCGTCGGCGTCGGTGGGCGCCGTGTAGCCGGCGGCGGTCGTGGGGGATTCGGTGGATGCCATCCGGGGAGGGTAGCCAGCTTGGACGCGAGTTCGCCGTTGGATCCGTCGGGGCCCGGCGTCGGCTGCAGCCGGTACCGTGGACCGGTGCATCACGCCCCAATCGATCGAACCGTCCCGGCGCTGCTCTGCGAGGACGTGCGCAAGGCGTTCGGCGGTGGGGTGCACGCGCTCGACGGCGTTGACCTCGTGGTGCCCAACGGCGGCTTTGTCGGGCTGCTCGGCCCGAACGGCGCGGGCAAGACCACGCTGATCCGCAGCGTCGTGGGCCTGGTGATCCCCGACGGGGGGGCGATTGAGGTGCTCGGCCGGTCGATGCGCGGTCCCGAGGCGCCCGCCGCCCGGCAGCTCGTGGGGTACGCACCGCAGGAGATCGCGCTCGACCGCTTCGTGCGCGTACGCGACCTGCTGTCGCTGCACGGGCGCTACTTCGGCATGCGTCGCGCGGAAGCCGACGAACGCGCCGACGAGCTCCTCGAGGTGTTCGACCTCACCGAGAAGGCCGCCACCCTGCCCAGCCGCCTGTCGGGGGGCATGCGCCGGCGACTCATGCTGGCCCGGGCGCTCGTGCACCGGCCGGCGCTGGTGATCCTGGACGAGCCCACCGCCGGCGTCGACGTCGAGCTGCGTGACGAGCTGTGGGAGTACATCCGCAAGCTCCACGCGGGCGGCACCGCCATCCTGCTCACCACCCACTACCTCGAAGAGGCCGAGGAGCTCTGCGAGATGGTGGCGTTCATCCGCGCCGGGCGTATCGTCGCCGAGGGCACGCCGGAGGAGCTTCGCACCCGGTTCGTCGCCGCGCGTCTCGAGGACGTCTACCGCCAGGTGGTGCGAGCATGATCGACGCCGGCCTGCCTGCCGCCCAGTGGCGGGGCGCCGCGGCGCTCGCCCAGCGCGAGGTCACCCGCGTGCTCCGCCTCTGGAGCCAGACGATTGCGCCGAACGTGCTCTCCGCCGTGCTCTTCATCGCCATCTTCGGCATCGCGCTCGGCGGCCGCATCCGCAAGATCGACGGGGTCGACTACGACTCGTTCATCGTGCCCGGCCTGATCCTTATGGGCATCGGCACCGCCGCCTACTCCAACACCGCCTCGTCGCTCTACCAGGCGCGGTTCGACGGGTTCATCGACGACCCGGTGAGCGGTCCCATGCGCGCGAGACACCTGCTGTGTGCGTACCTGGCGGGCGGCGTCGTGCGCGGCCTTGCGATCGGCGCCCTCACCTTTGTTGCCGCGGTGTTCCTGGTCGACCTGCCCACGGTCAACCCCACGGCCGCGATCGTGGTGTTCCTGTGCGCGTCCGTCGCGTTCAGCGCCCTCGGCGTGGGCGTCGGGCTCATCGCGAAGACCTGGGACCAGCAGTCCTACGTCGGCAACCTCATCCTGACGCCGCTGGTCTTCCTGGGCGGCGTGTTCTACTCGGTCAACCTGCTCGGCGAGCCCTGGCGCGGGCTCACCAAGGCCGACCCGATCCTCTACATGGTCACCGCGAGCCGCCACGGCATGCTCGGCACGTCGGAGATCACGCTGTGGATCTCGATCAGCGTCACCGTCGCGCTGACGGCGGCGATGGTCGCCTGGGCGGGGTGGCTCGTGTCCCGGGGCACCGGCCTGCGGACCTGACCGTCCCGTCCTTCCCGTCCCGCCGTGACGGCGGGACGGGACGATGCGATCACTCCGCGGAAGCGAGCCAGGCAGAGGTGATCTCCGCGACGTGCCGGTGGTCGGTGCCGCAGCAGCCGCCCAGCACGCACAAGGCGGGGAGCCGGCTGCCGAGCGCCCGGTACTCCGCGCCGAGTTCGGACGGGTTGCCCTCGTCGAGCTCCTCCGCCTCGTCGAGCTCCGCATGGCTCTTGCGGGACGAGTTGGCCCGCAGGCCCCTGATGCGGCTCACCCATTCCGCGTCCTCCTCGAGAACGTCCTCGAAGTGGGAGGGGTGGGCGCAGTTGATCATGTAGTAGTCGGGCCCGCCGTCGGTCTCGTCGTCCACCTCGGCGATGGCCTCGCCGAGCGGCTGTCCGCTGGGGAGCCTGCCGTCGGTCTCGACGGTGAACGAGATCGCCACGGGGATGCCGGTCGCGCGAGCGGCGCGGGTGACGCCAATCGCCTCGCCGACGTAGGTCATCGTGATCGCGCACACCATGTCGGCGCCCGCCTCGCGGAACACCCTGATCTGGCCTGTGTGGTAAGCCTGCGCTTGGTTCGGGCTCATCGTCTCGCCGGCCACATACCCGTCGCCACGCGGGCCGATGCAGCCGCTGACCACGATGCTCGGGACCGAGCCCTCGAAGTCCTCGCGCACCGACTGCAGCAGCTCGATAGCCGTGCGGTTGAGCCCGTCGAGCTCCTCGTCGCTGTACCCGAGGAGGTGAGCCCAGTCGGGGTTGGCGCGCCAGGTGGGGCTCTCGAGGACGAGCCCGACGCCGTACGCACGGGCGATCTTCGCGTACTCGTCGAAGTAGCTGCGCAGGGCGGCGGTGCCCTCGTCGCTTCGCAGCAGGTCGATCGCGGCGAAGTGCGGCAAGTCGAATCCGTGATGGAAGATCAGGTCGGTCTCGAGGCCGCCGTCGGTGATCATGAGCTCACCGTCGAGCTGCGGCAGGCGGTGGCGATTCTTCGCCATCGACTCCTCCTTCCAGATATCTGCAGTGGTGCTCATCCCGGTATGCATTCGCTATCGTTCCAGACTAAGTGGTCTGGTTTGTACCAGACGGTTCAGTCTGGTTCAAGGGAGCGAGCGAAGATGCCCAAAGACGGTACCCCAACACGAACGCGCATCCTCGACAGCGCCGAACGCCTCGTGATGGAGCGAGGCTTCGCCGCGACATCGGTCGATGAGGTCATCGCGGAGTCGTCGAGCTCCAAGGGCGCCTTCTTCCATCACTTCCCAACCAAGAACGACCTCGGCCGGGCGCTCGTGGCGCGCTACGCTGCCGCCGACATCGAGCACCTCGAGACCTTCATGGCGGCGGCCGAGGCCGAGACCGATGACCCTGCCGGGCAGGTCGTCGCGTTCGTGCGGCGGTTCGAGGAAGCGGCCGACGAGATCGTGGCCGAGCAGCCGAGCTGCCTCTACGTGTCGTTCATCTACGACCGCCAGCTCAGCCGGGACGGCACCACCGACGTGATCGTCGATGCCATCGCCGCCTGGCGCGACTTGCTCTGCGCCAAGCTGAAGGTCGCCGCCGGCCGGTATCCCCTCAGGTCGCACGCCGATCTTGAGGACCTCGCCAACCACGTGTTCGTCACGTTCGAGGGCGCGTTCATCCTCGCGCGCTCGCTGCGCGACCCATCGCAGATGCGCCGCCAGCTGCGCGTGCTGCGCCAATCCCTCGAGGCGCTCTTCGACCTTCCCGCGCCCGCGCCCACCGGTCGGAGCGCGCGAGGAGCCCGCGCGGCATAGCCTTGCGGGGTCCGCGCCAGCCAGGAGGCCCCGATGATCATCCGGAGTCCCTACCCCGACCTCGACATTCCGGACGTTTCGCTCGGCGAGTACGTCTTCGAGCACGTCGAGCGCCACGCCGACCGCCCGGCGCTCATCGACGGGGCGACCGGCGAGGTCACGACCCACCGCGTGCTCCGGCAGCGGGTGGACGCGGTTGCCGCCGGCCTCGCCGAGCGGGGCATCGGCCACGGCGACGTGGTTGGCATCTACAGCCCGAACCTCCCCGACTACGCCGTCGCCTTCCTCGCCGTCGCAAGGGCTGGGGCCGTCAACACCACCGCCAACGGGCTCTACGGCGTGGAGGAGCTCACCTTCCAGCTGCGCGACGCCGGCGCCCGCATGCTCGTGACGCACCCCTCGTTGGTCGATCGCGCCCTCCCGGCTGCTGCGGCCGTCGGCATCGACGCCGTCATCGCGTTCGGCGAGGTCGAGGGGGCCGAGCCGTTCACGTCGCTGCTCGGCGCGGGCCCGGTGCCCGCCCCGCCGATCGATCCTGCGGTCGACACTGTGTCGCTGCCGTACTCGTCGGGCACCACCGGCCTGCCGAAGGGCGTGCGCCTGACGCACCGCAACCTCGTCGCGAACGTGCACCAGCTCGAACCGATCCTCGAGCTGGGCCCCGACGATGTCGTCATGGGCGTGCTCCCGTTCTTCCACATCTACGGGCAGACCGTGGTGATGGCCGCCGGGCTACGCGCCGGCGCCGTCATCATCACGATGCCGCGCTTCGACCTGCAGCAGTACCTCACCCTCATCCAGGAGCACTGCGCGACGCGGCTCTTCGTCGCGCCACCGCTCGTCGTGGCGTTCGCGAAGCATCCGCTCGTCGACGGCTACGACCTGTCCAGCCTGCGGCACATCATGTCGGGTGCGGCCCCGCTCGACGCCGAGCTCGCCGGAGAGGCCGGCAGGCGCATCGGCTGCCGCATCGTCCAGGGCTACGGGATGACCGAGGCCAGTCCCGTCCTCACGTGCGTCAGCGCTTTCGGCGAAGACCGACCCGGCACGGTCGGTCCGCTGGTGGGATCAACGGAGGGGCGAATCGTGGATCCGGAGACCGGTATCGACGTGGAGCCCGGTCAGCCTGGCGAGCTGTGGGCTCGCGGGCCGCAGGTCATGCCCGGGTACCTCGGGAACGACGAGGCGACCAGCGCGACCATCGTGGGCGGCGGATGGCTCCGCACAGGCGACATCGCGACGGCGGATGCCGACGGATGGATCACCATCGCCGACCGGCTCAAGGAGCTCATCAAGGTCAAGGGTTACCAGGTCGCCCCCGCGGAGCTCGAGGCGCTCCTTCTCACCCATACCGCGATCGCCGACGCGTGCGTGATCCCCATCCCGGATGTGGAGGCCGGCGAGCGACCCAAGGCGTTCGTCGTGCTGCGAGGCGACGCGGAGCCGGCGGAGGTGATCGCCTGGATGGGCGAGCGCTGCGCTCCGCACAAGCGCCTGGTCGCCGTCGAGATCGTCGACGAGGTGCCCAAGTCGGCGTCGGGGAAGATCCTGCGGCGGCTGCTCGTGGAGCGGGAGCGCAGCCAGACGGCGGGGTAGGGACCCGGCGTGCGACCGTGCTCGCCACGCGAGCCGTGATGGCAATCAGTCATCGTTCCGCCCCCCCTCACGCGACCTGGCTCGCCGGCGTCTGGAACATCGAGCAGAGCTTGAACGCGATGTCGTAGCCCATCTCGCTGTCGCCCCCGGCGAAGACGATCACACGCTCCTGCCGGCGGGAGAGCGCCGCCATGTCGGCGGCGGGCCGGTTGGTGATGAGCACCACCGGGCCGGGCTCATCGCGGAGCTCGTCCTGGATGTGTGCCCAGTCGGCGGCCAGGGATCCCCGGCCGTCGACCACCGTGATCGCGTCGACGATGGTTCCGTCACGCATTTCGGACGAGTCGACCACGTGGTGGCCGAGCCGTTCGATCGTCTGGACGAGTGCCGTCCGGTCCCGACCTCTCGGGGTGACGATTCGTATTTCGCAATTGTGCATTTTCGATCGCTCCTCAAAGCTGGTGGTTGCGCGAAACCGCGCGCGGAGGCGCGGCGGTTTGGACCGGGGCGCACTGGCCCCGGTGGCGCAACTAGCCAGGCTTGAGAGCGACCGCCCGGTAGGACTGGGGCCCGCGACGCCGAGGGTCGGCGATCGGGCGCGTGGCAAACAGGAAGGCGACCAGGCCCAGCACCGGGATGAGCAGCGCGAGCTGTGTCAGCGGCGGCGCCGTGCGGTCGGGACCGTCCACCGGGGCGAACGGGAGCATGCCGATGATGGCGAGCAGGGCGCGGGTGCCGAGATTGAGGTCTGACCCGCCCCCCAGACCGCCGGCATTCCGCCAGACGAATACGTTCCACACAGGTCTCGCCTGGGTGGCGGTGACCTCCTCGCGTGGTCGTGGCGCGGCGGCGTTCACGTCCGCGGGCATCGCAGGAAGCAGGCCGGCGACGAGGGCGGCGGGCCGCGCCACCTCCCGGCGGGGCGCGACGAGCGCGCCGGGCGGCGCGTCGCCCATGGGCGGCGGCGCGGCCGGCGTTGCGGTGCTCACCACATCGACATCGGGGACGGTGCGAGCCACGATCACGGCGGGCGGCACGTCGGCGGTGCTCTTCATCGGTGTCGCGGGGTCGGCGTTCGTGGAGTTGACCTGTGCCAGGAGCGTTGGGCTCAACTGGTCCGGGGAGGGCGTCGCCGCGGTTGTCGTCGTGGTCGTCGCGGGAGTCGCGGCCACAGCCGGGTCGGTCGTCGTCGCGGGCGCCGGCGTGGGATCGGCGGCGGCGGGCGTCGCGGCCGGAGTCGGAGCCGGCGTGGGATCAGCGGCCTGTGTGGGCGCCGCGTCGAGCGGCGTGACCGTCGGGGCGGGCGCAGGGGCCGGATCGACCGGGGACGGATCAACCGGGTTGGGATCCACGGTCGGGGTGGCGGTGGTGTCCGTGAGGGCCGGCACGTCCAAGCCCTGGTCGAGGACGGTCGCGCTCGTCGTGGCGCCCATCACCGTGGTCGCGGCGAAGAGGAACGCGGCGGCGGCGAGGAGAGACGCACCGAGGCGAATGGGCGTGCGTCGACGACCGAACCCGTCGCCTTTCGCTTTCCCCCGCACCGACGCGATCATCGTCCTCCTTCGCGGTCATCACCCGTTGACGCGCTCATCAGAACCTACCGCACAAGACACGAAAAAGGTACAGGGCGCGGTGCGAATCTCGAAGTGTGATTCAACGCGGATTTCAATGGGGTCGCGGAGTGGTGGGGCTACCACCCTCGCCGAACAAGCCTCAAGTACTCATCGAGGCTTATGATTCCGCTCCAGGAGCGGGGTTACGACGGAATCTCGCGGGACGACGGCCCCTGGTTACCAGGGAAGGCGGCCGTGTCCGACGAGCGCGTGGGATTCCCCGCGACGGGCGGCGGCGATGCGCGCGAGCAAACCCTCAACCGCAAGGTCGAGCGTTGGGTTGAGCTCCATCTCCGCGCGGGTGAGCTGGATCTCGTCGAGGGCCCTGGCGAGGAAGCCGACGCGTGATGGCACGCCGACCGTCCGTAGGGTCTCGATGCGGTCGTGGTGGCGTACCGCGGCCTCCGCGCCGACGGCGACCGCGAGCGCGTCGGCGACCAGCCCGGCGGCCCCGTCGAGCACCTGCGACCACCCGTCGGTGAGGGCCCGCCGGCGCTCGCGGCGCTCCTGATCGTCCACCCGCTTGAGCGCGGTTCGCTCCCCGCGCTTGCCGGCCAGGGCCGCCGCCTCGTCGTGCAGATCCTTCAGCGTCTGGGACGGGTGGTCGGCGGCGGTGCCCTCCATGCGGCCCTGGATGTCGCGGACGAGCTGCGGAGCCGACACCTGCCCCTGCAGGGCGTGCTCGGCGAGCTCGACCCCGATGAGCCGCATCGAACGCTCGAACTCCCCGGACGAGATCGCGAGGGGGCCGTCGGCCCGTGCGAGCCCCGCGGCCTCCGCCGCGCCGAGCCCCGCGTCGACGAGCCGGGCCGCGACCTGGCGCCAGCCGGGCGAGCGGAACGGGACCGGGAGGCAGCGCGACCGGATCGTCGGCAGCAGGTCCGCGAGCCGGTCGGTCACGAGGATCACGTGTGAGCGCGGCGCGGGCTCCTCGAGCTGCTTGAGGATGCGCGGCGCGCCCTCCTGCTCGCGCAGCCGCTCGGCGCCGTCGATGATGAGCACGCGGCGCTTGCCCACGGAGGGCCGGGCCGCGAGATCGGCGAGCGCCGGCTCGAGGTCGGCCTCCAGTCGGATCGACGCTCCCGTGGCCGCCACCACCGTGAGGTCGAGCGACTCGTGGTCCGGGTCGTGCGGGGTGTCCGGGTCGATGAGCGCCCACGCGACCGTCCGGGCCGCCCGCCGCTTGCCGGTGCCCGGCGGGCCGAAGAACAGCAGCTGCTGCGGCGGGTTGGGGCGGCCCACCGCCGCGCGCAGGATCCGCTCGGCGAGGGGCTGGTCGGGGATGTCGATCACGCGAGCGCCTCCACGAGCGCCACGACACGGGCGTGCACCTCGTCGACGGAGCCGTCACCGCTCACGATCGCGATGCGGCCGGGGAACCGTGCGGCGAGCTCCCGGTACCCCGCCGCCACCGCCGCCTGCAGGGCGAGGCCCTCGGACTCGATTCGGTCGTCCGGCCCCCTGTCGCGACCCGCGGCGACCCGCACCGGCACCTCGAGCACCACGGCGAGGTCGGGCAGGCTGCCCTCCACACCCGGCCGGTTGATCTCCCACACCTCGTCGATGCCAAGCCCGCGGGCGGCGCCCTGGTACGCGAGCGACGAGTCGACGAACCGGTCGGTCACCACCCACCGGCCGGCGTCGAGCGCCGGGCGGACGACCTCCGCCACCAGCTGGGCACGGGCCGCTGCGAAGAGCAGCGCCTCGGCGACGGGCGACATCGAGCCGTCCGCCAGCACGAGGTGCCGCACGCCCTCGCCGAGGGCCGTGCCCCCCGGCTCCCGCGTCAGCACCACGTCGTGGCCGCGCCCGCGCAGGTGCTCGGCGAGCAGCGCAGCCTGGGTCGACTTGCCGGAGCCGTCGACCCCCTCGAGCGCCAGAAACCGCGCCGTCACAGCGGGTTCGCCCTCACGAGCATGACGATCACGACCACGATGATGGCCACCGCGATGAGCAGGCCCACGGGCCGCGCCCAGCGTGGCGCTGTCCGCGGGTCGAGCTGCTCCTCCGCGTCGCGGCGGAGCCGCCCCAGGATCTCCGGGGGGCTACGACGTGGCTCACGCGCCAATCCGCACCTCCAGGCGCGTCGGGCAGCCGGTCGTGTCCGGGCAGCGCGGCTCGTCGCGACGTCCGCGGATCACGGGCACGATCAGCGGAGCGTCGCACGCGTCGCACGTCGCTCCGGGAATTGCGAGCGCCTCCACCTGCCGCGGCAGCCGGTAGTTGAGCCCGCACCCCATGCAGCGGATCTGGTCGCGCGCGCCCCCCATCCAGTCGTCGCACTCCGGGCACCGGCCGATGAGTCGTCCGGACGCGAGTCCCTCAAGACGGGCCGGGGAGGCGAGGCTCGCCACGAGCGCGCGGGTGCGCGCCAGCGCCTGGGCGCGCGGAAGCGTGCCTCGCGCGACGGCGTCGATCCATGCGTCGACGGTGGCGCACGTGGCCGGGTCGAGCAGCGTGGGGTCGACGCCGTCGACCACCATCTCGCCGGCCGGCGACCGCCAGGCGGGCTCGTCGACGAGGTACCCCCGCTCGGCCAGCCGGCGAAGCGAACGATCGGTGGTGCCCCCGCGCCGGAGCACGTCCCGCGGGGTGTGTCCGCGGCCGGCGATGCCGAGGGCGGCGAGATCGTGGCGGCGAAGCTCAGGGTCGATCGCAGCGAGGTAGGCGGCGAACACGGCGTCGGCCTCGAGCGCGGCGGCGCGGCCGTGGGCGGCGAGGTCGTCGACGTGGCCGACCGGCCCGAACGGCGTTCCCGTGCGCGTCGCGCGCATCAGGAGGGGGCGGCCCTCGCACGCGACGTCCCGGGCTTGCACGGCAAGCAGCGGGTCGTCACCCGCCAGCAGGAGCGTGTCAGCGGAGCGGGCGAGCAGGCGCAGCGCGTTGGCCGGGGCGCGCCGAGCGGGCATCCATTCGGGCGGGTCGCCCTGCGGCGTGAAGAGCAGTCCACCGAGGCCGATGACCACCGTCGCGTCGCCATCGACGTCGGCGTCGTACACCGGCACCCGGTACACCGACCGTCCACGCGCCTTGCCCTTGGCGATCCGATCCGCCATGGTGCGGGCCGCCGTGGAGTTGTCCGTCACGATCAGCCGCACGTTCCCTGCCGTTCCTCCGGTCGAGGCCGCGAGGATAACAACATGAGCCGCCCGGTCATCGTCACGGGCGGCGCCGGGTTCATCGGGTCTAACCTTGCCGACGCCCTCCTCGCCGTGGGCACGCGGGTGCACGTCGTCGACGACCTCTCACACGGTCACGAGCGGCAGGTGCCGCCCGAGGCCGAGTTCCACAATCTCGACATCCGCGACTTCGCGGCTCTGCACGCGCTCGCGGAGAGGGTGCGCCCGTCGGCGATCTATCACCTCGCCGCGCAGGCCGACGTGCGCCGCGCGATCGAGGAGCCGTCGTTCGACGCGGACGTCAACATCATCGGCACGATCTCGGTGCTCGAGGCCGCCCGGGTCGCCGGCTCGCGGGTGGTGTTCGCCAGCACCGGCGGCGCCGCCTACGGCGAGTACGAGGGTCTCCGGTGCCGTCGCCCGAGACCGCCGAGACCCGCCCGCTGTCCCACTATGGCATGAGCAAGATGGCCGGCGAGGGCTACATCCACCTGTACGGACGGCTCTACGGGATCGCCGGGGTGTGCCTGCGGTTCGGCAACGTGTACGGGCCGCGCCAGGATCCCCACGGCGAGGCCGGCGTCGTTGCGATCTTCTGCGGCAAGCTCCTCGACGGCCAGTCGCCGCGGGTGTTCGGCGACGGCCTGCAGACCCGCGACTACGTCTACGTGGGCGACGTCGCCGAGGCGTTCCTGCTCGCCAGCGTCGGGGCCGGCGGGCGAGACGATCAACATCGGCGCGGGCGTCGAGGTGTCCGTGCTCGACCTGATCGAGGGGCTCGGCGGTGAGCTCGCGCCCGAGTTCGCGCCGGCGCGGCCGGGCGAGCTCCAGCGCAGCTGCCTCGACCCGTCGAGGGCGGAGCGGGTGCTTGGCTGGCGCGCGCGGATGCCCCTCGCCGAGGGGCTGCGGCTCACCTTGGCGTCGCTCGCCGCGGCGCGGGAGCACCCGGAGGCTCGCCCGCCGGGCGCCTTCGGCTAGCTGGAGGCTTGCCCAGCTTCGGTGGTCGCACATCGCGGCCCTCGATGATCGCGCGGGGCACGTCGTCGACCATCCAGCGGACCTCCTCGGCGGTGCTCCTGACGATGTCGGCGGCGGCGTCGAGCCCGGCGGTGAGCCCCGGCGGCCGCCACGTCGGCGAGTGCATGTCGCTGGCGATGATGTGGGCGAACCCGGAGCGCAACAGCTGCGTCGCCGCGCGCAGTGGCCGCGGCCCGTTCTCGCCGGAGATGCTCCCGGCGGTGAGCTGAAGCAGGGCGCCGCGACCGACGATCTCCCGCATGCGGTCGGGGGACGCCTGCACCGCTTGGGCGCGCTCCGGGTGGGCGATGACAGCGCCGAAGCCGCGCACCTCGAGGGCGGTGAGGAGGGTGGGAAGCTCCAGCGGCCACCCCTGGAAGGGCATCTCGATCAGGAGCCAGCGTCCGCCGCCGCCGAGCGACGCAGCGCGGAGCTCGTCCTCGTCCATCATGCCCGCCTGCTCGATCGTGATCTCGAGCCCGGGCACGAGGCGCACGTCGATCCCGGCCGCGTGGATCGCGGGCTGCAGCGCGGCGATTCCCTCCGCCACCCGCTCGGCGGTGGTCGGCGTGTTGCGGGAACGGTGCGGCGTGCACGCGATCACCTCTACCCCGTCGGCCGCGGCGAGGCGGGCCATCTCAACGGAGTCCTCGTCGCGCGACGGCCCGTCGTCGACCCCGGGCAGGGTGTGTGAGTGCAGGTCGATCACGACGACACAGGCTGTCACTCCCACCGGTGCCGCGCCCGGGCCGCTCCCTGGTCAGGCGTCCGCGCGCCCGCTAGGATCTCGGTTCCTTCGGGGCTATAGCTCAGCTGGGAGAGCGCCTGGATCGCACCCAGGAGGTCAGCGGTTCGAATCCGCTTAGCTCCATTGGTTCCTGTTCACAGGGCCGACATGAGCAAGGAAAGCGTGGGTCATCACCGTGGGCGTTGATGACCCGGTTTCTTGCCGGCGACTCCTCTCGGGTCGATCTCGAGGGCGCCGGACGCAAGACGAAGTCGCAGGTGCGATCGTCCTCCTCAGCGGAGACCGCGGGTGGGTGGTGAGGTTGCGTCCCAACAGTGCGTCGTCAGGCGACGACGCGCTGTTGTTGAGCAGCCGCGGCTTCGACGAGTGCGGTGACGAGTTCGACCGCCTCGGTTCGGGTGATGCGCTTGTCTGCCGTGAGCGAGCGCCAGGTCGGGAAGTCGACCGCGTGGCGCAGCGCGGCGGCGAGAACGTGGCGTCGTCGGCCCCGGGTGGGCCAACCGGCGGCCAGGACCTCGGCCGCCTCGGCCAGATACGCCTGCAGCGGTACCAGGGTCGGGCGGAGGCCTTCGACGAGTTCGGCGTCGCGTAGGACGTTGCTGAACATCGGTTCGGTGCGCTCGAAGTAGGCGTAGATCTCCTCAAGTGCGCGTGCGAGTCGCTCATGCGGGTCGTCGATCGCACGCCAGGGATCGGGGTCGGGCCACGGGTTTGCCGCCATGTAGTGCGACGAACAGGCCCCGAACAGGCCGGCTTCGGTGGGGAAGTGGCGGTAGACGGTGTGGCGCTGCACGCCTGCGCGTTCCGCGATCGCGCTCAGCGTTGTGCGGGCCGGCCCCACCGTTCCGTGAAGGCCGACGGCCGCCTCGGTGATCCGCAAGCGCGTCGCGGCCATCTCGTCGGCGCGCTTCTTCAGCTCGTACTTGCGCTTCGGTTTATTTTGGACGCCCATGGTTGTGCAACCAATCTTGACAGATTCCGAGGACGAGCGTAAGGTCGCATTCCATCAACCTTGAATGTTCTATGAAAGGAGTAGCGCGATGCTGACCGCCAAGACCACCGAGCTCGACCTGATCGAGGTCTGGCTCGACAGCGACACGGAGCACGCACGCGTCCGGGTGGCGTTTCCGATCAACAAATGGGCGGGCTCGCACGACAGCGCGGTCGTCTACTTCGAGGTCAAGCCGGGCGACCGGGTCGCCCGCCACACCGACAGCGCGGAGGAGATCCTCTACATCGTGGCGGGCGAGGCAGAGGCCGAGGTCGGTGACGAACGCGGACGCCTCACCGCGGGCGACCTCGCCGTCATTCCCGCGATGGTCCCGCACGGCCTCGTGAACGTCGGTGCCGAGACCGTCAAGGTCGTCGGCTTCTTCTCGGAGGCCGAGATCGTCTCCAGCTTCGACGAGCCGGTCCAGCCGTTCGGCATCGCGGTCTTGAACCAGGGCGCCCCGGCCCCCGTGACCGCCTGAGCCGCCACTTCGGTCGGATCGTCGCGGGTCTCCTTGCGATCAAGCCGGGCGGGTCCTGCGCCCGCCCGGCTTCGCCGTTGGGGATCCGGTCGGTCGGGCTCTCGACGCTCCAAGAGGGCCGTATCGAGGGATCTGTGCCGCGCCGCGGCAAGCGTGGTGTCGGTGCGACGTCGCCCGGTGGGAGTTCGGTGTCAGCCGATGTCCGTGCTCGCCAGCGCGGCCTCGAGGGCGGCGGCGAGCGCCTCGAGGACCGGCGCACGCGTCACGCCGCGGCCATGCAGGATGGACGTGTGGCGGCGCCCGTCGAGCTCGGCGGTCCACTCCTCGCTCGACCCGTGTATTACGGCGACGTCGGGGCGGAACTCCGCCGGCGCGTCGAAGAAGCCGCTATCCGCGATCGCGTCGCGCAGGTCCTGCATGGCCCGGGGCGAGAGTCGGTCCTCCTCGCGCCAGGCAGGGGCGGTGACCCGCCCGAACGACCATTCACCGCCCTCCAGCCGCGCGTCCACGGTCGTATAGCTCCACACCCGCCCGTCGCCGGTGACGCGATCCGCGTCGACGTCCTTCCCAGTGAGGACGCGCCGCTCGAGGAGCAGCGGCTCGGGCAGGTCAGGCAACCGCGGTACCGCCGTTTGGGCCGCCTGAGGGCGGCCCCGGCACCGGGTAGTCGCCCGCCGCGCTCGGCGGCTTGACGGGCCGCTTCGGGCCGATCACCCAGTCGGTCATCCCGCTCACCTGCTTCAGGGCGTCGAGGAACGTGACGTAGTGCTGCTCGCGGACCTCCGCTCCCTCGGACATGATGCTGTCGGACGTCGCGTGCTGGATGCCGCTGTACCCCGCCGCCTCCGCGATCTTCGTGTGCTCGGTGGGCTTGCCCGCCGCGTAGGCGCCTGGACCGGTGTACTCGTCGTCCAGCCCGAACATGTGGCCCGACTCGTGCGCAACCACGGTCTGGGGCCGCCCGGTGCCGATCGTGATGTGCGCGTGATCGCCTGCTCCGCCCTCGACGAGGGTCGCGCGCGAGGTGTCGAAGCCGGACGCCGCCTTCAGCTGCGCGCCGATCGCTCCGAATCGCGCTGCGCGCTGGGCGGAGTCCTTCCCCTGCACCATGACCGTCAGGTTCGAGCCCGGGACGGTTGCGCCGGGCGCGGCGTTCGGCATCTCCTTGGCGAGTGCCGACACACTGGCTACCGAGCCGGCGGTCAGGCGTTCCTTGCCCGGCTGGAACGAGAGATCGCGCTCGAGGAGTTGGTCGCGGCGCTCCACCACGTCCTCGGACGTGACGTTCATGACGTTGCCGAACGTCCCGCCGCCCGAGGCGGCCGGACGGCTGACGTCGGCGCTGCCCCCTATGAAGCCCTTCGGCACCTTCCGCGCGTTGACCACCATGTGCTGGCCGGCGGCCTTGCCGGACGCGTTCGCGACCTTGTTGACGGTCACCTTGACGTCCGTCTCGACCCCGAGATCCTCCCAGTACTGCTTGGAGCAGTGCATGGGGTGCTTCTTGCGCCAGGCCGACTCGACCGCGCTCTTGAACTTGTCGAGGAAATCCTGCTCGTCGCCCCCGTCGGGGCCCCCCTGGCTCGACCACTGCCACTTGGTCACCTCGGCGGCTCGCTTGGCGCGCGGCAAGCGGTTGATGACCCGCGCCGCCGCCTGGGTCTGGGCGGAGGTCTCGCGCGGCACGGCCCGGCCGGCCACGAGGTCCATGCCGGGCAGCATCACGACGGCCCCCTTCAGGTGGACCTGAAGCTCCTCCTTGGCCGGGTCATACTCGACCTCGAAGCCGCCGTAGTAGTTGGCGGGGTTCCCGGACGACGGGTTGTAGTCGATCGGGCCTTTCTTGCCCGTCTTGATCCACTCGTCACGCTCCTTGCGGGCCTTCTCGTAGCCCTCCGTGAGCGGATTGACCAGCGTGGCAGGCTGACGGGCGAGCAGGCGCGCGAGCGCCGCGTTCCCGATGCCGCCGAGCGCCGCGACGCCGCCGAGCGGAACGGGGAGGCCGTTTCGAATGGCCGTCGTCGTCGTGACGGAGGACGGCGAGGCTGCACCCGGCTCCAGCGCCCCCGCCGAGGTCGGAATCGCCGCGGCAGCGGGGCGGGTCTCAGTGGACGCCTCAGTGTGCCCTCGCACAGGAGCATCTTGGCCCCAGCGGCCACGCTCCGCAAGGGAGCGATGGCGGAGCGGCCTGCGCAGGTCTGCAGCCACCTCGCGAGATCGGCCGCGACCTCTCCGCGCCTTCAGGCTCCAACAAGATGAAACCCCCGCGATTGCGGGGGCTTCCACACCTGTTGAGGTCGCCTTCGGCGTTCGCAGTCAGCGTGACCTGCCGGGCTTCGCGCCGGCAAACGCGGCCCTCGGCACGATGTCGTCGCCGTCCAGCTGCGCGGCCTCGTGCCCTTCCGAGATCCACCCCGAGGAGTGAAGGAGCGCGAC
>CAVPMA010000014.1:0-368559 GCA_963706315.1 uncultured Thermoleophilia bacterium | reverse complement strand
GATAGTGTGTGACGCGGATCGTCGGTGGCCATGGGGCAGGGACGCGACCCAGCAAGAACCGGAGCGATGCAGGCCTCGTCGGCGGATCTGCGCGGGTGCCAATGCGACGTTGGCGCATGCCAGCGTCGACCTCCCTGGAACTTGCGGAGGCGGGGCTCCCGATCGTCGAGCCACCCGTCTCCCCCTGTACGGGGCTGAGGGAGCCCGCCGGCTTGCGCCGGGTCGCGGCCCCGACCCTGGCGCTCCCGGGGCCCGGCGCAGAGCGACGAATCGGCGCTTCCGGCGCAAAGTCATTCCGCCAGACCCCCTCAAGGTGCCCTTCTATTAAGTAGAGGGATCAATTGAACGCGGGGAGGGAGGCACGTGGCGGCGCGGCGGGAGATGGCGGCAGGGCAGCTCACCTTTTCGGAGACCGGCCGGGTCGGCGCGCCATCGGTGAAGCTCACCGCCCCAGAAGCGGTGAGCGAGTCAACGGCGCTCCCGAAGTTGCTCGACCGCAAGACCCTTGCCGCTGAGATGGGTTTGCCGCGATCGGCGGTGGACGCTGTCTTCCGATCGCTGCCCGTGGTCGCGCTGCCGGGGCTCCGCAAGCCGATGGTCCGGCGGGAGGATGTCTTGCGCTTGCTTGAGGAGTCGACCTTCCGCGACGGCGAGCGGGTGCGGTAGTGTCGGCCGCCGTCGAGGGGAAGCTGGAGCCGGTGGTGCGGTCACACCCCGAGCCATGGCACCGAGGGGAGTCTCCGATGCATGACCGACACGACCGACGGCACGGGACGGGTGATGGCGAGCGCCTGGATCGTCAAGCGGTCAACGCCCGCCGGGACCAGGTACGTCGTCAGGTACCGCCTCGGCGGACGAGAGACCCGCCAGCGCCACGGCGGGACCTTCACGAGCCGGCGGGAGGCTGAGGGGCGTCAACGCTGGATCGCGGGGGAGCTCGCCGCCCTCCGCGTGCCGGTCCTCGCGATCGACACCGCCCCCGTGGAGACGCTCGCTCAAGCGGGCGATCGTTACCTCGCGACCCGGATCGACGCGACCAGCAACACGCTCAGGACCTACCGCCAGGCGTTCAAGCATCTGCGCACCCTTGGCGACAAGGCACCCGGCGACGTCCGGGCCGCCGACGTGCAGGAGTGGGTGGCGGGCCTCGTCGCCGGTGGCCTCGCCCCCGCCACGGTCAGGAAGTACCTCGACCCGGTTCGCGCCGTGCTCGACTTCTGCGAGATCGCGCCGAACCCGGCACGATCTTCCCTGCTGCGCCTCCCGTCGATGGCGCCTGAGGAGGTCTCGCCTCCGAGCCATGCCCACGTTGAGGCTCTGCTCGAGGCGATCACCGCGCGTCACCGACTCCACATCGAGCTGCTCGCCGAGACGGGCCTGCGCAGCGTCGAGCTGGAAGCGCTGACGTGGGGCGACCTCGACTTCCTCGGCTGCAAGCTCCGGGTCGCCCACGGCCGCACCAAAGGCCGCACCGCGGGCCGGCGGTGGGTCCCCTATCCCCGGGCCTTCTCGACCAGATCGGGGCGCTCAGAGCCCCGGAGGACCGCGACGCCCTCACCCCGGTGTTCCCGGACGTGACGAACCGGGCGCTTGGGAACGCGATGGCCCGGGCGTGCAAGCTCGCCGGCATCCCGACCTACACCCCGCACGATCTGCGGCACCGGTTCATCTCGATCCTCGTGATGTCGGGCGTGCCGATCACCGTCGTGCAGAAGGTCGCCGGGCACGGCCGAGCCTCGGTCACGCTCGACATCTACTCGCACGTCATCCTCGACGAACCGGCCGAATATGTCGCCGAGGTGCGTGCGCGGGTGGTGTTCGGAGTCCTCGGCGGGGCGGCGAAAGTAGCCGATTAACAGGGCTTTCGCCGGAAGTGGAGGATACCGGGATGGAGGATACCGGGATCGAACCGGTGACCTTCGCGCTGCCAGCGCGACGCTCTCCCAGCTGAGCTAATCCCCCTGGGTCGGCCTCGGAGTATAGGTCAGGTCGCGGCGGGTGCAACATCCCCGGCAGAGGCCGGGACGTACCGTTCCTGGGGCGCTTCCCGCCAGAGGCGGTCGAGGCGGTAGAACTCCCGCGACTGCGGCGTGAAGATGTGCACGACGATGTCGAGGTAGTCCATCAGGACCCACTCACCCTCGCGTTCGCCCTCCGTGCGCCGGGCGAACAGGCCGGTCTCCTCCTTGATCCGCTTGCGGATCTCCTCGGCGATCGCCTTCGTCTGGCGCGGCGTCTGGCCGGTCGCCACGATGAGCCAATCGGTGTACGCGACGACCCCACGCATGTCAACCAGGACGATGTCGGAGGCCTTCTTGGCATCGGCTGCCTCCGCCGCGAGGAGCGCGAGGTCGTGGGTTGCGGTGTCGGTCAGGTCGGTCGTGATGGCCTCCTCAGGGTAGCGCGGACTCTGCATCTGAAAAACCCTCCGCCGCCAGGAGTTCCTCCACCGGCCGCGGCACCAGGTGGCGGATCGGGCGTCCCAACCGGAGCCGTTCGCGGATCAACGTCGACGAAACCGCAACCTCCGGCATCTCGATCCACCGAACCCCGGCGGGCGCGACGGCCGCTGCGGCGGCCTCGAGCGCGGCGGGATCCGCCCCGACGCGATCCACGATCGCCAGCGACGCGAGCTCCACGATCCGGCCCGGCATCCGCCAGCTTGCGAAGCCGAGGAGTTGGTCGGCGCCGATGATCAGGGTGAGCGACGCGTCGGGCTCGGCGGCGGCGAAGCCCTCGAGGGTGTCGACGGTGTAGCTCGGGCCGGGCCGGTCGATCTCCGCCCGGGACGCGGCGAGCGGCGGATCACCGGCGACGGCGGCCTCCACCAGGCGCAGCCGCTGCTCAGCCTGCAGCCAGCCCCCCTCCCGGTGCGGCGGGCGGGCGCACACCACGAGTCGCACCTCGTCGAGGCCGAGCTGCCAAGCGGCCTCGCTCGCGACGATCAGGTGACCGATGTGCGGCGGGTCGAACATCCCGCCGAAGACGCCGACACTACGTCCGGACGTGGCCGTCTCCGGTGATGACGTACTTCATGGACGTCAGCTCCCGCAGCCCGATCGGGCCGCGGGCGTGGAGCTTTTGCGTCGAGTTCGCGATCTCGGCGCCCATGCCGAACTCGCCGCCGTCGGTGAACCGGGTGGAGGCGTTGATATAGATGCACGCCGCGTCGATCCCCGCCTCGAACTCGCGGGCGGCCTCGAGTGAGCGGGTGACGATGGCCTCGCTGTGCCCGGAGCCGTACCGGTTGACGTGCTCGACGGCCTCGTCGAGCGAGTCCACCACCCGCACCGCCATGGTCAGGTTGAGGAACTCGGTCGCGTAGTCGAGATCGGTCGCCGGCGCGAGCCCTTCGGCGGCCTCCCCGAGTACGTCGCGGGTGGCATCGCAGATCCGAAGCTCCACGCCGCTGTCGATGAGGGCCCGCACAGCGGGCGGGAGGGCCTCATCGGCGGCGTCGCGGTGCACCAGCAGCGTCTCCGCGGAGTTGCACACGCCGGGGCGCTGCACCTTCGCGTTGACCACGATCTTGACGGCCTTC
The DNA here is from genome assembly GCA_963706315.1 of uncultured Thermoleophilia bacterium. Classification (GTDB taxonomy): domain Bacteria; phylum Actinomycetota; class Thermoleophilia; order Miltoncostaeales; family Miltoncostaeaceae; genus CALMEC01. The sequence continues at coordinate 365,018 of CAVPMA010000014.1, read as the reverse complement.
GCGACATCCGCGTCGGCGTGGACGTAGACGTGGTTGTTGCCCGACGCCGCGTAGATCACCGGTACCTTCGCGTGCTCCATGAGGAACTCCTTGAGCTCCTCGCCGCCGCGGGGCACCGCGAGGTCGATCAGGTGCTTGAGCTGCACCAGTTCGCGGAGTTGGTCGTGATCGCCCTCGACGTTCACGATCGCGCCTGCCGGGAGGTCGGCCTCGATCAGGGCGCGGGCCAGGACGTCGGAGATGATGCCGTTTGACCGCCTGGCGATGCTGCTGCCGCGGAGCACGACGGCGTTGCCGCTCTTGAGGCACAGCGCCGAGGCGTCGGAGGTGACGTTGGGCCGGCCCTCGTAGATGACTGCCACCACACCGAGCGGCACACGCTTGCGGATGACTTCGAGCCCGTTCGGCAGGTTCCAGCCGGCCTCCACCTCGCCGACCGGGTCGGGCAGCGCGGCGACTTCGCGGATGCCGCGCGCCATCGCCATGATGCGGTCCTCGTCGAGCAGGAGACGGTCGACCATCGCCCCGGCGCGGTGCGCGGCCTTGGCGTCGGCGACATCGAGGGCGTTCTCGCGCAGGATCTCGTCGGTGCGGCGCACCAGCGCGTCGGCCATCTCGTGCAGCGCCTCGTTCTTGCGCCGGGCCGGCATGCGCCGCAGCACCGCCCCGGCGCGCTTGGCCTCCTCGCAGAGGCGCTCGAGCGATGTCACGTCGACGGAGGCCATTGCTCCAAAACGCTACACCACATCCGCCCCCACGAGGACGAACTGATCGCGGTGGATCACCTCGTCAGGGGCCCCGGGAAGCCGAGCACGGGCGTCGGCGCTGGACAGGCCCGCCACCTGCCGCACGTCGTCGGCCGAGAGTCCGCAGATACCCTTGCCGATGATCCTGCCGGCGGGGTCGGCCACCTCGACCGCGTCGCCGGCCTGAAACCCGCCCCGCGACCCGGTGATGCCGACCGCGAGCAGCGACGTGCCCCGCGACTCGAGCGCCCGGGCGGCCCCTGCGTCGACGTCGATCCGGCCCATCGCCGGCTTCGCGTAGCGCAGCCACAGCTTGAACGCCGACCGCGGCCGCTTGGTAGGCGGGAAACGGGTACCCACATGGGCGCCGTGCGCGACCTGGGTGATGACGTTGTCGATCGCCCCGTTCGCGATCACGCAGGTGATGCCGGCGGCAGTGGCCATGCTGGCCGAGGCCACTTTGCTCGCGATGCCGCCGCGGCCGTGGCCGGAGCCCGCGATCGATGCCAGCTCCACCTCCTCCGGGGCGGTACCGGCCGGGACGTCGCCGATGAGCTCCGGGCCGTCGGCGCCGGGGGCGTAGAGCCCGTCGCGGTCGGTGAGCAGTAGCAGCCACGACGCGCGGAGCAGGATGGCGACCTGGGCGGCGAGCACGTCATTGTCGCCGAACGTGATGTCGTCGGTGGCAGTCGTGTCGTTCTCATTGATGACAGGGACGGCGCCGAGCTCGATGAGCCGAAGCAGCGTGTTGCGCGCATTGATGTAAGACGCGCGGCGCTCCAGGTCGCCGGAGGTCAGCAGCACCTGTGCGGGCACTACCTCGTGGGCGTTGAACGCCTGCAGGTACCGCTCGAATAAGACCCCCTGCCCCACCGCGGACGCGGCCTGCAGGTCGGGAAGCGCCGAGGGACGCTCGGCGATGCCGAGCCGGGCGAGCCCGCAGGCGATCGCCGCGCTCGAGACCAGCACGGGCTGGTGGCCCTGGCGCTGGATCCGCACCAGCTCGCGCACGCGCGACTCCAGCACGTCCTCGCGAAAACGCCCCGCAGCGTCGACGAGCGTGGAGGTGCCGACCTTCACGACGACGACGGCCATCAGCGCCCCGCCAGCAGGTCGATGATCTTCGCCCGGAGCGCGTCGATGCCGGCACCGGTCTCGGAGTCCACCGCGGCGTCCACCGCCGGCGGCCGAGCCTGGGGGTCGGCATGGGTGGCGACGACGATCTCCCGTGCGCTCGGCGAGGCGTACTGCGCGACCGTGCGGCGCACCGCCTCCAGCCGTGGTTCGATCGGCTCGTCGGCCGATGCGTCGACGCAGTGCAGGATGATGACCGCCCGTTCGAGCTGCTCCAGGCGGCCGTCGGGGCGCGGTTCGCCGTGCTCGTCGACACCCGGCAGGTCGACGGCGAGGTACAGGTGGCCGGCGTCGTCTTCGAGGGGCCCGAAGGCCGGCTGGCGCGTCGAGCGCGGATAGGCGGCGACAACCACCGCCGCGCCGGTGAGCGCACGCAGGAGCGCGCTCTTGCCGCTGTTCGGCAGGCCGACGATCGCGACGTCGACCGCGAGTCGCAGCTCGAGGGTGAGCCAGGTCTCGTCGCCCGGCCCGCCGGGGATGGACTCGCGCGGCGCCTGGTGGGTCGACGAGCGAAACGCCCAGTTGCCGGCGCCGCCCTCCCCGCCACGGGCGACCTCCTCGCGCGCGCCGGGCGCGTCCAGGGTGGCGATCGTGTCGCCATTTCGGATCACGCGCGTTCCCAACGGCACCGTCAGCACGGCGTCCGCCCCGGCCTTGCCGTGCCGGCGGCGACCCTCGCCCGGTCCGCCGGGCCGTGCCTTGTGGTGGACGTGGTGGCGGAACTCTGAGAGGTCCTCCACGGTCGGGTCGGCGACGATGAACACCGAGCCGCCGCGGCCGCCGTTGCCGCCGTCCGGGCCGCCGCGTGGCGTGCGCGCCTCACGCCGGAACGACACGCAGCCGCCACCGCCGTGACCGGCGGCGACGTGGATCTGGACCCGATCGGTGAACGCCACCGGATCGAGGCCTTATTCGGCGCCCGCACCCTCCGGGTGCACGAAGATCCGGCGGCCCTTGCGGCCGTTGGTGAACTCCACGCGGCCGCTGACCGTCGCGAAGATCGTGTGGTCCTTGCCGATGCCCGTGCCGTCGCCCGGGTGGAAGCGGGTGCCGCGCTGGCGGACGATGATCGAGCCGGCGGGGACGACCTGGCCCGCGAACACCTTGACGCCAAGCCGCTGAGCGGTGGAGTCACGTCCGTTGCGGCTGGAGCCGCCGCCTTTCTTGTGAGCCATGTCTACGCTCCGATGGACTGGATGTGGATGCGGGAAAGGCGGGAGCGGTGGCCGCGCTTCTTCTTGGAGTCCTTCTTGGCCCGGTAGGTGAAGACGATGATCTTCTTGCCGAGGAGGTGCTCCTCGACCCGTGCCGTGACAGACCCCCCGTCGCTGATCCCGTTCGCGTCCCCCACCGCCACGACCGGCGGCGTGAACGTCTCACCCGGCTCGACCGCCAGACGATCAACGAGGAGCTCCTCCCCCTCGCGGACACGGTACTGCTTTCCGCCAACGGCGATCACTGCGTAGTCGGGCATTCAACTGCTCCCTGATGGCTCGCGGCACCACGGGCGCGGCGCGGTCGGAGATTGTACCCGATCCTGCGGCGAATCGGCAGCGGGGCGAAGCCGGGTCAGCGAACGCTGGAGGTGCGGCCCTCGCCGGCGCGGGAGCGGCGGTCCACGACGTCCTCGTCGTCGGCGTCGCCGACCACGACGACGTTTCGCCCGCGGCCCTTGGCCCGGTACAGCGCCTTGTCGGCCCGGCGGATGAGGTCCTCGAGGTTCTCGCCCCCGCTCGCGACCCCGACGCTGACGGTCGCTCGGAGCTCGATGCCCTCGGCGTCGACGACGAGGGCCTCCACCGCGGCGCGCAGACGCTCGGCCACGGTGGCGGCGGCCTCGAGCGGCGTGGCCGGCATGAGCAGCGCGAACTCCTCGCCGCCGAAGCGGGCGGCCATGTCGGTGGCTCGCGCGCTCGCCCCGATCGCCTGGGCGATGGAGGTGATGACGGCGTCGCCCGCCAGATGCCCGTGGGAGTTGTTGATGTCGCGCAGGAAGTCGAGGTCGATCATGGCCAGCGACGTCAGGCCCCGGCCGCGGCGCACGACCTCGTCACCGCGCTCGGCGAAGAACCGGGCGTTGTAGAGGCCGGTCTTCGCGTCGGTCCAGCTCTCCTGCTCGAGCCGCGGGATCTGGAGGGCCCGGGCGATCAGGATGAGCGGGAGCATGGCGAAGAGGCTGGTCACCGGCGCGACGGCCCACGCCAGCGCCATGGCGGCGCCGGAGCACAGCACGAGGGTGTCGAGCGAGAGGTGCGTCGCGGTGAAGAGCCGGGTCTGGCGAAGCGTCTCGCCCCGGGCGAGGCGAAGGATGCCGGCCAGCACCGCGTGGTTCACGAGCGTGAAGGCGATGGTTGCGATCGCGACGTACCCGGCCCACACCGCGCCGGGGGTCTGCGGGCCGGCGGCCACGATGACCTTGGCCATGAGCGCCGGGAGGGCGTAGTTCGCCATGTTGAACACGGGCATGTACCACGGGTACTTCTCCCGGATCCAGATCGGCAGGAACATGAGGGTCGCCACGAGCACCACGGAGGGGGCCGGGAGCACGATGACCGCGGCGAAGAGGAACGCCAGGGAGATGTCGTAGCCGAGACGCGGCGAGGCCTGCACCAGGAAGAGCTGCGCGAGGGCCGCGCCACCGGTGAATGCGACGAGCGCCCAGACGTCGCCGATCTCCGGCTGCGCGATGATGGCCGCGATCGTCGCCGCGACGGTGGCGGCGATGCAGGACAGGACGTACGTGTACGCCCCGCGCGATAGACGTGATCCCCTCATTTTCCAGAAGTTGTATCGGCACCTTGGCGCCGTTACAGGAGTCCCGCAGGACGCGGGACGGGGGTGATCTTCGCGTTCTTTCCCGCAACGCCTTGGAGGTTTTTCGAGGAATGCGTTACCGAGTTTGAGACGAGCGCATCAGATCGGCGCGACGCGGAGCTCGTGGAGCCCCAGCGAGCCGTCCGGCTCGAGCCGGACCCGCTTGCCGGTCTCGGCCTCGATGTCGGCGATTCCGGCGTCGTCGTCGCCGGCGACGAGCTCCGCGATGGCGGGATTGATACCCACCGCGAAGGCCTTCTCCTTGCGCGCTTTGAGCTCCTTGCGGATCTCCCGGTCGACCTGCACGGCGTGGGTCTCGTGGCTGAGGACCACCCCCACCCCGGTGCAGGTCGGGCACTCGACGGTCATGATCTCCCGCGGCCCGTCGCTGATGTTCTGGCGGGTCATCTCGACGAGCCCAAGCGGTGAGATGTCGACGACGTACGCCTTCGCGCGATCGCGTTCGAGCGCCACCTCGAGGGCCGAGCGCACCGCCTTGCGGTTGCGCGCGTCGTTCATGTCGATGAAGTCGATGATGATCATGCCGCCGATGTCGCGCAGGCGGAGCTGCCGGACCACCTCTTCGGCCGCCTCGAGGTTCGTCTGGGTAATCGTCTCCTCGAGCGTCGTCTTGCCCCGGCCGACGTGGCGGCCGCTGTTGACGTCGATGACGGTCATCGCCTCGGTGTCGTCGATGATGAGGTAGCCGCCGGACTTGAGGTCGACCCGCCGCTCGAGCGTTGAGCGCAGCGAACGGTCGACGCCGTAGCGCTCCATGAGCGGCGTGGCGTCGGAGTAGTAGTGGATGCGCTCCGCGAGCTCCGGCGAGGTGCGGCGCAGGAAGTCGAGGATGCGCTGGTACTGCACCTCGTCGTCCACGAGCACCTCGTCGATGTGCTCGCCGAATAGGTCGCGGATCACCTTGAGCGACCGGTCGGCCTCGCTGTAGAGCAGGCTCGGGGCCTTGACCTGCTCGGCGCGCGCGAGGAGCGCCTGCCAGAGCCGGCGGAGCGCCAGCAGGTCGCGCTGAAGGTCCTTCGCGGCGGCGCCCGCCGCCTGGGTGCGCACGATGAGCCCGCCCCCGCCGGTGTCGAGTGCCTTGCAGATCTTGCGCAGGCGGTCGCGCTCCTCGTCGTCGAGGCGCTTGCTCACGCCGACGCCCTCCCCGTAGGGCACGAACACCAGAAAGCGGCCCGCGAGCGAGAGCTGCATCGACAGGCGCGAGCCCTTGGTGCCCATCGGGTCCTTGATCGCCTGTACGAGGATCTCGTCGCCCTTCTTGAGCAGGTTCGCGATCATCCGCTTGCTCTTGGGCACGCCCATGGCGACGATCTCGTCGACGTGCAGGAAGCCGGCCTTCTCGATGCCAACGTCGACAAACGCCGCCTCCATGCCGGCCAGGACGTTCTCGACCCGGCCCTTCCAGACGTGGCCGACCACCGAGCGGCGTCCGCGGCGCTCGATGTGGCACTCGCTGACGCGATCACCTTCGGTGATGGCAACGCGGGTTTCGAATCGGTCGACGGAGACGAGGATGCGGGTCGTCACCGGCGACCCCGGCGGGCCATCGCGTTCTGGAGGGCCCGCTGCAGTCCGTCGAGCGGCTGGTCGGCTCGGTCGCCGACCTCAGCGAAGTACGCCCGCGCCGCCTCGCCGAGGGTGCGCGTCGCCGAGTAGGCCACCCCGGCGCGAACGGCGAAGCCGGCGACCGGCACCGATGGTATCGCGCGACGCGCGAACGCCCGCCAACCGAGCGCTGAGGCCAACACCCCCGCAACCTCGAGTCCTCGCCGAACGTCGAGCGGCCGGCCGTGGAGCGCCGCCAACTGGGCGACGAGGCGCACCTGGATGACGGTAATGGCGAGGAAGTCGGCCCCCTTGGTGAACGGCGCGGCGCTGAGGGTGCCGCACTGCCGCGCCGCCCTGGCCACGAGAGTGTCGGCGACGCTCTCCCGAAGCGCCGGATACCGAAGCGCGGCTGCCACGGCGTCCTCGTCGAGCGCCCGCGCGACGGCTGCGAGCGCCGGTCCGGCGCTCGTCAGGTCGGCGAGGTGGGCGACGTTCGACGGCTCCAGCGGCTGCACCGCCAGGATCGCGCGTTCGAGGGCCTTACGCTCCTTCGGCGTTCCCACGAGGATCGCGAGCACCCGTCGCCCCTCGCGCTTGGCGCCGGCCAGCACCGCGGCGGCCAGGGTGGGGTCATGGCCCGCAACCGCGGCGTGCACCAGCAGGCCCTTGCCGTCGCGAAGCGGCTCGTCGGCGCTGACGCCGAGGATCGACCGGAGGCGGCGGGTCACGTCCGGAGCCCCGTCGAGCACGGCGATCGCGGCGGTGTCATGGAGCGACTTGTCGACGCCGCGGACGGCGTTCACGAACGGGAGGAGCGCCCCGGCGCCCTTGGTCAAGGCCTTGATGGTGCCCATTACGAGAACGGCCCGACGGTGCGGCGGCGGTGGATGCGCAGGAGGATGCCGACCGCGATGAGGTTGGTGAGGGTGTGACTTCCGCCGTAGCTCATGAACGGCAGAGGGATTCCGGTGATGGGCATGATCGTCACGTTCATCCCAATGTTAACGAACACCTCGAACGCGAGCATGGCCGCGATGCCACCTGCAACGAGTTGCTCGAACTGGGTCGCGGCTCTGGTCATGATTCGCAGGGCGCGCCAGATCACCAGACCGAACGCCAGGATGAGCAGGATCGCGCCGGCGAACCCGTACATCTCGGCCTGGGAGGCGAAGATGAAGTCGGTGTGGTGCTCGGGGAGCAGGTTGTTGCGCACCTGGGTCGCGCCGTCCTCCCCTCTTCCGAGCGCGCCGCCGGAGCCGACGGCGATGCGGCTCTGCTCGACCTGGTATCCGGTCTGCGTGGGGTCGCGGCTGGAGTCGAGGAACGCGGTGAGCCGGTCGACCTGGTAGCCGCGCAGGATCGGCGCGCCGACGGCCGGGAGAATCCACAGCGACACCGCGATCACCCCGGCGAGGACGCCGCCGGCGACCGCGAAGTGCTGCCACGGGATCCCGGCGAAGAACAGCATCCCGCCGAGGATTGCCAGATAGACGAGCGACGTGCCGAGGTCCGGCTGCAGGAACACGATGAACGCCGGCACGAGGGTCGCGCCGAGGGCGAGCAGGCTGAAGCGCGCGGTGCCCACCTCGGATCGGCGTTCGGTGATGATCCCGGCGAGGATCAGCACGAGCACGATCTTCCCGATCTCCGACGGCTGGAACTGGAAGACGCCGAAGTCGATCCAGCGGGTCGACCCGCGGGCGGTGCTTCCGATGGCGAGCACCACGGTGACCGCGCCGCAAAGGGCTCCCCACAGCGTCCAGGCCCGACGTCCGAGCCGTTCGACGTCGACGGCCATCGCGATCGCCATCACCCCCACGCCGATCGAGACGAAGACCAGCTGGCGGAACGAGAAGAAGTTGCTGTCGCCCGGGATGTCGTCGCGGGTGGCGATGTCCACCATGCGCAGGCCGAAGACCGTGATCGCCGCGACCGCGAGCACCAGCACCCAGTCGAGGCGCGACAGGACGTAACGCAGCCGACTTGCCACCGCGACGCGGCTGGGGGCGAACGTCGTCAATGCTGCGCCTGCTGTGAGCCGGGGCTGCAACGCGCCGGGTCGTAGGTCAAGGCGACGGCGAGGGTCTTGCAGGCGACCGGGGCCGCGGCGCCGGCGCCAAGCCCGGCGTTCTCGACAACCACCGCGATGACGTACTTGGGTGCCGCCCCATTCGCCGGTCCGTACCCGACGAACCACGAGTGGTCGGCGCGCGGCTTGTTCTCGGCGGTGCCGGTCTTACCCGCCACGATCCCACCGAGCGCGCCGAAGACCGACACCGCGGTTCCGTCGCCGCTGTTCGTCACGTCCGAGAGACCGCCCATGACGGCTTCCCTGACACCGGGGTTGATGGTCGGCAGGTTCGTCTCGGGACGGCCCTTGGCGAGGTCCGAGACGACCCGCCCGGATACCGGGTCGAGGACTTCGCGACCGATCGTGGGTTGCAGCACGCGACCGCCGTTGACGAGCGCCGCATATGCGCGAGCCATCTGGAGCGGGGTCGCGCTCAGGAAACCCTGTCCGACGGACATGTTGATGGTGTCACCGGGGCGCCAGACGTTCCACGCGCGCTCGGTCTTGGGAATGTTGCGCTTCTTCCATGCGAGGTCCGGTACGTCCCCCGTGAGCTCGCCCGGCAGGTCGATCTTGGTGGGGCGGCCGAGCCCGAACGCCTCTGCCCATGCCTTGAGCTTCGTGTCGCCGTCTTCCCTGGCTTGATCGGTCGCGCGCTGGTAGAAGCGCGCGCCGACCTGGTAGAAGAAGGTGTCGCTTGATACCGCAAGCGCGTGGCGGATCTGCATGTCGGGGAGCTCGAGCCGCCGGAAGTTGTTGAATTCGGTGCCGTAGAGCTTGACCGACTTGGGCGAGGTCAGGAACTCGTCGGGAGTGACGTACGCGGCATTGAGTGCGGCGACGGCCGTGATGGCCTTGAATGTCGAGGCGGGCGGGTACGGCCAGAGCGCACGGTCCTGGAAGGCCCGGCGCGGATCGTTCTTGATCTGAAGGAACGCGGAGCGCTTCCCCCGGGTGAGGACGCGGGGGTCAGCGTTGGGGTACGACGCGAGGGCGATGACCTCGCCGGTGTTCGCGTCAAGGACGACCCCGCCGCCGCCGCCGTTCTGGGACTTGCGTTCGACTTGCTCGCGAAGCGCATCCTCGAGCGCACGCTGCACGTTGACGTCGATGCTGGTCGACAGCGTCAGTCCCGCGCGGGCCGGCTGCTCTGACAGCACACCGCGGCCGACCGGATTGCCGGCTGCGTCGACCTCGACCCGTCGCTCGCCGTCGGTCCCGCGCAGATAGTCCTCGTACCGCAGCTCGAGCCCGTCGCGGCCGACGATCGCGTCGCGACGATATCCCTGCTGGAGGTACTGGTCGATGCTCTTGGCCGGAATGAGTCCCACGTAGCCCAGCACGTGCGACAGGTATGCGCCCTCCCGGTAGTCGCGCCGGTAGTTCCGCTCCAGGCGGATGCCGGGGAACTCCCGGATGCGCTCGTTGAGGGGGATGAGGAGGTCGTCCTCGATGTCGGCCTTGAGCACCACCGACTTGTACGGGGCGTTCTTCTGGCCGCTGCGCATGAGCGCCCGGAGCTTGGCGGGTCGCTCGCCGATGACCCTGGCGAGCTTGCGCAGCGTGCGGTCGCCGCGGTCACCCTGGAGATCCTGCGGCAGCGCCACGATGTCGACCGCCAGGCGGCTGCCGGCGAGGACCTGGCCGTTGCGATCGAGGATCTGGCCGCGCGGCGCCGGGATGTGGATGGTGCGGACGCTGTTCCCGACCGCCTGCTCCTCGAACCCCGTGGCGCCGACCACCTGCAGGAACCACAGGCGCACCACCAGGATGCCGAACAGCACGACCACCACGGTGCCGAACGCCGCGATGCGCTTCGCCGATTTCGGGGTCATCGGGCTGCCGCCCATCCCCGACGACGATGGACGCGGATGCTCGGTCGTCTCGGTCAGCCGGGGGCGCTTCACGTCGGCACCGCCCATGGCTCCACCTCACGCGGCGATCCGAGCAGGCGCCGCGACGCCCACCACGCCGGCAGCGCCATGAGCGGCGCGAGCACGATCTGCGGGATCACGAGGTGCCCGACGAGGTAGCCGATCGGCGGACCGTCGCCACGCAGCAACTCGACGATGCCGAGCCAGATCGGCACGAGGGCAGAGGCGCCGACCACGAGCAGTACGGCCATCACGCGCCCGATCGGGTCGCTGCCGCTGGCAAACCGCCCGCACCATGCCCCGATCGCCACATAGGCGATGGCGAGCACACCGAGCGTGTCGCCCGGGCTGAGAAGCTCCACCAGCAGGCCCGCGGCGAAGCCGTAGAAGGCGCCGACGACCACCCCCCGAAGCGCCGCGACGGCCACGACGGTCGCGACCACCAGATTCGGCGTCGCCTCGAACGGCCCGATGTCGATCCGCGGCATGATCGTGACCTGGATGAGCACCGCCACGATGCCGATAGCCGCGACGTATCGGAGGCCGTTGCCCTGCCCCGGCCGCATCCAGCCGAGCTGCGCGCCCCGGAAGCTCATCCGCCGAGACCGGCGCGGCGTCGCGCCTCCGGGTTCGTCGGGACGAAGACCGTGAACAGCGACAGCTCGGACGGGTCGCGGAACGGGGTCACCTGGACCGTCTGCGTGTCACCCGGCTCCTGCCCGCCGACGCTCGACACCGTTCCGATCGGCAGCCCCGGCGGGTACGGCGACTCGAGACGGAGCGTGCCGTAGCCGGCGGTTACCACGACGTCGTCCTTCTGGATGAGCTCACTGCGCGGAACCTGCTCGAGTCGGAGCTCGCCGGATGACGTGGCCTTGAGCAGGCCGAGGGGTTTCGTCCCGTTCGCGAGGCGCGCCCCGATCGAGGTTGCCGGGTCCGTGATGAACGTGACCGTCGACGACCCTCCGGTCGTGGAAGTGACGATCCCGACGAGGGCGCCGAAGTACTTGCTGTCGCCCTTCACCGGCGCGAAGACCAGCGAGTTTACGGTGACTTTGTCGTTGCGCCCCTTGTCGAGCTTCACCCGCTGCGACAGATCCTGCGGGCGGCCGATGACCCGAGCGGAGACGGCCTTGTACCCATCGGGCCCGTCGTCGGAGATGGCGAGGGCCTCGCGGAAGCTCTTGAGCTGCTCGGCGGTGAGGTCCTGGCTGATGATCGCGCTCTTGAGCGCGGCGTTCTCGGCCTGCAGCTGGTTGGCTCGGTCACGCGCCCCGCGGAGCTCCGCGAACCAGTTCCACCCGTCTTTGAGCGGCTGCACGGCGGCCACCGCGACCTCCTGGACGGGCGTGACGACCGCCCCCACGGTTCCCTTGAACTGATGGAGGAACCCGCCCTCGTCCTCGCGGAAGAACGTGGTGAAGATCAGGACCGAGATGACCAGCAGGGCGAGCACCACGCCCCGGCGCGCCGCGATCCTCCGCCGTGAGGCTCGGGGCGTCGTGTCACTCGGGAGGGTGCGCGGCGGGACCCCGCCGCCACCGGACCCGCCGGGCGATGCGGACTGCGTACTAATACTTCTTGCTACGCGGCCGCTTGTTTGTGTTCGACGATTTGCGCATGACTTCGAATTCCTCCAGTGCGCGTCCCGACCCGATCGCCACGCAGGTGAGCGGCGATTCGGCGACGTGGATTGGCATCTCGGTCTCGCGTCGCAGGCGCTCGTCGAGCCCCTGCAACAGGGAGCCGCCGCCGGCGAGCATGATGCCCCGGTCCATGATGTCCGAGGCGAGCTCCGGCGGCGTCTTGTCGAGGGTGCTCTTGACGGCATCGATGATCGCGACGAGTGGCTCCTCGAGCGCGGTGCGGACATCCTCCGAGGAGAGCACGACGGTCTTCGGCAATCCGCTGATCATGTCGCGGCCGCGGATCTCGGCCTGGACCTCCTCGCGGAGGGGGTAGGCGGAGCCGATCTCGAGCTTGACCTCTTCCGCGGTCTGGTTGCCGATCATCAGCTTGTGCTCGCGTTTGACGTAGTTGATGATCGCCTCGTCGAGCTCGTCGCCGCCGATGCGGATGGACTGGGCGACGACGATGCCACCGAGCGAGATGACCGCGACCTCGCTGGTGCCGCCGCCGATGTCGACGACCATGCTGCCGGTCGGCTCCGCGACGGGGAGCCCCGCCCCGATCGCCGCGGCCATCGGCTCCTCGATGAGCTGTGCCTCGCGGGCGCCCGCCGAGTAGGTGGCCTCGACGACGGCGCGCTTCTCGACGCCGGTGACGCCGGACGGCACGCACACCACCACCCGCGGGTGGGCCCAGCGGTTCTGGTGGACCTTGCGGATGAAGTGCTTGAGCATCTGCTCGGTCACGTCGAAGTCGGCGATGACCCCGTCTTTGAGCGGACGGATCGCGCTGATGTTGCCCGGGGTACGGCCGAGCATCCGCTTCGCCTCGATCCCGACGGCGTGCACCTCGTTGGTGCGGGTATCGATCGCGACCACCGAGGGCTCGGACAGCACGATGCCGCGCCCGCGTACGTAGACGAGCGTGTTCGCGGTTCCGAGATCGACGGCCATGTCACGGCCGCCGAAGCCGGTCAGATACCCCCAGAGGCCGATCGTGTCCCTCCCTTCCGGGCCGATCTCAAGACTTCGACAAGCTAGCGGGGATCAGGTCTTCGGTCCACTCGCAGGGGAATCCTGTGCCTGATCGTGGTCTTTAGACGCGGGCCCCACCCCCGACGGGCCCCATCGGCCCGTCCGCCCGCGCTCAGCCGACGCGTGGATCGCGCAGGGCGGTGCCACAACGGGCAGCGCCCTGCGCCGATCGGTTCAGGGCACGATGACGCCGCGCCCGTGGAGCTTCGCGTGGTGCAGGTCGCCGATCGCGGTGTTGATGTCGTCGAGCGAGTATTCCACGGCGGTGAGGTGAACTCGTCCCTGTCCCGCCATCGTCATCAGTTCGGCGAGCTCGTTGTAGTTGCCGACGAGGCTTCCCATCACCGCGATCTCGCTGAAGATGAAGTCGATCGCGGGCACCTCGATGACGCCGCCGTACCCGACGACCCAGTAGATGCCGCCCTTCTTGAGCATCGCGACGGCGTCGGGGATCGCGGAGCCCTCGCCGACGAAGTCGATCACGGCCTCCGCGCCACCCTTGGTGAGCTCCTGCACCTTCTCCGCACCACCCCCGTCGGACGCGTCGACGAGGTGGTGTGCCCCGCACTTCTTCGCGAGCTTCAATGCCGCCTTGGAGCGGTCCACCGCGATGATCTCCGTCGCGCAGAGCTCCCTCAGGACCTGGACGGCGATGTGGCCGAGCCCGCCGACACCGATGACGGCGCAACGGGTGCCCGGCCAGAGGCGCTTCGCCGCGCGCTTCGCGACACGGTAGGCGGTGATGCCGGCGTCGGCGTAGGGCGCGATCGCCTTTGGCGCGAGCCCCTCGGGGAGCTTGATGCAGGCCCGTTCCCCCGTGCGCAGATACTCGGCGAACCCACCGTTCTGGGTGATCCCGGGGAACTGCAGGTACGGGCAGTGCATGTCCTCGCCGGCGCGGCAGGCGAGGCACAGGCCGCAGGTGATGACCGGGTGGACGATGACGGCGTCGCCCGGCTTGACCGACTTCACGGCCTTTCCGACATCCTCGACCCAGCCCGCATTCTCGTGCCCGAGGATGTACGGAAGCTCGGTGTCAACCTTGTCCTTCCACACGCCTTCGATGATGTGCAGGTCGGTGCGGCACAAACCCGCGCCGCCGATCCTCACGATCACGTCGGTGTCGGATCTCACCTCCGGCGTGTCGTAGCTCTCGAGCTTGAGCTCCTCGTCGAACCCGTACAGGACTGCAGCCTTCATGCGAGCACCTCCCGCCCTTGCCATTCCTCGATCCCCTCGTGGTACCTCGCCGCGAGGAGCCCAGTGCAAAGCTCCGCGTTGGCGGCTGTGCTAATACGCACCGAACGCGCGAGCCGCAGGTACGCGTCCAGCGTGCCGGCCTCCAGCGGCGTGCCGACCGGCATCGTAAACGCGAGAGCACCGGCGTCTTGGGGGAGTCCCATGTCCCCCCGGCGAGTGAGGTACTCCTCCCATTCGACGGGGTCGACGCCCGCGGGTGGCGACCCGTCGCCGAGCGTCAGGGCGACGACGTCGCCGTCGCTGAGGACGCTGCGCGCGCTTGCCAGCACCGGCGCCTGCCGCCCGAGGAACGCCTTGCGACGGAAGGTGCGACGCACACCATCGAGACCATCCGTCGCCTCATCCGGGAAGACCTCTTCGAATGACTGACCGTCGCAGACCCCGGCGGTGATCCGGGCCGATTCGAAGTGATCGACCAGCTCGACCTGGACGCGCCCCACGCCGGGCAGCCGCTCGATCGCATCCTTGGCGTCGGTCGCCATCATGTACGCGAAGTTCGCCGCGCACCAGTACGTCGGAAGGCGGAGCTCCACGCGGATGTCCCCGCCGTCGAGATGGACCGCCTGCACGAAGCCCAGGTCGGTCAACGGCCGATCGAGCTCAGGATCGGTGACCGTGCCGAGGGCTTCCAGGACTCCGTCGTTGTTGATCATGCCGCGGCGGTGGCGAACTGGTCGCGGGCGAGCTTCTTCGCATGCTTGGCCGGGTCGATGCCGTACAGCTTGCAGGCGTTGAGGCCGAGGATCTTCTGCTTGGCCTCAACCGTGAGCTGCACGCCGCCCGACTCCTCCGACACGGCGTCGGGGAGCTCGAAGTCCACGAACTTCTCCACGATCCATTTGGGGTGCCAGAGCGCGTAATCCGACGCGAACAGCAGGCGGTCCTCTCCCAACCAGAACAGGAGCTCCGCCAGCACCGCGGCGAAGTAGTGGGGCTTCGGGTGGATGAACGGCATCAGGACGGCAAGGCCGCCGTAGACGTTCGGCTCCTGGACGGCGATCCAGCAGAAGTCCTCGGTACGCGGCATCCCGACGTGCTCGACGATGAAGTTGAGCTCCGGGAAGTTCGTCGCCGCGTGATCGATGTCGGCCACGTCGAAGCTGTCCTTCTGCAGCGGCCAGATCGTCGGGCCTTTGTGGACGTGGATGTTGGTCACGCCGAGCTCGACGCACTTCGCCAGGTACTTCTCGGCCCAGGGGTCGTCGAGTTTCCATCCGCGCGAGTCACCATGCCATTCGGCGGTGTAGAGCTTCACCCCCTTGATGCCCCACTTCTCAACCTTCGCCTCGAACTCCTCGAGCCCGGTCTCGGCGTTCCGCGGGTCCCACGCGCTGTTGAGGATGAAGCGGTCGGGGTACTTGTCTTTCAGGATCGCGTCGCGCGCCGTGGTGTTGAAGCCGTCGTGGTAGAAGTCGGTGAGGTAGGTCGGCTGGAAGATCCCGATGTCGACGTACCCGTCGACGAAGACGTCCTGCATCATGGTTTCCTCGTCGTACTTCTCGTACTTCTCCTTCGGCCACACGTACTCGGCCGGGGAGAGGCCGGCGTGGTAGTCGTAGAAGCATGAGATGAACCCTGAGCCGTACTTGTTCTTGCAGTTCTCGGGACTGCCATCCCACCAGTGAAGGTGGCCGTCCACGATGAAGTACTCGTCCCCATTGGGGCTGCGATACATGGCTGGACCTCCAAGCCCGTGAATGCGGTCCGGCCAACCTAACCGGGGGCCCGTCACGGACGCGACGGCGACGACCCCCGCAGATTTCGGGATCTGAAAAACGCGCAGTTTGTTGCAAACGGCCGAGGCAGCAGCTAGAAAGACCGTCCCGGAGGTCCTGTAGGGGGATTCTGTGGGGACCCGCGCGTCGAATGGTCGGAGATCGCCTGGGATGGGTGGAGGTGCTCTGCGCGCCGAGCTTGCGACCCAACCGGTGCGGCCGCCGCCTCGCGACCTGCTGACCTCGGTCGCCCGCGCGCTCGAGGTTCTCGAGCTTGTCGCGACGGCCCCCGGCCCGCTCCCGGCGAAGGCTGTCGCAAGCCGGATGGGCATGAGCCTGGGGACCGCCTACCACGTGCTGCACACGTTGGAGCACGGCGGGTATGTCGTGCGGCTCGGGCAGGGGTGCTTCGGGCTCGGCCCGAAGGTGTGTTCGCTGGCCCGGCTATTCACGGACGGCGTCGACCTGCTACCGGCCGTCCGTCCGGCGCTGGCGACCCTCGCCGAGCAGGCTGGGGAGGACGCTTACCTGGCGGTGATGCGCGGCGGGGAGATCGTCGTCGTCGACGTGGTTGAGGGTTCAGCCACGTTGCATGTGGGGGATCTCGGCGTCGGGTTCCCCGAGGTCGCGCATACGACCGCGCTGGGAAAGGTTCTCCTGGCGGACGCTCGGGACGACGACATCGACCACTATCTCGATGCGCACCAACTGGTCCGCATGACGGCGAGGACCCTCGTGGACCGGCGCCACGTCAAACGCCATCTGGGTGCGGTTCGCGAGTTGGGCGTCGCCCGAGATCTCGAAGAGTTTGCCGACGGCGTCTGCTGCGTCGCGTTCCCGGTTCGCGGTCCGGGGGGAGCGACCCTCGCGTCCATCGGAATCTCGGTGCCGGCGGGGCGCTGGCGGGCGGAGGGCGAACGGCTCACCGGCCTGTGCGCGGAGGCGGCCGAAGCCGGTTCGACTGCGCTTTCAGCGGCACGCCCGCCCCGCCCGGAAGCTGCGCCCGTCAACGGGGGCGTGGCCTCGAAGCCCGGCTGACGCACACCGCGTTCGGGGTCGGCTCTCAAGGGGCGCTGACCGTCCGCGCAGCCGGGCCCCGTCATTCGCCTGGTGGGGGGGCCTGCCACGGAGCCAGGCCGAGCGCCTCGAGCAGCGCAACGAGGCGGGCGACGGGGAGGCCGACGACCGTCGTGAAGTCACCGTCGATCCGTTCGACGAGCGCGCCTCCGGAGCCCTGGATCGCGTACGCGCCTGCCCGGCCCTGCCACTCCCCCCGCCCGAGGTACCAATCGAGCTGTTCCACGCCGAACGGCCGGAACCACACATCGGTCTCGTCGACGAAGGCATGGTCGCCCCCCGCGGTCACGAGGCAGACGCCCGTGGCGACGGTGTGTCGTTGCCCCGACAGCGCCGAGAGCATCTCGCGAGCCTCGGCCCGGCCGGCGGGCTTGCCGAGGAGGCGGTCGCCGAGGACCACCGCGGTGTCGGCCCCGAGGACGGCCCCGCCCCGCGGCACGCCGCTGCGCTCGGCGACGTCCCGCGCCTTCGCCGCCGCGTGCTCGGCGATCAGCTCAGCCGGGATGAGCCCGTCGATGCCGTCCTCGCCGTAGCGGGAAGCGACGACGCGATGGGCGATGCCCGCCGCGCGAAGCAGGGCCCGCCGTTGCGGCGAGCGCGAGGCGAGGAGGATCAGGTGGCTCGTGGGCGGCGCCCGGCGCCGGTCAGGCGACGAGCTCGGACGCCTGGAAGTGCAGCGCCAGCTCGCGCGCAGCGGACTCCGGCCCATCCGATCCGTGCACGATGTTCTCGCCGACCTCGAGGGCGAAGTCACCGCGGATCGTCCCGGGCGCCGCGTCCTGGGGGTTCGTCGCGCCCATCATCGTGCGCATTACGCCGATCGCGCCCGGACCCTCGACCGCGAGCATCACGACCGGCCCTGAGGTGATGAAGTCCACGAGCTCGCCGAAGAACGGGCGCTCGCGGTGCTCGCCGTAGTGCTCCTCGGCGACCGGTCGCGACATGCCGGTCATCTTCAGTCCGACGAGCCGCAGCCCGCGCCGCTCGATGCGGGAGACGATCTCGCCGGTGAGCCCCCTCCCGACCGCGTCGGGCTTGACCATCACGAAGGTGCGTTCACTCACTGGGCGGGCTCCGGGGCGATTCGCGGGACTTGGGCGGCGTCATCCGTGATCGGCCCCATCGCCATCGCCTGGGGGTTCTCGCAGAACGGACAGAGCGCCCACCGCGGGTCGACCGGCTCGTGGCAGCGGCTGCACGGCTCCTTCAGCTTGCGCATGCACGAGGGACACGCGAGGTACTTCGGCTCGGTCGGGAACCCGCAGTCGGGGCACGACAGCAGGGCCTGGCGCTCGAGCCCGACCGCTTCCAGACGCCGCTCGCGCTGCTCCTCGAGCGTCTCGGACGGCCGCACGGCGACGTACAGCAGCGGGCCGAGGTACGGGATGACCAGGGCGATCACGGCCATGAGGCGCGGGTAGCCCGGCGCGTTGTTGCGGCGTGCGGCGTCGCGGAACACCCACACCACCAGCGCCAGCCACATCAGCACCAGGAAGACCACGATGAGGACCCTGAGAACTGTCCAGAGCGGCGAATCGAAGAACCGCGACAGCGAGTCGAAAACGTCAGCCGAGACCAGTGTCGCCACCTCGTCGTTCAATGTGATTTCCGGCCAAATCCGCGGCGGAGCATATCAGCGGCCCCCGCGGCACCCGCCAGCACACCGGCGCGGACGTCCGCGAGGAGGTAGAGCGAGCCGCAGATGAGCACCGCCCCGCCGGGTCCCGCCAGGCTCCTCGCCCGGGTGATCGCGGCGAGGGGGTCTTCGACGACCTCGGCCGCCATCCCTGCGAGCGTCCCGAGATGGGCGAGCACGTCGGGCGACGCCGCGCGAGGGTGAGTCGACCGGGTCGCCACCATCGCCTGGCACACCCCCGCGAGGGGGCCCACCATGGCCGCGGCGTCCTTGTCGCCGAGCACCGAGACGACGGCGACGGTGGTGCGACGCCCGACGATCGACCGGAGCGAGGCCGCCATGGCCTCCACCCCGGCCGGGTTGTGCGCCCCGTCGAGCACCGTCAACGGGCGGCGGGCGACGACCTCCATGCGTCCCGGCATCCGCACCCGGCCGATGGCGCGCCGGAGCGTGCCGATGCGAAGGCGCTCCCCGGCGCGCCGCTCCGCGGCGGCGACCGCGACGGCGAGGTTGTCGAGCTGGAAGTCGCCGTGGAGCTGGAGCGGCAACGCGCTGTACACCCCCGCCGGTGTCGCGACGTCCACCCCGCGCGGCCCGGGGCGGACGTCGATCTCGTCACCCACCCGCCAGGCCGTGAGCCGGCGCGCCCGGAGCTCCCGTACGACGGCGGGCGCGGCGCGGTCGCTGAGGCGGCCGACGATCAGGCGGTCGGAGCCGTCGGGAGCGACCGCGAGCTTCTCGGCGGCGATCTCCTCCTCGGTGCTGCCGAGGAGCTCGGTGTGCTCGAGCGCGATATTGGTGAGGGCGACGATGCTGTCGGTGGGCAGGACGTTGGTCGCGTCGAAGCGCCCGCCGAGACCCGCCTCGATCACCATCGCGTCCACGCCGCTCCGGGCGAACACTGCGAACGCCCCGGCGGTGAGCACCTCGAACTGGGTGACCTGGTCGTCGGCGGCCAGGTCGAGCATGTCGACGGCGTCGCGCACCGCCGCGACCGCGTCGGCGAATCGGGCCTGCCCGACGGAGCGCTCGTTGACCTCGATTCGCTCCCGCCAGCCGGTGACGTGGGGCGACAGGTACGTGCCGACCCGCATGCCCTGGCTGCGCAGGGCGGCGGCAGCCAGCCGGCAGGTCGACGACTTGCCGTTTGTGCCGACCACGTGGATCGCCGGCGCCCGCTCGTGCGGGCGGTCGAGCGTGTCGAGGATCAGCCGCATGCGCTCGAGTCCGAATCGCATGCCGAGGATCGCGAGACCCTCGACGTACCGCGTCGCCTGGGCGTAGGTCACGGTACCGGCGAGCAGCCGAGTCGCTCGCGCTCGGCGGTGAGCTCCGCGATCTCGGCAGCGAACCGCTCGACCTTCGCGCGCTCCGCGTCGACGAGGTGCGCCGGCGCCCGGGCGACGAAGCTCTCGTTCCCAAGTTGGCGCTCGGCGCGGGCCAGCTCCGCCTGCGCCTCCGCGACGCGGGTGGCGAGCCGTTCGCACGCCGCGGTGTGGTCTCCCTCGCTACCGGCTCGTCCGACCAGGAGCCTTCCGAACGTGAGCGGCACCAGCAGGGGCTCGCCGCCGGGTTCGTCGGTCCAGTCCATATGGGCAAGCGCGGCCGCGGCCGCCGCCGGGAGCCGTTCGTCGGGTATGGAGAGCTCCCGCCGCACCTCGAGCCGATCGCGCGGCTTCAATCCCTGCTCGGACCGCATGGCCCGAAGGGCGCTCACAACCTCGATCAGACGGTCGACATCGGCCTCCGCGTCCGCATCCCGGGGCCCGGGCGCGACGGGCAGCGGATGCGTGAGGAGCATCCCCGAGGCGCCGGGCATCTGAGCGTACGCCTCCTCGGTTACGAACGGCATGAGCGGGTTGGCGAGCGCCAGCAGCTGCTCGAGGGCGAACCCGGCGACGTCGGCCGTTCCCTCGCCGACCTTGAGGAGCTCGAGGTACCAGTCGCAGAACTCGTCGAAGATCACGTGGTAGACGAGGTCGGCGAGCCCGCTGAAGTCGTAGGCGGCGACGAGTCGCGTCGCTTCGTCGACGGCCTGACCCACGCGGGAGCAGATCCACCGGTCGGCGAGGCTGTCGATCGAGGGGGGTGCCTCGCCGGCGCGGCCGCCGCGGTCGATCACGAGCCGGGTCGCGTTCCAGAGCTTCGTCGCGAGCTGGCGGCCCTGGAGGATGCGCTGCTCGCTGAAGCGCACGTCCTGGGTGCTCGCCATGAGCACCAGGCCGAAGCGCACGGCGTCGGCGCCGTGGTCGTTGACCAGGTCGAGCGGGTCGATGCCGGTGCCGAGGCTCTTGCTCATCCGCCGCCCGTCGGGCGCCTGGATGATCGGGTTGATCACGACGTCCGAGAACGGAATGTCGTGCATGAACTCGATGCCCATCATCACCATCCGGGCCACCCACAGGAAGATGATGTCGCGAGCGGTCACGAGCACGTGCCCCGGGTAGAAGCGCTCGAGCTCCGGCGTGCGCTCCGGCCAGCCCTGCGTGGCGAACGGCCAGAGGGCCGAGCTGAACCAGGTGTCGAGGACGTCGGGGTCGCGCTCCCACCCATCCCCGTCGGGGGCCTCGACGCCGACGTGGATCTCGTCGCCGCGGTACCACACCGGGATCTGGTGGCCCCACCACAGCTGGCGGGAGACGCACCACGGCCGGATGTTCTCTATCCAGTCCAGGTAGACGCGGCCGAAGCGCTCCGGGGTGAAGCGCACCCGGCCGTCCTTCACAACTGCGATCGCCGGCTTGGCGAGCTCGGTCATGTCGCAGAACCACTGGAGCGACAGGAGGGGCTCGATGCGCTCGCCGCTGCGATGGGAGAACGGCACGTTGTGGGTGTAGGCCTCCTCGGCGCGCAACGCGCCCTGCGCACGCAGGTCGGCGACGACCCGCTCGCGACACTTCAGCGGCGTGAGGCCGGCGTACGCCTCGCCGGCGAGCGCGGTCATGCGGCCGTCCTCGCCGATGACGCTCACCTCGGGCAGCCCGTGCCGGCGGGCGATGTCGAAGTCGTTGGGGTCGTGGGCGGGCGTGACCTTGAGAGCGCCGGTGCCGAACGCGGGGTCGACGTGCTCGTCGGCGACGATGGGGATCTCCCGCCCGACGAGCGGCAGGATGACCGTCTTGCCGACGAGATTGCGGTAGCGCTCGTCGTCGGGGCTCACGGCGACGGCGGTGTCGCCGAGCATCGTCTCGGGCCGCACGGTGGCGACGACGACCTCGCCCGACCCGTCGCTGAGCGGGTATGCGACGCTGACGAGGGTGTCGGTGACCTCCCGGTCCTCCACCTCGAGGTCGGAGACCGCCGAGCCCAGACCGGGGTCCCAGTTGACCATGTACCGGTCGCGGTAGATGTAGCCCTTCTCGTAGAGGGCGACGAACACCCGTGCCACGGCGGCGGCGTAGCCGTCGTCGAGCGTGAACCGCTCACGCGAGTAGTCGAGCGTGCAGCCGAGCCGTTTCTGCTGGTTGATGATCTCCCCGCCGCTCTGCTCCTTCCACGCCCACACCCGTTCCAGGAACGCCTCGCGGCCGAGGTCCTGGCGGCGCAGCCCGTCCTGGGCGGCGAGCTGCTTCTCCACCACCGCCTGCGTCGCGATGCCGGCGTGGTCGGTGCCGCAGATCCACTCCGCCTCGCGCCCCGCCATGCGGTGCCACCGGATGAGCAGGTCCTGAATGGTGTTGTTGAGCGCGTGGCCCATGTGGAGCGACCCGGTGACGTTGGGGAGCGGGATCGCGATGACATAGGGCTCGCGGTCGCTCGCCGGGTCGCCGCGCAGCGCGCCGGAGTCGAGCCAGGCCGCCATCCATCGCGGCTCGGCCTCGGCAGGATCGAAGCGACTGGACGGGGGGCTCACGCCGCGCCCCGTTTGACGGGCGTGCGACGTTGAGCGCGATGTTCGGCGGCGGGGGTCATGATCGCGGGGAATCTACCCACACCGTTTTGGATCCGCCGCGGCCGCGCGCACGGCCCCGCGGTATGCCGGCTAGGCCGACTCCCCTGCGGCGGCGGCCTGCGGCGGTGCCGCCGTGGCCTCTGTCACGAGCGTCGGCGGCAGGTTCTTCTCGATCGTCTCGCGCGTGACGACGCACTTGCGCACGTCGTCGCGGGACGGCAGCTCGAACATCACGTCGAGGAGCGCCGCCTCGAGGATCGAACGCAGGCCGCGGGCGCCGGTCTCGCGCTCGAGGGCCTTGCCTGCGATCGCCGCGAGCGAGTCCTCGGCGAACACCAGCTCGACCTTGTCGAAGGAGAAGAAGCGCTTGTACTGCTTCACCAGGGCGTTCTTCGGCTCGATGAGGATCTCGATGAGGTCCGGCGCGGAGAGCTGGTGCACGGCGCTCACGACCGGCAGCCGCCCGATGAACTCGGGGATGAGCCCGTAGTTGATGAGGTCCTCGGGAAGGACCTGGCTGAACGAGTCGTGCGAGTCGCGCTCATGCCGGCTGCGGACGTCCGCGGCGAAGCCGACGCCCTTGTGGCCGACGCGCCGCTCGATGATCTTGTCGAGGTTCGCGAACGCCCCACCGCAGATGAACAGGATGTTCGTCGTGTCGATGGTGAGGAACTCCTGGTGCGGGTGCTTGCGCCCGCCCTGGGGCGGCACCGACGCGACCGTGCCCTCGAGGATCTTGAGCAGCGCCTGCTGAACGCCCTCGCCCGAAACGTCCCGGGTGATCGACGGGTTGTCGGCCTTGCGGGCGATCTTGTCGACCTCGTCGATGTAGATGATCCCGGTCTCGGCCTTCTTCACGTCGAAGTCGGCGGCCTGGATGAGCTTGAGGAGGATGTTCTCGACGTCCTCCCCGACGTAGCCGGCCTCGGTGAGAGCCGTGGCGTCGGCGATCGCGAACGGCACGTTGAGGATCCGCGCGAGCGTCTGGGCGAGCAGCGTCTTGCCGCAGCCGGTGGGACCGAGCAGCAGGATGTTGCTCTTCTGCAGCTCGATCTCGGCGTCTGCGGACGCCATCATGTTCACGCGCTTGTAGTGGTTGTACACGGCCACCGACAGCGTGCGCTTGGCCTCCTCCTGGCCGACGACGTAGTCGTTCAGGACGCTGTAGATCTCCTTCGGCCGCGGCAGCGAGTCCGGGTCGAACGAGACCGGGGCGACGAGCTCCTCGTCGATGATCTCGTTGCAGAGGTCGATGCACTCGTCGCAGATGTACACGCCGGGGCCGGCGATGAGCTTCTTGACCTGCCGCTGCGACTTGCCGCAGAAGCTGCAGAGGAGCTGTTCGGTGGAGTCCGTGGGTCGTCCCATCCGCGCTCCTACTGGTCGTTCGAGGTGGTCGTCATCACTCGCATCAGGTTCGTCAGTGGGAGTGAATCACCTGGTCGATGATTCCGTACTCCTTCGCCTCGTCGGCGCTCATGAAGAAATCGCGCTCGGTGTCCTTCGCGATCTTCTCGAGCGGCTGGCCCGTGTGCTGGGCGATGATCTCGTCGAGCCGGGTGCGGAGGGCGATGATCTCCTTGGCGTGGATCTCGATGTCCGTCGCCTGTCCGGAGAACCCGCTCGAGACCTGGTGGATCAGGATCTTCGAGTTGGGCAGGGCCATCCGCTTGCCCGGTGCCCCACCCGCCAGGAGGAGCGCCCCCATGCTCATCGCGATGCCGACGCAGATCGTCTGAACGTCGGGCTTGATGAACTGCATGGTGTCGTAGATCGCCAGGCCCGCGTACACCGACCCGCCGGGCGAGTTGATGTAGATCGAGATCTCCTTCTCCGGGTCCTCGCTCTCGAGGTGCAGGAGCTGGGCGATGATGAGGTTCGCGATCTGATCGTCGACGGGCGTACCCAGGAAGATGATCCGCTCGTTGAGGAGCCGGGAGTAGATGTCGAACGACCGCTCCCCTCGGGAGGTCTGTTCGATCACCATCGGGATGAGCGGGCTCACGTTGCGCGGCCACCTTTCTTCTTGGGTGCGGGCGAGTCGGGGGTCCAGAGCCCACCCTCGGGCACTTTCGGCTCCCCTGCCTTCTCGGGCGTCCAGAGCTGTTCACGCGCTTCGGCGAGCCCGACGGTGATTGCGTTGCTGTGTTCGATCAGGAAGTCCACTGCCTTGCGCATCACCAGGTCGTCGCGAAGCGTGTCGTACCCGTCCGCCTTTCGGAGCTCTGCAAGCAGCACGTCGGGGTCTCGGCCGGCGGCCAGAGCATCATTTCGGACCTGGTCCTCGACTTCCTCGTCGGTGACCGTGATCGACTCGGCTTCCGCCACGGCCTCGACCACGAGCTCGCGCTTGATGGCCATCTCGGCGTCGGGCGCGAGGTCGGCCCGGGTCTCGTCGAGGGTGCGCCCGGTCGCGCGCAGGTAATCGGCGAGCGTCATACCTTGCGGGAGGCGGTGCGCCGTCTCGTGGAGGATGCCGTCGACCCGGTTCCTGACCATCACCGCCGGCACGTCGACGGTCGCCCCGGCGACGGCGCGGTCGATCACGGCGCGGCGGAAGAGCTCGTCGACCTCGTCCTGGGCGGCCTTCTGGAGCCGGGCCGTGATGTCGTTGCGCAGCTCCTCGAGCGTGTCGAACTCGCTCACCTGGGCGGCGAGCGCGTCGTCGAGCTCGGGAAGGACCTTGGCCTGAACACCCTTCGCGGTGACCGTGTACTCCAGGGTCTTGCCCGACAGCTCGCCACGCCCGTCGGTCTCGGGATACTCGACAGGGAACGTCTTGGTGTCGCCCGCGCTCATCCCGACGAGCTGGTCGGAGAAGCCGCCGACGAGCCGCGCGCCGCCGATCTCGACGAGGTAGTCGCGTGCGGTGGCGCTCGCGAGGGGCTCCCCGTCGACGGTGCCGTCGAAGTCGACGGTCACGAAGTCGCCGTGCTCGGCGGACCGCTCCACGCCCTCGAGCCGGGCCACCATCTCGCGCAGCCGGTCGAGCTCGGCCTCGAGTGCGCCGTCCTCGACCGTCGGCTCGCCCTTGGCGACGTCCAGCCCCTTGTACGGGCCGAGCACGGCCTTGGGGCGCAACTGCACCGTTGCCGTGAAGCTGAAGCCCTCGTCGCCCGGGGGCGCCTCGGGAAGGTCGACGTCGGGGTCGTCGACGGGCCGAAGCCCCTGGTCGGCCACCGCCTGCATGTACCACTCGGCGAGGGAGTCGCGGAGCATCTGGTCGATGATCGCCTCACGGCCATAGCGCTGGATGACGATGTGCGAGGGGACCTTGCCGGGCCGGAAACCCGGGACGCGGATATCGCGGGACAGGCGGCGGACCGTGCGGTCCATCTTCTTGTCGACCTCGTCCTTGGCCACCGCGACGTCGAGTCGGACGCGGTTGTCCTCGAGCGGGACGACCTCTGCTGTTATCGCCATTGGTGTGTGAATGCGGGTGAGAGGATTTGAACCTCCACGGGTTTCCCCACTAGGACCTAAACCTAGCGCGTCTGCCAATTCCGCCACACCCGCGAGGTGTGTCGGTCCTCAGGGGTGAACGGAGGGACTCGAACCCTCGGCCGCCTGGACCACAACCAGGAGCTCTACCAACTGAGCTACGTTCACCACGGCTGCCGGACGGGCCCGGCGCGGCCGATGATAGCGCACCCGTCTTCGCCGCTCGGCGCGGGTCGCCGTCCTGCAACGCGCCTCGCACGACCGGGGTAGCCTGGCGCGCATGGGCCTCGTGCGACGCCGCGGAGACGACTGGAGCTGGGACGGCGTGGAGCCCACGGCGTACGCCTCGGGCGCAGAGCGGCACGTGCTGGTGGGACGCGGCGACGGCGCGGGGCAGGTCGAGCTTCGCTACTTCAAGATCCCAGCCGGCGGCGCGTCGGCGTTCGAGCACCACCCGCACGAGCACGCGATCCTGGTGCTCCACGGGCGGGCGGAGGTGACGCTCGGGGACCTGGTGGAGACGGTCGGGCCCGGCGACGCGGTGTTCGTCGCGTCGAACGAGCCGCACCAGCTTCGGACGCTGGGCGACGAGCCGCTCGGGTTCATGTGCACCGCCCCTGCTGATCGCGGGCGGTGAGGTCGGGACCGTGAGGCCCGTCGCGGCTTCGGGCTAGCGGATCCAGACGGCGTACTTGACGCCGGACCACTTGATGCCGCGTGACGGGGTCGGGATCCACACCGCCGGCTTCGCGACGGCGGGCTGGGAGATGACCGGTGCGGTGACCGGGCTGACGGGCCTCGGCGCGACGACGGTGCGCGGTGCGCTGCGAAGCGCGTTGGTGTTCTTCGCCACGGCGGGAGCTGCACCGACGGCGAGAACTGCGACTGCGATTGCGATGCTCTTTCCACGCACGGTACTGACCCCCGAAACTCTGAAAATTGCCTACGTGGTCGTTATCGGCGAGCGCGAGATCACGCTTGAGCGGGCACTTGTAATGAGTTTGTGAGTCACCCGCGGGATTCCCTACCGGATCCAGACCGCGGTCCGGATCCCGCGCGTCGTCCACTTGATGCCGGGCCGCACCGTCGGCCGCGTGACCGGCGCGACGGGTACCGCCGCTCGCAGACCGGCCTGCGGAATGAGCTTGGCCGGTGTCGGCGTCCGCGGGCTCGAACGCAGTGCGGTCTCGCGCTTGGCCGCGACCGCCGGCGTCGCGGCGACGAGGGCCCCGACGGCAACGACTATCCATCTGCTTCCCACGTGAATCTCCAAAGGGCGAGTTTGTTCCGATTCCCGTCTCGGCAGACGACCACGACCCCTTCCCGCCCATCGGGTAAGGACTTTGTAGTCCAAGGGATCGCCGTCTCCGCAGGAGCCACACCCATTCCGCGGCAGACGGAGTGAACCGAGGCGTACGGGAAACGCCTCAGCCCAACGAGCGGAGGGTAGCAGCGGCGTGGCCGGCCGCTCCACCGCTCCAACACAAGCTTTACATCGGCGGGGCGGGGCTCATGCTCCCCGCTGCGCGCCCTCCACGACGACCTTCATCGCCTCCCCCGACGCGGCGAGCCGGTAGGCCTCCCCGGCCGCCTCGAGCGGCACTCGGTGGGAGATGACCGAGTCGGGTTCGATGAGCCCCGCGGCCAGCATGCCGAGCGCCTCGCGCGTGTCGGCCGGCCCGGCCGAGTACGTGGACTGCAGCGTGACCTCGCGGAAGAACACCGCGCCGAGGTCGAGCGGCACGAGCTCACCCGGCTCGGTCGGCGCGAACAGCTGGACGACGCCGGCGGGCCCCGCCATGTGCAGCGACTCCGCGATCGCGCCGTGGTGGTGGGTGCAGACGAAGACCTGGTCGGCGAGCTCGCCGCCGAGGGCTTCGCGAACCGCTTCGGCGTCGAAGCCGTCGGGGGTGATCGCCCCGACCCGGCGCGCGACCGCACGGCGATCGGGCTGCGGCTCGAGCGCGACGACCTCCGCGGCCCCGAGGGCCTTCGCCACCTGTATCTCCAGGAGCCCCATCGACCCCGCCCCTACCACCGCCACGCGTGAGCCGGCGTTCACGCCGGCCATCCGCTGCCCGCGGACGATGCACGCCACGGGCTCGACGAGGGTGGCGGCGACGTCGTCGAGCTCGTCGGGGATCACGAGCACGTCGGCGTCGACGTTCGCCCGGGGGACCCGGATGTACTCGGCGAGCCCGCCCGGGTCGATCCGGGTCGCGCGGAACGTCTCGCAGAGCGTGTGGCGTCCGGCCCGGCACAGACGGCACTCGAAGCACGGCACGTGGTGGTGCACGAAGACCCGCTCCCCCGACCGTGAACGGGGCGCCCGCCCCGACCTCCACCACCTCGCCGACGGGCTCGTGGCCGAGCACCACGGGCGCGCGCCGGTCCTGGTACCAGGTCATCAGGTCGCTGCCGCACAGCCCGCAGGCGCGCATGCGCACCAGGAGCTCCCCGTCCTGGATGTCGGGGGTCGGCACGTCTTCCACCGTGAGCCTGCCGCCGCCGTGGTACATCGCCGCCCGCATCCGCCGCGATCCTAGTGCGGGCCTGGCAGGATTGCCCCGATGCTCGCCGCCGTCGCCGCACGGATCGACCGGGACGACCCGCTCGCCGCCCTCGAGCTGCACGACGTTCCGGATCCCGCCCCGCCCGACGGGTGGGAGATCGTCGAGGTGCGCGCCGCGGCGCTCAACCGCCACGACTGGTGGACGCTGCGCGGCGTCGGCGTGACCGACGACATGCTGCCGGTGGTGCTGGGCGACGACGCGGCCGGGGTGACGTTGGACGGACGTGAGGTCGTCGTTCACGCCGTGCTGTCGACCGCGGCGCCCGGTGAGGACGAGACGCTCTCACCGGACTTCCACCTGCTGTCCGAACGAGGCGTCCCGGGGACGCTCGCGCCGCGCGTCGCAGTGCCGTCTCGCAACCTGGTGCCCAAGCCGCCGTCGCTCACCTTCAGCGAGGCCGCCTGCCTGCCCGTGGCGTACCTCACCGCCTACCGCATGCTGTTCACGCGGGCGGGGCTCACGTCGGGTCAGTCGGTGCTGGTGCAGGGCGCGGGAGGCGGCGTGGCGACGGCGGCGATCGTGCTCGGGGTCGCGGCGGGCCTCACCGTGTACGCCACGAGCCGGAGCGAGTCGAAGCGCGCGCGGGCGCTCGCGATCGGCGCCACCGCCGCGCTCGAGCCCGGCGGGCGGCTGCCGGAGCGTGTCGACGCGGTCGTGGAGACGGTCGGGAAGGCGACGTGGGACCACTCGCTCAAGTCGCTTCGTCCCGGTGGCGTGGTCGTGGTGTCGGGTGCGACGACGGGCTCCGACCCACCGGCCGATCTGTCGCGCATCTTCTGGCGGCAGCTGTCGGTGCTCGGCTCCTCGATGGGCACGCGGGGGGAGCTCGTGGCGCTGTGCGACCTGCTGCAAACGACCGAGGCGCGACCCGTCATCGATTCGGAGTGGCCGCTTGAACGCGCTCACGAGGCCTTCGATCGCCTGCTTGCCGACGACCTGTTCGGCAAGGTCGTGGTCATTCCCTAACTGGGGGAAGCGCCGCGCTTCCGCAATCGACGCCAGGCCCTGCGCGCGGTCCTACAGGTTGACGGGGAAGGTCGCCATCCAGCCGATCGCGCCGAGGAACGCGAGCCACCCCATGCCCAGGACCACCATCTGCGTACCCTCCGTGCGCAGCCGAGTGCTGATCCCCGCGAAGAAGAGGGCGGTCGCGAACATGACGACGCACAGCGTGTAGCGGTCGGCGCGCTCGACACGCGCCTGGGCGACACCGGATTCCGCGGCGCCCTTCGCCTCGAGCGCGTCGGCCTCGCGGTTCGCGCTCGACGTGTACTGGGGCATGTCGAACGGCGTCAACGGTGCCTGGGCGTTCGTGAGCGGCTTCGTCGCGATCCACGCCGTGACGGCCGGCCGGAACTCCGGCCGGAACCGCCGGAAGTAGAACGCCGTCAGCCTCGCGTCGCCATTCGAGTACGCATCCACCCACTGGGTGAACGTCGTGACGTCGACCTGAATCTGGCGGTTCGCGACCCCCGCAGCACGGTTCGCCTCGACCCGTGCCGCAGTGGCCCGGGTCGCTGCGAGCCCCTGCTCGCTGCGCCAGTGCGCCGCTTGGTACGTCGCCCACGCCGTCGCGACCGCCGCGAGCGCCAGCAGCACCGTCGAGAGGACGTCGATCCAGTGCGCACGGCTCGATTTGCCGTCGTCACTCACGCAGCGGGGGCCCCGCTCGCGTCGCACGGGATCCGGAAGTTCCCCGCGGCTTGAATGCCGACGCCCGTCGAGCATCCTCAGCGTCCGCTCCATCGCCACCGGCCGCAGGCCACCCACCCCCCGGTGGAACGGCTGGTCGAGGAACGTCAGCAGGAGCAGCGTCGACGAGATCACCAGGATGACGCCGCCCATCATCGTCGCCTGCACGAACCATGCCTCCGCCGGGTCCGCGAAGAACAACATGAAGATGAAGATCACCGCCGCGGAGACGAACAGCACGATCCAGAGCTGCGCCGGGATCACACCCTCGGCCCCGTGCGTTCGGTCGCTGCGCGCGACCTCGCGGTCGGCGCGGAGGTCGAGCCACTTCCCGAATGCGGCCTGCTCGCTCGGGAGCTGCGGGTTGGCCATCTGCGTTGTCCGGAACATCCTGAGACCCCAGGGGTTCACGGTGTCGCCGAGCGAACCCGACTCCAGCCGCGGCCACTCGTCGTGCACGACGGTGCGCGCATAGCAGACGAGCTCTCCCGAGAGCTGGGCCCGGACGGCCGGCGGCATCAGCTGCGCCATCTCGAACTGCTGGAACACGAGTTCCGCCTCGGCCTCCGCCCCCGACCGGGACGTGTCGAAGCTCTCGAACGCGAGGAACACCACGAAGCCCAGGAGCACGGCGAAGCCCGTCGCGAGGACGCCGAACACCCCGGCCGCGCGGTCGCCGTCCTCGAAGTAGCTGCCTTCCGGGGCGACGCGGCGAACGAGGAGCATCGCGGTGATCGCGATCGCCATCGCGGCCACGACGATGACGCCGGCCCACAGGAGGCTCATCGTCGCGCTCGAGGGGCGGGGCAGGGAATCGGCCGCGGAACCATTCCGCGGGAGCCTACCCGGGTGGCGCATGACGGGCGCAGGTTTGGCACTGCGTGCCCGCAGGACGAGGAGCGCGGGTCAGTTGGACGGCCGGGTCATGCTTCTCGTCGCCGAGGACGCTCGCCGCGGGCGACGCCACGCTCGGCCTCCCGGCGAGACAGGCCCGACAGCTCGCCGCCGTGGGCGTCGAGGAAGGCGCGGACGATCGCCGGGTCGCGCTTCGCGAGGCTGCGGAGGGCCCATCCGATGGCCTTGCGGACGAAGAAGTCAGGGTGGTCCGCGCGTCGGCGGCACGCGGCGAACAGCCAGTTCACGTCGGTGTCGGCGCCCCAGCGCTCCTGGTGGAGGATCGCGACGCGCACCAGCCAGAGGTTGTCCGACTGCAGCCAACGGTCCATGAGCTCACGGCTGCCGGGGTGTGCCCGTACGACTGCTCCGATGGCAACCGCGAGCGCGTCGACGGTGTCCCACCAGGATTTCGCGACGACGAGCCGCCCGAGCGCCGGCAGGTCGTGCGGACCCAGCAGCGTCACGCGGTCGCGCACGAGATCCGCCGCCGCGTACTGGAACTCCCGCTCGTCACGCTCCCAGCACAGCTCGGCGAAGCGGATCACGTCGCCGGCGGTGGGCGCCGCAAGCGCCGCGAGCACCCGTCGCTGAATGGTGCGCCGCTCCGGCGCCGGGACGCCGAGGAACGGGAACTGGTCGCGCATGTACGCGGCCATCTGAGCCGCCCGCCGCGGATCGCGACGCGCGCCGAGCTCGGCGTGGACCGCGTCGAGGGCAGCTGTGGCCCAGTCCCCGCTCACCAGGTGTGCCGCCCGGGCGGGCGCTGGTCGAGGGATGACGCCCCGCCGACGTAACGAGCCGCGCCGCCACGGGACCGCTCGACATGGCTGCGTTTCGGAGCTTCGGGGTGCTCGGCGGCGTCGATCGTGTTGAGGCGATCTCGGTGAACGGCGTCCGGCAGGTGGAGTACGTGGACGACCGGGTCGACGAGCGGCGCATCGTTCTCCTCCGCCCCGTGGACCCCGCCCCGCCGCTGGGCGTCGTTCAGAAGCTCCCGATCGCCTTCTGCGCGAGTGTCGCGCCGGAGGGCGACGAGGCCGACGCGAGCGTCGTCAACGGGTCGGATCGGCGATCCGTGGCGCTGAGGCCCGCGGGCGCTACTCCGCCCGCTTGAGCGCGGCGACCAGCAGCTCATTGACCCGGTCGGGGATCTCCTGCTGGACCCAATGGCTCACGCCGGGCAGCCGCTCGACCTGGAGGGGCCCCGTGACCTTCTGCACGGATCGCTCCAGCAGGGCGCCGCTCATGTACGCGTCGGCCTCGCCCCAGAGGATGGTGGTGGGCACCCGCACGGGCGGCAGATCGGGCGGCGGCTTGAGCCATGTCTCCGGCGGGATGTTCGCCCGGTAGTAGTTGAGAGCCGCCGTGAGCCGCCCCTCCCGCGCGAGCGCCGCGCAGAACACCTCGCGGTCGCCGGGCGGGAACGTGCCCGGCGCGGCGGTGTCGAACACGAAGCTGCGCAGGTTCGCGAAGTCGTCCTTCGCCAGCCACTCCTCCGCGACGCCCGCGAACTGGAAGAGCAGCATGTACCAGGCCTTCTGCTGCTGCTCCGGGATCTGCCGCGCCTCGGCCGACGCGATCGGGTGGGGGCTGTTGAGGATCGTGAGGCTGCGAACGAGCTCCGGCATCCTCGACGCCAGGACCCAGGCGATGCTCCCGCCCCAGTCGTGGCCGACGATGTGGGCCCGCTCATGCCCCAGCGCCCGGATCAGGCCGACGATGTCGCCCGCGAGCTTGGGCAGGGCGTAGTCGGCCACCTCCGTCGGCGCGTCCGATTCGCCGTAGCCGCGCAGGTCCGGCGCGACCGCGTGGTACCCCGCTGACGCGAGCGCCGGAAGCTGGTGCCGCCACGAGTGCGAGATCTCGGGGAACCCGTGCAGCAGCACCACGAGCTCGCCTTCGCCCGCCTCCTCGATGCTGAGGGTGACCTCCCCCACGTCGACTCGTCTGCGCGCCATCGGCGGGATCGTACGCAGTCGCGTCGCCGACCGTCGGCACCTGAGGCCAATTGGCCGACACTTGCGCCGCCTCTTGGTGGCGTGCAACCACCGGCCCAATCTCGGCGAGGTTCCTCACGGGGAGGGAGTTCGGCTTTCTCGGCGCTGCGACTCGGGCTACGATCCGGCGGACCCTGGAGGACGGGTGGGCATCAACGCGGCCAAACCGGCGAGATCGGACCTCGCAACGTTCGACCTGTTGAGCGGCCTCGACGAGGCCACCGTCAAGCGGATGCTGCGCGGGGTGACTGCGGCCCGGCTCGGCCAGGGCGACCTGGTCGACGTGGTCGCGTCCGGCGCGGCATGCTGCGTCGTACGATCGGGACGCCTGGCGCTCGACTTCGACGAGGCCGACACCGACCGGCACCGCACGGTGACGCTGCTGGAGGAAGGCGACGTACTGCTGCCCGCCTCGGAATCATGGACGAGCGTCGGCCCGCGCGTGCGCGGCCGCGCGCTCGAGCCCTCCGTCGTGCTCCTGATCGACCCGGTCCGCTTCGAAAGCTGGCTCACCGAGCCGCGGATCGCCGCAAACCTGGTGCGCGTGCTCGCAGCCCAGATCGCCGATCGCGAGCTGGCGGTGGCGATCGCCCTGGAACCCCGCGTCGAGCGGCGCCTGCTGCTCAAGCTGCGTCAGCTGGCCGAGCGCTTCGGCCGGGTCACGCCGCAGGGGGTGCGGCTCGATCTTCGCCTCACGCACCAGCAGCTTGCGGAGATGGTCGGCGCGGTGCGTGAGTCGATCACGATCGCCCTCGGCAAGCTCGTGCAGAACGACGAAATCACGATCGAGAATCGCACCATCTGGATCCACCGGGGCGGAGACGAGGCCGGCCCCGGCGAGTAGCTCAGGCGAGGTCGTCGTCGCGACAGGCGATCGAGACCGCGAAGAGCTCGTCGTCGTCGGTGTGGAACTCCGCCAGTTCGAGTCCGGCGGACGCGTACATCTCCGCGAGGGTCCCGCGGGTGAACTTGCACGAGATCTCGGTGCGCACCTCCTCGCCCTCGGCGATGTCCACGTCCAGGTCGATGTCGCGAATGCGGACGGTCTGGTCGACGAGCGACCGAAGCCGCATCTCGATCCACGCGTGCTGCTCGTCGTACAGGGCGACGTGGGCGAAGCGATCGAGGTCGAAGTCCGCGCGGAGCTCGCGGTTGATCACGTTCAGGATGTTCAGGTTGAAGGCCGCGGTGACCCCGGCCGCGTCGTCATAGGCGGCCTGTAGCCGTGCGGCGTCCTTGACCAGGTCGGTCCCCATGAGCAACCGGTCGCCTGGACGCAAGAGCCCGCGTATCGCCCTCAGGAACGGCGCGCGCGCGTCGGGATGGATGTTGCCGATGGTGCCGCCCAGGAACGCCACCAGCCGCCGCCCACCTCGGGCCCTGGCGGGAAGCTGGCGCAGGTGACGCTCGAAGTCGCCCGCCACCGCGTGCACGCGCAGGCCCGGGTACGCCTCGGCCAACCGGCCGGCCGCGGCGAGCAGGATCCCCGGCGATACGTCGAACGGGACGTACCGCGCGAGGCCACCGGCCTCGTCCATGGCGTCGAGCAGCGCGACGGTCTTGCGTGATGAGCCGGACCCGAGCTCCACGAGCTCTGTCGGCTCGTGGCGGGCCACGATCCCGGCCGCCTCGCGGCGCAGGATCTCGAGTTCGGTGCGGGTCTGGTAGTACTCGGGCAGCCCGGTGATCGCCTCGAACAGCTGGCTGCCGCGGTCGTCGTAGAAGTACTTCGGGAGGAGCCACTTCGGCCGGCCTGTGAGTCCCCGTCGCACGTCGTCGGCGAGCGAGCCCTCCACGGTCGCGTTGACCGGATGCACGTCGAGGCGATACGGCCGGGGCCGGGTCGCGCGGGGCGTTGTCACCGGCATATTCGGGTCCCCCCTCATGATCGCTCGTCGATGTCCCACGCCAGCCGGAACCCGGCGAAGATCTGGCGCCGCTGGGGCAGGTCCCAGTTGCGGAACGTCGTGCGCACCGCGATCGGCTGGGTCGCCCATGAGCCGCCGCGCAACACCCGGTAGTCCTTCCCGAAGAACACCTCGGAGTACTCGCGATACGGAAATGCCGCGAAGCCCGGATACGGGCCGAACGCGCTCGCGGTCCACTCCCACACGTCGCCGATCAACTGCGCGCACCCGGTCGGAGCGGCGCCGTCGGGGTAGGCCCCGACCGGTGCGGGGGCGAACGCGAGCTGGTCGAGGTTCGCGCGGCCCTCGGCGGGCGCGTCGCCCCAGGGGAATCGGGGCGCGTCGCACTCGGGGTGGCCGGAGCACGCGGCGCGCTCCCACTCCTCCTCGCTGGGCAGCCGCGCGCCAGCCCACCGGGCATGGGCGTCGGCCTCGTGCCACGACACGTGGCACACCGGCCGGTCGGGGTCGACGGGCACGACGTCGTCGAAGCTCCGGGAGAGCCAGCCGCCCGCGGTGTCTGGCTCCCAGTAGAGGGGCGCGCGCACGGCGTGCTCGCAGCGCCATGCCCAGCCCTCGGCGCTCCACAGCTCCGGCCGGGCGTACCCGCCGTCGGCCATGAACTCGAGGTGCCGGCCGTTGGTGACCGGGTAGCGGTCGATGAGGTAGCCGGCGAGCGCGCGCTGATGGCGCGGACGCTCGCAGTCGTAGGCGAAGTCCGCCCCGGCCCCCATCTTGAAGATCCCCGAAGGGATGAAGATGCGGTCCGAGGGGCGCTCCCCGGCATCGGGGAGGCGCCGGCGGCGGGTCGGACGGTACGTGCGATCATCGAACATCTGGAGCGTCTGTAGCACCGTCTCGGTGTGCTGAGCCTCGTGCTCGGCGACCATCTCGAAGACGAACCCGGCGGCGGTGAGCGGCGGACCGTCCGGGTCCAGGTCCGTCACCGCGAGGGCCTCCAGCGAGCGCTCGCGGACGCGATCGAGGTAGTCGCGGCATCCTGGCTCGTCGAGCAGGCGGACCGACCTGCGCCGCGCCCGCGGGGTCTCGAACGCGTCATAGGCCTGCTGCAGCTCGGGGTAGAGCGACGCGTGACCGGACAGGCGGCACGCGAGCCACAGCTCCTCGTAGGCCGCGATGTGGCCGAGATCCCACAGGGGCGGGCTCATGATCGGGTCGGGGGTGCGGGCGAGGTCGCCGCCGCGCGAGCGGCTCGTAGAGCGCCAGCGTCCGCTCGCGGACGGTCGTGAGGCGCTCGGCGATGGAATCGGCGAGTGAGCTCATCTGTTCAAGGATCGAGGACGAGGCGGGCAAAGGCGAGCCCATCGCGCATGGTGCGTGACCGTTTTCACACACTGTTCTTCGGTCTGTAACGCTTTCGAGATCACTGGGACTTCCCAGCATTGGCATCACTGCGGGTATAGGGTCGATTTCGGACGTCGGTTGAGCGTGGGGGACGCCGGTGGGCGAGCAGCGCGAATGGATCACGTGCTCGGAGCTGGTCGAGCTCGTCACCGAGTACTTGGAGGGCGCGCTCCCAGCCGACGACGCCCGACGCTTCGAACGTCACCTCGTGGCCTGCCCACCGTGCCGCGAGTACCTGTCCCAGCTGCGGGATACGATCGGGGCGGTGGGAGCGTTGCGCGAAGACGACGTGACCCCGGCGGCGACGGAGGAGCTCCTCGCCGCCTTCCGGGATTGGAAACGGGACGCGGACTGACCGTGTGCGGCTGTTCGTGTTCCTCGGGGGTGTGAGGATCGGCGCCCCGAGCTTCGACCTCACCGGCCACGGCGGCTGGCGGGAGTCGATGGAAGAGATCCCGGCGAACCGCCGGCGTCCGATGTCCCGGACGAACCCCCGACGTCCGATGGCGAGCAATCCCCGAGCCCGGAGCCAAGCCGAAGGGGCTCGTGCACCTGGGGCGTCATTCTCGGAATGCGGTGCTCGCGAGCCCTGTTCGATCGGTCCGAGACCGCGACGACGAAGGACACCCCGCCGAGACCGAACCGGGTCCCGGACGGGATCTCACTGCCGGGAAGCTGACCCGCTGCTCAGCCCTGGCGGCGCGCCCGCCGGTTCGGGTCGACCGTCTTCCTCGCCCGTCGCGACGCGTCGATCGCGCTCGCTGCCCACGGTTCGAACCGCTCCCAGTCCTCCAGCACGTCGGGGGCCCGGTGGTAGCTCATGGTGATCGCGCGCCCGTCGGATTGGTAGACGAACGCCTCGAGGCCGGCGTCGACGAACAGGCCGCGGTTGACGTCGTCGACCTTGAGGTAGAGCTCGTCGTCGGCGATCAGGCCGAACATCACGCCGTCCAGGAACACCCCGTGGCCGCCGAACATCGCGCGCACCTCGACCGGGCCGACCGGCTGCAGGAGCTCTTCGACCAGCCCGGCGAACTCGGACCGCGCCGCCATGCCCGCTCAGGCGAGCGTGATGTCCTCGCAGAGGTAGACGTCCTGGATCGCGTTCAGCAGCTCGACCCCCTCGCGCATGGGCTTCTGGAACGCCTTGCGGCCGCTGATGAGACCCGAGCCGCCGGCACGCTTGTTGATCACCGCGGTCTTCACGGCGTCGTGGAGGTCGTTGGACCCCGAGGCGCCGCCCGAGTTGATGAGCGGGATCCGGCCCATGTAGCAGTGCGCCACCTGGTAGCGGGTCATGTCGATCGGGTGGTCGCTCATGAGCTCGCTGTACATCCGCTCGTCGAACTTTCCGAAGTTGAGGTTCTTGAAGCCGGGCGCGGCGGTCTCGGGGAGCTTCTGCTTGATGACGTCGGCCTCGATCGTCACGCCCAAGTGGTTCGCCTGCGCGGTGAGGTCGGTGGCGGTGTGGTAGTCCGGCCCGCCGTCCTTGGTGGTGTTGAACGCGCTGTTGCGGGTGTAGCACCACAGCACCGTCGCCATGCCCAGGTCGTGGGCAGCCTCGAACGCCTCCGACACCTCCTGGATCTGGCGCTTGGACTCCGCCGACCCGAAGTAGATGGTGGCGCCCACGGCGACGCAGCCCATCTCCCACGCCTGCTTGACCGACCCGAACATGATCTGGTCGAACGCGTTGGGGTAGCTCAGGAACTCGTTGTGGTTGAGCTTGAGCAGGAACGGGATGCGGTGCGCGTAGCGACGTGCGGTGACCCCGAGCGCCCCGAGGGTGGTGGCCACGGCGTTGCAGCCGCCCTCGATCGCCAACTCAACGATGTGCACCGGATCGAAGTAGTCGGGGTTCTTCGCGAACGACGCGCCTGCGGAGTGCTCGATGCCCTGGTCGACCGGGAGGATCGACACGTAGCCGGTGCCGGCGAGGCGCCCGTTCGTGAAGAGCGTCTCCAGCGCCCCCAGCACGCGGATGGAGCGGTCGGACTGCTGGAAGATGCGGTCGACGAAATCGGGGCCCGGGGCCGCGAGACGCTCCTTGCCGATGGTCGTGCACTCGTGCGCGAGCAGGTCGCTCGCCTCGTCTCCGAGGATCTCCTCGATGCGGGCGATCTCGACGGTCTCTCGCTCAACGGCCATGCGGGCTCCTTTTGCGCTGTGGTGTCGCCCGTAGTTTGCACCGAAGCCACCGGCCCTGTGAAGGGGCCGGTCGACCCGGAAGTGGTGACCCGCCGCGGCTCACCGGTCTTGCATGATGACGCTCGGGATCGGCTCAGACGGGTGCGATCCCGATCATTACGTCGGTTGCCTTGATCACCGCGAACACATCGCGTCCGACCTCGATCCCGAGATCGTCGACGGACTCGGCGGTGATCGACGCGACGAGGGTCTGGCCCCCCGCGTCGAGCTCAACCGTGGCCATCGCCTCGCCTCGGCGAATCGCCCGGACCGTCGCCGGGATCTGGTTTCTCGCGCTGACGCGCATCATGTTCCTCCCTCCGTTGGTGTGAATGGAGCGACTTGGCTCTCTCCCGTCGACGGGACGTCCGGAGGCCGCGGTTCGTCCGCCTCGTCTCGCGCATACCGCACGCCGCCCGAGACGCGGAGCCGAACGGCGTCGCCCGGTCCCGGCCCCGGGATCGGCGCGCTCACGACGAGCCGGCCGTTGGGCACGTCGACCTCGAGCCGGGCGCCCTCCTCCAGCGGCACGCGGCGCGTGACGCGGCCGAGCAGGGGCCCGGCGTCGTCGAGGACGACGTCCTCGGGGCGCACGAGCAGGACGCCGTCGCCGTCGGTGACCTGCCCGCTGAAGCCGAGGAACGTGGCCGCCTTGGCCGTCGGAGGACGGCGGAAGACCTCCTCGGGCGCTCCGGCGGCGGCGACCCGCCCGTCGAGGAGCACGACCACCCGGTCGGCGAGCGCCCACGCCTCCGCGCGGTCGTGCACCACGATGAGGGTGGCCCGGCGGGGCTCGTGGAGGATGCTGGCGGCGTCGTACAGGAGATCGGCCCGTGCCGACACGTCGAGCCCGGCGAACGGCTCGTCGAGCAGCAGCGCGTCCGGCTCGGTCGCGAGCACCCGGGCCAGGTGGACCCTGCGCGCCTCTCCGCCCGAGAGGCTCCGCGCCGCCCGCCCGGTCATCTCCCCCATCCCGATGGCCTCCAGCGCGCGGAGCGCGCGTTGACGCCGTTCCGGCCGCGGCACGCCCCACCAGGCCAGGCCGGCCTCCACGTTCGCAAGGACCGTGCGCCGCGCCATCGCCGGTGCCTGGAGCGCCGTCGCGACGCGGCCGTCGCGCTCGACGCTGCCCCGGTCGGCACGGGCGATGCCGGCCAGCAGCGTGAGGAGCGTCGTCTTGCCGGCGCCGTTCGGCCCGAGCAGCGCGACGACCTCGCCGCGCTCCAGGTCGAGGCTGACGTCGTCCAGCACGGTGCGACCGCCCCGATCGGCGCCGAGCCCGTTCGCGCGGACGACGGCGCTCACGCAGGCTGCCCCCGCTGCTGCACGACGGTCAGCACGGCCGCGAGCACCAGGACCAGCCCCATCAGGATCGTTCCCATGGCGATCGCCCGCGAGTATTCGCCCGCGGAGACCTCGGTCAGCACGGCGGTCGCGAGGGTCTGCGTCTGACCGGTGATGTTCCCGCCGACCAGGATCAGGGCGCCGACCTCTGAGAGCGCCGATCCCAGCGCGCCCACCGTGGCCGCCAGCACGCCGACCCGGGCCTCCCGCAGCGCCAGCGCCCCGACCTCCACGGACGACGCGCCGAGCGCCCGGGCCTGCATCAGCAGTCCCGGGTCGACGGCCTGCACGGACGCGGAGGTCAGCGCCGCCACGATCGGGATCGAGAGCACCGTCTGGGCGAGGATCATCCCGTTGACCGTGTAGATCAGGTCGAGCGAGCCGAGCGGCGCGCCCCGGAAGAGCAGCAGCGCGACGACCAGGCCCACGACGACCGGGGGGAGTCCCAGTCCCGCGTTGACGCCCGTCAGGAGCGACTTGCGCCCGCGAAACCGCGACAGGCCGAGCCACAGGCCGAGCGGGAGGCCGATGACGAGCGCGAAGAACGTCGACTCGAGCGCCACCCGCAGGGTGACTTTGATGACGCCCCACACGCCCTCGTCGCCGTTGACGAGGAGCCAGAACGCCCCGCGCACTCCATCCCAGATGAATCCCATCAGCGTGCCCCGTCGTCACCGGGCCGCGGCATCAGGGGTGCCTCACCCCGCTGTGACCTGCAGGCGTCCGGAGTTGCGCGTGGTGGACGCGAGGTCCCGGAAGGAGGGGAACACGACCCGGTAGAGCCCGCCGAAGCGCGCCCGGAACCGGAACGTGAAGCGCCCGATCCTGTCGACCGTCGCGGTGGTGATGAGCGTTGCGGACGTTCCGCCCACCCGCACGAGCCGCACCTGTGCTCCGGTCAGCGCCCGCCCTCCCGGCAGCGCCGGCTTGACGCTTCCGGTCACGGTGACGAGCTCACCCCGGGCCGCGCTGCGTGGCATCTTGCGGAGGATCGTGATGTTGGGGCGGGCGTCCGCGAAGAACGCGGGCTGCGTGCGGTTCGGGTAGCTGGCCAGCTGGGCCTGGAACTCGACCGATTGCAGGTAGTTCAGGAACGCCAGCGCGCCCTGAAGGTTGACCTTCGACACCTTCGCGGGGTTGACCGCGTAGGCGTGGAACGAGTTGACCAGGAGGTTCCGGCTGCCGCGCGCGGAGACGGCGTTCTTGTCTGCGACGACCACCAGCTTGGTCACGGCCTTGAGGCTGACGAGCCGGTTGAACGTCCCGCGGTCGGTGATGTCGTAGCAGGCCTTCGACGAGAACGGGCACTGCGATGCGAGTTGGACGGTGGAGGCCTGCCCCAGCCCGGCCTTGTGGTACCAGGAGGGGTTGCCGCTGGCGCCGGAGCCCGGCTCGCCCTTGGCGTTCTTGGCGACGTTGCCGAGCCCCCAGATGATCTTCTCCTGCGTGTTCGTGCCCGAGTTGTCGCCCCGCGACACGAAGTCGGCCTTGCCATGCGCCCCGGCGGCAGCGATGAGCTCGAACGCCTTGGCGGCATCGTGCGGCGCCTTGGTCCGAACGCGTGCCGGATCGGACGCCGGCGCGATGATCACGTAGTCCGAGTAGAAGATCGCCCGGCCGCGCTTCTCGTACGAGTACCCGTCGCGGACGAAGTCGGCCTCCTGGGTCGGCGCGTGCGTCAGCACGGCGTCGCCCTGGCCCGCGCGCGCGTTCGTGAGCGCCTGGCCCGTGCCCACCGCGATGTACTTGAGCGTGTACTGCGGGTACGCCTTCTTGAACCCGGGTACGATGACGTCGTCGAGCAGTCCGGCATCGCGGACGTCGGTCGTTCCCTGGACGATCACATCGGCGCCGAGGGCGGGCATGGCCGCTCCCGACACCCCTGCAACGATCAAGGCCGAGGTCATCAGGAGTCTGCGCATGCGCGCGATTCTTGAGAGCGCGACGACCGTTGTCAAGGCAATGCCTAGGCATATTGCCTGGGCGGTCGTGGGGTGCGCCTACCCCTGGATCATGACCGAGGTCGACTTCACCACCGCGGTCACGGTCTTGCCCGGCTTGAGGTCGAGGTCCTCGGCGGACGCGCGCGTGATGATCGCGACCACGCGCGCCGGCTCGGTCACGTCCAGCTCGACCTGCGCGAGCAACCCGTCGACCTGGACGTCGCGAACGACGCCGCGAAGCCGGTTCCGGGCGCTCATGCCGGCGCGGTCGGTGCCCTGCAGGCGCTCGACCTCCGATGCGGGCACGATGCGGCGGTTGGCGCCGTCGCGCTCCACGCGGATCTTGCCGGCCTTGTCCCACCGGCGGAGGGTGTCGAGGCTGATTCCGAGGGCCCGCGCGGCCTCCGACGCCGTATAGAGCTCGCGCGCCATGTGATCGCGACTCTACCGCCCAGGCGAGCTGGGGGCGCCCGAGTGGGCGCCCGCCGCGGAGCGCGGGGAAGCACATCGACGGGTCTGAAACATCCCGCGTCGTGCGGGGGTTAACTCCCGCCGCCGATCGGCCGATAACGCGCGAAAGTAGGGAGAGGATGGATATGTCGGATCGAGAGCTCATCGCAGGCTTGGAGTCGGCCGTCAATGCGGCGCCCGGCAACGTGCCTCTGCGGCTGCACCTCATCGAGCACATGGTCGGTGTGGGCCGTGCGGCTGAAGGACTCGCGCACGCCGAGGCCATCCTGCGGGCCCAGCCCGACAACATCCGCGCCCTCGAGCTGGCCGCCCAGGCGGCGGAGGCATCGAGCGACGTTCGCGCCCAGGCATTCGTGCGCGTTGCCGCCGCGCTGCGCGCCGCCGGCGATCACGCCGAGCCCGCCCCCGCGCCCGCTCCGACCGTCGAGAAGAGCGCCCCGCAGCCGCCCGTCGCGGAGGCCGTGCCCACGGCGGCGCCGGTGGAGCCGTCGCCGGCGAGCGAGGCTGCCCCCACACCCGCTCCGGAGCCGGTGGTCGAGGAGCCCGTCGCCGAGGTCGTCGCAGAGGTCGAGGCCGTCGCCGATGAGGAGCCGGCCGCGGAGCCGGAGCCCGGAGTCGACGTCGAGCCGGAGCCCGATGCGCCACGCGAGTTCTCGGTGGACCCGCAGTCCATCCAGTGGCCCACCATCTCCCTGCGAAATGTCATCGGTGTGACCGACGTCAAGCAGCGCATCCAGTCGGTGGTGCTCGACCCACTCCAGGGGCGCGCGAGCAACGGCTCGGGCGGCGGCCCCCAGAGCGTGTCGTCGCGCGGCGGCTACCTGATGTTCGGGCCTCCCGGATGCGGCAAGGGCTTCTTCGCGCGCGTCGTCGCGGGTGAGATCGGCGCCGCCTTCCTGCCGATCAAGCTCCGCGACTCTCTCGAATGGCCCGGCGACCCACGCCAGAACATCCAGCGTATCTTCGAGGCCGCCCGCGACGCAGCGCCGTGCGTGCTCTTCCTCGACGACGTCGACCTCGCGGGACGCAACCCCGAGGCGCCGGACGACCCCGTCGATCGCGGCGTGGTCGCCCGCCTGGTCACCGAGCTCGACACCGCCGCGGCCAACCGGGGCGTGTTCGTGTTCGCGGGCGCCGTGTCACCGTGGGAAGTTGACATGTCGCTGCGGGCCGAGGGCCGCCTCGACCGAACGCTCCTGGTGCTCCCGCCCGACGAGGCGGCGCGCGAGGCGATCCTGCGGTTCCACCTCAAGAGCAGCCGCCTCGCCGGCGTCGACGTCGGCTGGATCGTGCAGCGCACCCAGCACTTCTCGGGCGACGACCTGCTCCTCCTGTGCGACACCGCGGCCGGCCTGGCGGCGTCCGACGCGCTCGGAGGCGAGCCGGTCATCGGTCCCGGCCATGTCGCGCGGGCGCTGAGGGAGGTCCGCCCGACCGCCCCGGCCTGGTTCTCGGCGGTCATGGATCAGGCGGTCAGCTCGAACCACGGCGGCATGTACGACGAGGTGCTCGCCTACATCGACGAGCACCAGCTCGTCTAGCGCGCCACGCGCGTCCGCAGGCCGCCGCCGCGAGTGCGGACGGTCCGCCCGCAACGCGTCCTTTGCCACATCCGAAGGACGCGCTCACGATCCCCTCAGCCGGCTCCCAGACACGGCTGGTTCGATGACGGTGTCATGCACACCGACACCGAACGGAGCCAGCAA
Source organism: uncultured Thermoleophilia bacterium (assembly GCA_963706315.1). Lineage (GTDB taxonomy): Bacteria > Actinomycetota > Thermoleophilia > Miltoncostaeales > Miltoncostaeaceae > CALMEC01. The sequence goes on along the minus strand of CAVPMA010000014.1, from coordinate 321,044 downwards.
TGACCCCCATCGCCTCCCCCACCCCCACGCGCGTGATCCGGGTGCTGGTCGTCGCGAACGACGAAATCCACGACGAGGACGTCGCCACCCTCCTCGGCCCAGAGGATCCTGACGCACGCCACGAGGTGCTCGTGGTCACCCCGGCGCTCAACTCGTGGATGGGGCACCTGGTCGCCGACGCCGGCGCCGCCCATCGCGACGCCGAGTCGCGGCTCAACCACTCTGTCGCCGCCATCCGCCGGGCCGGGTTCGGGGCCAGCGGCATCGTGGGCGACGCCGACCCCCTCCTCGCGCTCGACGATACCCTCACCGTCTTCGCGGCCGACGAGGTGGTGATCGCCTCCGCTGCGGCCCGCGAGGACGGATGGCTCGGCATCAAGCTCGTGGAGCGCGCCCGTGCCTGGTGCGCACTACCCGTCCGGTATGCGGCCGTCTCCGCGTGCGACGAGGCCGCCGAATTCGCGTCCTCGCCGCAGCCGGGCGGGTACCGTGCAAGTCACCGCACCACCACTGGGAGCCGCCGCTGTGAGCATCGCCGACACCCCGGAATGGAACGCCCTCAGCGCGCACCACGCCACGCTCGCTGACCGCCACCTGCGGGACCTGTTCGCCGACGACCCCGCCCGCGGCGAGACGCTCACCGCCGCCGCGGGCGACCTGTTCCTCGACTACTCCAAGAACCGCGTCACCGCCGAAACGATCGGGCTCCTCACAGCCCTCGCCGAGCGGGCCGGCCTGAGGCAGCGGATCGAGGCGATGTTCGCGGGCGAGCACATCAACGTCACCGAGGACCGCGCCGTGCTGCACGTGGCGTTGCGCGCGCCGGCCGAGGCCGTGATCGAGGTCGACGGTCGCAACGTCGTCCCCGACGTGCACGAGGTGCTCGGGCGCATGGGCGAGTTCGCCGAGCGGGTGCGCTCAGGCGCCTGGACCGGATACACCGGCCGGCGGATCCGTAACGTCGTGAACATCGGCATCGGCGGATCCGACCTGGGCCCCGCGATGGCCTACGACGCGCTGCGCGACGACGCCGACCGGTCGCTCAGGGTGCGCTTCGTGTCGAACGTCGACGGCGACGACATCTGGGAGGCGACGGCCGACCTCGACCCCGAGGAGACGCTCTTCATCGTCGCGTCGAAGACGTTCACGACCATCGAGACGATCACCAACGCGACGTCCGCGCGGCAGTGGCTCCTGGCGAAGCTCGGCGACGACGCGGCGGTGGCCCGGCACTTCGTGGCCGTGTCGACCAACGCGGACGAGGTCGCGAAGTTCGGCATCGACACCGCGAACATGTTCGGCTTCTGGGACTGGGTCGGCGGCCGCTACAGCATGGACTCGGCGATCGGGCTGTCGGTCATGGTCGCGATCGGGCCGTCGGCCTTCGGCGAGATGCTCGCCGGCTTCCGCACAATCGACGAGCACTTCCGCACCGCGCCCTTCGAGCGGAACCTGCCGGTGCTGATGGGGCTCCTCGGCGTGTGGTACGGCAACTTCTTCGGGGCCGAGACGCAGGCGGTGCTGCCCTACTCCCAGTACCTCACGCGCTTCCCCGCCTACCTGCAGCAGCTCGACATGGAGTCCAACGGCAAGTCGGTCGACCTGGTCGGGCAGCCGGTGCGCACCACCACCGGGCCGGTGGTCTGGGGCACGCCCGGCACCAACGGCCAGCACGCCTACTTCCAGCTCATCCACCAGGGCACGCGCCTCATCCCCTGCGACTTCATCGGGTTCCACGAGCCGGTGCACGAGGTCGGCGACCACCACGACCAGCTCATGGCGAACTTCTTCGCCCAGACCGAGGCGCTCGCGTTCGGCAAGACCGGGGCGGAGGTGGAGGCCGAGGGCGTCCCCGCCCACCAGGTGCCGCACCGGGTGTTCGCGGGCAACCGGCCGTCCAACACCATCCTTGCCCCGAGGCTCACGCCGAGCGTGCTCGGCCAGCTCGTCGCGCTGTACGAGCACCGGGTGTTCACCATGGGGGCAATCTGGGACATCAACCCGTTCGACCAGTGGGGCGTCGAGCTCGGCAAGGTGCTGGCGAGACGGATCACGCCGGAGCTCGAGTCGCCGGATTCCCCCGCCCTCGCCCACGACAGCTCCACGAACGCCCTCATCAAGCGGTACCGGGAGGCGCGAGGCCGCCCCGCGTAATCTTCCCCGCCGGGGGTCGGATACGAGGAGGCAACGATGCAGCTGGGAATGGTCGGGCTTGGCCGGATGGGCGCGAACATCGTGCGGCGGCTCATGCGCGACGGCCACGAATGCGTGGTGACCGACGTCGACCGGGCGGCCGTCCGGCAGCTGGTGAAGGAGGGCGCCACCGGGGCGAAGGACATGAAGGACTTCGCCCGCAAGCTCACCCCGCCGCGCTCGGCGTGGGTGATGGTGCCGGCGGGCATCACCGGCCGGGTCGTCGCCGACGTGGCGGCCCACCTCGAGCGCGGCGACGTCGTGATCGACGGGGGCAACAGCTACTACCGCGACGACATCCACCGCGCGGCCGAGCTCGCCGAGCAGGGCGTCGGCTACGTCGACGTCGGCACCAGCGGGGGAGTCTTCGGGCTCGAGCGCGGCTTCTGCCTCATGATCGGCGGCGAGGCGAAGACCGTGAAGCGCCTCGACCCGATCTTCCGCTCGCTCGCCCCCGGGGTCGCGTCGGCCCCCCGCACGCCCGGGCGCAAGGGACGGGCCACCACCGCCGAGCACGGCTACCTGCACTGCGGTCCCGCCGGCGCCGGGCACTTCGTGAAGATGGTCCACAACGGCATCGAGTACGGGGCCATGGCCGCCTACGCGGAGGGCCTCGGGATCCTGCGCAAGGCCAACGCGGGTGCCGCCGACCAGGAGCACGACGCCGAGACCGCACCCCTCACCCACCCGGAGTACTACCGCTACGACCTCGACACCACCGAGATCGCCGAGGTATGGCGGCGCGGGAGCGTCGTGGCCAGCTGGCTCCTCGACCTCACCGCGATCGCGCTGCTCGAGGACTCCGAGCTCGACAGCTTCGGTGGGCGCGTGAGCGACAGCGGCGAAGGCCGGTGGACGGTGCAGGCCGCCGTCGAGACCGGCGTCCCCGCCCATGTGCTGACGGCGTCGCTCTTCGAGCGCTTCAGCTCACGGGGCGAGGCGGACTTCGCCGACAAGGTCCTGTCGGCCATGCGCAAGCAGTTCGGCGGGCACGCAGAGAAGCCCGCCAAGAAGTAAGTCGTGCCACTGCGATGGTTCAGCCTGGCTTGCGTTCATGAATTAGCCTTGCCAAACTTTCGCATCAGGGATCGCGAACACTGGGGCCCTGATGCCGCTCGATCGCACGAAGCTCACCCGTAGGGGACTGCTCGGCGCCGCCGCCGGTGCCGGCGCGCTGGCGGTCGTGACGGGAGCCTCCGGCGGCGGCAGCTCGTCGGACGCGCCTACGCCGGGGGAGCTCGCCCACCAGTACCCCCACGGTCCGCTCCACTCCGGCGCGCGCGGTCACGTCGACGCCGCCCTGAACGGCTTCGACCCCGACCTGCTGCTCACCGACTTCGACGGTGGCACGGTCACGCGCCTGCCCGGCGGCCGCTCCCTGCGCACCTGGGAGGTTGTGGCGCGGGAGCGGGAGATCCAGGTGGCGCCGGGCGTGTCCTTCCCGGCGTGGACCTACAACGGCCGGGTTCCCGGGCCGACGTTCCGCGCGACCGAGGGCGACCGCCTGCAGATTCGGTTCACCAACGCCACCGGCCACCCCCACACCATGCACTTCCACGGTATCCACCCGTCGGCGATGGACGGAATCCCCGGGAGCGGGCCGGGCGGGCTGGTCGAGCCCGGAGGCACCCACGTCTACGAGTTCGACGCAACGCCGTTCGGGCTGCACCTCTACCACTGTCACACCTTCCCGCTCGCCACCCACATCCACCGGGGGCTCTACGGCGCCTTCGTCATCGATCCCGAGACGCCGCGGCCGGAGGCGCACGAGATGGTGATGGTGATGAACGGGTTCGACACGAACTTCGACGGCGCGAACGAGGTGTACGCGGTCAACACGGTCGGGTTCCACTACATGCACCGGCCGATCGCTGTGCGCCGCGGCGAGCTGGTGCGGATCTACCTCGTCAACGTCCTCGAGTTCGACGCCATCAACTCGTTCCACCTGCACGCCAACTTCTTCCACTACTACCCGACCGGCACGTCGCTCACACCGAGCGAGCTCACCGACACGATCAGCCAGGTGCAGGGGCAGCGGGGCATCCTCGAGGTGCGGTTCCCGTATGCGGGTCGGTACATGTTCCACGCCCACAAGAGCGAGTTCGCCGAGCTCGGCTGGGTCGGGATGTTCGAGGTCACGTGAGCAGAGAGGCCTCACAGGCACACCGGGCCCCGGCGTGGATCCTCGCGGCGATCCCGATCTCGCTCCTGGCGATCGTCGGGCTGCTGCTCCTGGCGTTCGACCTGCCGGGCCTCGACCGCAACGGCCCGGCCATCGAGAAGGTCGCGGTGGAGCGCACGGAGCTGCGGCCCGGCGTCATCGAGCTTCGCGTCCGCAACGACGGGCCGGATCCGGTCCGGCTTGCTCAGGTCATCGTCAACGACGCGTTCATCGCCGAGGCGTCCATCCCGTCCAAGCCGATCGGGCGGCTCGGGCAGGCCACCGTTCGGATCCCGTACCTGTGGAACGAGGGCGAGGCCTACGAGATCTCGCTGCTGACCTCCACCGGCGTCACCGTGGCGCACGCGATCGAGGCCGCGGCGGAGACGCCGAAGGCCGACGCGAGCTTCTTCGGCCTGCTCGGTCTCCTGGGCCTCTACGTGGGGCTCATCCCGGTGCTGATGGGGATGCTGTGGCTGCCGTTCGCCCGGCGGGCGGGCGACCCGGTGGTGCGCTTCCTGCTGGCGGTCACGGTTGGGCTTCTCGCGTTCCTGGCGGTGGAGGCGGTGGTCGAGGGCGTCGAGCAGGCCGGTCGGGGGGCGCAGAGCTTCGGCGGCGCGAGCCTCGTCGCGCTCGGCGCGTTCCTGGCGTACGTGGCGATGACGGGGGTGGACGGCTGGCTGAGCCGCCGCCGAACCGGCGCGGACGGCTGGCGGGTGGCGCTGCTCGTGGCGATCGGCATCGGGCTCCACAACTTCGGTGAGGGCCTGGCGATCGGTGGAGCGTACGCGGCGGGGGCGCTCGCCCTCGGTGCGTTCCTGGTGATCGGGTTCGCGGTGCACAACACGACGGAGGGGCTCGCGATCGTCGCTCCGGTCGCCCGTGAGCGGCCGAGCTTGCGCAGCCTGGCGCTGCTCGGCGCGATCGCGGGGCTGCCGGTGGCGGCGGGCGCCTGGATCGGCGGGCTGGCATCGAACCCGCAGGTCAGTGCGCTCCTGCTCGGCGTCGGCGCGGGGGCGATCGTGCAGGTGATCCAGCAGATCCTGCCGTCCCTCCGCCCCGCCGGCACGAAGCGCGGCCTGGAACCCCTCATCGCAACCGGTTTGGGCGCCGGCCTGATCCTGATGTGGGGCACCGGCCTCATGGCCGCCTGACCCGTTGCTCAAAGCCGTCCCGGGCGACTAACAATCCGTTTGAGCCCGCAGGTGGTCCCGGGCGATTAACAATTCGAAGTCCCGATTGCTAATCGCCCGGGACGATTCGGGGCTCGCAACGGATTGTTAATCGCCCGGGACGATGGTTTGGGCGCTGCGGGGGACCACGACGGTCTCGGCCGCGGTGAAGCAGCCGGCGCAAGGGTTGCGCAGCTCCTGAAAGGCCTTCAAGTAGATCTCAAGAAGGAGGCCGAAGGTCCTGACGTTCAAAGTTGCCGTCGGCCGGATATTTACGGTCAGGCCCCGGTGGCCACCAGCACCTTGATAGCGCGCCGCTCGTCCATGGCGGCGTAGCCGTCGGGCACGTGCTCGAGGTCGATGATGAGGTCGAAGACCGGCGACGGGTCGAGGCGCCCCACGAGAACGTCGGCGAGGAGCTCGGGGATGTAGCGCCGCGCGGGTGCGACCCCGCCGATGAGCGCGACGTTCCGCATGTGGATATCGAGCAGGTCGATCTTACCGCCGGCCGGAACGCCGACGTGCCCCACAACCCCGCCGGGCCGGCAGGCGTGAATGGCGGTGTCGAACGAGCCGTTGGTCCCCACGCACTCGAGCACCTTCGGCGACCCCCCGCCGATAAGCTCCCGTACCCGGGCGACGGCCTCGTCCCCGCGCTCGGTGACGATGTCGGTGGCACCGAAGCGCCGGGCGATGGCCAACCGGTCCTCGTGATGGCCGAGGGCGATGATGTGATCCGCGCCGAGGCGGGCCGCCGCCAGGACGGCGCACAACCCCACCGCGCCGTCCCCGACGATCACGACGGCGCATCCCGGACCGACCCCGGCGCTGATCGCCGCGTGATGGCCGGTGGACATGACGTCGGTGAGGGCCGCGAAGGAGGCAACGAGGGCGGGGTCGGACAGGTCCACGTCCGGGGGGAGCGGCACGAGGGTGCCGTCGGCCTGTGGCGCCCGCACCGCCTCGCCCTGGCCGCCGTCGTTGCGGCCGCCCCAGTAGCCGCCGGCCACGCACGAGGTGTGGAGTCCGCGTTCGCAGTACTCGCACTGCCCGTCCGAGAAGGCAAACGGGGCGATGACCCGGTCGCCGCGCTTCACGAGGTGCACGTCCGAGCCGACGTCCTCGACGATGCCGATGAACTCGTGCCCCGTGCGCCCGCCGATGCCGTAGATCTGCAGCTCGCCGCGGTACGGCCACAAGTCGCTGCCGCAGATGCAGGCGTGGGTCACCCGCACGAGCGCGTCGGTTGACGCGACGATGGTGGCGTCGGGAACATCCTCGACGCGCACGTCGCGAGGTCCGTGGATGACGGTGGCGCGCATGGGGTAGCGACACTAGCGCCCCGCGAGTCGCCAAGGATCGCCGTGAACGCGAATGCCACAATCGGTCGCGTGCGGGCGATCACCTATCTCACACCCGGCATCCCGCGCGATTTCTACGCGACGGTCCTCGGCCACGTGTCGCGCGGCATCGGGGAACCGATGGACCTGGCGGTGGACGAGCGCTTCAGCGGGCCGCCGCCCGGCGAGCCCAACCCGCTCGTCGACGGCCGCGCCGATCTCGCGTTTGTGTGCGCCCCGTCGTACCTGCGCCTCGCGCACGAGGTGCGGCTCGTGCCCGTCGCGCCGCTGTTCGCCGACGGGCGGGCCCCCGGCGCACCCGTGTACTTCGCCGAGGTGCTCGCCCGAGCCGGCGACTCGCGACAGACGCTCGAAGAGCTGGTGGCGGGAACGGTTGCATTCAACGACCCGGTGTCGCTCTCGGGCCGGTGGTCGATCCTGAGCCGCCTCGAGCCCGGCACCCGGATCGGCCGGAAGCGCTGGTCGGGCTCGCACGAGGCGTCGATCGCGATGCTGCTGGCGAAGAAGGCGGACGTGTGCGCGGTGGACTCGGTGGTGTGGCGACGGCTGACCTCGGCCCGGCCTGACCTCACTGACCGACTGCGGGTGGTGGAGTCGCTCGGCCCGTTCCCGATCCAGCCGGTGATCGCGGCGCCCACGCTACCCGCCGACGTGGTCGAGGCCATCGCAGGCTCCCTGCTGGAGCTCGGTTCCCGCGAGCTCGGGCGCTTCGGCGCGACCGGGTTCGCCGCGGTGGACGACACCCACTACCGCCCTCTCGCCGGCCTCCTCGACCGAGTCGGCTAGCGGCCGGGGCCGTAGAGGCCGAACCGCAGGTCCGGGTCGCCCGGCACCCAGGTGCCATGGAACTGCGAGCGCTCCCCCACGTCGCGGGCGCGCGCAACCAGGTTGCGGCCAAGCTCAAGCTGCGACGGCTCCCACGCCGCGATCGCCGCGGGAACGTCGCCCCCGGCGGCGACGAGGTGCTCGGCGAGCCGCCAGCCGTTCTCGGCCGCCTTCGCCGTGCCGGCCGCTGCATGCGGGCGAGCCGTGAAGGCGGCGTCGCCGATGAGCGCGATCCGGCCGAACGCCATGCGCGGCGACTCCACGTCGACGATCGCCTGCACGAACGGCTGCGGGGTGCGCTCCACCATCTCCGCGAGCGGCCCGGGCAGCACCTCGGCGGCGGTCCGCCGGATGGCCGCGACGTACCGGTCCTGCACGATCCCCGGATGCAGCGACAGTGGGCGCGACAGCCCGTCGCGGTCGGTCATGAGCTCGTCGAGCGGGGCGCCCAGCGGGACGTTGCGGTACCACACGAAGTTGACGAGGCGCTCCCCTTCCCCCAGTCCACCCTCCACGCTGGGGATCTGGTACGCAACGACGTGGCTGTGCTCGACGAGGCCGTACGTGATCGCGTCACCGAGCACGGCGAACGCCTCAGGGGTGAGGAGGGACTCGCTGACGGTGCCGCGCCAGCCGACGTATCCGGAGTAGGCCGGCTCGACGCCCGGCAGCAGCCGCCGCCGCGCGGTGGATGCCACCCCGTCGGCGCATATCAGCATGTCGACCCTCGCGTCGGCGCCGTTGGCGAAGCGCAGGTCCACGCCGGCGTGATCCTGGTCGAAGCCCACGAGGGCGTGGCCGCGGCGGTAGGCGTCGTCGCCGAGGGCGCCGAGCAGCGACCGGTAAACGGTGTTCCAGGCGGTGAACCGGTACGGGCTCGGCCGCTGGAACGTGACCCCGCCGTCAGGGCCGAGGTACTGCAGGGCTCGCGAGGGCACGCTGATGGCATCGAGGGTCAGGCCGAGCCGGTCGACGAGGTAGCGCACGGTGGCCTCCTGCACGACGATGCCGGCTCCGAGCCCGGACAGCTCGTTCTGCGAGCGTTCGTAGACCGTCACCGTACAGCCGGCGTCGCGCAGCACGAGGGCGGCGGTGAGCCCGCCGAGGGATCCCCCGACCACCGCGACGTTCAGGGTACGCTGGAGCGCGGTCACGGCGCGGATCTTGACGATCCCCGCGGCCCGCGGTCAACATCCGTCCGGTACCCGGATCCCACAGCAACGAGTCACGATGAGCATCGAGATCACACCGATCGGCGGTGACGGCTCCGCGCCGCCGTTCGCGATCGCATCGCGTGACAAGGCTGATTCCCTCGCATCGCTCCCGGCGGAGTTTCGGGCCATGATCGACACGCCCATCTACATGACGCTCGGCCTGACCGACGCCGACGGCCGCGTGCAGCTCACGCCCAGGTGGTTCCGGGCGTCGCCCGACGGCGAGCACATGGAGATCAACAGGTGCAAGAGCCGTGCGAAGGATCGTCACATGCGGCGCGACGGCCGCGTGACAATCCAGATCACCGACCCGGAGAACCCGTACCACTGGCTGACGATCTACGGGAAGGTCGACAAGCCCATCGAGGAGGGCGGCCCGGATGGCCACCTCGCGACCGAGTCCATCGACGCCCTCTCGCCACCCACATCAATCAGTCGCCGTACCCGTTCAGGGCCGAAGGCGAGGTTCGGGTGCTCTTCCTGATCTCGCCGACGCAGGTCGTGACGTTCGGCAGGTCGTAACCCTCAGTTTCAGCGCACCCACAGCGACGCCCTGGCCGCGTCGCCCGTCTGAGGGCGCGGCAGCGGGCGGATCTCGGCGGTGAGCTCGGGATCGATCGCGTCGGCGTCAGGCGCGTCGACCTCCACCAGGTTGCCGCCGGGGTCCCGCAGGTAGAGCTGCGCAGCGCCGTCGGGGAGCCGGTAGAGCCAGTGACCGAAGGTCGTGCGGTCCTCGATGCCGTGCTCCCGTACGTAGCGGAGCACCGCGGGGAAGTCGTCGACCTCGATCGCGAAGTGATGCGACACCGGCGCGTCGCGCTGGAGATGCTCGAAGAGGTGAAGCTGCACGTCGCCGAGGCGCATCCACTGGACGGGAAACCCGAAGTCCGGCGTGGCGACCGGCTCCATGCCGAGCACCTCGGCGTAAAACCGCACGGATTCGGCCAGGTCGCGGGCGCTGACGCTCACGTGGTTGATGCGGGTGGCGCGCACGGCATGAATGCTAATGGCCACGATCCCACTCACGACGTCGCTTAACTGACACCGAATCGCCATCGCCTTGTAACGGGATGCGCTGCGCAGGTAGAGAAGCTTCATCGACAATGGGCCACGACGGCCCCGCACCCGAAGGAGTTACGGTGGCAACAGCGCTGATGGACGCCCCGGCGGACGCCCCCTCGCGAACGGCCCGCACCCGCGCCGGCCGGCCTCGCGGACTGACGGTGCAGGCGAGCGTGGACGAGCGCGACGTCATCACCGTCAGAGCGGTGGGTAACCTCGACATCTACACGGCGTCCGAGCTTCGCCAGCGTTTGTCCCGGCACGACCCAGCCGGTGGCGGGGTGGTCCTCGACGTCTCGGCGGTGACCCTCGTCGACTCCGCCGGACTCGGGACGCTCATGTCGTTCGCGAACCGGGCCCGCCGGGGCGGCTCGCGCCTGACCCTCATCTGCACGCCGCAGCTCGCCGAGCTCCTGGTGATCGCCCGCCTCACCGACGCGTTCGACCTGAGGGTCGTTCGCGAGAAGTAGCCGGCACGAAGACCGGCCGAACCTTTACGCCTGCTGTCCGATTGCGGCGTCGCGCCACCCAAGTATCGCGACGTGTAGTACGGAATCGGTGAACACGATGTTCAACCTGGGTTGTGCGGAAAACTGGTTCTCGTCGCTCCCGGCATGCCATTCGGCACGAGCGAAGTCCTTTTCCCTGACCGCAAAGAAACTGCCGGTGTCCAGCATGAACGCCTCGAGGTCATCGCCATCGGGGCGTCGCCCGGTGAGCTCGGGTTGCCCCGGGGGAGGACCGAGGAGGACACCCTTCGCCGCAAGGCGAAACGGGCCGTGGAGGTCGCCGACCCGCACCTCCACGAGCACCTCGCGGCCCACGAGATCGTCGAGCCGAGCGAGTGTCGCATCGTAGTCGAGGGTGTCATAGCGGATCTCGCCTTGCCCACTGGTCATGTCGGCCTCCATCGGCGCGCGAGCACCGGATCATCCCGCCGTGGTTCGTGCCTGCCGGCCGCTGCTCGCACTCGGGCGCACGAACGGCATCGTCGTGGGCTGAGTGTATGCCCCGCCCTTGGGATCCCGCGGTGTAACGACTTGCAGGACGGCGACCACCACACCCCATGCGCGCCAGCTGCGGGAGGACCTGCAGGGGCTTTTCCGCCGCACCAAGGCCGACTTCGACCCCACCGCCGCCGAGGCCCGGGTGGCGTGGGTGGCCGCGAACGGGGCGGCCGCGAAGCCCCGGCACGGGCGGGCGAAGGCGGCCGCCCTGACGACGAAATGCGCCTGGCAGGGTCCTTCGATGCCCACGCCGTCTTGGCGTTCGACCCAACGTGGCAAGCCGTCAACGCCGCGTCGCGGTCCCTCAGCGACTTTACGGCTTGGTGCCCGCGAACAGGATTCGCTTGAAGCCGAAGAACACCGGGCGCACGGGGAACTGGGCACGCAACCGCTCGCGCAGGCGCTCCTCGAGCTGGGCGTAGAGCTCGGGCGACAAGCGCTCGCGGTAGGGCACGAGCGAGGTCCCACGCTGCCATACCACCATGTCGTCGGACGACCGCAGCACGTGCGGGTAGACCATCTCGAACGCCACGATGTCGGTGAGGCCGGCGTCGAAAAGCAGCTGCGCGTAACGCTCGACCGGCAAGACCGGCACGCTCCGCTGCCAGTCACCGAGCGCGGATGCGAAGGGCTCCTCGGCGGCCAGCTCACGCGAGCCACGATGCGACGGGTGCTCGTGGTTCGACGGCAGCTGCACCGCCAGGCGCCCACCCCGGCGCAGCATGCCGGCCAGTCGCGGCACCAGCGCCTCGTGGTCGTCGACCCAGTGGATCGCGGCGTGCGAGAAGACGATGTCGAACGCGCCCGTGCGCGCCACCGCGTCCTCGATGGCGCCGTGCTCGAAGCGCAGCCCGGGGCGGGCGAACGGCGCCGCCTTCGCCAGCATCTCTTCGGAGCTTTCGATGCCCACGACGTCGCTGCCGGGAAAGAGCGCGGCCAGTTCGGCGGTGAGCTCGCCGGTGCCGCAGCCGAGATCGCACACGCGCGCGTCGACGCGCGGCTCGATCAGCGCAACGAGGTCGGCGAACGGCGCGCGACGCTCCCCCGCGAACTTCTCATACGTCGCCGGGTCCCAGCCCATGCGTCCAGCGTATCGATCGGTCGGCCGAGGTCGCCGGGCGTGGTGCTCCAGCCGGGCGGTGGGCATCGCCTCCAGGGTCCGGCTTCGCTTCGTCCTGCGTCAGGCCGGTGAGGCGCCTCGCGGCCGGAGTCAGCGCCCAGCCTCTCTCGTCCGGATCCAGGCACGGCCATCTCACATCATTCAGGCACTAAATATGTTGTTTTTCATGAATTATTGACATCTATTAGATGTCATGGGATGGTTGCGGCCCCTCGGAATGACACGAATTCACTCAGGCTGAAAGGGGGCAACGTGCCTTGGAAGAGAGCGCTGGCGGCCGCGGCGGTGGGGCTCCTCGCAGCGATGCCTGCGGTGGCAGCGGTGAAGGTCGGCACGAGCGGCAACAACACGCTGGTGGGTACGGCAAGGGCCGATGTGCTCCTCGGCGTGGGTGGCAACGACACGCTGCGAGGTCTCGCCGGCCCCGACCGCCTCGACGGCGGTAAGGGCGCCGACATCCTCAAGGGAGGCCCGGGGAACGACAATCTCAACGGCGGCGCCGGCAACGACACGCTGGACGGCGGGGCGGGAGTCGATCACATCCTGGGTGGTGCGGGTCGCGACACGATCGCGGTGCGCGACGGCATCCGTGACTTCGTGGGCTGTGGCGGCGGCGTGGACATCGTCATCGCCGATCTGCTCGACTCCGTTCCTTCGGACTGCGAGACCGTCCGCCGCCCACCGGCCCCGGTCCCGACGGCCGAGTTCCTCGGGTTCTTCTCGGCATCCACGACGAACCCGCCGTTTCCGAGCGCCCCGCCGGCGGGGCTCGTGCCGAACGGCGGAACACTCGCCGCCTGCGCGCTCACCGACCCGATCATCGGCTTCTACTGGCGGCTCGGACCGCTGTCCGCCCCGGTGCCGTACCTCTCCCGGTACACCCGGCCGGACGGCAATCTCACAGCAAATAACGTGCTCGATCCGTCCCTGTCGGGCAAGCTCCTGCGGGCCACCCGCACGAAAGCCGGCGGCGTTCCCAACGGCACCTACGCCTGGGTGTTCGAGACCGCCACCGGCGTCCCGTTCGTCAACGTGACAGTCACGCGAGCGTGCGTCTGAGCTGACGCCCCTCGGCTCGCCCCAATCCGCCCCGGATTGGGGCGGGCGGCGGGCACTACGGAGCGCGTTCGCGCAGTACCGAAGGGGTCGGATGTCGAGCGACCTCCGAGAGCGCCGCGCGTTCTGGGATCCGCGCCTGCGGCCGTGATCGGCGGGCTTGTCCTGCGCCCGGTCCAGCCGTCACCGCAGAAGGAATTACAGGAAGACGAGCACCCCAGCGAGCAAGTTCCACCCAACTCCAAGCCGGCGTCGCGCAGAACGTCTTCAACGCGGCCTTGTTCCCGGTCGTCTTGCATCCCGCGCCCCGCCATGAGGTCGGCGAGCACCAGAGACTGAACGTTGGCGTTCACAGCAAGCGACTCGCGCACGGCTCGGGGTCACCACCGCCCGTAGAACATCTCGAGACCCAAGCGAGCTCCGCTGGCACCAGACGTCGCGAGCAGAGCGCACCGCGCGCACATGGCGCGAAGCTGCCAGCAGGTGATCGCCCTGTCGTCAGCGGGGCCAGGCTCCGTCGAGCCCCGCGACGTGGCCTCCCCGGAGCTTTGGCATCGAGAGGCGCGGTAACTGCAGTGCTGCGGGGATGCCAGCGGCAGCCTCCCGCGAGAAGTAGTTACCGCCTCGAGCGGGGGCTCAGGCGAGGTTGACACAGAGGGTCATCCCCCAGATGATCGTCTCCTCGGACCCAACGCTCGGCGTCACGTCCACGGTCCTGGAACCTCTGAGGGCCAGACGCCGTGTGACAGAAAGCGGCGGTGCAACACCGCGAACTCAGGGAGGAAGCGATGGCCGAGAACGTCGAGATTATCCGGGGCGCCTACGCCGCGTTCGGCCGGGGCGACATGCAGGCAGTGGCAGACACCTGGGAAGCGGACATCGAGTTTGCGGGACCGAACAGTTCCCGAATGCCGGGAGCGGGCGCCCATCGCGGCAAGGCGGAGGTGGCTCGCCTGTTCAGCGGGATGAGGGATCGGTGGGAGGGCCTGGTGCTCTCGCCCGACGAGTTCGTGGAGCAGGGCGAAACGGTCGTCGTCCTCGGTCACCTGGAGGGCCGCGCCAAGGCCACGGGCTCGGACGTGAAAGTGCCCTTCGTGCACGTTTGGAGGATGCGGGAGGGGAAGGCCTACCGCGGCCAGGCGCTTACGGACACAGCGGTCGTCGCCGACGCGTTGGGCAGCTAACGGGTCCCAGAAGGATCGGCGCAAGACCGCAACCCGAGGCCCGAAAGGCGGGGCCTACCGGTCCGGGAACAAAGCACTACGGGGCGCGGTAACGCACTCTGGACGAAACAGATGCCCGGCGGAGACCACCGTTGGCGGCACCGCGAACATGCCGGTCTCCGCGGACGGTGATCTCGTTCCCGACGGGTGTGCTCCCCGTCGTCGGAACGTGACCGACCTATGGAGATGGGCGCTGTTTCCTACTTCGCCGTCGACGTCGCTCTGGGCGGCGGCTCTCAGGGCGACGGGCAAGGTCCCTCCACGTGAGCACGAACGAAAGCGCTGCGAGCGCGATGAAGAAGGAGATTTCGATGACGCGGGCCATCAGCTACCAGTAGTCGACATGGGTGAAGAAGTCCTCGTCGAATGGCGGCAGACGGTCGTCATCGATGGTCGGCTGACAGAGCAGGGCGACCAAGATGAAGAGCCCGACGAACGCGGCCCCGATCGCGATGATCAACACGTGCGCCATGACCTTGTTGTTGCACCAGGCAGGCAGAGGCGGAAGGTGGCTTTACGAGATGCATATGCGTGGTCGCCAAACCTTTATGCCGTCTCTACGCCAATGCGTGATTCCACGCGAAACCGCCGTGACCAGGATGACGCGCTGCCCGACTCCAGCGGCTCGTCGCCGACACGGCCCCTCCCGCTTTTCGTGCAGCTCATCGTCGCCGGCGAATCAGGAGCGGACCGGACGGCGGGTGTGACGATGGACGCACGATCCCGAGGCGGGCCTAGTACCAAGCCCCTCGGCATCGGGCTACCGCCCGCTCACCTGAAGGGGCCAGCCCTCGGGCTGGTGATGCGGTGCACCGGGAACTCGTCAACATCCAGCGGATGCGGCAAGCCGCGATTACCGAGTTCCTGGAGAGCGGGTTGAAGCCGGCTGGCTACGAAGCGGTCGAAGGCTCTATATGAGTCCCAGAAATCGATCACACCCCAGCCCCCATAGATCGGGCCGGCGGCGTGGAAGATCAGACCCTCTGGTGGAATACCGTCGAACCCCAGGTGGGCGTGGAGCGTGTCGTACTGGTCCTGGGTGCCACCGCTGAAGTGCAGTCGAATACCGACTGGCATGGCGTGATCTCCTCATCGCGACGTGGAAGGCAAGCCTCATGCCTCTGGCCTCTCCGCGAATCGGGAGCGCCCCCCATGGCGAGTGTGGCGATCTACGCACGATCCCGGGGCGGGCTTGGTGGGGGCACCGTTGAAACGAGGGAGCGTGCTACCGCAGTAGAGCAGTGTGCGCGTGCGGGTGACCGTACGAGCGACAGCCCCTCCGCCAGATACGCCCGATTCCGCTCGTAGTCGAAGGCGGGCGGACAACCTGGGTTCGTGGGGGGTTTGCCCACCTCGCCCTCTCGCCGGTGTGCGCTCCGGCAGCTAGTCTCTGGTGGTGTGGTTCACCCTTATCGGCGGTCGGGATCTCGTCCTCCCCCAGGGGTGGACGTCGGACTCGAGCTTCACTTTCCTTGGTCGTGCGAACATCGACGCCACAGCTCGTCCGGCTGAAGGCGCCACCATCCGAGTCTTCTCCGTGATCGGGGGGATCAAGGTGCGTGTCGCCAAGGGCACGCGGGCCAAGCTCGTGGGGGGCAGTCTCGTCGGCGGCCGCCGTGTGGACGTGGCGACGGGCGATGGCCCGGAGATCACCGTGACCGCGTGCACGTTGATCGGGGGTGTCCGCATCACCCACGCGGAGTAACGCGGTTTGCGCGCCCCTCGGGACGCTTCCGTTGTTCGATGCGGGAGGCTCGCCGACGGCGGCGGCCCTCCCGCCCGGGTGCTCGCCCTCGGGGGCACGGCCACGTTGGTGGTGTCCCCGTCGGACTGCGGGGCGCGCTAACGCAGAAGCCTGTCAGGCGCTCATCGCGACCTCGCCCACGAGCACCTGCGGCGCCCCGTGGCACTCGAAGGTGCGTTCGCACAGACCTGTGGCGAGGCGGCGAGCGTTGCTCGCGGCGAACTACCGAGAAGATGTCGTGGAAACAGCGGTTGAGAACGGGGGTGTCGCACGCTCCGATTGGCTTCGCAGGACCCCCGTTCTCTTGTTTGGAGGCAGCGATGCGCCTTGTGCTTGTTGTGGTGGCTGGGCTGGCGATGACGCTGACCGTCGCGGGCTGCGGGGGCGGGACGCCTGGCACGTCAAGCACGTCAGGCACGACGACGGTCACGGTAACAACGGGACCGACGACGACCCCCGCCACGACCACCAGAACGGGACCGACCCCGACCACGATCCCGTGGCCGCCGCCGGGGCTCAAGGCCGGCACTCCGATATTGCGGACCCCATCCGGCAACATCGAGTGCACACTTGATCCGAGCAAGGGCTTCGGGGTCGTGTGCAACGCGATCAAGCATGATTGGACGCTCCCGCCGAAGCCTGCGTCGTGCGAATTCGAGTGGACGGACGCCGTCTTCCTCCAGCCGATGGGACGCCCGCAGTTCTGGTGCTCGTCCAACGCGGCGATCTACACCGGCGAGGCCTGGCCGCGGTTTGACTTCCCCTACGGGGCCACTGTGACAAGCAGCGGGGTCAGTTGCACCTCCCGCGTCGGTGGAGTCACCTGCACCAACCGCGACAAGCACGGATTCTTCCTCAGCCGCCAGCGGGTCACGTTCTTCTAGACGCGCGCGAGTGTCCGTCCGTACGCGAGTGACTGCGCGGCGCGAGCCTCGAGGCCGAACCTCCCGCGTCGGCTCCCGATGCGGTCCCCTGCTGGCCTTCGGAACCCACGACCGACTTGGTGGTGTCCCCGTCGCACTGAGAACCGCGTTTACACAAAACCCCCGTGGGTAGCGCTCGCAGGATTTCTGCACGGTCGCGGTGCCCCTATGATCGGTCCGATGGTGGGTCGCCGCATCGTTGCCCTGATCGCCGCGATCATCGGAGTCGCCCTCATCGTGGCGGCCTTCTGGTACTGGATCGGGACGAGTCGAACACTCCCCGAGTATTTCCCCGCCTACGACCCGAACGGGGGGCAGCACCACGGGAAGCATGGAGTCGCCGCGTTCATGCTGGGACTGGCGTTGCTCTGGGTCGCTTGGCGTGCCACCCGACGCCCGGCGCGGCGCGGCACGCCGCCCGGCTGAGCGCCCGCCGCGCACCCTGCGTCGTTGCGAATCGCCGAGACCCCAAACCATGACGACGGACGTTCATACCGTTTGTCGCGATTGCCCTCTGTCTCAAAGCAAGTGGCGCGACCGTCCTTCTCGTTAGATCCCCAGGGACACGCTTGAGCGAACCCCACCGGAAGGAGCGACCAACGATGTCGACCAAGCGACTTGATGCCGCCTCCCTGTTCGACCTCACCGGGAAGACGGCCGTTGTCACCGGCGCATCCTCGGGCCTTGGCGTCACGTTCGCCGACGCCCTCGCGACCAATGGCGCGAACATCGTCCTCGCCGCGCGGCGCGAGGATCGCCTCAAGGAGGTACAGGCGGGTCTCCCGCCCGGGACCAAGTCGATCGTCACCCCATGCGATATCACCCAGCCCGATCAGATCGAGGCGATGTGCGAAGCCGCGATGGGGGAGTTTGGCGCGATCGACGTCTTCGTGGCCAATGCCGGCGTCGTCGCCGAAGGTGTGCCTGCCGTCGAGAAGACGCCCCCCGCGCTCTTTGCGGCCGGAATCGATGTGAATGTCACGGGGACGTTCAACTGCCTGACCGCGGCCGCTCGAAGGATGCTCCCGGCCGGGAAGGGATCGATCATCATCATCGCTTCCATCGCTGGAATCTCCGGGCATCGCGGCTTCCCTGCGGCGTACTGCGCCGCGAAGGCGGCCGAAGTCCAGATGGCCAAGCACATGGGGGCGACCTGGGCCGACCGCGGCGTGCGGGTCAACGCGATCGCCCCCGCGTGGTTCCCGAGCGAGATGACCGATGGCTTCCTCGGGATTCCCGCGTGGCTTGAGCGCTGCAATGAGCAAACGCCGCTCGGGCGGATCGGGCGTCCTGAGGAGCTGGTTGGGCCTCTGCTCCTCCTGGCGTCCGATGCAGGGAGCTACGTGACCGGCTCGGTCGTGACCGTCGACGGCGGCTTTACCTCCACCACCGGCTCGAGTCCGTACAGCGATGAGGTCACGGGCATCTTCGCAAGCATCATGCCGAATGGCCTCGGCGAATCGATCCTCCTTGCCGCTTAGCCCTACGGTCGCCCAAGGGTCGCCGAGATCCACCACTACCTCGACGTGGCGGGTGAGATGGTGGCGATCACCCCAGCCGCTAAACCAACAACAAGACCGGGGGTCGCCCTCACTCGAAACGGCACCACGGCCGGGCGCACTTCCTCACGCCCGCCTCTACGCGTCTCGCGGGCGGACGTCACAGATGCCCATGAACTCGCCACGGTGGGTCCCGCTGAACCTGACGGGGGTGCTGACCCGCGAAGTTGTCCCGCTTCAGGAAAGTGGCAGGGTTTCGGGCTCGTTTAGCGTGAGTGTCGCGCCCTCGGCCGGGGCCTGGAGGTAGCGGTCCATCGGTCGTCGCATCTGGATCGCCTCGTGCGGTCGGATCCAGTTAGACGTCTGGCGGTAGGCCTCGACCTCGGCGGCCAGCGTCGGTCCGTCCGGGATATCGAGGCGGTAGAGGTGCTCGTACTTCAGCGAGCCGAACGCGCGCTCCCTGACGCCGTTCTGCTGCGGTGATTTCCGTCTGGTGCGAATGTGGATGAGCTCCGGCCGCGAGTCGATGAACCGGCAGAACCCGGTCGCTTTGAACGCGGGGCCGTTGTCGGAGACGACGGCGATCGGTCGCAGCTCTCCGGTGTCGGGGTCGGTGAGAAGCTCGATGAGCGACCGATCATGCAGGCGCTCAGCCTCCCCGATCGCCAGCTCGACGGCGGCGATCGCATCGTGATGGTTCTGGGTCATCGATACGTGCCAGCCGAGCTCCGCCTTGGCCCAGTAGTCGGCGCAGCCTGCGATGCGCCAGATGCCGCCCTGGGTGGTCTCGTACTCGGTGAAATCCAGTTGCCACACCTGGTTCGGCCCCGATGGCGGCACGACGAACGCCGCCCTGCGGGCGGCTGCGAGGTCCCTCCGCTGGCGGGCGTAATCCGCCTCCAGCACACGCCCGTTGCGCTTGAGGGCCCGCAGCGCCGTGGAGTCCGACACCGCCGTCCCGTCGACGCGCGAGAGCTCAGCGACCTTGCGGTGCCCCCATGCCGGCCAGCGGTCAGCCACCTCGACCAGCTTCTCCTCGACGCGGTCTTGGGCGCGGGTCGGCCACGGGCCCTTCGCCGGCTTGCCGGCACGTTGGCGTTGCTGCCAGCGGCGGTACGTGCGCTCCGGGATGCCGACCAGACCGGTGAACCTCGAAGTCGGCATCCCCGCATCTTGGCGGATCATCTCGAGGTCCTCGAAGGGCCCAGGCGCCCCTCCGCCGACCGCTTCCACACCCTGAGCTGGACGTGCGCCTCGCCGAGGGCGGCCTTCAGCTCCTCGATCTCCGACAGCAACTCGCGTTCCCTGGGATCGCTGATGCCGCTTCGGCCGCCCTCGGCGAGGCCGTCCTTGCCCCCGGCGAGGAACTGCTGCTTCCAACGGCTCACCGACTGCTCCGACACCTTCCCGTGCCGAGCGGCCTGAGCGATCGTCATCTCACCCGAGATCACCGACAAGACAAGCCTGAGCTTCTCCTCAGTCGGTATCGCTGGCGGTCGTCCCATCCGTTGCTCCCTTCAACAGGAGCCCGACTCTACGACCCTGCCAACTTCCTTGAAGCGGGACAAAGTCGAGCTCATAACTCCCCAAAAGCATAGGCGGATACCCCCCGGCGGGGGGGTATCCGTCCGCACCCCTTGAGCGCAAAATATCAAGACACCCCCCGTCCTCCCGCCGATGCACGCGGGGGTGTCCCTCTTCACGCTTCCAGAGGGAACGGTGCCAAACCATCCCGCCCGTACGGCTTTCGGGGCTCTAGGTGCAAGATGCACGGGGACAACTACCTACTTAGCAACGAAGACGCGACGAAGCTCCTGCAGTACGTCGCGCTGTTCCTCGCCGATGGCGTCATGATCGACAAGGAGACGGTCGAGTACCTCATGAACATCACCGTCGGGGACCTCCTGGGTGACCTGGTGGACAGTGACTCAGTGCAGCGCGAAGACGTGCCGCCCATCGTTGCGGGGTTCCTCGGTGTGGAGGCGTAAGACATCCAAGTATCGACACGGTCGTGGTGCGCGCCGACCCGGCGGGCGTCGGAGCGAAATGACAAGGACAGCTGATCCGACCGCGGCGCGGCCCGCTTAGCGTTTCCGGTCATGAACGAGCACTCATCCCCGGCCCGGGGGCTGGGCACGATAGTTCGCCATCGTGGTGGTCCTCATCAACGGAATCGGGCAGCTCGCCTGGTTCCCCTCCTACCCCTTGTGGAGCTCCTCGCGATCGGGCTTGGGATCGCGGTCCTGTGGGCGCTCACCGCGGGGTGGAAAGAGGCGAAGATAGATCTCAGGAGCTGAAGGCTCCCACCCCGCCGACCGGCGCCCGGACGGGCGCCCGGTCGGGGGAGTTGGTGTGGCGATCTACGCACGATCCGGAGGCGGGCTTGGTGGGGTCGCCGTTGCACTACGGTTGCGTTAACGCCTTTACCGAACCCGCTCCCGCTACCAACGCTCGTTCGGCCTGAGGCTCATCGCCGACGCACCGTAAGCTCCAATCTGCCTGGCGTCTCGACAGGTAGCGCGTCGAGTTGCGGACACGATGGAGGCTGCGGCGGCTACTGCGGCGAACGGACCGGCGTCTGCAGCACGCTAGCTCTCCAGGCGAGGTGGTCGCCGCGTTCGAGCTGTTCACTCAGAACATCGTCGACCTTCCGCCCGCAGCGAGCGGTGCGAGAATCGGCGAGGGCTTTCCCATCTGCCCTAAGAGTGTCACCGGGTTTCCCGCGACGTCCCCGTAGCACTACGGGTCCCGGGCGGGTGTCAGGTGACGAGGAGGGCGATCAGCAGGCCGATCGCCAGAAGTCCCGCCACGATGACGACCACGAGGTTGGCCGTGAGCGCGACCGACAGCAGTCGCTCGCGACGTGCGGCGGTGGGCGTCGCGCTCGCCGCCTGTGGCGCGGCGCCGTTCGTGGTCGCTGGCGGTGCCGGGAGCTCGCCGGTCTGCCGCCATGAGATCGCGCCGCTCAGGACCCCCACGATCAACGTGTTGAGGCTCACCTTCTCGCGGTCGGCGAGGCGGGCGAGGTCGGCGTGCAGCGTCGGGGGCATGCGCACCAGGAGGCGTCCGCTGTGCGTGGCCGCCGCGCGCGGCGCCGGGATCTGCTTGCCGCTCGCGAGCGCGTCGGCGATCCACGCGGCCATCGCACCGCGCACCTCCGCGAGTGCCTCCTCCTCGGTGCGCCCGCGCGCCTCGCATCCGGGCAGCTCCTCGACCTGCGCCGCCCACGCGGCGCCGTGCTCGTCGTCTCGCCGGACGAGCGAGATCTCATACGGCATCTCGAGGTACTGATCAGCCGCGGTGCGTTCGCGGGTGGCCATCTGCCCCGACCTTACGGCGCGAGGGGCTACGACACAACTATGCGATCGTCGAGTTCGATCCGCAGGCGCTCCAGCGCGCTCTTGATCGTCCGCGACACGTGAACCTGCGAGATCCCGATCTCGGTGGCGATGTCCTCCTGGCTGAGGTCGTCGAAGAAGCGCCGTTCGAGCACCCGGCGCTCCCGGTCGCTGAGGCGCCGGAAGGCCACGTCGACGGCGACGCGCGCGTCGCTGGCGTCACGGAAGTCCCAGCCCGACCCGATCTCGCCGTCGATGAGTGAGCAGGGGGTGCGGGCGTTGTCTGACGCCAGGGCCAGCTCGACCTCCTCGAAGCTGAGCCCCACGCGGGCTGCGATCTCCGCCGTGGTCGGGGCACGTCCGAGGAGCCCGACGAGCTCCCGCTCGGCGCCGCGCACCTGCTCGCGCTCCTCCTGGATGCGCCGCGGGAGCCTGATGACGCAGCCGGCGTCGCGCAAGTGCCGCTTGATCTCGCCGACGATGCTCGGCACCGCGTACGCCCCGAAGCTGCACCCACGGGAGGGGTCGAACCGGTCGACCGCGTTGATGAGCCCGATCGAGCCGACCTGTACGAGATCCTCGAGCTCCACCCCCCGGTGGGCGAACCGCCGGGCCAGCCTGCGCACGAGCGGCAGGTGGCGCTCGATGAGCTCCTCGCGCTCCCCCGCCGCCATCGTTGCCAGCATCCCGACCTCCTCCGTGACGGCGCCTGCTCCCATGTCAATTTGTATGACGTGAGATGACGTTGGGTAAGTAATACATCGCGCACCGAAGTGAAGTCAATACATTGGTGTGCCGCGGTCCGCAACGGGGCCGAAGGAACCGGTTTTCGTGAGCACCCTCCGCCGACACCCAGCCGAGACGACGCCATCCCGTCCAGGGCGGTCGTTCGTCGTCTTCGCGGTGGCGGCAGCGCTCTCTGGGCTGGCCTTCCTCCCGGTCCCCGCACGGGCCGATACCGTCGAAACTCCCGTGATAGAGGCGATATCAGGGCAGTATCACGACGGAACAGCGGCGGCGGCCGCCGCGCAGGCGGCCGAGATCGCCGATGCAGCTGCAGCCACCGCAAGCGCTGTCGCTGCCGCATCCGCACCGGCACCAGAGCCTCCCGCACCGCCGGCCGCCGCTCCAGAGCCCCCGCCGTCCGCCCCGGCGAAAAGTAGTATCAATAACGCCGCGAATGATACGTCTTCTATACCATCTTCATCTTCCATATCTGATGTCATAAACCTCCCGCCCGTGGAGCTTGACCCCTCGCGAGCGGTTGCGTTGGGGGCGACCGACGCGACCGTCACGGCGGCGGGGCCGGTGAGCGCCGACCGCCCGCACGGCGGCGCGCCCGCCCCCGCCGCGCCTGCGGCACCCGCCGCACAGCCCGCCAGCGTGGCGACCGGCGAAGACGCGGTCGCCGCCGCCGCGCAGGCGGCGCCGAGCAACGTCAACGTGAGCGTCAGGATCTTCAGCCCGGGCAACGCGGGCCCCGTCACGCAGACCGATGCCACCGGCCCGGTGTCGGTCACGACGACGACCACGGCCCCGAGCCAGCCGACGTCGCCTGCCGCGAGCCCCGTCGCGGTTCCGCCGGCCCCCGCAGTCCCGACCAGTTGGGTGTGGAACTGGACCTGGAGCGCGGGGGCTGCCGGATGCAGCGCCGGCGCCGCGCCGGCGCCGTCGACATCGACCGTGTCGGCATCGACGTGGACCTGGAACTGGGTATGGCCGTGCGCCCCGACGCTGCCGGCCATCCCCTTCCCCGACCTGCCGGGCTTCATGCCGAGTCCCGATGCGGCTCCCGCCCAGGCATCGACTCCGGCCGCGGGCGCCGAGGATGCGGCGCCCGCGGCCGGGGGCCCCTCGAGCACGTCCGACGCTTGGATGTCACTGGGACGTCCGGGGATCCGGCGCTCGCTCGCGACGCGCGAGCGGTCGGACGGCCCCGGCGAGATGTGGGCGACGCTCGGAGCGTCGTCCACCGGACGCGGGCACGGCGGCGCCGATTCGGGAGCCGATACGGCGCCCGCCGTTGCCCGCGTTATCGACGGGACCCTTGGGACCCTCTTCCCTTCCGGCCTGACGGCGTCCGTCGCCGCCGCAACCGCGGCGGCATCGGGCGGCACGGGCATCTCCGGGCTCGGTGTCGGCGCCGCGGCCCTTCTCGCAGCACTCGTCCTCTTCGCACCGCCCCTCCTCATTCCGCTGAGGGCGGCGGCCGCTCGCCGCCTTCCGCACGTCTCCGCTCGACGCGATCGGCCCGGATAGCCCCGGCGAGGACCCCAAGTCCCGCCGGGCGGTATCGCCCGGTATCAGCTGAATCCGTAAGGAGACAACCATGCAGCGCAAGATGATTGTGCTGGTAATGGGGCTGTTCCTCCTGATCTTGGGTGGAACGGGGGTCGCCATGGGCGCCGACCAGCAGGTCGTCGGCCAGGCGGCGGGCACGAGCCAATCGGCCACGTCCTCCGCCACATCGACCCAGACCAACCCCAGCAACCAGAACATCGATGTGCGCATCTTCAGCCCCGGTGACGCCGGTGCGGTGACCCAGACCAACAGCTCGGCCGCGGCATCAGCCGCCGCCAACGCCAACGCAACCGACCAGTCGGCCCAGCAGCAGCAGGCCGGCGGCGGGAGCGGGACGCAGGCCGTCGGTCAGGACGCCACCAGCACGCAGAACGCGGGCTCGCAGGCCACATCGACACAGACCAACCCGTCCAACGACAACATCTCGGTCCGCATCGACAGCCCCGGCAAGGGCGGCGCGGTGACGCAGACCAACTCCTCGGCGGCAGAATCCGCCGCAGGGAACCTCAACAAGACGAAGCAGTCGTCCACCCAGCAGCAGAGCGGCGGCGCCTGCTGCACGGCGGGCGGCACCCAGGCGGCCGGCCAGGCCGCGACCAGCGACCAGACGGCGACCTCAGACGCCACGTCGACCCAGAAGAAGCCGTCCAACACCAACATCGGTGTGCGGATCGGCTCACCCGGCAACGACGGCGCCGTGACGCAGTCCAACACCTCGACCGCGGGATCCGTCGCGGGGAACCTCAACGGGACCAAGCAGACGTCCACCCAGCAGCAGAGCGGCGGTGCCTGCTGCGCGGGCGTCGGCACCCAGGCCGTCGGCCAGACGGCGTCGAATACCCAGGACGCGAACTCGACGGCGAGCTCCACCCAGAAGGGCGCGAGCAATGTCAACACCCCGGTTCGCATCTTCAGCCCGGGTGACAACGGCGCGGTCACGCAGACCAACGCGTCGGTGGCCGCGTCGGGAGCGGTGAACCTGAACGACACCGACCAGTCGGCCACGCAGACGCAGGCCGGCGGCGAGTGCTGCAAGACCCGGAGGCGAAGCCGAGCTCGTGCTGCTCCGGCGGCACCGGCGTGCAGGCGGTCGGGCAGTTCGCCGACAGCTCGCAGACCGGACGTCGGAGCCGACGTCCACGAAGTACGAGCCGTCCAACACCGACACCCCGGTGCGCATCGGAAGCCGTGGTGACGACGGCGCGGTCACGCAGACCAACGCGTCGGTCGCCCTGTCCGGCGCCGGGAACCTCAACCTCACCGACCAGTCGGCCACGCAGCAGCAGCCGCGGCGGCACCGGTGTCCAGGCGATCGGGCAGTTCGCCGACAGCGACCAGACGGCCGACTCGTCAGCGACCTCCACCCAGAAGGGGGCGAGCAACACCAACACGCCCGTGCGCATCGGTAGCAAGGGCGACGCCGGAACGGTCGAGCAGACCAACGCCTCCATCGCGCTCTCCGCGGCGCTCAACGCCAACGAGACCGATCAGAGGCAACCCAGACCCAGGGCGGCGGCGGTCTACGGCACCGGCGTCCAGGCGATCGGCCAGAAGGCCGAGAGCGACCAGACCGCCGACTCGTCGGCGACCTCCACGCAGTACCACCCGTCCAACACCAACACCCCGGTTCGCATCGGAAGCTACGGCGACGACGGTGACGTCTACCAGACCAACCTCTCGCTCGCGGCGTCACTCGCGGCGAACCACAACGACACCGACCAGTCGGCCACGCAGACGCAGGCCGGCGGCGAGTGCTGCGCCCCGGCGCCGCTTCGCGCCTCGCAGTGCTGCTCCGGCGGCACCGGGGTGCAGGCGATCGGGCAGTTCGCGTACAACGACCAGACGGCGAACTCGACGGCGACCTCGACGCAGATCGCGCCGTGCAACGTCAACGCTCCGGTGCGGATCTTCAGCCCGGGTGGCGGCGGTTCGGTCGTCCCAGATCGAACGACTCGCTGGCGGCGTCGCTCGCGTTCAACCTGAACTGGTTGGACCAGACCGCTGTGCAGCAGCAGGGAGGTGTGATCTGATCAGCTGACCGCAGGCTCCGGGAACGATGCGCGCCCATTGCGGGGGCGCGCATCTCCCGGTAGGTTGAACCCAGAGAATCCCGCTCTCAGCAGACTTTCCTATAAGGAAATGGAAAAATCGTCGAAACGGCGGCCCCGCTGGATCCCGCTCCTTGTCGCGCTGGTCGCGGTGACGGCCGCGGGCGCGACGGGCAGCGCGCTGGCCCTCTCCCCCTCGCCAGACCCGGCGCCCGGGGCGGGCACTCAGACGTCGCCACGACCCGACGCCGCGGGATCGGCGTCGACCACTCGGCGATCGCAGGCCACGGCCCGCTCGTCGTCGACCGCAAGGCGCTCGAGCACGGCGGCGACCTCGACGACGAGGCGGTCGGCCCCGGCCACATCGCGCGCCGCGACACCCGCGGCGACCACATCGACGGTGCCGACCCGCAGGCCCCGGCGACGGCGAAGCCGCCGCTGGACTTCCCGCTCCCGCCGAAGCCCGATGGTGGTCCCGACTACCTGCTCCTGGGGGCCGCCCTCGCTCTGGGAACGCTCACCCTCGCGAGCCTGGGCATGCTCGGCCTGATCCGCCGCCTGCGCGACGAGGTCTCGGTCCGTTGAGACGCTCCCGGCGAGCGCTCCTGCTGGTCGTGGCGCTCGGTGCGATCGTAGTCGCGGGAACCGGCACTGCGAGCGCCGCGCCCACGGTGTCGGCGACCTGCATGCCAGGCCCGAACTGCGCCCGCTGGTACTCGGGGAACGTCGTGCTCCAGTTCAACGTGGCTGGCGCCACCAGCGTGTTGAGCGGCTGCACCGTCGCCGAGACGTTCTCGACCGATGGCGACTTCACGCGGGATTGTATCGTCAGCGACGGCACGAACATCACGGGCAAGACTGTCCACATCGGCATCGACCGCAGCCCGCCGGTCATCACGGGTGCCGCCCCGTCGCGCCAACCCAATGCGGACGGCTGGATCAACGGTCCGTTCGACGTGCAGTTCACCGGCTCCGACGCGGTGTCGGGCCTCGCCGCCTGCTGGGCCTCCTACGCCGGCCCTCAGACCGCGACCGGTTCCCTGACCCGCATCTGCACCGACCAGGCCGGCAACGTGAGCGCCCCGTACACGTTCAACTTCAAGTACGACGCGACTCCGCCGGCGATCAGCCCCCTCACCACCGAGCCGGGTGACGGGATGGTGCGCCTGCACTGGAGCACCCGCGACGCCGTGGCGGTCGAGGTGACTCGCAGCCCCGGTCTCTCCGGGGCCCCGATCTCGGCGGTGTTCCGCGGCAAGGCGACTGGATTCGTCGACCGGCGCGTCCGCAACCTCGCCGCCTATCAGTACCAGGTCACCGCGATCGACCGGGCGGGCAACGTCGCCACCGAGACGGTGCGCACCTCCCCCGCTCGCCGGCTCATGACCCCACTGAACAACGCCCGCCTCAAGGGCCCGCCGGTCGCCCGCTGGGCCCTGATCCCGCGCGCCACCTACTACAACGTTCAGCTCTACCGCGGCGACCGCAAGATACTGAGCCTCTGGCCAACGGCGGCCAAGCTTCCGCTCAAGCGCTCGTGGACGTTCCAGGGCGTGCGCTACCGTCTCGCGCCGGGCGTCTATCGGCTGTTTGTCTGGCCGGGGTTCGGATCGTTCGCCCAGCAGCGATACGGCCGTATCGTCGGCAAGGGCCGGTTCATCGTCACCAAGTAACCGGGCCGTACCCCCTCTCGTCGTTCCTGGGCCGGCCGCCCATCCGAGGCCGGCGGCCCGCTCTGTCACGGCGTTGGGTGCGTCACCGTGACGGGGGCTCGCCGACCACGGATTCCGGGGGTTCGGTCGTTTGACAGTGCCCAGCCATTCAGCCAGACCCGGCGTCACACGTAGTGCGCGCACTGTGCCAACTTCGCACCCCAACCGTGCGAATTCCTGTGACGTGCCGGCCGAGGTCATTCCTCAAGGGCGCTGGCGCTATCGTCGCCCGGTGCCGACCGCCATGTCACCGCAGGAGCTGCGGGCCCTGCGGCTGCAGGCGCAGCTTCTCAACCACGAGCGGGCGGGCGACGTCGCGACCGCCGTGCGCCGGATGGTGGCCCTGCAGGCCCAGTCCACTCCGGCGGCGCGACTGGCCGTGCGCTCGCGCAGCATCGGGTTGACCCGCGACGATGTCGACCGGGCGTGTAGCGAGGCCGCCGTGGTCCGCACGTGGGCGATGCGCGGCACCCTGCACATGCTCGCCGCCGACGACGTGCGATGGATCATCAGGTTGCTCGGCCCGCACTTCACCCGCATGGGCAAGCGCCGGCGTGACCAGCTCGGCCTCGACCCCGACACCTGCCGACGCGGCCTGGCGGCGATCGAGCGGGCGCTCGCGGGCTCCCGGCCGCTCACCCGCGCCGAGCTCATGGCCGCCATCGCGGCCGAGGGAGTGGCGATCGACCCGACCGACCAGGCCCCGGCCCACCTGGTGCACTACGCCGCAACGTTCGGCCTGATCTGCCGCGGGCCCGAGGTGGGCGCCGACGAGCCCACCTACGTGCTCCTGGACGAGTGGGTGCCCCCCGCGCCGGCGCTGGAGCGCGACGAGGCACTCGCCCGCCTGGCCCGGCGCTACCTGGCCGGCCACGGCCCGGCGACGTCCGCGGACCTCGCCACTTGGTCGGGCCTGCCGATGCCCGACGCGCGGGCAGCGCTCGGGCACATCGCCGAGGATCTGGTGGACCTGGACGTGGCGGGCACGCCGATGGTTACCCTCGCCTCGACCGATCTGGCGACTGGCCGTGACACCCCACCCCGCCTGCTGGGCCGGTTCGACGACTACCTGCTGGGCTACCGCGGCCGCGACCTCATCCTCGACCCAGCCCACGCCAAGCGGATCCTGGACGGCGGCATGATCCAGGCCGCGGTGGTGGTGACCGGCCGGATCGTCGGCACGTGGCGCCTGGAGCGCCGCGAGATCGCGGTGCGGCCCTTCACGACCCTCCCGCGCGGCAGCCGCCGGGCGCTGCGACAGGAGGCGGCTGACGTCGGGCGGTTCCTGGGCGTGGACCCGGTGTTCGCGGTGCGCCCCGACTGACCCGGCTCGGGCGTAGACCCACGTCCAGCGACTCTGCGAGCATTCCGGCATGCGACTCCTCGAGCGCGAAGCGGCGCTGGCCGACCTCACGGCGGCGCTCGACGAGGCCCGCGCCGGGGCGGGCGCGGTGGCGATGGTGAGCGGCGAGGCCGGCGTTGGCAAGACGACCCTCCTTCGAGCGTTCGCCGGCGAGGCCGACGCGGCCCGCACGCTGATCGGCGGGTGCGACGACCTGGCGGTGCCGCGGGCGCTGGGGCCGTTCCTGGAGATCGCCGACCAGTTGCCGGGACTGCTTCGCCGGCTGGAGGAGGAGCCGGTGGGCGCCCCACGCGCCGTACTCGACGAGTTGCGCCGCGACGGGCCCACGCTATGCGTGGTCGAGGACGCCCACTGGGCCGACGAGGCAACCCTCGACGTCATCACCCACGTGGCTCGGCGGGTGGAGGACCTGCCGGCGCTGCTGGTGATCTCGTTCCGCGACGACGAGGTGGCCCCGGACCATCCCCTTCGCCGGGCGCTGGCGGCCGCACCGGCCGCTCGCACACGGCGGATCCCCCTGGCACCGCTGAGCCCAGCCGCCGTGGGCGTCCTGGCCGGTCCCGGGGTCGACGCCGCCTCCCTGCACGCGGTGACCGGCGGCAACCCGTTCTTCGTGACCGAGGCGCTCTCGGCGGGTCAGCGACCTCCACCCAGAAGGGGGCGAGCAACACCAACACGCCCGTGCGCATCGGTAGCAAGGGCGACGCCGGAACGGTCGAGCAGACCAACGCCTCCATCGCCGCGTCACTGGCGCTGAACGTCAACTGGCTGAAGCAATACGCGATGCAGCAGCAGGGAGGTGTGATCTGACCGATTGACCGATGAGCGAGTAGATGCGCGCACCCGATTGCGGGTGCGCGCATCTCCCGGTACGTTGCACCAAGAGAATCCCGCTCTCAGCAAACTTTCCTATAAGGAAAATGGAAAAATTGTCGAAACGGCGGCCCCGCCGGATCCCGCTTCTCGTCGTGCTGGTCGCGGCCACGGCCGCGGGCGCGACGGGCCGCGCGCTGGCCCTCTCCCCCACACCCGACCCGGCGACGGGAGCGGGCGCTCAGGCTCTCGTCGCGCTGGTCGCGGCAACGGCTGCGGGCGCGACGGGTAGCGCGTTAGCCCCCTCCCCCTCCCCCTCGCCGGACCCGGCGCCCGGGGCGGGTGCTCAGGTATCGCCGCGACCCGACGCCGCGGGATCGGCGTCGACCGTTCGGCGATCGCAGCCGACGAGCCGCTCGTCGTCGACCACAAGACGCTCGAGCACGGCGGCAACCTCGACGACGAGGCGGTCGGCCCCGGCCACATCGCGCGCTGCGACACCCCCGGCGACCACATCGACGGGGCGGACCCGCAAGGCCGCATCGACGGCGACGCCACCGCTGGACCTCCCGCTGCCGCCGAAGCCCGATGGTGGACCCGACTACCTGCTCCTGGGGGCCGCCCTCGCGCTGGGAACGCTCACCCTCGCGAGCCTGGGCATGCTCGGCTTGATCCGCCGCCTGCGCGACGAGGTCGACGGCCCGGTGAGCACGACCGGCGAACGCTCCTCCTGGTTGTTGTCGCTCGTGCGCGGTCGCGGCGGTGGGAGCTGTCGTCGGCGCAGCGCTGCTCCGACGATCGTCGGCGACCTGCAGTCCCGGGCCCTAGCTGTGCGCGCTGGTACCGGAGACACCGTCGCGCTGAACTTCTCCATCGCTGTCGCCCGTGGCGTATATGTCGTCGGGCTGCGACGCCGCCGGATGTTCACGAACGAAGGCGACTTCACGAGCGGCTTTGCACCGCCGAAGACATCGAACGTCAGCGGAAGCTCGCAGCCGGTCCGCATCGGCATCGACCGCAGCCCGCCGGTCATCACGGGTGCCGCCCCGTCGCGCCAACCCAACGCGGACGGCTGGATCAACGGTCCGTTCGACGTGCAGTTCACCGGCTCCGACGCGGTGTCGGGCCTCGCCGCCTGCTGGGCCTCCTACGCCGGCCCTCAGACCGCGACCGGTTCCCTGACCCGCATCTGCACCGACCAGGCCGGCAACGTGAGCGCCCCGTACACGTTCAACTTCAAGTACGACGCGACCCCGCCGGCGATCAGCCCCCTCACCACCGAGCCGGGCGACGGGATTGTGCGCCTGCACTGGAGCACCCGCGACGCCGTGGCGGTCGTGGTGACTCGCAGCCCCGGTCTCTCCGGGGCCCCGATCTCGGCGGTGTTCCGCGGCAAGGCGACTGGATTCGTCGACCGGCGCGTCCGCAACCTCGCCGCCTACCAGTACCAGGTCACCGCGATCGACCGGGCGGGCAACCTCGCCACCCAGACGGTGCGCACCTCCCCCGCCCGCCGGCTCCTGACCCCACTGAACAACGCCCGCCTCAAGGGCCCGCCGGTCGCACGCTGGGCCGTGATCCCGCGCGCCACCTACTACAACGTGCAGCTCTACCGCGGCAACCGCAAGATCCTGAGCCTCTGGCCAACGGCGGCCAAGCTTCCGCTCAAGCGCTCGTGGACGTTCCAGGGCGTGCGCTACCGCCTCGCGCCGGGCGTCTATCAGCTGTTTGTCTGGCCGGGGTTCGGGTCGTTCGCCCAACAGCGATACGGCCGCATCGTCGGCAAGGGCCGGTTCGTCGTCACCAAGTAACCGGGCCGTAGCTCCTCTCGTCGTTCCTGGGCCGGCCGCCCATCCGAGGCCGGCGGCCCGCTCTGTCACGGCGTTGGGTGCGTCACCGTGACGGGGGCTCGCCGACCACGGATTTCGCGGGTTCGGCCGTTTGACAGTGCCCAGCCATTCAGCCAGACCCGGCGTCACACGTAGTGCGCGCACTGTGCCAACTTCGCACCCCAACCGTGCAAATTCCTGTGACGTGCCGGCCGAGGTCATTCCTCCAGGGCGCTGGCGCTATCGTCGCCCGGTGCCGACCGCCATGTCACCGCAGGAGCTGCGGGCCCTGCGGCTGCAGGCGCAGCTTCTCAACCACGAGCGGGCGGGCGACGTCGCGATCGCCGTGCGCCGGATGGTGGCCCTGCAGGCCCAGTCCACCCCGGCGGCGCGACTGGCCGTGCGCTCGCGCAGCATCGGGTTGACCCGCGACGACGTCGACCGGGCGTGTAGCGAGGCAGCCGTGGTCCGCACGTGGGCGATGCGCGGCACCCTGCACATGCTCGCCGCCGACGACGTGCGATGGATCATCGGGTTGCTCGGCCCGCACTTCACCCGCATGGGCAAGCGCCGGCGTGACCAGCTCGGCCTCGACCCCGACACCTGCCGACGCGGCCTGGCGGCGATCGAGCGGGCGCTCGCGGGCTCCCGGCCGCTCACCCGCGCCGAGCTCATGGCCGCCATCGCGGCCGAGGGAGTGGCGATCGACCCGACCGACCAGGCCCCGGCCCACCTGGTGCACTACGCCGCAACGTTCGGCCTGATCTGCCGCGGGCCCGAGGTGGGCGCCGACGAGCCCACCTACGTGCTCCTGGACGAGTGGGTGCCCCCCGCGCCGGCGCTGGAGCGCGACGAGGCACTCGCCCGCCTGGCCCGGCGCTACCTGGCCGGCCACGGCCCGGCGACGTCCGCGGACCTCGCCACTTGGTCGGGCCTGCCGATGCCCGACGCGCGGGCAGCGCTCGGGCACATCGCCGAGGATCTGGTGGACCTGGACGTGGCGGGCACGCCGATGGTTGCCCTCGCCTCGACCGATCTGGCGACTGGCCGTGACACCCCACCCCGCCTGCTGGGCCGGTTCGACGACTACCTGCTGGGCTACCGCGGCCGCGACCTCATCCTCGACCCAGCCCACGCCAAGCGGATCCTGGACGGCGGCATGATCCAGGCCGCGGTGGTGGTGACCGGCCGGATCGTCGGCACGTGGCGCCTGGAGCGCCGCGAGATCGCGGTGCGGCCCTTCACGACCCTCCCGCGCGGCAGCCGCCGGGCGCTGCGACACGAGGCGGCTGACGTCGGGCGGTTCCTGGGCGTGGACCCGGTGTTCGCGGTGCGCCCCGACTGACCCGGCTCGGGCGTAGACCCACGTCCAGCGACTCTGCGAGCATTCCGGCATGCGACTCCTCGAGCGCGAAGCGGCGCTGGCCGACCTCACGGCGGCGCTCGACGAGGCCCGCGCCGGGGCGGGCGCGGTGGCGATGGTGAGCGGCGAGGCCGGCGTTGGCAAGACGACCCTCCTTCGAGCGTTCGCCGGCGAGGCCGACGCGGCCCGCACGCTGATCGGCGGGTGCGACGACCTGGCGGTGCCGCGGGCGCTGGGGCCGTTCCTGGAGATCGCCGACCAGTTGCCGCGACTGCTTCGCCGGCTGGAGGAGGAGCCGGTGGGCGCCCCACGCGCCGTACTCGACGAGTTGCGCCGCGACGGGCCCACGCTGTGCGTGGTCGAGGACGCCCACTGGGCCGACGAGGCAACCCTCGACGTCATCACCCACGTGGCTCGGCGGGTGGAGGACCTGCCGGCGCTGCTGGTGATCTCGTTCCGCGACGACGAGGTGGCCCCGGACCATCCCCTTCGCCGGGCGCTGGCGGCCGCACCGGCCGCTCGCACACGGCGGATCCCCCTGGCACCGCTGAGCCCAGCCGCCGTGGGCGTCCTGGCCGGTCCCGGGGTCGACGCCGCCTCCCTGCACGCGGTGACCGGCGGCAACCCGTTCTTCGTGACGGAGGCGCTCTCGGCGGGTGACGGGCCCACTCCGCCCAGTGTCCGCGACGCCGTGCTGAGCCGGCTGGCGCGCCTCGGGCCTGACGGTCGCGAAGCCGCCGAGCTCGTGAGCGTCGTCCCAGCACAGACCGAGCAATGGCTCGTGGACGAATGCCTGGGCTCCGCCGACGCCGCCCTGGCCGACTGCGAGGAGCGCGGCCTGCTGGTGATCGACGGATCCTTCGCGCGATATCGCCACGAGCTCGCCCGCCGCGCCGTTGAGGAGACACTGTCCGGGGCCCGCCGCGCCGCCTTGCACCGCGCCGTCCTGGCGGCTCTCGGCCGGCGAGGCGCGTCGGCTGCCCGCCTTGCCCACCACGCGTGGCAGGCCGATGACGCCGAAGCCCTCGTGCGCCACGGCACCGCTGCGGGGAGGGAAGCTGCCGCCGCGCGATCCCACCGCGAGGCGGTCGACCTGCTCGCCCGCGTCGCCGAGTACGACACGATGATGAGCGACGAGGAGCGCGCAGAGGTGCTCGAGCTCCTGTCGGAGGAGGCCTACCACGGAAGCGACCCCGAGCAGGCGCTGCGGGCACGGGAGGAGGCGCTGGCCCTGCGCCGCGAGCTCGGCGATCCGCTGGCGACAGGGGCGACGCTCCGGTGGCTCTCGCGGATCCGTTGGTGGGCGAGGGATCGGGCGGGCGCGGAGGCCGCCGCCGACGAGGCGATCCGGCTGCTCGAGGAAGGGCCGCCCGGACGCGAGCTCGCCATGGCGCTCAGCAACCGCTCGCAGCTCGCGATGCTCGCCCAGCACGACCAGGAGGCCATCCCCTGGGGTGAGCGCGCGATGACCCTCGCCCAGGAGGTCGGCGACGTCGAGACGCTGGTGCACGCCCAGAACAACCTCGGCACGGCGCTCCTGCAGGCCAGCCTCGGTGGCGACGCGCACGGCGCCGCCGCCCGCGGCCAGGCGCTGCTGGACGAGAGCGCGGCCCGCGCGATGGAGGCGGGACTCGACGAGCATGCCTGCCGGGCGTTCGTCAACTCCGCGTGGATGGCCAACGACGAGGCCAGGTATTCCGACGCCCGGCGCATCGCCGAACGCGGCATGGCGTACGCACGTGAGCGTGAGCAGGTCTCGTTCGTGGAGTACCTCACGGCGCTCGACGCGCTGATCGACCTCGCCACCGGCGACTGGGCGGCAGCCGAGGCCACCGCCGCCGAACTCGTCGCGATCCCGACGCTGCGTCAGACGGTCGCCCGGATCCCAGCGCTCGAGGTGCTGGGACTCATCCACGCCCGCCGCGGCGACCCCGGCGCCGCCGAGCTTCTCGACCAGGCCTGGCGCTTCGCCGAGGCCACACAGGAGTTGCAGCGCATCCGGCCGATCGCCTGCGCGCGGGCCGAGGTGGCGTGGCTGGCGGGGGACCTCGACGCGGTCGATGCGGCGACGCGTGAAGCCTACGCGCTGGCCCTGCAGGTCGGGAATCGCTGGGACGTCGGCGCGCTGGCCCTGTGGCGCCACCGGGCCGGCGTGCTCGACGAGGTGCCGGTTTGCCCCGACCCCTTCGGGTTGGAGATGGCCGGCGATCCGCTGGCGGCTGCCGCGGCGTGGCGGGAGCTGGGGGTGCCGTACCACCGCGCCCTCGCCCTGATGCAGGCCGGCGACCCCGACTCGCTGCTCGAGGCGATCACCCTCCTCGACGGTCTGGGGGCGTCGGCGGTGGCGGGCCTCGCCCGCGACCTGGCGCGGCGCACCGGCGCGACACGGGTGCCGCGCGGCCCCCGGGCGTCGACCCGGGAGAACCCGGTGGGGCTCACCGGCCGGCAGATGCAGGTGCTGGAGTTGGTGGCGCAGGGCCTGTCGAACGGGCAGATCGCCGAGCGGCTGGTCGTCTCGCCAAAGACGGTGGAGCACCACGTGGCGGCCGTGCTCGACAAGCTCGGCGCCGCAAACCGCGGGGAGGCCGTCACAGCCGCCCGCAATCTAGGGGTACCCCTCGATCCCCAAAGCTAGGGGGGTGGTGACGGCAACGCTGGGGTGGCCCCCCGATGCGACCCCCTGCCCGTCGTTCCTAGGCTCGTCCCATCACGTTCGAGCACGAGGAGCCGTCATGAACGCCACACTCAGCAGCCACCTCTCCGCCGCCATCGTCGCCGACCGTCACGCCCGCGCCGCCCACCACCGGCTCGTCCGCCTGGCCGTCGCCACCCCCCGACCCGCGCCGACCACGTCCGGTCATTCCCCGGCTCAGCGTCGCTTCCGTCTCCGTCGTGCCGCCGCGTAGCCCGACGCGGAGAACGCAGCCGCGTGTCATGAGCGAACGCCCACCACACTGGCCCGGCGGCTTCGACGAGTTTCGGTCGCACCGAACGCGTGCCCTCGACCGCCTCGCCGTTGACAGCGTGCTCCGGGAGGTCGAGCGCCACGCCGGCGACATCCCGACGGAGCGCGGAGGGATTGCTGCACCACTGGCCGTCGACGGCGACTTGACCGTCCGAAGCGAGGAACGCCTCCCCCGGCCGGGAAGCGTCTGGCTCCGGTCGGTGTGACCTCGCCGAGCCGGCGCGACGCCCGATGAAAGCGTACGGCGTCTCCGGCACCACCGTGTCGCTCCAGCCGGGATCACTCCCTGCCCGCCGGGCCCGGTATTCCTTGAACCGCTCTTCCTTCCGGGCCGCCGCGGTCCACAGTTCCCGGGTGATCGACTCCGCCGAGCTCCGCAGGTCGTCGATCTGCAATGAGAGGTCAGCGGTCTTCCCGCTGACAGCGGCGAAGTCGCCCAGTCGCGCCGCAGCCGTGCGAAGCAGGCGCTCGCTCCGAACGCGAGGTCGCGACCCTCCGGGCCCATGCCGGGCCGACGATGCCGGGCCAGCGCCGCGTGACCGCCCTGCTCGAGGAGCTTCGCCGCGAGGGCCCGGACGCGGAGCGGCGTGGCCACGTATCGACGAGCTTGTACTGGTGACGAGGCCGACACCCGACGTCATCACCGGTACAAGGCGACGCTCTACGCGAAGGCCGGCGCCCCCCGTGTACTGGCTCGTCGACGTCCCCGCCCGGAGCGTCACGTCCACGAGGGACCAAACCCAGACGGGACGTGGCGGTCGAGTCGCGTGATCCCCGAGGGCGGGGCGCTCGACCTTCCGACGCTCGACGCATCCGTGCCGTGTCGGACGTCCCTGCCCCCGCCGAGAGGCTACTCGGTCACCGGCGGAGGAGCGGAGCCGGAGCCACGTAGAAGCTGATCGCGCCCCACAGGGGGTTCGCGGAACGGTAACCCCAGATCTGTTCCTTGCCGGTCGGAATCGGCATGAACAACCCGCTGCTCGAACCAGCGGCGCGGGCGGGGTCCGGAATCGCCGGATCCGCGCGGGTCGTTGCTCGGCAGGCCGGTGTCGAGCGGCTGGATCGACCACGTCACCCCGCCGTCAGCGGACGCGAGGAACACGGGCTTCCCGGCACTGGTGAAGGGGCCGACGATGATCTGGTCGGCCCCCGCCGTCACACGGATCGCCCCGATCCTCCGGCGCGGTACGACCCACCGGGACGCGCGACACGTTGGGCGTCGCGACCTTCCGCCACGTGCGGCCCGCGTTCGACGAGCGCCACAGTTGCGGTTGCTGGCCCCGCGGGCGGACCGCCGTCGCCACCACCACAGCCGGATGCGACGGGTCGAACGCCAGGCTCTCGAACCTCGGCGGGATCCCCCGGGAGAACAGCGGCAGCGGGAAACGGGTCGGGCCGACGGGCCGCCACGTCGCGCCGCGGTTGATCGATCGCCTCACCCACATGTCGCACGTCGCGAGCACCACCTTCGTCCCCGGCTGGGCGTCGACATCGGTGCAGCCCGACGCTTCGCGCAACGCGCGGCGCCACACGATCCCGCCGTCCACGGAGCGGAAGAGCATTCCCAGGGGGTTCCACGCCCACACCACCTTCGGGCGGGCAGCGTCCGACACCACGTCGACGATGCCCCACGCCGGCGGCTTGAGGGTCGCCTTCCACGTCACGCCGCCGTTCGCCGAGCGGAACACCTTGCCGTTGTCGCTCTGGACGAGCAGCACCCCGCCGGGCAGGACCACAGCGTGCTCGGTCAGCCCCAGGGTCGTCGCAGCGACTCCACCGGCGCTCCCCACGTCGCCCCGCCGTCCATGCTGGTGGTGACCCA
The DNA here is from genome assembly GCA_963706315.1 of uncultured Thermoleophilia bacterium. GTDB lineage: Bacteria > Actinomycetota > Thermoleophilia > Miltoncostaeales > Miltoncostaeaceae > CALMEC01. The sequence continues at coordinate 282,930 of CAVPMA010000014.1, read as the reverse complement.
GTGCCCATGCCCCAGGCTGCCCTGCGAGAAGACCACCACCCGGTTCGGCTCCGACGGGTGGACCGCCACCGCGTAGGAGTCCAGCGTCTCCGGCGCGCCATTCGCAACCGACGCCGCCAGCACCACCCCGGCGGCAACCCCGCCAATCCAGACCGCGCGCCTCATCGACCAACCTCCCATGCCTCATGCGGTGAACCGGACGCCGATCAGAGCGTCCGCGGCATCGTCCAGATACCTGGCGGCAGGCTACGCCTCTCAGACTGTGGATGGCGGATCGAGAGCACCGGCCAGCCCGAAAGGGTCCTTCGCACCGTCGCCACCAGGACGGACGGCGGCACCACGCGTTGCCTCAGTCGCGATGCCGGAATGCAGGTGCGCACCCCGTTGGCGACGCGGGCGGCCTTTCCCGCGGGGCACTTCGCGGGCGCGGCTTGCGACCGATGCCCCGCCGCGGTCCAGCCCACCGCGACGCAGAGCGCAAGACCGACGAGAACACGTACGAGCCGTCGCACGAAAGCCCCCTGGGCATCACGGATCGAGAAAGGACGGACCGCGCGATCGCCACCCCACGTTCAACCGCCCAACGCGGCCCGAGCCTATCAAATGTTGAAAAACTCCATGTCTTGCGCGACCCTGGCAGCTCCCCAACGGTGGGGCTCTCCGGGCCATTGACCCGGCAACCCCGTCATTTGTACGGTCGGCAGACGGATCCGATCAAAGGGGTGAACATGCAGTTCGGCTTCATCTACCGCGTCAGGGACTCCGTCACCGAATCGAGCGAGAAGCGCACGCTCCAGCTTTTCACCAACTGGCAGCCGCCGTTCACGTTCGTCCACCACTGGGCCTTCTCCGACGGCAGCGGCGGCTTCGGCGTCCTCGACACCGACAGCCCCACCGCCCTCATGGAGGGCGTCGCGCCATGGATCGCCTACTTCGAGTTCGAGCTCATGCCGGTGGTCGAGATCGAGCAGGCCGTCCCGATCTTCATGAAAGTGAACGAATGGCGTGACTCCGTCGCCTGAACCCCGACCCGGCCGGGAGGTGCGCCGAGTCAGCCTGCACTCCTCCCGGCCCCGATTTGCATTTCCCGCGACGATGCCCTACCCTGCCCGACCCAAGCCATGAGTATTTCCTTCGACATCAACTTCGTGACCCGCGCCGCCAAGCTGCGCTGGCTTCACGCTTGCCCGCGCACGATGGCTTCTGCCCTCGCAGTGAGGCGCCCGCGGTAGACCCGTACCGCATGTGACCAAGCTTCGCGAGGGCGACCGAGAGGTCGCCCTTTTTGTTGCCCGAAACCCCGATTCCCGAGCAGGTGATGCCCAGCTTGAAGAAGCACGAGACCGCAATCGAGGCCCCGCCCGAGTGAGAACGGCCCCCGCCCATCCCGGGCGGGCACCAGGCTCCAAACCCCCTCCACGACGACACCTCCACCCGCCCGTTTCACCTTCAGGTGCCAGGCACCCGAGGTCAACGGGGCCGGCGGTGATCCAGGGCCGAAGGGGGGGCGAGTGGCACAGACACCGCACACCGCGACCCGCGGCGTGACCAGAACACCCCATCCGGCGCTCACCACTCCACGCCGAGCGGCCGCGCCGTTGCGCCGATCTCGATGGGGAGGATCGGCGGAGCGGCAGCCCGCTCCCGGCCCGCGTCCCCCCCGGCGCGGGCCGAGACCACAAGCGAAGGAGCACACCGTGAGCAACATCGTTCACCTGTCCGGCGGCACGCACCTCGCGCACCTCGCCGGACGCAGCCTCATCGACCTCGACGCCGAACGCCTACGCCGTGCACAGCACGTCCACGAAGCCCGGCTCGCTCGTCGACGGCCTCGCGACCGCGCTGCACGACGCGGCGCGTCGGTATCCGAAGGAGTTCGGTACCCCGCCTTCGGGCGCGACGGGCCAGAAGCCGCCTAGTCACAGCGGCTGCTCCGCACCGGCCCCTCCGGTGCGTTCCCCCAAACGGTCCGTCCGTGTCACGGCGGGCGGGCCGTCCGACGCGCGGTAGAGAAACGGCCATCTCACGAGCCTCATGAGCTCGAGACAGCGGGTTCAACTCCCGCCCGCGCCATGCCCTTCCCCAACCCCACTCCCCAAACACCACCGACAAACGTCACGCGCGTGACACAACCAGCGTCGTGCCGGAGCACGACCCACTCGCGGCCCGACCGTACCTTCGGGTCACGGTCACCCCACGCCCAGGAGCCCGCCATGAACCCCGCCGACACCCTCACACTGCAAACCGAAACCCGGACGATCTGGACCCCCTGCCCAACCTGCTGGGGACAGCGCCGCATCTTCGAGGACCCGAACGGCGAGGGCCTCGTACCCCACACCTGCCCGTCGTGCCTCGGCCTCGGCGAGCAGATGGCCGCGTAGCGGGCGACCCCCAGGGCCCGGACGGACCCCCCTGCCGTCCGGGCCCGCCCGCCTTTCGAGGCCACGGCGAACACCGCTGGTAGGGTCGCCCGCGCCGACGGATCCGCGAACAGGGAGACCTCCATGCGCCGCCTCGTCCTCGCCTTCCTCGCCGCGACGGCGTGCCTCGCCGCAGCTCAGACGGCCATGGCCTCCACCCTTGCCGTCCAGGGCGGTACGACGCTGCAGTTCACCGCCGCGGCGGCGGAGACCAACAACGTCACCGTCACCCGCGGTGCGAACTTCTTCACGGTGGCCGATCCCGGCTCCACCATCACCCCGACCGCCCCCTGCATCGCCGTCAACGCCAACACCGCCACCTGCCCGGTGGCCGGCGTCACCGATGTCAACGTGAGCCTCGTCGACGGCAACGACCAAGCCTCGATCGACCCGACCGTCACCCAGGTCGGCGTCACCCTGCAGGGCGGCGACGGCAACGACACCCTCACCGGCGCGACGAGCGCCGACACCCTCCAGGGCGGCCCCGGCAACGACACCGTGAACGGCATGGGCGGTGACGACCAGCTCACCGGCGGCGCGGGCGACGACACCCTCGTCGGCGGCGACGGCGACGACTCGCTGTCGGGCGGATCGGGCCGCGACAGCGTCCAGGGCGGCGCCGGCGACGACACGATCCCCGACGCCGGCGCCGACACCGACCCGGACAGCTTCAGCGGCGGGGCGGGCACCGACCTGATCGACTATTCCGACGCCGCCGTCGGGGTGACCGTCACCCTCGACGGTCTCGCCAACGACGGCGTCGCCGGTGAGGCCGACAACGTCGGGGCCGACATCGAGGACGTCACCGGCACAGCCAAGGCCGATACCATCACCGGCAGCGCGGCCGCCAACGAGCTCAACGGGGGCTCCGGCAGCGACACCCTCAGCGGCGGGGCCGGGTCCGATGGGCTCAACGGCGCCCGCGGCAACGACACACTCGACGGCGGTCCCGGCATCGACGCGCTCGCCGGGGGTCCAGGCAACGACACCCTGCGCGCCCGGGACATCTCCGCGGACGACGTCTCCTGCGGCGGCGGCGTCGACAGCGCGCTCCTCGACGCATCCGACGTGCCGCGCGCGTGCGAGGCCCTGAGCCGCGGCGTCGGCGTCGCCACCACCAGCACGCGGGTCGTGTCGCGCGGGGTGACGCTGCGATTGGTCTGCCCCGCGATCGAGGCCGTGCGGTGCGCCGGAACCCTCACGTTGCGGAACGGCACCACGCGGGTTGGCGGCCGGTCGTTCTCCATTGCATCGGGGACCGCCGCCAACATCCGGGTCGCGCTGAACGTGCGCGGCCGGCGGGCGAAGGCGGTCATCGCCACCAGCATCTTCCGCGACGCCGTCGGCATCGGGGTAATCACCCGCAAGGCGGTGACGCTCCGGTAGATCGCGCGGCATGCGGTCTCCCGCGGACCCCTGAGGCGGGTAGGTTTCGGTCATGCCCCACGTGCTCGGCATCGTGCTCGCGGGAGGGGAAGGCAAGCGCCTCATGCCCCTCACCGACGACCGCGCCAAGCCGGCCGTGCCGTTCGGCGGCAACTACCGGCTCGTCGACTTCGCGCTGTCCAACCTGGTGAACGCCGGGTACCTGCGGATCGTCGTGCTGACCCAGTACAAGAGCCACAGCCTCGACCGGCACATCTCCACCACCTGGCGGCTGTCCGCCCTGCTCGGCAACTACGTCACGCCCGTCCCCGCGCAGATGCGCCGGGGGCCGCACTGGTTCGCCGGGTCGGCCGATGCCATCTACCAGAACCTGAACCTCATCCACGACGAGAAGCCCGACTACGTCGTCGTGCTCGGCGCCGACCACATCTACCGCATGGACCCGCGGCAGATCCTGGATCAGCACATCGACACCGGCGCCGGCGTGACCGTCGCCGGGATCCGGGCGCCGATCGAGGAGGCCAGCCGCTGCGGCGTGATCGACCGCGCCGCCGACGGCACCCGCATCGAGGCGTTCCTCGAGAAGCCCGCCACCGCCGAGGGGCTGCCCGATGCCCCTCATCAGATCCTCGCGTCGATGGGCAACTACGTGTTCACGACCGAGGCGCTCATCGACGCCGTCACCCGGGACGCGGAGGACCCGACCTCCCGGCACGACCTGGGCGGCAACATCATCCCCATGCTCACGGCGAGCGGCGACGCGCACGTCTACGACTTCAACACCAACTACGTCCCCGGGCTGCGGCGCAACCCCGACGGAGACCGCTACTGGCGCGACGTCGGGACCCTCGACGCCTACTACGACGCCAACATGGACCTGATCGCGGTCATCCCGGCGTTCAACCTCTACAACATGCAGTGGCCGATCCTCACGATGCCCGAGCCGCTCCCGCCGGCGAAGTTCGTGTTCGCAGACGAGGACCGCATGGGCGTCGCGACCGACTCGCTCGTGTGCGCCGGCGTGATCGTGGCAGGTGGGCGGGTGCACCACTCCATCCTCTCCCCCGGCGTGCGGGTGCAGGAGCGGGCGGAGGTACGCGACTCGGTCCTGCTGCACGACGTGGTGGTGGGCGGCGGGGCCGTCGTCCACCGGACCATCGCCGACAAGGGTGTGCTGATCGAGGAGGGCGCCCAGGTGGGGGTCGACCTCGACGCGGACCGCGAACGGTTCGTGGTGTCCGAGGGCGGCATCGTGGTGATCGGCAAGGGCCAGCGGGTCGCCGCGGCTTGAGGGTCGCGGTCCTCACCCGCGAGTACCCGCCCGACGTCTACGGCGGGGCGGGCGTCCACGTCGAGTACCTCACCCGCGAGCTCGCCAAGCTCATCGACGTCGACGTGCACTGCTGGGGCGCCGAGCGCCCGCCGGGCGACGGCCCCCGTGTGCACGCCTACCGCGCCTGGGATGCGCTGCGCGGCGAGGCGCCCCACGCCGCCGCGCTCGAGGCCGTCTCGATCGACCTGGCCATGGCCGCCGGGGTCGACGGCGCCGACCTCGCCCACACCCACACCTGGTACGCCAACCTCGGCGGCCACCTCGCGAAGCTCGTGCACGGCATCCCGCACGTCGCGACCGTGCACAGCCTGGAGCCGCTTCGCCCGTGGAAGGCCGAGCAGCTCGGCGGCGGCTATGCCCTCTCGTCGTTTTGCGAGCGCACGGGCCTGGAAGGCGCCGACGCGATCATCGCCGTCTCGCGTGAGCACCGGCGCGACCTGCTCGCCTGCTACCCGGCAATCGACCCCGACCGGGTGAGCGTGATCTACAACGGCATCGACGCCGGCGAGTACCGACCCGACCCGGCGGTGGACGCGCTCGAGCGCTACGGCGTCGACCCGGCTGTGCCGACTGTCGTGTTTGTGGGGCGGATCACCCGGCAGAAGGGCCTCACCCACCTGCTCGACGCAGCGCCGGCGATCGATCCGCAGGCCCAGCTTGTGCTGTGCGCCGGCGCGCCCGACACCCAGGAGATCGCCCGGGAGATCGCGGAGAAAGTCGCCCGGGTGCAGGCCGAGCGCGGCAACGTCGTCTGGATCCAGCAGATGCTCACCAGACCCGAGGTGGCCCAGTTCCTGAGCCACGCCTCGGTGTTCGTGTGCCCGTCGATCTACGAGCCGCTCGGCATCGTGAACCTGGAGGCCATGGCGTGCGAGGCCCCGGTCGTCGCCACCGCCACGGGGGGCATTCCCGAGGTCGTCGACGACGGCGTCACCGGCCTGCTCGTGCCGTTCGATCCGATGGACGACGCGTCGCGGTCGCCCCGCGACCCGGCCCGGTTCGCCGCCGACATCGCCGACCGCGTCAACCGGCTGCTGGCCGATACCGCGGGCGCTCGCGCGATGGGCGCCGCCGGGCGGCGGCGGGCGGTAGAGCAGTTCGACTGGGCCGCGATCGCCGCCCAGACTGCGCGGGTGTACCAGCAGCTCCTCGCCTGACCGCCGGTCGGGATCGGGGCGCGCGCGCCCTCGCGCGCGCTGAGCCGCCGAGCGACGACTACGGGAAATCCGAATCGGCGCGGCGGATCGCCCCGATTCCAGGCGGCGAACGGCGACCCAGACTCCAATCATCGGAACGCGCGAGGACTGGGCATGACCATGGGAACGACGGGCGCACTCGAAGCGAACCTCGCGCGCACCGCCGTCGACGTCGTGATCCCGGCCGAGCACGCGGCGCTCCTCGAGATCGCCGCGCCGTGGCGCGGCGTGCAGGACGCGACCCTGGCCCTGCTGCGCGAGATCCACCATCGCTACCCCAACTGGGCGCAGACCCTCGCGGACCTCCACCGTCGGGCGATGAACGACTTCCACTACTTCGACGGCTGCCCCCGCGGCGCCGACGCCATCGGCATCGTCTGCGACCTCTACGCAACCATCGTCCGCGACGCCACGCCCGACGACGTCCGCGACGATGCCGCCCGGCAATGGCTCACCTACCTCGAACTCGTCGTGCGCGACTCCGGCGACACCCTCCCACGCAACCTCGCCGCCGTGAACGACGCCATCCGCGAGCTCGACGCCCTCATGGCCGCCGCGCCGCGGCTCGCTCCCGTCACGAGCCCCGCGCTGCGACGGCTCGGGCGGACCCTCACCGCCGTCGAGTCCCCGGAGGCCGGTGCCACCGCCGAGGCGGCGCTCAGACTGCTCGCCCGGACCCTCGGCACCGTGCTGACCGCCTGGCTCGAACGCGACGACCCGGCCGAATGGGAACGCGACCTCGCCGTGCATCTCATCGCGGGGACGGGCGCCGTGACGCACGCGGAGCTTCGGAGCGCCCTCGCGACGCTGCACGCCCTCACCCCGCCGCTTCTCGCGAGCGCCGGCGCGATCCTCGCGATCCCCGACAACGCCCAGATCGTACGGTCCTACCTCACCGCGTCCGACGCGCTTGGAGGAGCGCCCGGACCCACCGGCAAGATGACGCAGATCCGCTGGCTGCTGCGCGTACTCGGCCACCCGGACCTCTCCACGGCGCACGAGACGGCGCTGCGCGAGATCACACGCGCCGCCGCGGCCCTGATGGCCGACGAATCCGCCGACCGTCGCGACGTGCTGCACGCGATCTTCGAGCTCCTCCACGGCCACGACTTTCCCTACCCCCACACCGTCCTGCAGCTCATCGCGCGGATCGGCAGCGAAGCGCTCCGCTCCGGCGACCCCGACCTCGCCGAGGCGCTCGTGGACGACGTGCTCGGCACCGACTTCGAGTACCCGGCGTTCGCGGGCTTCACGGACGAGTGGGCGCTGCGCGCGAACCCCGCGCACGTGGAGGCCATCCGCACCTACCTCCGCCTCGTGGAGGCCAACCCGGTGGCTGCCCGCCCGCTCCTGGCCGCGCTCGTCGCCCACCTGCGCCTGGGCGGCGTCTCGATCCCCGACAGCGCCCTGTTCCAGCGCGATGTGTCGTCGCTCCTGGCCGCGCCGATCGAGCCGGTGTACGTCGAGGTGACGCACCTGCTGCGACTCCTCCCCGTGTTCTTCGCGGAGATCGGGTCCGAGGGCCGGCTGCGCGACGTGTCCACCCGCATCGACGAGGCACTACAGCGGCGCGACCCGCTCTGCCACTTCCTGCGCAAGCAGAGTCACGTCGAGTGCAACGCGCACCTCATCGACTTCGTCGAGGAGGTCGGCCGCTTCTGGGCCACCGGCGACCCCGCGCCGCTGGCCGACTTCGTGCCGCCGTCGCTCTTCGCGACGCTCGACCCCGAACGCCCCGAGAGCCGCGGCATCCACCTCGTGTTCGAGGATCTCGTGCGTCGGACCGGATCCCTCGCGGCGGTCTTCGCATCCGACGAGGATGAGCTTCACGCCACGCTCACCGCGCTCGACATCGGCGACGCCACCGACCGCGAGCGCGCCGAGCTGCTCGTGCAGATGTGGCGCGAGATCCGCCGCAAGTACACCCTCGACCACGGCGACATCGTGAACCGGCTGCGCGAGTACCGCCGTGTCGACGCCGCCGCCATCGGCGCGCTCGACGAAGCCCTCGCCCGCGGCGACCGCGCCACCGCGCTCGACATGGCCCTCGCGATCCTGGAGGAGCTGCAGGCGATCGTGCTGCACCCCGGCGAGATCCACGCCGTGGAGGACATCTACTTCAAGCGTCACATCGCCGTCGGCATCCCCAGCATGTACGGGTCGTACCGCGAGGAGCGCCTCGATGCCGCCGGCCTGACGTTCCGCCTCGAGTCGCTCGCCAGCGCGATCTGCGAGCAGCTCATGAGGGAAGACGCGCTGCCGGCCGACCCACGCGAGCGGCTGCGGGTGCTCTCCGGATGGCTGCATCAGCTGCATCGCGGACTCAGGGTGGAAGGGTTCCGGGCGCAGGGCCTCGCGCATACGCTCGCGATGCTCGACGAGGCGCTCGCCAAGCCCGAGACCACCGACGCGCAGCTCGTCACCGTGTTCCACCAGCTCGGGCGCAACCTCGAGGTGACGATCCGGGCGCGGATCCTCGACGCCTACGAGGAGCCGGTGCGCCGCGTCGTCATCAGGATGATCGACCGGGGACTCCTGCCCTCCCACGACGACACGGCTGCCGCGGCGGTGCTGCGCCACTCCGAGGCGCTGCTGCGGGACCTCATCGCCGGCAGCTTCGCGCTGGGACGGCTCGACGCACTGATCGGGATGGCGATCCGCGAGCTGGATGAGCGCGCGAACGCCCGTGGCGCCCCCGCGCCTCCCACCGCCGTGACCCCCAACTTGAGGCGCTCGGTACTGGCCATCGAGACCGCGCCGACCGACCTCGGCATCGTCGCGCTCGGGGGCAAGGCGTTCATGCTGCGCCAGCTCAACCAGCTCGGGCTCAACGTTCCGGCCGCGTTCGTCCTGACCACCGACGTGTTCCGCGCACGGGCCACGATCCGAAACGAGGCCCAGCTTCGGCAGTGGCTCGAGCGACGGATCCGCACCGAGTTGGGGCGCCTGGAGCGGGCCACCGGCACGCGGTACGCCGACCCGCGCCGCCCGCTGCTCCTGTCGGTGCGCGGCGGGGCTCCGCTCTCGATGCCCGGCATGCTCGCCACGTTCCTGAACGTCGGCATGAACCCGGCGATCGCCGAGGGCGTCGCGACGCTGCGCGGAAACTGGGCCGCCTGGGACTCCTACCGGCGGTTCGTGCAGTCGTGGGGCATGGCCCACGGGCTCGCACGCGACGGGTTCGACCGGCTGATCGCCACGGCGAAGACGCGTCTCGGCGTCGCCCACAAAGCCCACCTGCCGGCCGAGGCGATGCGGGCGCTGGCGATGGAGTACCGCGATCTCGTCACATCCCACGGCATCCGGGTGGAGGACGACCCGTTCGCGCAGCTCGTCGCATGCATCGACCTCGTCCACGACTCGTGGGACGCCGAGGCCTCCCGGCTCTACCGGCGGGAGCTGCACATCTCCGACGAGTGGGGCACCGCCGCGATCGTGCAGGCGATGGTCTTCGGCAACCTCGACCAGCAATCGGGCAGCGGGGTGATCCTGACCGATCAGCCGGAGCGAAGCTCGGACGTCATCTCGCTGACCGGCGACTTCGCCATACAGAGCCAGGGCGACGACGTGGTCGGCGGCCTCGTCGAGGCTCACCCCATCACCGAGCGCCAGCGCCGGCGGGAGGCGCGCACCACCGAGCGTTCGCTCGAGAAGGATTTCCCGGCGCTCTACCGGACCCTCGAGCGCATCGCGCGCAGCCTCGTGCAAGACCACGGCATGAACCACCAGGAGATCGAATTCACATTCGAGAGCAACGGCGCCGAGGACCTCTACCTGCTGCAGACCCGCGACACCGTCGTCGCCACGCGCGGCGAGGTGCCCGCGTTCGTGCCGAGCCCGGAACTCGACCGGGCCCGCGCCGCCCACGGCATCGGCGTCAGCGGCGGCGCCCTGTCCGGACGGGTCGCGTGCACGCTGACCGACATTTGCGCGGTTCGCGACCGCCACCCCGGCGAGGCGGTGATCCTGCTGCGACCCGACACCGTGCCCGACGACATCGCGCTCGTCCTCGCCGCCGACGGCGTCCTCACCGCGCTCGGCGGCGCGACCAGCCACGCCGCCGTGGCCGCCAAGCGCCTCGGCAAGACCTGCGTCGTGGGATGCCGCGCCCTCGACGTCGACGAGCAGGCGGGACGGGCGAGCCTCGCCGGGCGTGCGCTCCACGCGGGCGACCCGCTTTCGATCAGCGGCCTGGACGGCACCGTGTACCTCGACGTGCACCCCGTCGCCATGGTGGGCGTGGAAGGGGGGCATCGATGGTGAGGCGTCACAGCGACAGGGAGATACCATGAACGCGTACGCGAACGGGGCGGCGCTCGGCATCAACGGGCTCGGGCGCATCGGCAAGCTCCTCGTGTGGCACCACGCGGCGCGCCGGCACTTCGCGCGCCTCGTGGTCAACGTCGGTCGCGAGGTCGGCCGGAACCTCGACGCGGTCTGCGGCGTCATCGAGCACGACTCCACCTACGGCGCGATGCACCGTTTCCTGTTCGGCGTCGGCGCCGATCCGTGCATCCGGGTCGTCGACGAGGCGACCGGCCTGATCGAGGTCGCGGGCGTGCCGGTCACCATCCTGCGCGAGGCGCGCAACCCAGCCGACATCGGCTGGAGGCAGCACGGCGTGCGGGTGGTGATCGATGCAACCGGCGCGTTCGACGACCCTACCCGGCCCGCGGACCACCCCTCCGGGGCGCTGCGCGGACACCTCGCCGCCGGCGCCGACACCGTCATCTACAGCGCGGCCTTCAAGATCAAGGACCGGTCGGTGCCAACGCCCGACGACGCGGTCACGCTGATCTACGGCATCAACCACGGCGCGTTCGACCCGGCCCGGCACAACGTGGTGTCGGCGGCGTCGTGCACGACCACCGCGCTCGCCCATATGCTCCGGCCCCTCATCGACCGGATGCCGGCCACGCAACTCATGACGGCGTCGATGAGCACGGTGCACGCCGCGACGAACTCCCAGAGCCTCCTCGACAGCGTACCCGCCGCCGGCGCGAAGGATCTGCGGCGCAACCGCAGCGCGCTGAACAGCATCATCCTCACCTCCACCAACGCGGCCGCGACCCTCGAGAAGGTGCTCCCGGAGATCGGCGAGGTGGGCTTCATGGCCGACTCCGTGAGGATCCCGGTGCCGACGGAGTCGCTGCTGATCCTCAACCTCACGTTCCAGGCCACGATCCAACAGAACGGTGAGAGCTCCGTGACACGCGAGGTGTTGAACGGCATCTACGCCGACGCCGCCGACGGCGCCCAGCGCGGTCTGCTCGTCTACAGCGACCGTCAGAACGTCCCGGCCGATGTCGCCGGCATGCGCGCAGCCGTCGTAATCGAGGGCGTGGAGACCCACACCCGGACCGGGTTCGTCACGATCGACCTCACCTCCGTGCCCGGGCTCTCTGCTGACATGCGGCAGCGCCTGCCCGGCGAGCCGCTCGAAGTGCCCGTGACCCACGCGAAGATCTTCGGCTGGTACGACAACGAGTACGGCAGCTACACCAACCTGCTGGGTGACCTGAGCGTCCACATCCACCGCATGCTCGACTGAGACCCCGCAGCGGCGCCCGGCCCCTCGCAACGGCCCTCGCCGTCCCCGGCGCCGCATCCGCCGACGTCGCCATCAAGATCCCGCGCAACCTGCTCGGCGGGCGGGTCGCGCCCGGCATCGACCTCGTCGCCCCGAACTTCTGGGCGCTCGCGTGGCCCGACGACGCGGGACCGGTCGCCGACCCCGGCGGGTTCGCCGCCGACGGCGACGAGGACGCCATCCCGGGCTCCTGCGGGCTCTGGGGCAACGAGGCGGCGCAGCTCGTGCCACTCGACAAGGTCATCCCCACCATCGATCCCGGTCAGGCCGCATCGAGCACCACCGATGTCGCCGCGCGGCTCAGCCATTCATCGGCACCTGGATGGCCGACCAGACCCCGACCCTGCGCTGGACGGAGCCGGGCGCGACCCACTACAACGTGCAGATCTACCTCGGGCCGCGTCGCGTCGCGAGCGCCTGGACCACCGGCACGCATCTCACCGGACGCGCTCCCTCGACGATCTCGTGCGCTACACCGACACGAGCATCCGCTTGTCGAAGGCCGTGCCGGGCAGCGCCGCGGCGCACGCCGCGATCGCCGACGGCGAGCGGCTGCAGCGGTCACTCTGGCGCCTCGCCGGCCAGGCGCTCGACGGGTCGCCCACCGACAGCGCCCCGCGACTCTACGTCGAGACGCTCAACGAGATGATCGACATGCAGACGGTCAGGGTGTCCGCGCTGGGCAACCGCGTCCCGTCCGCCGTGCTCATGATCGAGATCGTCGGCGCCGCGGTCGGCCTCGGTCTGCTCGCCCTCTACCTCGCGATCCTCTCGCGCGGCGTCGTCACGGTCGTCCTCGCGGCGGCGCTGGTCTCGGTGCTCCTGCTGATCACGTTCGACCTCGACCGGCCGACCAGGGGGCTCGTCACCGTTCCCGACACGCCGCTCGTGTCGCTGCGAGCGTCGATGGCGCTTCCCCCGGCGGCCCAGGCGCCGACCGCGCCGTAACGCCGCCATGACGTGTTGGTCCTCCGAGACGTCGTCCCGGGTCCCACTAGGCTGCGGGCGATGAGCGACGCGCCCGAGATCGCTTGCGGCTACGACCGCAACGCGGACCGCTACGACGACGTGACCCGCTACAACCGCGAGGCCGCGGAGCGGCTCGTGCGGGCTCTGCCACCCGGCGCGTACCGCTCGCTCCTTGACGTGGGCTGCGGTACCGGCTTCGCGACGATCGCGATGGCCGAACGCTTCGCCATCGAGGCGGTCGCCGGGGTGGATATCTCAGCTCAGATGCTCGAGCGAATGCGCGCCAAGCTCGCCGGCCTGCCGCAGGTGCCGGCCGAGTTGCACGTAGCCGACGTCCTCGACATGCCGGTGCCGGACGGCGCATACGACTGCGTGCTCGCGAGCATGGCGTTGCACTGGTTCCCCGAGCGGGCCGCGGCGATCGCAGCCATGGCCGCCAAGGCGGCACCGGGCGGGGTGATCGGGCTCGTCGCTCCCGGTCCGGGACACGACTTCGAGTACACCGAGGTGCTGCGCACCGTCGATCCGCCGGTGCCGCCGGAGGTGATCGAAGTGTTCTTCACGGCCCAGGTCTTCCCGGACGAGGTGGAGGACGCGATGGCCGCCGCCGGCCTCGAGCCGCTCGACGTCTGGGTGGAGAGCCGCCACCGGCGTGTACCGCCGGAGCGCTACATGGCCCGCATCACCACCGTCGGCAGCCACGTCTGGACCCGGCTCATGCCGCCGGCCGACGCCGATGCCATGGTGGAGCGCGTCACCGCCGCTGTCGAGGCAGCGGCCGGGGCCCGCGGATTCGAGTACACCTTCACCAAGACCTACGCGATCGCCCGCCGCCCGCCGGCGTAACCCAGGGGCCTGACGCGACCGAGCACCCCGGGGAAACTCTTCGAGGATCCTAAAAGGAGCGCGTCACACATCGGTGCGCCGCCTTTGTCAGCCCGCGGTCGCGACCCCGGTGCGCAGGGGCGCTCCGAGCGGGGGAAGGGGCGCGACCCACGCGCCGGTGGCGCCACGCAACTTGGGGTTGGACACGACGAACATGAACTCGCTGACGCCGGCGGACGCGAGCTCCGACAGGCGTAGGTTCTCCAGCACCAGCACGCCGTGCTTGACGTTGACGGTCTGCGCCACGACGCGCGGCTCCTGCGGGTCCTCGGCGGGAGCCGGGCCGTAGGTGTCGCAGCCGGTCACGGAGACCCGCCGCTCCACCAGCCAGTCGGCGAGCGCCATTCCCGGCCGGCTCGCCCGCGACGTGCGTCGTTGTCAACCGCCCGCGACCGGCCCCACCCGGGTGGAACAGCACCGCGTCGCCTGGACTCTCGTTGAGCCAGCCGTCTTCGTCGTCGGCGCCGTATCGTGACGGCCACCAGCCTTCGACGGTTCTCGCGCGGCTTGTGAGCGTCACGGCACTCACCCACCTCGGCGATGGTTTACAGTCACGTTGCGTCGGGAACCGTTACGTAACGCTCGACGCGATCCGGAGGACCAGAGGAGCGTGAACGTGACCACCACGCCGAGCCAGCCCGTTGGCGCCACACCCGGCGCCCAGATCGCCCGAGACCCGCGCAGCGAAGCACAACGGCTCCTCGCCGGGCGGTTCGACGCCCGCGTCTTGGAGCCGTCCCCCCCGGCCGTCACCGACGAGTGGTTCGCCGACGACCCCACCGACCCGTCGGGCAGCACAATGCCGGTGGTCGGTCCGACGTCGGCCGCCGACCTCACGTGGGAGCGGTGGCTCGGCGACTATCCGGAGCAGTCGGAGTGGGTGGCCAAGCGCTGGCTCGGCGCGTGGCGCCACCTGTCACGACCGCCGGAGACGCTTACGGAGACCCGCCTCGCGCTGCACCGGCTGGGCGTATACGTGCTCTCCCCCGCCCGCCGGCGCGTCAACGGTAAGATCGCCCTGCGATGGACGCTTGGCGGCTTCGGCACGCCGTTCTTCGGAGCCGACGAGCAGGTGCGGGTGGTGGGCACCCAGATCATCCGCCAGGTCGGGCACACCGCGACCTCTGCGCCGATCACGAGTCTGAACGACGCCGCCGCGTTCGTGCTGGACGGCCCTCCCGACCTCAAGTGGGCGGCGAAGTTCGACGTCCCGGCCGCGGGTGACCTGGACGCGCAGCTCGCGGTCGACCCTGACGCATCGACGTGGCTCGCGGACTGGTACGGCTTCGCCGCCTCCGTGCTCGAGGAGCTGCGCAGCGAAGCGGAATCGACCGATGCCAGCCGCGTGCAGCTATGGGCCGAGCACTTCGACACGGCGTTCGAGTGCATGAACGAGGCGGAGGGACGCCGCGCGGGATTCGGCGTCTCGCCGGGCGACGCGGTCATACGCGAGCCGTACCTCTACGTGGCGCCGTGGACGTTCGACCGCCTGCCCCGGAGCGACCTCTGGAACGCTGACGCGTTCGAGGGCGCGGTGCTGCCGTTCAGTGCCCTTACCGGTGCTCACGACCAGCGCGGCGCGGCGCTCGACTTCTTCCGGGAACGGCGGGCGCTGCTCGCCCACTAGCGCACTTGCGTCAGATCCACCCCCAGCACGTCGACCCCGTCGACGCGGCGGCCGTCTACGCCGACCTCCCCGACGCCGTCGGCCGACCTGGTGTTCGGGTGAACATGATCGCCAGCGTCGACGGCGCGACCGCCATCGGCGGGGTATCGGGCCCGCTCGGCGGCCCGCCGGACAAGTTCATCTACCGGCTGCTGCGCTCGTTCGCCGACATGGTGCTGGTGGCGGCGGGGACCGTGCGGGCCGAGAAGTACAAGCCTGCGCTGCTCTACGAGGAGTACGTCGACGCCCGCCGCGCGCGGGGACAGGCCGACCGGCCGCGGATCGCGGTCGTCTCGCGCGGCCTCGACCTCGACTGGGACGCGCCCCTCTTCACCGAGGCCGTGGAGCGCACCATCGTCATCACCACCACCGACGCGCCGGCCGACGGCCTGGCCACCGCGCGCTTGCGGGCGGAGGTTATCCAGGCGGGCGTCGGCAACGTTGACCTGCGGGCTGCCGTCGGGTCGCTGGGGGACCTCGGGGCGCGGCACGTCCTGGTCGAGGGGGGCCCGACCCTGAACGGCGCGCTCGCCGCCGCCGACCTCATCGACGAGCTGTGCCTCACCATTTCGCCGCTGCTAGGAAGCGGCGGTGCCAAGCGCATCCTCTCCGGGGCGGACCTCCCGGCCCCGATCGCGCTGGAGCTGCGCTCGCTCCTCGAGCAGGACGGCTTCCTGCTCGCCCGGTACCGCACCCGCCGCTGACGTAACGCGCTTCCGCAGTCGGGAACGAAACCCCCCAGACATCGCGGCCGCGCCGCCACGCTCCGGGAGGTTCCACACGATGAAGGCGATCGCCGTCTACCCAGGCACACCCAACTCGATGCATCTTCGCGAGGTGGAGCCGCCGAACGTCACCGACATCGACGGTGGCCGCGGCGTGCTCGTGGAGATCGTCCGCGTCGGCGTCGACGGCACCGACAAGGAGATCAACCTCGCCGAGTACGGCGAGGCGCCCCCCGGGCACGACTACCTCATCACCGGGCACGAGAACCTCGGCCGGGTCGTCGAGGCCGGTCCCGACGTGCCGAGTACCATCCAGCCCGGCGGTCTCGTGGTGGCGACCGTGCGCCGGCCCGGCCACAGCATCTACGACCGCATCGGCCTCCAGGACATGACCACCGACGACGTCCACTACGAGCGCGGCATCAACCTGCGCCACGGGTACCTGACCGAGTACTACGTCGAGGACAAGAGTACGTCGTGGCGCTGCCGGACGCGCTCGAGGAGACCGGCGTGCTGCTCGAGCCGATGACGGTCGCGTAGAAGGGCGTGTTTCGGCCTATGAGATCCAGCGCCGCCTGCGGGTGTGGGAGCCCCGCCGGGCGGCGGTGCTCGGATCGGGCACGATCGGCCTGCTCGCCACCCTGGCGCTGCGCCTTCGCGGCCTCGAGGTCACCTGCTTCTCGAAGCAGCGGGCCCGAACCTCAACAGTGACTTCGTGCGCGGTGTCGACGACATGACGAAGGCCGAGGCTCGCTTTCCCGGGGTGGCTCGGGCGGCTCCTGACCCACCGCATCGACGGGCTCGAGAACTACGAGCAGATGCTCGAGGCGCTCGAGCACGGCGAGGGCGCGATCAAGGTGTACGTGGAGGTGGCCGGATCGCGCACGCGCGCCGACCGCCGCGAGCTGGCCGCGACGGCCGGGCGCGAGACAGAACGGAGACGATAATGGCCCCGAGCACCCTCATGTCCCCCGCCGCCACGCCCATGAGCGTCGGCACCCCGATCGCCGAGTACGCGCTCCTGTCCGACTGCAACTCCGCCGCGCTGGTGAGCGCCGACGGCGCCATCGAGTGGCTGTGCATGCCGCGGTTCGACAGCCCCGCGGTGTTCGCCAGGATCCTCGACGCCGACGCCGGTCACTGGTCGGTGCGCCCGACGGGGACGTTTCGCACCGAGCGGCGGTACCTGCCGGGCTCGCTCGTGCTGGAGACGACCTTCCACACCGAGACCGGCGTCGTGCGGCTCACCGACGCGCTGGCGTTCGCCCCCGGCCAGCGCGGCCACGAGCTCGGCCTCGGCGCCCCGCACGAGGTGCTGCGCCTCGTCGAGGGCGTGGAGGGCACCGTCGAGATGCGGCTCGAGCTGGCACCCCGGCCGGAGTACGGCCTCGTGCGCCCGCTCTTCCGCCGTACCGAGACCGGCGGCCAGACCTTCGGCGCCAACCGGATCTTCGTGCGCACGGACGTCGACGTCGAGGTCGCCGATGCCACGATGACCGGCACGCTCACCCTCGCCGAGGGCGACCGGACCGGCTTCGCGATGCGGTGGGCGGCCGTGGAGCACGACGCCCCCACCCCGACTGCCCCGGCGGACGTCGCCGACCGCATCGCGGAGACTGCGGATGCGTGGCGCTCGTGGGAGCACGAGCACTCCATCTACGACGGCCCGCACAAGGACCTGGTGCGGTTCTCCGCGCGCGTGCTGAAAGGCCTGACCTACCGCCCGTCCGGCGCGATGGTGGCGGCCGCCACGACGTCCCTGCCGGAGACGGTCGGTGGCGAGCGCAACTGGGACTACCGGTACGCATGGGTGCGCGACGCGAGCTTCACCGTCGAGGCCCTCTACATCGGGGCATGCTCCGACGAGGCGGAGGACTTCATCTCATTCATGACGAGCTCCGCCGGCGGGCGTGTGATGGGCGACAAACCGCTGCAGATCATGTTCGGGATCGGCGGCGAGCACGACCTGACCGAGCGGACGCTGCCGCACCTGCGCGGCTGGCGCGACTCCACACCCGTGCGGATCGGTAACGGCGCCTGGACGCAGGAGCAGCTCGACGTCTACGGCGAGCTCCTGAACTGCCTGCACCTGAGTCAGAGCAAGGTGGGCGACCTCCACCCCGAGGTACAGCAGTTCGTCGCCGACCTCGCCGACGTCGCCGCCCGCCGATGGCGGGAGCGCGACGCCGGCATGTGGGAGATGCGCGGCGACCCGCAGCACCACCTGTCGTCGAAGGTGCTGTGCTGGGTCGCCCTCGACCGGGCCGTGGCGCTTGCCCCCAAACTGGGTGTCTACGCGAAGGCCGACGAATGGTCGGCCGAGCGCGACGAGATCCGCCAGGCGATCCTGGATCGCGGCTGGAGCGAGAAGCGCCAGGCGTACGCGCAGGCCTTCGACTCCGACGAACTCGACGCGGCCGCCCTGCTCATGCCGATGTACGGCTTCCTCCCGGCCGCCGACCCGCGGATGCGCTCCACGATCGAGGCCGTCGCGCGCGACCTCACCGACGGCGGGCTCGTGCTGCGCTACCGCAACGAGGAGGGGCTCAACGCCGACGGCCTGCTCGGCGAGGAGGGCACCTTCGTCATCTGCTCCTTCTGGCTGGTCTCGTGCCTCGCGATGGCCGGCGAGATCGTCCGCGCCGAGGCGCTGTTCGCTCGGCTCACCGGGTACGCCAACGACCTTGGCCTCCTGGCCGAGGAGATCGACACGACCACAGGTGAGCAGCTCGGCAACTTCCCGCAGGCATTCAGTCACGTCGGCCTCATTCGCGCCGCCGCCGACATCGACCGGGCCCGCGGCATCCAGTAGCGACCCGCACCTCGGGGCCGGGCCTCCCCTCCCGCGAGTCGGCCGGAGCGGCCAATCGGCAGGCGCGGGATGAGTCGGCGCCGGCGCGGCCGGTCGGAGGCCGCCGGGGAGATTCAAGCTCGAGTTGAACCTGAGTGGCCTATCCTTCGGCGGCGGTGACGGCAAACGCCGCCGTGAACCTCTCACCGGGGGCGACCCATCGCAGGCCGTCGCCGCTCACGAGCGCGTTCCCCGGAGCGGTCATGGGCTCGAACGCCACGACGTCACGCTCGATCGGCGCGTAGACCTGCGCCATCGAGTACCCGTCGCCCATCGCCACCTCGATCCGCCGGCCCCCGCCCTCGAGCACGAACACCGGGTCGGGCTCGAGCTCGGTGAACAGGTCGTCGAACGCACGTGAGCCGAGCGTCCCATCGAACGGCTCAACGGGCATGTCGCGGCCCGTCGGGATCATCCGTCCATCCAGACGGGCTCGCCGGCGCACGGGCAGCGACACCTGCCACTGCCTGCGGGGTACGCCCGCAAGGCGGAAGTACGGATGCCAACCGAACGACACCGGCACCGATCGATCCGACGTCGCCGCCACCTCGGTGGTCACCGAGAGCCTGCGCCCGGTGACGGTGGCGGAGATCGTGAGCTCGTGAGGAAACGGGAAGGCCGCGAGCAGCTCGCGAGCCTGGAAGCTCAGGTGCCCCTTGACACCGGCCGAGCCACCGTCAGACCGGGTCGACACGACCCACCCGGCGTCGGCCAGGTTGAGCCCGTGGATCGGCAGCCCGTTCGCGTCGATCGGTACGAGCGGTGACGCCGGGTCGATCGTCGGGCGGTCGGCACCGACGAGCCGGTCGCCCGCGAGCCGGTTGGCCCAGGGGTGGAGCAGCGGGATGCCCGTCGTCGCCCAGTGGCGCGCGAATTCCTCCAGCCCGTGCGGCTGTCCGAGGAGCTCGACGCCGTCGTGCTGGAGCGACCAGCACAGCATCCCCAGATCGGGGACGACGGTCGCGCGAAACCCGTCATCGCCCTCGAGGACGTACGCGATGCGCTCCGCGAGCTCGATGCGCTCGACGCGATGGTGGAACACGATTGCCATGCCGATCGGTGCGTCCGGCGGGCCGGGGCGTTACACGACCGCCGGACCGTAACACGACATCCGCCCGCGGGACAGTCCTTCCCATGGCCGTGGCGACAGCAAGAATGCGCGCAACCGCAACGCGACCCCCATGGGAGGCCCCGATGCCCCGGCTGATCATCGCCCAGACCCCCACCGACGCGGCCGTCGCGGCCGCGCGGCTGCTGGCCGAGCTCATCGCCGACCGGCGGCGGCGGGCCGGCGCTGTTCACATCGCCCTCGCGGGGGGCAACACGCCCCGCCACACCTATGACGCCCTCTCGGCATTGATCGGCGACTGGGCCGGAATCCACCTGTGGTTCGGCGACGAGCGCGTCGTCGACCTCGATGATCCCGACGCGAACGCCCGGATGGTCGACGAATCGCTCGTCGCCCGCGTGAGGCTGCCACCCGAACAGGTGCACCCGGTTCCCACGGCGCTCGGCGCGGACGCCGCCTGCGTCGAGTACGACGCCGAGTTGATGCGCCTGCTGCCGGCCGACGCCCTCGGCACGCCCATCCTCGACATCGCCTTCCTGGGCCTCGGCGAGGACGGGCACACGGCGTCGCTCTTCCCCGACGGGCCGGGCCTCTCCGCGAGTGGCTCCGCGTGCGTGGTGGTGGCCGATGCGCCCAAGCCGCCGCCCGTGCGAATCAGCCTCACCATGCCGGTGCTCGCCGCGGCCCGTGCCCGCGTGGTGCTCGCCACGGGCCCCGGCAAGGCCGCCGCCGTGGCCGCCGCCCTCGAGTCGCCCGACCGGCGCATTCCCGCAAGCCTGCTTCCCGCCGCGAACACGACGTGGGTGCTCGACACCGACGCTGCGGCGAGCGTCGACGACGGAGATACCCGTGCCTGACAGTGGATTCACCGACCTGCTCATCGTCGTGGCCGTGGCGTTCGCCGCGCCGCTCGTGCTCGGCCTCGCGCCGCGCCTGCGCCTGCCGGCGGTGGTGCTGGAGATCGTCGCCGGCATCGTGATCGGCCCCTCCGTGCTGGACTGGGTCCAGATCAACGAGCCGATCGCAATCCTCGCCACCGTCGGGCTCGCTTTCCTCCTGTTCCTGGCGGGCCTCGAGATCGACCCGGACAAGCTGCGCGGCCGAACGCCTCGCCTCGCGGCGATCGGCTTCGGCGTCTCCATCGCGATCGCCCTGAGCGTCGGCTACCTCCTCTCCGCCGTCGGGCTCGTCGACCGGCCGCTCCTCATCGCCATCATCCTCACCGCGACGTCGCTCGGCGTGATCGTGCCGGTGCTCAAGGCCGTTCATCGTCGCGGCGACGGCCATAGGCCTCGAGATCGGCGCGATCTCCGCATCGGCCGCCGCTGCACTTCTCGCCGCAGGCCTCCTATCGGTGCTGATCTTCCCGCTGCTCGGACTCACGATCCTGCGTCAGCCGAGCGAGCCGCGCGCCGAGGCCTCCACTCCGCTGCCGAGCCCCATCGCATGAGGCGGATCGCCGCATCGCTTGGCGCCGGATGTGGCGCCGTGGTCCTCGCCCTGCCCGTCGCAGGCTGCGGCGGCGGCGACACGTCGACCGACGCCCCGACCACGGCCGCCGCCACGCAGCCGGCCATGGCGACGACCACGACCGCCCCGCCCGAGCCGTCGCCGCGTGCCACGTCGGACCTGGTTGGGATCGCTACCGCCGACACCGCTCTGATCGAGGGCTATCTCACGTGGACGCGGCTCCCCGAGCCGCCCCGGACCGAATTGCGCAGCCTCGGCGGCGCGCATGCCGGCACCAAGCGCATCTTCGCCAGCCCACCCAGAGCCGAGTTGGTCGCCGGCGGGACCCAGCGCTTCCCGTACCCCCGTGGCACGGTCGTCGTGAAGGAGGGGCGCACCGACGGCGAGATCACGCTGGTGGCGATCATGGAGAAGGTGCGTGCGAACGACGCCGCCACCGGTGGGTGGCGCTACGCAGAGTACAACCGCGCGAGCGCCGGCGAGCCGTTCGCCAAGGTCAACTTCCCGGAATCGGGCTGCGCCGGCTGCCACATGAACGCCAACGCCCGCCAATCGACCGACTGGGTCTTCCACTCCCTTCGCTGACGGCGGAGAGGCCGTCCGCTAGGCCGGCGGCAGGAGCTTCACGTGTACCCGCCCCGCGGACCGCGTCAGGGCGACTCGCACCGACGCCTCGTTGTTGGCGCGGCTCCGCTCCACGATACGCCCGGTCGGATTGACCGTGTGCACCAGCAGGTAGCGGCCGGCCGGCACGTCGGTCACGTCGATGTGCTGGCTGTCGAGGTATGCGGCGTAGTCGTCCGCCCACCCCACCGAGATCCCCTCCCGGATCTGCAGCAGCGTCGGCCGGTTGAGCCCGCACCGGCTCGCGAAGATCGGCGCGGCGACGGCATTCGCAGGGCGCGGCTCGACCCGGTAGCGATCACCGAGGCAGAAGCCGCTCTTGCGATCGCGCACGATCCGGGCGCCCGTCGCCACCGACCGCAGCTCGTACCGCTCGAACGGCAGGAAATGCCAATGGGAGTGGTCGGGCGACGGCACGTAGCGAAGGAACCCGGTCCCCGCGACGCGGCGCAGGGTTCCCCCGGCCCGCAGCACGAGCTGGCTCGCCTGCATGTCCCGCGTCGCCCGGCTGGCTCGCGATCCGACGATGATGAGCGGCCCGTCGCCGACGTTCTGCACCGCCGAGCGAAAGCCCAGCAGCTGCCGGCCGCGAACACGCTGCACCGAAAGATCCTGCGGGCGCTCCTGCAGGAGATCCGGCAAGAGCTCGACTCCACCGCTCGCCGCCCCGCGGGCGCCGTGCCCGCCCACCAGGCCTGCGGCCGCGGCCAGGCCGGCCACGGCGGCAACGAGGGTTCGCCGGGTGGTCGTTCGCAATGCCCCCATGGTCGGTTCATAGCAGCCCCGCCGGGTGACGCGCGGACGGCTCGCACATTCCGCAGTTGGGCCTGATAGTGGTAGATTGACCACTATGACGTTTGTCGTGGCACGGCGTGACGGGCGTTTCGAGATCCGTGAGAGCGTTGGGACACCGCGGGGGCCGCGGGCGCGCACCCTGGCGACGTTCCGTGAGCTGTCGGATGAGGTGCTCGACCGCGCCCAGTCCCGGGCAACCACCCCGTTCGACCGCGAGCGTGTCGACCTCCGGGCGCTCCAGCTGGGCGCGCCGCGCGCCGTTGGTGCCACGGCACGGCTCGGCTGGCGGCTCCTGGCCGACCTCGAGTCTGGTCACGACGTGCCCCCGGTCCTGGCCGGCGTGCTCGCCGACCGCCTCGCAGGCCGCGCCGTGGCTACGCCCGACACCCTGGCCCCGCTGTCGGACTGGTTCGGCGCAAGCCTGCAGGAGCGCGGCGACGCGCTCCGTGATCTCTTGCGGCTCACCGATCGCATTCCGCGCCGGCCCCCGCGGCGCGGCAAGCGCTTCCCCCGCATCGCATCCGCACGGCCGTGACCACAGAGCCCGCACTCGACGAGAAGATCGTCCTGGTCCACCGGACACTCGACGACGCCGCGGTGGGTCATGCCTTCGGGGGTGCCCTCGCGCTCGCCTACTACGCCGAGCCGCGCGCGACGATCGACGTCGACGTCAACATCTTCGTGCCGCCCCGCCGCGCCGGGCGCGCGCTCGACGCGATCGGCTCGCTCGGGGTTCCCATCGATCGGGCCGCCGCGCTCGCCGATGCGCGCCGCGACGGCCAGCTGCGCCTGCGGTGGGGTCGCTCACCGCTCGATCTGTTCTTCGCGTACGACCCGTTCCACGTGGCGTGTGAGGCGTCGCGCCGGTTCGTGCCCTTCGGCGACGCCCGCATCCCGATCCTCGCGCCGGAGCACCTCATCGTCTGCAAGGCGGTGTTCGACCGCCGCAAGGACTGGCTCGACATCGAGCAGATGCTGTTCATCACCGCCAGGGATCTCGACGTCCCCGCCGTCACGAGCTGGAGCATCCGCATCATGGGCGCCGACGACCGGCGCACACGGCGCCTCGGCGACCTCATGCGGTCCATCGTCGGCGTCACCTGACGACGCCCCCCCTCGCGCACCCCGGCGGGGGTTGACATGTGACTAATCAGTCACCTATTGTCGGGGCATGGACGCGGTGTTCAAAGCCCTCGCCGACCCGACCCGACGCAGCCTGCTGGACGAGCTCTTCCGCAACGACGGGCAGACGCTCAGCGAGCTCGAGGAGCGCTTCGCCATGAGCCGATTCGGCGTCATGAAGCACCTCAAGCAACTCGAGGAGGCGGGCCTGGTGGTCACCAAGCGGCGGGGTCGCGAGAAGCTGCACTTCCTGAACCCGGTCCCCATCCGGCTCGTCCACGACCGCTGGGTGAGCAAGTACGCGGAGCCCTGGGCCGAGGGGCTCAGCGGCCTCAAGACCCGACTGGAGACTCCGATGGAGAAGGTATTCGAGATCTACATCCGCACCACCCCGGAGCGGCTCTGGGACGCCATCACCGACCCCGAGATCCGCAGCAAGTACACGTTCGGCGCCCGTGTCACGTCCGACTGGACACCGGGCTCACGGATCGAGCTCCACCACCCGGGCGGGCTCCTCGGCGAGGGGGAGGTCCTCGAGGTCGATCCCCCGCGCCGCCTCGTCCAGACGATGGTCGCGCTGTGGAGCGACGAGGTGAAGGCCGAGGGCACGTCGCGCGTCACCTGGGAGATCGAGCCCGTCGCCGACTCGTGCCGGCTCACCGTGACCCACGATCAGCTTCGCGAGGGCGCCAACAACGAGCTGTACGGCGGCTGGCCGATGATCCTCTCCGGTCTGAAGACCTGGCTCGAGACGGGCGAGCTCCTCACGACCCCCGGCTCGCTGAGGTACGGATGACTCAGGGCTGCCGAACGGGCCGGCGGCCCAACGGCCGCCGGTCTACGCAGCCTCCCTGCCGCGTGCGAGGCCGAACGCATCGGCGATGAGCTCGTACGAGCGCTTGCGCTCCGCGTGGTCGTGCACGGTGGTCATGATCATCACCTCGTCGGCGCCGGTGTCGCCCACCAGTTCCAGAATGCCGTCCCGCACCTCGGCGGGCGTGCCGAGCACTTGCGCCCGTCGGTACCGACGCAGCTGGTCCGACTCGTCGTCGGTCCACGCGTGCGCCGCCGCCTCCTCCGGGGTGGGGAGCTTGCCGGCACGGCCCTGACGCATACGGACCACGCCGAGCCCGAGCGACAGAGCCAGCTCCTGCGCCCGCTCGGCTCGATCGGCGCAGATCGCCGATACCGTCAGGATCGCATACGGCTCCGAGCGCTGCGCCGACGGCCGGAACTCCTCCCGGTAGCGGCGCATTGCGCCGGTCGCGCCGCGCGGGTTGAGGTGCCGCGCGAACGCGAACCCCAGGCCAAGCGCCGCCGCAACCTGCGCCCCGTACTCGCTGGATCCCAGGATCCACACCGGCGGCAGCGGCAGCTCCGCCGGCTCGGCACGCACCGCCCGGTAGGGATGGTCGTCGGAAAATCCCCCGCCGGCGAACGCGAAGAGCTCGGCCAGCTGGCTCGGAAAGTCATTCGCGTCCTGGGCGCCCCGCCGTAGCGCGAATGCCGTGGTGGGGTCCGTGCCGGGGGCACGGCCGATGCCGAGATCGATCCGGCCGGGGTGGAGCGCTTCGAGCACGCGGAACGTCTCCGCAGTGTGCAGGGCGCTGTGGTTCGGGAGCATCACGCCGCCCGACCCCACGCGGATACGCTCGGTGGCGTCGGCGATCCGCCCGATCATGACCGGCGGCGCGGGGCAGGCCATGCCGGGGGTGTTGTGGTGCTCCGCGACCCAGTAGCGGGCGTATCCGAGGCGGTCGGCGTGGCGGGCCAGGTCGACGGTGTTGCCGATCGCGTCGCCGGCCGTCGCGCCGGCCGGCACCGGGGTGAGATCGAGGACCGAGAGCGGGGTCATGCGACCCCGCACCCTACTCGGCTGCGGCGGCCGCGGTCTCGTGGTCGATCAGCCAGCGCTTCATCGCGATGCCCTCCCGGCTCGGCCCGCCGTAGCCGGTGAGCGCCCCGCTCGCGCCGATCACCCGATGACACGGCACGATGATCGGCAGCGGGTTGCGTCCATTGGCCCCGCCGACGGCGCGCGCGGCTCCCGGCCTGCCGACCCGTTCGGCGAGCTGGCCGTAGCTCTCGGTCGCCCCGTACGGGATCCGCACGAGCGCGTCCCACACCTCGCGCTGGAACGGGCTGCCGTCGACATCGAGGGGAAGGTCGAAGTCGCGCCGCTCACCCCGGAAGTACTCGTCGAGCTGGCGACGGGTCTCGGCGAGGACCGGCGTTTCGGCCTCCTCATCGGCGCGCCGGGCGGGACGCGTGCCGAGCGGCAGCCGGATCTCCCTGAGCGCGCTGTCGGATGCGACGAGCACGAGCTCGCCGATCGGCGTCTGCATGGTGGTCTGGTGGAGCATCAGTCACCTCCAAGGGTCGTCCACAGATGATGGGTGGCGTAGGCGCGCCAGGGGCGCCAACGATCCGCGAGGTGCGCCACCTCGCGCGGCGAGGTTCCGGCACCGAGGCGCGCAAGCGCCCGACGCACGCCAAGATCGCTGGCGGGAAACGCGTCGGGGTCACCGAGCGCGCGCATCGCGACGTACTCGGCGGTCCACGGTCCGATGCCGGCCACGCTGACGAGCCCGTGGCGTACGGCGTCCCGGTCGCCGCCGGCGTCGATTTCGAGCTCGCCGCTCGCCACGAGGCGGGACGCGTCCCGCAAGGCTCGCCGTCGCACCGCCGGTATCGGCAGCGCGTCGTCGGGAGCCTCCGCGATCGCCGCTGCGGACGGGAACGTCGCGGTGAGCGAGCCGCCGGCGTCGTCGACGGTGTCGCCGAGCCGCGCGGCGATGCGCCCGAGCACGGTGCGTGCGCCGGCGACGGACACCTGCTGCCCGACGACGGCCCGAACGAGCGCCTCGGTGCCGTCGACCGCACCGGGCGACCGGAGTCCCGGCCGACGGGCGACGAGCCCACCGATGACCTCGTCGGCGCGGAGCACGTCGGCGATGGCGACCGGGTCCGCGTCGAGGTCGAGCAGGCGCCGGCACCGCTGGACGGCCGCTTGGGTGTCGGCTACCGAGTCGAGCTGGAGGGCGCACGCGACGTGCCCGTCGTCCACGCGGAGCGCCACGATCCCGCGGCCGTTCGGCAGGTCGAGCGTGCGCCGGAACGTCTCGCCGCCCCACTCCTCCACCCCGGCGACCGCCCGGTCGCCGAGGAACCGCAGGAGCGTTCCCGCGTCGTAGGGATGGCGGTAGGGCAGCCGAACGGTGACGGCGCCGGGCGCGGGTGATGTCCCGCCGGCCCGCGCACGCCGGAGCTCGCCGGGACGGGCGGCGAAGACCTCACGGATCGTGTCGTTGAACTGCCGGACGCTCCTGAACCCGGCCGCGAGCGCGACCTCGGTGAACGGCATGGCCGTCGTCTCAATGAGCACGCGGGCCGTCTGAGCGCGCTGTGCCCGTGCGAGCGCGAGCGGCCCGGCGCCAAGCTCGCCGATGAGCAGCCGGTTGAGGTGCCGGTCCGACACCGCCAGCCTGCGGGCGAGGCCGGGCACCCCCTCGCGATCGACGGCGCCGTCGGCGATGAGCCGCATCGCGCGCGCCACCAGATCGGCCCGGACGTTCCACTCGGGGGAGCCGGGCGAGGCGTCGGGGCGGCAGCGCTTGCAGGCACGGAACCCCGCGCGCTGGGCCGCGGCGGCCGACGCGTAGAAGCGCATGTTCTTCGGCTTTGGCTGCACCGGGGTCGGGCATGACGGGCGGCAGTAGATGCCCGTCGACGCGACGCCGACGATGAACCAGCCGTCGAACCGCGCGTCGCGGCTCTGGCAGGCCCGGATGCATTGCTCGCGTTCGGGGATCACGAGTCCATCATTGCGCACGCGGTGGCCGGCGTCTGGCGGAAATCGGACAGTGGCGTCCAGCACCCCACGATACGATCAGCGAGGGTATGTGTAAGGCCGGCCTTGCATTTCTTGTCTGGATGTCGATACGCTCCTGGCCGCCAAGATGCCGAAAGGACACTCAGTGCAGCACGCGCCCAGCAGGCCCCGTCTCCCGCAATGAGGGCGGCCCTCCTGGCCGCCGTCGCCACGGGAGTGCTCGCGCTCACGGCGTGCGGGGGCGACGACGAAGCCCAGGCGCCCATCACGACCGGGGGCGGCAATGATTCCGCGCTCGTCCAGCAGGCCGTGCGGGATTACCGCACGTACCTGGCCGAGCAGGTTGCGGACAGCACCGCCAAGACGAAGGTCATGACCGCGGCAATCCGCTCCGGCGACCTCGCCGCAGCCCGGGCCGCATATCCCGCGGGTCGGGTCGGCTGGGAGCGCATCGAGCCGATCGCGTCGGCAGTCGAGGAGCTCGACGGCAAGCTGGACGCGCGGGTCGACGACTTCGAGGGAACCGATGACCCGGCGTTCACCGGTTGGCACCGCATCGAGCACATCCTCTTCGTCGACGGCAGCACGGATGCCGCTGTGCCGTTCGCCGATGGGCTGGACGCGGACCTGGCGACGTTGACCCGGCAGATCGGCACCATCGACCTGCCGGCGGTGACCCTCGCCCGGGGCGCCGCCGAGCTCGTCGAGGAGGTCAGCGAGGGCAAGATCACCGGCGAGGAGAACCGGTACGCCAAGACCGACTTCGTCGACATCGACGCCAACATCGATGGGTCGAAGGAGGTCGTGAAGGTGCTCACGCCGGCCCTGCAGGCGACGAACCCGGAGCTCGTCCAGATCATCTCGGCGAACTTCTCGGACGTCACGGCGTCGCTCGCCCAGTTCAAGAAGGGCGAGGGCTACGTGAACTACTGCCTCGAGGACGACTCGTACCCCTCCCCCCGTTGCCCGGCGACCACGATCACGAGCGCCCAGCGCGACGAGCTGAAGGCGCAGCTTGCGGCCCTCTCGGAGCAGCTCGCCCTGGTGCCCGGTGCACTGGACCTGACCTAGTGCCTGCGCCCAGGCTTTCACGTCGCTCGTTCCTGGTCGGCGCCGGCGGGGTCGCCGCTGGCGCGGGGCTCGCCACCGCGATCGGACTCGGTGACGACCGGGCCGAGGCGGCGTCACGCTTCGTCCCGTTCCATGGACCTCATCAGAACGGCATCGCAGCGCAGCCCACTCCGGCGGTCGGCCTGCTTGCCGCCTTCACGGTGGTGGCGTCGAACCGTGCCGGCCTCCGCGACCTGCTGCGCGACCTCAGCGACGAGATCGAGGGGTTGATGTCGGGACGTCCGCCGCAACAGCGCGATCCGTCCTACCCACCGACGGACTCCGGGATCCTCGGAGCCGAACCGGCCGCCGACGATCTCTCGGTCGTCGTGAGCGTTGGGGCCTCAATGTTCGACGAACGTTGGGGGCTCGCGGCCCGGCGCCCGAAGGAGCTCGTGAAGATGCCGTTCGTCTCGAACGACCGCCTGGACCCCGACCGAAGCCACGGGGACCTGCTGCTCACGATCCACGCGGAACACCAGGACACCGTCATCTTCGCGCTCCGGCAGCTCATGCGGCGCACCCGCCGCGGCCTGGTGCTGCGGTGGGTCCTCGACGGCTACAACCGCCGCGCCCACCCGTCGCACGGCGGAACCGGCTCCGGGCGCAACCTCATGGGGTTCGTCGACGGCACCGCGAACATCGATTCGTCGGACGTCACCGTCATGGACCGGCACGTCTGGGTCGGCGCGGACGACGGCGAGCCGGACTGGACCACCGGCGGGTCGTACCACGTGGTACGGGTCATCCGGATGTTCGTCGAGTTCTGGGACCGCACGGCACTCGCAGAGCAGGAGTCGATCATCGGCCGCCACAAGCTCTCAGGCGCCCCGCTCGGGATGCGCCGTGAGACCGACGATCCCGACTACCCGTCCGACCCCGAGGGCGCGCGGATCTCGCTCGACGCCCACATCCGCCGCGCAAACCCCCGCACCGGCGGTGCCACCGTGAACCCCATCCTGCGCCGGGGGTTCTCGTACACCCGCGGCTACGACGACGCCGGACGTCTCGACCAGGGCCTCGCGTTCGTGAGCTACCAGCGAAGCATCGAGCGCGGCTTCCTCGCCGTGCAGCGCCGGCTGAACGGCGAGCGCCTCGAGGAGTACATCCTCCCCGAGGGAGGCGGGTACTTCTTCGCGCTGCCTGGCCCACCCGAACCCGGCAGCTTTCTCGGAGAACCGCTGCTCGCTTGAGCGGCCCTGGACCGAACACGTCAGCTCTGACGATTGGGTGCATGCGACGCTTCGCCCCGTAACAGCCGAGCCATCTGCGTGCGCGTCCGGGCACCCAACTTCTCGTAGACCTTCGTCAGGTGGTACTCCACCGTCTTCACACTGAGAAAGAGCGCGGCCGCGGCCTCGCGGTTCGTCGCACCATCGGCGACCACAAGCGCGACCCTGAGCTCTTGGGCGGTCAGCTCCATCGAAGCCGTGCGGCGCGCCCGGACCGTAACTCCCGTCGCACGAAGCTCTGCCCGCGCCCGGGCCGCCCACGGCGCAGCTCCCAGCGCCTCGAAACCCGAGAGTGCCGAACGCAACGGCTCTCTCGCATCTCCACGTCGTCCGATACGACGGCGACGCTCGCCAAGCAAGAGATGCGTGCGAGCGATCTCGAACGGCTGGGGTGAGCGAGCGTGTTCCCGCAGGGCTCCCGCGAACGCCTCCTCAACAGCCGAGTCATCGACGAGCAAACCTCGGCAGCGAGCCACGATCGCCCGGGCGCTGACGCGGTTGACCTCGTCGGCCCGCTGCTGAAGCCTCATGAGAAAGCGCTCGGCTTCCAGGGGGCGCCCGACCATCATCAGGGCTTCGATGAGGTCGCCAATGTGGGGCGCCGCGCCCGGATCGCGCACCTGCCGCTGATTTGCGAGCTCGACGCACGCCTCGAACCGCGCCGCCGCTGCCTCTGGATCACCAGCGGTCATGGCGAGAAGCCCAAGTGCCGGGTCCTCCAGTCCACGTGTCCAAGGTTCCTGATCCAGATCGTTCCGCAGATCGGCGATTCGCCGCGCCGCCTCGAGGCAATCGTCCTCTCGCCCTGTCGCCGCGTCATATCTGGCCCGCACGGCGAGACAGCGGATCAACGCGAGCCGCTGATTCATTTGCTCCGCCAGTTCGACTCCCTCGCCCGCGGCAGCGTGACCGTGGGCCCAGCGCCCTGCTCGCCATTCGAGGTCCGCCGCAACCTCGAGTATCTGCGGCAAGTCCGATGGGGCCTGTTCACGGGCGGCCGCCGCGAGCCGATCGACCACGCTACGAGCGGCTGTGATCCGCTCGGTCCAGACAAGCAATCGAGCGAGCACGAGCGCGTGTTGGGTTGGCTCCTCGGGCGCCTGCGACGTCTGCACCTGCTGCTGCCACCGATCGAGATCGCTTTCGGCCTCTTGCAGCCGCCCGAGGAGGACCATCGCGAGAACGATGCCGGGTCTCGCGACCTCGGCGGATCCAGTCGCTTGAGCAAGCGCAAAGGCCTGGCGCGCGTCGGGCACCCCCGGATCCATCTCAAAGGACAGCAAGGACTGCATCGCGGCGTCCACAAGCATGTCCGCGGCACGACGGCGATTGGAGATCTCCAGCCGCGACGCCTGCTCGACCAAGATGTCACGTGCTGCCGAGAGCCTGCCCTGTGACGCAGCGACCTGGGCCAGAATCGCGCAAAGGTCGGCTCTGGACTCCTCATCCTTGGCGAGGGCCAAGCCCTCCGCGACGAGTATCTCAGCGGCGGCGTGATGCCCCCCCGACTCAGCCGTTCGGGCGGCTTCGGTCAAGCGGCGGAGCTTTGTGCGCAAGTCGTCGGTGAGCGTCGCGGACCGTGCATACGCACGAGACGCCGCAATATCGCCGTTCCGGGCCCGTTGCCGGTTCGCCACAGCCTCCAAGGCATCGGCCGCTTCTCGATCCGGTCCGATCGCCGCGGCGGCCAACTGCCAGGCGAATGCCTCCCCGAGTCGTGCCGGACCCGCAGCGTGCGCAATCGTGGCGTGAATCTTCCGCCGCTCGCCAGGATCGACCCCGTGGTACGCGGCCGAGCGAAACAGGGGATGGCCGAACTCCACCTTCGACCCCCCGAGCGCGACGACTCCCGCCGCCTCTGCGGGCACAAGATCGTCGAGGCCCAGGCGGAGTGGGGCGAGCACCACCTCGAGGAGGTCACAGTCTCCGGACGAGCCGAGCGCGGCAAGCGTTGCAAGGGCGGTCCTCGTTGCCGCCGGCAGTGCATCGATCGCGGGCTGAAACGCGAGTCCGTGCCCCAGCCCCACGGCCGGCGGGTCATCCAGCGCCGCCACCCCGGCCAATTGCTCCGGCGTGAGTTGCATCACCGCCTCGCCGAGCGCCAACGGATTGCCTCCCGTTGCCGCGACAAGGGCGTCGGCGACCTCGGGTGACGCGTGGTCGCCACTCCACGCAGCGATCAGCTGAGCCGCAGACGCCGTGTCCAAGCCGCCGACGACATGCTCGGGGATGCCAGAGCGGGCCTGACCGGCCAGATGGTCCCGCCCTGCGAAGAGGACGACGATCCCTTCCCCTTTGAGTCTTCGCGTAGCGAACAGAAGCGCTTCCAGCGATGCAGCATCGAGCCATTGGGCGTCGTCGACCAGGGCAAGCAGGGGTTGATCCTCGGCGAGCGTGGCCAAGAGGTTGAGTGTGGCGAGGCCGATGGCGAACCGGTCGGTGCCGCCCGGGCGGCCCACCCCGAAGGCACCTGCGAGCGTCGTCGCGTCTTTCGACGGAGGGCCTCGAAGCTGTGCGCTTTCTCGCCCCAAGAGCTCGTGCAAGCCTGAGAAGGGCATCTCGGCTTCCTGCTCGACGCCTCGCGCCCGAAGCAAGATCGCGCCGTCAGCCAGTCGAGCTGCCTCATCGAGAAGCGCCGACTTCCCGATCCCGGGCGGTCCGACGAATGCGAGCGCACAACTTTCGCCGTCGCGCGCTCGACCGAGCGCCTCGGCGATCAGACTGCGCTCGGTGTCTCGGCCAAGCAGCGGTGGCACGGGGTGCCCAGAAGGGACTGGGTGGAGTCGGCCCGGAGACCCAGGCATAGAGAGATGCTCCTGCGTCGATCGGTGGAGATGTCAACCGTACGCGGCTCGGGCACCCCTGTGCGAGACGCCATCTTCGAGACTAGGGATCCTCCTGAGGCAAGGGGACTCGATGCGCCCTAGCGTGGGCCTCGAGCAAGTTCAGTGCTTCTCTTGAAAGCGAGGCAGGCATGCGAGGAGTCGTCTTCAACGGACCCCGGCACGTCCAGGTGGAGACCGTGCCCGACGCGACGATCGTGGAACCGACTGACGCCCTGGTTCGTGTCACGAAGGGCTCGATCTGCGGCTCGGATCTCCATATCTTCAATCATGGCGAGAGCTTCGGCTTCACCGACGGCTGTCGCTTGGGTCACGAGTTCTGCGGAGTCGTCGAGGCCGTCGGCGCCGACGTGCGCAACGTGCGCGTCGGCCAGAAGGTCCTCGCGCCGTTCTGGATCAGCTGCGGAACCTGCGCGTTCTGCCGCGCCGAGCTCTACACCTCCTGCATCGCGGGCGGCTGCTTCGGGTTCCAGCCGTTCTGGGCAGCGGGAGGCCACGTCGAGGGCGGGCAATCCGAGTACGTCCGCGTCCCATTGGCCGATGGCACACTCGAGCCGATTCCCGAGGCCCTGGCCGAGGATGCGTACGACACGAAGGTCCTTCCGCTCGCCGACGTCTTCTGTACCGCCTACCACGCCGTGACCGGTGCGGGCCTGACCCCGGGCGACACCGTTCTGGTGATCGGCGACGGAGCCGTCGGGCTCCTCGCCTGCCAAGCAGCGGGGCTCTTCGGAGCTGCGAATGTCGTTCTTGCGGGACACCACGACGACCGCCTGACGCTCGGGGCCCGGCTGGGCGCGACCCATCAGGTGAACACAGCCGGCGGCAACGGGCTCGCCGACCTCCTCACAGACGTGACGGACGGGCGTGGTCCGGCAGCCGTCATCGACTGCATCTCCTCCGCCGAGTCGATGCGCTCGGCATGCCAAACCGTTCGCCCGGGCGGCACGGTCAGTTGGGTCGGCATGGAGGTGTTCCTGGGAGCCCCCGACGTTCCGTGGGACCTGGCCTTCTTGCGCAACCTGACGGTGCGGGGCGGCGTCTGCCCGTCACGACGGTACATCCGGCATCTCTGGCCACTGCTGGAGGCCGGCCGACTCGATCCCTCCCCGGTGTTCACCCACGACCTCCCACTGGCGCAGGCTGCGTCCGGTTACCAGATCATGGCGGCACGCGAGGCGGGCTCGGTCAAGGTTGCCGTCACGCCATAGTCGCATCACCGAGATCGACGACTCCGAGCGGAGCACCGGATGACGCAAGACATGTGCCGGGAGATCCAACCCAAGGCCGGCTGGGACGAATACGTGCGAGCGCGCGATCGGTTCCTTGCCCAAGCGCGGCCGGGACTCCGCCCTGCCAGGCGCGACGAGACATCAGACCAACCGAGACGCCGCCCATCGCCGGCCCCGCGTTTCGAGGAAGTTGGACCTCGCGAGGGTCGCTAGTGCCCTGCCGAGGAGCCGCTCGAGCGCGTGCCGCCCCTGTCGACGACCCGCAGGCGGTTCTCGGCCCGGCGGCGGGCGCTCTCGGCCGCGACGCGCGCGACGTCGTCGTCGCCCACGCTCGCGAGGGTCTCCTCCGCGCGGCGCAGCGCCGCCTCGGCCCTCGCCCGATCGATCGTCGTTGCGTCGTCGGCCTGCTCGACGAGGATCAGCACCTGATCCTCTTCGATCGAGAGGTAGCCCTCCGTCGTGGCGAACACCCGCTCGGTGTCGTCCGCGAGCTTCAACCGGGTCTCACCCGTCTTCAGGAACGCGATGAGCGGAGCGTGGCGCGGCAGGATGCCGACCTCGCCGAGGACGCTCGGGGCGATGACCATGTAGGCAGCGCCCTCGAACACCGGCCCCTCCGGGGTGAGCAACCTCACTCCGAGCCGCTTGCGCTCTGTGTGGACCGCAGTGCTCATCCCGAGCTAGCCGACCTTCGCCATCTCTTCGGCCTGCTCCAGCGCCTCCTCGATGCCACCGACGAGGAAGAATGCGCCTTCCGGCACGTCGTCGTGCTTGCCCTCGGCGATCTCACGGAAGCCGCGGACCGTGTCCTCGAGGCGCACGTACTTGCCGGGCCGGCCGGTGAACGCCTCGGCCACGTTGAACGGCTGCGACAGGAACCGCTCGATCTTACGGGCGCGCGACACGGTGACCTTCTGCTCGTCGGTGAGCTCGTCGACACCGAGGATCGCGATGATGTCCTGCAAGTCCTTGTAGGTCTGCAGGATCTGCTGCACGCGCGTGGCGGTGCCGTAGTGCTCTTCGCCGACGACGTTCGCCGACAACGCCCGGCTGGTGGAGTCGAGCGGGTCGACGGCCGGGTAGATGCCCTTCTCGGCGATCGACCGCGAAAGCACGGTCGTCGCGTCGAGGTGGGCGAAGCTCGCGGCCGGCGCCGGGTCGGTGAGGTCGTCCGCCGGCACGTAGATCGCCTGCACTGACGTGACCGAGCCCTTACGAGTCGAGGTGATGCGCTCCTGCAGGTCGCCCATCTCCGAGGCGAGCGTCGGCTGGTAGCCCACGGCGCTCGGCATACGGCCCAGGAGCGCCGACACCTCGGAGCCCGCCTGGACGAACCGGAAGATGTTGTCGACGAACAAGAGCACGTCCTGACCGCCCTCGTCACGGAAGTACTCCGCCATCGTCAGGCCCGACAGCGCGACCCGCAGACGCGCGCCCGGCGGCTCGTTCATCTGGCCGTACACCAGCGCGGTCTTGTCGATGACCCCGGACTCCTTCATCTCGATCCACAGGTCGTTGCCCTCACGGGTACGCTCCCCCACCCCGGCGAACACGGACAGACCGCCGTGCTCCTTCGCGAGGTTGTGGATGAGCTCCTGGATGAGCACGGTCTTTCCGACGCCGGCGCCGCCGAACAGGCCGACCTTGCCGCCCTTGACGTACGGGGCGAGCAGGTCGACGACCTTGATGCCGGTCTCGAAGATCTGCTCCGTCGGGTCGAGCTGGTCGAACGCCGGGGCCGGGCGATGGATCGGCCAGCGCTGGCCCGAGGCGCTCATGGCCTCGCCGCCGTCGATCGTGTCGCCGAGCACGTTGAAGATGCGGCCGAGCGTCTGCTCGCCGACGGGAACGGAGATCGGCGCCCCGGTGTCGGTCACGTCGGTGCCGCGGGCGAGGCCGTCCGTCGTGTCGAGCGCCACCGCGCGGACGCGGTCGTCGCCGAGGTGCTGCTGCACCTCCGCGACGAGCCGGGAGCCGTCGGCGCGCACGATCTCGAGCGCGTTGTAGATCGCCGGGAGTTGATCCGTACCGAAGCGGACGTCGAGCACGACGCCCTTGATCTCGAGGATCTTCCCGGTTGTTCCGTTCGAAGCCATGTTCGTGAGTCCGTCCGTCGAGTTGCGGTTACGTGAGTGCGTCGGCGCCGGCGACGACCTCGAGGATCTCCTGGGTGATCGCCGCCTGGCGGGCCCGGTTCATCGCGAGGGTGTACGCGTCGATCAGCTCACCGGCGTTGTCGGTGGCGTTGCGCATCGCGGCCCGGCGGGCGGCGAGCTCCGCCGCTGCGCTCTCCAGGAGCGCGCGGTAGATCGTGGTGTCGAGATACGTCGGCAGCAGCTTCTCGAGGAAGTCCTTCGCCTCCGGCTCGAAGAACGCGAGCGCCTTCGTGAGCGACGACTCGTTGCCCTCGATGTCGTCCTCGTCGTCCACGATGCGGCGTGGGATGGGAAGGAGCTGCTCGTCGGTGACCTTCTGCTCGAGCACCGACTTGAACGCGTTGTAGACGAGGGTGACGCGATCGACCCCGCCCTCGGTGGTGAAGCGGTCCACAAGGTGCTCGGCGACCTGCTGGGCGTCGGCGTACGTCGGGCTGATCGAGAAGCCCTGGAACGAGCGGTCGACGGTCATGCCGCGGAAGCGCAGCGTGCCGATGCCCTTCTTGCCGACGGCGACGAACACGACCTCCTGGGCGCCCTCGGCCTGCATCTCCTCAGCGATCGCAAACCCGCGCCGCAGGATGTTCACGTTGAACGCGCCGGCGAGGCCACGGTCGCCGGTGATCACCACGACCGCTCCGCGACGGAGTTCCTCGCGCTCCTCGAGCAGCGGCATACCCTTGAGGCTGCCGCTCTGGCGGGCCGCCTGGGCCATGAGCCGGCGCATCGACTGGGCGTACGGGCGCAGCGACTCGATCCGGTCCTGGGCGCGGCGGAGTTTCGCGGACGCCACGAGCTCCATCGCCCGCGTGATCTTCCGCGTGCCGCGCACCGACTCGATGCGCCGCTTGATGTCGCGCGTGGATGCCATTAGGCCGCGGCCGGCTCCTCGGCCGCCTCGGGTGCCTCCTCGACGACGGGCTCGGCCTCGACCGCGACGGCGGGGGTACCGGTGCGCTGCGCCGCGAAGTTCACGATGAAGGCGTTGAGCTTCTCGGAGACGTCGTCGGCCAGGTCACGGCTGTCGCGGATCGCCGCCAGGATCGTGCCCTCCTCGCGAAGCGCCGACCGCAAATCCTCGTTGAAGCGCGGCACCTCGAGCGGATCGATCGCGTCCAGGTGGCCCTGGTTCGCCGCGAAGATGATCGCGACCTGGTCCTCGACCGCCCACGGCGCGAACGCCGGCTGGTTGAGGGTGGCGACCTGCCGGGCGCCGCGGGCGAGCGTGCGCTGCGTGGCGGCGTCGAGCTCGGAGCCGAACTGGGCGAACGCTTCCAGGTCGCGGTACTGGGCGAGCTCGAGCTTCATGCGGCCCGCGACCCGGCGCATCGCGCGGATCTGGGCGTTACCGCCCACGCGGCTGACCGAGATGCCGACGTTCACGGCCGGGCGGACGCCCTGGTAGAAGAGCTTGCTCTCCAGGAAGATCTGCCCGTCCGTGATCGAGATCACATTCGTCGGGATGTAGGCGGACACGTCGCCGGCCTGCGTCTCGATGATCGGCAGCGCGGTGAGTGAACCGCCGCCGAGCTCGTCGTTCAGCTTGCAGGCGCGCTCGAGCAGGCGCGAGTGCAGGTAGAAGACGTCGCCCGGGAACGCCTCACGGCCCGGCGGGCGTCGGAGCAGCAGCGACAGCTGCCGGTAGGCGTCGGCCTGCTTCGACAGGTCGTCGTACACGCACAGGGCGTGGCGGCCGGAGTAGCAGAAGTACTCGCCCATCGCGGCGCCGGCGTACGGGGCCAGGTACTTGAGCGGCGCCGAGGCGGACGCGGTCGCGGCGACGACGATCGAATACTCCATCGCTCCGGTGTCGCGCAGGCGCTGCACCAGCTGGGCGACGGTCGACGCCTTCTGGCCGATCGCGACGTAGACGCACACGACGTCCTGTCCGCGCTGGTTGATGATCGCGTCGAGGGCGATCGTGGTCTTGCCCGTGCCACGGTCGCCGATGATGAGCTCGCGCTGGCCGCGGCCGATCGGGATGAGCGCATCGATCGCCTTGATGCCGGTCTGGAGCGGCTCCTTCACCGGCTGGCGCTGCACGACGCCCGGGGCCTTGAACTCGACTGGGCGGAACTCATCGGTCGCGATCGGGCCGCGGTCGTCGAGCGGGTTGCCCAGCGGGTCGACCACACGGCCGAGGAGCGCCTCCCCCACCGGCACCTGGATGACCTTGCCGGTGCGCTTGACCGGATCGCCCTCCTTGATGAGCACGTCGTCGCCGAGCAACACGACACCGACGTTGTCCTCTTCGAGGTTCAGGGCGAGGCCCGTGACGCCGTGAGGCAAGTCGAGCATCTCGAGCGCAACGCAGTTCTCGAGGCCGTGCACGCGGGCGATACCGTCACCGACCTGCAGGACGGTGCCCACCTCTTCGGTGTCGATCGCGCCGGCGTACTGCTCGATCTGCTGGCGAAGGACCTTTGTGATCTCGTCGGGTCGAAGCTCCATCGGCTCTGTCTCGGTTCCTTGGTTCGTCGGGTGGGTCAGGCGGGTTCGTCGGCAATGCTTCGGCGCAGGCCGTCGAGACGGCCGCGGACGGAGGCGTCGGTCACGACACCGCCGACGCGGAGCACGAGGCCGCCGATGATCTCGGGGTCGATGCGCTCAGTGATCTCGGGGGTCTTGCCGGTCTGCTCCTCGATGCGTGCGGCGACCTGGGCGCGCAGGTCCTCCGGCAGCGGGATCGCGGTGGTGACCTCGACCGGGATGCGTCCTTCGGCATCGGCGACGCGCTCTTCGAATGACGCGGCGATCGGCGCGAGGTCCTCGAGCCGGCCCCGGTCGATCAGCACCTGCAGCAGATTGACCGAGAGCGGGCTGACGCTGCCGGCGAGGGCCGCGACTGCAGCCTTCTTCACGCGGCTCTCCACCTGCGGGTTGCCGAGCACGCGGCCAACCTCGGAGTCGCCGGCGAGGACGTCGCCCAGCACGGCGAGGTCTGCGGAGACGTCCGCCACGGCCCCCTTGTCTGCGGCGGCCTGGTAGAGCGCCTCCGCGTAGGTCCCCGAGACGCTCACGCCGGGGTCGCGCCCTTCTGCAGGTCGAGCTCTTTGAGGGCGTCCTCGACCAGACGGCGGTGATCCTCGTCGGTGAGGCTCTTGCGGGTGACCTTCTCCGCCGCCGCCAGCGCGAGACCGGCCACGTCGTCTCGCACCGACGCCAGCGCCTGGCGGCCCTGGGCCTCGACCTGCTGCTGGGTGTCGGAGAGGATGCGCTCGCGCTGCCCTTCGGCGGCGGTCACGATCGACGCCCGCTCGCGCTCGCCGTCGCGGCGGCCGCGGTCGCGGAGCTCGTCGGCCTCCTTGCGGGCGGTCGCGAGCTGCATCTTGTACTCGTCGAGCAGGCGGACCGCCTCGTCGCGGCTCGACTCGGCCTCCTGGATGCTCAACTCGATCTGGTTGCGCCGCTTCTCGATCATCGCCGAGAGTGGCCCGAAGACGTACCGCTTGAGGATGTAGAGCGTGATGAAGAACATCACGAAGGTCCAGATCATGAGACCCGGACTTGCCTCGAGCAGCGGGTTCTCCGCAGCACTGATCAGTCCGATGTGGTCCAAGGTGAACATGCGGTCAGCCGATGAAGAAGGCCACGAAGCCCATGAGGAGAGCGTAGAACGTGATCGCTTCGGTCAGGGCGAGGCCCAGGAACATGAGCCCCATGATGTCGCCGCGAAGCTCGGGTTGACGCGCGACGGACTCGACGGTCTTGCCCATCAGGTAGCCGACGCCCGCACCCGGGCCGATCGCACCGAAAGCGGTCGCGAGACCAAGCGCGATGATTTTTGCTGCATCTTCGACATTTCCCTCAAGGGCCATCCTGCTTCCTCCTGTGTGGTTAGTGAGCCGGCTCGATTGCGAAGCCGATGTAGATGCCGCTCAGCATCGCGAAGATGAACGCCTGGAGTCCCGCGATCAGGACCCACTCGAAGAAATAGAAGAACAATCCGAACGGGACGGCGACGATCCCGATGTAGCTGCCGATGAGGATCCCGAACCCGGCGGCCATGATGATGAGAAGGTGCCCGGCGAGCAGGTTCGCGAACAGACGAACCGAGAGGCTCACGAGCCGGAGCACATTCGACAGCACCTCGAGCGCGAACACGACGCCCTTCATGATCGGGTTGATGTCGCCGTGCGGCACGAAGGTCCTGATGTAGCCCACGACCCCGTGCGCCCGGATGCCCTCGTAGTTGTAGATGAAGAACGTGCACAGCGTCAGCGCGAGCGTGACGTTGATGTTCGCGGTCGCCGCATACAGGCCGAAGTCGGGCAGCCAGCTGATCCCCAGCCCCCCGCGTTCATGACCGAACGGCAGCGGGATGAAGCTGATGGTGTTGCTGACCAGGATGAAGATGAAGAGCGTCGCGACGTACGGGAACCATTTGGCGAAGGACTTCACGGGGAGCGTCTGGCGCCCGATCTGGTTCTCGGCGAAGTCGTAGACGAGCTCGGCGATGTTCTGTGCCTTCGTCGGGCGCATCTTGAGGCCGCCGCGGACGACGAAGATGCCGAAGAGGATCGCGATCGCGGACGCGATCCAGATGTAGATGACGGCCTTGTTGATCGACAGATCGAGCGGGCCGATGTGGATGTCGACATACGGCTCGAGCTTGAACTCGTCCTGCGGCTTGAAATCATTCTCCGCAGCGGCGCTGGCGAGCGCCGGGATGCTCAGGAGCGCGACCGCCGCCATGGTGGCAAGCCTGCGTACGCGGATGGCGCCCATCACTGGAGCGGCCCCTCCTCGGGGGGCGGGGCCTGGCCCTTGACCTGCATCGAATGCAGGATGATCCGTCCCATCAGGTCGAACGTGAACGCCACGAGGAAGACGCCTGCAGCGGCGAGCCCGACGGGTTCCGACACCTGCTTCGCGACGACGAAGAGGATCGCAACGATGAGCCAGGCACGGGCGATGAACGAGATCCCGGAGACCCCCACAGCCTGTGTGGGGGTCATGCTCAGCGAGACCTTGACGATCGCGAGGCCGGCCGCCCAGCTTGCCGCGAAGAGCGCGACACCGAGGAGCCACCCCCCGACCGGCCCGCCGAGGAGGAGGACGAACGGCAGCGAGATCACGGCGGCGAACAGGCCGAGGGAAGAGAAGACGAACTCGAGGGGGCGCGCTCGAAATGGCGCGGGGTGTGCGGAGGTCGCGGTCGTCATGACGTCTTCGCGTTCAGCCCCATCGGGCGTTTCGGTGCGATCCGGGGCCTCCGTGATGATGAGCTCCTGGGCGTTGACAGGCGGGCGCGCGAAACACGCGCCGCCTGCAGGCCGGGGGAGTATACCCAGCCGCCGTCCGGCCTGGGGGAGCAGACCGCCGGTACGGTCGGGGATCGGGACGTTCGTCCCGCCACCCGTGTCGCGAGACGGATCAGCCCGCCGGCCGGAAGACGATGATGCCCGTGGGGATCTGCCGCTGGTAGCCCGGGCGGTTGAGGGAGGCCCCGCGCCAGTTGAGGTTTGCGCTGGAGTCGATGTCCATGCCGAGCGCCTCGACGAAGCCCAGCTTCACGAGGGCGCGAGCGAACTGTTTCGCCGAGAGGCCGGCTCCGCCGATCACGACGAGTGCGGTCTTGCCGTTCCTCAGCCGGCCGACCGCGGAGCGGTGGTAGGCGGGGTTGCGCTGATACGGGTCGAGCGTCGTGAGGCTGCCGACGCGACCGTTGTCGACGTAGACCGGCTTACCGGAGATCGCCTCCTTCACGCCTTGGGTGACAAGGCGGTAGCCCTTGGCGTCGCCGGGGATGATGTCGACGCTGCCGTCGGCCGCGAACACCGCGGCGCCCCGCTCGGAGTTGCCGAGGAAGCTGCGGCCACGATGGATGAAGAGGTTGCCCGACGGCACCTTGGCACCGAGCAGGAAGAAGTCGCCGTTGAGCCCCGCGACGGCGCCGCGCGACCTGCCGTTGCGGGTGATGAAGCTCCCGACGGTGCCGGTGCGTCCCGGACCGCCGCCGAGCCAGATGGCCTCGAGGTGCGCACCGGCGCCCGGGGTCACCGTGATCATGTGCAGCGGGCGCTTGCCGGCGGCGGTCGTGATCGTGGTCGACGCCTTCGTGACGCCGGGCACCGGAGCCGCCACGGCCGTCGCCCCCAGCACCAGCGCCGCGCCCAATGTGCAAACGACGGTCTTCCCGGTTATGTGCTCAACCCCCTCGCCCATCCGCGGTGCGACCACGCTACCGCCCCGCGCCGCTCCGGTCGAGTCGGCATGGGCTCAGCCCGCGAGCGCGGGCGCTGCCTCCACCGCGACGCGAAGCCCGAAGGGCTCGCGGGGATCGTCTTCGAGCAGCCGAGAGCTCACCGTGACGTCGCCCAGCACGTCGACGACCCCCGCCTCGATCTGACCGGTGAGCAAGGCCGCGGTCTCCGGCGTGTTCGGCGCGCGCAGGCGGTCGTACACCCGCACGTCGACCTCGCGCTCGTCCAGTTCGATGCCCGGTATCTCCCGAGCCTCGGCGATCGCGCC
Source organism: uncultured Thermoleophilia bacterium (assembly GCA_963706315.1). Lineage (GTDB taxonomy): Bacteria > Actinomycetota > Thermoleophilia > Miltoncostaeales > Miltoncostaeaceae > CALMEC01. The sequence goes on along the minus strand of CAVPMA010000014.1, from coordinate 239,950 downwards.
GGTCAGACGGTGCAGCGCCCTGGCGACGGACACCTGCGGGGTGCCGGGCGCGTCTCGCTTGAGCGTGTAGCGCAGCGAGGTGCGACCACCGAGCAGGTCGATGGCGTAGTCGCCCTCGTGGCCGACCAGCATGATCCCGGGGCCCTCGTGCACGTGGCCGTACCTCGCGACGTCGATCAGCAAGCCTTCCACGGCCCCGCGGCGGATCCAGTCGTGGAACACCGGTACGAAGGCCTCGGGGTCGACCTCGCCGACGAACGGGACGGCGACGGAGATGCGTTGCAGGCTCATGCCACCACCTCGAGCTTGCGCGTCTCCGCCACCCGGATCTGGCAGGCGTGCGACGCGTCGATGAAGAGCTGAGTCTCCTCCACCAGCTCCCGGACGGCGTCGGCTCCCTCGACCGGGCCGGACTCGTGCCGTGCGAACAGCGGGCGGGCGAACTTGCCGTGTGCGAAGCGGTCGAAGAACAGCTTCGTGTCGTAGAAGCGCTCGCGGAACTCGCGCACGACGTCGTCGTCGCTCGGCGGAAGGATCGGCAGCTCCAGCGCCACCACGCCGCGGGCCGCAGCGACCATCGCCTGGTAGGAGCGCTCGTCGGCGCGGGCGAGGTCGCCCTCCTCGAGGGCGAGCTGCGCCTCGAACGCGACGCTCTCGGCGATCGAGAGCTCCATGTCGGTGCGGGAGATGACCTCGCCGGCGCACTCGCCGATGCCGAGGTCACCCATGGAGAACTCACGGGGGTCGCCCCAGTCGGAGTAAGGGGTGCGGTCGACCTCGTACGGCGGGACCTGCTTGAACTCCTCGATCAGCAGCGCCGCGAGCTCCTTCTTGCCGATCCGGGCGCAGAAATCCTGGAAGCTCTCGCCGTCGGTCCGGTCGCCGACGAACCGGGTGGTGATCCGGTCGACGACGTCAGGGATCCGACGCGACGGCACAGAGCCGATCGCGAGTCCGAAGGCCCCGCCGTTGTCGTGCCACTTGCCGCCGAGGACCACCTGGAAGTGCGGCACTGCGTGCCCCCCGATCTTGCGGCTGTTGCCGAAGAACCCGATGTCGGCGACGTGGTGCTGCCCGCACGAGTTGAAGCAGCCGCTCACCTTGATCCGCAGGCCGCGGATGGCCTCGTCGAGCTCGTATGCCGTCGCCGCCAGCCGCTCGCGAAGCTCGCCGGCGAGCCCGCGCGACGAGGAGATGCCGAGCTTGCAGGTGTCGGTGCCCGGGCACGTCGTGATGTCGAGGATCGTGCCGGCCCCCGCCTCGGCAAGCCCCACGGCGGCCAGGGCCGCGTGCAGCGCCGGCAGGTCGGAATCGCGCACCCATCGCAGCACGATGTTCTGCTCCACGGTGAAGCGCACCGTGTCGCCCACGAACTCCCGGGCGATGTCGGCCAGCCGCCGGGTCTGCCACGACGAGATGTCGCCGAGCGGCAGCGCGACGGTGGCGGTGGCGTACCCCGCCTGGCGCTGAGCGTAGGCGTTCGTGGCGATCCACCGGCCGACCTCGTCGGTGGGCAGGTGGCCGTTCCGTGAGGCGAGCGGGCGCAGGGGAGTCTCGTCGAACTGCTCGACGTCCGGGAGGTACGCGGTCCAGCGAGGGTCGTGCGGCAGGATCGCCCGCTCCTCCTCGACGAGCCGGATGAACTCCTCGATGCCGAGCTTCGCGACGAGGAACTTGATGCGGGCGCGGTTGCGGTTCTGCTTCTCGCCGAGCCGCGCGAACACGCGGGCGATCGCCTGGGCCGTCGGCAGGAGCTCTTCGGCGGGGAGGAACTCCGAGTAGAGCTTCGCCTGGTAGGGGCTCGTGCCGAGGCCGCCGCCGACGTACAGCTCGAAGCCGCGGCGCTCGACCCCGTCGACGACCCTGGTCTTCGCGAGGGCGCCGAAGTCGTGCATGCGCACCAGGCCGCACGCCTCGCCGGCGCAGCCGGAGAACGCGATCTTGAACTTGCGGCCGAAGTCTTGGCAGTCGGGGTGCCCGAGCAGGAACCGGGTGAGCGCGTCCGCGTAGCCGGTGACGTCGAACACCTCGGTGCGGCACACGCCGGCGACCGGGCAGGCGGTCACGTTGCGGACCGAGTTGCCGCACGCCTCGCGCGTCGTGATCCCCACGGCGGCGAGGCGCCGCATGATGGTGGGCGTGTCCTCGATATGGATGTAGTGGAGCTGGATGTCCTGGCGGGTGGTGACGTGGAGGATCTCGTCGGAGTACTCCTCCGCGAGCTCGGCCATGACATCGAGCTGCTCGGGAGTCACGCCGCCGTAGGGGATCTTGATCCGGAGCATCCCTGGCGCGTCCCAGACGGTGTCGGGACCCTTGGTCAGGTCACCGGACGGGTACTCGATCGCCCGGGTCGCGACGCCGTCGTTGCGCTGGCCGTTGTCGTAGCGCTGACCGTACGCGCCGCGACGCAGGCGGGTCTCTGCGAAGACACGATCCTCGATCTTGCCCTGCCGGCGAAGCTCGATCTGCGCCTCGAACATGTCGACCTCCTCCGCGAGGTCGGCGGGCATCCGGTCCGCCAGTCGTTGCTTCCACTCGGTCGCGCTCATGGACTCCCTTTGTCGGTCGCGGATGCCCCCGCGGCTGCGTGCCGCTCCACCTGCGCGGCAAAATACCACGAACACCGTGGAAAAGTATGAGATTCGCGGCGATCTCCGCTGAACGCGGGTCGGTGATCCCAAGAACGCCCGGAATTCCCGGTATTCCGCGGACGGGAAGCCGACCGAGGACCCGCTGACGCCCCGCGTCGACCGCCACCGCTCCCGCCGCGATGGTTAAGGTCATGTTAGGCGTGCCCGGCACCGGGCGCACTCCACGGCGGCGTCAACACCCAGGCTTCTTGCCGTGGTGCCTGGCACCAGGACCGTCCTCCGTGATGATGCGCCGGGACGGCGCGGGCCGCGCTACAGTCGGGCCAGGTCGAGCCCCTGACGTTCACCCCCAACGGTTGGGCCGCACCCACGATGAACAGTCGAAGCGACGGAGCGCCCCCGGGCACGCAGGCTCCCCCTGTGGAGCCGGCAGTCGCGCCCCCGCCACGTCCGGCGGCCGAAGCGCCCGACCCGGTCGACGAGGCCTCGATGGATTCGTTCCCGGCGTCCGACCCGCCGTCCCGCGGCGGAGCAGGGCTCCGCTGATCGCCTGAGTCCCGAGCGCCGCTTGGACCCACCCGAACAGGGTCAACCCCAGCGGCCGGGTCAGGCCGTCTGCGCCAAATCCGCTGCCGCGGTCTCCTCGACCAGATCGCAGATCGTGGTGGTCCCCAGTTCGGCTTCGACCGCGTCGGCCGCCCTGCGATCGAGCGCGCCGAGCGCGCGCTGGATGCGCTGACCCACCGGACAATCCGGGTTGGCGCCGTGCAACCCCAGCACCGGATCCTCGCCCTGGACCGCCCGCCAAACGTCCGCCAGCGTGATCTCACCCCGGGGACGGCGCAGCCGCCAACCGCCATGCACTCCCGGGCGGCTCTCGACGATCGCCGCGGCACGCAACCGGCCAAGGATCCGCCGCACGTGAACAGGGTTCGAGCCCACGCTGTCGGCCATCACCTCGGACGACAGAACCTCATCGGGCTGCGCGCCGAGCATCGTCAGCACATGCACCGCAACGGCGAACTGGGTGTTCGTCGGTCGTCCCATCCCGACCATTCTTGCAAACCGTAACCGCGATTGCTACGGTTAAATCGTAATCATTCTAGGTACGAATCGACGGTCGGCGACGGCCAGGGAGGAACGCACCAATGTCCACCACCACGAACACCCTCATCCCAACCGGCACCTGGAACATCGACGCGAGCCATTCGAGCATCGAGTTCCGCGTGAAGCACCTGGGGATCGCAACCGTCAAGGGCCAGTTCCGCGACTTTGCCGGGGCCCTCGTCGTCGGCGACACGCCGGAAGCCACCTCGGTCACCGGTACCGTCGACGCGGGGTCGGTCGACACCCGCGAGGCCGATCGCGACGCCCACCTTCGCTCCCCCGACTTCTTCGACGCCGAGCACCACCCACAGGTGACGTTCACGTCGACCGCCTTCCGGCCGATCGACGACGAGACCTTCGAGATCGACGGCGACCTGACCGTCCGCGGCGTCACCAAGCCGGTGCGCCTGGCGGGCGAGGTGCAGGGCGGAGAGGTCGACCCGTGGGGCAACGAGCGCGTGGCACTCGAGCTCACGGGGCAGATCAGCCGCGGCGACTATGGAATGACCTTCAACCAGGTTCTCGGTTCCGGCAATCTCCTCGTCGGTGACAAGGTGAAGCTCGAACTGAACCTCTCGACCGTCAAGGTGAGCGACTGATGAGCCCCACGAGCACGCACTCGAGCGCCGGCCGCACCATCGCGCCGGCTACGAGAATGGGCGCGGTGCACCTGACCGTCGCGCAGCTCGAGCGCTCGCTCGACTACTGGCAGCGACAGATCGGCCTTCGCGTGCACGAGCGCGAAGGCCGGGTCGCGTCCCTCGGTACCGGCGGCGAGGACCTCGTCGTGCTCTACGAGGAGCCCGGCGCACAGCCGGTTCGCGGCCACACCGGCCTCTTCCACCTCGCGCTGTTGCTGCCCGAACGCACCGACCTGGCGCGCTGGCTGGTGCACGCCGCCGAGGACCGAGTACCGCTCTCGGGCATGAGCGATCACTTCGTCAGCGAGGCGCTCTACCTCTACGACCCCGACGGCCACGGCATCGAGATCTACGCCGACCGACCTCGCTCAGCATGGGAGCGTGCCCCGGACGGGCAGCTTGCCATGGGCACCGTCGCCCTCGACGTCGACGCGCTCGTCGGGACAATCGCGGACGCGCCGCCGGACGACTTCACGGGAATGCCCGGCGCGACGACGATCGGTCACGTGCACCTGCACGTGCGCGACGTCGACGAAGCCGACCACTTCTACGGCGACGCCCTCGGCTTCGACGTCATGACCCATTACGGGGACCAGGCCACGTTCCTGTCGGCCGGCGGCTACCACCACCACCTCGGCGCGAACGTCTGGGCCGGACGCGGCGCCACCCCTCCCCCGCCGGGATCGGCGTCACTGCGTCACGCCACGATCGTGCTGCCGGACCGGGCGGAGGTCGATCGGGTCGCCGGCTGGGCCGTCGAGGCCGGCTCGGAGCCCGAGCCACGCGCCGAGGGTCTCCTCGTCAGGGACCCGTCGCAGAACGCGTTGCTGCTCGTCTCCGCGGGCTGACCCAACGCGCCCACCCACCCGGGCCTCAGGCCTGTCTCGCGCGCTCCTCTTCGCGCTGGCGAAGCTCGATGCGGCGGATCTTGCCGGTCAGGGTCTTGGGGAGATCATCGACGAACTCGATCTCGCGGGGATAGGCGTACGCCGACAGGTGTTCCCGGACGAAGGCCTTCAGCTCGGCAGCGAGCTCGTCCGACGGCTCGACGCCGGGCAGCACGCGCACGAAAGCCTTGACGATGTGCCCGCGGGTACCGTCCGGCGAGGCAACTGCCGCCGCCTCGATCACGCTCGGGTGCGCGACCACAGCGGACTCGACCTCGAACGGGCCGATCCGATACCCGGCGGAGATGATCACGTCGTCGTTACGCCCCTCGTACCAGACATAGCCGTCCTCGTCCTGCCGAGCGACGTCCTTCGTGTGGAACCACTCCCCGCCGAATACCTCCTCGCTGTCCTCCGGCCGCCCCCAGTAGCCCAGCGGGTAATGGGGATTCGTCCGGGCACGCAGGCAGATCTCCCCTGTCGCGCCCTGCGACACGGGCTGCTCGTCCTCGTCGAGCAGCGCGACATCCCAGCCCGGCAGTGGCTTGCCCATCGACCCGGGCCGCACCTCCATCGTCGGGAAGTTCGAGCAGAGCGGGTAGCTCTCCGACAGACCGTAGTAGTCGAACAGCGTGACCCCGAACTGATCCCGGAACCACCGGATGACCTCGGGGTTGCACGGCTCGCCGGCGACGCACGCGATGCGGAGATCGATGCCGGGGAAGCGCGAGGCGACATCGCCCATCGCGGCCATCGCCCGCAGCGCCGTCGGCGTCGCGAAGAGGCTGCCGACCTTGTACTTCTCGAGCGTGTAGAGCGTCTGGGCGGGGTCGTAACCGCCCTTGCGGCAGAACACCGCAATCGGCGTCCCGAACCGCCACGGCCCGAGGATGCCAGGGACGATGCCCGCGATCCACGCCCACTCGCCGGTCGAGTGGAACACCTCATCCGGCCGCACGTCGTGGACATACTCGAACTCGTTGTGGGCGAGGAGGTACCGGTGCGCATGGACGATCCCCTTCGCCAGCCCCGTGGTGCCGGAGGTGTAGTAGATCTGCGCGGCCTGGTCGGCCGGGGTGTCGAGGGTCGCGAACACGTCCGACGCCCCCGCGACCGCCCGGCCGAACTCCCCGTCGACGATCAGCACGTCCTGGAGCTCAGGGAGCTCATGGCGAACTCCCTCGATCCGGTCGGCGTTGCCTGCGTCGGTCACGATGACCTTCGCCCCGCAGTCGCGCAATCGATGCACGATCGAGTCGTCGCCGTAGAGGATCGACAGTGAGAGCAGGATCGCCCCGAGCTTGTACGTCGCGAGGAACGTCGCCGCACCCTCCGGGAGCGGTGGGAGCATGACGGCGACACGGTCGCCCTCTCCGACCCCAGCCGCCCGCAGGGCGTTCGCCGTGCGGTTGGTGAGCCCTTGCATGTCGCCGAACGTCAGGCGCCGTTCGGCGCCCTGCCAGTCCTCCCAGAGCATCGCGAGGGCCGCCGGATCGTGCTTGTCGAGCACGTCGGCGGCGATGTTGTAGCGCTCCGGCACCTCCCAGCGGAACTCCGCGCACATCTGGTCGTAGGGCCTGGGCTGCCACCGCCTGTGCATGCGGGCGATGCTACGTCACCTCATGTGACTCCACTAGAGGGCAGATCAGGCCAGCAGGTCGCCCAACTCGCTGCGCAATGCGTCGGGCGGAAGTTCCTCGCCGTCGTTCAACCGAGCCAGGAACGCGGCGATGACATCCTTGCCGCGCTCCTTCGTGCCTCCGACGAGGAAGCCGTCGAAGAAGTGGTCGCCGGCGAGCGCCCGGTTGAACTCCTGCTCACGATTGTGGTCACCGAGTTCGGTGAAGTACACGGCCCGGTAGGTCTTGTTGTAGTGCCCCTCACGGTAGACCTCGAACAGCACCTTGTCGGACGCGCGCATGGCATGGGTTGACATGGCGGGAGTCTATCCGTGCCCGGCGGCTCCACACAGGATCTGGTTCGTGGCCGCGGAGCCCACCGGGCATCCGTCCCAATCGGGCCGCCCCGCGCCCGTGCGGATCGGCCCCCTCTACCGGAAGATCCAGTCCAGCCGTATGTCGCCCTCGGTGGTCCGCGTACCGGCGATCTGCTCGGTGCCGAACGGTAGCGCGCGCGGCGCTCCCGCGCCGATGCCCGTGTCCAGGAAGATCAGGCTGTCCGGCCCGGTCCTGTCGTCGTTCTCGCACATGCTGTGGATGTCGTACTTGAAGCCCTCGCTCTTCCTGCCCAGGGCGTAGTACCCCTGCCGCAAGTAGTCGACGAGCAGCTGGCCGCCCGGGAGCGAATCGGTACCGGCGCCGGTCCTGTCGCATCCCGTGGGGATCGTCTGGGCGTACTTGTAGCTCACGCTGCCTGCGGTCATGTCGTAGACGAAACGCTTGTACTGGTCCCGCCTGACGAATGTGAACTTCGCGCCGGTCGACTGCCAGCTCTCGGAATCCAGGCTGACGGTGAGGTGTGTCCCGGTGATCACCGCGTCCCAGCTGCGTTTCGCCACGACGAAGGCTTTCCTGAAGGTCCGACAGTTGTTCGCGCGGTCGCTGTCCGCGATGCGCAGGTCGGCGCAGATCCTCACGTCGTAGGCTCCGAGACGAAGGTTGAGCGGGACGTTCTCCCCGCTTCCGCAGCCGCCGTGGGAGTGGTAGACGACGGGCGTCCCCGGCCGCCCGCGTCTCGACCTGCCCGGGAGCCTGGGCGTGTCACGCCTGGCGACGATCGCCCGGGTCCCGTCGGGACCGAGGAGTTCCATCTGGTTGTGGAGCCTCCGCGGAGTTCGTGCGTTCCCGTAGTTGTATGTCCGCTCGCAGAACCTGATCCTGCTCGCGGGCTCGCCCTTGAAGGCGTACGGGGTGAACGTGATGGTGCTCGCGCGAACCGCGACGTCCGGTCGCGCCGGCGCGGCGGTCGCCGGGACCGTGATCAGGGCCAGCGCAGCCAGTGCGCCGAGCGCCGCCATGGCCCCTGGCGGACGGCGAATGGTGGCGCCCAGTGGCGACGTGATCGTCTCCTCCCGGCTGGTGGTGGAGGCGCGATCCTATGCCATGCCCAGGCATGCGGGCAAGGGCGTTGCCGCCGCGCGCGCGGCAGCGCCCTTGCGGGTGCTACTCCTCCCCACCGGCCATGAGCGGCACCTTCGGGTCGGCTCCGAGCTCCTCGCGGAGCTGACGCTCCAGCTCTGCGAGCCGCTCGTCGATGGTGGCGAGCTGCCGGTCGCGCTTCATCATGTCCTCACGATAGCGCTGCAGGAAGTAGCCGATGGTCTCGACGCGGATCTTGATCGACCCGGTCGCCTTGTTCTCGTCGATATCCTTGAAGCAGAAGTACGGCGTGCCGGCCTTCTGGACGATCTCCTCGACGACCGAGTAGATCGGGGCGTCGTGCCCGCACTTGAACGACGAGAGTTCGAGCGCCACCAGGTTCGGGTGCTTGGCCACGTACTTCGCGGCCCACACCTTGCGCGAGGTGTTCTCGGAGTAGCTGTTCTTCCAGACGTCCGTGATGTCGAACGGGTCCTGGATGCGCCCGGATTCGACGTCGGCCCCGAAGAGGTCCCACATGATGTCGTCGTCGATCGGCAGGGAGTCCTGCGTGAACACCGGGTAGCCGATCTTCTGGAACTCGGCGAGGATCTCGTGGTTGACGCCGGGGTCGTTGTGGTACGGCCGGCCGAGCACGACGACGCCGAGCTTCTGCTCGGTGACGAGCTGGTCGAGCACCTCACGGGCCGCGACCCGCAGGTTGCGGTCGAACGCCCGCTGCGCCTCGTAGGCGGCCTCGACGGCCCGCTCGTTCTCGGCCTGCGTGAGCCCGAGCACGTCCTTCCACTCGTCGAACATCTGCTTCTCGAGCAGGCGCGGCTCGTCGACGTTCACGAACGTGTTGATGTACTTGATGCCGAGCTCCGCGAAGAGGTCGCCCTCCTTCGTGAACGCCGCCTTCACCGCCTCGGGGGTGGCCGTCACGGTCGGGCACGCACGGTTGGACTGCGTGCATGACAGGTGCGACTGCAGGGCGTCGATCATCGGGAAGAAGATGACGTCGAGCGGACGCTTCTTGTGCGCGACGTGCAGCAGGTCGTGCACGTGCGGGATGCCGATCTTCGACGGGAAGCACGGGTCGATCGCGCCGCGCTTGGCGCCCTGCTTGTACATCTCCTCGTTGGTGAAGCTCGAGTACACGAGGTTCTGCGGCGGCACGCCGAGGCTCTCGAAGTACGCGGAGAACAGCGGGTTGACCGAGTACTGGTTGAGCACCCGCGGGATGCCGATGCGCAGCGTCTCGCGCTTGGCCACCAGCTCGTTTCGGCGCCTTGCCGCCGCCGTGATCGCCGTCTTCGCGGGCGGCTCGGCCACCTTCGGCGGGTTCTGGCTGCGCCACACCGCCTCACCGGCGAGCTCGACGAAGTTCGGGGCCGCCGCCGCCGCCGCGTCCATGCCCTTCTTGATGACCTTCATCGACTCGACGTCCTCGACGAGCCCCCGCTCGCACGAGTTGCCGACGATGAGGCGCTTGACGCCGGGCAGGATCTCGATTTTCGACGGGCGGTCGGAATCGTCGACGTCGGATCCCTCCACCTTCACGTCGATGAACGTCCGCAGGCACTTGTTCTTGCAGAAGTAGCAACGGGTGTCCTCGTTGCGGTGCGTGACGAACGTGATGTCGCGGACCTTGTCCATGCCGATGAACTCGGTCTGGCGGCCGTTCTCCCACAGCCGCACCGCCTCGATGCCGGCGCCGATCGCGCCGGACTCGCCGCAGTGCTGGTGCACGATGATCCGGGGCTGCACGTCCTTGCCCTTGAAGCGCGACTCGATGAAGTCGACCTGCGCCTTGACCGCCGCGAGGTTGTGCTGCGTGCCGCCCTGCAGCACGAAGTTCGTGCCGAGCCCGGCGATGTTCGGGATCTGCGAGACGTACAGCCAGATGTTCTTGGGGAGCACGGCGGCGAGGCCGGCCATGATCTCCTCCGGCTTCCACCCCTGCCGCTGGAAGTCGACGATGTCGGACTGCATGAACACCGCGCAGCCGTAGCCGAACGTCGGCATGGTCTGCGCGCCGAACGCGATGTCGGCGTAGTCGTAGACGCTGTAGCCGAAGCCCTCGGCCGTCGACTGCAGGAAGTAGCCGTTGCCGGCCGAGCACTGGGTGTTGAGCTTGAAGTCGGTGACCTGGCGGTTCTTCAGGATGATGAGCTTGATGTCCTGGCCGCCGACGTCCACGAGCACGTCGACGTCGTCGTAGAACTGCAGCGCCGACTCGGTGTGGGCGACCGTCTCGACCAGCGCCACGTCGGCACGCAGGGTGTCCTTCAGGATGTCCTTGGCGTAGCCGGTCGTGCCGATGCCCATCACCTTGAGGGTGGCGCCCTGGTCCTGGACGTACTGCTCGAGTTCGCCGAGCACCTCCTGGGTGTCGACGATCGGGTTGCCCTTGGACAGCTGGTAGCTCTTGACGAGGACGTTGCGGTCCTTGTCGAGCAGCACGGCCTTGGTGGAGGTGGAGCCGCCGTCGAGACCGACGAACGCCTCGACCACCTGGCCGGGCTCGAACTCCACCGGCGTGAACTTGTGGATCTTGTAGCGCTCCTTGAACGCGTCGAGCTCCTCCTGGGTCTCGGAGAGGCCCTTGCTGCCCGACGCCGCCTTCTCCTCGACGCGCCCGACGTCGATGTAGTGGCGCAGGAGCTTGGTACCCCGGTAGACGCCGACGTCCGGCCCCTCGGACAGGCCGTACTCGACCGCGCCGAGCGCCGCGTAGTACTGGGCGTTCTCGGGGACCTTGATGAGATCCTGCGGGTCGACGCCCTCCGGCAGCGGCGTGCCGCGCTCCTCCCAGATCGGCGGGATGTTGTCCCGCCATGCCTCGACCATGCCCCGGATGTACGTGTTGGGTCCGCCGAGCAGCAGCACCTCGGGCAGCAGCGTGTTGCCACGCGTCAGCACCGACAGGTTCTGGCCGATGATCGCGTCGAACAGCGACGCCATGAGCTGGTCGTTCGGCACGCCCATCTTCTGCAGCGAGTTGACGTCGGTCTCGGCGAACACGCCGCACTTGCCGGCGACCGGGTGCAGCTTGATGCCGGTGTAGCCCATGTCGCACAGCTGCTCCGGCGGGATGTGCAGCTTCGCGTTGATCTTGTCGATGACGGCACCGGTGCCGCCGGCGCACTTGTCGTTCATCGACGGGATCTTCTTCTTCTTGCCCGTCTCCGGGTCTTCCTTGAAGATGATGATCTTGGCGTCCTGGCCGCCCAGCTCGATGACCGACCCGCACGCCGGGTAGAGCTTCTCGACGGCGAGCGAGACCGCGTTGACCTCCTGCACGAACTTCGCGCCGATCCGTGGCGCGATGCCCGAGCCGCCGGACCCGGTGATGAACACGCGGATCTCGTCGTGCGGGATCGGGAAGTCCGTCTCGATCATCGTCAGGAACTCGAGACACTTCTCCGGCTGCTTGGTCTCGTGCCGCTGGTAGTCCTGCCAGAGGATCTCGTCCTTGGCCGGGTCGACGACCACCGCCTTGACGGTCGTCGACCCCACATCGAGACCGATGTAGAGGCGGGGGTCTGCCATCAGTGCGCCGCCCCCACCGGGACGCGCTTCCTCGAGCCCGACTCGCCTCGGCGGCCTTCAGCTCCGCGACGTGGCGCAGGAAGTTGGCGGCGGTGCCGACGGTCCCCTTGTAGTGCGGCACCTTGTAGAGCGGCCGCTTGAGCTCGGGGTGCTCGTCGGCGTACGCCCGGGCGTCCTCGAGCGTCGAGGCCGGTCTCATCCTGCACCCGCTCGATCTCCTGCTTCGCCTTGACCTTCGCCTCGCCGAGCGCCATCTGCACGCGGCTGTGGGCGTTGATCTCACCCTCGCCGGAGGTCTCGACCGGCAGGTAGATGATGTCCTTGTAGAGGTTGATCACCGCGGACTGGACGCCGTCGCTCTGCGTCGAGGGCATGCACCCGAACGGCTTGAGCGACAGCACCATGTGGCACATGTCCTTGTTCGAGTAGTAGATGTTCTTCGCGACCTCGAGGTGGCCCTCGCCGCCGCCGGCGCGCGAGTTGTAGAGCGGGTGGCCGAGCCGCTGCAGCTCGTACTGGTCGGTGAGCTCGTGCGGGACGCCGCCGAGGGCGTCGCGGAGCTTGTTCCATTCGCGCTTGAAGATGGCCTCGGCGACCGTGAGCTTCATGTTCTTCTTGTTCGCGGTCCACGAGTTGGCCATGCGCTTGTCGATGCGCCACGCCGCGGGCATCGCCTCATCCTCGGTCACGCCGGCACGGTCGGTGTTCATCTGCTTGGCCTGGTGGATCATGTACATGATCCAGGTCCCGACCGGCTCGACGAGCACCTGCGCGCCCTCGCGCTCGAGGAACTTGAACATGTTGAAGTTGCCGTCGCCGTCGGTCGTCTGCGCCCAGAACTCGCCGGTGATCTTGACGAGCGGCTTGACCCGCGTGCGGTCGATCTCGACCTCGTCGATCTTCTGGCCCAGGTCTCGGAATGCGTTCTGGTAACCGTCACCGTAGAGCTGGTCGAGGAACTTGCCGACCATGTCGGCCTTGGAGCCCAGCGTCATCTTCATGAGCGCGCCGCTCTTGCCCTCGAGCTGGTAGGGCTGCCTGGTGCGGAAGATCTCCTCGAGCTCGTCCATGGCAGCGTCGAGCGCAGCGTTGGTCGCGCCTTCCTCGATCTCGAACGGCCGGGTCTGGTAGCCGACGTCGTTGACCAGGTCGCCCATGTTCATCGCGTTCAGAATCGCGAGGAAGAAGTCGACGTTCATCTCGAGGCCGGCACCGGCCTCGGACTGGTTGAGTCCGCCGGACTGCTGGAAGAGCATGACCCGGAAGCCGTCGAAGCCGGAGTTGCGCAGCGCGAGGCGGTACTCGGCCTCGTACATGCCGAACCGGCACGGCCCGCACGCGCCGGCCGTGATGAAGATGTGGTTCTCGATGATGTCCTCGCGGGACATGCCGTCGGTCTCGAGCTTCTGCAGGTGCTGCACCAGGTTGCCGACCGTGAAGTACGTCGGGTTGCACTGGCCGTTGTTGCCGTACTCCTTGCCGAGTTGGAACGCGGCCACGTCCGGCGTGGCGAGCGGCTCCACCTTGTAGCCGAGGCCGCTGAGCGCCCCCCGGATGAGCTGCTCGTGCTTCCAGGTGAGGCCGCCGAACAGGATCGTCGTGTGCTCGCGCTCGGCACGGGTGAAGTCTCGCTCGACCGGCCGGTCGAACTGCTCGACTACCGGGATCGCGACCTGCATCTCGTCCATCAAGCGGGCCCGCTCGTCCTCGAGCCGCTTGCGGATGATCTCCTCGACGGAGGCGCCGCTCGCGGGCTCCTTCGCCTGGACCGTCTGGGGGCTGTGATTGTCAGCCGACATCGCTCACCTCGCAGGCTCGAGCGGACGCCATTGGCGCCGGCACTTGTGTGACGGGCGGGCGGCGACGGACCAGGCGGCGCGGGGCAAGCTGCCAGTCTCCGATCCGTTCACCTCCCTCGTGCTTGGGTGACGACACGAAACGCCGCGTCGCCACGCCGGTGGATGGATCGACCGTAGATGCGGTCCGATTGACCCTCAATGCGTAGTCAGTACGGGCAATAGCCGACAACGACCACGCATCAAATTATCGGTTTCTCCGCAAAGTCCCTGGAAGAAATCTCTGGCGTTACGGGCTCCGAATCACCTGTCGCCACGCGCGCGATTGGGGGGTTTTCGAGGTTCAGCCGGCGTCGCGACGTACGAACGACGATGCGGGCGTGGGCAGCACGACTGCCCGATCGCTATGCACCTCCCGGTAGAGCGCCTCGACCTGAAGCGCCACGCCCGGCCAGTCGTACCGCTCGGCAGTCAGCGCACGCCCCCGGGTCGACCACTCCGCCCGCAGGGCCGAGTCGTCGAGCAGCTCTCCCAGCCCGCGCGCGAGCCCGTGGGGGTCGCGCATCGGCACGAACCTCCCCGGCATGCCGTCGCGGATGACCGCTCGGAATCCGACGTTGTCGGCGCACACGACCGGCGTGCCGCTCGCGAGTGCCTCGACGAGGATCACGCCGAACGATGCCAGGGTACAGGGCGCGGCAAAGACCGTCGCCTCGCGGTAGCGGCGGGGCAGGTCGTCGTGGATGCGCCCGAGCCATTCGATGCGGTCCGCGATTCCGAGCCGAGCCGCAAGGCGCTCGCTGGCCCCGCGGGTCGGACCGTCACCGGCGACCTGGATGACGAAGCCGCGACCGGAGGCGGCGAGCTCGGCGCCTGCCTTCAGGAGGTCTCCCAACGCGTTGCGCGGCTCGAGCCTCCCCACGAACAGGATGCGGGGCGGCCCCGGCGGCCGTGGCTCGTCGGGGCGCAACGGGCGGAACCGGTCGCAGTCAACGCCGTTCGGAACGACGTCGTACTCGCCCGGGAACGACGGCATCAGCCGGTCGATGCACGCCTGCGAAACGCCGATGCTCCGGTCGAGCCGGCCGAGCCAACGGGTGAGTTGCTTGTAGAACACCCGGTAGGCCCAGTGGGTGTCGCCATCGATGTAGGTGTGGAAGGTGCCCACGGTGACCGGCGCCCGGCTTTGAGCGACGGCGGCGAGGGGGAGCATCGAGCCGAAGAGGCCCTGGGCGTGCACGACGTCGTGGCCGTCAAGGAGACGACGAAGCCCCCCGTAGCCGGGCACGACGGTGATCCGCGCGATGGAGCCGTTGGAGGGCACCGGAAGGGCGCGGCCGATACGGATGGTGCGGTAGCCGTCGTCGCGCTCGGCGGCGCGATCGATCTCGGCCAGCTCGGCCGCCGATCCGCTGCGGCCCGTGATGACCGTGACCTCGTGCCCAAGCGCGACGAGCTCGCGGGAGAGGAAGTGCACGTGCTCCGAGACACCCCCGAGGATCGGATAGGCGTACTCGGTCACCATCGCGATGCGGAGCCCTCGGGAATCAGACACTTCGAGGAACGCTACATGGTCTCGGCGGACCCCCATCCGTTCCAATGGACCACGTCGTCCATCCCGCGGCGGCGGCCCGGCCGAAAGTCGGTGCCGATCGTGTACGCCACGGGGACGAGCCCGGCCTGCATGACCGTATCGAAGGGGATGCCGAGGATCTCCGCCGCCTCGCGCTCGTGGAAGAGGTGGACCGTGGTCATGACCGTGCCGAGGCCGCGGGCCCGGCCGGCGAGCATGAAGCTCCACACCGCCGGGATGATCGAGGCAAACGCCGAGGCCTGCTCCACGACCGGGCGGTCGTCGGTGCGGGGCCGGATGCACGGGACCAGCAGGACCGGGACCTCGTGCATGTGGTCGCGCAGGTGGAGCGCCGAGCGCAGCACCCGCGCCTGCTCGGGATTCGGCGTCGAGCCCCGCCGACCCCGTCCGTCGATCCCGTCGGTGCGGTAGTGGTCGAAGCCGCGGCGATAGAGGTCCGCGAGCGCCGAGCGGCGCTCCGCGTCG
This sequence comes from uncultured Thermoleophilia bacterium, assembly GCA_963706315.1. Lineage (GTDB taxonomy): Bacteria > Actinomycetota > Thermoleophilia > Miltoncostaeales > Miltoncostaeaceae > CALMEC01. The sequence goes on along the minus strand of CAVPMA010000014.1, from coordinate 224,273 downwards.
GTCACCACCACGAATGACCACCGCTGCCGGTTCCCGCCCGTCGGCGCCTGCAGCGCGATCTCCAGGCACTCCTCGATCAGCTCCCGCGCGACGGGCCGCGTGAGGTCGAGTCGGCGGCGCACCGCCCGCGTGGTCGTGAGCAGTTCGTCCGGTGTGAGCTCGAGCATGGCTCGTAGTCTGCCCTCGTCCCGGCGGCCGCGCCCGATGAGCCGGTGGCCACTTGGCACCCCGCGCCAACGGCCAATTGGCCACGCGGATTGGTCGACCTGACCGGCAGGTTCGTGCGGCGCCGTCGGGCTCCGTTGACGCCAATTGGCGCCCGCGGCACGCCAAGTGGCGCGGATCGGACGGCCCGCCGACGCGGCGGCCCGTGACGCGGGGCGGCGCGGCGGCGTACTCCCTCCAGACGACGGTGACTTCGACACGGAGGGCGAGATGGGACGGCATGCGGGACTGCGACGGTGGGTTCGCCCGGCGGCGGCGGTGGGGATGCTCGGGGCGCTGTCGGCGCTACCGGTGCTGGCCGGGTGCGCGGGGGTGGAGACCGCGGTGGCGGCCGACGCGACGCTGGAGCGCTTCACGAGCTGCGCGGCGATGACGGCGTACGCGCGGATCCACGCGCTCGAGGACGTCGGGCCCTACGGCCTCGGCGGCGGCATCGTGACGCCCGCATCCCGCAGCGCGTCCGGCGGGGTCGCCATGGACGCCCTTCAGGCGGCCGCGCCGGAGGCGAAGACCGCTGGCGTCGGCTTCTCCGCCACCAACGTGCAAGAGGCCGGCGTCGATGAGCCCGACATCGTCAAGACCGACGGCAACCGCATCTTCGCGCTCGCCAAGAACCGGCTCTACGCCGTCGACGTGTCCGGGCCGACCCCCCGCATCGCGGGATCGCTCGCGATGCCGAAGGACGCGTTCGCACGGGACATGCTCGTCTCCGGCAACCGCCTGCTCGTCATGGGCGACGGTCCGGTCGCCGTCCGCCCGATGCCCGCCGCGACAGATGCGCCGACGTCCAAGATCGCCCCGGGCGCCGCCGCGCCGCTGATCCTTCAGGCACCCGGCGGGTCGGTGCTCGTCGAGATCGACGTGACCGACATCGCGGCGATGCGGGTCGTGGAGACCATGGAGACCGAGGCCCGGTACGTGAATGCGCGGCTCACCGGGTCGACCGCACGTGTGGTCGTCGCCGCCGGGGCCCCGACCGGCATCACGTTCAGCTCCCCCGCCGGACCCGGCGAAGAGGCGGAGCGTGCCGCGGCCGCCGCGAACCGCGATGCCGTCGCGCGCACCACGGCGGACGACTGGCTGCCGCGGTACTCGGTGACGTCGGCGGCGGGCCGCGCGGCGGCGCGACCGATGGTGGCATGCGACGCGGTGAGCCGGCCCCGCCGGCTACTCCGGGCTCGGCACCCTCACGGTCCTGACGATCGACCTGACCCGGGGTCTCGACCCGATCGACTCCGACGCGATCATGGCGAGCGGCGAGAGCGTGTACGCCTCCGCTGACGCCCTGTACGTGGCAACCAACCGGTGGGCCGTCCCCGGCGAGGACGGCACCAACGACGCCTTCGACACCACGCAGATCCACAAGTTCGACACCCGCAGCACCTCCCAGACGAGCTACCGCGGCAGCGGCACCGTGACCGGGCACCTGCTGAACCAGTTCTCGATGTCGGAATACGAGGGCCGCCTCAGGGTCGCGACGACGCAGTCGGGCTTCGGGCTCGTCGGCGGCGACGCGGTCGTCGGCGACGGCGGGACGAGCGAGAGCTACGTGACGGTGCTCGCCGACGCCGGCGGGCGCCTCCGCCAGCTCGGCCAGGTCGGCGGGCTCGGCAAGGGCGAGCGCATCTACGCGGTGCGCTTCATCGGCGATACGGGCTACGTCGTGACCTTCCGTCAGACCGACCCGCTCTACACCGTCGACCTCTCCGACCCGGCGGCCCCCCGCGTGGCGGGTCAGCTCAAGATCGCCGGCTACTCGGCGTACCTCCAGCCCATCGGCGACGACCTCCTGATCGGCGTCGGGCAGGACGCCGACGGCGGCGGCCGCGCCACCGGCCTGCAGGTATCCCTCTTCGACGTTTCCGACCCGGCGTCGCCCAAGCGCGTTCAGCGCGCCATGCTGCCCGGTGCCAACTCGGAGGCCGAGTGGGACCACCACGCGTTCCTGTGGTGGCCGGCGAGCTCACTGGCCGTGATCCCCTACCAGCGCTACGACCTCGTCGCCGTCGACACGGTGCCGGGCACCGTCTCGCCCGGCGTGCCGGCCGGTCCGGAGAGCGGGGCGCTCGGGATGCGGGTCGCGCGCGACGGCATCGCCGAGCTGGGGCGCGTGATGCACCCCATGGACCCGCAATACGGGAACGTGGTGCGCCGATCGCTCGTGGTCGGGGACGTGCTCTACACGCTCTCCGACGGCGGGCTCATGGCCAGCGGGCTGGGCGACCTCCGTGAGCGCGCCTGGTTGCCCTTCGGGTAGGCGGCGATCAGCGCTCGGGGCGCGACGCGCGACCGCGCATGGCGGCGGTCGCGACCTGCTTCGCGACCCCCGGCCGGTCGCCGCGACGGCTGCGAACGATCTCGACGACGGGAGTGCCACCCCATTTGAGGATCTCGAGCAGGTACACGAGGTAGACGCCGGCGACCACCGCGACCGCGAGGGCGATCGCCGCGCCGATCGTGCCGCCCGCCCGGACGCTGACGACGATCGCCACTGCGCTCATGAGGACGGCCCAGGCGTAGAGCGCGAGCACCGTCCGCCGCTGGCTCCAGCCGATGGTGAAGAACCGGTGGTGGAAGTGGCTCTTGTCGGCCGAGTACACGGGCATCCCGTGCTTGAGGCGCTTCAGGATCACGAACGAGGTGTCCAGGATCGGAATCGCGAGCACGAGGAGCGGCAGGCCGATCGCGACCGCCGCCGCGCTCTTCATCACCCCGCCGACCGCAACGCCGGCGATCACGAACCCGAGCAGCAGCGACCCCGAGTCCCCCATGAACACCCGGGCCGGATGGAAGTTGTGCGCGAGGAAGCCGAACGCGGCGCCCGCAAGCGAGGCGGCGATGATCGCCGGGGTCGCGCGATCGAGCGAGGCGGCCAGGATCGCGAACGTGGTGAGGCCGATGCCGGACATGCCCGCCGCGAGGCCATCCATGCCGTCGGTGAAGTTGATCATGTTCGCCAGCGCGACGAACCACAGGATGGTGATCGGGTATGCCGCGACGCCCAGGTCGCCCACCCCGACGAACGGCAGGGTGATGTGGTCGATGGTCAACCCGGCGGCGACGGGGACGACCGCGCAGCAGGCCTGGCCGAGCAGCTTGACCGGCGGGCTGAGATCGAACACGTCGTCGAGGGCTCCGACGAACGCGATGAGGATCGCGCCGACGATCAGCGCCCGTGCCTGCGTGTCGAACGTCGGCAGGTAGTAGATCACCGGGATGAGGAAGCCGGCGAGGATCGCGAGCCCGCCAAGGAGCGGCGTCGGCCTGGAGTGGATGCTTCGCCCCTTCGGCTCGGCGACCGCCCCGACGGCCCGCGCGAGGTGTGCGGCCAGCGGAGTGAGCGCCACGACCGCGATGGCGGCCACGACGGCGCACACGATGGGAATCAGCGTGGTCGTCATGAGAGGCTGCGCGCCGATGCGGCACGTGGTTGTTTGATTCTACGGACCGTGGTCGTCCACCTTCAATCGGATTTTGTGGGTTCGGAACCGGCGGTGGACCGCGGCCGCTCCCCAGACGACGACGCGGCGCGGGAAGATCGCCGCGGACACGGTGGTGATGCGCGCCAGCCAGCCCGTCGCGACCCGGGGACGGCCCTTGTCGAGCGCGCGCCAGGTCGCCGCGACCACACCCTTGGGCGTCTCGCGCGGGATGAAGCGCGTCCCGTGATCGGCGCCCACAACCTGGTTGAACTCCGTCGCGGTGGGCCCGGGGCACACGGCGATCGCCCGCACCCCCGTCCCGCGGAGCTCCGTGGCGAGCGCCTCGGCGAAGGCGAGCTCGAAGGCCTTGGTCGCCGCGTAGGTCGCCATGAACGGGACGGGCTGCCAGGCGGCGGCCGACGACACCACGATCACGGTCCCGTATCCGCGCTGCACCATCCCGGGCAGCACGTGGCACGCCAGGTCGACGACCGCCTCGCAGTTCAGCGCCACCATCGCCGTCTGGCGCTCACGGCCGACCTCGGCCACCGTGCCGAGCGCGCCGAACCCGGCGTTGAGGACCACAGTGTCGACCACGCCGCCGACGGCGTCGATCGCGTCGCGGCACGTCTCGCGGCCCGCGCCGGTCGCGAGGTCGGCGACCGCGAAGCCCACCTCCACGCCGTTGCGCTCCGCGAGAGTCCGCGCGATGTCGCGCAGGCGCTCGTCACGGCGCGCGACCAGGAGCAGCGGGTGGCCCTGTTCCGCGAGGCTCTCAGCGAAGGCCCGCCCGATTCCCGACGACGCTCCGGTGACAAGGGCCAGGCCCCGGTGAGCGGTCACCCGGTTTGCTCCCCGTAGAGGCGATCCCCGGCATCGCCCAGGCCCGGCACGATGAAGCCGCGGTCGTTGAGCCGCTCGTCGAGGGCTCCCACCGTGATCGCGACCTCGGGGTGGGCGTCGTGGACCCGTCGCACGCCCTCGGGCGCGGCGACGAGGCAGGCGAGCCGTACATGCCGGCCGCCGGCCGCGGCGACGGCGTCAAGCGCGGCCACGGCCGAGCCGCCCGTCGCGAGCATGACGTCGAGCACCACGACCTCGTCGTCGCCGAGGTCTCCCGGCAGGCGCTCCAGGTAGAACCGCGGCTCCAGTGTCTCGTCGTCGCGTGCCATGCCGAGGAACCCGACGCGGGTGGTCTCGGGAAGGAGCCGCAGCGCGGGCTCCATGAGGGCGAGCCCCGCCCGCAGGACCGGCACCAGGGTCACGCGCCGCGCCGGTCGCACGGTGAGCGCGTCGGCAAGCGGTGTGCGCACCGTCCCCTCCACCGGCTCGAGGTCGCGCAACGCGTCGGCGAGCACGAGGGTCGAGAGCGCGGCCGCGGCGCGGCGGAACCCGGCGGGAGGCGTGGCCTCGTCACGCAGGCGGGCCATGTGCTCACCCGGCAGCGCTCCGCCGAGCGTGCTGAGCCGTGACTCCGTCAGAAGGGACGCTCCGCGGGTCTCACGCGATCGCGGCGCCGTCGCGGAGCTCGGGGTAGAGCGGGAACCGCTCGCCGAGGGCCCGGCTCCGGACCCTCAGCCCGTCCAGGTCCGCGTCGGTGCGGTCGGGGGTGAGCGCGGCGACGATGATGGCGCCGACCTCGCGCATCTCCGGCTCGCGGAAGCCGCGCGTCGTGAGCGCCGGCGTGCCGATGCGGATGCCCGACGTGACCATCGGCGGGCGCTGGTCGAACGGGACGGCGTTCTTGTTGACGGTGATGCCCGCCCGCTCAAGCCGGTCCTCGGCGTCCTGCCCGGTGAGCGGCGTCGCCGAGAGGTCGACGAGCATGAGATGGTTGTCGGTGCCGCCGGTGACCAGGTCGATGCCACCCGCGGTGAGCACCTCGGCCAGGACAGCCGCGTTGTGGACGACGTGCTGCATGTTCTCCCGGAACTCGTCGGTGAGCGCCTGGCGGAACGCGACCGCCTTCGCGGCGATGATGTGCATGAGCGGACCGCCCTGCAGGTTCGGGAACACCGCCTTGTCGACGGCCTGCCCGATCTCCTCGCTCATCGAGATGACGATGCCGGCGCGCGGCCCGCGCAGCGTCTTGTGGGTGGTGGTGGTCACGATGTCGGCGATCCCGACGGGCGACGGGTGCAGGCCGGCGGCGACCAGGCCGGCGAAGTGCGCCATGTCGACCACCATCTTGGCGCCGACCTCGTCGGCGATCTCGCGGAACACCGGGAAGTCGAAGTGCCGCGGGTAGGCGCTCGCGCCGACCACGATCACCTTAGGCTGGAGCTCGTGCGCCATCCGGCGCACCTGTTCCATGTCGATCCGGCAGTCCTCCTGGCGGACGCCGTACTGGTGGAAGTCGTAGATGCGGCCGGAGAAGTTGACCTTGTGACCGTGGGTCAGGTGCCCCCCGTGGGCGAGGGTGAGGCCGAGCGCCGTGTCGCCGGGGGTCATGAGCGCGGCGTAGGCGGCCTGGTTGGCGGAGGCGCCGGAGTGGGGCTGCACGTTGACGTGCACCGCGCCCGGGAACAGCTCCTTGGCCCGTTCGATCGCGAGCTCCTCGACCTCGTCGACGACCTCGCAGCCACCGTAATAGCGCTTGCCAGGGAGTCCTTCCGCGTACTTGTTCGTCAGGACCGAGCCGGCCGCCTGGAGGCAGGCGTGGCTCGTGAAGTTCTCGCTCGCGATCATCTCGAGCGTCTCGGATTGGCGCTCGAGCTCGGCGCGCAGCAGTCGTGCGATCGCCGGGTCGGCCTCGGCGATGTCGCGCGACAGGTAGCTGTCCTCGTCGAAAAAGCTCACGCGGGCGATCTCCCTTGGGCGGAGGGACGGATCGATTGAGTCTACCCGACCCCCTGGACCCCCCGACCGATCACCCGGCGATCAGGCGAACGACTCCACCAGCGCCCGGCGATCGAGCTTCCCTGACGCCAGCCTCGGCAACTGGTCGACGACGGTGACCCTGGCTCGGGCGGCGCCGGTTCCCACCCGTTCGGCGAGCATGCGGCGCAGATCGGCCACGAGCCCGTCGTGCGGCAACTCCCCCACCGCGACGAAGACCGCCGCGGATGCGACATCACGCCGGGACCGGACGGCCACGACCGCGGCCTCGACCACGGACGGGTGCTCGTAGAGGCACGCCTCGGCATCTCCCGGGTGCAGCCAATGGCCGTCGACCTTGACCACGCCGTCGACCCGTCCCGCGTGGTGGAGGCCCCCGGCGCCGCAACGGCTCACGATGTCACCCGTCCGCAACCAGCCGCCGCCCAGGAGATCGCGCGATTCGTCCGGACGGCCCCAGTACCCGAGCGTCGCCGTCCCGCAGCGAACGAGCAGGCGCCCCGAGCGGGGGTCTGCGCCGCCGCGGCCCGTCAGACGCTCGAGCCTCACCTCGACTCCCGGGCAGGGACGGCCCAACCCGTCGGGTGTCTCGCCCCTCCGGTAGCCGATCACGATGTCGCCGCATTCCGCCGATCCGTAGCCGTCGGCGAGTTCGGTGCCGGTGACCTTCGTCAGTCTCCGGGCCACCGAGGGCGGCAGCGGCTCGCCCGACGAGATGGCGCGGCTGAGCCTCGCGACGACGTCGGCGTGAACGGGATGGCGCTCCAGGAACGCCGCCAGCTGCGCCCAGAACGTGGGCACCGCGGACAGGACGGTCACGTCCGCCTCGCAGAGTGTCGCGACGATCGCGCGCACCGTCGGCCGCCGCGCGGACATGACGACGCATGCCCCGGAGGCGAGCGGCCGCAGGATCCCGATGAAGAGCCCCAGGGCGCTGAACCCCGCGGACGCGGACAGCACCCGGTCGCCGCCTCCGACGCCGAGCGCTCTTCGCAGGTAGCCCGGCGCCGCCGACGGGGCATGTGCGTGCATCACGCCCTTGGGGCGGCCCGTGCTCCCCGATGTCGCGATGACAAACGCGCAGTCGCCGGGCGCGACCGCGGCGGCCGGGATCGGGGCACCGCGGTCGAGGTCCGCGGGCCCGATGCGAGCGGCCGGCCATCCGACATCGTCCTGCCCCACGACAAGTGCCGGATCCAGGTCGTCGAGAAACGCGGCGAGGCCGTTTCCGCCGTGGTTCGGATCGATGGGCACGGCGATGGCGCCGAGACGGACGGCACCGAGGAATGCCTGCAGCCAGGCCCGGCCGGAGGTCAGCGCGACGACGACGCGATCGCCGCGAGCGACCCCGCACGCCCGAAGCGATCCCGCGGCCCGGGAGACCGCCTCGTCGAGCTGATCCACCGTCCACCATCCGGCGTCGTCGATCGCCACAGGACGCTCGCGGGGGCCGGCGGCGTGGAGGGCCGCGATGATGGCGGTGGACAGGTTCGACCCCGGCCTCCGGGCGGTCGCCCTCGGATCCTGCGATCGCTGTTCGCACGCTGCCATCTCACCGGAATGGAGCCGCGGGTCGCCAGCCGTGATACGTACCGCCTTGCCGGGCCCCCTCGCGGCACGCATGCTGACGCCGACCACGGGGTGCGAGGCGAACGAGGAGGCGGCCGGTGCACACGCATGACCTGATCGTGATCGGTTCGGGCATGGCGGGGATCAACGCCGTCGGTCGCGCGGCCGGCGACGCCCGCCGGATCGCGTTGGTCGAGCGCGGCATGTTCGGCGGGACCTGCCCCACCCGGGGCTGCATCCCGTCGAAGGCGCTCATCCGAAGCGCGGAGATCGCCCACGACGCCCGCCGAGCCCCGGCATTCGGCGTGCGGGTGGGCGGCGTCGACGTCGACTTCGCCGCCGTGATGGCGCGTGTGCGTGACATCGTGAACCGCGGATCGAACGGCGCCCGCGCGTACGTCGAATCGCTCGACGGCGTGGAGATCCTGGACGGCGAGGCGACATTCGCCGGTCCGACCGCGGTGACGGTCGACTCGCACGCGCTCTCCGCCCCCCGAATCGTGATCGCGACCGGCGCGAAACCGACCGTCCCGCCGATTCCCGGGCTCGACGCGGTGCCGTACTGGACGAGCGATCACCTCCTGCGCGCGACCGACCTTCCCGCACGGCTCGTGGTCATCGGAGGCGGGCCAATCGCCCTCGAGCTCGGTCAGGCGATGGCTCGTCTCGGCTCGTCGGTCACCATCGTCGAGGTGCTGCCGCGCCTCCTGCCGAACGCCGAGCCCGAGCTCGCCGCCATGCTCCACGACTACCTGGTAGACGAGGGGCTCGAGATCCTGACCGGAGCAGAACTGGTCGAGGCCCGCACCGGGCCGTCGCTCGCGATCAGCCACGGCGGCCGCGCACGCACGCTCGACGCCGACGCGATCCTGGTGGCCACCGGCCGGGAACCGGCCGTCGACGCCCTCGCGCTCGAACGGACAAACGTCCGCGCGGGCAACGGTGGCGTCGAGGTAGACGCCAACCTCGAGACCGCCGAGCCGGGCGTCTACGCGGCCGGCGACGTCGTCGGCCTCCCCTACGGAGCGTTCACCCCGTCGCGCGCCGCATGGGCGTCTCGGTCGTCGAGAACGCCCTTTCGCTCGATCCGCACGTGGTCGACACCGACGTCGGCCCCACCGCGATCTTCACCGACCCGGAGCTTTCATCGGTGGGGCTGACGGAGGCCGCGGCACGCGCCGCCGGCCACGACGTCGCCTGACGGAGAACCGAGACCCTCGTGCGTTAGACCGAGCCAGGCGCCACCGGCACGCCGATCGCCTCCAGGCGGTGGAGAACGTCCTGGACGTCCTCCCCCTCGCGGAGCACCCGCGCCGCGCCCCCCGCACCGACGGAAGTGAGATCCACCACCGTCGACGCCCGTCCCGGGAGTGGCCCGGCGTCGAGGGTGGCGCCGACCGTGGCCCGGATGTGTTCGGGAACATCCTCAACCGAGACAGGATCGGGCTCGCCGGGCTCGTTGGCACTCGTCGCGATCAGCGGCACGCCGAGCTCCACCGGCGGATTCATCGACGGAGCCCGGATCCCTACCGAGCCGACCCGCGCGCCCCCCGCCGACCGGTAGCGCCCGGTGGGGTCCGGGACGATGCATGTGACGCGTCCGGGCAGCACGGCCCGTACCGCCGCCGTCGTGACCGCGTCGAGCGGCTCGACGGCCTCGTCCAGCAGCCCGGCCGTGTAGACCAGCACTTGACAGGGCTGGCTGCGGGGCCGGCCCTTGAGTGCATAGAGCGCGGCGACCCCGGCCGGCGAGTCGAGGGCGGCCGCGAGCCCGTAGACGGTGTCGGTCGGCACGATCGCGACCCCGCCCTCCGACAGGGTCCTGCGCACGAGCCCGATGCTCACCCGAGCCGTCCGGCGACGACCCTGGGGATGCCCGCCAGGTCACGGCGCACGTCCACGTCCACGAAGCCGCTCTCGATGAGGAGCCGCGACACCGCATCCGCCTGCCCGGCGCCGACCTCGATCACGAGCCAACCGCCTGGCGCCAGTCGCTCGGGCGACTCCCGGGCAAGCGCCGAGATCGCTTCGAGACCGGTCGGCCCTGACGCCAGTGCGCCGGCGGGCTCGAACGCGAGCTCGGGCGCCGCCGCGGCGAGGTCCTCGTCCGACAGGTACGGCGGATTCGCGGCGACGACGTCGAACCGCCGGCCGGCGAGCGCAGTGAAGCCGTCGGAGCGGATCCACTCCACCGCGCTCGCCTCGTCGTTTCGCCGCGCCACCTCGAGCGCGGCTTCGCTGCGGTCCGCGCCGGTCACGCGCAGGTCTGGCCGCTCGTCCGTCAGCGCGAGGGCGACTGCGCCGCTGCCGGTGCCCCAGTCAAGCACCGCGGCACCGTCGGCCGCGACCTCGAGGACCTGCTCCACCAGCAACTCCGTCTCGGGCCGGGGGACCAAGACCGATGGATCGACCGCGAGTTCGAGGCGGCGGAATCCCCTGTGGCCGGTGATGTAGGCGACAGGCTCGCGGGCCCCGCGACGGGCGATCGCGGCACGGTAGGCATCGGTCTCGGCCGAGGTCAAGGGGCGATCATGCTCCGTGTAGAGCGTCAACCGATCCACACCGAGCACGTGCGCGAGTAGGAGCTCCGCGTCGAGGCGGGGGGTGTCGCAGCCACGGTCGGCGAGGTAGCCCGCGGCGCGGCGCAGGACCTCCCCGAGCGTCAGCGCCGCGCGACCGCCAGCACGAACGACTTGACCGGACCGTGGAGGAATGCGTTGACCTCCTCCACCGCGGCGAGGAGCGACGGAAGGTCGATCGTCTGGTCGCGCTGCGAGTAGACCAGGCGGAGGTAGATGCGCGAATGGTCGGCGTGCATCGGCTCGATCGAGCAGTCGACGGTGCCCTCGCCGAGGGACCGCCAGACCCGCAGGCCCAGCGAGAGATCCTCGCCGTCGAACAGCGCCATTCGCTCCTCGTCGAAGCGCAGCACGTCGTCGATCAGCAGGCGCTTGCCGGCATCCTCGTCCTCCAGGTCCCAGGTTGCGACCAGGGTCACGTCGTCGAGCCACATCGGCCCGATGCCGTAGCGCTCGACCGCCTCGCCGATGAGCCCCTCGACCCGCTCCAGCCCCTCGTGGAATCCGAGATGGGTGACACCGCCGCAGGCGGCGTGACCCGGCTTGATCACGAACTCCGAGCCCTCCGGGCTCGAGAACGTCGCGCCCCCCTCGGGGTGGTACTCGAACCGGGGCAGGTCGTAGCTCGAGCTGACCAGCGAGAAGAACGAGGCCAGGTCGTCGCGCGGGAGCTCGACGTCGTCGAACCGCACGGTCACGCCCAGGAACTCGGCTCGCAGCAGGTCGGGGTTCATGTCGCGGATTCTGTCATGTCGGCAAGACGGAGCCGGCGCTCCTCGGCCTGCAGCGCGTCGGTGATGCGGTCGAGCTGACCCTCGAGCACCTGCTCCCGCAGCGGGATCGTGAGGTTGACCCGGTGATCGGTCACGCGGTTCTGGGGATAGTTGTAGGTGCGGACCTTCTCGGAGCGGTCGCCGGAGCCCAGCTGCTTGCGCCGGTTGGCGGACAGCTCCTGCAGCTGCTCCTCGAGCTGGCGCTCGTAGAGCCGGGCGCGCAGCACCCGCATCGCCTTCTCCCGGTTCTGCAGCTGGCTCTTCTCGTCCTGGATCGCCACGACGATCCCCGTGGGCAGATGCGTGATGCGCACCGCCGAGTCGGTCGTGTTGACGCTCTGGCCGCCGGGCCCGGTGGAGCGGTACACGTCGATCTTGAGGTCGTTCCTGTCGACGTGCACCTCGACGTCGTCGACCTCGGGCATCACCGCCACAGTCGCCGTCGAGGTGTGGATGCGACCCTGGCTCTCGGTGGCGGGGACCCGCTGCACGCGGTGAACGCCGCCCTCGTGCTTGAAGACCGAGTAGGCGCCGTGGCCCTTGATCGCGAGGCTCACGTCCTTGAAGCCGCCGGCATCGCCCTCGCTCTGGGAGATGAGCTCGGTGCGGAAGCCCCGGGCGGTGGCGTACCGGGTGTAGACGTCGAGCAGGTCGCGTGCGAAGAGGGCGGCCTCCTCGCCTCCCGCCGCCGCGCGGATCTCGACGATCACGTCGCGATCGTCGTTCGGGTCGGGCTCGACCATGGCTTCGCGGATCTGCGGACCAAGGGTGTCGATCTCGTCCTCGGCCTCGCGCAGGAACACCCGGGCCTCTTCGTCGCCGGCATCGATCAGCTCACGTGCCTCCACCGCCGTCTCGACGGCGGACCGGTAGCGGGCCGCCAGCGAGAACGCCTCCTCGAGACCTCGCCAGCGGCGGTTGACCTCGGCGAAGCGGGTTCTGTCCGCACTCAGGTCGGGATCCGCAAGGGCGGCCTCGAGTTCCGCCTTCGTCTCTTCGATCTGCCCGACGAGCCCCGCGTACGGGTCGTCGCTCACGCCATCACCTCGACCTCCGCCGCCCACTCCGGTGGATCGGCCTCCAGGTCGAGCACCCGGTTCAGCGCGACGCACGAGACTTCGAGGTGCTCGATGTCGGGCTGGCGCGTCGTAAGGTGCTGGAGCCAGAGACCCGGCGTCATGATTCGCCGCACGTACCCCTTCCGCTCGTTGAGCCCGGCCCAGCGAATCGCCTCGTAGGAGAGCCCGGCAATGAGCGGGATCGCGACCACCCGGGTGATCACCATGATCCAGAGGGCGTGCTTGCCGATCGCGCCGAACACGAGGATCGCGACCACCATGACGATGAGCAGGAACGCGGTGCCGCAGCGCACGTGGAGCTGCGAGAAGCGGCTCGCCGACTCGGCCTCGATCGGCTCCTCGGCCTCGTAGGCGTGGATCGCCATGTGCTCGGCGGCGTGGTACTGGAACACGCGGCGCAGGTCGGGCATGAACGACAGGGCCCACAGGTAGAGCAGGAAGATCGTAAGCTCGATGGTGCCCTCGACCGCCCAGAACGCGACGCCGGAGTCGAAATCGAAGAAGGTCTTCGTGAGGAAGAGCGGGAGCAGGAAGAACAGCGCGACCGCGATCGACAGCGAGAGGGTGAGCGTGAGCCCGATGGCCGTGCGCGACAGGGCATCCTGGCCGGTCTCCTCGTCCTCGCCCGCCGCCTGGGCCGCGGAGATCGACAGGGCCTTCATGCCGATCACGAGGCTCTCGCCGAGGGCGACGACGCCGCGCACCACCGGCAGGCGCAGCCACTTGCGGCGAGCGGCCAGCGGCGAGATCTCGTGGTCGACCACCACGATGTCGTCGTCGGGCGTGCGAACCGCCACCGACCAGTGACGGGCACTTCGCATCATCACGCCCTCGATCACCGCCTGCCCCCCGACCTGGCCCAGCGGCGCGGCAAGCGCCGCGCGGGCGACCGGCCACAGCCGGCGCAGACGCCCCCTCATGCTGCGAACTGTATTCAGGCCTTTTGCCGGCGAGCCAGCTTGCGCTGGAACCGCTCGACGCGGCCGCCGGAGTCGACCAGCTTCTGTCGGCCGGTGTAGAAGGGGTGGCAGTTGCTGCAGATCTCCACCTTGATCTCGGGGTTCGTCGACCGCGTGGTGAACTCGTTGCCGCAGGTGCAGCGCACCTGGGCGACGACGTAGCTCGGGTGGATGTCCGTCTTCATCGCTGCCTCTCGTTTTCGATCTCGACCGCGGATAGTAGCGCGGGGGGCCACAGCACGCCGAGCGGGGCGCCTCGCGGGCCCTAGCGGAAGCTGAACTCCTCGTAGTGGATCCGCCCGGGCGGCACTCCCTGCCGGCGCAGGCCGTTTTCGAGGCTGCGGATCATCCCGACCGGTCCGCACATGAAGATCGAGCACCACCGCGGACGGTGGGCCGCCTCGCGGGCAACGCGGTCGGCCGACAGGAATCCGTGGGCGACGTCCAGGTTGAGGTGCACGCGCAGACCCGGCACGCGGGCGGCGGCGGCCCGCAGCTCGTCCAGGTACACGGCCTGCTCCGGATCGGTCACCGCGTAGAACAGGTCGACGTCCACACGTGCGTCCGCGTCGAGCGAATTGACCCAGCTGAGGAACGGCGTGATGCCGATGCCGCCGGCGATCCAGATCTGGCGGGGCCCGCCGGACCGGTAGTCGAACGCGCCGTACGGACCTTCGACGCTGGCGGGCATCCCGGCGCGCAGCTGGTGGTAGATCCCCACCGTGTAGTCCCCCGCGGCCTTGATCGACAGCCGCAGCTCCGATTCTCCCGGCGCGTTGCTGATGGTGAACGGATGCGGTTCCCAGTGGGCATCCCCGCCGAAGCTGGCGTACACGAACTGCCCCGGCACGAAGTCGAGGTGCTCGCCGACGGGGCGGAGCCTGACCTCGAGGGTCGTCGCGTTCAGCCGGTCGACACCGGCGATGACATACCCGGACCTGCCCCATCCCCGCAGGTCGCCGATCTGGCGCACGGCGAAGGCGCCGACCCCGAGGGCGCCGATCGCGAGGTACGCCCACCACAGCGCCGCGGACCGGCGGATGACCGGATCCACGAGCAGCCCGTGGGCCACCGCGGCGGCCACGAACAGGCCGGCGAAGCGATGCGAGGAGAGCCACTTCTCGTATGCGAGGCGGATCATCGGCCCGATCACCGGGATGCGCGGCAGCAGGGCGATCAGCGCGATCCCAAGGAGCCCCAGGATTGCGATGACCCCGAGGTCGTTCCCGAGCCCGTAGTTCGGCCGTACGCCGAGGATCGGAGCGGTTTGCGCGTGCCAGCGAGCGCTGCCCACCAGGAGCCAATGCGGGAAGAACATCGCGGTTCCGGCCATGGCGACCCATCGGTGCCAGACGTACATGCGGTCGAGGCCACCGAATGCACGCTCCACCGCGTCCAGCCGTGTCGCCAGCACCAGCGCCGCGCTGAGGAGCGCGACGGCGAGGACGCCGGCGATCTCGCCGGCGTATTGGAGCCCGCCGAAGCCGGGGGGCCGCGCGACGATCCACAACGCGGTAATTGCAACGATGGCGGCCACGAGGACGCGCGGGCCGAGACTGAGGCGGCGGCGGTGCCCGCCGCTCGAGGCCGTCGCGGCGAGCCGCCCGTCCCGGTGCCAGACATCGTGCGGCGTCGGGTGGCTCACGAAGTGTGCGTGCTCGTGACCGGCGGCGTCTGGACCGGCTGCACCCGCACCACGGGCGGGAGCTGGACCGGCTGAACCCGGACGGCAGGCGGCGGCGCGACCGGACGCGCCATCCGTGGCGCCGGGCTCACAGCCGGCTCGCGCCGCAGCGGGGCCGTCGCGACATGCACGGCCGCCGTGACCCGGGCTCCCGGACCGGGGTGACTCCACGCGAGCATCGCGGAGGCGCCGACGACCGCCCAGATCCCCGCGGCCGCCGCCCACATCCGGCGCGCGGTGGTCCGCCGTGCCCCGCGCGTGGGACGCACCCGCTGGGATCGACCGGTCAGGGATTGACTCCCAGGACAACCAGCCCGATGGACGCGGCCACGAGCAGCCAGCGGACCGCTCGCTCCAGCCTGAGCTGCCGATCCGCCGGAAGGCCCGTTCGGTTGGCGAACCGGGCGAGCTCGCGACCGCCGGCGGATTGGGTGGTCCGACGGGCTCGTCCCGGCGCCAAGATCGTCTCCGTCCCCTGCATCGCGATCACTCCCTCGTCGCTCGTCGCCACATCCGATGAACGCAGGACAGCAGACGAAGATGAGCCGCAGATGAGCGCCACCGCCAGCGGCGTTCCGCGGTGGGCGACTGGAGCTCAGCCCTCGGGATGGGCGCCGGGCGCCGCGGCGTACCGCGGGAGGGCGATCCAGACATCGGCGCCGTCGCCGGTTCGCAGGCCCGCGGTGCCGCCATGCGCACGGGCGATCGCGTCGACGATCGACAGGCCCAGCCCGGAACCGCCCCGTCCGCGGCCAGGGTCGGCGCGTGAGAACCGTTCGAAGGCATCCGCCGCGAACTCGGATGGAAAGCCGAGGCCGCTGTCGCGTACGTGAAGCTCCATCATCTCCCCCGCGGGCTCGGCGCTCAGCACGATCGGCCCGGCTCCGTACCGAAGCGCGTTCTCGACGAGGTTGCCGATCGCCTGCTCGACCCGGAGGCGATCGACGTTGAGGGTCACACTCCGCGAGGGATCGACGCGCAGCTCCCGGCCCGCCTGGGCGATCCGTCCGGTGAATCTCGCGCGGACGTCCTCCAGCAGCGCGCCGGCCGAGATCGGCTCGGGCCGCACCGGGAGCTTGCCCTGGTCGAGGCGGGCGATGACGAGCAGGTCCTCGGCGAGCTGCACGACCCGGTCGGTCTCCTCGGCTGCGGAGCGGATTGCGGCGCGGAGCTCGTCGGGCGAGCGTCCAGGACGGAGCGCGAGTTCGAGCTCGCCCTTGATGATCGCGAGCGGCGATCGCAGCTCGTGGCTTGCGTTCGCGACGAAAGTGCGCTCATGGGCCATCGCGCCGTCGATGCGCTCGAGCATCTCGTTGAGGGTCTCTCCGAGACTGCGCAGCTCGTCGTCGGCGGGGCCGAGTGGCAGGCGCGCGCCCGGCTCGTGGCCGGAGATCCTCGCGGCGCGCCGGCGCATCGCCTCGACCGGGCGGAACGCCGCCGTCGCGAGCCCGTACGCCGCGAGCGACGCCAGGATCAGGCCGATCGAGCCCCCGATCGCGAGAAGTGCCTTGAGGTTCCGCAACGCCTCGTCGCGCTCATGCAGGCGCTCGCCGACGAGCACGCGGTAGCTGCGGTCGCCGGGCCCGCCTGGGGCGGCCAGGATCCTGACGGCGTCGTCGTCCCCCGTGGGAAGCGCGCGCCTCGCGACGGCGACCCGCCGGGTCGCCGCTCGAGCGAGCTCGTCGCTCGTGAGCAGCGACGCGAGGTCGACGCCCGTCGCGGCGACGGTGGCTCCGGTCTCGTCGACGACCTGCGCAATGGTGGCCCCGTCCCTGCCGCCGAGGTCGCTCGGGGTCCCCTCCTGCGCGATCAGGTGCTGCACGTCGGCGAGTCTCGCGTCCAGTGTGCGCCCGATCTCGCCGTCCAGGCCGCGGGCGACGCTGAAATGCAGGATCCAGCCGCCGACCGCCAGGAGGAGCGCGATGACGAGCGCTGACGAGAGGGCGAGCCGGACCCGGACCGGCAACCGGTTCAGCACCCGCCGTCCCGGCGCATCCGGTAGCCCGAGCCGCGCACGGTCTCGATCGAATCGAGTCCGAAGGGGCGGTCGACCTTCTCGCGGAGGGAGCGCACGTACACCTCGATCACATTCGACCGGTTGTCGTACTCCTCGTCCCATGCGCTCTCGAGCAGCTGGAACCGGGACAGCACCTCGTCAGGCCGTCGCATGAACGCGTGAAGCAGCGCGAACTCCTTCGCGGACAGGTCGATCTCGACCTCACCCCTCGACACCCTCCGGGTGGCCGGATCGAGCCGGAGGTTGCCGGCCTCCAGCACCGCGGGACGCTCCGCACCGCCGCGCCGCACGAGCGCGCGAAGACGCGCGCCGAGCTCGGCGAACGCGAAGGGCTTCGTGAGGTAGTCGTCGGCGCCGCCGTCGAGGCCCGCGACCCGATCCTCGACCGAGTCCCGCGCGGTGAGCATCAGTACGGGCGCCCATACGCCGCCCGCACGGATCCGCCGGCAGGTCTCGAAGCCGTCGATGCCCGGGAGGTTGACGTCGAGGACGATCGCGTCGTACCCGACGGCCCCCGCCATCCACTGGGCGTCCTCGCCGTTCATGGCAACGTCGACCGCCTCACCCTCCTCCCGCAGCCCGCGGCTCAGGAGGTCGGCCATCTTCGCATCGTCATCGACGACAAGGATTCGCATACGGGATCATTGTCGCAGCGACATGAGGGGCGGATGAGGACGGCGGGCCAGCAGAGGCCCGACCCCCTCAGCCCCCGCGGGTGTCGAGCCGGAAGACGGGGTGGTCGGCCGGGTCGGGAAGGGCCGTGAAGAACGAGGCGACGGCCCTGCCGGCCACGGCGCGGTACGCGGCGATCACCGGGGCCCGCTCGTCGGCGGGCAGCTCGGTCGCGTGGAATCGCTCCACCCCGCGGCGGCTTCGCAACTCCCCCTCGCCGGCGGCGCGGAGGTTGCGCGCCCACTGGGTCTCCCCGCGAGGCGACACGAGGTACCGTGCGCCGTCGTGCTCGACGGGAATCACCGGCACACGGCGGATCTCGCCGGTTCGCCGGCCCCGCACCGAGAGTGCCTGCGTTCCGGAGATCCCGAGCCGCATCGCGATCGGGTTGAACACCCGGCGGACGAAGAACGGCGGGCGGAAGTACGGCATCTCGTCAGCGGCGCGCCGCCGCCATTACCCCTTGCGCTCCTTCACCAGCGCAGTGAGCTGGGGAACGATCTGGTGGAGGTCGCCGACCACGCCGAAGTCGCTGAAGTCGAAGATCGGCGCGCTTCCGTCCTTGTTGATCGCCACGATCACCTGGGAGCTCTGCATGCCGACCTTGTGCTGGATGGCGCCCGAGATGCCGCAACCGATGTAGAGCTTCGGCGATACCGACTTGCCGGTCTGGCCGACCTGGGTCGCGTACGGGTACCAGCCGGAGTCCACGACCGCGCGGGTCGAGGCGACGGCGCCGCCGAGCGCCGCCGCGAGCTCCTCGAGGATCCCGAACCCGTCCGGGCTGCCGAGACCGCGGCCGCCGGCGACGAGGATGTCGGCCTCCTCGATCGAGGGGCCGGTTTGCTCCTCGTGCGCCTGGTCCACCATCGCCGCGCGGCCCGAGAACTCCTCGAGCTCGACCGGGATGGCCTCCACCGCTCCGGCGCCGGGGCGCTCCACCGGGTCGAACGAGCCCGAACGGAACAGGCCGAGACGCGGCTCCGCCGTCCAGCCGGCGTCGACGTAGACCGAGTCGGCGAGCGCCGCGCGCTTGCCAACGACCTCCCCGCCCTCGGCGGCGATGTCGATGAGGTCCCAGTTGAGGCCCGCGTCGAGGCGGGCGGCGAGACCACCAGCGATGTCGGCGGCGAGCACCGACGCGCCGAACAGGACGGTGCCGAAGCCCTTGTCGCTCACGAGGCGGCTGATGACGTCGACCCGCGGCTGCGGCAGCGGCGCCGCCAACCGGACGTCGTCGGCGACGAAGACTTTGGCGGCGCCGTACTTGGCGGCCTCGGCGGCGAGGTCGCCGACCCCGCTGCCGACAAGCACGGCGGAGGTGTCGGGGTCGATCGACGCGGCCCTGGAGAGCACGCCGAGCGAGCCCTTCTGGATCGACGATCCGTGGTGCTCCAGAAAGACGAGAGTGCTCACACCAGCTTCCTTTCCACGAGGAACGCCATGATCTTCTCGGCGGCGGACCCGTCGTCTTCGATCTTGATCGTGTCGCCCCGCGGCGGCGGCGCCGCCAACGCCCTCACCGTGGTGCGCGAGCCGGACTCGCCTGCGCGTCCCGCGTCGACACCGAGGTCGGCGAGGGAGAGGACCTCCTGGGGCTTCTTCTTGGCGCCCATGATGCCCTTGAGCGACGGGTACCGCGGCTCGTTGAGCGCGTCGGAGACCGCGAGCACCGCCGGGAGGGGCGAGCTGATGCGGTCGTAGCCGAACTCGGTCTGGCGCTTGGCGCTGACCTGTCCCCCGGCGACCTCCAGCTCGGAGATCTGGGAGATCACGGGCAGCTTCAACCGGTCGGCGACCGCGGCCCACAGGACGGCGCCGTCGCTGTCGGAGGCCTGCTGACCGAACAGTACGAGGTCGGGCGACTCGCGCTCGAGCGCCTGAGCGAGCACGTAGCTCGTGGCGACGAGGTCGGAGCCGGCCGCAGCGTCGTCGGAGACGAGCACGGCGCGGTCGGCGCCCATCGCGAGGCCCTTGCGCAGCGACTCCAGGGCCCGGCTCGGTCCCATCGAGATGAGGACGACCTCGCCGTCGCCGGCAGCCTCCTTGAGGCGCAGGGCCTGCTCGACGGCGTTGAGGTCGAAGGCGTTGAGCATGCGGTCACCGGCGTCGCGGCTGAGGCGAAGCGTCGACGGGTCGATCTTCTTCTCGGCCGTGGTGTCCGGGACTTCTTTGACGCAGACGGCGATCTTCACGGGCTGGCGCGCTCCTTGATCGGGTCGCTGTGGGCGGCGCCTGGTTCGCGCCTCGGCACGCTCACGCGACCGCGGACCGGCGCGCAAGCGGCGGGAAACTACCATGCGCCCGACCCCTGCGCACGGCCAAATGACCGCCGTGAAGGCGGCCGATTGTCCGGCCGACCCGCATCACGGAGGCCACCGCGAAGTGGCCTGCGGGCCTCGGCTAACGCCCGGTGAAGCGGGGCTCGCGCTTCTCGAAGAAGGCGGCCATCCCCTCGCGCTGGTCTTCGGTGGCGAAGGCGTCGCCGAACGCCGCGAGCTCGCGACCCAGCGCGTCGCGGTAGTCGCCCTCAAGCGCCTCGTTGACGAGGCGCTTCGCGACCGCCACCGCCAGGGGCGACTTCCGAGCGATCTCCTCCCCCAGCGCGACGGCCCGATCGACGAGCTCGGCCTGCGGGTGGACGTGGTTCACGAGTCCCGCCGCGTGCGCCTCGTCGGCGGCGACGTGGCGGCCCGTGAAGATCAGCTCCTTCGCGAAGCCCGGCGTGGTGAGCCGGGGGAGCCGTTGGGTGCCGCCCCACCCCGGGAAGATCCCGAGGTTGACCTCCGGTTGCCCGAGCCGGGCGGTGTCGGCGGCGAGCCGGATGTCGCACGCGAGGGTCAGCTCGCACCCACCGCCCAGCGCGAATCCGTTGATCGCGGCGATGACGGGCTTTGGAAACGCCTCGATCCGGGTGAACAGGGCATGCCCGAGCTCGGCGTACTCGCGGGCCCGCTGCACAGTCGCCTCGCGCATGTGCCCGATGTCGGCGCCGGCGGCGAAGGCCTTCTCCCCCGCCCCGGTGATGACGACCGCCCTGATCTCCGTGTCGGGCTCGATCGCGTCGAGGTGACCGCCGAGCGCGTCGAGCATCTCCGTCGACAGCGCGTTCAGCTTCCCCGGGTTGTCCAGCGTGAGGACGGCAACGGATCCTCGGGTTTCGCGGTGAACAGGCACCGCGCTACGCGGCGCGGCTTGCGAAGGCGCCGTTCAGGAAGTCGACCATCTCCTGCACGGGCGCGCCGGGCGTGTAGATCTGCGCGACGCCCAGCGCCTGGAGTGCCGGGATGTCGTCCCGCGGGATGGTCCCGCCCACGAGGACCATTACGTCGCCCGCACCCTCCTGTCGCAGGAGATCCATCACCCGCGGCACGAGCGTCATGTGCGCGCCGGAGAGGATCGAGAGGCCCACCGCGTCGGCGTCCTCCTGGACGACGGTCGCCGCGATCTGCTCGGGCGTCTGGTGCAGCCCGGTGTAGATGACCTCCATGCCTGCGTCGCGAAGGCTGCGCGCGATGATCTTCGCGCCGCGGTCATGGCCGTCGAGGCCGGGCTTTGCAATCACGACACGGATCGGCCGGTCCACCGTACCTCCGCATGATCGGGGCCGCGAAGTATATCCGCGCGTCGGGTCGTGGATTCGTGAATCACCTGCCTGAGCGTATGCTGTCGCGATCTTCGTCCCCGACACCCCAAAATGCCGATGAAATGCTCCGTCAAGGCCTCGTCCGATCCGCTGCGCACGCGCTCGCAGCTTCTGATGGTGACGGTCGGGGCGTCGCCGGGTTCGCCGACGGGGTTACTCGCCGCGGTCGACGCCCACGTCGGGGGATCGCTCGGCCGAGCGATCGCCGACGGCGAGGTTCGCGGCAAGGCGGGTGAGGCGACGCTCCTGCACGCCGCCGGCGCATCCGGACCGCGACGCGTGGCCGTTGTCGGCGTGGGCGCGGGCTCCACCCGCGACGACTGGCAGGCGGCGGGGCAGGCATTCGCGAAGGCCGCCGCGGCGGCCCGCGCGACGAACGTCACCGTGTCGCTGCCGGACGGTGTCGAGGCCGACCACGCCGTCGCCCTGATCGAGGGCGTCTTCCTCGGCGACTATCGCTTCGAGCGCTTCAAGAAGAAGAAGAAGAACGAGAACGGCTCCTCCCGGATCGCCACCCTGATCGTGACCGGACGCGGCATCACGCCGTCGCAGCTGGCGCGCACCGCGACGGTGATGGAGCGGACCTCCGCCACCCGCGACCTCGCGAACACCCCCGCCAACCACCTCGATCCCCGGATGCTGGCCGACTACGCGAAGTCGCTCGCCGCGGGGATCCCGGGTCTCACCTGCCGCGTGCTCGGCGTGCGGGAGCTCGAACGGCTCGGCGCGGGGGCCCTCCTGGCTGTCGGCCAGGGTTCCGCGGTGCCCCCGTGCATGGTCGTGATGCGCTGGAAGCCGGCGAAAGCCCGGCGCCGCGAGGTGTTGGGCATCGTTGGCAAGGCCGTCACGTTCGACACCGGAGGCATCTCCATCAAGCCGTCCGCCGGCATGGAGGAGATGAAGCTCGATATGAGCGGCGGCGCCATCGCGATCGAGAGCATCGCCGCCATCGCGCAGCTCGGACTGCCGATCGAGACGCTCGCGGTGATCCCTGCCGCGGAGAACATGCCGAGCGGCACCGCGATCAAGCCGGGCGACGTCGTCACGGCGATGAACGGCAAGACGATCGAGGTCGTCAACACCGACGCCGAGGGCCGGCTGATCCTCGCGGACGCGCTCACATACGCGGCGCGAAACGGCGCGACCCGCATCATCGAGTTCGCGACGCTGACCGGCGCGATGGTCGTCGCGCTCGGCGAGGTCTACGCCGGTCTGTTCGGCTCCGACGCCGACTGGACCGAGGCGGTGCGCGCCGCGGCGGAGTCGTCGGGCGACATCGCGTGGCCGATGCCGCTCCACGAGCGGTACCGCCCGCTCATCGCGAGCGGCGTCGCCGACCTCTCGAACGCGGCGAAGAAGCGCCAGGCCGGTGCCGTGTACGCCGCGATGTTCCTGCGGGAGTTCGCCGAGGGCGTGCCGTGGTGCCACCTCGACATCGCGGGCACCGCGAGCTCCGGCGGTGCATCCACCGGCTACGGCCCGCGCCTCGTCACCCGCCTCGCGGAAGGACTGGCCGCCGGCAAGTAGCGGGCCGCGGTCAGGACCGAGGGGCGCCGACCGGTTCGTACGCGTTGAGCCGGCTCAACGCGTCGGCCAGGACGGCCGCCTCGGCATCGAGTGGCGCGCGGAAGCGCTCTCGCGGCACCACGGCGTCGACCGGCCACATGCGTCTGAGCATGCTCGTGCCTGCGGGCGTGATCCTCACCCGGACCCTACTCGATGCGTCGTAGTACACGGTCGACGGCCGTGTCCGGGTCGATTGCCCGCGACAGCACCTCGTCGACGAGCCCGTCGACGAACGCCGGGTCGCAGGCCGAATCGAGGCGCCGCCCGAGCCGGTCGAGGGCGAGCGCCCGCAGCTGGCGGCGCAGACCATCACGACGTCGCCGATCCATCAACCCCGCCTGGACAAGGTGGCTGCGGTGTCGCTCGACCGCGGCCCAGAGCTCCTCCACCCCCGCCGCCTCGTGGGCCCGGGTCTCCACGATCGGCGGTTCCCAGGACCGGGCCGGCACGAGCGACATCGTCGCCTCGAGCTCGGCGCGCAGCAGGTCGGTGCCGGGGCGATCGGCTTTGTTGATCACGAGGACGTCTGGGATCTCCATGAGCCCCGCCTTGAGCGCCTGGATCGAGTCCCCGCTGCCCGGCATCAGGACGAGGACGACGGTCTCCGTGAGCGTCTGCACCTCCACCTCGTTCTGGCCGGAGCCGACGGTCTCGACGATCACGACGTCGAACCCGGCTGCATCAAGCACGAGCACCGCGCCGGCGGTCGCCTCGGAGAGCCCGCCCAGATGGCCGCGGCTCGCCATCGAACGGATGAAGACCCCGGTGTCGAGGAAGTGGTCGGTGAGGCGGATCCGGTCGCCCAGCACCGCCCCGCGCGTGAACGGGCTCGTGGGGTCGACGCTCACCACCGCGACCGTGCGGCCCAATCGCCTGAGATGTCCGATGAGGGCGCCGATCAGGGTGCTCTTCCCCACGCCGGGCGATCCGGTGACGCCCAACCGGATGGCCCGCCCGGTCAACGGATGAAGCCGGCGGAGCACATCCCGGCCCGCGTCACCGCGCGCCTCCACGAGGCTGATGGCTCGGCCGATCGCCCGCCGCTCGCCGGCTCGCACGCCGGCGAGGATCTCCTCGGCCCCCATCAGGCGGGAGCCGGCGGCAACTCTGGCAGGACCTCGGCGAGCGTCTGGACGAAGCGGTCGTTCTCGTGGGGCCAGCCGATCGTGACCCGGATCGCCGCGGGCGCCCCGAATCCCCGGGTCGGTCGGACGATCACCCCTCGCGCGAGCAGGGCGTCGAAACATGCGCCCGCACGTTCGGGCGACGCGAGGTCGACGAACAGGAAGTTCGCGGTGGACGGCATCGGCGCGAGTCCCAGGGCGCGGAGGGCGCTGTCGACCCTCGAGCGCTCGGACGTCGTGATGGCAACCCGCTCCGGAAGATGCGCTTCGACCTCGCGCAGCGTCGCGACGGCCGCGACCTGCGCGAGTCCGCTGACGTCGAACACGTTCCGAACGCGCGCGATCGCTCCCAGAAGGTCGCGCGGCGCCATCAGGTAGCCGACGCGGACCCCGGCGAGTCCGAACACCTTGCTGAAGGTCCGGGTCACCGCCAGGTTGCGTCCGTCGCGGATCAGCTCGGCGCCGTTGTGACCGCCCTCCGGCAGGTACTCGAAGTACGCCTCGTCCAGTACCGGCAGGACGTGCGGGGGGAGCCGGTCGAGGAACGTGACGAGCGCCGCCCCGTCCACCGCCGCGCCGGTGGGATTGTTGGGGCTGACGACGACGACCAGCTTCGTGCGCGGCCCGATCGCCGCGAGCATCGCGTCGAGGTCGTGGGCGCCGTCGTCGGCGAGCGGGACGAGGACCGGCTCGCCGCCCATCATCAGCGCGCCCTGCCGCCAGGAGATGAACGACGGCCAGCCCATCACCACCTGATCCCCTGGGTCGATGGTCGCGAGGCAGATCAACTTGATGAGGCTGTCGACCCCGTTGCCGGGGAGGATCTGGTCGGTCGGCACGAGCGTGTGTCGCTCGAGTGCGTCGCGGAGGGCCCAGCAACCCGGGTCGGGATACAGGCGCTGGGCCGCGGCGGCGTCGACGATGGCCTGCTGGGCCCCCGGGAACGGCGCGAAGGGCCCCTCGTTGGACGCGAGCTTCACCACCTCCTCGATGCCGGTCTCGAGGCGGACGGCTTCGATCGGCCGGCCCGGCTCGTAGGGATCGACCGCGTCGAGCGCAGCCCGGAGGAGCCCGGGCGGGAGCGGTTGCACATCCATCGGCGGGCTCGATCGTACAGCGCGGCCGAGACGGCGGCACTACACTGAATTCATGTCCGATCCCGGCCAGCGCGACCTCGGCCTCTTCCCGCTGGGGATGGTGCTGCTGCCCGGCGAGCGGGTTCCGCTCCACATCTTCGAGCCCCGGTACCGTGCGCTCATCGCCGACTGCACCCTGGCGGCACAACCGTTCGTGCTCTCGCTGGCGGCCGACGACGGAGTGGCCCGGATCGGTTGCACCGCGAGTCCCGACGCCCTCCTGCGCCGGTTCGCCGACGGCCGGATGAACATTGTGGTGGTCGGCGGCGAGCGCGTCGAGATTGTCGAGCAGACCTCCGGGGAGCCCTATCTCACGGCCCGGGTCCGGGTGGTGCCGGACCTCGACGCCACGTCGGACGCCGCGGTGGCGGCGGCCGTCACCGAGCGGTTCCGGCGGCTTGCCGAGACGGTGGCCGGCGCTCCGCGCGAGCCGGATGTCACCCCCGAGGTTCCGCTCTCCTACGCCGTCGCCGGCGCGCTGGAGCTGGACCCGCCGACCAAGCAGAAGCTCCTCGAGTTGCGGTCCGAGCCGGAGCGGCTGGCGATCGTGCGGACGCTCCTCGACACGGCCCTGGAGGGGCTCGACCGGCAGGAGGTCGCGGCTGAGCGGGCCTCGACGAACGGGAAGGTGACGCTGCAGTGACGGCGGACACGATTGCGCCGCTCGCCGTGGCGGGCACCTGCGAGCTCGTGTGGGTCGACGGGCCCGACGCCGCGAGCTTCCTGCAGGGGCTCCTCACGAACGACGTCGCCGCGCTCGAGGCCGGAGGGTCGTGCTCGGCGCTCATCCTCGACAACAAGGGGCATGTCCGCAGCGCGATGCGAGTCGCCCGCACGGGTCCGGAGGCATTCACCCTGGTCGCCGCGACGGGCGACGGCGAGCAGATCGTCGCGCTGCTCGACGAGTACCACTTCTCCGAGGACGTCG
Source organism: uncultured Thermoleophilia bacterium (assembly GCA_963706315.1). GTDB lineage: Bacteria > Actinomycetota > Thermoleophilia > Miltoncostaeales > Miltoncostaeaceae > CALMEC01. The sequence goes on along the minus strand of CAVPMA010000014.1, from coordinate 198,056 downwards.
ACATCATCGGACCCGAGGTCTTCGCCGCGGTGACCGTCGCGGGATCGCTCGCCCAGCCGGTCGCCGGCGCCGACCTGGTGCTCCACGGCGAGATCCCCGGCACCACCGATGCGATCGGCGTCGACCCCACCGTGATCGTCGGCGCGGTCGGCGGGGCCGCGGGATCGCCCGAGCAGCTCGAGATCCTCAGGATCGAGGCGGGCGTGCCCCGCGTCGGCGTCGACGTCGGCCCGACCAACCTGGTCCAGGAGGCGGGGTTGGAGGCCACGACCGTCTCGTTCGACAAGGGTTGCTACCTGGGCCAGGAGACGGTGGCGCGGGTCGCGTACCGGGGCAAGGTCAACCGCCGGCTCCGAGGGCTCGACCTGCCCGCTCCGGTGGCCCCGGGCGCCACGGTGCGGCTCCAGGGACGGGACGTCGGCGTCGTCACGAGCAGCACGGTCAGCCCGCGCCTGGGCCCGATCGCCCTCGCGATGCTCCGCTCCGAGGCCGCTCCGGGAACGCCCGTCGAGGTCGACGGCCTGGCCGGGACAGTCGCCGTGGTCGAGCTGCCGTTTACAAATCCCTTGCATCGGGCGCAGTAAGAACTCCTCCCCCGATCCGTCGTACTCACAGATGGGATCGAGGTTCGCGGCTCCCGCGCCGCCCAACCAGGAGGTTTTCATGCGTTTGAGGTCAAGAATTCTGTTGACCGCCGGGCTCGCGTGTCTTTCCACGGCCGTGGTGGCCGGCGGCGCGCTGGCTCACGGCGGCCATCACAAGTCGAGGTTCGGAAAGTTCTCGAAGCGCGGCCACGCGGACCTCAAGGTCGAGGTGCGGGGTGCGATCACGGCACTGACGGCGGACTCGATCACAGTCTCGGCGGCCCAGGCCGCCCCGGCGGCCCCGGTCGACTCCGTGCAGCTCAACGCCGTTACCCCGGTCGGGGCGACGACCGGCCTGGACTGGACGTGCGCGATCCCGCCGGGATCCGACGTGACCGGCTTCGCCGTCGGCAACATCGTCAAGCTCGCCTGCCGCAGCTCCAACGGGGTGCTCACGGCATACAAGCTGCGCGCGGTCGGACCGCCGCCCGTGAAGATGGTCAAGGACCACGGCCACCGCAGTCGCGGCTTCTCGGTCGAGCTGGAGGCTCGCGGCTCGGTCGTCTCCGCCGACCTGACGTCGATCACGGTCGACCCTGGCAAGGCGGGCACACCCGACACGCTGCCTCTGGTCACCTGCACCATCGGCAAGCGCACACGCTCGTTCGGCACGCTCGTGGCCGGCGACACCGTCAAGATCGACTGCAAGAGCAAGAACGGCGCGCTCGTCGCGAAGAGGATCAAGAAGAAGGGCGCGCTGAAGGTCGGCCAGATCCAGGTCAAGGTCAAGGCGCCGATCGAGTCCATCGCACCCGACAAGAGCACCATCACGTTCGCCGGCGGTACGACGTGCGGTGTTTCGGACCCGACGATCCTCGGTGTCCTCGCAGTCGGCAACTTCGTCGAGGCGAAGTGCACTGGCAACCCGCTCACGCTCACCAAGATCCACCTCGAGGACTAACCAACCTCCGTTCCCATCAGTCGGGCCCGGTCACCGCACGAGGCGGGGCCGGGCCCGACGGCATTTTGGGAGCATTGCCTGATGATCACCCTGTATGGCCGCCCCGGGGCGGCCAGCCTCGCCCCCCACATCTGCCTCCACGAGCTGGGGGTGGCCCACGAGTACGCACCCGTCGACGCGGACCGCACCGGCCCCCCGGGCTTCGTCGTCGCCAGCCCGCACCGGCGCGTGCCGGCGCTGCGCGACGGCGAGCTGACGCTGACGGAGTCGGCCGCGATCGTGATGCATCTCGCCGACCGGTTCCCGGACGCCGGCCTCGCGCCGCCGATCGCGAGCGACGAACGAAGCGACTGGTACCGCTGGCTCGCGTACCTGACCAGCACGACCGCGAACGACCTGTACCAGTGGATCTACCCGGAGCGCTACACCGACGTGCCGGGGACCGAAGCCGCCGTGCGCGGCGCGGCGACGGTCCGCCTCGATGCGGCGTTCGACTGGCTCGACCGGGAGTTGGGCGACCGCGAGTTCCTCGTCGGCGGGCGGTTCGGCGGCGCGGACGCGTTCCTTTGGATGCTGTGCCGCTGGAGTCGCCACCTCGACCGGCCGGCGTTCTCCCGACCCAACCTCGGCCGCTACTGGGACGCCATCGCCGATCGGCCGTCGGTGCGGCGCGCCCTCGACGTCGAGGGCATCACGCCGCTGGTCACCCCCTCGGGCGAGTCGCCATCGGACGAAGGATCGCCCGCAGGGACGTCGGGCGCCACAGCGCCCCCCCGCGCGGGGTCGGCACGCCCTCCCGGTTGAGCGTGTCGCAGATCGCCTGGAGGGTCAGCCCCCGGCGACGCATCTCGCGGATCCGCTCGGCGATCTCGTCCGGCGTCGACGACGGCCGCCCCGGCCGGCGTGGGACCGGCGCCTCGTCCTGCACGCGCCGCGCGAGCACCTCGGCGCGGCGCACGAGGCTGCGGGGCGTCCACCCCGCCGCCTCGGTGAGCACCGCCCCGACGACCGCACCCTGGTCGCTTCCGAGGTCGACCGCCGGGTCGAGGGCGACGAGCGCGAAGTCGTCCCGCACCGCCTCCGTCACGAGATCTGCGAGGTGCGCCAGGTCGTAGGTGAGCCGGTCGAGTCCGGCGACGATCACGCCGTCGGCCTGACCGGCACGGCATGCCGCGATCGCCCGGCGCAGGCCCGGGCGCCGGCGCGTCCGGCCGGAACGGACGTCCTCCTCGATGCCCACAAGCTCCCACTCGCGCTCGGCGCACGCCGCGGCGATCGCCGCGCGCTGGGTGTCGAGCCGCGGCCGTTCGCCGCGGGGCTCCATCGGCCCAACGCGCACGTACCCGATCAGTCGCCGAACAGCCACACCCCGACGTTACACGAAACCGGCTTTAGTGTAATCCCAGGCGGGATCGCGACGGTCGACGGTTTCGCCGGCCCGCGAACGGGCCGTCGCCGGCGATCGGTACCGTCCCCCTCGTGGAATGTGTGATCAGTCCGGTGCAGCCCTACTCGCTCGCCAGCTCGGCGTGGGGCGCGAACCCGACCCGCCGCATGCGCGACGGCGTGCTCGAGACCGTGTTCGAGGCTGGCGGTGCGGCCGTGCACGCCGTCGTCGGCCAGGGCCGCGACGGCAAGTTGCGCGCGCGACTCACCCCCGAGGCCACCGACGAGGCAATCGCCACGCTGCGCTTCGTGCTTGCGGCCGACGAGGACCACGGCGCCTTCCTGCACCTGGCCGCCGCAGACCCCCTGCTCCGCGAGGTCGTCTCGCGCAACCGCGGGCTGCGACCGGTGCGCACGGCCACTGTCGCGCACTCCCTCGTGCAGGCGGTAGCCGGTCAGCTCATCACCGGCCGCGAGGCGTGGCAGATCGAGTGGCGCATCCTCACGCTCGCCGGACGGACACACGCGGGCATGATCCTCCCACCGACCGTCGACGACCTGCGGTCCCTCTCGGCCGCCCAGCTCGCGCGCGCGGGGCTCGCCCCCCGTCGCGCCGCAGCGCTCGCGCGCGTGGTGCGGACGCTCGACCTCGAGCGCCTACGCAGCGTGGACACCGCTCGGGCCGTCGCGCGGATCACCAGGGAGCGCACGCTCGGACCGTGGTCGGCGGGGGTCATCGCGCTCGCGGGCCTGGGCCGGACCGAGCACGGACTCGTCGGGGACCTCGGACTGATCAGGATGTGCACCCACCTTCTGGGCCGGCCGGCGACCGCCGACGACACCGCACGGCTCCTCGCGCGCTACGGACGATGGGCGGGCGTCGCCAGCGTGCACCTGCTCCGCCACCCGCTCGCCCGTACCCACGTCGCGAGGGCGGCATGAGCAGTGGCGATAGGGTCGTTCGCGTGCCGTCGCGTTCCCCTGTCCTCATCGCCGCCATGCTTGCCCTCGCGGCGGCCGTCCCCGCCGTGGCGGCCTCTTCCACGCCCCCCTTCCGCTCGAGCGTCTCGACGCTGACCGCTGCGGAGCGCGCGGCCATGACCCCGAGCGCCTGGCGACCGGGCTGCCCGGTGGGTCCCGCGTCGCTCCGGGTGGTTCGGGTGAGCCACTGGGACTTCAGCGGCCGGGCCAGGACCGGGCGCATCGTCGTGCACCGGGACGTCGCGAACCAGGTGGTCTCGATCATGCGGCAGCTCTACGTCGCGCGATACCCGATCCGCTGGATGGTGCCGATCGAGCGGTTCGGCGGGAGTGACTTCCGGTCGATCGAAGCCGACAACACCAGCGCATTCAACTGCCGCTACGTCGACGGCACACGGCGGTGGTCGGAGCACGCCTACGGGCGCGCGATCGACATCAACCCGATCGAGAACCCGTACGTCTCGGGCGGGAGCACGTCCCATCGGGCGAGCGTGCCCTACGTGCGCCGAACCCCGCGACGGTCGGGGATGATCGTCGCCGGTGACGCCGTCACCCGGGCGTTCGCCAACCAGGGTTGGGGTTGGGGCGGCCTCTGGTCAGGTGCGAAGGACTACCAGCACTTCTCGGCGTCGGGCCGCTAGCGAAACGAGGCCGTCGCGGCGGCCGCCGCGCGACGCACGACCCGCCGCCGCCGGACGACCCCGACGAGCAACAGCAGGATGAGCCCCGCGATGAGCACGCTCCACCACGTCAGGATCGGGGTGTCGTCGCCCTTGCCTCCCCATGCGACGCGGACGTCGGAGAAATGCTCGCGCCACGCCTTGGGGAGGTAGTCGACGTCCTGGAGCAGGAGGAGGAGCTGCCGGTGGTAGGTCTGGTAGACGTCGGGCGCCGGGCCCTCACGCGTGAGGCTGTACCGGCTGATCCCGCCGCCGAGGTCGTACTCGTCGAGGTGAGCGTTGAGCTCGAGCGCCCCGAGGCGCACGTACTCCCGCGCCCGATCGCCGAGCGCACGCCACTGCGGATCGTCGCCGAAGCGCGCTGTCTGGGTCGCGAACTTGTTCAGGCTCACCAGGGTCTGCATGAAGCCGTTGAGCACCCGCGCGCGGTCGCCCTTCTCGTGCGCGTACTCGAGGTACCACCGTCCTCCGGCGCTGCCGTCGGCGGCGATGCCCCCGTCGCGCCAGTGCACGGCGAACGAGTTCAGGTACTCGGCGGCGTGGGTCAGTCCGGCGGCGAGTTCAGCGGGCGTCGCGTCGTCCGGGATCGCTGGGACGAAGAGCGTGAGGATCAGGCCCTGCCCCATCGCATCGCGCCAGGGCGGGCGGGTGCTGTCGGGTGCCAGGTAGGGGCTCTCGTTGATCCGGTAGCGGATCCCCTGCGGCGACGTGCGCACCACCGAGTACGCGACGATCTCCTCCACGCCCCGCCGGAATCCCGCAACCCGGCCGGCGCGGTCGCGCCGCAAGAGGTCGCGCGATGCACTCACCCAGTTGGGAAAGAAACCCTGGCGGCGGTAGTAGGTCCAGAGGAGATAGGAGCCGGGCGGGCGCATGACGCACTTGCGGCATGGGATCTCGCCGGGGTGGCCCTTCTCCCACCAGGCGTTGGCGGCGATGATCCGAGCGGCGTCCGCGTGGGTCGTCGCGCCGTCGCGCAAGACGAGGATCGACTTCTTGGAGTCGGCCGCCCGTGCGGGGGCCACGGCGAGCGTAACCGCGGCTGCCAGGAGCAGCGCCGGCCAGAATCCGCGGACGATGCGACGCAGCCGCACTGTCACGCGAACAGGATCTCGTCGCCGAATTCGCCCTCGTCGAGGCGGCCCCGGATCTTCTCGATCGCCGCCTCGTGCAGGATGGGCAGGAGGGCGGCGACCGGCCCGTCGACGGCGTCCGGGTTCTTCGAATGCACGCGGACCCTGCCGACGAAGCAGGTCTTGATGCCCACGACCTCCCCATCGCGCAGCACGTGCACCTGGAACCCCCACAGCGCCGCCGGCGAATCCGACAGGCTCGCGCGGATCGGCTGCGGCTCGAGCGTGAAACGGCCGGTGGCGGTCTCGATCTCCACTCCGGGCTCGCTCACAGGCGACTCACCGTGCCCGCGGCGTCGACGCCGAACGCCGCCCCGCCCCTGCGGGGATCGCCGGCGCCGGACAGTCCCGACGGGCCATGCCCCGCCGCCGAGACGCCGCCGAAGAACAGGCTGAGCCCCTCCCAGCGACGAAGGCGGTGACCGTCCGCCTCGAGCGCCGCCACCGCAGCATCGGGCACCCCGCCCTCGACGTCGATCCCGTCGCCTTCCGGGTGGATCCTGGGGCGGGCGACCGCCTCGTCGAGATTCATTCCACCGTCCACGATGCTCACCACGGTCTGGAGGATCGCCGATCGCAGGCGGTTGGAGCCCGCCGAGCCGAGCGCCACCACCGGCGTTCCATCACGGACGATGAGCGACGGCGCCATCATCGACGACATTCTGATGCCCGGAGCGAGGCGCCCAAAACCACCCGGGTTGAGGTCTTCCTCACCCAACATGTTGTTGAGCAGGATACCCGTGCCCGGAACGACCACGCCGCCTCCGGAGCCGCACGACGACGAGAGGCTCGCCATGCCGCCGTCGGCGTCGATCGCGCTCGTGTGGGTCGTCCCCGTGGGCTTGCGAGATACCCGTCCGAGGAGCTCGGCAGCGAAACCCGGGTCGTGGAGCCGGTCGGTAGGTATCTCGTCGCGCAGCGCGTTCGCCTTGACGCCCGCAGCGGCAACCGCTCGGTAGAACCCCACGATGCCTGTCGCCACGCCGGGCGGCATTGCGGCGAGCGCAGCGGCGATCAGCACGCCGCCGGACGACGGCGGCGGGTTCGTGATCAGCGTCACGTCGCCATGGGCGATGACGAGGGGCTCGCGTTCGATGACCTCGTACGAGGTGAGGTCTGCAGCCGTGACCAGGCCGCCACGGGTGACCAGGTGCTCGAGCATGCGCTGTGCGATGGCGCCGGTCCGCAGCGAGGCGCAACCGGCGTCGACGATCTCGTCGAACGTGTCTGCGAGGTCCGGGATCCGGAATCGCTCCCCGGCAGCACGGACCCGGCCCTCGGGGACGAAGATCTCCTGCGCCTCATGCGTGTGGGCGAGCATCGCCGCGAGGATCTCGTGCAGGTAGGACGTTTCCGGGGTCATCTCGACGCCGTCGCGGGCGAGGCGCGTCGCGGGCGCGACCACCTCGGCGAGGGGCAGCCGCCCGAGCCGCTCCACCGCGCGGACGAGGCCATGGACCATCCCCGGCACCGCGACGGACGCCGGCCCGATGTGGAAGACCTGCTCCGCTCCGCCGAACGGAACCGTGAACGAGTCGAGGTCGGCGGGGTCGAGCGGGCGGCCGTCAGGCCCCAGCCCGGGCACCGTCACGAAGAAGTCGAGCAGCGTCGACGCCCCGGCCGGGTTGCGGGCGAGAAGGAATCCGCCGGCGCCGGGACCGGTGAGGGGGCTTTCCGCGACGGCGGCGGCGAACGCCGCGGCGCAGACCGCGTCGACCGCGTTCCCGCCGGACGCGAGGATCTCGGCCCCGGCCCGAGCGCTCTCGGGGTGGCCCGCCGCGACGACCGCGACCGGCCCGCCCAAACGGCCTACTCCGTGTCTCCCCGCTCGCCGGGCGGCGGCGACGACGGATACGGGGAGTCGAACAGCTTCGTGCCGGCCTCACTCGCGGACTCGTCGGAGACGGCCGAGAGGTCCGGCGGCTCGGGCGGATCGATCGGGGCGTCCTCCGGGAGGGCCCCCGCCACGGGCGCGAACGCCGAGGCCGACGGCGCCGCCGGAGGTGGAGACGGTACCGCGGAGAGGGCGGGCTGTGCAGACGTGGTGGATGCGGGCGCGGGTGGCCGAGCCGCGACCGCGCGCCGGCCCGTGAAACCGGCTGCGACGACGGTGACCCACACCTTGCCTTCGAGCTCCGGGTCGACCGTGGCCCCGAAGATGATGTTCGCCTCGGGGTCGGCGGCCTCGGCCACGACACGGGCGGCGCGGTTGATCTCGCTGAGCGACAGGTCCGGACCACCGGTGATGCCCAGCAGGATGCCGCGGGCGCCGTCGATCGGCGTCTCGAGCAGCGGGGAGCTGATCGCGGCGAGCGCCGCCTCCTCCGCTCGGTTCGCGCCGCTCGCGTACCCGATCCCGAGCAGGGCGGCCCCCGCCCCCCGGATGACGGTCCGGACGTCGGCGAAGTCGAGGTTGATCAGACCCGGCAGGGTGATCATGTCGGTGATGCCCTGCACGCCCTGACGGAGCAGGTCGTCGCAGACGCGGAAGGCGTCGACCATGCTGACGCCGCGGTCGAGGACCGACAGGAGCCGGTCGTTCTGGATGACGATGATGGTGTCGGCCTGGTCGCGCAGGGCGGCGACGCCCGTCTCGGCCATGCCCTGCCTGCGTGAACCCTCGAACGCGAACGGGCGGGTGACGACGGCGATGGTAAGCGCACCCATCTCGCGGGCGAGTTTCGCGACCACGGGGGCGCCGCCGGTACCGGTGCCCCCACCCTCACCCGCTGCAATGAACACCAGGTCGGCGCCGCGGAGCGCACGGCGGATGTGCTCCTCGCTCTCGCGCATCGCCTGCTCGCCGAGGGCGGGGTTGCCACCCGTGCCCCGGCCGCGGGTCAACTCGAGGCCGACGGGGATCCGTACATCAGCCTCGGTCGCGTCGAGCGTCTGCCGGTCGGTGTTGATCGCGATGAACTCCACGCCGCGGATGCCGGCTTCGATCATCCGGTTCACCGCATTGACGCCGGCCCCGCCGATCCCGACGCACTTGATGACGGCGAGGTAGTTGGAGCGCTCCGACGGGAACGCCGGTGCCTCCCGACCCCACGATGGCGGCTCGCGGTCGGGCCGGGGCTCCGTGGGTGCGTCGGTGGTGTTGCGGAAGAGCTCGCTGAGCGGCCCCTCGCGCATGCTGGAGCGGCCCGTCACGCGGCCACCACGGCGTTGCGCGGGTCGCGCTCGAGGAGCTCGTCGGCGAGCCGCCGGTACCAGCGGGCGGCCTGCCCGCCGCTGTCGTATGCGAGGACGCTCATGCCTTTCACCGGTGCCTCGGCGAACTTGATGGTCTTGCCGATCTTCGTGTTGTACACCACGTCCCCGAAGTTCTCCTCGAGAATCGCGACGGCCTCCCGGCTGTGGACCGTCCGGCCGTCGTACATCGTCGGGATGATGCCGACGATGTCGACCCGCGGGTTGAGGTGCTCGCGAACCTGTGTGAGCGTCGTGCGGAGCTGGGCGAGGCCGCGGAGCGACAGGTACTCGCACTGTACCGGCACGACGACGCCATCTGCGGCGACCATCGCATTGATGGTGAGCAGGCCGAGCGACGGCGGCGTGTCGATGAGGATGAAGTCGTAGAGACCCCGGAACGGCTTGATCGCCCGGTCGAGGGCTCGCTCCCGTCCGATCATCCCGGACAGCGCGAGCTCGGCGCCTGCGAGCTCGATGCCCGCGGCGGCGACGTCGATCTCCCGTGCGTGGATGACCTCCGCGAGGGACGCGCCGCCGACGAGGACGTCGTACATCGTGGTCCCGAGGGACTCGATGTCGATGCCCTGGCTCATCGACAGGTTGCTCTGCGGGTCGAGGTCGAGCGCCAGCACACGGCACCCGCGTTCCTTCAACGCGACACCGAGGTTGATCGTGGTCGTCGTCTTGGCGACGCCACCCTTCTGGTTGGCGAGCACGATCACGCTTGCCGGTCGTGACATTGACGCACCTCTGGCGAGGGGACTGAGCGTCTGGCGGATTCTACGGCGAGACCGGGAATCCTCCCTCCCGGACGGCATTCCCCGCCGGGCCCGGGACCTCCGGTGCGCGGCCCGTGCCGTCCGGCGGCCCACCGGGGCGTTTCAGCCGGTGGCCAGTTGGCCGTCCCTCGCAGCGCGAGGCCCCTCAGACCGGGGGGCGAAGGCCCCTCCGTTCGCCGCGCCATGTCCCCGGTCGGCCGGGTGCGACGCCCAGGTGGCCGCAGCTGCTGCACGGGTGTCACCGCGTGGGAGAGCCGACGCTCAGCGGCGCGCGGCGGCGATGAGCCGACAGGTAGGTAACGCCGGCGGCGCCGGCGGTGATCGACCGGGCGACCCCCTTCGACACGACGATCGCCTGCCCCGCGGCCACGGGAACGTCGTTGCCGTCGAGGCGGATGCAAAGCCCGCCGTCGACCACGACGAGGAGCACGTCGACCTGGTCGTTGACGTGCTCGGCGACCCCATCCCCCGCCGGCCACGTGACGAGGTTGACGTCGAGGTCCGGGGTCTCGAGTCCCCACAGCACCGCGCGTCCGCCCCCGGCCAGGTCGAGCGGCATTCCCGGTCGCGCCTTCACGGCCCCGTTGCGCCGCCCTGCGCCGCGAGGCGCTGCGCCTGCGCGAGTGCCTGCTGGAACAGGGGGATCCCGCCGGCCGGATGGTGAGGCTGGCGATCCTCGTGGCGTTGCTTACCACGTTCGTGATCCTCACCGCGGCCCTGACGCCGACTCTCGTCGGCGCGCCGGCCGAGGCCGGGGAACCGGTGCATGAGCGCGTCGCCACGCGGGTCGCGGGGGTCGCCCAGCGGGGCGGCGTCGGGGTCGAGCACGATCGGCGTGGGCCGGCCGCGCAGGAGGAGCACTGGGAGCGACAGGCCCAGCGCGAGGCCCACGCCGATCGCCCCGAGCAGCACCGTGGTGTGCCACCGGGTGGCGTACGCGCCCCCCATCCCAAGGGCGTCGTAGACGGCGCCCTTGATCGTCAGCCCCGCTCCGGAGTGCAGGGCGACGCGTCCAAGGATGATCAGGACGATCACGGTCGGGATGACGTACTGGGGGCGGAAGATCCGTCGAACCCGGTTCACCGCCGTGACCCTAGCTGCTTCCTCCGTGACCCGGCCCCCAGATCGTCACCGCCTGCCGGGACCGGGCACGTCGTGTTCGACCGGCCCCCACCGGTGTCCGGTGGCCGGCCAACTGGCCGCGGAGCGACCGGCCACGTGGCCACGCCCGCCGTAGGTGCCTCGTGGCGCGTCGCGAGGTGCCACCAGGGGGTTGCGAACGGAAGACGGGGTTCGTTTTCCCGTGAGCGGCGCTACTCGGGGGGAAGCTCGAGGCGGCGCTGGCCGGCCCATGCGGCCGCCTGGGAGCGGCGCTGGAAACCGAGCTTTCGCAGCAGCTGGCTCACGTGGTTGCGCACCGTCTTCTCCGACAGGTGGAGGACCTCGCCGATCGCCCGGTTTGTGTACCCCTCCGCGATGAGGGCGAGCATCCGCCGCTCACGGTCGGTGAGCCCGGCGAGCTCCGCCTCCGCCTGCTTCGCGGACAGCTCGCGGAACTGCGTGAGCAGGGCCCCCGCGGCGCGCGGGTCGAGCGAAGACGCCCCGTCCGCGGCCTCGCGGATCGCACGGGTGAGCTGGTCGGAGTCCGCCTGCTTCAGGAGGTAGCCGTTCGCGCCGGCCATCACGGAGCCGACGATCGCCTCCTCGTCGCTGTACGAGGTGAGCATCACGACGCGCATGTCGGGATGGGCCTTCTTGATCTCGCGACACGCCTCCACCCCGCTGCCGTCCGGGAGCCGGATGTCCATGAGCACCACGTCGGGGTTCGCCTGGTCTGCCATCGCGCGCGCCTCCGCGACGGTGCCGGCCTCGCCGACCACCCGGAACCCGCTCGTATGTGCCAGCAGGGACCGCAGTCCGATCCGGACCACCGCATGATCGTCCACGATCAACACGCGGATGATGTCGGACGCGCTCAACTGACGACCTCCTGGGGTTGCGACTCTGACTCGTCGGGCGCTTCGATGTCGAGCGGGATCGCAAGCGAGACGCGCGTCCCCCCCGCCGCGACTCGACCGATCTCCGCGCGCCCGCCCATGCGGCGCGCCCGCTCCCTGATGTTACGGAGCCCTTCGCCTTCGCGCTCGGGTGGCTGCCCGATACCGCAGCCGTCGTCCTGCACGAGCAGATCGAGCTCGTCGAGTGCGAACGTGAGCTCGACGTTGATCAGGGACGCTCCGCCGTGCCGGGCCGCGTTCGACAGCGCCTCCCGCATAACCTGCTCGAGGTGCTGGCCGGCCTCGTCGGGCAACGGTCCCGCGTCGTCGACGCCTCGCGCACGGAAGCTCACCGCGACACCGGTCTCGGCCGTGAACCGCCGCGCGAGATCCTGCAGTCGGGCGACCACCAAGGGCGCGTCCCCACCGGGCTCGCGAAGGCCCGAGATGTACTCGCGGATGCCCGCGATCGTCTGGTTGAGCCCTTCGACGACCTGACGCACCTGGCTGCGGGTAGCCTCGTCATCGGACGTGATCGCCACGGACTCCAGGTGCAGACCCGCGGCGTAGAGGGACTGGATGGTGCCGTCATGCAAGTCGCGGCCGAAGCGCGCGCGCTCCTCCGCCACCGCCCGCGCGCGGTCGAGCGTCTCGATCCGCTGCTTCGTCTCGACATCGAAGATCTCGAGGAGCTTGATGGCGAGGACGCACAGCACCAGGCCGGCGACGCCCCGGGCGATCGCGAGCTGGATCCCGCCGGCGTCGAACCGGGAGAGATCGGACCCCGAGGGTCCCGGCTCCCAGAACGGATGGTCCACGACGATTCCAGCGATGACGGCGTAGACGACGAGTACGCCCGCCGCCGCGGCGGCGTACGGCCGGATGCCGCGCATGCCCGCCTCGGCGAGCTCGCCGCGCTGGCGCCACAGGCCGAAGGCGGCGATCAGCGCCGCCGGCACCAGGAGGACGTGGCGGGAGAGCGCCTCGACCGCGCGCTCCCATTGACCGACCGACCATTCGCGGTCCCCGGCGATGATCCCGCCACCGACGAGGATCCCGAGCCAGACGAGGCAAGCGGTCGAGGTCCAGAGATTCCGGCGGCGTGGCGATGGGACGGCGAGCCGCAGGCCGAACTGCAGCAGGAACAGGAACCCGCCCGTCTGGAGCACCGCTCGGACCACGAGGAGGCCGTCCACCAGGCCGCCGCCGAGGTAGCTCTCCTGGATCGGAACGAACACGTAGCCCCACACGGCGAGGGCTTCCACGAACGCGAAGGCCGCCAGCCAGATGAGCGACTGCGTCAGGGTCAGGCGGGTGGCCCGCCGACGCTGGATCCACACTGCGAAACCGAGGGAGAAGAACACCAGCCCCTGCGCGAACAGGAAGATGGTCTCGTTCTCCTCGAGGAACCGCCTCACACGCCTCCCCCAAAATCACACAACGCGGTGGGAACCGCGTCCCACCGCGTGTGGACATCATCGCTCTGGGACGCTCGGCCCCCGATCTTAGCCGCTTGACGCCCCGCCCATGAGATCTTCGAGCTTTGCGCGGAGATCGTCGAGCATCGCTCCGCCGGCGGCATCGACCACCTCCGGTTCCTCGAGGAGCGCCCGGCGGTCGACGGGGGTGGCGCGGTTGGTGATGTACGGATCCTCGAGCACCGCCTCGAGGTCGCGCCCGGACTTCAGCTGCCGGACGGTGTACTCGATGAGCCGTTTGTGCGCCGCCGACTCGTTGCCGATCAGTTTTGCGACCTCGTCGCGGATGCTCAAGCTTCCAACCCCCTGGGTGCGGTCATGAGCAATCCGCTGTACGACCGGAGGCGACGGACGCGCTCCTCGGTGGGCGGGTGGCTCGAGAACAGGTTCGCCATCCCACGCTTGCCGAACGCGGCGAGCGGGTTGACGATGTAGAGCGGCGCCGCCGACGGATTGACCTGAAGGGGGATCGCATGGGCGCCGCGCTCGAGCGTCTCGAGGGCGTCGGCGAGGCCGCTGCCGTCGCCCAGGAACTCGGCGCCGGTCGCGTCGGCCTGGAACTCGCGCTGGCGTGAGAGCGCCATCTGGATGATCATCGCCGCGATCGGGGCGAGGATGATCGTGGCGAGCATCCCGACGAAGCCGAGCGGGCTGTCGTTGTCGTCCCCGCCGAAGAACATCGAGAACTGGAGCCAGTTCGCGATGGCGGAGATCACACCGGCGACCATCGCCGCGATGCTGGCGATGAGAATGTCGCGGTTGCGGATGTGGGCCATCTCGTGCGCCAGGACGCCCTCGAGCTCACGCTGCGACAGCGTCTGGACGATGCCCTGCGTGACGGCGACGGCCGCGTGCTTCGGGTTGCGGCCGGTGGCGAACGCGTTCGGCTGCTCGGCGGGCGTCATGTACACCTTCGGCTTCGGGATCCCGGCGCGGACGGCGATCTGCGCCACCATCCTGTGGAGGTCGGGCGCCTGCGACTCGTCGATCTCGACCGCCTTGTTCATCTTCAGTGCCATCGAGCCGCTGAACCAGTACATCGCGATGTTGATCACCACGGAGATGCCGGCGAAGAGGATGAGGCCGCTGCGGCCGCCCACCAACTGCCCGATCACGAGCAGCAGCGCGGTGAGCGCCGCGAGCAGCACGAAGGTTCTGAGGGTGTTCTGCGCCTTTTGGGCGGCAAGACTCATCGGGTATCGACTCCTTTCCGGAGAACTCCGGAACTCGGTTTCGGCATTGGCGGTGTTGGAGGAATGTTAGCGAGAGGGGTTGCCGCATACCCTTACCATTGGTTGAGGGTTTGTTAACCCGGAACCCGCAGGATGGGCCGGTCCGCCACAACCGGGTCTAAGCTGACCCGCGATGTGGCGCATCATCATCCTGCTCGTCGCGGTGCTGGCCCTCGCCGGCTGCGGCGCCAACTCACCCGATCAGGACGGCACCGACGCCGTGAACCTCACCGAGCTCGTCAGGATCCTCCCGACGCAGCCCGGCCTCGACCAGACGAGCAGCCAGATCAAGAGCATCGACGCCCCGACCCTGGAGGGGATCTTCGCGCGGCGAGGGGGAGTCACCTCGAAGGGCTTCGAGGAGGTCGGCTTTCGCGAGGCCGTCATCCGCACCTGGACGGGCCCCGACGGGGGCGCGATGCTCGTCGCCGCCAGTAGATGGCCGGACCACCAGGTCGCCACGAGCATTGGTGGGGGCGCGGCCGTCGAGCCGCTCGACACGCTCCATGGGAAGGCCTGGAACCCGCGGGAGATCAGCGGGGCGCGCGGCGCGCGCGTCGACACGCCGGGTGCGTCGTCCCGGGTGCTCGCCATCGCCATCGGCGACATCAGCCTGGTGGTCCGGGGGGACGGGCCGGTGACCGACGCGGCGGTCGTCCGCACCCTCGATCTGGTCTCCCGGCCGGTTCGTGCCGCCTCCGAGCGGGCATGATGCTCCTGGATGGGTGAGCTGCAACGCACATATCGCGGCAAGGCGAAGCCGGAGCACGAGAAGCAGGAGCGCCCGTTCCCGACCGGCAAGCCGGTGGAGCGGGCGGTGGTGGTCGCCTCCCTGAACGTCACGGGCGACGAGGAGGCAGACCGGCTCGCCGAGCACCGGGAGCTCCTGCGCACCGCCGGCGCCGAGGTGGTGGAGACCCTCGTCCAACACCGTGACGCCCCGAACCCGCGGACCTATCTCGGGAAGGGACGCCTCGAGGAGCTCATCGACGTCGTGAAGCGGGCGAAGCCCGACTTGGTCGCCGTGGAAGGCGAGCTCACCCCGGGCCAGCAGCGCATCCTCGAGGACCGGCTCAGCAAGCGGGTGATCGACCGGACCGGCCTGATCCTCGACATCTTCGCGCTGCACGCCCACACGGCGGAGGGGAAGCTCCAGGTCGAGCTGGCCCAGCTCGAGTACAACTACGCCCGCCAGGAGGGATTGTGGCAGCACCTCGAGCGCCTCGGCGGCGGCGTCGGCACCCGTGGTCCGGGTGAGACGCAGCTCGAGTCGGACCGGCGCCTGCTGCGCTCGCGCATGTCCGTGCTGCGCGCGCGGCTTCGCGACCTGGAACGCTCGCGGAACGTCATGCGATCGCGGCGAGTGGCGTCTGCGGTGCCGCGCCTCGCGCTCGCGGGATACACGAATGCGGGCAAGTCGAGCCTCATGAACGCGATGACCGGGGCCGCGGTGCAGGTGAACGACTCCCTCTTCGAGACGCTCGATCCGACGACGAGGGCATTCGAGCTCGACGGCACGCGCTTCCTCCTGTCGGACACGGTGGGCTTCATCCGGAACCTGCCGCATCAGCTCGTGGAGGCGTTCAAGTCGACGCTGGAGGAGACGTGCGACGCCGATCTCATCCTCCATGTCGCGGATGCCGGCGAACCCGAGGAGCGGCGCCTCACCCGGGAGGTCGCGGTTCTCGACGTGCTCAACGAGATCGGCGCGGTGCACGTCCCGCGGCTCCTCGTGCTGAACAAGGTCGACGTCCTCGACGCGGAGTCGCGGCGGGAACTCGGCTTCCGCCATCCCGACGCGGTCGAGGTCTCCGCACTCACCGGCGAGGGCTTCGACGTCCTCCGCGCTCGGCTCGTGCAGTTCGCCCGTTCCCGGTTGACCCAGCTCGAGGTCCTCGTGCCGTACACGCGCGGCTCGATCGTGTCCGAGATCTACACCGTCGGCCGCGAGGTGGAGCAGGAAGCCGGGCCCGACGGCACGCTCATCCGCGCCCTCGTTCCCCCGGTCGACGCGGCCCGCATCCTCGCCTCCCTGAACGGCGACCTCCGACCGAAGTAGCCGCCGGCCGTCAACGAGATGGCGGGGCGCCCGACGCGAGATCCTCCAAGGGCACGTCCGGGTCTGCCAGGGCGGCGGGATCGACCCGGGCACGGCTGCGGATGAGCGACTGGATGGGGTCCGTGACGTCCCACACGTTGACGTTCATCCCGGCGGCGACGCGCTCGTCCTTCAACCAGAAGGCGATGAACTCCCGGGAGTCCGCGTCGCCGCGAAGGACGATGCGGTCCCACTCGGTCGCGTGTCCCGAGTACTCCATGCCGACGTCGTACTGGTCGGAGAAGAAGTACGGCAGACGGTCGTACGCCGTGCCCTTCCCCAGCATCGCGCGCGCCGCGGCGGGACCCTGGTTGAGGGCATTCGCCCAGTGCTCGACGCGGATCCGCGTGCCGTAGAACGGGTGGTGGGCGTTCGCGACGTCTCCCGCGGCGAAGATCGCCGGGACGCTCGTCGCCAGGAGCTCGTCGACGACGATGCCGTTGTCGACGGTGAGGCCGGATCGCTCGGCGAGCTCGGTGCGCGGGGTCACGCCGACGCCGACCACCGCGAAGTCGCAGTCGATCGCGCGCCCGTCGGCGAGGCGCACCCGTTCCACCCGCCCCGCGCCCTCGAAGCCCAGGACGCCGGCTCCGCCGAGGAAGCGCACGCCGTGATCGGTGTGGACGTCGCGGTAGATCGCGCCGATCTCGGCGCCGAGCACCCGCTCCAGCGGAACGCCGGCCTGCTCGATCAGCGTGACCTCGAGCCCCTTCTGGCGGGCGGATGCTGCGGCCTCGGCCCCGATCCAGCCCGCTCCGATCACGACGACATGCCCGCCGGCCTCCAGACGGGAGCGAAGCTCGTCGCTGTCGGCGAGGGTGCGAAGGAAGAGCACGCCGTCGAGGTCGGCCCCGGGAACCGGCAGGCGCCGCGGCTCGGCGCCGACGGTCAGGAGCAGACGGTCGTAGGCGATCCGCTCGCCCGCGCCGAGGACGACCTCGCTCGACGCGACGTCGATCGCCTCGACGGGACAGGACGTGCGCAGCTCAATGTCCCGGGTCGCGTAGAAGCCCTCGTCGTGCACGTAGACCGTCGCCCGCTCGGCATCGCCCCGCAGGTAGTCCTTGGAGAGGGGTGGACGCTCGTAGGGTCGCTCGGGCTCGTCGCCGATCAGGACGACCCGCCCCTCGAAGCCCTCGTCGCGCAGCGTCTCGGCCGCCTTCGCACCGGCCAGGCTTGCGCCCACGATCACCATCGTCTGCTTCACGCTCATCGTGCGCGTCCCTCCGCGTCGTCGTGCGCGACGAACTCGAGCAGGCTGTCGCGCTCCTCTGCACAGGCCGGGCATCCCTCCAGGTGCACGCGCATGCCCGGAACGGCTTCATCCGCGTCACGCCCGGCGAGCTCGAGCTCGACGTACCGGTCGAGCTCCTCGAAGCACCGCGCGCAGCCGATGTCGGGGCCCTCGGAGCCAAGCAGACGGCCGAGGCGATCGGCGAGGTTCTGGGGGTCGGTCATCGGCCGGCCTTCGGGTCGGGCAGCGCGAGGCCGCGTCGGGCGAGCTCGCCACGGAGCTTCCGGCGGGCATCGTGGAGCGTCTTGTAGAGCGCCCCGCGGGTCGTCCCGAGGCGTTCCGCCAGGACGTCGATGGGCACGCCGGTGAGGGCGAGCGCCACGAAGACCTCGCGTTGATGCGGGGTAAGGGCCCCCCGGATCGCGTCGCGCACGGCGACGATGAGCTCGCGCTGCTCCAGGGTCTCGTGCGGCGAAGGGCCGCCCCCCGGAAGCAGTTCGATGTCGGCGGGCTCGGAGAGCGGAATCTCGCGGCCCTGCCACGCCCGGCGGCGGAGCTTGACCGCCGCCTCCAGCAGGGCGAACTTGTAGGCCCAGGTCGTGAAGCGGCTCTCGCCCCGGAAGTCGTCGAGATGGGCGAGCACCGCGACGAGGGCGTCGTCGGCAGCCTGGTTCGCGAGGTCGTCGAAGTCGCCGCCCCGGACGTGGGGCATCACGAGACGGCGGCGGGCGACCTCGAAACGCGCGGCCCGAAGGAGGAGCACGTGCAGGCGCCCGATTGCCGCCTCGCGTCCCGTGCCCTGACCGCGGAGCTCCTCGAGCCATGCGCGCGATGCAGCGTCGATTCGCCGGACGCCCGACTCATCCTCGACTGCCGCGGGCTTGCGTGTCGAGGATCCCATGCCCGTGAGGGTACTCGCGGGCGACGCGCTCAGCATGGCCCGCGGCCCGTCTCCAGCGGCGCGAGGATCCGTGCGGCAAGCTCGGGAGGGCATCCACACTCGGTCAGGGCGATCAGTGCGTGCAGGTCGTAGCGGCAGTCACGGGCCAGGCGGCCCGCGAGCCCCGGGGTGAAGCCCGCGGCGCCGAGGCGCCGTCTGCGCCAGGCGATGACCTCGCCCGCGAGCCTCGCATCGGACCGTGCTGCGCGTTCGCCCATGCCGTGGTGAGTGTCGCTCCCGGTCACGTTCTTACCAGTCGATCGACGGTCTTGGCTCGACGTCCATTCCCCACTTCGTGTCGCGTCACGCCGATCTCTTACCCCCGGATCGGCGAACCCTAATCCGGGGTAAGAGACCGCCGGCTCGCGACGCCAAGTGATCGAGCGCAAACGGACGCTCCCATCCCGGAAGGTGAGACCGCCGGTGCTTCGGCGGCCCCAACCCGCTGAGCGGAGGATCGATGAAGACCAACGAAATCCGCAACTGGCTCGACGTGATGCACGCGGCCTGCCCTCCCGGCCGCACGCCCACTCCCACCGTCCCTCCGGCCGGATGAGCGCCGACATGGGACGTCAACGACGCACACGCCGGCGCGTCCTGCTGGTCGTTCCCGCCATGCTCGCGACCGCCCTGATGAGCGCGCTCCTCGCCGTTGGTGCGTCCGGCGGCGGCTCGGCGCTCGCCGACGCACACGCCGCGCACCGCTCGCACGGCACGGCAATCGCCGGGGAGTTGGCGCTTCGACAGGGCATGCGCGCTGTGCGTTGGCTGTGTCCGCTCCGTTGGTGTCGTTCCACTCCTTGCCGCCGTGATCATGGGAACGTAGGTTGCGTTTCGTGTGCGGCTTGGAAGACAGCAACATGTTTACGGTGCTCGGCGACGCGGTCGTTTTCGGAGGGCCGTTCATCGCGGCTGGCGTCAAGAGGCTCCGTGACCGCCGCAGATTCGAGCGCCCGGAGACCGCGCTGGGCGGTCGGCCAGTCCTTCCTAGACTCGGGCCAAACTGGTTGCACGCTCGGAGGCTGCGGCGCGAGAGGGGGTTCGGCCGTGGCAGTGGCATAGCCCGTGCCGGGCCACCCCGCCATCCGGGGCGAGTCGCGGGAGACGCCTCGGTTCGTCCCGTTCATGCATTGAAGGAGTCACGACCGTTTCTACCAGGGTCGTAGATAGCGGGTTAGCGCGCCCCGTAGTGACACGGCTCCGAGGGTGGCACGTCTCGCCGGGACCCCCCTTGATGACAGGGTGATGCGGTGCCGGTAGCTTCGCGCCATGTGCGCGGGGTGCGCTTTGCTCGCGATGTCTGGTGCCAGCGGCGCTCGCTGGGGTTTACGGATGTTCCACGCGCGGTGGATGACCCCCCGCCGTGTGCGAGCCGCCGTCATCGCCATCTTTATCGTCGGCCTTGTCATTTCGTCAGTGAGCTTCAGCGGGTCCGGGAAGGCCCAACCCCGCCCGTGCACGGCGTCCGAAGCGTCAACCCTTGGTCCAGGCCACGGGACGGCGCCCGCTCTTGGGCACCAGACCCCGCCATGCACACCGGTCGGGCGAGCGGCGCGTTAGCCCGGCGCGGAGGGCTTGTGTATAGACGTGCCTCCCAGTGGGAGGAACACATCGCGTGGACCCGGATGGCGATCGTCGACTTCGCCGCCGACCTCCCCAAGCCTCGGCGCGAGCGAGGCCAGGCTGCTGCGCAATCAGACGGACATCGGCAACGCGATCGCCCCGTACTACGGCAGGGCCGCGGGCGCCCGGCTGACCACCCTGCTCCGCGCCCACATCCTGATCGCGGTCGACGTACTCACCGCGGCGAAGGCCGGCGACCACGCTGCCCTCATCCGTGCGCAGACCCGATGGGCGCGCAACGCCAATCAGATCGCCGACTTCCTCGCACGCGCCAACCCGAGCGCAGGGCGGCGCGCGGAGATGCGCCAGATGATGCGCGGGCACCTCAAGCTCACCACCGACGAGGCGGTGGCCAGGCTGACGGGCGACTGGGCCGCCGACGTGCGCGCCTTCGATCTCGTGCACACCCAGGCGCTCCTCATGGCCGACATGCTCTCCGACGGCATCATCAGGCAGTTCCCCCAGCGCTTCCGCTGACCGGGTCGCAGGCCGCGGGGCCCGGGTGTCGGTGCGAACCCGGGCACGGCGGCATGGCGGCCGCTACCGGATGAGCACCGGCGTGCCGATCGTGACCCGCTCGTAGAGCCACTCGGCGTCGCGGATGTACATCCGGATGCAGCCATGGGAGGCGGCGGTGCCGATCGAACTCGACGCGGGCGTGCCGTGGATCCCGACCGCGGGTGCGCTCGTGCCCATCCAGCGGGTTCCGAGCGGGTTGCCGGGGCCGGGCGGAACCGGGCCGAGGCCCTTCGCCCAGGGCGAGTCCGGCGGGAACCACGTGGGGTTGCGCTGCTTCATGATGATGCTGAACAGCCCGCGCGGCGTGGGGTGGCCGCTCGTGCCGACCGCGATGCGGAACGTGCGGACCTTCCGTGCCTCGCGGTACAGGGTGAGCACACGATTCGCGCGGCTCACCACGATACTCGTCCCGACGGTCATCCTCGCCGGCCGGACCCGCTTGACCGGGAGGTCCACGAACGGGGTGGCCCGGGTGAACATCGCATCCGCCACGAGCGGCACCGCCTTCGCAATGTCCACCATGGTGCCGATGCGCGGCGGCCGCACCTTGGGGCGTCCGTTGCGGAACAGGAGCGTCGCGTCGACGGGAACCACCTCGACCTGGGGCGCGCGGAAGCTCAGCACCGTCCGGAGCTTGGCCCGGTCGACCCGCTGCACGAGCGGGACGTCCACCGGCCCGGCGAGCGGCACCGTTCGACCGTACGTAAGCGCCGTCGTGATGGCCCCGTCGAGGTCGGCCGACCAGCCGGCCGCCTGCGGCGAGATTCCGGTGCGCCGCCCTTTGAGGCTCACCACGAGCACCGCGACTCGCGGCGCGATGCGGGCGTCGATGACAGCGCGTCGGGCGGCGTCGACCGAGAAGCCGCCGACGGGAACGCCGTCGATGCTGACGTCCGCCGCGATCATGCCCGCGGCCGGGGGATCGGCGGCGACGGCACCGGGCACCGCAACGCCCAGCGTCAACGCGCATGCCAGCCCCACCACTCGCAACCTCATCGAAACCCTCGTCTCCTCGGCGTACGTGGCGGCGATCCTAGTGCACCGTCCCGGAAGTCGCGTGAGGATTCGGCGCGCGAATACCGAGCGTGACGAGGACGCACCGAGCGTGCATATCGGGAGTAAGCGCGCGAGGGAGGACACCGCGACACGACGGTTTGCAGCCGCCGAATTCCACGGGACTTCTGGGGACGGTGCACTCGCGTCCGGCCGGCATGCGCCCGGACCCGCCGGTCACGGCGATGTCCCCGCGGACCGGCCTGGGGTGTGCCGGCCGCGCCAAATGCTTCACTTCACGACACCGATGCCGAAGCCGACGAGACCAACCGGAATCCAACGTGGCAAGGGCGTCAGCGAGATGATCGCCGTCGAGTTGACCGGCGATCCGACAGAGATACCCGAGGTTCGCGCGGCGATCCGGACCCTCGCGGACCGCCACGGATTCGCAGGCCGCGCGAGCGATCTCGTGCTCGCGCTCGACGAACTGGTCGCGAACGCACGCGAGCACGGCGAGCCGCCGATCTCCGTTCACGCCTGGTATGACGGGCGACTTGTCATGACCGTCAGCGACGCCGGCGCCGGGTTCGACATCGGTTCGATCGTCCGGGACCATCCCCCGTTGATGCTCGGCAAGCGCGGCCGCGGGCTCTGGATCATCCGCCAGGTGACGGACCACGTGACCGTGGAGGCCGCGCCGAACTTCACATGTGTGCGCGTGGAGCTGACGCACGAACCGCAGATCGGCGCGTAGCGCCGGCCGGGTCAGCCGTTCTCGGCGTCCTTCATCATCCAGAGGGGCTTGTCGAGCGCGTCCTTGCTTGACTGCGCCGCCTCGACGTTCTGGGCCTGGATCTCGAGGAACACTTCCTTTCGGAAGACCGGCACATCCCTGGGTGCCTGGATCCCGATCCGGACCTTCTCGCCCATCACCGACAGCACGGAAACCTCGATGCCGTCACCGATCATGATGCTCTGGTTCGCCTTCCTGGTGAGCACAAGCATGCTCGGTGGCCTCCTTGCGTGGGGGCGTCCCCGGCGGCGTCCGGGTGACTCTGAGGATTCATTGTACTATGCGCGGTCGTTTTCCTGCTTGATTTCCCCATCGGAGGATTTGAATGCTTCATGGTCGCCGCCTGGACAACGCCCTCGAGCACGTCAACGGCTCGCGTTACGCCCTGGTCCACGCGGTCGCGAAGCGCGCTCGCCAGATCACGCTGTGGCTGACGGCCGACCCGGCGGAGCTGCGGGCTGAGGCGGCGCCTCCGCCGATGGCGAGCGAAACGATGAGCCGCGATCCCGTCGCGCTGGCCGAGAGCGAGATCCTCGACGGCGAGGTGATCGTGCACTGGGACCCGGACGGACTGGTCGACGAGCGGGAGCTCCCCGACACGACGATCATCGAGACCGACCCGCTCCTGCTCGAAGGGCTGGACGGCGACGACGACGAGGACGATCTCGACGTCGAGGACGAGGCCGACACGCTCACCCCCGCGCTGGCGCAGGCAATCGAAGGGGCCGCGGCGGAGGTCGAGGAGGTCGTCGACGACGCCGAAGTGGAGGACGTCGATGTGGTGGACGAGGCGGACCTCGACGACGAGGAGGAGCCGGCGGCGATCCTCGGCGAGGACGAGATCGAAGAGATCTCGCTCGAAGAGGTCGACGAGGGCGACGAGGAAGACGAGCCGGAGAGCTGACCCTCGAGGCGCTCCGGTCGGTTGGCTCGGCGGGCGGCCGCTAGGGCAGTTCGCAGACCCGGTGGCTGGTGGTGTACTCCCCGTTGAGGAGGACCACCTGCTTCCCGAGGCGCAGCTGCGAGTTCACGATCAACGGCGCGCGCAGGTTGATCGTGAGCTCATGAGCGGCGTGTGACACCGTCATGATCGCGTAGAGATTCGCCTCGGCGAACGACAGCGCGTCGAGCTGGCGCGCGTCGGCGTCGGCGATCTCCGGCTCGTAGTCGGGGATCACGCTCCACGGCTCGGCGACGATGAACGTGTGGAACGGCGGCTCCATCGCCTGGAGCCAGCGGATCGCCGGGTCCTCGCGGCCGCTCTGCACGTACGGGAGCAGTGCGTATCGCCGGCACGTCGGGAACCCGGCGAGGGGCTCGAGGAACTGGATGATGCGGCCGGGATCGACATCCAGCTTCCCGAGCACGGGCGAGTGCACGGCAGCGGTTGCGATGTGAAGCGGTCCCGACACGACTCTGAGCATTCGTTCCTCGCAGTTGGATCAAGCGACATCGACGAGCCGTCCGCCGTTGATGCCTTCATCGGGCCTCTCCGGGCAAAACTTGAGCGCCGCGCTACCCTCGGTTCATGTCGTCGCGACCCCCCTCGATCGCCGATCTGCACCGGGACCCGGCCCAGGTCGCGAAGCGCCTGCCGGCGTGGCGCCGAGGCGATGTGGCGGAGGCCGTCGCCGAGACGCTGGCGATCTCGGCGCGGGACACGTTCGGCAAGGCCTACACGGCGTGGGTGTGGACCGGTGCGACGCCGGAGGGCGACCCTGCCTGGATCCTCCCGATCCCCTCGTCGAATACGGAGGCGTTCGCGCCGCGGGGGCCGATGGGCATCCTGACCCGGAGCCTCCGTGCGGCAGTCGAGAGCGGTGCGAGAGCATCCGACATCCGCCTCCTCGACTGGGAGGGCTTCACGGCGGTGACCCTGCCGGGCAGCGAGCCGCTCCTCGCCCCCGTCGCGCTCGGGGAATGCCACCCGGCGCCGGCGCGAGTGGCGCTCGGGACGCTCCCGGAGTCGGTGCCGGTCGACGGCCCTCCGCTCGAGCTCGCACCGATCTCGGGCCGGTCGGGGGGCGGGCTCGTGACGCTCGCGCGCGCGGCCCGCGTGCATCCGGCCACCATCGCCGTCGCGCTGCTCGAACAGGGGTGGGGCCTCGACGAGTCCGCCTTCCCGGACGACCTCGTCGACCTGCTGCGCCATCGCGGCTACGAGGGGCCGCGCGAGCGCGGCCGTGAGGTGAGCTTCGCGATCGAGGACGACCCGTGCCCCCGCCGCCGCCACGCCCGCCGCGTGCTGCGCCGGCTCCTGCACAAGGGCAAGATCGGCCAGCAGTACCACACGGAGTTCGACCACCTCGCGCGTGGCGCGCCGCCGGAGAGCCGCGCCGACGCCCTGTCGCTCGGGGAGGCGCTGATCCGGGCGGGGCTCCTCGGGGAGAAGCCGAGCGTCGGCCAACGCCACGTGTACCTGCGACGCGAGGCGCTCCCGGCGATTCACGCCCTGATCGAACGCGGAGCCACCGACGACCCCGTGCTCCGCGGCGAGTGGACCGCGCCCGCGCCGGGAGAGCACGCGTGAGGGGCTCCGGGGCGGCCGCTATCCTCGCCTTCGCGTGGCCCGGCCGGCGTGACCGGTGAGGCGCCGGCGTCGTATTGAGGGTATGACCGTCGTCGCGCTCGCCGCATGGGACAGGAGAGCCATTTCCGCTCGCCCCACCTTCCAGGAGGTCGCCGAGGCCAACCTCGACGCGGTGTACCGCTACCTGCGTCAGCTCACCGGCGACCCGTACCTGGCGGAGGACCTCACCTCGGAGACGTTCGAGCGTGCGCTTCGCATGTGGAACCGGTTCGACCCCCGACGGGGAACCGCCCTCGGATGGCTGGTGACGATCGCCCGGCGGCTCGCGCTCGATCACTTCCGCAGCGACGCCCGCCGGCGTGCGCGGGAGCACCGGGTCGCCTCCGCAGCGGAGCGCTCGTCGGCCCCGCCGGAGCCGCCCTCCGACCTGCCCGACGACATCGCCGCCGCGCTCGCCAAGCTCACACCGCCGGAGCGCGAGATCGTCGCGCTGCGGGTGCTGCTCGACCTCGACGGCGCGGAGACCGCCGCGACGCTGGGCATCTCGCCGTCTGCGTGCTCCACCCAGCTCCACCGGGCCATGACCAAGCTCCGATCGGAGCTGGGGCGATGAACCCGGACGACCTCACACCGGAGCGCCTCGATGCGATCCTGAACGGCTCGCAGGCACCGACCGAGGACGCCGACCGGGAGATGCTCGCGCTCGCCGCCGAGCTCCGCAGCGCTACTCCGGGCGCGGGCGACGAGCTGCGCGAACGGGTCCGTGCGATCGCCGCGCAGGCGCCCGAGCTCGCAGATGCGCACCGAGGCAGGCCGGGATGGCGCAGCCGGCTGCTCATCGCCGGACCCGCGCTCGCAACGGTGGTCGCGGCCGTCGTCGTCATCGCCGTCGTCGGCGGCGACAGCGGGACGAAGCAGACCGATCTTGCAAGCACCGGGTCCGCCGCGACGTCGACGGCAACACGGGCCGGCGCGACCGACGCGACCGCGAGGTCGCCGAGCGAGGGGGTGCAGGCAGCGCCGTCGGCGACGCCCCGGGCGGCGCTTGCCGCAGGACCGGTCATCTTGCAGGTGGACGCCGGGACGCTGGCGCGGCGCGTCGCCGACGCACGGCGCATCGTGGCCCGGGCCGGCGGAACCGTGCTGGCGACCCCTCAGGCGACCGCGCCGCCCGGCACGCTCCTGACCATCACGCTGCCCTCCGCGCGAGCGGCGGAGGTGATCGCACAGCTCTCCGAGCTTGGCGAGGTGACCGGGGGTTCGCTCACGACCGCTGCCGGCGGGTCATCGAGCCTGCTCCTGACAGAGGGCCCCTGACCCGAAGCTCGTCCTACGGCGACTCGGCCGGAGTCGTGACCGTGAGTACCGGGATCTCCTGGTCCGTCGTGACCAGGACGCGGTCCGGCGGTCCTCCGCGGGCCACGTAGCCCACTACGACGCCGGCGGCGAGCGCCAGGACGGCGAGGAGGACGGCCAGGCCGAGCGTGACCTTGCGCTTCGCGGGACGCGACCCGTTCCGCGGCGGTGTGCGCGGTTCGCTCACCACAGCCCCGCGTCCACCGCTCGGCGCATGTACATCGCGAAGGCGCCGTCGAGCGACACGGACGGATCGTGCGCCTCGACGTGGCGGGGTGCCACCTGCGTCGCCAGCGGCAGGAACCAGTCCCCGGCGTCGCGGTGCGCGGCGGCGAGGTCGGCGACGGTGAACGATCTGCCGAGGCGGCGGTGAAGCTCGGCGTGGACGGCGTCGACCACCGCGAAGCACCACATGCGCGTCGAGCCCGTGGTCGCGGCGAGGCGTCGCGCGCCGTCCTGCCATTCGAACACCGCCGCTGCAGCCGCCGCGTCCGTGCTCATACGTCCGGCTCCTGGGTCACGTCGACGCAGCAGCGCTCGGACGCTGGCATGTCGAGACGGGCCAGGATCCAGCCGCCGACCGGGTTGCCTCCGGTGGCCAGCGCAAACGCGAGCTGCGCGTGGAGGCACTTGACCCTCCCCTCCTCGCCGACCCCGCCGACCCGGTAGCCGTCGTGCACCCCGGCGTGCGCCGAATGCGCGGCGGCGATCGCGTCGCGCATCTGCGCGTCGCCTTCGAGCGCCCGCACGCCCCCGGCGGCCTCGAGCCGGCTGACCGCCGCGACAAGCGCCCGGCAGGTGAGCCAGTACCGCGTGGGAAACGGTCGCCCCTTCAGATCCCTCGGCTCGTTCTCCACCACCGACGGAGCCCCGTGCGGGCAGCGCACCGCGACCCGGTACCGCGTGAACGGTGTGCGCCCGAGGAGGCGCACGACCGCGTCGGCGTCAGAAGATGTCGGGGAGCCAGCTCCAGAAGCCGGCGCCGCCGGTCCGCCGAGGCGGGGCTGCGGGAGGTGCGAGCTCAAGACCGGTCACCCTGATCGGCATCTCCCCCACCTCCACGTAGCCGAGCTCGCGGGCCCGGGCCTCGGCCACCTTCGGGTCGTCGAGCGACTCGAGCCGAGCCCGGATGCTGTCGCGCTCGGAGATCATCGCCGTGAGGGCGACCTGCTGGCGGCCCAGCTCGTCGCGCTGAGCCAGGTAGCCCCGCACCGATCCCAGGTACGACACGCCGAGGGCGACGACGATCCCGAGGATGAAGAGGCGTTTGGGCGACAGCGAGCGCGTGACGGGGGGACTCCTGACCGGCGACTCCTTGCCGGAGCCGTTCCGAAACGGCGTACGCCGCGGGACGGCGGGTTCCTGCACGAGCGGGTCCGGCATCGTGCCAACCCGGGACGGTCGGACCGGCCGCCGCGGCACGCGGGAGGAGGACCCCTAGCGTTTGAACGCTCCGCCTCCGGGGTAGACGGCCGCCGGGCCGAGGCGCTCCTCGATCCGGATGAGCTGGTTGTACTTCGCGACCCGCTCGCTGCGCGCCGGTGCGCCGGTCTTGATCTGGCCGGCTCCCGTGGCGACCGCGAGGTCCGCGATGGTGGTGTCCTCGGTCTCGCCGGAGCGATGGGAGATCATCGCCGCATACCCGGCGGCGGAAGCCATGTCGATCGCGGCGAGGGTTTCGCTGAGCGTCCCGATCTGGTTGAGCTTGATGAGGATCGCGTTGCCGACGCCCCGGTCGATGCCGTCCCGAAGGCGGGTGGGGTTCGTGACGAACAGGTCGTCGCCGACGAGCTGGAGACGATCGCCGATGCGGTCGGTGAGCGCCTTCCACCCGTCCCAGTCGTCCTCGGACATGCCGTCCTCGATCGAGACGATCGGGTAGGCGTCGGCGAGCTCGGCCAGGAAGTCGACCATCTCGGCCGGGGTGAGCGACCGCCCCTCCCCCTCGAGGTGGTACGCACCGTCACGGAAGAACTCCGTCGCCGCCGCGTCGAGTGCGAGCGCGACGTCGCTCCCGGGCGCGTAGCCCGCCGCGGAGATCGCCTCGACGATCACGTCGAGCGCCTCGCGGTTGCTGGCGAGGCTCGGGGCGAACCCCCCCTCATCGCCGACGCCCGTCCCGAGGTCCCGCGTCCGAAGAACGGTCTTGAGCGCCTGGTACACCTCGGCGCCCGCCTGGAGTGCCTCGGCAAAGCTTCCCGCCCCGACGGGGACGATCATGAACTCCTGGAGGTCGACGTTGTTGTCGGCGTGCGCGCCGCCGTTGATGATGTTCATGAGCGGCACCGGCAGCCGGTGGGCCCGCGCACCGCCGATGTAGCGGTAGAGCGGGAGGCCGGCGTCGTTCGCGGCCGCGGCGGCCACCGCCAGCGAGCATCCGAGGATGGCGTTCGCCCCGATCCGCGACTTCGTGGGCGTGCCGTCCAGCTCGATCATGAAGCGGTCGATCGTCGCCTGGTCGGTCGCGTCCTTGCCGACGAGGACGCGCGCGATCTCGTGCTCGACGTTCGCGACCGCCTTGAGGACGCCCTTGCCGCCGTACGCCGCGCGGTCGCCGTCGCGCAACTCGAGCGCCTCGTGCGCGCCGGTGCTGGCGCCGGAGGGTACCGCTGCGCGCCCCACCGTTCCGGACTCGAGCTCGACCTCGACCTCGACAGTCGGCTGGCCTCGCGAGTCGAGAATTTGTCGGGCGTGGACGCGGGCGATCTTCGACATGCGGCCTCCGGGTGGGGGAGCGACGGGCACCGGAGTCTACCCCCGGCGACCCGCCGATCCGGCCACGCCGGCGTCTCGCCGGTGGGTTGGGATCAGCGTCGCGCGATATGCACGACGAACGTCCGGCTCACGATTCCCGGGCCGAGGCGATCGTCGACGGTGAGGACGGCGCGCGGTTTGAGGCGCTCGCGTCGGCGAGCATCGCGCCGAGGGGGGCCCGAGATGACGAAGATGCGACGGAGGCTGGTCATGCTGCGAGTTGCCCGGTCAGACTGTCCCGGCGCCAGCCGGGAGGTCAGTCCTTCGCCCGGAGGTACCACGAGGCCTGCGCGTCGGGATCGAGGTCCTCGAAGCGCGCGCCCGCGTCGTTCGCGAGGGCCGCGGCCCGCTCGACCCGGGCGCGGAAGCGCTGAGCCGCCGAGCGCAGTGCCAGCTCCGGATCGACCTTCAACGACCGGGCCACCGCGACGCAGGCGAAGAGGACGTCGCCGAGCTCCCAGTCGTTCGGCTCGGAGCGAAGCTCCGCGACCTCCTCGTCGAGCTTGGCCAGCGCGTCCCGTGACGCGGCGAACTCGAAGCCCACCGACGCGGCTCGTCGCTGGGCCTTGGTCGCGTACGCCAGCGCCGGCAGGCCCGCCGGGAGCTCATGGAAGATCCCGCCGCCGCGGCCCTCGCGCTTCTGCCGCTCCCACAGGTCGCGCACGCCGCCGGCCGTCTCGGCGACGGCCTCCCCGTACACGTGAGGGTGGCGAGCGATGAGCTTGCGGGCATGCGCGGCGGCGATCTCGCCCAGATCGGCGTCGCCGGTCTCTTCGAGGAGCTGCGCGAGGAACACCGCCTGGAAGAGCAGGTCGCCGACTTCGTCGGCCTGGCGTTCGACATCTCCGGCCGCCACCGCCTCGGCGACCTCGAACGCCTCTTCGATCGTGTGCGGCACGATTGTCGCCGCGGTCTGTTCGCGGTCCCAGGGACACTCCCGGCGAAGGTGAGCGCCGACCGTCGCGAGGCTGGCCACGGCGGCGCCGATCGCCCGAGTTCGAAGCGCGGCACGCCCCGGAACGGTCACCGCCAAGGGGAGCTGCTGCGCGAGACGGTGAGCGTCGATGTCGGTCGCAGCCACGGTCGCACCGGCGGGAATCGCGTCGGTCGCCCCGAGCGGGGCAGGCTCACGACCGAGCGCGGCGACCAGCTCGGCATCGAGCTCCGGCGCCAGCAGCGTCTCGGCCCCGGCGATCGTCCGCACGGCCGAGACGGGCAGCGCGTCCGGGTCGCCCGGTCCGAGTGCGACGATGGTGATCGCGGCGGGCACCGACCCGGGACCCGAACCGTCTCTAGGGTGTCGCGGGAGCCGACGTCGACGTCGGGGTGACGCTGACCGTCGTGCCCTTGGTCGAGGCCGGGGCGGTGGTCGTCGCCGTCGTCTTGCCGGTCGCGGCTCCCTTGGTCGTCGTGGCGGCGGCCGTGGTGGTGGTCGCGGGCGCGGCGGGCGCGACCTTGGGGTTGAGGTACTTCGCCCGGTTCTGCTGCTTCTTCACGACGGTGTCGCGCCACTTCTGGACGGCGGCGGCCCGCTTCACCTCGAGCTCCTGCCTGACGATCATGTCCTTGACCTCGTCGAACGTCTTGGTGCGGGCCTTGATGTTGCGCAGGAGCAGCAGGTGCCACCCGAACTGGGTCTGCACCGGCGGAGAGATCTGGCCTGCCTTGAGCTTCTGGGCGGCCTGGTGGATCTCGGGCAGGAACGCGGTGCTGTCCACGGGGCCGAGGTCACCACCGGAGCTCTTCGACGCATCGTCCTTCGACCGTTCGCGTGCGAGCTGCGCGAAGTTCGCCGCCGTCGCCTCGGCGCGGATCGCCAGAGCCTGGGCCTTCGTGGCCACCAGGATGTGCGAGAGGCGCTTCTCCGCCTGCAGCTTGTACTGCGCGATGTTTCTGCGGTAGTAGGCGAGCGCAGCGGCGTCGGTGTAGGTGACGTTCTGCTCGACACGGGTGGACAGGCGCTCCTCCTGCTTGGCGGCGCGGAGGCTGGCCCGCAGGTCGGCGAGAGTGATGCCACGCTGCCCCAGGGCCGTGATGAGGTCGGCTTGGACCCCGTTGAACTGCTGGTCGACGATTGTCTTGACGTCGGCGCTGACCGCGGCGTCGGTGACCTTGCAGGGGGCGCCGCATTGCGCCGCGAGGATCCCGAACACGCGCTCGTCGCGGAGTTGCTCGGCGGCCTGCAGGCGGAACTCACGGAACTCCTTGCTGTCCTTCGCGGGCGGCTCGGTCGGCGTGGAGCCGGTGGGAGCGGTCGCGAGGAACAGTGCCCGGCGCTCGATCTCGCCGTTGGTGATCTTCTGCGCGCCGATCCGGATCGCGACGGCGTCGTCGGGTCCCAGGGTGGCGTCTCCGCCGGCTCCGCCGCAAGCCGCCAGGCCCGCACTCATCGCGAGCGCGGCGAGGATCGTTGCGATCTTCCTGGGGCGCCCGGCGCTCACGACGCGGGCGATCGTAGCATGGGCGTTTGCCGTCACCGCGCTCAGGCGGCCTGCGCGACCGCGCCGATCAGCGCGTCCAGAACGCCCTCCGCAGCCTCGATTCGCTCGGCCGGACCCGACGGCGCCGGGATCGACACGGTGCGCTCTCCGGACGAGTACAGCGCCCTCGGCGACTCGCTTCGAAGGGTCTTGAGGGCGGCGCTCGTGAGCCCGACCGGCGCCAGCGTCACGCGGCCGGCGCGCACCGACAGCCGGCTGGCGCCGACCTGCATCAGCTTCAGGCGCAGGCGCTGCACCGCGATGAGCGCCTCGACGGGCGGCGGCGGCGGCCCGAACCGGTCCGCGAGCTCGTCGGCGAGTCGGGTGAGTGCGTCGGCATCGGCCGTCGCGATGCGCCGGTGCAGGTCGATCTTCGCCGCCTCGAACCCGACGTAGTCGGCCGGGATGTAGGCGGAGATCGGGATCTCCACGCGGGCCTCCTGCTCCGGGGCGATCTCGCCCCGGCGCGCGGCGATGGCGTCGTTCAGCATCTGCAGGTAGAGCTCGAAGCCGATCGCCTCGACGTGGCCGCTCTGCTCGTCGCCGAGCAGGTTGCCGGCGCCCCGGATCTCCAGGTCGCGCATGGCGATGCGCAGCCCGCTCCCGAGCTCTGTGTAGTCGGCCACGGCGCGGAGGCGCGCCGCGGCGTCGCGGGTGAGATCGGCGTCGCTCGGGTACATGAGGTATGCGTGCGCCGCCACCTGGCTGCGTCCGACGCGGCCGCGCAGCTGGTAGAGCTGGGCGAGGCCGAGCTTGTCGGCGCGCTCGACGATGAGCGTGTTCGCGTTGGGGATGTCGAGCCCGGCCTCGATGATCGTCGTGGAGACCAGCACGTCCGCCTCGCCGCGCAGGAACGTCGTCATGACGTCCTCGAGCTCCTGCTCGCCCATCTGCCCGTGGGCGACGACCACGCGGTGCTCCGGCACGAGCGCCCGCACGGCGTCTGCCGCCTCGTCGATCGACTCGACGCGGTTGTGGAGCCAGAAGCTCTGGCCATCGCGCTCGCGTTCGCGCTCCAGCGCCTCTCGCACGAGCGCCTCGTCGAACTCCCCGACGTGGGTGGCGATCGCCCGCCGGCCCGACGGCGGCGTCTCGATGACGCTGATGTCGCGCATACCCGACATCGACATCTGCAGCGTCCGGGGGATCGGCGTCGCGGACAGCGACAGCACGTCGACGCGGAGTCGCAGCTGGCGCAGCGACTCCTTCTGCGCGACCCCGAACCGCTGCTCCTCATCGAGGATGACGAGCCCGAGGTCCTTCGGCTGGACGTCCATGGCGAGCAGGCGGTGGGTGCCGATGAGGACGTCTACCCCGCCGGAGCGGAACCGACCGAGGATTTGCTTGGATTCGGCGGCCGAGCGCAGCCGGCTTACCATCTCGATCTCGACTGCGGTGTCGGCGAACCGTTCGCGGAACGTGCCGAGGTGCTGCTGGGCGAGGAGCGTGGTGGGCACCAGCACCATGACCTGCTTGCCGGCGATGGCGGCCTTGTACGCGGCGCGCATCGCGACCTCGGTCTTGCCGAAGCCGACGTCGCCGCAGATGAGCCGGTCCATCGGCCGGGGGCGTTCCATGTCGCCCATCACCTCGTCGATCGCGCGCTCCTGGTCAGGCGTCTCCCGGTACGGGAACCGCTGCTCGAACTCGTGGAGCGCCGCGTCGTTCTCGGGGAAGGCGTAGCCCTCCACCCGGCCCCGGCCCTCGTAGAGCGCGAACAACTCGCCGGCCATCTCGTGCACCGCGGCCCGCACCCTCGCCTTGAGGCGCTCCCACGCCTTGCCGCCGAGTTTCGACAGGGGAGGCGCCGAGCCGTCGGCACCGATATAACGCGTGACCTTGTCGAGCTGGTCCTGCGGCACCCAGACCCGGTCCTCGCCGGCGAACGCAAGGGCCAGGTAGTCGCGCGTGACGTTCGCGACGGTCTGGGTCTCGAAGGCGACGAGCCGCCCGACGCCGTGGTCCTCGTGGACGACGTAGTCGCCGACGCGCAGCTCGAGGAACGACCGCAGGCGACGCCCGACGGGCGCGCGGGCGCTCGCGCGGCGCCGGCGGAGGATCTCGCCCTCCGGTATGACGGCGAGGCCGAGGTCGGCGGAGATGAACCCGCGCCGGATCGGCAGGACTGTGAGCGACACCTCACCCGCGGCGGGCGGCGTCTCGGCGATGTCGATGATCCGCGGGTTGGCACGCTCCAGCGGGCGGGCCGCGCGCTCGAGGTCGCCGCGCCGGCTGAATGCGACGAGCACGCGCAGGCCGCCACCGGCGAGTCGTGCGATCTCGGCGGCCGCCTCGACGTGGCCGCGGGCGGCGAACCGCGCCTCGCGCGCGTCGACGACCCCGGCCGCGCCACCCGCCGGGGGCGCCAGGTCGAGCGCCGAATGCTCCGCGAGGGCCCCGAGCAGCGCCGCGGGATCGCCGAGCGCGCCGGCCGCGGCCTCGTCCTCGACCAGCTCGAGCGCCTGCGCGAGCGCCCCCCGATGCTGGGTGGGGGCGAGTCGCACCAGCGCCGCGCGGCCGAGCTCGTCGAACGTGTCGATGAGCTGCCCGCCGAGGGGCTCGGCCGCAGGCCAGATCCGGATCGAGTCGACTTGCCGGACGGTGACCTGCGTGAACGGTGAGAACGACCGCAGCTCGTCGATGTCGTCGCCGAAGAGGTCCACGCGGACGGGCTGCTCCGCGGTCGTCGGGAACACGTCGACGATCCCGCCCCTCACGGCCATCTCGCCGCGCTCCTCGACCTGGGCGACCCGCTCGTAACCGAGGGCGGCGAGCGCCTCGACGAGGTCGCCCGCCAGCGTCGCGCCGCGGCGCAGCTCGAGCGGCTGGGGTGGATTCGCCGGCGCGCGCTCCACCAGGGCGGCGACGCTCGCGATCACAAGCGAGCCGGCCTCGCCGACCCGCCCTCGGGCACGTGCACGAAGCCCGACGAGGTGCGGAGCCGGTCCGACCGCCCCTCCCGTCGGCACCCCACGCGTCGGCCAGAGCGACACTGCGGCATGGCCGACCAGGGCGTTCAGCTCACTCGCGAGCTCCCGCGCCTCCTCGTCACCCGGCGCAACCACCAGCAGCGCGCGGCCGGAGGTGCGGTGCAGCGCCGCCAGGGTGAACGGCCAGGCCGGCCGCGGCAGCGTGACCTCGCCTCCGGTCGTGCCCGCGCCGAGCGCGCTCGCGGCGGCCGCCAGCGGTGGCGTGCCGAGGACGAGGAGATCGAGTGCGCCGCTCATGACGGTCCGGACTGGTCGTCCGCCTCGTCGGGGCCATCCTCCCCCGGACCGTCACGGCGCTCTCTCCGCTCCCGCGCCCGGGACCCGGGCTCGGCCGCGTGGAACCGCGCGATCGCCGCGTCGATGCCCTCCGCGACCGTGACCTCGGTCATCGCGAGCGCCTCGGCGAGCATCGCGTCGACCTGGTCGGCCGGCTCGCTGAACCCGGTGAGCACCCATGCCGCCTGGTCGCCGCGAAACTCGGCGGGCGGGCGGCCGATCCCGATGCGGATCCGGGGGTATTCGCTGCTGCCGAGTCCCGTGCTGATGGACCGCAGGCCGTTGTGGCCGGCGGTTCCGCCGCCCAGCTTGCCGCGCACGACCCCGAATGGGAGGTCGAGTTCGTCGTGCACGATCAGGACCTGGGCGGGCGCGGCCTTGAGGCTCCCGGCGGCGGGCCCGACCGACTCGCCGGAGAGGTTCATGTACGTCGTCGGGATCAGCAGCGCGAGCGGCCCGGCGGGTCCGCGGAGCTCCACGTACCTGCCCGCATAGCGCTGCTTGAACTTGCCTGCGCCGAGCCGCTCGGCGAGCCGCTCCACGACGAGCTGCCCGGCGTTGTGGCGCGTGCGGGCGTAGCGCGGCTCGGGATTTCCCAGGCCGACGACCAGCCTGACGGGGAGGTCCTGCTCGGCCGTGGGCTACTCCGACTCGTCGTCGGCGACACGTCCCACGATCTCGGGCTCGGCCGCGCCTTCGACGACCTCTTCCTCTTCCTCGCCGGTCTCGACGCGCGAGGGAGCGGTGACGGACGCGACGACGAGCTCCGGGTCGCCGACGAGCTCGACGCCCGCGGGCGCGGTGACATCGCTCAGGTGCAGCACGCCCCCGGCTTCCAGCGCGCTGACGTCGACCTCGATGCCGTCCGGGATCGCGTCGGGGAGGGCACGCACGACGACCTCGTGGACGGGCTGGCCGAGCACGCCGCCGTCGCGGACACCGACCGCGATGCCGTTGAGGACGAGCGGGACGCTCGCCTCGACCTCCTGCGCCAGGTCGACCTGCTGGAAGTCGACATGGATGAGGCTGCCACGCACGGGGTTGAGGTCCCAGTCCTTGAGGAGCGCCGGTACCGTCGGGTGGCCGTCGACGGCGATCTCGAAGACGGCGGTCTTGCCGTGGCCCCCGTGAAGGGCGCGGTTCAGCTCGCGCTCGGGCAGCGTGAAGGCGATCGAGTCCTCGCCGGCCTTGTAGAGCACGCCGGGCACGAGCCCGGCGGCGCGCAGTCGGCGGGTGTGACTCGTGCCGAAGACGGTGCGCGGCGTGGCGTTCAACTGGACGTGGTCGGACGACATCTGGACTCCTCCGGGGGTCGGGCGACCGGGGATTGTAGCGGACGATCTCGTCCACGGCGGGGCCCGCCGCCTCGCGACGCCTGCCCCGGGCGGGGGCGCTCCCCCGCCCTGTGGCTGCGGCCGATCTACCTGACGACCAGGTTCCCGACCATCCCCGCCTGGTAGTGCCCCGGGACGTTGCAGAGCATGACGTACCGGCCCGCCGGGAGCGTGACGGTGAGCTTGCCGGTCGCGCCGGGCTGGGTCTCCGAGATCTCACCGGGAAGCTTGCTCTCCGGGAACGCGTCCTCGTTGACGTCGCCGGCGCTGTCGGTCGGAAGCTTGGCGAGCGGGAGGTCGGTGCGGATGAGCACCAGCTCATGCACGAGCTTGCCCTGGTTCGGCGCCGTGATGGTGATCGGGCCGGTCGCCGCGGTCGCGTTCTTTGGGGTGAACGCATAGTCGCTCATCACGACGGTGAGGGCAGTTGCCCCGGCACTGGGTGTGGTCGACGTGGCCGTCGTCTCGGTCAAGTCGCCCGTGTCAGAGGTCGCGGCGGGGCTGGCAGTGCTCGATGTGCTCGTGCTGGACCCGCAGCCCGATAGCGACAACACAGCCATCGCGAGAATGGCGACGGGGGCGACCCGGATAATGTGTCTGCGCATCGGAGTCTCCTTCATGGTTGTCTGGCCGGATCCTCAAGAACCAAGAAGGGGAGGGCATCCGCGCCGAGCCCGCCGCCGTATCAGTGGCTACCACGGATACGAGCTCAGTCTTCCGCCCATGTCGCGGGCCGCCGCGACCCCCGAGAGCATCGTGAGCCCGAGGCGTTCCTCAGAAGAGTTGGTTCTCGCCTTCGAAGACTTCGCTGACCGACTCGTCATTGAAGACGTTGCGGATGCAGTCGGCGAGGATCCCGCCGGCGGGGAGCTGCTTGATGATCGCGGGGGCGTCCTCGCGGAGCGGGACGGTGTCGGTGACGACGATCTGCGAGATGTCCTCGCAGCGCTCGAGCCGTTCGAACGCCGGCGGGGAGAAGAGGCCGTGCGTCGCCGCGGCGAACACCTTGATCGCCCCGTTCTCGCGGACCTTCCTCGCGCCCTCCACGAGGGTGCCGGCGGTGTCGATCATGTCGTCGATCATGATCGCGACCTTGCCCTGCACGTCGCCGATCAGCATGGTCATCTCGACCTCGCTGTGCTCCGGCCGCTGCTTGGTGAGGACCGCGAGTGACGCCCCCAGCTTCTCGGCGAAGTGGCTCGCCAGCTTCGCGCGGCCGGCGTCCGGCGACACGACGACCAGGCGCTCCCCCTTGATCGACGGGAGGTCCTGGAAGTACTGGGCGAGAATCGGCACGGCGGTCATGTGGTCGACAGGGATGTTGAAGAAGCCCTGCACCTGTCCGGCGTGAAGGTCCATGGTGAGGACGCGGTCGACGCCGACGGCCTGGAGGATCTCCGCGATCATCTTGGCGGTGATCGGCTCGCGTGGCGCCGACTTCTTGTCCTGGCGGGAGTACCCGTACCAGGGCATCACCGCCACGATCCGCCGCGCGGAGGCGAGCTTCGCGGCGTTGATCATGATGAGCAGCTCGAACAGGCTGTCGTTGACAGACTGGCGGACCCCGTTGAACACGCTGCAGGTGGACTGCACGAGGAACACGTCGGCGCCGCGGATGCTCTCCGCGAACCGTCCGTAGATCTCGCCGTTGGCGAACGTCTTGACCTGGACCTCGCCGAGTTCCATGTCGAGGCGCTTGGCGATGTCCTCGCCGAGGGCGGTGCTGGCCCGCCCGGCGAACACCATCATGCGGCGCGCGTCGTCGCGGCTGATTGCGGTGCCCAATGGGTTGGTCTTCGTGCTCACCGGCTCCCCTTGCCGTCGCGTTTCGTGGCCGCCCGGGCCTTCGCCTCGGCCCGTTCGGTGAAGCCCTCGAGGTTCTCCTGCCGCGCCCGGGCGATGCCGAGCGCACCCGCCGGCACGTCATGCGTGATGATCGACCCCGCTGCCGTCATCGCCCTGTCACCAATGCTAACCGGTGCGACGAGCACGCAGTCGGATCCGGTTTTCACGCCGGCGCCGATGAACGTCCGGTGTTTGCGAAAACCGTCGTAGTTGGCCGTGATGTTACCCGCTCCGATGTTCGTGCCCGCGCCGATCTCGGCATCGCCGATGTAGGAGAGGTGGGGTACCTTGGCCTTCGCGCCGACCCGCGTGTTCTTGACCTCGACGTAGGTGCCGATCTTCCCGCCGTCCTCCATCACCACTCCCGGCCGCAGATAGGCGAACGGCCCGACCTGGCATCCGTTGCCGACTGTGGACTCCGACAGGTGCGCGAAGAGGATGTGCGCGCCGTCGCCGACGGTGCAATCGCGGATCACGGCGTCCGGACCGATGACGCACCCGGCGCCCACTGTGGTGGCGCCCTGAAGGTGGGTCCCGGGCTCGAGCGTGGTGTCCTGACCGACGACGACGTCGGCGTCGACGTAGACGCTGGACGGGTCGGTCATCGTCACGCCCGCGACCATGAGCTCATGCCGGCGGCGGTCCTGGACGATCGCGGCGCACTCGGCGAGCTCTGCCCGGCTGTTGACCCCGAGCACCACGCGGGGGTCCGGCGAGACCAGCACGCCGATCGGACCGGTGAGCAGGGGCAGCACGTCCGGCAGGTACATCTCGCCCTGGGCGTTGTCCCGGCCGACCTTGCGCAGCGCCCGCTCGAGTTGCCGGCGGTCGAACACGTAGAGGCCGGCGTTGATCTCGCCGACGGCGAGCTCCCGGGGCGAGGCGTCGCGCGCCTCGACCACCCGCACCGACCCTCCGTCGCGGACGACGCGCCCGTACCTGCCGGGATCGTCGAGCACGGCGCTGACGAGCGTCGCCGCGCGCCCGCCCCGGCGGTGGGCGCGGATGAGCGAGCGTACGAGCTCGCGCGAGAGCAGCGGTGTGTCGCCGGACAGCACCACGACCGTGTCGCACGCCGGGTCGAGTTTCCTGAGCCCGATCTGGACGGCGTGGCCGGTGCCGTGCTGCTCGCGCTGCAGGGCGACGCCGCATCCGGCGGGCAGCACCGCGCGTACCTGGTCGGCGCCGTGCCCCACGACCACGACGGTGTGGGCCACCTTCGCGCCGGCGAGGGCATCGAGCACCCAGCCCACGAGCGGCCGGCCGGCGATCCTGTGCAGCACCTTCGGCACCTGAGACTTCATGCGCGTCCCCTGCCCCGCCGCCATCACCACGGCCCCGACGCTCATCGTCCCCTGGGATCCCTTCGTCGCACGTTCTGTTGGGGCGGGAGGATTCGAACCCCCGGTCGCGGGACCAAAACCCGCTGCCTTACCGCTTGGCTACGCCCCATCGGAGGGCCGTGAGTATAGACGCACCGCTCGAAGCGACCCACGCCCGGTCAGCCGCCGCGGACCGCCTGGCGGCGCTCGCGCGCGGCCCCCTCGGCGCGGGTGACGTCGCGCACCGCCCCGGTCGCTGCGCTGGTGGTCATCGCCGCGTAAGCACGCAGGGCCGCGGAGACGTGGCGCTCGCGGGTGGCCGGGGTCCAGGCCGCGTCGCCCCGCGCCTCCTGCACGGCGCGGCGCCGCTCGAGCTCCTCCTCGTCGACTGCCAGCGCGATGGAGCGGTTGGGGATGTCGATGTCGATGCGGTCGCCCTCCTCCACCAGCGCGATGTCGCCGCCGTCCGCCGCCTCGGGCGAGACGTGGCCGATCGACAGGCCGCTGGTACCGCCGGAGAACCGGCCGTCGGTGAGCAGCGCGCACGCCTTGCCGAGGCCCATGGACTTGAGGTAGCTGGTCGGGTAGAGCATCTCCTGCATGCCCGGGCCGCCCTTCGGGCCCTCGTAGCGGATCACCACGACGTCGCCCGGCTCGATCTGCTGCGCGAGGATCCGGTCGATGGCCTCGTCCTGGCTCTCGCACACGCGGGCGCGGCCGCTGAAGACCAGGCTCCCCGGGTCGACCCCGGCGGTCTTGACGATGCACCCGTCGCGGGCGACGTTGCCGTAGAGGACCGCCAGGCCGCCGTCGGCGCTGTAGGCGTGCTCCACATCCCGGATGCACCCCTCCTCGCGGTTGAGGTCGAGCGACGCATAGCGGCGGTCCTGTGAGAACGCCACCTGCGTCGGCACCCCGCCGGGGGCGGCGCGGTAGAAGGTGTGGACCGCCTCGTCGTCGGTGCGGCGAACGTCCCACGTGTCGATCGCCGCGGCCAGGGTCGGCGCGTGCGTCGTCGGCACGTCCCGGTTGACGAGACCGCCCCGGTCGAGCTCGCCGAGCAGCGCCATGATGCCGCCGGCCCGGTGCACGTCCTCCATGTGGAAGAACGGTGTGGCCGGCGCGACCTTGCAGATGCACGGCACCCGGCGGGAGAGGCGATCGATGTCCTCCATCGTGAAGTCCACGCCGGCCTCGTGCGCCGCGGCCAGCAGGTGCAGCACCGTATTGGTGGAGCCACCCATCGCGATGTCGAGCGTCATCGCGTTCTCGAACGCCGCGAACGACGCGATCGACCGCGGCAGGGCGGAGAGGTCGTCCCGCTCGTAGTACCGCTTCGCGAGTTCCACCACCAGCCGTCCCGCACGCCGGAAGAGCTGCTCGCGATCGGCATGCGTGGCAAGCACCGAGCCGTTGCCGGGCAGCCCGAGCCCCAGGGCCTCGACCAGGCAGTTCATCGAGTTGGCCGTGAACATGCCTGAGCACGATCCGCATGTCGGGCATGCAGAGCGCTCATGCTGCAGGACCTCCTCGTCCGACGCGTTCGGGTCGGCGGCCACCACCATGGCGTCGATCAGGTCGAGCGCCCGCTCCTGTCCGTCGAGGATCACCTTGCCGGCCTCCATCGGGCCGCCTGAGACGAACACCGTCGGCACGTTGAGCCGCAACGCCGCATTGAGCATGCCGGGGGTGATCTTGTCGCAGTTCGAGATGCACACGAGCGCGTCGGCGCAATGGGCGTTGACCATGTACTCGACGCTGTCCGCGATGACCTCGCGGGAAGGCAGCGAGTAGAGCATCCCGTCGTGGCCCATCGCGATGCCGTCGTCGACGGCGATTGTGTTGAACTCCTTGGCCACCCCGCCGGCCTCGGCGATCTCGGCGGCGACGAGCTGCCCGAGGTCCTTGAGGTGGACGTGGCCGGGCACGAACTGGGTGAACGAGTTGGCCACCGCGATGATCGGCTTGCCGAAGTCGCCGTCGGTCATGCCCGTGGCGCGCCACAGCGCGCGCGCGCCGGCCATGTTGCGCCCGTGGGTGGTGGTTCGGCTGCGATACGGCGGCATGCGGAGACTCCTCGCGATGGACGCTCAGTGCATCACCCAGACGATAGCCGGAAACCGGCTGCCGGACCGACCGGTCACCCGCGGGGAGGCCGCCGCGCCCGCGCACGTCGTCGATGCGACGCCGATCGCGCTTCGTCGGGCGCGCACCGAGATCCGCCCCAACCGGCCGGGCGTGGCGACGGTCGGCGATTCGCCGTTCCCGGCCGGCCCGCGACTCCGACGTCTCCTCGTACAGCGTCGCGGCCACGGTCGCTGAGCCGCGCTTGTCGGCGATACCCCGCACCACCACGGTCCACGGCATCTCCGCGACGGTGAGTTCGACGACGTCGCCGACGACGACGTCCTTCGACGGCTTCGCGCGGACGTCGTTGACGTGCACCCGCCCGCCGTTGACGGCGTCGGTCGCCGCACCGCGCGTCTTGAAGAACCTCGCCGCCCACAGCCATTTGTCGATTCGCACCCGCTCCACGCGCCCCGCTCCCTCCAGAACCTCCATCGCCCACCCGGCGCGTGCCTCGCGATCGCCGTGCCGGACCGGAATCTCACCCCGATTGGCGCTAATGATTGTCGCCGCGGCGACCGATGTGAATAGCGAAGCCTGTCTTCAACACGATCGGAGTCGCGGTTGCCGCCGTCACAGGCACCCACCGAGCGACGCACAGGGCGGAACCTCACCCCTGCGGCAGCGGCCCAGGGAGCGATGGCGCTTGTCCTCCTCGCCTTGATCGCCGCGTTCGTCGCCGGAGCGCTCGACCGGGCGGACGGGTCCGTGGCGCTCTGGCTGCCCGTCGTGGGCTCCGCGACGGCCGCCGGGTGCTGCGCGGTGCGCGCATTGACGGTGCCGGCCGACCGGGGAGCGTGGGCCGTCTTCGCAGCGGCGATCGGCATCTGGACGCTCGGTTCGCTGTACGAGGTGCTGCGGCTGCGCGGGGTCGCGGCCTCGTCGACGCCGACCTTTGCCGACGCCTGCCACGTCGCCTTCTACCCCCTCGCGTACCTCGGCATGGTGCAGCTCGTGCGCCGCAGGGTGACCCGGTTCGCGACGGCGCTGTGGCTCGACGGGCTCATCGGCGCGCTGGCGGTCGCGGCCGTCGCCGCCGGCATCGTGCTGCCACCGGCCCTCGACGGCGGGGAGGGCGGGCTCGGTGTGCTCGTGCTCAACCTCGTGTACCCGCTGGGCGACATGCTGCTCCTCACGTTCGTCGCCGGCGTGATGGCCCTCAACGCATGGCGGCCGGGCCGCGCCTGGATCATTCTCGGCACGGCGTTCGGCGTCCTCGCCGTCGCGCACGGCCTGCAGCTCTCGGCGGACGCGTCGACCACGTCGCTCTCGGCCGTGATCGCCCTGCTGTGGCCGCTCGGGATGGGCCTGTTCGCGATGGCCGCGTGGCACACGTCTGAGCTCAAGCCGCAGATCCGGCTCGA
This sequence comes from uncultured Thermoleophilia bacterium, assembly GCA_963706315.1. Taxonomy (GTDB): domain Bacteria; phylum Actinomycetota; class Thermoleophilia; order Miltoncostaeales; family Miltoncostaeaceae; genus CALMEC01. The sequence continues at coordinate 155,072 of CAVPMA010000014.1, read as the reverse complement.
CGGCTGGAGCCTGCTGGTCGCCCCGACGCTGTTCGGCTGGGTGACGGTCGCCCTCGTCGGCTACGGCAACTTCCAGCGGCTCGGCCCGCTCGGCCTCGCACTCGCCGGGCTCACCCTCCTGCTGATCATGTTCCGGGCCGCGCTGACGTTCCGTGAGAACCTCGCCATCGCCCAGGAGCTGCGCGAGGACGTCGCCAAGTCGTCGAGCGACGCGCTGACCGGCCTCGCGAACCACCGGACGTTCCACGAGGCGCTCCTTCGCGAGGCCAGCCTCGCCCGCCGCCACCAGCGGGAGCTGTCGATCGTCGTGCTCGACATCGACGACTTCCGGGCCATCAACCAGATCCACGGCCACCAGGCCGGCGACGCGGTCATCACCGAGGTCGCACGGCGCATCGGTGCGACGCTGCGGAGCGAGGACGTCCTCGCACGGATCGGCGGCGAGGAGTTCGCGTGTCTGCTGCCGTTGACGTCCGGCCAGGCGGCCTGGCGCGCGGCCGAGCGCGCACGCACGGCGATCGAGCGGACGCCGTTCTCCGGCGTCGGGCAGGTCACCGTCTCCGCCGGGGTATGCGACTTCGCCATGGCCGGCGACGAGCAGGAGCTCCTGCGCCTGGCCGACGGCGCGCTCTACTGGGCGAAGATGCACGGCCGCAACGTCTCGTACCGGTACTCACCCGAGGTCATGGACGTGCTCTCGGCGCAGGAGCGCGCCGAGCAGGCGGAGCGCTCGCGCACCCTGTCCGCCATCACCGCGCTCGCACGGGCGGTCGACGCGAAGGACGCCACGACCCAGCGCCACTCGGAGCGCGTCGCCAACGTCGCGGGGCTCCTCGCGAACCTGCTCGGCTGGACGGCGGAGCGGCGGGCGAAGCTCCACGAGTCGGGCCTGGTCCACGACGTCGGCAAGATCGGCGTGCCCGACGCCATCCTGCGCAAGCAGGGCCCCCTCACCGAGGCGGAGGAGGAGGTCATGCGCACCCACGCGGCGCTCGGTGCGCGGATCGTGCACGACGTCCTCAGCCCCGAGCAGGCCCTGTGGGTCCTCCACCACCACGAGCGGTGGGACGGCGCGGGCTACCCGCGCGGCCTCGCGGGCGACGCGATCCCCGAGGGCGCGCAGATCCTCGCCGTCGCCGACGCCTGGGACGCCATGACCGCGAACCGCCACTACCGCCTCGCGCTCACGCCTGAGGTCGTGCTCGCGGAGCTCAGCCGCGGCGGCGGCCGCCAGTGGAGCCCGAAGGTCATCGACGCGCTCATGGAGCTCTCACGGAGCGGCCTGCTCGTCCCCGCCGCACCCGGGCCGCGCCGTCGCACCCTGAAGACCCGCTCGCACGGACTTCGCGACCGGAGACGCCGTCACGGAGCCCGTCGCGATCGACGTCTGACGCCCGCTGGTACATTCGCCGCGGACGGCGATCGGAGGGGCTGCAGATGCGACGCGTGCTGGTGCTGGGCGCCGGCAAGATCGGCGGAGCCATCGTCGACCTGCTGGGCGCGACCGGCGACTGGGACGTCACCGTCGCCGACCAGCGGCCGGAGTTCCTCGGGCTCGTCGACGAGGAGCGGGCCGCGCGGGCGCTGGTCGACGTGTCCGACCCCGCGGCCCTTGCCGAGCTCGCCCACGGTCAGGAGTACCTCGTCAGCGCCCTGCCGTTCTTCCTCAACCCGCTGGTCGCGCGCGTCGCACGCGATGCCGGGGCGCACTACTTCGACCTGACCGAGGACGTCGCGACCACCCGGACCGTTCGCGAGATCGCCGGCGGTGGCGAGACCGCGTTCATGCCGCAGTGCGGGCTCGCCCCCGGCTTCATCAGCGTGGCGGCCTTCGATCTGGCGTCGCGGTTCGACCGGCTCCGCGAGGTGCGTATGCGGGTCGGGGCCCTGCCGCAGTTTCCCGTCGACACGCTCAAGTACAACCTGACCTGGAGCACCGACGGGCTGATCAACGAGTACTGCAACGCGTGCGAGGCGATCCGGGAGGGCCGCCTCACCGAGGTGCTCCCGCTGGAGGGCCTCGAGAGCTTCTCGCTCGACGGCGTGGATTACGAGGCGTTCAACACCTCGGGCGGCCTCGGCACCCTGTGCGAGACGCTCGACGGGAAGGTCGACCGGCTCGACTACAAGACCGTGCGCTACCCGGGCCATCGCGACGTGATGAAGATGCTGCTCGAGGATCTTCGCCTCCGCGAGCGCCGCGAGCTGCTGAAGGACGTGCTGGAGCGCTCCATCCCGATCACCCACCAGGACGTCGTGCTGATCTTCGTCACGGTGAGCGGCTGGCGCGATGCCCGGCTGACCCAGGAGACGTATGCCCGCAAGGTCTACGCGCGCGAGGTCGGTGGCCGCCTCATGAGCGCGATCCAGCTCACCACGGCGGCAGGGGTATGCGCGATGGTCGACCTGCACGCCAAGGGGCAGCTGCCGCAGCGCGGCTTCGTTCGCCAGGAGCAGGCGGCGCTCGAGCCCTTCATGGCGAACCGGTTCGGTCGCCACTACGCCAATGGCTGAGCCGATTCCGGCGTCGGGACTTGACAAGTAGTGAGTGATCACTCACAATAGCGCCCATGTCGTCGACCACACCGACCGGACGCAGGACCGCGGAGGAGCGCCGTGAGGCGGTAGTCGAGGCCGCGCTGACGGAATTCGCCTCGCACGGCTTCGACGGCGCCTCAACCGACGTGATCGCCCGCGCCGTCGGGATCTCCCAGCCCTACCTCTTCCGGCTGTTCGGCACCAAGAAGCGGCTCTTCCTCGCCTCGATCGAGCGGTGCATGGGCAACACGCTCGCGCAGTTCCAGCTCGCGTCCGAGGGACTGACCGGCGATGCCGCGCTCGCCGCCATGGGGCGCCGGTACTGGGAGATGATCGCCACCGACCCGCGTGTGCTGCGCGGCCAGATGCAGGCATACGTCGCCTGCGAGGACCCGGACGTACGCGAGGTCGTCCAGCGGTCGTTCGGCCGGCTGGTCGAGCACGTCGAGCGCCTCGGGGTCACGCCGGAGCAGGTGGCGGCGTTCTTCGCCCGCGGAATGCTCATCAACGTGCTCACCGCGATGGACGCGACCCAGGGCTCGGTGCCGTGGGCCGACCGGATCCTGGCGACCTTCAAGCCCAAGGCCTGATTTTTTTTTTCCCGTCTCAACTGAGTAATCAGTCACTACTTCGTCACAGTGGAGCCTCAGATGAACACACCGAATCGTTCGAAGACGCTCTGGACCTTCGTGATCACGGCGCTCGCGCTGGTGATGGTGACGCTCGACAACCTCGTCGTGACCACCGCCATCCCCGTGATCCGCGATGAGCTCGGAGCATCGCTCGAATCGCTCGAATGGACCGTCAACGCATACACCCTCACGTTTGCCGTACTCCTGCTGACCGGAGCCGCGCTTGGCGACCGGTTCGGCCGGCGGCGGCTCTTCGTCATCGGCCTCGGCATCTTCACCGCAGCCTCGGCCGCCGCCGCCCTCGCCCCGTCGATCGAGGTGCTGAACGCGGCCCGGGCGGTGCAGGGGCTCGGCGGGGCGATCGTGACCCCCCTCACCCTCACGCTCCTGTCGGCCGCCGTCCCACCCGAGAAGCGCGGCCTCGCGCTCGGCGCATGGGGCGGAATCGGCGGACTCGCCGTCGCGCTCGGACCCCTCGTGGGCGGCGCCGTCGTCGAGGGCATCTCGTGGCAATGGATCTTCTGGCTGAACGTCCCGATCGGGCTCATTCTGATGCCGATCGCATGGCGGAAGCTCGGCGAGAGCCGCGGCCCCTCCCAGCGGCTCGACCTGCCCGGCGTCGCGCTGGCGAGCACCGGCCTCTTCGGCATCGTCTGGGGGCTCGTCCGCGGGAACAGCGTCGGCTGGAGCACCCCGGAGATCGTGCTCTCGTTGAGCATCGGAGCGGTCCTGGTCGGGGTGTTCGTCGCCTGGGAGCTCCGCGCCCACGCACCCATGCTGCCGATGCGCTTCTTCCGTAACTCGACCTTCGCGCTCGCGAACCTCGCGTCGCTCTTCATGTTCTTCGGCATGTTCGGCGCGATCTTCCTGCTGGCGCAGTTCTTCCAGGTCGTGCAGCAGTACTCGCCGCTCGAGTCCGGGCTGCGGATCCTCCCCTGGACGGCGATGCCGATGGTCGTGGCGCCGATCGCGGGCGCCCTGTCGGACCGGATCCCCGGCCCGCGCATCATGGGCGCGGGGCTTGCCCTGCAGGCCGTCGGGCTCGCCTGGCTTGCGGCGATCTCATCGCCGACGATCGCCTACTCGGAGCTCGTGCTGCCGTTCATCGTGTCGGGCATCGGAATGGGTCTCTTCTTCGCCCCGGTGGCGAACGTGATCCTGAGCTCCGTGCGGCCCGTCGAGGAGGGGCAGGCATCGGGCGCGAACAACGCGATCCGGGAGCTGGGCGGCGTGTTCGGCGTGGCCGTACTCGCGTCGATCTTCGCGGCCCAGGGCGGCTACGACTCGGCACAGACCTTCTCGGACGGCATGAACGCGGCCGTGTGGGCGGGGGCCGCGGTCGTGGCCGCGGGAGCGCTCGTCGCGTTCCTCATCCCGACCCGCCGCCGCGCGGCACTGGCCGAGGTGGGCCAGCCGGCGGTGGAGATCGTCTGAGCTCGCTCGGAGGGGGCGCCCGGGCCGGAGCCTACGGCGCCTCCTCGTCGAGCAGCCCGCCGGCGATCGCATGGCGCACCATCTCCGCCCGGGTGGTGGCGCGGAGCTTCGTCATGATGTGCGCCCGGTGGCTCTCCACCGTGCGCACGCTGACGTAGAGGTCCTGGGCGATCTCCTGGTTGGTGTGGCCGAGGGCCAGGAGTCGCAGCACCTCCCGCTCCCGGGGGGACAGCTCGTCGACGCCGCCCCGCGATCGAGGGGGTTGCGCCAGCACCGCGCCGAGGGACGGGTGCAGGTACCGCTCGCCGCTCGACACCGCCCGGATCGCGCGGATCAGGTCGTCGTCGACGGCGGTCTTGAGGACGTAGCCGCTGGCCCCCGCCTCGAAGGCCCGGCGGACGTCGTCGGCTTCCCCGTGCATCGACAGCACGACCACGGGCACGTCCGGGTGCAGCTCATGGAGCCGGCGCGCACCTTCGAGGCCGCCGATCCCCGGCATCTCGATGTCCATCAGCACGAGGGTGGGACGGAGGCGCTCCATCGAGCGGACGGCATCCTCGGCGGTGCCGGCCTCGCCGGCGACCTCCAGGCCGTCCTCACGCTCGATGACGAGCCGCAGGCCGCTCCTGACGACGGCATGGTCGTCGACGATCATCACGCGAACGGACTCAGCCACCCGGAACCTCCAGTTCGACGATGACGGTGGTGCCGCCCGCGGTGTCGGACTCGATGCGAAGCGAACCGCCGAGCAGCGCGACGCGCTCGCGGATCCCCGCAAGTCCGAGACGTTCCGAGGGCGCCGACGGGTCGAAGCCGCACCCGTCGTCCTCGACGACGATGCGAAGGCGGCCACCGCGCCGGTTGGCGATGACGCTGGCGTTGGCCGCGCCGCTGTGGCGTGCCACGTTCGCGAGCGCCTCCTGGACCACCCGGAACAGACCGATCTCCACGGCGTCCGGGAGGTCGGCCGGGATGGCGCCCACGGCCACGGCGACGGCGACGGCGCTCGTCTCGTTGAGACGGGCGGCCTGGCGTTCGATCGCGCTCGCGAGCCCGTGCTCGCGCAGCCCGGAGGGACGAAGCTCCACGGCGAGCTCGCGCAGGTTGGTCGAGGCATCGGCAAGCGCCTGGCGCACGGCGTCGAGGCGGGCGACGCCGGTCGGCGAGCTGACCTCGTCGTCGAGCGCGCGCAGGTGCAGCGCGAGCGCAGTGAGCTCCTGGCCGACCTCGTCGTGGAGCTCCCTGGCGATCCGGGCGCGCTCCGCCTCCTGCGCCTCGATCGCCCGGCGCAGCCCCTCTTCCGCCGCGCGCCCCCGGGCCCGCGCCGCGTTCAGGACCGCGCGCTCCTGCTCGCCGTAGCGCTGCGCGTTGCCGATCGCGACGGCCGCCTGCGCGGCGAGAGTAAGGGCGAGGAGCTCGTCCTCTTCGGTGAACGAGCCTGCGATCTTGTTGGTGACGTACAGGTTGCCGAAGACCTCGGTCCCGACCCGGATCGGGACGCCGAGGAAGGTCGTCATGCTCGGATGATTCGGCGGGAACCCGGCGGATCGAGGGTCGTCGCCGATCACGTCCACCCGCACCGGGCGGGCATCGGTGATGAGCAGTCCCAGCAGGCCGCGACCGGTCGGGAGCGGGCCGATCGCCTCGCGCTCCGCCGCATCCAGTCCCGAGGTGACGAACTTCGCGAGCGCCGTGCGCTGCTCGTTGAGCACCCCGAGTGCGGCGTATTGCGCACCGAGGACCTCGCGTGCCGCCATGACGAGGCGGTCGAGGACGTCGTCGACGTGGAGCTCGGCCGACAGCACCAGGCCCGCCTCCAAGAGCCGTCCGCTGGCCGGCCGAGCCTCCCGTGCCGACACCATGCGAAGCCCCAGCGACCCGATCGCCCCGACCGCCTCGAGCCCCGCATCGTTCGATGCTCCGTCGACCCCGAGCGCGATCGCCAAACGCGTCACCGCGCCGATGTCGTCGAGCGTCGCCCCGGCACCCGCCGGAAGGTCCGCCCCTGCCTCCCCGGCGGCCCAGCGCCGAACCCCCACGTGTCCGTCGAAACGCGCGGCGAGGGCCACGACCGCGTCTGCGTCGAGCGGCGCGCCGGGCGGGTCGGCGGCCTCCACCTCCCACCCGCCGCCGGCGTGATGGGCGAGCACGAAACCGTGGGACCCCCGCGTGACGCGGCGGACCGCGACGGCGATCGAACGCGCGGCCGATGCATCATCGTCCACTCCGGAGAGCTCGACGGCGAGCGTCGTCAGCGCTGCGCTCACCGCGGCGCCGCCCATTCGCGATCGAGTTCGTTGGTGCCGCCCACCGTGCTCCCTGCCTCGGGATCCGGACCCGGCAGACGGTAGACGATCGCCCGGCCTGTCACCCGCCCGCGATATCGCGACCATCACCTCACCGGCCGTCACCCTCTCACCCCATTCGTTCATCGCGCTGCGATCGGTGCGAACCGACGCCGGGCCGCCGGGCCCGGCGAGCGGTCAACGGGTCGCCGGCCGGAGTCCCGCCCGCACGGGGCCCACTGCCCCGCCTGAGGGCCCCCGGAGAGGCGAAGTCGGCGGTGAATCCGGTCAACTTCCCGTCGAATCCGGAAATCCTGGGCCCGACGGTCGATTTCCATGCTGCTGTCCCCATACACCCCGGGCGTCCGTGGTTTCCCCGATCCGCCGTGCGTAGTGCCCTCGGATCGGCGCGCGAACTCCGATGCTGCGCGCCTGGCTGCGGGTTTACCGGTCGGGCGGAGCAGTGCCCGCCCGGATTCCCCGGCCGGCGCCGAGGTGGAGGCTTCGTGCTCAGGCTGCCACGCCACGAGAAGGTGAGACGAATGACATCGCGCGCCATGACCGCCGACCCCGCTCTGCAACCCGGCGAGGCAACCGCAGCGCTCAGCTGCGAAACCGTGCGGTCGCCGCCGGGCGCAGGCTCGGGCTCGTCTCGGAGGACGGTCAGCTCCGCGACGTGCTGGTGCTCCTCGACCGGGCGTTCGCGCACGCAGGCGACATGGACACCGCGTGCTCGCTGGTGATGACCGCGAACGCGCCGGCCGGCGGGGCACCGCCGGTGCACGCACCGAGGTCCGGACAATGGGTCGTGACCGACGACCCCTTCGAGGCGGCCGACGACGCGGACGTCGTCAGCACCGACGTGTGGGTGTCGATGGGCGACGAATCGGAAGCGCGCCGGCGGCGGCGCGATCTCGCCGCCTATGTGGTCACCGCCAACCTGATGCGCCACGCGAGCCCGAACGCCGTGTTCATGCACTGCCTGCCCGCCCACCGCGGCGAGGAGGTCATGGCGGACGTGATCGACGGCCCGCGGTCGATCGTGTTCCGGCAGGCGGCGAACCGCCTTCCGACGGAGCAGGCGCTCCTGTGGGCCCTGTGCACCGGCAACTGGCCACAACCGGCCGGCGGCTGAGATGAGGATGGTCCTCTCCATCGGCGGTCGGGTCGTCGACGTCGATGGCGAAGGGCCCGCCGGCCGGGGGCCGTTGAGCCGGGCGGAGACGACCGCGCGCCTGCTCGCTCCCCTGGTCCGCGATCACCAGGTGGTCGTCACCCACGTCGTCGGGAGCGATCGTTCGTTCGGAGCCTCCCTGGCGGGTGCGATGCGGGACGCGGTCCCGGACCTCGTCATGACGAGCCTCGAGCCCTCGACGCTCGTCGACGTGTCGGCGCTGGTGGATGCCGGCCTGACGGTGATCGCGTCGGCCGCGAACGAGTTGGCCGTGGTCGCGCTGGCGAACGCCATCGAGGCGGACGCCCTGATGCTCCTCGCCGAGGTCGACGCGGTGTACCGCGACTTCGGGACCCCGCGCGCCACACCCCTGCGCCGCCTCACGACGAACGACGCCAAGGCCCTGCTCGACCAGGGAACAGTGACCCCTCCGAGCATGGCGCCGAGGCTTGAGGCGGCGATGCGGTTCGCGGCAACCGGCGGCTTCGCCGTGATCGCGGCGCTCGGCGACGTCGAGGCCGCCCTGCATCGCAGGGCGGGAACCCGCGTCGTGCTGGCCGAGAGCGCGGGCCATGTGCCGCCCGATCCGCGTGCTCCCCGGCCCTGCCGATCACCCGCCTAACCGGCGGCGGGAGGGCCGGCGCGGTCGGCGGTGGACACCGTCGACACGGGCTCCGCTTCGCCCATGTCGAGGCGGAACGGCGGGTACTCGTCGCGCATCAGCCCCGCATAGACGATCACGCGGAACACCCAGCGGTCGAGCCCGACGACGAGATCGAACAGCCCGCGCGGGAACCGCCCGGCGAAGAGCAGGGCGATCGCGCCGATGAACACCAGCACGCCGATCAGCCCGGGCCATCCCTCCCACCAGTCCCCGGCGCGCCAGACGCCGAGCACGCCGGGAGCACCGGTCGCCCAGCCGCCGAGAATCGCGACGATGATGTATTGCGGGATGGCGAGCAGCCACCACTTGACGAGCACGAGCCCGCGTGAGAGCCGCTCGGGATGGTCGACCTGAAGGCGCGCGGGGTAGTCCGCGACGTCCTCGAGCGTGAACGGCGGGTAGCGATCGGTGCCCAGCGCGGAGTAGCCGTAGAAGGCCACCCGCCAGGTCCATCGCAGCACACCGACGTTGAAGTCGAAGATCCCGCGCGGGTAGCGCCCGGTGAACAGGATGGCGAAGAAGGCGATGACCGTGAGCACCCAGAACGCGATCCACAGGAACACGAGCACGATCCAGTGCGGGATCGTGAGCAGCCACTTGACCAGCCACAGCCAGCGACTGACGTCCGGGTCGAGGTGCCCCTCGAGGCGCACCGGCCCCCCGGCGAGCGTCCCCGGCGCGGCGCCCTCGATGGCCGGTGCGACGAGCCCCTGTCCGGACGCTTGACCCGCGGCGGCAGGCGGTGGCGTCCCCCGTCGCCCGCGGGCGCCGAACACGATCATCACGATCCCGCCCGCCAGGATCAGGAGACCGCCCGCCAGGAGTCCGCCGCCGATCCATGCGAGGTGGCTGATCCGCGCACCGACGTTGCCGTCGAACCGCACGCCGGGCGAGCCGTCGGCGTTCATGACGACCACCGACCAGGTTCCGGAGCGCACGGCCCATCGGACGGTCTGGGTGCCGGTGCCGCTCGACTGCGCCGACCAGAAGGTCTGACTCGCGGGCTCGGCCGGCGCCCGCACGCCGGCGGTGCGGGTGGTTTCGACCTCGAACGGGTCGAAGTCGACGTTCACGACGGTTTCGTGGACCACTCCGCGCAGGTAGGCATCGACGTCGGAGGCGCGGCCGATGCCGACGAAGATCGCGCCGGCCGCTCCGCTGGGCGTTACTCGGAGCCGGATCGTGGCGAAGTCGCCGTCGGCGATGTCGACGGGGGCGCCGCCGACAATGGAGAGGTCCTCGCTGCGAAGCGCACGGGTCGCCGTGGAGTACGTCTCCGTGCGCGTCGTGAAGAACCCCTCGTCGTCGCGCAGGGTCTGGTTCGCGAAGAGGATCGCGCCGCCCGCCGCCGCCAGCGCCAGCCCGATCAGCGCGATGATCGAGCCGAAGACGATCAGCAGGATCCGGCCGACGCTCATCCCGTCTCGCGGGGGTGCCACGGGTGCCCCACTCGTCATCTCGTCGCCTCCCATGCCGGCCCGGGCGACCGATCGCGCGTGCCCAGAAACGGCGTGATCATCGAGGGCCGCGGCGGCACGGCGCATCCGCCCGTACGCGATTCATCCTGCGGACTTTCCCCGATGCCGATCGCGGGCCGGTCTGACGTCCCGGTTCCGCGAGAACGCCGACGGCGCGCGGACTCGACGACGCGATGCTCCCGCCGGTGCACCGGAGGGACCGCACGGGCCACGCCGCGCTCACGACGGGGGGACGGCATACCATCCACCTGCGATCGACCCAGGAGAACTGCATGGCCGGGGATTCGCGACCGCCGCTCGTGCTCGACCACGTCCGCAGGGCGCTGCCCGCCTCGGCCGCCGTCCCCGGGCGGGTCCCCATCCACGAGACCGGCGAGATGCTCCGCTCGCCCGGCGGCGGCGCCCTGCGGTACGACGCCGTCAGCGAGTTCGACGTGCGCGACGTGGGGCTTCTCGTGGCGCGCACGATTCCCGATCGCGCCCCTGCTCGCGATGCGCGTTCACGACGGGTATGCCGACGGCGCGGGATGGATGCGAGGCAGCATCGTTGGTGTTCCGTTCATGCGCAAGAGCGGCCCGTTGATCGCGGCCGCGGCCGCGATCCGGTACCTCGCCGAGCTGCCGTGGGCGCCGCACGCGATGATGGCCAACCCCGAGCTCGAATGGCGCGAAACCGGGCCGCGGACGGTCGAGGTCGCGACGCCGGTCGCGGGGGCGCGTGTGGCCGTGGACCTGACGTTCGACGACGACGGCGACATCGTGCGGGCCGGCGCGGACGCGCGGCCCCGCGACGGCGACGTCCCCCGCCCGTGGGGCGGCGAATTCCGCGACTACGTCGCGATGGGCGGCGTGCGGATCCCGGCGCGCGGGGAGGTCTACTGGGACCTGCCCGACGGGCGGTTCACGTACTGGCGTGCGAGTGTGACGAGCCTGGAGCTGATGAACTGATGAGCGGTTCTCGTACGACGCACGCGGCGGGGCCCCTCACCGACGCGGAGCTCGCCCTGATCGACAGGTACTGGCGGGCCGCCAACTACCTGTCGGTCGGCCAGATCTACCTGCGCGACAACCCACTGCTGCGCGAGCCGCTCGGTCTCGAGCACCTCAAGCCGCGCCTGCTGGGGCACTGGGGGACGACCCCCGGCCTGAACCTCGTCTACGCGCATCTCAACCGGGTGATCCGGGCCAGGGACCTGAACATAATCTACGTGGCCGGGCCGGGCCACGGCGGCCCGGGGCTCGTTGCGAACGTCTACCTGGAGGGGACGTACAGCGAGGTCTACACCAACATCTCCACCGATCTCGACGGGATGCGCCGCCTGTTCAAGCAGTTCTCGTTCCCGGGCGGCATCCCCAGCCACGTCGCTCCGCAGACACCGGGATCGATCCACGAGGGCGGGGAGCTCGGGTACGCCCTGTCGCACGCGTACGGCGCGGCGTTCGACAACCCGGACCTCGTGGTGGCCTGCGTGATCGGCGACGGCGAGGCCGAGACCGGCCCGCTCGCGACGTCGTGGCACTCCAACAAGTTCCTGAACCCGTCCACGGACGGCGCGGTGCTGCCGATCCTGCACCTCAACGGATACAAGATCGCGAACCCGACCGTGCTCGCGCGCATCGGACGCGACGAGCTCGACAACCTGCTGACCGGGTACGGGTACCGCACGCTGGTTGTCGAGGGCTCGCACCCGGCCGACGTCCACCAGCAGATGGCCCGCGCGCTCGACTCGGCCCTCGACGAGATCGCCGGCATCCAGCGCCGGGCGCGGATCCCCGGTGCACCATCACAGCGCCCGCGATGGCCGGTGATCGTCCTTCGCACGCCGAAGGGGTGGACCGGCCCCGCGATGGTCGACGGGCACGCGACCGAAGGCTCATGGCGCTCTCATCAGGTCCCGCTCGCCGATCTGGCGAACCGCCCGGATCACGTGCGCCAGCTCGAGGCCTGGATGCGCAGCTACCGCCCCGACGAGCTGTTCGACGAGGCCGGCGGCCTGCGCCCCGAGCTGCGGGCGCTCGCGCCGGCGGGCGCGCGGCGGATGGGGGCGAACCCGCACGCGAACGGCGGCGTGCTCCTGCGCGATCTCCGGATGCCGGACTTCCGCGACTACGCCGTTCCCGTCGAGCATCCCGGCAGCACGACCGCCGAGGCGACACGCATCGCCGGAGGGTTCCTCCGCGACGTGATGCGCTTGAACGCCGATCGGCGCAACTTCCGCGTCTTCGGGCCGGACGAGACAGCCTCGAACCGGCTCTCCGCGATCTTCGATGCGACCGACCGGACGTGGATGGGCGAGCTCCTGCCGGACGACGACCACCTGTCGCCCGACGGGCGGGTCATGGAGATCCTGAGCGAGCACACGTGCCAGGGCTGGCTCGAGGGCTACCTGCTGACGGGGCGCCACGGCCTGTTCAACACCTACGAGGCGTTCGTGCACATCGTCGACTCGATGTTCAACCAGCACGCCAAGTGGCTCAAGGCGGCGGCGCACGAGATTCCCTGGCGGGCGCCCATCGCCTCGCTCAACTACCTGCTGTCGTCGCATGTCTGGCGGCAGGACCACAACGGCTTCTCCCACCAGGACCCGGGGTTCATCGACCACGTCGTCAACAAGAAGGCCGGCGTCGTCCGCGTCTACCTCCCCCCGGACGCGAACACGCTCCTCTCGGTGACCGACCACTGCCTCCGCAGCCGCAACTACGTCAATGTCATCGTCGCGGGCAAGCAGCTCGAGCTGCAGTACCTCGACATGGACGCCGCGATCGCCCACACAACCGCGGGCGTGGGGATCTGGGAGTGGGCCGGCAACGACGAGGGCTCCGAGCCGGACGTGGTGATGGCCTGCTGCGGCGACATCCCCACCCTGGAGACCCTCGCGGCCGTCGACTTCCTGCGCCAGCGACTGCCGGACCTGCGCGTGCGGGTCGTCAACGTCATCGACCTCATGGCGCTCCAGCCGGAGGAGGAGCACCCGCACGGGCTCACCGACCGCCAGTTCGACACCATCTTCACGGAGGACCGGCCGATCATCTTCGCGTTCCACGGGTACCCGTGGCTGATCCACCGGTTGACCTACCGCAGGACCAACCACGACAACCTCCACGTCCGCGGCTACAAGGAGGAGGGCACCACGACGACGCCCTTCGACATGGCGGTCCGCAACGACCTCGACCGGTACCACCTCGCGATCGACGCGATCGACCGCGTGCCCGGCCTCGCCGTCCGCGCGGCATACGTCGTCCAGGAGGCACGCGATCTCCTGACCGCCCACCACGAGTACGTCCGCGAGTACGGCGACGACCCGGCCGAGATCAAGGACTGGCGCTGGCCCGCGTGACGACCCGGTCCGCCCGCAGGTGAGGATCCTCTGCGTCAACGCCGGTTCGTCCTCGCTCAAGATCGCAATTCGGGTCGTGGGCGCCGACACCCCGCTGGCCGGCGGCGCGGTGGAGTCGATCGGCAGGGACGACGCCCGACTGTGGCTCCAGGGCGCCGACGGCACCCGCGCCCTCGACGAACGACATGCCGTCGAGGACCACGCCCGGGCGACGGCGCTCGCGCTGGACGGGCTCGAGCGCATCGGCGCCCCGGTGCCCGACGCGGTGGGACATCGCATCGTCCACGGCGGGCACCGGCTCGTCGACGCCACGCTCATCGACGGGAACGTCCTCGCCGAGCTTCGCACACTCGTCGCCCTCGCCCCGCTTCACCTTCCGCCGCAGATCGACGCGATCGAAACGGTCTCCGCGCGAACGCCTCGCCTCCCCCAGGTGGCGTGCTTCGACACCGCCTTCCACCGCCGGATGCCCGAGATCGCGCAGCGCTTCCCGCTGCCCGAGTGGGCCTGGGAAAGCGGCATCTGCCGCTACGGCTTCCACGGGCTGTCGTTCGAGCATGTCGTCGACGTCCTCGGCGGCGCGCGCGGCCGCGTGGTGATCGCCCATCTCGGCAACGGGGCGAGCCTCGCCGCCCTGCGCGACGGCGCCCCGCTCGACACGACGATGGCGTTCACCCCGGCCGCCGGGATCATGATGGGCACCCGGCCGGGGGACCTCGATCCCGGCGTGCTGGTCCACCTGGCGCGCCACCGGGGCATGGGGCCCGCCGAGATCGATCGGCTGATCAACCTGGAGTCGGGGCTCGTCGGGGTCTCGGGAACGACGTCCGACATGCGCAGCCTTGTGGAGGCACGGGCGAGCGATCCGCGCGCGGCCCTCGCGGTCGACATGTTCTGCCGCTCCGCCCGCAAGGCGGTCGGCGCCCTCGCCGCGGTGCTCGGCGGCCTCGATCAGCTCGTGTTCACCGGGGGCATCGGGGAGCGAGCCGGCGTTATCCGGGATGAGATCTGCCGCGGTCTGGAACACCTCGGGATCAGCCTCGACGAGGACGCGAACGCGGCGGACGCCGAGACGGTGAGCCGCGCGGACTCGCCCTGCGCCGTGCGGGTGATCCCGGCCGGGGAGGACGTGGTGATCGCCCGCCAGACCGCGGCGGCCGCGGGCTTGGCCTGAGCGCGCGCGGAGCGGTCAGACCGGACGCCGCACCGCGCCTACCGCGTCGCGACCGATTGCAGTGACGCCGTGAGCCCCTGGATCAGCTCCTCCCGCTCGGCCTGGGAGAGCGCCGCGTCGCGGTGGATGAGCCGGTACTGGACCGGCGGCATATCGCCCCCGCGGACGACCTCGGCGATCTCACCGAGGTCGACCTTCGTGTGGCCGAGCTCCGACAGGTTCATCGCGCTGCGACCCTCGTCGACGTCGCGCTGCACGAGCCACGAGACCGGCGCGACATTCGTGTACCAGGGCCATTTGGTGAGGTTGGAGTGGCAGTCGCCGCACGCCGTGGCGAAGAGCTGCTCGGTGCGGGCGCTGTCCCACGACGGAGCCGCGAGCACCGGCGGGTTGGTGTGGTCGCGCCCGTACGGGATGGCTTGGATCAGGATGAGGAGGGCGACGAGGCCGAGCGCCGTCCAGCCCAGCATCCGCTTCCACCCCTGCCGCCGGATCCATCCGGGAGGACGATCCGCTTCGCCGCCCGGGTCCGGCCCTTCACCCGCCGGTTCGTCGGGACTCGTCACCTCACGCGCTCCCTCAGGGCCCGGCGCCGGACCGGCGGCGCTGCCGCCGCGCGGGCCGCGGCCGCTCGGCAGGGTGCTCGACGTGCTCGACCGATGCGTCCGACCCGGGGAACAGCAGGCTCTCGTGGCCATCGTCGCTCCACCGGACGCGGAACGGCGGCCCGCCGTCCTCACCCAGGACCTCGATCACCTCCGCGTCGCGCTGCGGCTCGCCCTGGTGGTGTCCTCGGATCACCAGCCGGTCCCCCACCGTGGCTCTCATCACGCCCTCCTCACGTTCGCGGTCACGATTCGACCGGCTCGAGAATGGTGTCGGAGGACGCGACCACGCCCGCCCGGGCGAGCGCCTCGGTGCGCCGGGGCTCGGACGAGAACCGCCGGGCGGCGTCCGCGGACGGCAGGCCGATCATCACGACGACCGTGTTGGGGTCATCGGGGTCGCGGAGCAGCTGGTGGTCGGTGACCCCGTACTCCGCCCGGACCGGCTCGAACTCGTCGAACACGGTCTTGAACCGGCTGAAGTCGCGCACCCGGTAGTTGGCTATCAAGACGCTCATTGCTCGCCTCCTCGTCTCGGCGCTCGCAGCATCGGCCCCCCGAGGGGCCGGCCGCATCCGTGATACCCCCCACGGTCAGCCCGTGAGAGGTACGGGGTCGGCTTCGGCGGCCCCGCGACGGATGCGACGCCGCCAGCGGCGGAGCTCGTCGACCCCCCAGACGACGACCGGGAAGAACGGGAGCAGGAGCAGCGCGGCGACCGGCGGGCACGCGAGTCTGAACGCCTCCGCGAACTGCGGTATGGCGACCAGCGCCGTCGCGAATGCGATCTCGAACGCGAACCCCCAGAGAAGGAGCGGGTTGGTGAACAGCCCGACCGAACGGAGCGATGCATGCTCGGTCCTGGCGGCGAGCCCGGTGCCGATCTGGCACGCGACGATGCCGAGAAAGGTCATCGTCGTCGCCTGCAGGTAGGTGTGGTGGAGTGGGGAACCGGACCCGGTGTCGTCACCGGGCGACCAGCCGGCGCGAAGCATGACGAAGAGGAATCCCCAGACGACGAGGGCGGCCGACACCGCGCCCACGACGAGCCACGCCCGAACCAGCATCGACCGGCGGATCACGCCCTCGCCGCGGGCCCTCGGCGGCCGGTCCATGAGTCCGGGCTCGGCCGGCTCGCGGCCGAGGGCGAGCGCCGGCAGGGTCTCCGTTCCCAGGTCGATCGCCAGGATCTGCAGCGCCGTGAGCGGAAGCGGGATCGCCCCGCCCGAGATCGCGAACAGCAGGATCGGGACGACCTCCGGCGTCGCGTGGGCGAAGATGTAGAAGACGAACTTGCGGATGTTGTCGAAGACCCGCCGGCCCTCCTCGACCGCCGCGACGATCGAGGCGAAGTTGTCGTCGGTGAGGACCATGGTCGCCGCCTCGCGCGCGACGTCCGTGCCGGACCTCCCCATCGCGACGCCGATGTCAGCGCGCCGGAGCGCCGGTGCGTCGTTGACCCCGTCGCCGGTCATCGCGATGACGAGCCCTTCCGCCCGGAGCGCATCCGCGATGCGGAGCTTGGCCTCCGGGGAGCTCCGGGCGAAGAGGATGTCGTGCTCGTCGCGCAGGAGCCGATCGAGCTCCGCATCGCTCGTGGCGGCGAGCTCGTCGCCGGTCACGATGGTGACGTCGTCGCCCACCAGGCCGATGCGCTGCGCGATCGCCTTCGCGGTCAGGCCGTGGTCTCCGGTGATCACGATGACCCTGATCCCGGCAGCCCGGCAGCGGGCGACCGCATCGGCGACCTCGGGGCGGGGCGGATCCACCATCCCGACCAGGCCGAGGAAGGTCAGGTCGCGCTCCGCCTCGCCCCGGCGATCGGGCGGTGCCTCGCCGGGTGCCAGAAGCCGGCTCGCCACCGCGAGCACCCGGAGGCCCTCCGCCGCGGAACGCTCGACGCCCGCGGCGATTCGCGCCCGGTCGGCGTCCGTCAGCGGCCGCGACCCGCCGGGCCCGTCGGCCGCGATGGCGCTGCAGACGGGCACCACGGATTCGGGCGCCCCCTTCGTGTGGACGGCCACGCCGCCGTCGATCGAGTCGACCGTCGACATCCGTTTGAGCGTCGAATCGAACGAGAACCCCCGGAGCCGCCGAGCGTCGCGCGCGCTCCGATCGACGTCGATTCCCGCGCCCGCGGCCACGCGGAGCAGCGCGAGCTCCGTGGGGTCGCCGGTCGGCTCGACGCCGTCGCCGGCGAGGTCGGCGTGGCTGCAGGCCGCAACCGCGGCGGCGAGCCGGGCGCCCGCCCCGGACCGCAGCGCGCCGGACGGGAACCCCCCGGCGGCGTCGGGGTCCGCCTCAGGCGCATCGGGGGTCCAGACGCGCACGACGCTCATGCGGTTCTCAGTGAGCGTTCCCGTCTTGTCGGTGCAGATCACGCTCGCCGATCCGAGCGTCTCGACCGCGCTGAGGCGCTTGACGAGGGCGCCACGCCGGGCCAGGAGCCCCACACCCAGGGCGAGGGCCAGGGTGATGGTCGGGAGAAGGCCCTCGGGGACGTTCCCGAGCAAAAGCGCGATCGCGAAGGACGTCGCGTCTTGGAAGGACAGCCCGGCGAGGAGCGTGCCGAGCGGCAGGAACGCGAGGCCGACCGACACGGCCACGGCGGCGATCAGCCACGCAACCCGCCGGACTTCGCGCTCGAGGGGACTCTCTTCGACGCCGGTGCGCTGCGACAGTGCGGCGATCCTGCCAAGCTCGGTGCGCATCCCGGTGGCCACGGCGACGCCGGTGGCGTCGCCGACGGTGCACGAGGCCCCGGTGAAGAGCATGTTCGGGGACTCGAGGAGCGATCGTTCGAGATCCGGTGCGCCGGCCTCCCGCGTGACGGGCATCGACTCCCCGGAGATCGCGGACATGTCGACCTCGACGGAGCCGGTCAGCATGCGGATGTCGGCGGAGATGCGGTCGCCCTCCTCGATCATCACGATGTCGCCCGGTACGACGAGCCGGGCGTCGACCGATTGGTGCCGCCCGTCACGAAGCACCGTGGCCTTGGGAGGCAGGTACTCGGCGAGTGCCTCGACGGCTCGCTCCGCCTGGAGCTCCTGAACGAACGCGAACACCGCGTTCAGGAGGATGACCGCGACCACCGCGCCGCCGACGATGACCACGCCGGTGCCGAACGCGAGCGCGGCCGCGGCCCACAGCAACAGGGCGAGGGGGTGGGTCAGCTGACGTGCGAACGCCCGAGGCCACGAACGGCGCTGTGCTCGCTGCAGCTCGTTCGGGCCGTAGACGACGAGCCGCCGCGCGGCGTCGCGACTCGACAGCCCGTCCCGACTCGACCGCAGGTCGCGAAGCAGGAGCTCGATCGGCTCCCGCACGTCCGGCTGCGGGTCGGGTCCGGACGTCGGTTCGTCAACCATCGTCCGGGATCGTCGCAAACCCGTGGGCGACCATCATCGGTCGTAGCACCCGGCCGGGCTTCGGGAACCCCGCAGGCGCAGCGCAGCTCGACGCCGGAGAGGTTTCCGCCGCCGGCCCGGCCGCGACCGCTACATCACGACCCCACCGTTGACCGAGAGCACCTGGCCGGTCACGAATCCCGACGCCGGGGAGGCGAGGAACGCCACCGCCTCGGCGATCTCCTCGGGCTTGGCGGCTCGCCGCATTGGGGTGGCGCGGATCGCGCCCTCGACGATCCGCGCACCGACGGGATCGGCGGCGAGTCGCTCCTTGAACCCCGTGTCGGTGACCGCCGGAGAGACGCAGTTCACCCGGATACCGTCGCGGGCGAGCTCACGGGCGAGCGACTTCGAGAACGCGACGACGGCGGCCTTCGCTCCGGCATAGACCGACTCCCCCCACCCGCCGACCCGGGACAGGTCGGAGGAGATCGACACGATCGCCCCCCCGGCCTCGCGCAGGGCGGGGATCGCTGCCATGCAGCACGAGAGCACCCCGAGGTAGTTGATCTCGACGATGCGCCGCCACAGCTCGGGATCGGTGTCGGTGAAGAGCGCCGGATGGTCCCAACCTGCGTTGTTGACCAGGATGTCGAGCCGGCCGTGGCGGGCGGCGGCCTCCTGGATGACGCGGCCGGTCGCGGCTGCGTCGGTCACGTCGTGCACCACCCCCTCCGCCCCCAGGCTGGCCGCGACGTCGACCACGTCACGGGAGGCGTCGGTCATGACGAGGGTCGCGCCGCGCTCGATGAGCAGCTGCCCGGTGGCGCGGCCGATGCCCCCGGCCGCGCCGGTGACGAGCGCCACGCGCCCGTCGAGGCGATGCAGGTCGCCGCTCACGCGCTCGCCGGGATCAGCTGGAACGTGCCCATCCCGCACGCGACCGTTCGCCCCTCGGCGTCGACGGCCTCGCCCCAGGCGACGACGATCCGCCGGCCCTGCTGCAGCACGCGGCCGCGTCCGCGCAACTCGCCGGGATTCGCGGGGGCCAGGAAGTTGAGCTTCATCTCGATCGTCGCGCAGCCGTCGCCGTCCGGCAGGCGGCCGAGGATCGCGAGACCCATCGCGGCGTCGACGAGGCCGGCCAGCACGCCGCCGTGGGCGGTGCCGTACGCCTGCAGATGCTCGTCGCCGACGGTGATCGTGAACTCGCTGCCGTCGGCATCGGCCCGCTCGACCCGCATGCCGACGAGCCGGTAGTACCCGCAGCTGTTCCAGCGCTCCAGGAGCCGGGCATCGCTCATCCGAGCGCCGTGGACGCGGTGGCGCCCGCCGCGAGAGGACCCAGCTCGGCGCGGCGCACCTTGCCCGACGCGGAGGTGGGCAGCCGGTCCACGAACAGGTACTCCCGCGGCGCCTCGTGAGGAGCGAGCTCGGCGGCGGCAAGGGCCTCGAGCCGCTCGCGCAGGGCGGACGGGTCGGCGTGGTTGCGAGGCACGACGATGGCCACGACCCTGGCCACCCCGGCCAGGTCCGGGGCGCTCGTGACCGCGACTTCGGCGACGCCCGGGTGCAGGTGCAGCGCGGCTTCGACCCCTGCGGGATCCACCCAGAATCCGCCGCTCTTGAACCGCTCGCCGATGCGTCCCACGAATCGGTAGGTGGCATCGGGCTGCCGGATGACAAGATCGCCGGTGCGGAGCCAGCCGTCGTGCAGTGCCCGGCCGGTCGCCTCCGGGGAGCCGAGGTACCCGCTCATGACCGAGGCGCCGCGTACGAGCAGCTCACCCGGCGTACCCGGGGGCACGACACGGCCCTCGTCGTCGACGACCCTGACGTCGAACCCGGGGACGACCGAGCCGACCGTGCCCGGCCGGGCGCGCCCGGGCCGGTTGGAGAGGTAGAGGTTGGTCGCCTCGGACGAGCCGAGCCCGTCGACCAGCTCGAGCCCGAGCACGTCGCGGACACGGTGCCAGACGGCGGCGGAAAGCGGCTCGCCCGCCGAGACCGCCAGCCGCACCCCGGCGAAGGCCCCGGCCGCGACCCTGCCGTCGGCGACGTGGCGGACGAGCCGCGCCCAGAACGTCGGTACGCCGAAGAGCACGTTGGCGCCGCCCTCGCTGCATGCCCGCGACGCCTCGTCGGGTGTGGGCGCCTCACCCGTCAGCCAGCTCGACGCGCCCGCTGCCAACGGGAAGTAGCAGCTGTTCCCGAAGCCGTAGCTCGTGGCGAGAACCGCGACCGACCAGGTCACGTCGGTCGGGCACAGGGCGAGGACGTGGCGGCCATACGTGGCGAGGCACGCCGCGACGTCGCCGTGCCGGTGGATCGCCCACTTCGACGGCCCGGTCGAACCGGAGGTGAGCAGCAGATAGCAGGGGTCGCCTCCCCGGGTCGGGGCCGGGCCCGGATCGCGGCCGCCCAGCTCGACGAGATGATCGATCGCGGAGGACTCGAGCACGGTGACCCCGGGCACGAGTTCCTCGTCGTCACAGACCACCAGCTCCGGCTCGGCTCGCCGCACGGCTTCGCGAAGCCGGTTCTCGGGCAACGTCGGGCTCGCAAGCGCCACGACCGCGCCGAGGCGGGCGAGCGCGAGGAACGTGACGACCCAACGCGGGGAATCCGGAAGGACGAGCGCGACTCGCGTCCCGTGGCGAACTCCCCACTGGCCGAGTCCGGCCGTCAGCGCGCCGACGCGACCCGTGAGCTCGTCTCGCGACACCCAACCGTCGGGCGAGCGAAGCGCGGCGCGGGCTCCGTCGCCCGGTCGTTCGAGCAGGAGCTCAGAGATGTTGCAGCGCCAGGCGGGGCGGCTCACGGTCGCACCGGCCATCGCTCCAGCGTCTGCACGTGGCGCCCCGCTCGCGTGCGCGCTGCGCGGGCGGCGGGGAGGGCGAGGCCGCTCCGGTCGAGCTCCCGGCGCAGCTCGTCGAGGGTCTCGACGACGACCGGCGCACCGCCGGCGTCCTCGGCGATCGCGTCGACGGGGCAGTGCTCGCTCGCAGGCTCGGGGTCGTCGAATCCGAGGGCGATCAGAAGCGCGCAGCCTCCCGGCGGGCAGGGCGCGTCGTGTCCCAGTCGCGCGGCGATCTCGCATCGCCGCCCGGCGTCGTCCTCGTGCGCCCTCGTGTCCATCCCGCCCGACCTCCTGACGCGTTGACCGCCTCCAGCTTCTCGATCGACCGGATCCGCCTCATCCGCGCGATCACGGATCGCCCGCACGGAGAAGCCGCACGGGTCCCTGCCCGTCAGGCGCTCCGGCGGGGCCTCCCCAGGACCGCCCACAGCAGCGCGATGCCGGCCGCGGCGATGAGCGCGGTGGCAAGCCAGGTGTCACGGGTGGGCAGGCTCACCTCGAAGAACTCCCGAAGCGGCCGCGCGAGCAGGCCGAGGGTGAAGCAGAGCGCGAACGCGCCGACCATCGCCCACACCCACGGGCGCACGCCCTCCCCCTGTTCGCCCTCCAGCAGGACGACCACGGCCAGCCCCATCGCCGTCGCGATCATGACCGCCGCGGTCCGTCCGTCGATCACATCACCGTCGAGCGGCCCGCGAACCGTGAGGTAACCGGCGATGATCGCCGCGGCGGTGATCAGGCCCGCGGGCACGGTGAAGGCGAGCAGGTCGCGCATGAACCGCTCACGCCGCACCGGTCCGGAGCTCGGTGCAAGCGCAAGGAAGAAGGCCGGGATCCCGATCGTGAGCGACGCCGTGACCGTGAGATGGCGCGGCAGGAACGGGAATGCGATGGGTGCGAGACCGATGGTGGCGAGCAGCACGGCCGCGTAGACCGTCTTCGTGACGAAGAGCTTGGCGACCCGGTGCGTGTTGCGGATGATGCGCCTGCCCTCCTCGATCGCCGTGGGCACGGTCCCGAAGCCGCCGCGCAGGAGCACGAGGTCCGAGACGCCCTTCGCGATCTGGCTGCCCGATCCCATCGCGATCGCCAGTCGGGCCTCCTTGAGCGCCAACACGTCGTTGACGCCGTCGCCGATCATCGCGACGTAGCGGCCACGGCGCGTCAGGGCCGCCACCAGCTCCCGCTTCTGCTCCGGGGTGATCCGGCCGAAGACGACCGTTTCGTCAGCCACGGACTCGAGCGCGCCGGGCTCGTCCGGCAGGTCCGCACCGGAGCGGGCGTGTTCGGAGCCGGGAACACCGCAGGCATCGGCGACCGCCTGCACGGTCGCGGTCGCATCGCCCGAGATCACCTTGAGCGCGGTGCCCTGCTCGTTCAGGAAGCGGACCGTCTCGATGGCGTCGTCGCGGATCCCCTCGCTCATCGCCACCGCGCCCGCCGCCCGCAGCCCGCCGAGCGACATGTCCTCCGCCACCGGGACGGCGCCCGTCACGACCAGCAGGACGCGTCGCCGATGAGCGAGGTGCGCCTCGATGGCCGCCATGAGCCGGTCGTCGATCTCGACGCCCAGACGCTCGAGGACGTCGGGCGCTCCGAGCACCACGCTGCCGGCGCCGTCCAGTGTCAGGCCGCTCCACTTCCGCGCCGACGAGAACGGAACCTCGGCCACGACGGGCCGCGGCTCGGCGCTCATCGCGTCGTGGATGGCCTGCATCGTCGCGTTGCGGACCCCGACGCTGGCCGCGACCGCCCCGAGGAGCCCGCGCACCTCCCCGGGGTCGGTTCCGTCGGCGGCATCGACTGCGACGACCGACAGCCGGTTGTCGGTGAGGGTGCCCGTCTTGTCCACGCACACGACGTCGACGCTCGCGAGGCTCTCCACCGCGTTGAGCCGCTGCACAAGGGCGCCGAGCCGTGCGAGCCTGACCGCGGCGACCGCGAACGTCAGCGACGCCAGGAGCACGAGGCCCTCCGGCACGAGCGGCACGAGCGCGGCGACGACGGTCCGGGCGCCTGTGTGGAAGGACTCCTCGCGCACGAACAGGGACGTCACGAGGGCGATGGCCAGCGGCACCATCAGGACGACGGTGCCGCGAAGGATCCGGTTGATGTCGTGCTGCAGCGGGCTCAGCTGGCCGCGGGTCCCGCGTGCCTCCGCGGCGAGCCGCTCGGCGAAGCTCTCCGCCCCGACGGCCTCGACGGCAAACTCGCCCGAACCGGCCACGCAATACGCCCCGGAGAGGACCTCGTCGCCCGGCGACTTCGCCACGGCGGCGCTCTCGCCCGTGAGGATCGACTCGTCGATCGACAGGCCCCGCGAGGCGATCACCGTCCCGTCGGCGACGACCTGGTCGCCCGGTTCGAGCCTGATGACGTCGCCGGGCGCCACCTCCTCGGCCATGATCTCTACGGCCGCCCCGTCGCGCACCACCCTGGCCCTGGGCGCGACCAGGAGGGCGAGCCGATCGAGCGTCCACTTCGCCCGGATCTCCTGCATGATCCCGATGAAGGCGTTCGCGATGATGACGCCGCCGAAGAGGGCATCCCGCCAGCTTCCGACGGCGAGCATGAGGGCGAACAGCGACCCGAGGATGAGGTTGAAGACCGTGAACGTGTTCGACCAGACGATGTCCGAGTAGGAGCGGCTGGTGCGGGCCCTCGGGGCCGTGCCGGGCGGTGCGCCCCCGGATGGTCGAGTGCGGAGCGTCATGCGATCGCGAGGATGCCGAGCCCGGCGACGCACACCGCCACAAGCCCGATGCAGAGGGTCGCGAGCACGCTCAAGCGGCGGGAGATCACGAGATCGCCCATCAGGGAACGGTCGCGCGCGGCGCCGAGGATCATCACCATCAACGGGAGCAGCAGGATGGCGTTGAGGACCTGTGAGAGGAACAGGATCGGCACGAGCGCCGCTCCCGGGACGAGCACGATCGCGACGGCGACCAGCGTGACGGCCGCGTACGTGACATAGAAGACGGGAGCCTGTCGGGGCCGGTCGTCCAGTGACGACTCGACGCCGACGGCCTCGCACACCGAATACGCCGTCGACAGCGGCAGGATCGACGCGGCGAGGAGGGCCGCGCCCACGAATCCGACCCCGAAGAGCGTGGATGCGAGCCCGCCGGCCAATGGTTCGAGCGCGGCAGCCGCGTCCGCGGCATCGTCGATCGAGCGACCCGTCGCGTGCAGGGTCGCCGCGCACGCGATCACGACCATCGCGCCGATCACCCCGGTGAGGACCGCGCCGGTCACCACGTCGACGCGGACGTACGGCATGTCCTTGGGCGAGAGGCGCTTGTCGGCAACGTAGGACTGCACGAACGCGAGTCCCCACGGCGCAAGGGTCGTGCCCACCGTGGCCGTAACGATGAGGAGGGCCTCCCGGTTCAGCGGGAGCGTGGGCGCGACGAGGCCCCGGCCCGCCTCGGCCCAGGACGGGCGGGCGAGGAACCCCGCGGCCAGGTAGGCGGCGAACACCGACGCGAGCAGGAGCAGCACGTGCTCGATCCGGCGGAAGCTGCCGGTCAGGACCAGCAGCGAGACCGCCACGGCGGCGATCGGGACGCTCACGTATCGCGACACGCCCGCGAGCTCGAACGCGGCGGCCACCCCGGCGAACTCCGCGCACGTCGTCCCGATGTTCGCGATGAGCAGCGCGGCAAGACCGACGATGCCGACCCGCACCCCCGACCGCTCGCGCACGAGTCCGATCAGCCCCTGCCCGGTGGCGACTCCCATGCGCGCGCCGAGCCCGTGGAAGATCACGAGGGCGACCGTCGAGAGCACGAGCACCCACAGCAGCTGGTATCCGTACTTCGCTCCGAGGATGGAGTAGGTGGTAATCCCGGGGGGATCGTCGTCCGAGAGCCCGGCCAGCAGCCCCGGTCCCACGACCGCGAGCAGGACGAGGATGCGGGCTTTCACCGCCGCCAGCCGCGCAGCGAATGGAAGCGGCGTCGCCCCGGGAGCCGCTCGACGAGGAGCTCCTCGAGCACGTCGTCCACCGCGATAACCCCGCGCAGCCGCCCGTCGGCGCCGACCACCGGAACCGCGAGCACGTCATGCAGCGCGAAGGCGTCGATCACCCGCGCGACGGCGGCGTCCTCCGCGACGGCATGGGCCGGCTCCGGCCGTGCGTCCCCGGCCAGGAGCGCGCGCGGCGGCAGTACGCCCACGGGCCGGTCGTCGCCGTCGACGATTACGACGGTGAGGAGCGCGTCGAGTCGCGGTGGATTGGCGACGACGCGAGCCCTGATCTCGTCAATCGGCTCGTCCTCGCGGGCACGGATCACGTCGGGGTTCATGAGCCCGCCGGCGGTGCGCGCCGGGTGCGCGAGCAGGCGCCGAAGCTCGCCGACGCGCTGCGAGTCGAGCTCGGCGAACAGCGCGTCGAGCTCCTCCGGCGGCAGGTGTCGAAGCGCCGCCGTCGCATCGTCGCTCGGCATCTCCCCGATGATCGGGGCGGCGCGATGCGGCGCGATGGCACGCACCAGCCGGCCGCCGAGACGGGGCCGGGCGTGGCTCAGGGCGTCTGCCGCGAGCCCGGCGGGGAGCCCTTCGAGCAGGTCGGCGCCGCGCCCGGTCGGCAGGTGACCCAGCAGCTCGGCGAGATCGGCGGGACTCAGCCGTTGCGCCGCGGGTGTCGTGAGCTGCAGGGCGTGGCCGCGCACCGAGGCGAGGTGGACCGCGGTCCAGGCGATCGGGTTCTCGGGGAAGCGCTGCGCGAGCCGCGCCAGGCCGATGCGCCGGAGCAACGCGCCCGGTCCCACCTCGACGCCGACGACCTCGAGGACCCCATCCGCGAGCGCGAGGCGGACGTCGGCCACCCGCGCGAGACGCTTGCCGGCGATGTCGAACACCTGCGTGTCGAGCACGTCGCGCTTGAGTAGGAGCTCGTCGTCGGGGGGCCGAGCGCGCGCAACGACACCCTCCGTGCCGAGCTCGACGCGGTCCTCGTCGACGGCGCGGACATCGGACCAGCCGACGTCGGCCGTCGCACGGCGGGATGTCCGCACGACCACTCGCGTGACGACCGGGGTGGGGTCGTCGAGCCGGACGCCGAGGTCGGCGACCGTCCCGACGCGGTGCCCGTCGCGGTCGACGACCGCGCGCCGGATGAGGCGGCTGAGCTCCACCCCGCTCCCCGTCAGTGGTGCGGCGGCGAGATCGCGCGGGCCGGCCTTGCCGGGCGTGTGCCGCCGTGAACGACGGGGCCTGGCTCCATGTCCGTCAGCTTAGTGGAGCACTGAGAGTCCGACCGGCACCGGTCATGCGGACACCACGCCACGGCCGGCCCGTGGACGCCGCGGTCACTCCACGGACCCGCGCTCGGCATCCTCCTTCGCACCCACGTGCTCAGGTACTGCCCCCGGCCGCGTGAGCAACACCGCACACGGGGCGTTGCGCGCGAGGTAGCCGGCGAAGCTCCCGAGCAGGACGCGGTCGAACAGTCCACGGCTCGACGAAGCGACCATCAGATCCACCCCGGCTTCCGCGGCCCAGTCGCATGCCGCGGCGGGTGGGTACCCCTCGAGGAGGACGCCCTCGGCACCCGGGTGGTTTGCGACGACTCCGTCGAGCCACTCCCGGGCACCGGCCAGGATGAGGGCCGGGTCGGGCACCCAGACGGCGCCGTGCCCCGCGATGGCCATTGGCCACGGGGCAACGTGCAGCACGGTGAGCCGGCCGCCTCCCGACTCCTGGAGTCGTACGGCCTGGTCGAGGGCGTGCATGGACGCATCCGAGTGGTCGACGCAGCAGGCGATGTGGGCGAAGGTCGTCGTCATCGGCTCAGCCTGCCCACGGGGGCGGCCTGCGACATCGGCGGTGGACCCCCGGGTCCCTGCGGGAATCCCACAACGACCGCGTCCGCTACGCGGCGGTGGACGGCGGCTGGCGATCGCCGACGCTCACGCCGTGGCGCGCCGCGAGGACCTCGCCGCGTCCGTACCGGACGGCGCGACGGACGGCGACGGGGTCGATGCCGCGCTCGATGAGCTGCTGACGAAGCTCGCCCTCGCGTGCCATGCGGAAGAAGAGGATCCCGGCGAGGATGAGCGTGACCGTCCCGGTCCAGGTCATCATGACCGTGCCGGCGTAGCCCTGGTCCTCCAGCGCGGTGAGACCCCACAGGGGCGCCGTGTCCTCATAGCGCGCGTAGAAGGGCGTGCCCGCCCACCAGAAGGCATTGGCGATGACGGCGTCGATCATCCGGATGCCGAGGATGTAGCCGAGCTTGGCTCCGGTGCCGAACCATTCGGGCGCCGGGAGCGTCTCCAGCACCGGGGCCCACATCAGCATCCCGCCCATCAGGAACGATGCATGCTCGATCCCGTGGATGAAGCTGCTGTCGAGCGCCGCCTGATAGAGGACCGGGGTGTGCCACAGGATGAGCAGCCCGGCCCAGATCAGGCACGCGACCATGGGGTGGGTGAGCTTGCGGAGTCGCTGGACGAATCGGAACCGCAGCGCCGGCTGCAGGATGGGGCCGGTGATGCCGAGCATGAGCAGCAGCGCCGCCAGGTCGCCGATCATCATGTGCTGCAGCATGTGCACCCAGAAGACGCCGTGCTCACCGATCGGGTCGATCGGGGAGGCGCCCGCGAAGCCCAGCACGACCAGCCCGGAGAAGAAGCACGCGGCCCGCCACCGCGGCAGGCGCGGGCCCAGCTCCCGGGCCCGGATCGCGTACAGGACCACGGCGATCGTGATGAACGTGAACTCCACGAACGAGGCGTTCCACGCCGAGGTCCAGTTGTGGCGGAGGGCGGTGGCCTGCGCGATCCGGTCGGCGTGAGTCTGCGCGACTGCGAACGCCGGGGCTGCCAGCGTCGCGGCGACGGCGACGAACACCGACCGGCGCAGCATCAGTGCTCCGCCTCGGCGACGGGCGGACCGATGGGTTGGCGGTGCCAGCGTCGCACAAGCGCGAGGAGCTTCGGCGCGAACATCAAGGCGCACATGTCGAACAGCACGTAGCCGCTGGCGGCGCCGCTCGGCGGGTTGCCGTTCGCGACGCCGAGGCCGGGCACGAACTCCTCCCAGCGCCACGTCCCGATCGCCGTCCCGTAGATCTCGAGCACCGCGACCGCCAGGAACACGCCGGAATAGAGGGTCGCGGCCCGCCGGCTCTTCAGGATGAACGCCGCGAGCGTCGCGCAGCCGATCGCTCCCGCGACGTCGTGCCGGCCGAGCACCCCGGAGAGTCCGACGATGCCCCACCCGACGATTGCGGTGAGCGCGATCGCGACGAAGCGCCGCTCGTCGCGCCGCACCCACGTCGTCTGGCTGATCCTCAGGCCCGTCAGGTACACGAGACCGTGGCCCGGCGGCACGAACAGCGGCAGGTTGCCGAGCCGGTACGTGTAGGCGCCCCAGATGATCGACCCGATGATCTCGCCGATCGTCGCGGCAATCACCACCACGGCGGTTCGCGCGCGCTGCTCCGACGACAGCGGCACGCAGGCGACGATCAGGATGACCCAAGTGCAGAGCGCGAGCATCATCTGCTGCCCGAGGCTCGCGAAGTGATCGAGCCCGAGGCCGACGACCATCACCGCGAGCATCAGCAGCGCGAAGGGGCCTGGCGTGGTCAGGACTCGGTTGAGCAACGGGGGCATCCGGATGTGATCGTAGCTGCAGCCGGCCGCCGCGGCAGTGACGATGGACCCGGACGACCACGACGAGGCCCCCGGCGGTGTCACGCCATGGGATGGGTGAGGCCGAATCGCGCGCAGAGGCCCGGGATGCTGGCGACGTCGAGGTCGAGCGCGTACCGGCTGGCGATCGCGCCGATGCGAGCGCCGTCAGGCGGGCCCCCGGCCGCCGCGGCGAACACCTCCGCCACCTCACGGAAGTAGTTCTCGAAGCCGGCCGGGGAGATCACCTCGATGATGCGGCACGGCGTGTCGCCGGCGTTCCAGAACGTGTGCCACTGCCCGCGGCGCTTGAACACCCAGGAGCCCGGACCCGCCTCGACGACCTCGTCGCCGAGCAGCGCCCCAAGGGCCCCTTCCAGCACGTAGGAGTACTCGTCCTCGTTGTGATGACGGTGGAGCGGGGCGGCGAGCGACCGCGGCGGGATCGGATGCTCGACGACCGAGAAGCGCTCACCGGCCTCGAAGCCCTCGATCTTCCAGATGACGCCGAGCGTGCCGAGCTTCGCATGCTCGCCTTCGCCGGGCTGGATCACGATCCGGTTCGGGCTGGTTGCCGGGGTCATGGCCTCGCTCCTTTCGATTGCACATGGCGGAGGCCCTCGACCATCGCACCGCTGGATTCGCGACGGCCCGGGCCGGACACACCCTAATGTGGCCTCGCGTCGGTTCCGGCACGCGGCAACGACTCCATGTAGGGTCCCCACACTTTCGGTCGGCGCGGAGGAAACCGGTGTGAATCCGGTGCGGTCGCGCCACTGTGACTCGGGAGCGATATCCGCCGGGCGAAGAGCCGGCCACTGGGGGTGACCCTGGGAAGGCGCGGAGGTCGTGATGATCGGGAAGCCAGGAGACCTGCTCCGACCGGCGGTGAACAGAAACCCCTCCGCGAAAGAGGAGCACCAGATGAAACCCGTCCGCATGAGCGGAGCTGCGATCGCAGCCGCCCTTGCCATTCCGGCCATCGCGGCCGCCGCCCCGATCTCGACCGTCATCCGCGTCGAGGGAGGCTCCGCCAACATCCTCTCCGAGCGATCGGTGATCGTCGACGACGCCGTCGGGGCGACCGTCGTCGTCAACGACACCACCGACGCCGACACCATCACCGTGCCGGCCGCGTCGGCGACCGCGCAGCTCGCCACCGCCACCAAGACGGCGGGCATCCCGCTCGGTTTCTCGATCTTCACGTTCCCCCCGTCGCCGCCGTCGTCGTTCATCACCCGCATCGGCGGCGAGGCCTCGCCTCCCACCCTCGACCCCGCGTTCCGCGTCAAGGTGAACAACGTGACGGCATCGGTCGGCGCCGACGCAGTCACCCTCAAGGCGGGCGACGTCGTGACGTGGGCGTTCCTCCCGTTCGCCCAGAGCAGCGCCCGGGAGCTCGACCTCACCGTCCCCGGCGACAAGTTCCCGCAGGGGCAGACGTTCACGGTGAGCGTCCGCAGCTTCGACGACACCGGCGCGGGCATTCCGGCCGCGGGAGCGACGATTCGCTACGGCGACCAGACGCTGACCGCCGACACGAGCGGGCGCGTGACGCTGCTCGCCACCGGCGTGGGCGTCAAGCAGGTCTCCGCCACACGCTCCGGCGAGGTTCGCAGCCAGGTCCGCAACGTCTGCTCGTTCACCGACGACCCCACCGTATGCGACCTGCCCGCCATCCCCGCCCCCGTCGTTCGTCCGGGCACCTTCGACACCGTCGCACCGGGAAGCGTGATCGCATCGCCGATCTCCGGGCGGAAGTACGCGAGCCTCCGCAGCCTGCGGGGCTCGGCCGGGCCGGATCGCTCCGACATCGCCGCAGTCGAGGTCGCCGTCGCCCGCCGCGTCGGGACCCAGTGCCGGTTCGTCGGTCCGAAGAGCGGCTTCACGGCGGCACGCTCCTGCACCAACCGCCTGTTCATCCCGGCGAAGTCGAGTGGGACCCGGTGGTTCCTGCAGCTCGCCAAGCCACTGCCCGCCGGCAAGTACCGGGCGTGGAGCCGCGCGGTGGACGGCGCCGGCAACCGTGAGAGCGTCGGGATCACGACAGTCAACGCGATCTCGTTCACGGTCCTGCCGAGGCGGTCGTCGCGATGAGACGGGGGCTCGCCGGCATCGTTCTCGCCACCGTCCTGGCCGTCCCGGCCGGGGCGGTGGCGCCGACCGATCGTGAGGCGGCGCGCGCCGGCGCGACGTGGCTGCAGGGACTCTCGATCGGCACGGTCGGCCAGCAGGCCGACGCGATCGTCGCGCTGGCGGCGACCGGCAGGCCGCGCGCCGTACTCGGGACGCGGCTCGCGCGCATGACCCCCGCCGCCCCCGGGTACGCCGTCACAGCCGGTGCGGCCGGCAAGGTCGTGCTCGCCACCGTGGCGGCGGGTCGCAACCCTCGCAGCCTCGGCGGCGTCAACTACGTCGCCCGCATCCGGGCGCAGTACGCCGGTGGTCGCTACGGCGTGTCGGCATACGACCAGGCATACGCGATCCTCGCGCTGCGTGCAGCCGGGGAGCCGGTGCCGCGGCCCGCGATCACCGCGCTCCGAAATACCCGCGCCGGCGGGGGCTGGGGATTCACGCTCAGCCGCTCCGGCCGGGACGACGTCTCGGTGACTGGGTTCTTGATCCAGGCGAGCCGGTCCGCCGGCGTGCCCGCGACCGACCCCATGCTGCGGCAGGCGACCGCGTGGCTGCTCGCCCAGCGCAACCCGAGCGGCGGCTACAACATCGCCGGCGCCGGCAAGCCCACCGAGGCGAACTCGACCGCCATCGCAATCTGCGCGCTGCGGGCGATGGGGCGGACGCCGTCATCGGCGACGCGCCTGGCGCTTCGCTCGCTTCAGGAGTCGGACGGCGGGTTCCGGTTCACGCGCGAGGTCCGTGAGAGCCGGCTGTTCGCAACGCTGGACGCGGTCCTGGCGCTCAGCGGACGGCGGCTTCCCCCGCCCTACTGATCCGGCTTCAACGGTGTCGTGACATCGGCGGGTGCGTCCTGCCGATGCTCACGCCCGCCGGACCGCCAACTACCGCTCGGCCGGCTCGTCCTCGGTCTTGCGCTCGGTGGAGGTGGTGTCCGGCGTCACCTTGCGTTCCTGCTCCTCGAGCCGTTCGAGCGCCTCCAGCACGCCGAGCGGATCGTCGGTCGCCATGTGGCGGATACTGCTGCGGCGCTGCTTCTTGGACTTTGCCACCCGTCACCTCCGTGATCACCGATCGCGAATTCTATCGGTTTTCGGTGGGCTCACTCACGTCGCGGGGAGCAGCTCGCCGTGGCCCGGCCGGGCAAGCCCGTCGGCGATCAGGCTGTCGGCCGCATCGGGGTCCAGGGCCCGATCCACACGCCCCTGCTCGGCGATGGCCGCGAGCAGTCTCCCGCGCCGCTGGCGCATCGAACCCTCGTAGCGCGACTGGCGGCGGGCGGGCGGGGTGACCTCGGCGACGGTGCCCGCATCGGCCGCGGGGCAGCCGTCGCGGAGCGGGCAGCCACCGTCACATTGCGGCCGGCGGGCCGTGCAGACCAGGCGGCCGAGATCCATGAGCGCCTGGCCGGCGGCCCAGTCGGCGCCCACGGGAGCGCCCGGCCAGCCGTCAGGCCAGCGCCGGGCGACGACGCGGCGGACGTTGGTGTCCACGGGCAGGACGGCTGCTTCGTCGGCGAAGCAGCGGATGGCCGCCGCGGTGTAGGGGCCCACGCCCGGCAGATCCTCCAGGTGGTGCGGCCAGCCCTCGGCCGCGACGATCGCCACCGCGCGATGGAGATTCCGCGCGCGCCTGGGGTACCCCAGGCCATGCCAGGCTGCGAGCACCTCCCCGAGGGCCGCGTCGGCCAGCGCCGGTGGCGTCGGCCACCGCTCCATCCACCGTTCGAAGTACGGCACGACCCGCGCCACCTGCGTGGCCTGAAGCATCGTCTCGCTCACCAGCACGGCGTAGCGGTCGCGGGTGCGGCGCCACGGGAGTTCGGCGCCGGCGCCGGCGAACCATGCGACCAGGCTCGTCACCGCGTCCACTCGGCCTCCGGTCGCCAGACGACGCTGCGCCGAAGCCCGTCGGGCCCAGCTACCCATCGCACGATCACCGGCCGGTGCGCGAGTTGATACCCGGCGTCGTCGACGGCGAACGGCCCGAGGAACGTGATCGTGGTGAGCGAACGGGCCGCATGCCACACGGCCCCGGGATCGGCGCTGCCGGCGCGCGCGAGCGCCTGCGACGCGACGAGCCCCGCAGCGAGCGCCTGGGCGGCCGGGTAGTCCGCGCCCTCGTCGAGCGCCACGGGTGGGGCCGCTTGCTCCCGCAGCCACTGGCACGGGCCGAACCAGCCCTCGACGGCGTCTCCGAGCGAGTCGGCAGCGGCACCCACACCGCAGGCCACCAGCCCCACGGCCAGGTCCGTCCCCCACACCGCCCGGCCGAGCGCGATGTCGTCCTCGAAGCGGCCGCACCCGATGACGGCGCGCGCGCCGGCGGCGATCGCGTCGGCCGCGGCATCCCGGGCGCGTCCCTCGTCGAACGCGGCCAGCAGCACCGGCACCGCCGAACGGCGCGCCAGCGAGCGTGTCGCCCCGCTCGCGACCTCCCGCCCGAAACCGGTGTCGGCGTGCAGGATCGCGACCCGGTCGAGGGGCGCCCCGGTGTCCGTGAGAACGTCGGCGAGACCATCCCAGTAGCGGTCGGCGGGCCCGAGGACGTCGACGATGCGCGCGTCGCCGTGCGGCACGGCGGCTCCGCCGTGATTCCAGACGACCCACGGCGACCCCGCGAACGCCTCGGCCACCGCGCGCATCGCGCCGCTCCCGTACGGGCCGAACAGCACGTCGGCCCGCTCGGCCAGGTCCAGCGCGATGCGCGCCGCATCCTGTGGCGCCTCCCCGCAGTCCTCGACGACGAGCGTCGCGCCGCCGGCATCCGCCCACGCGCGAAGGCCGTGCGCCGCGTCGAGCGCCATCGGCCGGTAGCGGCCGGTCAGCGGCAGGGCGGCCGCCGCACGCATCAGGCCGCGGTCGCGAACCCGCCGGCGTCGATGACGGGGCGCGGATCAGGCTGGAAGACCGTCATGGCGGCGGCCGCCGCGCGCACCGACTCGAGCGCGTCGACCGGGTCGAACCCGGCCCGCAGCGGCACGACACCGGGGTGGTCGGCACGCGAGGTGAGCCACTCGTGGAGGATCAGGGCGGCGTCGAGCTCGCCCGGGCCGAGCGGCGTCGCGGGGGTCGCGGCCACTTCCGCGAGCGTGGTGATGGCCGCCGCGGCGCGACCCCAGTCCTCCGGCCAGATGTGCTCCTGCATCACGACCCGACCATGCCACACGAAGAGCGCGGTCGCGGCCCCGTGCTCGGTGGACGGCTCCACGATCACGCCGCCGGCGCTTCCGGCCAGGCGCACACGCGAAAGCGAGCCCAGCAGGCCGATCAGCGCCTCCACCGCCTCGCGCCGGTCCGCGTCGACGACCGCGGGGTCGGCGGCCACGTGGTCGGTCAGGCGGGTGAGCAGTACGCCCGCCGCCGTTCCCTGGTCGGCGTCGAGCAGTCGCCGGACATCGTCGATGCCCTGCCGGTAGGCGTCGACGTGCCCGCCGCTGCACGGACCTCGGCAGTCCGAAGGGATCTCCTCGATGAGCCTGGCCTGGGCGCCGCCGGCACACCGCGCATGGCACGTGCGGATCGGGTACAGCGCCTGCAGCGCGTCCACCGCCAGCCGGGTGAGGCGCTCGGAGCGCAGGGGCCCGTAGTAGTCGGCCCCGTCGTCGACGGGCTCGGGGACGACGAGCAGTCTGGGGTAGGGCTCCCTGGTGAGCTTGAGGTATCGCCGACCGCCGCCGAGCCCTCGCGTGTTGCAGGGAGGTCGGAGCTCGCGCAGGAGCGCCACCTCCCGCAGCAGCGCGCTGAGCTCCGACCCGGTCTCCTCGTGGTCGATCGCCGTGACGCCCTCCAGGGCCCGGGCGATGAGCCGGCCGTGCCGTCCCTGCGGACCGAAGTACGAGCGGACCCGCCGGCGGATGTTCCGGGCCTTGCCGACGTAGAGCACCGCGCCGTCGCGGTCGCGCATCAGATAGACGCCGGGGGTGGCCGGGAGGTCCTCGGCGAGCGCGAGCTTGTGCGCGAACCGGGCTCCGCCGCCCTGGCCGAAGCCCACCGCTCGCTCGAGCGTCGCGTGTCCCCGCTCCAGCAGCAGGTCGATGAGTACGCCGAGCACCTCGGCCGTCGCCTCGGCGTCGGCCAGCGCGCGGTGGTTCGGCCGCACCGCCGTGTCCGCCCATTCAGCGAGCGTCGCGAGGTCGAACCGGTCCAGCCGGCGCCGCAACAGCCGCCGCGCGATCACGAGGGTGTCGAGCCACGGCTGGGTGAAGTAGCGGCCCGCGATCCGGAAGCGCTCGTAGTTGAGGAAGCGGAAGTCGAAGGGGGCGTTGTGGGCCACCATGACGTCGTCGCCGACGAACGTCACGAACCGCTCGAGCGCCTCCTCGATGCGCGGCTGCCCGACGACCATCGCGTCGTGGATGCCGGTGATGCGGGTGATGGGCTCCGGAATCGGCCGGCAGGGATCGACGAGCGTCTCGAAGCGCTGGAGGACCTCGCCGCCGCGCATGCGCACGGCGCCGATCTCCGTGATCTTCGACCGGCCCGGCGCGCCGCCGGTGGTCTCGATGTCGACGACGCAGAACGTCGCCTCGCGCAGCGGGGTCGCCGCCCAGCCGGCCGGCGCGAGCCCCACCAGGTCGCGGCCCCGCCAGGCGAGGCGTTGATCGCTCTCCACGATCTCCGCGACCAGCCGTCGCTGCAACCGCTCCGGGCAGCGGCGCACGCGCAGGACCTGCGCGACGACGTGGCCGACCTCGAGCGGACGGCCGCGCCGCGCGAGCAGCTCGCAGAGCCGGTCGGCGAGCGTCGCCTGGCGCTCGCTGCCGGGTTGAGGCAGGGGCAGCGGGAGCTGGAGTTGGAGGGCGTCGGGCGGCACAGCCTGCCGATGCTAGACCGAGCCTCCGGACGGCCCGCCGGGACCGCCTACCGGGGGGCGACAGCCGGGATGGCCCGGGAGCGCTTGGGGATGGGCCCCACGTTCGCCTTGAGACGCTTCTGGCGCATGCGATCCCGCAGACCGCGTGCGTTCTCGAGGTAGACGAACTTCCCGGAGACCACGTAGAAGAGGTACTTGCGATTCGGCGCGTTGTACTCGCTGCGGATCGCCGCCTCGAAGCCACGACGGCGGACGAGGCGGTACCGGGCGCGGGCGTCGGCGAGCTTGCGGAACGCGCCCGCGTTGACCTGGTACCGCGGTGTGAGGCTCTGCTGCTGGCCGTAGAGCGCGTCGTAGCCCGCGGCGGTGTACTTGGCGACACCGACGCCGATGGCCTCCGCGATTCGCTGGCGGACGGCCGGGTCGGCCAGTAGGAGCGCCTCGCCCGGGTTGGTGATGAACGCGCCTTCGACCAGGATCGCGGGCATGCGGGTGTTCTTGAGGACGTAGAAGCCCGCTGTCTTGACGCCCCGGTCGGGCAGCCCGAGGGCCGCGAGCACCTGCTGGTGGACGAGCACCGCGAGGGCGCGGGCCCCGGGGCTGGAGTAGTAGAAGTGGTAGGTCTCCGTGCCGGAGGCGGTCGCGCTGAGGGCGTTCTCGTGGATCGACACGAAGACCCTCGCCCCGGCGTTGTTGGCGATGTCGACGCGCGCCCGCAGGTCGGCACCGACCGTGGTGAAGGGCGCATCCCCGCCGGCCAGGTCGGTGCTGCGGGTCATGACGGTCGGGAAGCCGCGGCCGCGGAGGTAGGCGTTCAGCCGTTGCGCGATGTCGAGCGTGATGTCCTTCTCGTAGATCCGCGTCTGGCCGTCGGGGTCGATGCGGGGCGTCATCCCGGTCTGGGTGCCAGCCGGGAGCGTGCCCGTCGCGCCGGTGTCGGCTCCCCCGTGTCCGGGGTCGATCGCGACGAGCGGGGCCGCGACCGCCGAGGACGTGCAGGCGACGAGGGCGCCCAGCGTCGCGAGAACGAGGATGCGGAGCCGGCTCATGGGCTCGCCACCGCGCCAGGGAAGTCCGCCCGGCTGAACGAGCCGGTCCAGTCGTATTGCGAGCCCGTCGGGGACGGGGTCTGCCCGTCCACGGTGATTCGCACCCGGTCGACGCCGGGGACGGCCGTGGCGGTGTACACGAGTGGTGCCAGCACGGCGAACTCGGCGGCCGCGCCGCCGGGGGGATACCCGGTCGTGAACTCCGAGCTCAGGTTCACCAGTGCGTCGCCGCCCTGCACCGCGGTCCCGACGATCGCGGTGCCGGCCGGCAGCGCGTTCTGGTGGCCGGCCTCCGTGGGCCCTTTCGCGAGCTCGACCAGCGCCGCCCGCAGGTTCGCGGTGGGAACCGAGCGCGTCTCCGGCTTGAGCTCCACCGCGTCGGAGTCGGCGAAGTAGACCGTCACCGTCTCGTCGGCCTGCGCGGATGTCGTCGTTGCCGCGGTGGTCGACGGTGCCGTGGTGGCGGTGCTCGCCACCGGCGCAGTCGAACCCGCTCCGGCGCCGCCGCCGCCCGACTCGCCGCCACAGCCGCCGAGGCAGGCGAGGGCCGTGACGAGGAGGACGATGAGGAGGCGTCGGGTCACGTGTGACCGAATTGCAGGGAGTATCGACATCGGGGCCAGTGTAGGTCCATGTCGGCCCCAAACGGGCGAGGCTTTACGAAACCCGTACGACTCGTTCACGTTTCCCACCAGGGGACCCGTCCGCACCCTCCCGGCGGCCCTTCGAACGCGTGTACTACACTCGCCGGCCGACCGTCCGGAACGAAGGGGATCGCGTGGCGCTGCTCCAGGGAATCGACACCGTGTACTACCGGATCTGCAGCATGGACAAGGCGATCGCGTTCTACGAGGGCGTGCTCGGCCTCACGCTCAAGAACCGTGCCGGCAACGACTGGGCGGAGTTCGACGTCGGCGGCTACGACCTCGCGCTCGAGGGCGAGCTCGCCACACGGCCGCACGGCGGCGGTGCCACGATCGTCTTCGCGACCGACGACATCGACGCCCTCGAGGCCCAGCTCGCCGCACACGACGTGGTGCGCCGCGAGGTCGAAGATCTCGGAGGCGCGAAGCTGCTCGAGTTCTTCGACCCCGATGGGAACAAGCTCGTCGCGATGCAGGCGATCGAGGGCTAGTGCCCTGAGCCGGCGCGCTTAGTCCGGAGCGTCCGCCTCCCGGCGCACCCGGACGTGCGCGACGGCGCGTAGGAACTCGTCGACGTCGACGACGCCCACGATGACCCGCGCGGTGGTCCATCTGAGCGGCGCCCGGACGTCGATCGGATGGGTGAGCTCGATCACCGCCGCGTCGCCCCACGAGGTGGTATACGCGACCATCTTGCGGCCGAGCCGCACGCCGATGCCGGCCCACCAGGGCCAGCGCATGCGCGACAGGCGGGCGACGTTGTCGGCGTTCCACTCGGCACGTCCGAGCCAGCCCATCTCGACCCGCACCAGGCCGTCGCCGACCTCGGCGAACGGCTCCCGCCGCAGCATGGGCCAGAGCAGCCGCGTCGCCCAGCAACGCCGCAGCGCGAATCGACGGGTCATGCCCTGACGCTACCTGGGCCGGCGCCGCCCCTCCCGAGTCAACGTCGTGTGTCAACGGTGCCTGGCACCGGCGGGGTTCCCACCCCTTGGACTGGCGGGCGGTTCTGCGCGCGTGCCTGGCACCCAGGGCGGCGAGGCCCTGCCGCGTGCGATCGTCCCCGTATGCCCGACCGGGTCTTCCTCATCACCGGCGCGTCGAGCGGCATCGGTCAGGCCACCGCCCGGCAGGCGGTGGCAGCCGGGTTCCGCGTGGCCCTGCTGGCCCGCTCCCTGGACCGCCTGGAGGCCCAGCGGGTCGAGCTCGGCGGCCCGGACGTGGCCCTTGCGATCGGCTGCGACGTCACGGAGTGGGAGGAGCTCGAGCGGGCGGTCGCAACCACGCTCGCGCAGTTCGGCCGTCTGGACGTCGCATTCGCCAACGCCGGGTTCGGGGCGGTGCGAGGGTTCCTGAACGAGTCACCGGAGCACTGGCGCTCGATGATCCTGACCAACGTCTACGGCGCGGCGCTGACGGTTCGCGCGACCGTGCCGGCCCTCGAGGAGACGAGGGGGCACCTGCTGCTCACGGGCTCCGTGGCCGGCCACGTCGCCGTGCCCGGGTCGGTCTACTCGGCCACCAAGCACGCCGTCGGGGCGATGGCGGAGGCCGCGAGGAAGGAGCTCCACGAGCGTGGCATCCGGGTGACCCTCATCTCGCCCGGCAACGTGGACACGCCGTTCTTCGACAACGCACCGGCGGTGGCGCTCACCGACGACGACGTCGCCCGCGCGGTGATGTACGCGGTGAGCCAGCCGCCCAACGTCGGGATCAACGAGATCCTGATGCGCCACCGCGACCAGGACATCTAGCGCCCCCGCGAACCGGCCGTGTCGCCTCCGAGGCGCTCGAACCGGGTGGGGTCCTCGCCGGCGAGGTGGGCGGCGAGGTCCTCGTACTGGCGCTGCAGCGCCTCGTTGTACGGCGCGGTGTAGAGCTCGTCGTAGACCACCCGCACCACGCCGGCCTGGATGGCCTCCTTGAGACACCCGAAGCACGGGCTCAGCGTCGTGTAGAGCGTGGCGCCCTCGACGCGGGTGCCGAAACGCGCCGCCGTGAGGAAGGCGTTCTGCTCGGCGTGCACGCAGATGCAGCGGTCGAGCCCCCGCCCGGAGGTGTGCTCGCTGTCGGTCGCCTCGTCGCCGCGACCCCGGGCGTGCAGGTCGCTGTCACGGCAGCGCACGCACCCGCCCTCGGTGCAGTTCGCGAAGCCGGTCGGCGTGCCGTTGAAGCCGGTCGACACGACGCGGTTCTCGCGCACCAGCACCGCGCCGACACGGCTCCCGAGACAGTCGGCCCCTGCCTGCACGGCCCGAGCGAGGCCCATGTAGTACCGGTCCCGCTCGAGTTCCTTCGCCCGGTCGACCCGTGTCGGGAGCGCCATCAGTCCGGGATCAACCCCTCCTCCGACAGCAGGCTGCGGGCCTCGTCGAGGGTCGTGTCGGGATCGGGCACGACGGCATCGGATCCCACGAGCTCGTCGTCGGCGACCGGGGTGCCGTGCGAGCGCACCGCCGCGACGAGCGCCCCGAGCTCGGTGGTGAAGGCCGCCTCGTCTTTCGAGACGACTGCAGCCTCGAGCCGCTCGTCGATCGCGTTGAGCGTGTCGGCGGCGCCGTCGGGGAGTCGGAACTGCCCCTCGCCAAGGATGCGCACGATCACGGCGTCCCCCCTTCGAGCGCAGTGCCCTCCGCCGGCGCCCCCGCGCCGAGCTCCTTCTTCAGGGCCGCGAGCTCCGTGTCGACCTCGGATGCCGACGTGACCTGCGCAAGCTCGCGGTCGAGCGCGTCACCCGTCTGGGTCATGTCCTCGAGCGCTCCCGACTCGAGCAACTCGTCGAGCGCACCCGCCCGGGCGCGCATCTGGTCGGTCTTGTCCTCTGCCCGCTGCACGGCCAACCCGACGTCCGCCATCTCCTCGGAGATGCCGCTGAACGCCTCGCTGATCTTGACCTGGGCTTCCGCCGCGGTGTACTGAGCCTTGATCGTCTCCTTCTGCGTCCGGAACGCCTCGACCTTGGCCGTGAGCCGCTGCTCGGCGTTGATCAGCTTCTGCTGCTCGCCTTCGAGCTGCGTCCGCTGGGCGTCGAGGCTCTGCAGCTGGGCCTGCACCCCCTTCTTGCGCTCCAGCGCGACGCGGGCGAGATCCTCACGCCCGGCCTGGACCGCCTGACGGGCCTGCGAGTCGAGCTTCGCGACCGCCGCCTCGAGCTTCTCCGACTGCAGCTCGACGCGCTTCTTGCTCGTCGCGACGTCGGCGACGCCCCTGCGCACCTGCTGCAAGAGCTCAAGCTGCTTCTCGTACGAGTAGTCGAGCGTCTCGTTGGGATCCTCGGCGCGATCGAGCAGCTTGTTGATCTTGGCCTTGACGATCATGAAGAACCGCTTCATCAAACCCATCGCGTGTCCTTTCGAGGGAACCGGATGCGGGCGAGCCTATCAGCGGTTTCCGGGCCGGAGCGCCCGGTACCGCACCACCGTGACGGCCACACCGCCGGCCGAAACCACGCTCACACGCACCTGGTAGACGTCCGCGCGCAGCGGCGTCCGGCTCAGCAGCGCGGCCCGTGCTCCCGGCGTCCTCGCGACCACGCGCGCCTGTCCCACGGGGGTCCATCCCGGGGGGGTGCCGGACCGCGGCACGCGGCGCCAGAGCCGCGTCGTGACCCGCTTTGCCCCCTTGTCGAGCCGGAACCTGACGACCGTCGTCCGGCCGATTCTCACGACTTTCAGCGACCGAGCCCGGGCCTTCACGGCGGGCTTCGGCTCGGGCGGCAATGCCCTGCGGCTGGTGACGGTCAGCTCGGTGACGTTCCCCGCGCCATCTGTCGCCCTGATCGGGATAACGTTCACG
Organism: uncultured Thermoleophilia bacterium; assembly: GCA_963706315.1. Lineage (GTDB taxonomy): Bacteria > Actinomycetota > Thermoleophilia > Miltoncostaeales > Miltoncostaeaceae > CALMEC01. The sequence continues at coordinate 113,461 of CAVPMA010000014.1, read as the reverse complement.
CCGACGGCGAGCGGGACCTCGACGGCGAAGCTCCCGGAGCCGCCGAGCGCAGCCGGGATGCCGCCGACGGTGACGGCCATGACCCCGGACGGGTCGCTCGCCCGTCCCTGCACCGTCACCGACGGCGCACCGGAGTCCGGAGCGGGGCTGAACGCGGGGAACGCGAGCTGCGGCCCCTGAGCGTCCGTCGGGGCGAGCCGCGCGGTGATGACATCGGCGAGTCCGTTGACGTCGCCGACGACCAGTGACGTTCCGCCCAAGTCGTCATGGGTGAACGCCACGATCGCTCCGTTGGTGCTCATCCCCGGAGCGACGGAGGGAAGCATCGAGAACGACCCGTCGGCCCGCTCGCTCACACGCTCGGCTGGCGCTCCTCCGGTCTGCGCGAGGACCTGCGCCGGCGCGCCAGCTTCGTAGGCGACGCGAAGCCCGTCGGCGGATATCGACGGTCGCGAGCCGGAGCCGGTCACCGGGATCGCGGGACCACCAGGGGGGGCGTGCCGTGCGATTCCCGCACCCGCCTCGACCGCGACGGCCGAGCCGTCGCCCGACAGATCGGGTGCGGCCGCGGTGCCCGGGACCGCGACGGTCGTCGCGCCCGTCACGTCGCGCACGAACACGGACGTCCCGGACTCGAAGGCCACATGGCCACCGTCGGCGCTGATCGACGCCTGCTCCACCGATGCGGCAGGGCCGCCTCCGGGCGCGACGCTCACGAGCGTGCTCGTGCCGAAGGTCAGGTCACGCATCACCACGTCGCTCGCCGGCAACGCGTCATCAGACCAGAGGTTCATGGCCGCCCCGGTGTCGTAGACCACGCGGGAGCCGTCATACGAGATGTCGGGGTCGCCTCCGACCGATGCGTTGGCCTGCACCCCGCTCGGCCCGCGGGAGACGATGGCCACCGCCCCGGTGGCGAGGTCCTTGCGGAACACGTCCCGGCTCGACCCGTCGGGGTCCCCCGCGGCGAGGTTCGTGGCCGTCGATGCGAATACGACGTACCGCCCGTCGCCTGAGATCGCGTAGGCACGCCTGTCGGCCGGATCGTCGACCGGGGCGTCGGCCGCCACGCCCGTCGCGGCGGCCGAGGCGAGGAGCGTGCGACCGGCGACCGGATCGCGCACGTAGAGCTGGAGCACCCCGTTCGTGGGCGTGCCTGCCAGCGCCGCCGCCGACGTGAACGCCACGTACCGGCCGTCGGCCGAGACCGCGCCGCCGCGGGCGTCCTGACTGCCCGCTTGCCCGCTGTCGGTGAGGCTGACCACTTGCGGATCGGACAGCACCGACGCCGTCACGACCGCCGCCGGGGCGAGGATTCCCAGGGCGACGAGGATCGACGCGCGTGCGGCGGGTCGGGGCACGCCGACACGGTACCGGCCCGCCGGGCGGGATTCACCTCGTGAGTCGCCGCGCACGCGCCTATGGCCGTGGGGACCGACAGCCATCTATTTGGGCAACACGGGGCTCGCACCCGGGGCGTCGTCGGCAGCGAGGAGCGCGGCCGGGTCCACCTCGCGCTCGAACCGGGTATCCAGCAGCACCGTCGTCCTCGTGCGGTCGACGCCGGCCTGTTCGCGGATCCTGACAAGGAGCCGCTCGAGGGTGACCGGGCTCGCCGCTCGGACCTTCAGAAGCAGGTCGGACGTACCGGCGGTCGACCAGCACGCCTCCACCTCGGGGATGCGCTCGAGCTCGCGCACGAGGGCGTCGAGACTCCCCTCCGTCTCGATCGCCACGAGCGCCGACAGGGCGGCGCCGAGCGAGGACGTGTCGACCCGGGCCGTGTATCCGGTGATCAACCCGCGCTGTTCGAGCATCCGGACCCTTCTGTGCGCCGCGGGGGTCGAGAGGCTCACGTGCCGGCCGATCTGCGCAAAGCTCATGCGCCCATCACGGGTCAAGAGTTGAATGATCTTTTGGTCTACAGCATCCATGACGATGAATTTCGTACGATTTGACCTGACAGTTGGAATGATAAATCACTACTCTCGAGAGTCGAACGAACGGAATTCGTCGCGGAGGTCCCAGCGCAATGACGACGCAAGCGCTCCAGGTCGCGCCAGCGGCCGAAGCGGGTCCCGCGCTCAGCCGCGGAGCGGGTCGCGCGGTGCTCGCAGGCAACGAGATGATCGTGAAGGGCGCCCTGGAGGCGGGCGTCTCGCTGATCACCGGGTACCCGGGCTCGCCGGTGGCAGAGGTGTTTCTCGTCTGCGAGGAACACGCGGGGCAACTCCGCGAGCTTGGCGTCGAGGCGGTACTCGCCAACAACGAGGCTCAATCAGCGGCGATGCTGAACGGCGCGCGTCAGGTCCCGGGCGCGCGCGCGATGACCGTGTTCAAGAGCGTCGGCACCTACGTCGCGCTCGACGCCCTCGCGATCGCCAACTCGTCGAAAGCGGCCAAGGACGCGGCAGCCGTCGTCGTCGTCGGCGACGACACGTTGAGCTCCTCCACCCAGGTCGGGGCCGACAGCCGGATCACGCTGAGCGCGGGATCGCATCCCCGTGTTGGAGCCGGCGACCTTCCAGGAGGTCAAGGACCTCGTCCGTACGGCGTTCGACCTGTCCGCCGAGTCCGGGCTGATTGTCGCGGTGATGGTGACGACCACCCAGGCCGATGGAGCGGCCGTCGTCGATCTCGCGCCGAACCGCTCCCCGGAGGTTGGCCCGCTAAGCCGGATCGAGATGGACACGTCCGCCGTGCGCGCCGACCGCTCCGTGTCGCTTCCGCCGTACACGTCGTCGCTCGAGGAGGACATCCTCACCCGCAGGCTCCCGGCCCTCAAGGCGGCGGTCGCCGCGCGCGGGCTCAACCTAGGTCGAGCCGGGGGCGAGCGCGCACTCGGCCGTGGGGATCGTGACCGCCGGCGCCGCGTACCCGCTGCTGCACCACGCGCTTCACGAACTGGGCCTCGACGGGCACGTCCCGATCCTGCGCCTCGCACTCACCTGGCCGCTCGACCCCGCACCCGTGCGGATGCTTCGCCAACACCGTCGACGAGGTCGTCGTGTTCGAGGAGCGGGCGCCGCATCTGGAGGGCCAGGTCAGGACCGCGCTCGAAGGCCGCCGCCAGTCGGTGTGGGGCAAGCGCCTGCCCGACGGCGCGGGGGCCACGCCCGAGGGGCCCGGCATGGAGCCTGGAGACGGCGGTCGCCGCGCTCGCCCGGATCGTCACAGCGCGGCCGGAGGCGTTCCCACGCGATGTGGTCCGGCGCGCGCGCATGGTGGTGGAGGCGCCCGCCCCGCGGACGCTGCCGCTGATCTCGCGCACCCCGACGTTCTGCGCGGGCTGCCCGCACCGCGGCACCAGCAACCCGATGCAGGAGCTGCGCCGCAGGTTCCGCGACCCCGAGTACATGCGCCGAGTGCACGGGCGCGACCCGATCCAAGTGATCGCCCACGGCGGCATCGGCTGCTACTCCATGAACTACCTGCCGCCGTTCTCCGAGATGGACAACCTCTCCGCGATGGGCCTGGGCGGAGCCACCGGCGCCGGCGCCGCCCCGCTGGTCAGCAACAAGCACTACACGCTCGTCGGCGACGGGACGTTCTTCCACGGCGAGATCTCCACCATCGCGAACGCGATCAAGCAGAACCAGGACATCCTCTACGTCATCCTCGACAACAAGAACACGGCGATGACGGGCCACCAGGGCACGCCGGCGAGCGCGACCGACCTGATGGGCCGGCCGCAGCACCCCCTCGAGATCGAGGAGATCGTGCGGGCGATGGGCCCGTCGTTCCTCCAGCGCGCGAACCCCGACGACCGCGACGGGTACATGGCGTTGCTCGAGCGTGCATTGCTCATGGAGGGCACGCGGATCGTCATCGCCGACAAGGAGTGCGCGATCACCTCCGGACGGCGTACGCGACGTGAGCGCGAGCGGGTGGTCCGCGAGACCGGGTACTTGCCCGAGATCACCCGCTACAACATCGTCGAGGAGGTCTGCGAGAACTGCCGCGCATGCACCGTCGGCACCGGGTGTCCCGGGCTCGCGGTCGTCGAGACCACATTCGGGGAGAAGGTCGCGATCGACGGGGAGATCTGCGTCGACGACGGGTACTGCTCGAAGATCAAGGCCTGCCCCAGCTTCGAGCTGGTCACCGTTAACCGCAGGCAGGCGCCCGCGTCGGCGACCGCGACGGCGGTCGCGCCGCTTCCCGAGCCGCACGTCGAGCCGGTCGGGCCGGAAGGCGTCGCCGTCTTCATGGGCGGAGTCGGCGGCATGGGCATCGGCGTGGTGTCGCGCATCCTCACCGACGCCGCCGCCGGCGAGTTCGCCGAAGTCGACGTTTACCAGAAGAAGGGCCTCGCGCAGCGCGGCGGCGGCGTGTTCTGCGACATGGTCATGCATGACGGCGATCGCGTGCGGTCCGCGCTGATCCCGGACGGTCATGCCGACCTGGTCATCGGCCTCGAGGCGATCGAGGGCGTCCGGGCCCTGGCGAAGGCGTCGCCCGAGCGCACCGCCGCGGTGATCAACACCGCGATCCGCCCCACGACCACGGTCCTGATGGGCTCAGGCCCGCCCGCCGGACGACATCGTCGCGATGGCGCGAGAGCGGACGCGGCCCGGCGGCCTGGTCGCGCTCGACTTCGCCACGGCGTGCGAGGAGGCCCTCGGCGACCGCATCTACGCGAACGTGTCTGTGCTCGGCGCGGCGTACCAGCGTGGCTGGCTCCCCCTCACCCGGGAGGCGATCGAAGATGCCATCCGCGCGGTCCCGCCGGGCGGCGAGCGGACGCAAACCTCGCGGCGTTCACCCTCGGGCGGCGGCTCGCCTGACGAGCACGCCTCGGTCCAGGCAACCGAGTCGGTCGAGGAGCTCGTGGATCGCGAAGCCGGGTGGATTGCCCGCGCCGGCGACCGCCACAGCTACCGGCGGATGAATCACGCGGGCGGAGGCCGCCGGGATCACCGGCGAGCCGTTTCGGATGCTCGCCACCCGCCTGCCAGAGCTCATCGCCTGGGGTGGCGCGGCCTACGGGCAGCGGTACATCTCGCTCGTCGAACGGGTGCACGAGCGCGCGCCCGATCATCTCGCGGCCGCGGTCCACAACCTCCACCGCACAATGTGCATTAAGGACGAGGTGTTCGTCGCACACCAGCTCACCAGCGAGAAGAAGTACGCCAGGGACCGCAAGCGGTTCGATATCGACCCGGAACGCGGCGACCGCATCCGGTACGTGCACCTCAACCGCCCGGCGTTCGAGGTTCTCGGCCGCCACATCGAGTTCGACCTCGAGACCCGCGACTGGATGCTGCGCATCGCCCGCCGCGCGCGGTTCCTGCGCCGCCTGATGCCCGCGTGGCACCGGCGTGAGCGGGCCTTCAGGGACTGGTACGAGACCGAGGTGGTCGCGGCCGTGTGCGACGGGCGCGTCACCGGCCCCGTCGCGGACGAGGCCCTACGGCTTCCCGAGCGCGTCACCGGTTACCGTGAGATCCGTTACCCGAAGGAGGACACCGCCTACGCCCGCTTCGGGGAGCTCCTCTCCATGACGGGCGGCGAGGCAAGGGCCGTCAACGGCAGCGCGCCGCTGTGAACGAGACCCTCAGCGAGCAGCAGGTCCTGCTGCGAAACACCGTCCGGGAGTTCGCCGAGGGCGAGGTCCTGCCGGTCGCCGAGGAGCTCGACCGGGAGTCCCGGTTCCCGTACGAGATCGTCGCGATGCTCGGGGAGCTCGGCCTGATGGGAATGCCCGTGCCACAGGAACTCGGAGGGGGCGGGCTCGACACCTTGTCGTACGCAATCGCGATCGAGGAGCTCGCCCGCGTCGACTCGAGCGTGGCGATCACAGTGGCGGGGCACACGTCCCTCGGAACGATGCCGATCGTGATGTTCGGCGACGACGCCCAGAAGGCGCGGTGGGTGCCGGATCTGGCTGCGGGGAAGATGCTCGGCGCGTTCGGGCTGACCGAGCCGGACGCCGGGTCCGACGCCGGCGCGACCCGCACCCGGGCCGAGCCGCAGGCCGACGGCGGCTGGGTCGTGAACGGCTCGAAGATGTTCATCACGAACGCGGGCACCGACATCACGGGGTGCTGCACGATCACCGCCCTCACCGGCGACGGCGAGATCACGAACTTCATCGTCCCGGCGGACGCGCCGGGGTACGCGCCCGGGCCCGCGCTGCGGAAGGTCGGCTGGCGCGCGAGCGACACTCGACCGCTCAGTTTTGACGCCGTGCGGCTCGGCGCCGACGCGCAGCTCGGTCCCGAGGGCGCCGGCTTCCAGCAGTTCCTGAGTGTGCTCGACGGCGGACGGATCAGCGTCGGCGCGATGGGCCTCGGCCTCGCGCAGGGGGCGTTCGAGCTGGCCCTGCGCCACGCGAAGCAGCGCCGCCAGTTCGGCCGGCCGCTCGTCGCGTTCCAGGCGGTGCAGTTCCAACTCGCGGAGATGGCGACCGAGATCGCGTCTGCCCGGTCGCTCCTCTACCTAGCCGCACGGATGAAGGACGAGGGCGAGCGTTTCACGAAGGTCGCTGCGATGGCGAAGCTCGTCACGGGACGGCTCGCCCAGACCGTCGCGGAACGGGCGCTCCACCTGCACGGCGGCTACGGGTGGATGGAGGAGTCCCCCATCGCCCGGTTCTACCGCGACGCGAAGATCCTGGACATCGGCGAGGGCACCGTCGAGGTCCAGAAGATGGTCATCGCCCGCGCCATCGGGGCGCACGAGGAGCCGCCGGCGACCGATACTGACTAGCCTCCGCGGATGGCAGCGGCTCCGCTCACCGGCATCCGCGTGCTCGACATCTCGCACAACCTCGCGGGGCCGCTCACGGGGATGCATCTCGGTGACCTCGGCGCCGACGTGATCAAGCTCGAGCGACCGGCGGGCGACGAATGGCGGTTCCACGAGGTCATCCCAGGGCACCCGGGTCGCAGCCGCCACTACCTCCAGACCAACCGCAACAAGCGCGCGGTCTGCGTCGATCTGCTCACCGAGGACGGCCAGGCCATCGCCCACGAGTTGGTGCGGCGGGCGGACGTGCTGGTGACGAACCTCCGCCCGGGAACGCCGGAGCGGCTCGGCGTGGGCTGGGAGACGTGCGAGGGCCTCAACGAGCGGCTCGTCTACTGCCAGATCTCGGCGTACGGTGACGGCGGGGCCCGGCGCGAGCAGCGCGGATACGACATCGTCACCGAGGCGATCGGCGGGTTCATGCCGCCCAGCGGCCTCGGGCCCGACGAGTCGCCCCGTGCGAGCCCGATCCCGATCAACGACACCGGGTTGCCGCTCCTGGCGTGCGCCGGCATCCTGGCCGCCCTCCTCGAACGGGAGCGCTCCGGGCGCGGTCAGCGCGTCGAGCTGAGCCTCCTGGGCATGGCCGTGGCGCTCAACGCGCACTCGCTCGTTCGGCTCGACGACCAGCCGCCGCAGGTGATGGCGTTCCCGCGCGCGTTCTACCGCGTGTACGAGACCGCCGACGGCTGGATCGCGATCGCCGCGTACGCGGAGCGCCTCGCCCATCGGTTCTGCGCAGCGCTCGGAATGCCGGATCTGCTCCACGAGGAGCGCTTTCGCAGCCGGGCCGAACGGGTGGAGCGCAACGAGGAGCTCGTCGGCCTCTTCGCCCCCAGGCTCCGCACGGCGACGACCGGCCACTGGCTCGCCGTGTTCGACGGTGTCGGCGTGCCCTGCGGCCCGGTCCGGGAACGCGACGAGCTCTTCGACGACGATCAGGTACGGGTGATGGGGATGCTGACCGAGGTCGACGACGAAGAGCTCGGCCGTGTCACGATGACCGCTCCCGTGGTCCGCCTCTCTCGGACTCCAGGCGAGGTCAGGTTCGCCGGTCGCCACCTCGGAGCTGACACGCGGGCGGTCCTCGAAGAGCTCGGATATCCGGCCGGCGAGATCGCCCGGCTGGAGGCAGCGGAGGTCGTCGTCTCGCGCTAACCGGCCAGCCGGGGAATGATCTCGGCCTCGGTCCTCCGCAGCCGAGCGAGCGCCCGGACAGACACAGCATCCGCGGCGACGACTGACAGCGTCCGCCGTCGTCAGTCGAGGACGGACGCCGGGTCCTCCTTGAACCGGCGCTTGAGCTCGTCCTGAAGGAGGTCGAGTACGCGGATCACCTCGGCCCGGTCGGACGACACGACCCGCTCCTCGGCGGCGAGCTCTGCGACGCCCTGCTCGATATCGGCGTCGCTCAGCGAGGTCGGGTCGGTGAGGCCCGACTCGGCCACCAGCCGCTCCACCCGCCGCCGCGCCAGCAGCATCTCGTCGTCGGGCACGTGGAGGCGGATGGCGCCCCCGCGCGACGACGTGCTGCGCTCGTCGGAGGCAAGGATCTCGGCGAGGTTGTCGAGCAACGACCCGTTGCCACCCTCGGACCTGCGGTCGAGCTCGCCCCTGAGGATCTCCGCCCGGCTCTGCACGTATCGGCGGAGCATCGAGAGGTGCTCGAGCTCCTCACGGCACCCGTCGCGCCGTTCGCGCAGCTCCGCGAGGTCCAGCCCCTCGAGGCCCTCGACGAACTCCGGCTTGCTGATGCGGTCGATGCGTCGCTTACCCTCTGGCACCCGTCACACTCCCTTCCCTGGACCGGCGCCATTCTAGTCCTTCTCGGAAACGTGCCGCTTCGGAGGGCGACCCGAGTCGCCCTGCCTCAGGTACGCGGCAGGAGGAGCTGCCGACCGCCCGCGGCCGCGGTGCGGGTCTCGACCGGGGAGAGCACCGACTGGACCCGGCACCAGGCCGCATGTTCGGCCTGCTCGTCGCTGAGATCGTGCGGGGGCTCGTAGACGCGGCGCGATGCGTTGATCCAGTCCGCCAGCGCCTGCTCGAGCTCGATTCCGAGTCGTGTGCGTGATTCGGAGATTCGTCGGTTCATCGCCGTACCTGTACGACGAGCATCCTGCGACTTCCTTACATCCGCAACGAATCAATTCGGCGGGTTCGTGACCGCCTCGTCCTGACCCCGCTTCGGGCGGTGCTCGATGCGGCACACCACCCCGGCCGCCAGCAGATTCGGCCGTCGCTCGACCCATGCCCGCGCCCTGCCACCCCGGACGTTGAGCGGCACCCGCGCGGTCAGGCGAAGGCCCTCGGCGGCGGCGAGCTCCTCGAAGTCCCGGAGGGTGCACAGGTGGATGTTCGGCGTGTCGTGCCAGGCGTACGGCAGCAGACGCGACGACGGCATCCGTCCCCGGCCGAGCAGGCCGAACCTGATGCGCCAGTGCCCGAAGTTCGGGAAGGACACGATGCCGGCGGGCGCGACGCGCATCATCTCCGAGAGCACGAACGCGGGCCGGCGGGTCGCCTGCAACGTCTGCGAGAGCACCACGAGGTCGAACGATCCGTCGTCGAAGTCGCCGAGGCCGTCGTCGATGTCGGCCTGCAGGACGGGAACGCCTCGGTCGATGCACGCGTGAAAGCCCTCCGCGGAGATCTCGAGCCCGTGGCCGTCGCACCCCTTCTCCCGGATGAGGTGCTCGAGCAGCGCGCCGTCGCCGCAGCCAAGGTCGAGCACGCGAGTCCCGCGCGGCACCATGCCGGCCACCAATGCGAGATCAGGTCGCAACGTCCTCCCCCGGCGTCGGCGCGCGCCGTGCGCCGTTGACGGCCTCGCGTTCCATGCGGTCGAGGAAGCCGGCAACGGTGCGGTGGTACTCCGGCACGACGAGCAGGAACGAGTCGTGCCCCCAGGGGGATTCGATCTCCCGGAAGGTCACGGGCACTCGATTTGCCTGCAGCATCCGGACGACCTCGCGCGAATGTGCGGTGTCGAAGCGCCAGTCGGTGTCGAAGGAGAGCACGAGGAAGCGGGTCGTGACATGCCGCAGCCGCTCCGCGGCGGCGACCGGGTCGGCGAACGGATCGAAGTAGTCCATGACCCTGGTCAGGTACAGGTAGCTGTTCGCGTCGAACCGCTTGAGGAAGCTCTCGCCTTGATGCTGGAGGTAGCTCTCGACCTGGAAGTCGACGCCGAAGTTCCGGCGTGGCTCGTCCGCGTCCTGGATGCGCCGGCCGAACTTCTGGCGCATCGACTCCTCGGAGAGGTACGTGATGTGGGCGATCATCCGCGCGAGCGCGAGGCCCGTGTCGGGCCGCCGGTCGGCGTCGTAATAGTCGCCGCCGTTGAAGTCCGGGTCGCGCAGGATCGCTTCCCGCGCCACCGCCGAGAACGCGATGTTCTGAGCCGAAAGGCGTCCCGTGGCACACACCATCACGCCGGCGTGGACATCATCCGGGTGATCGAGCGCCCACTGCATCACCTGCATCCCGCCCACCGAGCCGCCGATCGCGGCCATGAGCCTGCGCACGCCAAGATGGTGGATGAGCGCGCGGTGTACGGCCACGAGATCCGAGATGGTGAAGATCGGGAACCGCAGGCCGTAGGCCCGGCCCGTCGCGGGGTCGATCGAGCCGGGCCCGGTGGTGCCCTGGCACCCGCCGAGCAGGTTGGAGCAGATCACGAAGAAGCGGTCGGTGTCGACCGGCTTCCCGGGGCCGATGAGGGTATCCCACCACCCGGGTCGCGCCGGGTCGCCGTGGTGCCCGGCGGCGTGGGCGTCGCCGGTCAGCGCGTGACAGATGTAGACGGCGTTGGACGCGTCCGCGTTGAGGGTCCCGTACGTCTCGTAGGCGACCTCGACCGGCGCGAGCGTCGCGCCGGAGTCGAGCGTCAACGGGTCGTCCTCCGTGAAGAGGACGACCCGCATGGTCTCGACGAGTCCGACGGACCCGCCGCTCGGATCGGGGCGCCCGCCGGTCGTCACCGCTTGGACTACACCGCCACGGCGTCGCGTGCCTTCGCGAGCGCCTGGTTGAGGTCGTCGAGGATGTCGTCGATGTGCTCGATGCCGACGGAGAGGCGCACCGTGTCCTGGGTGACCCCGGCCGCGGCGAGCTCCTCGTCGTTGAGCTGCGAGTGGGTCGTGGAGGCGTTGTGGATCGCGAGGGACTTCGCGTCACCGATGTTCGCGAGATGGCTGAAGAGCTCGAGCGACTCGATGAACCGCTGTCCGGCCTCCCGCCCGCCCTTGATCCCGAACGTGACCAGCGAGCCGGATCCGCCGCGAAGAGTCCGCTTCGCGACCTCGTGGTACGGATCCCCCTCGAGACCCGGGTACTGAACCCATTCGACCGCATCGTGGCCGGACAGGTGCCGGGCGACGGCGAGGGCGTTCTCGTTGTGGCGCTCCATGCGCAGCGGGAGCGTCTCGATGCCCTGCAGGAACAGGAACGCGTTGAACGGCGACAGCGCCGCGCCGGTGTTGCGCAGGAGCACGGTGCGGATGCGGCCGATGTACGCGGCCGGTCCGAGGGCATCGCTCCACACCACCCCGTGGTAGCTGGGGTCCGGCGCGGTGAGCCCCGGGAAGCGCTCCGCGTTGGCGACCCAGTCGAACTTGCCGCTGTCGACGAGGGCGCCGCCGATGGACGTACCGTGTCCCCCGATGTATTTGGTGAGCGAGTGGACGGCGACGTCGGCGCCGAGCTCGAACACCGGGCATCCGATCGGGGTGGGGACGGTGTTGTCGACGATGAGCGGCAACCCAGCCGCATGTGCCGCGTCGGCCCACGCCGCGATGTCGACGACGTTGAGCCTCGGGTTTCCGATCGTCTCGGCGAACACGAGGCGGGTCTTGTCGTCGACGAGCCCGGCCACCGCCTCGGGCGTGTCGGGGTCGACGAACCGGACCTCGATCCCGTACTGAGGGAGGGTGTGGGCGAACAGGTTGTAGGTACCCCCGTAGAGGGTCGAGACGCTGACGATGTTGTCGCCGGCGCGGCAGACGTTGAGCACCGAGTAGGTGACGGCGGCCTGGCCGGAGGCCGTGACGCAGCTGGCGATGCCGCCCTCGAGCGACGCGAGCCGCTCCTCGAGCACGGCCCAGGTGGGGTTCATGATCCGGGTATAGATGTTGCCCGGAACCTTCAGCGCGAACAGGTCCGCGGCGTGCTGCGTGTCGTCGAACGTGAACGACGTGGTCTGGTAGATCGGGACCGCCCGGGCGTTGGTGGTGGGGTCCGCTGTCTGACCACCGTGGAGGGCGATCGTCTCCGCTCGCTGCTGACTCATTCTCGTGATCTCCTTGACGCGTCACGACAGGGCATGGGCCTGTCTCGGGTCCTTCGAGCACTCCTTCTACCAGATTGGCGCAAAAGCCGACCGAGTTAGTGGGAATACTCGCCGAGCCCCCGGGGACGACCGTGCTGCCGCGCCGCGGCAGCGGCACACTACGGTAGCCGGAACGGTTCGGGGAAGGCCCTGGGCTCCTGCTGGATCACGACCTCGAACGCCGCCATCATCCGCATGTCCTCGTGCTCGACGTTGTGGCAGTGGAAGACGTACCGTCCGGGGAACGAGCGGAAGGCGGATGCGCGGTACCGTCCCACGATGGACGTGGGTGAGGATCGGTCGCTCGGCGGGATCGTGCTCGCCGGCGGGGCGGGCCTGCGGATCGGCCGACCGAAGGCGGGCATGCTCGTGGCCGGCCGGACGCTGGTCGAATCCGCGGTCGCGAGGCTCCAGGCGCGGTGCGCGTCGGTCGTGGTGGTCTCGCGCCCCGATATCCCACTCCCGGCGCTGACCGCGCCGGTCGTGTTCGACCGCCCCGGACCGGCCGCTCCCCTCGTGGGGATCGCGACGGGACTGGGTGCGCTCGCGACGGCCTCGTGCCTGGTGCTCGCGTGCGATCTCCCGCTCGCCGACGCGATCCTCGACCGGCTCGTCGCGGACCCCGCCGGTGCCGCCGTCGCCGCCGACCCCGAGGGACGGATACAGCCGCTCTGCGCCCGGTATCCGCGGCAGGCCGCGCTCGCAGCGTGCGAGGCGATCCTCGCCGATGGCGTGCTCGCGGCCCAGACGCTCGCGACGCACCTCGCGGCCGTCGCGCTGCGGGCCGCACCCGGCGAGCTTCTCAACGTCAACACCCCCGAGGATCTCGCCCGTGCGGAGGCGGCCCTCGGTCACCCGACGGCGGGCAGCACCTCGACCACGGCGTTGTAGTCCGGAACCTGGGAGTCGGGGTCGCGGACCCCCGGGGAGATGAGCGGATTGCACTCCGGGAAGAACATCTGGACGTTGCCTTCCCGCACGGGCGCGACATGCACGCGCGCGGCGACCTCACCCACCTTCGACCGCACGCGCACGGCCGCGCCGTCGCGAAGCCCGAGACGCTCGGCGTCCTCGGCGGCCATGAAGAGGGCGTCGCGAGCCGCCCCGGTGAGCGGATCGTCGGAACGGAAGACCATGGAGTTGAACTGCTTGCCGCGCCGCGACGACAGCGCGAACCGCCCCTCCGGAGGCCGCGGATCGCGCGGTGCGACCGGCGTGAAGTGGGCCTTGCCGTCGGCGGTGGGGAACACCCAGCCGTCGCAGAGCCGGGTCCCGCCCCATTGGAACTGGTCGCCCGTGTCGCGCAGGTGCTGGATGCCGTCGTAGAACGGCACGACCCGCGCGATCTCCTCGCGGATCGACTGGCTGTCGTCGAATGCCACAAGCCCGGCCCGCTCCGGGTCGACGTGACGCGCGAGGTCGAGGTAGATCCGCCATTCGGATCGCGCCTCTCCGGGCCGCGGGCCCCGGATCTCGGGGCTGAACGCCACCCGGCGCTCCGTCGTCGTCTGGGTGCCGCCGCCCTCCTGCTCGTAGCGCGTGGCGGCGGGAAGGAGCACCACCGCCCCTCCCGGGGGCGGATCGACGAGCATCTGGCTCGAAACCACGATGTCCTGGTGCACCCGCACGGGCACGCGGCCGAGGCGCTCCTCGACGAGGCGGTGATCGGGCAACACGTCAAGGAAGTTCCCGCCGCTCGCGAACAGCACGTCGAGGTCGCCGCGGCCGGCGGCCTCCACCATCTCCTCCGCCGTGAGACCCCGCCAGCCGGGCACCGGGAACCCGTACTTGGCCGACAGCGCCGCCGCCGATGCCTCGTCGATGGGGACGTTGCCCGGCAGGGACGTCGCGTACGCGCCCATCTCGGCCCCGCCCTGCACGCCGGAGTGCCCCCGGATCGGCATGAGCCCCGCACCGGGGCGCCCGACGTTGCCCCGCGCGAGCGCCACGTTGAGGATCGAGCGCACGTTGTCGCTGCCGCAGGCGTGCTGCGTGATGCCCATCGACCAGATGAACACCGCCGAGCCGGATGCCCGGTACATCTCCACGAAGCTCCGGATCCCGTCCTCCCCCACCCCGCTGGCCGCCGCCAGGTCGGCGAGCGTGTGGCGCGCGCATTCCTCCCGGACGCCGTCGAAGCCGGTGGTGTGCGCTGCGACGAACTCCTCGTCGATGCCGCCCTCGTCGATCAGCACCTTGAGCACCGCGGTGGCGAAGGCCTCGTCGCCTCCGGTGTGCACCTGGAAGAACGCGTCGGTCATCTTCGTCCCGAACAGCGCGCTCTCGACATTCGACGGCACCCAGTAGCGCTCGAGCCCGAGCTCGCGCTGAGGATTCACCACGGCAACCTTCGTGCCCTGCCTCCTGGCCAGGTAGAGGTACTTCATCATCACCGGCTGCGCGTTCGCGACGTTCGAGCCCCACAGCACGATCAAGTCGGTCTCGAACAGATCGGTGTACGAGATCGTGGTCGCGATCGCGCCGACCGCCTGCTTCAGCGCCCCGGTAGACGGCGCGTGGCAGAGGCGTGCCGCGTTGTCGATGTTGTTGGTCCCAAGGAACCGGGCGACCTTCTGGGCGACGTAATAGACCTCGTTGGTGATGCCGCGCGACGTCAGGAAGAACGCGATGCGGTGCGGGTCGGCGTCGCGGATCGCGCCGCCGACGAGCGCGAGCGCCACGTCCCACCCGGCGCGGGTGAAGCCCGGCTCGCCGTGGCGGCGAACCATCGGGTGGGCGAGCCGTCCAAGGTCGCGAAGCTCGCGACCAGAGTGGCGCCGGAGGAGCTCGACGTCGGCGAGGAGCGCGTGGTCGGCCGCGCCCATCGTGTTGGTGCGAAGGAGCGCGAGTCGCGTGGTGCACAGGTGGACCCCGTCGATGGTCCAGTCGTGCAGTCCGGCAACGCCGAGCGCGCACCCGTCGCACACGCCGTGGCGCAGGATGCGGCTCGCGTGGCGAAGGCTTCCGCGGTTCTCCCAGACCGTCCGCAGCATCTCGAGGTAGTGGATGGGCCTCGTCAGCCCGATGCCGTTCGGCCGCAGCCCCGCCCACAGATCGCGACGGCGTGGCCTGGAGCGGGCCATCAGTCCGGCGCTCCCGTGAGCACGCGCTCCGGGTGGGCGTAGATGTTGAACCCGCCCGGGCGCAGGAAGCCCAGCGCCGTGACCCCGAGCGCGTCCGCCGCACGCACGGCGAGGCTCGACGGCGCCGAGATCGCGCAGACGACCGGGATGCGCGCGACCGCGGCCTTCTGGACGATCTCGAACGAAAGGCGGCCGGACACCAGGAGGATCTGCGCGTCAACCGTCTCGCCGAGCGCGAGGGCCCCGACGACCTTGTCGACCGCGTTATGCCGGCCGACGTCCTCGCGCACGAGCTGCAGGGCGCCCGAGGCGTCGAACAGGCCGGCCGCGTGGAGCCCACCGGTCCGCCCGAAGATCCGCTGGCGCTCGCGAAGCGCGCCGGGCAGCCCGAGCAGCGCCTCCGCCTCGACGGGGATCCCTGTGGCGATCGGCGGGCACCGGACGGTCACCGCCTCGAGCGACGCCTTGCCGCAGATCCCGCAGCTCGAGGTGGCGAAGAAGTTGCGCTCGGCGGCGCCGAGGTCGAACGCCGTCGCAGTGCGCACGGTCACGACGTTGTAGCGCTGCGCGTCCGGATCTTCGCAGTACGCCACGGCTTCGACGCCCCCCGGCGGTACGAGCCCCTCGGTGACGAGGAACCCGGCGGCGAGCTCGAAGTCGTTGCCCGGCGTTCGCATCGTGACCGCGACCCGCACCGCCTCCTGGCCCGGGCCCCCGGCGCGGATCTCCATCGGCTCCTCGGTCGCGAGCGTGTCGGCGCGCTCCCGTGCGGCCAGGTCGCGCACGATTGTCACGCGCGCCGTGGTCGTGCTCCGGCGCACGGCGTCGCCGGACACGCCGGGGAAGCTGTCAGCCGCCATCGGCTTCAGGGTCGGCGCCGGGCTGGGGAAGCCCGGCGTGCTTTCGGGTCAGGAACGCCTCGGTGGGCGCGAACCGCTCGGTCTCGGGCTCCCGCGCTTCCGGGGCGTGCGGGTGGGCACAGGGGAAGTCCTTCTCGACCATCAGCCGCAGCCCGGCGGCGTGGCGATACACGCCTTCGCAGCCGTTGTCCGCGAGCCGCGCGACCTCGGCCGCCGGCACCTCGACGAGCACGGCCCGTCCATCCGACCGCACCGCGAGGTCCGTTCCCGCCGGCAGGAGGCGAACGTCCCATCCGCCGCCCGGCAGGGTGAGCTCCTCGTGAACCACCCTCCCGTCCAGGAGCGCGGCGAGCTCAGCCGGGGTGATGCGAAGCCGCAGGCTCTCGCCCGTCCACCTGACCTTCATTGCGACATCCTCGCAGCCGCGGCGTCGACGTGCGCCGCATCCCGGCGAGGTCGCGTAAACACCGCTGTGGCTCGGCGGCGGGTCGCGACCGCCGCCGAGTCACAGACTTGGGAACCGGGGACTAGGAGAAGATCTCGTCCGGCGGCGGCGGAGGGGGCGGCGGCGGCGTCGGGTCCACGGGCGTCGTCGGCACCGGGGCCGGCGGCACCGGCGGGGTGACGACCTTGCCGGGTCCGCGGTCGATGATGAACCTCGCCGCGGGGAGATCCGGTGCGGACACGCGCTTCGGCGCGCGGATCAGGATCTGCACCCGGTCGCCCGTCTCGAGGGTCGAGGGGCGGAACCGCCAGTGACGCCACGCCTTGACGCGGGTCCTGTCGCCGAGCTTGACCGTGAACGTCGTCGCCCCGTTGAGCGACATGCGCGCGAACCGCGAGAGCCCGCGGGCGTTCTCGATCGTGACGCCGTCGGGTGCGACGCTCGTGACGACGCCCTTGAACACGTAGTCGACCATTCGGACCTTCGCCGACCGATGCGCATCGCCGTGAGCCGACGCGAGCGGAGCGGCGACGGCGCCGGCCACCAGGGCCACTGCGAGGATCTTCTTCATGCGATTGCCTCTTTCGTGAGTCCAGAAGGCCGCCATCCCTGGCGACCCGTTTCGCTGCAGAAACTATCGGCAATTCCCCAAAAAGACTTGAACGCCCGGCGGCATTTGTCTCGGTGGGAATCGATCGGTCCGTCCAGGCCGCTCACCGTTCTACCTGCGAACCGGCAAGGGCATTGCCGAGGGGCGCGGATCATCTCGATCGCGTTCCGAGGAGACGGACGGCGGGGACGTGTTCGAGGCGTACGAGCGGCTGGTATACGACGCGATGGTCGGGGACCGAACCCTGTTCTCGACGGCCACGGGCATTCGAGCGGCTCTGGCAGGTGTCGACGCCCCTCCTCGACGATCCGCCCCCGTCGAGACCTATCCGGTCGGGTCGTGGGACCCGGAGAGCGTGCACGACCTCATCGCTCCGCACGGATGGCGGATGCCGTTCGGGCGGCGCTGACGGGATTCGCGCCCGGCCGCGTTCGCCTGACGGGGCGAGGTGTCACGGGCCACCTAATATGCGGGTGTGAGCGAGTCCATCACCGTCAAGCGTGACTGCTGCGGAGACCTGCCGCGCTGCAAGCGCTGCCCGGTGGTGTACCGGCGCCTGGCGAAGCAGGGACTCGCCGTCCGGATCGGCAAGCGGACGTACGAGGCCGACGGCGTCGGCCGCAAGGCCATGGCCGCCGCCCGCAGCCGCTGAGGCGCGCCACCGCGAACCGGCGGGGACGCGCGTATCGCCCGTCCCCCGCCGTCAAGCGCCGGTCGCGCCTTGCCGATAGGGGTTGCAAGCGCGGAACGCCGTTTCCCGCGCCCTCCATCACGAACGAGGTGCCCCGTGTCTTCCGGTCTCCGGACGCGGTCCGTCATCACACCCCTTCGAAGCCGCCTTGCGCGGCACGGGTGGTTGGCCGCCCTCATCGCGGTCGGGGTCCTCAACACGGTCATCCTGGCGATCGCCGTCGCCGTGAGCGCGAGCTACGTTGAGACGTTCGGCCAGGTGAGCACCGCGGTCGCGGAAGGCGTCGGCGCCGTGGGATGCGCGGTCGTCGCCCGCCGGTCGGCCGGCCACGCGCGGCTGGCATGGGCGTGCTTCTCGGCGGCGCTGGCGATCTGGAGCCTCACCGACTGGGCCTACCTCGTGTCGATGCTGACGCACGTGGACGTGCCCGAGGTCAGCGCGTTCGACGTCGGATGGCTCCTGTTCTACGCGCCGATGCTGGCGGGCCTCTTCCTCGCGTACCGGCGCCTTCGTCCTGAGCGGGGATGGCAGGGCCTTCTCGACGGGACGCTGCTCGCGCTCACCGGTGGACTGTTCGCCTGGATATTCCTGCTGCAGCCGCTTGCCCACGAGGCGGCCGGCGGATTCACCGGGATGATCGTGAACCTGCTCTACCCGAGCCTCGACCTGCTGATCGTCGCGACCGTCTTCTGGATCGTGTTGCGGCTGCGCAAGGTCACGCCGGCGTGGCTGTGGCTCATGGCCGCCGCGCTTGCGGCGCAGATGCTCGGCGACCTCACCTATCTCGTGGCGAGCGCCCACAACGCCGACGCCACCGCGTCGTTCTCGCCGGTCGCGTTCACCGCCGGCGGGTGGCTGTGGGCCCTGGCGGCCGTGTGCAGATCCGGCGAGGCGCGGCGGGCCTGGTTCGCGCCGCAGCAGTCCTCCCCGCCCGTCTGGAGCCGCGCCATCCCGTTCGTCCTCGGCTGTGCGATGTTCGGCCCGCTGATCCCCGCCGACCCCGTGGTGGGCCTCGTCGCGATGGCCGGCGCGGGCCTCGCGATCGCCCGGGTGGTGCACACCCTCGCGGTCAACGAGCGCCTGCTGCAGGAGCGAAACAGCCTGCTGGGCGTCGATCCGCTCACCGGTGCGCACAGCCGGCGTTACTTCACCTCGGAGCTGGCGGGCGCCCTCAAGCGGTGTGAGCGGTCGGGCGAGCCGCTCTCGCTGATCGTGTTCGATCTCGACCGGTTCAAGCCGGTCAACGACACCTACGGGCATGCCGCAGGCGACGAGCTGCTGTGCACGATCGTCGCGCGGGCACGCAGCGCGCTGCGTGCCGGTGACGTCATCTGCCGGCTGGGCGGGGACGAGTTCGCCATCATCGCTCCGCATGCACCCGTCGACGGCGCGAAGCTCGTCGCCTCGCGGCTGCGCGAGGCGGTGCGGCGGGCGAGCGAGGAGCTCATCCCGGGCTGCGGGGTGACCGCATCGCTGGGCATCGCGACGGCCCCCGTGCACGGGACGGACCCGACGGAGCTGATCCATCACGCCGACGAGGCCCTCTACGCGGCGAAGGGCGCGGGCCGCAACACGATCCGTATCGGGGCCGCTCAGGAGCCGGTCTCAGCTCCCTCCTGAAGCGCCGTCAGAAGAACCCGAGCACTTCGCGCAGGCTCGCGCCGGTGCGAGCCGGCTCGGTGCCGAGTTGCTCGGATGGCAGGCCGGACCGGTTCACCCACAGCGTGGTGTAGCCGAACCAGGTCGCGCCGATCGCATCCCAGCCGTTGCTCGAGACGAAGAGGATCTGATCAGCCGGCAAGCCGAGGGCCCGCGGTCCGAGCGCGTACACGGCGTCATCGGTCTTGAAGCGCCGAACCTCGTGGGCGCTCAGCACCGGATCGACGAGGTCGCCGACCCCGGCGTGGTCGACCGCTGCGGAGAGCATGTCCGGGTCGCCGTTGGACAGGATGCCCGCGCGGATCCCGCGCGCGCGCAGCTCCCCGAGCACCTCGCGGACCTCGGGGAAGGCGGCCAGGCGCAGATACTCGTCCATCAGCTCCGCTTCGGCGGACGGGGTCAGGACCGCGCCGATGCGAGCTGCCGCGAAGCGCAGCCCAGCCCGCGTCACCTCCCAGAACGACCGGTAGTGCTCGCCGGCCGACCCGCTCATCGAGACGAGCCGCGTGTACTCGATCTGCTTGTCGCGCCACAGCGCCGCGAGCCGCTCGCCGTGCCCGGGAACGTGACGCTCCGCCAGCGCGCCGACGCTGTACGGATCGAAGAGCGTGCCGTACGCGTCGAAGAGCACCGCCCGGGGCCGTGGAACGTCCATCGGGGGCAAACTTAGTGGTCCCCCTCAGTCGGGCGACGTCGCTGCGGTAGCGTGAACGCATCCGCTCCGCGAATCGACGCGAAAGGAGACCGGTCATGTGCCGCAATATCCGCACCCTCCACAACTTCGAGCCGCCGGCGACCGAGGACGAGGTCCACGCGTCGGCACTCCAGTACGTCCGCAAGATCAGCGGCTTCACCAAGCCCTCGCAGGCCAACGCCGAGGCGTTCGAGCGAGCGGTCGCCGCGGTCACCGAGGTGTCGCTGCGACTGCTCGGGGAGCTCCAGACGAGCGCCCCGCCCAAGAACCGCGAGGTGGAGGCCGCGAAGGCCAGGGCCCGGGCGGCCAAGCGCTTCGCCGCCTGAGGGCGAACCTCCCAGCCAGACGCCCCCGAGTAGCCCGCGGCGGGCGCGTGCAGCTCGCGACGCGGGGGCGGATACTGCGGTCGGCACGCCACCCTCCCGGAAAGGATCATGCCATGCCCTCCGAACGGATTCCCGGCTTCCGCCTCGGCATCTATGTCTTCAAGGATGCGGAGATCGTCGACTTCGCCGCGCCTCACGGCGTGTTCTCCGTCGCGCGCCGGTTCGACCCGGAGCTCGACGCCTTCCTCATCGCCGACGCGATGCGACCGGTGCAGACCCAGGCCGGGTTCACGGTAATGCCGAACTACTGCTTCTCGGACCGCCCGGCGATGGACGCGTTCCTCATCCCCGGCGGCTTCGGGACCCGGCAGGAGATGCACAACCGGCGGCTGTTCGAGTTCATCGAGTCGCTCCCGGAGTCGACGTTGCTCACGAGCGTCTGCACCGGGTCGTGGATCTACGGCCGCATGGGCCTCCTGGATGGCGTGACCGCGACGAACCGCAAGGAACCGGATCGCGTCGAGCAGGGACCGAACGGCAAGGTCCCGATCGACCGGCTCGCGGACATCGCCCCGGCCTGCACGATCAGCCGCTCGCGCGTCGTCGACGCCGGACGGATCGTGACGGCGGGCGGCATCACCTCCGGCATGGAGATGGGCTTCCACCTGCTGCGCCGCGCCGGATATCCGGACGATCTGATCGCCGAGGTCGCCCGGGTCATGGAGTACTCGGCGGCCTACGACGTCTACCGGGCGGACGTGGAGTACGCCGCCTGAGCCGGCCCGGGCTCAGCCCAGCCGCTGGTCCAGTGCGATCGCCGCACGGATCAACGCTGGGTGGAGGCCGTTCCCGCGTGAGCGGCTACAGCGAGACAGGGACCTCGTTGAGCTTCCTCAACCCGTCCTTCGTCCCGGAGTCGGCATCCGGTCGTGGCGTATCCGGGTTGATGAGGTCGCGGCCCCGGCCCTCGGGCAGCCCCCGCAGGAGCAGGAGGGACGCCATGAGCGAGCCTCCCAGGACAAGCATCGTCAAGGAGGTGCTCATCGCCCCGGAAACAGCACCGACCACGGCCAGGCCGATCGACCCGGCCGCGACCTGGCAGGAGATGACGACCGAGCTCAGCGTCGCGCGCAGCTCGGTGGGGAACAGCTCGGCCACGTAGGCGAGGGTCACCGTCACGAAGCACGCGCCGGCCGCGGCGGCGAGGAAGAACCCGGGGATGAAGAGCGAACGCTGGCCGGTGAAGATCAAGATGGTCCCCACCGTCGCCAGCACGTTCGCGACCGCCACCAGCGGCTTGCGGCCGAGCAGGTCGCTCACCCGCCCCCCGAGGACGAACCCGAGCACGCCGAAGACCCCGGCCGTGACGATGATCACGCTGAACCGCCCGCTCCACCCGTAGGTGTTCTGCGCAAGATCGGAGGCGTAGAAGAAGCCGGTGGTCTGCACCAGGCCAAACGCGCTCACCAGTGCCACGGCCCGCACCAGCGTGCGGCGGTGGATCCTGTCGACGCGCGGCCAGAACGACGTCTGAAGGCGATGCGCTCCACGGGCCGTCTCGAACGCCCGGGTCTCCTTGAGGTTGCGCCGCAGGTACACGACGATCCCGAGCGGGATGAGCGACACCAGGTAGAACAGGCGCCAGCCGAGCGAGGTGAGCGGCACGAGCACGATCAGGCCGCCGACGGCGCCGAAGCCGGCGCCTGACACCACGCCCAGGACCGAGATGCCCGCGCCGCGCCGGTGCGGGCGGAACTCCTCGGCGACGACGAGGTTGGCCAGCGCCGACTCGGTGGCCAGGAACACACGGGCGAGCATCTGGATCGCCACGAAGGCGACGAAGGTGGTCGTGACCGCCGTCAGGCCGGTGGCGACGGTGAACACGGCGATGGAGACGAAGAGCAGCGTGCGCCGCCCCCACCTGTCGGCCAGCCGCAGCACGGGGATGCTCGCGAGGGAGGCCAGGCGGATGAGCGCCACACCGAACACGAAGGTTCCGATGCTGAGGCCCAATCCGTGGGCGAGCACCGGGGCGGCCAGCGTGAGCAGGGCAACGTCGTAGGTCTCGAAGAAGCCCGTCAGCGAGAGCGGAAGGAGGACCCTGCGCTCATGTCGCGTGAACCGCTGTCTTGCGAATACCCTGATGACGACTCTCTTCCCGCTCGCTCGGTGGCGAGCTCCGTCACGAGGGAGTCGGGAGGGTTCCTTCGCGGCACGGCGGCCTGTTGGTCGAGACTACGCCCTCCGGACCGGACCGCCGAATCGGGGCGGCCCAGCTTCGCGTCGCGACCCGGGTGGTATCTGTTTGATCGGCGTTCCCGCCGGAAAGCTGAAGCGAACGTGCGGGGTGAGGCCCCGGCTCAGCCGGGCTACTGGCGCCCCTTGCGCGGCCGAGTGGCGGCGCGCGGCGGGGCGTCTCGCTCCAGCCGCTCCCTGATCGCGTGGCGGGCGCGGTCCAGGGCGCTGAGATCCCCGAAGAAGACGTACGCGATGTTCGCGCCCAGCAGCAGCGAGTCGAGCTCGAACACCAGCTGCGCGACGTCCGCGTTCGAGTCGATTTGCCCGAGCTCCTTGGCCCCCTCGATGACTCCGGCGAAGCCCTCGAGGATGCCCGAGTAGACGTCGCGGACGTGGTCGCTGACGGCGCCCTGCTTGGCGTCGAGCTCCGACGCGGCGGAGATGAAGAAGCAGCCGCCCGGAAACACTCGCCGCTCGACATACGCCAGGAACGCCTCGCACAATCCGATGACCCGCGCGACGCCCTCGGGGGCCGCGAGCGCGGGTTGCGTGACCTCGCGGTTGAGGATCTCGAGAGCGGTGTCCACGGTCGCGAGCTGCAGCTCCTCCTTGGAGCCGAAGTGGGCGTAGAGGCCGCTCTTGCTCATGCCGACGTGCTCCGCGAGCCGGCCGATGGAGAGGCCGTCGAGGCCCTCGATCGTCGCGAGTTCCGCCGCCGCCTTGAGGATCGCCTGCCGGCTACGCTCGCCGTCGGCCCTGTGCCGGCGCCGGTCCCCGCGCCCCGCGAGTCGCTCCTGTGTGCTCATGCTTGACAAGATAGCACGATCGGTCGTACTGTAAGAAGCACGACCGTTCGTATCAACTCAGGAGGCATTCCTATGAGCACCACCCCAATCGACCAGACCCATGTGCAGTCCCTCGACGACGAGGTGATCGAGGCATTCGCGTCCGGACTCCGCGGCCGGGTGGTCCGCCCGGCGGACGACGACTATGACGAGGCCCGTCAGGTGTGGAACGGCATGATCGACAAGCGGCCGGCGCTCATCGCGCTGTGCGAGGGCGTCGCCGACGTCGTGGCGGCGGTCAACCTCGCCCGCGAGCACGAACTGCTCGTCGCCGTCCGGGGTGGCGGGCACAACGTCGCCGGCACCGCGGTATGCGACGGCGGCATCGTGATCGACCTCTCCCGCATGCGCGCCGTCCGCGTCGACCCCGAACAGCAGCGGGTCTGGGCGCAGGGCGGCTGCACCTGGGGCGACGTCGACCGCGAGACCCAGCTGTTCGGCCTGGCCGTCCCGGGCGGCGTCGTGTCCCAGACCGGCATCGCGGGCCTTACCCTCTCAGGCGGCTTCTCGAACCAGCGGCGCGCCCACGGCATGTCCATCGACAACCTCGTCGCATGCGACATCGTCACCGCCGACGGCAGCTACGTCCGCGCCAGCGAGGACGAGCACCCCGACCTGTTCTGGGCGCTGCGCGGCGGCGGCGGGAACTTCGGCGTGGTGACGGCGTTCGAATACCGGGCGCACCCGCTCGGGCCCGAGGTGTACCACGCACAGGTCATGTACCCGGTCGAGGACGCCCGGGAGATCATCGCCGGGTGGCGCGAAACCGTCGCCGGCATGCCCGACGCCGTGACTTCGGACGTCGCGTTCTGGTCGTTCCCTCCCGACCCCGCACTGCCGCAGGAGCTGCACGGCATGCCGTTCGTGGCCGTGCTGGCGCAGTACGTCGGGCCGGTCGACGAAGGGGAGCGCATCCTGCAACCGCTCCGGCAACTGGGGACTCCGATCGTCGACGCGAGCGGTGTCGTCCCGTACCTCGCGCTGCAGTCGGCGCTCGACGCGCTCTTCCCGGTCGGTGCCCGGTACTACTGGAAGGGCCTCTACCTCGACCGTCTCGACGGCGAGGCGATCGAGATGATCACCGAACACTCACTGGCGACGCCGTCGCTTCGCAGCCCGATCGTCGTACGCCACCTCGGGGGCGCGATCGGACGCGTTCCGGCCGAGGCGACCGCGTTCGGCGACCGCAGCGCCCCGTTCCACCTCTCCATCGACGCGACGTGGACGGATCCGGCGGACGACGCCCGCAACATCGACTGGACGCGGGAATTCTGGTCGGCGGCGCAACCGTTCTCGTCGGGGCAGATCTACTTCAACTTCGCGGGGATGTTGGAGGAGGGAGACGTGGCCATCCGGACGAGCTACGGGCGCAACTTCGAGCGGCTCGTCGACATCAAGACGGCCTACGACCCGTCCAACCTGTTCCGCCTCAACCCGAACATCCAGCCCAGGCGCTGAGCCCGTGGCGGGGGCGCGGCGAGCCGATGGCCGCTACGCGCCCCCGCCGCGGACGTACGAGAGATGCGCCGCGGCAGGTGAGCTCACGAGCGCGAACCCGACCGGTCCGCCGTCGAGGCGGTCGAACAGCCGGGAGCCGGAGCCGAGGAGCAGCGGGGACACGTGGATGCCCACCTCGTCAACGAGCTGCGCGCGCAGGTACTGCTGGGCCGTCTCAGCGCCACCGCCGACCGAGACGTCACGGCCGCCGGCCGCGTCGAAGGCGCGCTCGAGGGCCGCCTGGATGCCGTCGGTGACGAAGTGGAAGGTCGTTCCGCCCTGCATCTGCACCGGCTCCCGCAGATGGTGGGTCAGGACGAACACGGGGTGGTGGAACGGCGGGTCGTCACCCCACCAACCTTTCCAGGCCTCGTCGCCCCAGGGCCCGCGGGCCGGTCCGAACATGTTGCGCCCATGATCGTCGCGCCGATGTCGCGAACGACGCTGCGGCGATGTCGTCGTCCAGGCCGGCCTCACCGCCCTCCCTTCCCTGCATGGCACGGAACGCCCGGGTGGCGAACGCCCAGCGGGCAACTCGAGACCCCCTTCGCCGAGCGGGTCCTGCAGGCTCTGACGTGGACCGGCCACGTACCCGTCGAGCGACATCGTGAGGTTGAGTCTGAGCTTCGCCATACCCCTCCCGTGGTCGCCGGAACACTACGGCGCTCTCGCAGTCCGCGCGATTTTCCCGCACGTTGGGTGCATTTTGCGGTTCGGCCTGAGCGTCACCGGGTATTGCAAACCTGTTGAATCTCCTACCGGACCCGGCGGCCGGGCGAACGCCAGCCGGACGGGACAACGCGAAAGGGGGATGTATGAGAGCACGAAATGTGCTGGTCGCAGCGACGATCGCCGCGGTGGCGGTGGCGCCTGCTGCGGTGGGTCACGGCGGGAAGAAGGCCACGGGCACCCCGACGTTGACGCCGGTGGCGGAGAACCTCGCCGGGCCGCTCCAGCTCGCCGTCGGACATCACGGCACGATCTACGTCGGCCAGTCCTTTGCGGGCCTCCTCACGAAGATCAAGGGCGCGGAGCGGCGCGACATCGCCTCCGTGCCGGGCGGGGATATCTCCGGAGTCTCCCTGTCTCGAAAGGGCCACGGCGTCTACTACACCGTGACGACGGCGGCGCCGGACAAGTCACCGATCACAAACCTCAGCAAGGTTCGCCATGGAACCTCGTCCGTCGTCGCGGACCTCCAGGCCTATGAGGCGGCGAACAACCCGGACCAGATCAACAGCTACGGATTCCAGAACCTCCCGCAGTCGTGCGTCATTCCTCCGGACCCGGAGGGTCCGCCGCCGACGTACACGGGGATCATCGAGTCGCACCCGTACGCGAGCGCAGCGACCCGGAAGGGCGTCTACGTCGCGGACGCCGCGGGCAACGACGTACTCCAGGTATCGCGCAAGGGCAAGGTGCGGACCGTCGCGGTGCTCCCGCCGCAGCCACTGGTCGTGACCGCCGACCTGGCGAAGGGGCAGGGGCTCCCCGACTGTACCGTCGGCCTGACGTACAACTTCGAGCCGGTTCCGACCGACGTCGAGGTGGGCAAGGACGGCTGGCTGTACGTGACGACCCTGCCGGGTGGTCCGGAGGACCCGAGCTTCCCGCCGCGCGGCGGCGTGTGGAAGATCAACCCGTGGAACGGCAACGCGACG
Source organism: uncultured Thermoleophilia bacterium (assembly GCA_963706315.1). Classification (GTDB taxonomy): domain Bacteria; phylum Actinomycetota; class Thermoleophilia; order Miltoncostaeales; family Miltoncostaeaceae; genus CALMEC01. The sequence continues at coordinate 86,773 of CAVPMA010000014.1, read as the reverse complement.
CAGCTGGTCGGTGGCCTGGCCGGGGCGACGAACCTGGCGCTCGGCCGTCACGGCACCATCTACGTGAGCGAGATCTTCGCCGGTCGCGTGTCGCGGATCGACCACGGCACCGTGACCCCGTTGATCGACCTGCCGACCCCGGCGGCGCTCGAGTACGCCGACGGCAAGCTGTACGTGGGCTACGACGTGTTCGAGCCCACAGGAAACGGCAAGGTGGGCACGATCTCCTGGTAGTCGTTTGCGTGTGCCTCCCGTCCACCCGATGGGAGGCACACCGCGCCGACTGGCCGGCGCTCCTTCGCCGCCCTACGCTTTCCCCGGTGGTTTCGTCGGCGACACGCAGGGAATCGTCATGAGGGCCCGCGCACACCGCGCGGCGACAAAGGAGCGAGCATGGCATCGGGCAATCGGCAGTTCGGCGGCATCGGACTCGGCGGGATCGTCGTGATCGCCGGCATCCTGGTGATGATCTTCGGGTCGTTCTGGATCGGGCTGATCATCGCGCTGATCGGGCTCGTCGCGTTCGGCGGGTTCGCGAAGGGCAAGTGGTACTAGCCGGTCCGCTCTATGATCGCCGCGTCGAGCACCCGAAAGGACTCCCGTGGAGATCACCCGCACGCACACCGGCACCCGCCCCGGACCGCCAGATTGGTTCACCGGGCAGGTGTGGATCGACGACCTCGCCGCTCCGCCGGAGCCGTCGCGCCTGCACGTGGTGAGCGTGCATTTCACGCCCGGCGCGCGAACGGCGTGGCACCGGCACCCGTTCGGCCAGGTGCTCCACGTGACCGAGGGCCGGGGGCTCGCGCAGCGCCGTGGCGCGCCGCCGGAGGTGATCCGCGCGGGCGACACCGTGCGGTTCGAACCCGATGAGGAGCACTGGCACGGGGCAGCCCCCGAGCACTTCATGACCCACCTCGCCCTGCACGAGCACGCCGAGGACGGCGTCGCGACGCATTGGGGCGCGCCCGTGGCCGACGAGGAGTACCGGGCGCCGGCGAACGGCTAGCGGGCCCGTGCTCGGCGACCTCACGTGCGCGGTGTGTGGACGGCCCGTCGCTCGACGGGGCACGTCCGATGGGTACGGGCACCGCTCGCGGGGAGTCGTCGCCGCCTGCGACCTCGACGCCGACCACGCCGCCCTGCCCGACTGGCGGGCGGCGGGGCAGCTCGACTGCGCAATCTGCGGCGGCCGCCTGGCCGTGACCGCGGACAACCTCCTCGTCCACGAGGACTCCGGACGCGACCGCGAGCACGCACCGCAGCCCTGACCCACCGCCCCGCGGCGTTTCGGGAAAGCCGCTTCTCCGATCCGCGCCCGGACCGATTCCGGGCGATTCTCGGCGGCTAGTCGTCCAAGCAATGGCCGCTCCGGCCATGTCGAGCGACCGGGAGGTCTGCATGTTCTGGGGTGCGATTAGTTTCCTCATCGTGGTGCTGTACGTCACGCTGTTCATCGTGCTCGGGCTGAGCACCTTCGCCAAAGGTCACTACGTGCTGTTCTGGGTTGGGTTCATCTTCCCGGTGCTCTGGATTGTCGGGGCCCTCCTGCCGCCCACGCAGAAGGCGATGGCGCGCATGGCGTGAGCGAAAGCGCCGGCGCTTGACGGCGCCGGCGGAGCCGCCGCTCTCGCACGGCGGCGGCTCCGCTAGTGAGGACCGGCTGCAGGGCCAGGGCGACGGATTGACCGCGCGACGTCGCGGAGGGTCTCAGGCAGCCGTCGGCGTGCGAACGTCGAGATATCCCTCGAGCCGCGCCTTCCACTCAGCGACCGCGGCCCGGTTGGAGGATCCCTCGTAGAACCGGCCGGGTGCGAACAACGCGTAGGTCTCTCCTGTTCGGAGCGTCAGGGCGAGGTAGTAGAAGTTGACGCCGTTCGACGCCTTGCCGAGGTACCCGATGCCGACGTCGACGACGTCTTCGAACGCGATCGCCCGGGTCTTCGAGCCGAGCCGGTTCCTGTCCTCGATGGTGATCCGCCGGCTGGTGGGGTCGACGACGATGGTCTGCGTTCCGGCTGTGACAAGCGCTGCGACCCCGATGATCAGGAGGAGCACGCCCAGGCCGAACCCCGCAGCGCGGTCGGAGGCGAGGCTCGGGAAGTCTTGAAACCCGATCGCCAACACCACTCCGACCAGCGCGCAGCCGAGCGCCAGGAGGTGCTGCTTGCGAGGCTTGTTGGTCGAGGTCCAGACGTCCACGCGGCTCCTTCAGGTATCCGCTGGTCCCATCGACAGCGCCGTGCCCGCGCTTGAATCCCGGCAATCCCGCGAATCATCCGCAGCGCCGGGCAGCGAGGGCCTGGCCCCCCGGAGCCCGGCCCAGTGCTCTTCACCGTAAGGTTCGCGAAGTTGATGGCCGTCGATCGCACGGCGAGCCCCCGACGCCGATCTGCCCGGCATCTCGACACACGCCCGCTGCGCTTGTAGGTTTTTCACTCTGATCGCCTGCATGGGCGATCGACGACTCTGACGGAGGCCAGATGCTTCGCCGACCCATGCTCGCGCTCCTCGCCGTCCTCGCGGTCGCCGGCGGCGCGGCGGCGGCGCCCTTCGTCAGCCCGATCAGGGTGCTCCCCGGAGTTGCGACGAGCTGCACGGGCCGGGTGGAGGTTCAGGGACGCGATCCGGTCGTCGCGGGAAGCGCCGCGGGGCCCGCCGTGCTGGCCGCCGTCGCTCCGAACTGCAGCATTGTCGCCGCGACCCGTCGCCCGGGCAGCGGCGCGTTCGGACCTCCACAGGGCATCGGTGGCCAGTTCGCGGCCGGAACGGAGGCGACCGGCCCGCCCGTCGTCGCGCGTCAACGATGCCGGCGACGCGGCCGTCGCCTGGCCCTTCGCGGACGGATGCAGCCTGGCGTTCGCCCCGGCCGCGACCGGGGTGTTCGCGCCGACCGAGCACGACCCGAGCAACACCTGCCTGATCGCGATGGACGGCACGGGCCGGGTGGTCGTCGGTCGCGACACGGGGCTCGTGGACCGATCCCCCGGCGGCGGGTACGGGCCGGTGTCCAACCCGTTCGCCGCCGGCGCGACCGTCGACGCGGTCGCGGCGAACGCGTCGGGCGACGCGGTCGCCGTGGCCGACTCGCCGAGCGCAGGCGGCGGCAGGAACCTCCAGGTCGCGGTCCGTAAATCGGCAGGCGCCTGGAGCGCCGCCGCCACGCTCGGCACCGCGATCGCACTCACCGGACGGGTGTCCGCCGCAATCGACGCGGCCGGCGGGGTCGTCGTGGTCTGGGGCGAGTCGGCTGCGATTCCCCTGCCGACGAACGCCGGCACCGCTGCGACCCTGAAGTACGTGACCGGCAACGCGACCGGCGCCTTCGGCGCCCCCACCTCGCTCCCGTCGCCGGGCCCGGCGGTCCTCAACCCACGTTACCCGTACGCCCTTGCCACCAACGCACGCGGCGACGCGACGATCGTCTTCGCCGCGATCACCGGGCCGCTGTCGGGAAAGTTCCTGCTGAGCGATCGTCCCGCCGGAGCCAGCGCGTTCGGACCGGCGGTCACGATCGGAACCGTGCGGACCGCGAAGCTGAGCGGCGCGCTCACGAACTTCACGACGAAGGCCGCTCCGATCGCCGCAGTGAGGGAATCGGACGGGACGCTCGTGATCGTCCAGGGCATCGACGATGTGGGACGATCGTTCATCCAGGCGCGCGTCCGACCGCCCGGCGGGGCCTTCGGGAAGCCGGTATGGCTCTCCACCGTGAGCGACGGCGAGCTGGTGAGAAACCCGACCGAGGTCGCGGCGTCCGCCGGATCCGACGGCACGGCGCTCGTCGCCTGGCGGGGGCAGCAGGCCAACCGGAGCGCGGTGTTCGTCGCCGGCGCCGGCCTGGGGCCGGCTGCCGTCGCCGGAAGCGGCCCACCGGTGACGTTCTCGATCCGCAACGTCCGGGCGGTGGGCAGGTCGTTGGGCGGACGCCTGCAGGCCGTTCTCAAGATCACGATCCGAAGCTCGCGGGCCACGCTCGGCACCCTCGCCTTGCAGGGCGCGACGGTTCCTTTCTCGGTCCGGGCGGGCACCCATACGGTGCTCTCGAACCCGTTCGGCATGCGCACGGTTCATGTGCGGCCGGGGCAGCGAGTCAAGTTGACCTTCGACGTCGCGGGAGCGGGAGCCGCCAAGGTGGTCCGGACGATCACGCTTCCCCGCTGACCGGAGCGCACTTGCACGACCGGTGGCCGGGGATCAGGCGGCGGGGGTGGCGGCGCGCAGAACCGAGTCGATGAGACCCGGGAAGCGCTGCTCGAGCTCATCCTTGCGGAGCCACATGAGCTTGCGGGTGCCCTCCTCGCGGTAGGCGACGACGCCGGCGGCGGTGAGGGTCTTGAGGTGGTGGCTCGCCGTCGACTTGCCGACCGGCAGCACGATCTGGCCGCAGGCGAGCGCGTCGCCGGCGCGGCATCCGGCGAGCTGGCTCACGATCTCCAGCCGTACCGGATCGGAGAGCGCGTGCAGCACGGTGACGAGCGGGATCTCGGCGAGGTCCGGGATGTCCCCGGAGTGCTCGGACGGATCAGTTGACGATGCACGTGGAGTCATTGTTTGATGATTATCGAACAAGTATGTACGATGCCCGTCGAACAATACGGCACGGCGCCGTTCCCCGCCAGTCCGGCGTCGCCGACGACCCTCGAGGAGCATCCGTATGTCCGTCTCCGCCTCGCCACCGACCACCGCGATCGCCGGCTCCGACCGGCTGAGCAAGCGCGCGTGGGGCGCGCTGCTCGTGCTCTGCGGCGCCCTCTTCCTCGACGCGCTCGACGTGTCGATGATCGGGGTCGCCCTCCCCTCCATCCGCACCGACCTGGGCATGTCGACCAGCTCATTGCAATGGGTCGTGAGCGCCTACGTGCTCGGCTACGGCGGCTTCCTGCTGCTCGGCGGGCGCGCCGCCGACCTGCTCGGACGCCGGCGGATGTTCCTGATCTCCCTCGGCGTGTTCCTGGTCGCGTCGGGCCTCGGCGGCCTGGCGAACGACGGGACGCTGCTCATCGCAACCCGCTTCATCAAGGGCGTGAGCGCGGCGTTCACGGCACCCGCAGGGCTCTCCATCATCACCACCAGCTTCGCGGAGGGCGCTGCGCGCAACCGCGCGATCGCCGTGTACACCGCCACCGGCGCCACCGGGTTCTCGCTCGGCCTGGTGTTCGGCGGCCTGCTGACCGAGATCGGCTGGCGCTGGGTCTTCTTCCTTCCAGTCCCGATCGCCCTGGTGACGCTGCTCGCGGCGATCCGCCTGGTGCCCGACACCGGTCGCCCCGCGCGCCGGACACAGGCGTTCGACCTGGCCGGCGCCGTGCTCATGACGGCGGCGATGCTGCTGCTGGTGTTCACGCTGGTCGAGGCGCCCAACCAGGGATGGGCGTCGGCGCGCACGCTCGGTTCCTTCGCCGGCGCCGCTGTGCTCCTGGCCGGCTTCGTCGTCCGCGAGCGGCGCACGCCCTCACCGCTGGTGCGGCTGGGCATCCTCCGCTCCGGCTCACTGGTGCGGGCGAACCTCGGCGCGATGTCGCTGTTCGGCGGCTGGATCGGATTCCAGTTCATCGCGACCCTCTACATGCAGCAGCTGCGCGGCTGGTCGCCGCTCCAGACGGGGCTCGCGATCTTCCCCGGCGGACTGCTGGTGGCACTGCTCGCGCCGCGACTGGCGCCCCTGATCGCGCGCTACGGCGTCAACCGGCTGATCCTGACCGGCATGCTGGCGACGGTGGGCGCGTACGCCCTGTTCCTGCCGATCGGGCTGGACTCCCCGTACCTGACCGCCGTGCTCCCCACGATGGTGCTCGCCGGACTGGGCTTCGCCCTGGCCTACGGCCCGCTCAACATCGCCGCCACAAACGGCATCGCACCGGAGGAGCAGGGCCTCGCCGGCGGCCTGCTCAACACCTCGTTCCAGTTCGGCGGGGCGCTCGTGCTCGCGATCGTGACCGCGGTCAACAACGCATACGCCGGCACGGACGGCTCACCCGAGGCGCTGCTCGAAGGCTTCCGGGCAGCGATCATCGTGTCGCTCGTCGCCGCGGCCGCGGGCGTGGCGGTCGCCGCCATCGGCTTCCGGCGGAGCTCGGTGACGGATGTCGAGGCCGAGGCCGAGGCCGAGCCGGTGATCGAGGTCGAGCCGGAGGCGCAGGCGGCGTAGCGCCGGCACCCCCGACCGTGGGCGGTTTCCTCGGTTGACTCGCGACCCGAGGAAGCCGCCCACTGCGGCCTATCCGAGCGGCACCTGGAGCCAGCTGAGCCAGTCGCCGTGGTGCCAGGCTTCGACGATCCGCCCGTTGTCGAATCGCGCCACGATGGTGCCGCTCGCCGCACTTCGCTTGCCGGTCGGTGCGACCGGGACCACCGGGGACTCGCCGGAGAACGTGGCTTCGCAATGCCAGCGCCAGACGACCCGCTCTCCCTCGGCGATCGTCTCGTCCAGCGTCACCTGAAAGTCGGGGAAGGCCGCTCGAAACCCCGTGATGAACTGCCCGAGGCCGTCGCGGTCGAAGTCACCGACGGGAGGCATGTGGTACTTGACGTCCTCGGCGACGAAATCCTCTACGGCGTCGAAGTCACCGTCCACCCAGGCTGCGGCGATCCCATCGAAGACCGCGCCCGTGTCAACGCCCATTGCTCGCTCCTTCCGACTCGATGTGCGTCTCGTTGACGTGAGCACACGACCGTTCCAGTGCCTTCGTCGGAGTGAACCTACGACCGCCTCCTGAGCGCCGCAACACGGTTGTCGGGGAGTGAGACGTCTGCGCCGCGGGCACAGGTGCGGCGATCGAGCGGGATGCGGCGATCGAGTTCACCTCCGGTGCCAAGCACCGGAGGTGAACAGATCCGATCGTCGCCTGATCGCGTCTCAGTGCGGCGAACGGCGGTGATGACGGTCCCCACGGTGGAACCGGTCATGGCCGCGGTCGCGGGCGTGGTGCTTGACGTACTTGAGGCAGTCACGCTTGCTGCTGAACGGCGAACCGTCGTCCCGGGTGTGGGTCTTCCACCCGTCACCCTTGCAGTCGGCCTTGCTGGCCGGCGGGTTGCTCGGACCGCAGGCGCACCTTGTCGATGAGGTAGCCCCTGCCGAGCGTTGGCCGGCGTTGCGTAGTCCCGGCTCAGGAAGATCAGCTTGCTCGATCGGGAAGAGCTGGTTCCCGTTGCCGAGTCTGCTCCGGATCGTACCGGTAGTAGTCCTCCCAGGTCGTTCCCTTGGTCCTCAGCCTTCCGTCGATGTAGATCTTGACGACGTCGTTCGCGGGGCCCTGCTTGAAGTCGATCGAGAACTTGATCGTGTGGGCCTTCTTGCGCTTGAGGACGGCGATCTTGGTCTCGTTGAACGTCGCGACCGTCGGGAGCTGGGCCCGGGGTTGGTCACGTCGTCGAAGAAGACGTGCACGCCGTCGGGCTTGTCGTCGAACCGAAGGTAGCTCATACGCGAGCCGTTGCCCGTCGTCCGGGCTCACCGACAGGTGCAGTCCCACCTGCTCCGTGGGCTGCGTGGTCCCGATCTTGAAGCTCGCCTCGAAGTGGGACTGCTGCCCGGTTCCCTCGCCGGCCGAGTTGCGTGAGTCCCGGCGAGATCGTTTGATCGCCGAAGCTGCCGCTCGATCACCGCGTCGGAGATGCGCAGGGCCTGAGTTCCGAAGTGGTAGCGGGACGCCCAGGGAATCGCCGCGATCGGACGCGACGGCGGCGTCGTAAGCGGTCCTGTCTTCATCCATCCCTGCTGGCCGTTGATGTTGCCGACCATGTACGGCGACTCGAAGTTGATCGGCCCGAGCGAATCGGCCGATGCGACTGCGCCCGTGCCCAGGACGATGCCACCCACAAGCGCGGCAACGCCCCAGCGCCGGGGCAGCCGGGGTCTGATGCGTTTCATTGTCCCTCCAGAGTTAGGGCAATTCCAACGTTCGCCGACGCTACAGAGATGCCTGCGGCGCGTGAAGATCGTTTACACCACGGTAACAACCGAATCGGACCTCCAATTCCGCGTCAGCCGACCAACAGCGGGCGGACCGCCGCTAGGGTTCGGTTGATGCCGGAAGCGACGGTCCGCGACATCGAGTCGGCATCCGTCGCGCACTGATAGACGGCGGCGGGATCCTGCGGGCCGAGATGCCGCTCACGCGGCTTCCGTACAACGGGGTGATCCGCACCCGGCTCCCAGCCGACCGCTCCGACCTGATTCGGGGAGTCAGGACTCATGCGACGGTCCTCATCGACCCGGCGCAGGCCCTCGGCTGCGCGAGGATCGTCCTGCACTCGAGCGCAAATGGCCCGCGACCTGTACCTGCGTACGGGCTTCACGGAGCACTGCGAGTTCCGGTTCTACGCGACGGGCCCGATCTGGACCGGGGAGCACTGAGCGCCACCTTGGGGTGCCGGCTGCTTTGATACCGCCCGTGGACGAGGCACAGAAGCGCGGACTCGATGTCGAGCGCACCAGGCTCGCGAACGAACGGACCTTCCTTGCGTGGTGGCGGACGGGGCTCGCGGGCGTGGCCGCCGGCTTCGCGCTCGGCCGGCTGCTTCCCAGCACGATCGAGGGCGCGACCAACTGGCCGTACATCGTGCTCGGCGTGATGCTCGCCGGGGCCGGCGTCGCCGCGACGGTCTACGGGACCGTGCGCTTCCGGATGGTCGAGCAGGCCATCTCGCGTGGCGAGGGCTTTTCGTCGTCGTCCTCGGCGATGCTCGTGCTCGCCGTGGCCGGCATCGTCGCCGGCGTATTCGCCGTCGTGTTCGTCGCCTTCTCGGTGTAGATGCCCCGGACAAGCTGGGCGACCGCCGCGTCTGCTTCCCGTCCGAGCGCGGTCCGCGGCGGACCACCTCCCGTCAGCTCGGGCTGAGCGGGACCGTACCGTCGCCCTGCAGGTGGTTCCGCCAGCCGGCGAGCAAACGATGGAGCGCGGCGGCCCCGACCACCGGCTCGTCCGGCTCGGGAAGCGATGTGGGAAATAGCACGAAGGGCCGGGTCTGCGGCCCGCCCAGTCCGCCGTGGAAGGAGATGAGCTCCTCGAATGCGCAACCCTCGTCCAGGTCGGAGTCATAGAAGCTCCCGACCATGATGTCCGCCACGTGCTCGAAGCCGTCGGTCCGCAGCAGGTGCCGCGGCGCGGTGGTGGAGAACTCCGCGAGCGGGTCCTCGCCGTTGATCCGGCCGGTGGCGAGCTCGTGGTCGCCCCGCGCCCCCAGGACGACGGGGCCGCGCTTGGACGAACGGACGAGTAGCCATCCGATATGCGGGTGCTCACGGAGCGCCGTCAGCAGCCGCGGGTGGCGCTCGTCGATCTCCTCCATGGTGAGCCGCCGCTTCTCCTCCATGAGGTACACGAGCCCCAGGTTGCCGGATGCGAGCACCACCACCTGCCGGTCCGAGACGTCGTTCTTGGCGCGCTTGGCCTTGCGTCCCGTCGCCTCGTTGAGTGCCAGGCCGACCATCGCGTTCTGCTCGTCGCCTCCAGCGCCGCTCGTCACCTTGCCCGTGTCGAGCGACCGTTCAACGAGGTCTTCCAGGCCGTAGCCGTTGCGTTGCAGGAAGGTCGCGCCCTGGGTCTGGCCGTGGTCGGACAGCACGACGATCTCGTAGGGGCGCGGCGTATAACGCCGGGCACGGTCGATGCGCGCGAAATGCTGGTCGACCTTCCGCAGCGCCTCCAGGGTGTCCGGACGCTGGAGGCCGGAGTGGTGGGCCACCTCGTCATAGCTTGCGAACGTCGCGTACATCGCCGGACGGCCCCGCATCATGTCCTGGAGGACCCCGTAGACGATCAGGTCGCGCACGAACACACACATCGCGGCACGCAGGAGCGGATAGATGCCGCCGCGGTGACCGCGCGGTTGGACGTCTCGCCGCTTCGCTTGCGATGAGGCGACCACTTCGAGGACGATCTCCCAGACGATGAGCACCGCCACGCGCGAGACGTTGAACCCGTTGGCGAAGAACGCGCGGTAGCCGGGGTTCGCCTTCTTCTCTGCCTCCATCCGGCTGACGGTCAGGATCGACTCGTCGGCCTCGCCGGAGAGCAGGTTGCCGCGGCTGGTGCCGCCGTTCACGAGGAGCCCGCCGCCCGAGGCGTGGCGCCGCTCGATCTCGGCGCAGTCAGCGGGCGCCGAACAGGTCATCAGCGTGCCCGTCTCTTTCTCGACCCATCGGAAGGCGGGAATGTTCTCGTTCGAGCCCAGGAGGATGCCGGCCTGACTCGCACCGGTCTGGGAGGACAGGTCCGTCTCCCACTCCATCAGCCGGTGGGTGCCCTGCCGCGCCCACGCCGCCATGGCCGGCACGCTGCCGTCGCGCATCGCGCTGCGCAGCACCGGCAGCCCGAGGCCGTCGATCTCGAGGAAGACGATCCCGGGCGTGTCGGTCCGCGCCTCGATGCCCTGCCGCCGTGCGATTCGCTGCGTGACGCGCAGGGTGTAGGTGTCGTCGTCGTTTGTGCCGAAGATGGTGTCGAGGGCGACCGTCGCGGCGGCGGCGATCAGCGCGGTCAGCAGCGCCCACCCGAAGGAATCCACCTGGATTGCGGAGTCACCGACGTCCGACGCGATGAGGAGAGCGGCCGCATCCGCGAAGAGCACCAACACGAAGCCCAGCAGGGCCGTGAACGGGAGCCGCAGCGCCGCGACGAGCGGCGGGATGACGGCGTTCACCACGGCCACGATGGCCGCGGTCAACAGGCCACCCCAGAAGCTCGGGATGGCGACGTGGGGAACGACCCACGCCGCGAACAGCAGCGCCAGGGCCGACACGAGCCACGAGACGACGACCCGGACGGGTCTTACCTTCGGCACCTCGGGGCGCCAGCGAAGGGGGTCGGGCGCCGCCATGAGGCCCAATCATATTCAGGGGAACACGACCGCGGCTCGTGGCTCCCGCGCCGATGGCGGCCGAGACGCCTCCGACTCCCCTCGCAGGAACGATGGATCCGCTCCCGGCGCGGGCGACGCCGAGCCGGCGGTTATGCTTTCCAACCGCTTCCACCCTCTGGGGTCTGCGCCGACAGTAAGGGGGATCGGTCCATGCAAAGGCTGACCTTCTGCGCCCAGATTCCCGTGGGCGGCAGCTCCTTGTTTGCCGACACCCCGGCGAGGCAGCGACCGACACCCGTGGTCCGTTGAAGTTCAGGTTCCGCCGTTCGGAGTCCGCGGCCGCCATTCCCACGGAGGAAGCGCCGCCCTCGCTCGATGCGAGGACGCTCGGGAGCGTCTTCGCGCCGCCGGGGTGGCTGCGCGACCTGGGCCTCCTCGCCTGGATCATCGTCGGCCTCCTCGTGGTGCTGGCCGGCATCATCGTTCTGCTGGGCCTCCTGTCGACGATTGTCATGCCGCTGCTCGCGGGGGGAATCGTCGCGGCCGTGGCCTCGCCGGTGGTGGCGAAGCTGCAGGAGCACCGCGTCCCGCGCTCTGCGGGAGCCGGGATCGTCCTTCTCTCCTTCGCCGCGCTTGCGGCCCTCATCTTCCTGCTCTGCGTCAGCGGCATCGTCGCGAACAAGGCGCAGATCCAGGATCTGGCGTCGCAGGCGCTGGACACGATCCAGGGGTGGGCGAAGGACGCCGGCGCCAACGGGACCGAGCAGCCGACGCAGGACCTCGCCAATGCGGTCCAGGCGATGGGCGGGAAGCTGCTGAACGGGCTCGCCGGCGGGATCCAGGGCCTCACGTCGCTCGCGTTCTTCCTCTCGTTCACCTTCTTCAGCCTGTTCTTCCTCCTGAAGGACGGACCGACGATCAAGCGCTTCGTCGACGGGCACCTCGGGATCCCCCGTGCCGTCGCTGCGATCGTGACCGGCAACGTGCTGACCTCGCTCCGGAGGTACTTCTTCGGGGTCACGATCGTCGCCGCGTTCAACGCGGTGATCGTGGGCCTCACCGCGCTGGCGCTGGGCGTGCCCCTCGCCGGGTCGATTGCGGTGGTCACCTTCGTGACGGCCTACATCCCGTTCATCGGAGCGTTCGTGTCCGGCACGTACGCGGTCGTCCTGACGCTCGCCTCGGAGGGCAAGTCCGCCGCCCTCGTGATGCTGATCGCGGTCCTGCTGGCCAACGGGATGCTCCAGCAGATCGTCCAGCCGATCGCGTTCGGTGCGACCCTCAACCTCAACCCGCTCGCGGTCCTGATCGTCACGATCTCCGGTGGGGCGCTGTTGGGCATGATCGGGCTCATCCTCGCGGCGCCGCTCACCTCGGCTGTCGTGCATATCTCGGGCGACATCGCCCGGGCCAGGGCGGCCGGTCAGGCAGACGGCTTCTCCGACATGCCCGCCCCGGAGGCCGAGGCGAGCCCCCCGTAGCCCGCCAGCGTTGACGAAGCAGGCGTGCGCCGCTGCCGCTCCGAGCAACATCCGGTTCGCCGCAGTGCGCGGCAAACTCGACCGCACCGAGGCACGTCTCGAAGCCGGGGAGGATGGGCAGTAGAAGCCCGCAGCCGTGTTCGGAGGACGTGCTGATGCCACGCGCCGTGCGCCGTTGGAGAGTGGGATCCCGGGCCCGAAAGCGGTGCTCGACCGCAACCAGAGCGGGGACGGCTTGTTCGCCTCGATGTGGGGGCGAAGCGTTCCCGCATGGGTTGTTCTCATGCCCGGCACGAGGAGGTTGTTGTGAGCGCCCATCTGAAGGACCTCACCCAGCAGGCGAAGGACAACGACTACTTCCGCCATGTCCTCGCGACCGGCGGGCAGACACAGGTCGTGATCATGAGCATCCCGCCTGGCGGCGACATCGGTGAAGAGGTGCACGCCGACACCGACCAGGTCCTCTACCTCGTCGAGGGTTCGGGCCAAGTGATCCTGGAGGGCGAGCCCGCCGACTTCCGTGTCGGCGATCTCGTGTTGGTCACCGCCGGCACGCGGCACAACTTCAAGACAGTCGGGGAGACCGCGATGAAGATCATCACGGCCTACTCACCTGCCCATCACCCCGACGGGACGATCCACAAGACGAAAGCCGACGCCGCGGATTGACTCGCGCGACCGCGATTCAAGGTGGCGACGAAGACCACGAGGTTCATCGAGGAGGTCCCCGATGTACCTGATGAGCTCGAACGACTCCCGACCGCATCGGCCCGACGATCGCCATCAGCTCGGGCTCGCTGGTGACGATGGACAGCTCCTCGGCCTCGTGCTCGAGATGGATGGTTCCATCGCGAGCGAGGCGCTCCCCGATGCGGGAAGCACACGGCCGCCTCGTGACGAGTGAGACTCGACTCGCTTTCGAACAACTTGACCTTCTTGGTCATCAGGACTCCTCTCATGTGCAGCTGCCCGGCGTTCCAGCCTCCGGTTCTGCCCGACATCGGGGATTGACGCAGCGACGCTGCGGCCCCCCGAGACCGGTGGGCAGGGCCGTGCCTCGACCACCCACGGCCTGTTGATCGCCAGCGCGATCGGAACCGCGTCGACGCTCGGGGCCGCGGCGGCGCGGCGCTACGGGTCCGGAGGCGGTCGGCGCGGCGCGCTTCCGCTCGGGGCGGTCTGGGGGGGCTCGCGGTCGGTGATCACTGCCCCCACCCCGGCGGCTCCCACCGGCTCGGGGGGCGGGGCCACGCGCCACGACCTGCGAAAGCGCCAGAGCAGCAAGGCGAAGACGCCGAGCACGATGGGCCCGGCGTAGGTAAGGCCGCGGAACAGGAGCACGCCCGCGACGATCTGCGACTCATCGGAGCCGCCGGTGACCGCCAGGAAGCCCGAGACGTAGAGCGCCTCCGTCACGCCGACACCCCCAGGGGTGAAGTTGACGATCGTCAGCAGCCGCACGAGCGTGTAGACGACGGCGATGGAGCCGACGGGGAGCTCGTCGGTGCCCAGGCCGACGGCCCTCATGGAGATGGCGAGCATGATGCCGTTCAGGACGTACACGCCGAGCACGGCGGCCAGCACGCGGCCGCCGCGCTCGGACCAGGTCAGTCGCAGATCGTTCCGGAACCGGACGGCCGCCTCGGCGAAGTCCTGCTCGCTGGGACGGCGGTGGACGACCCCCCGCGCCCAGCGCGCGACCCGCCCCGTGAGCGTCCCGACCCGGCGCGAGAAGGTCTCGCTCCGGAGCATGAGCCAGACGAGGACGATCCCGGCGGCCGACACCACCAGGCCGATCGCCGCCAGCACCACGATCCCCGTCGAGATCTCCCCCTCCGCCGCGGCGATCAGCACCGCGAAGATCGGCATGACGAGGACGGTCAGGTTGGTCAGCGAGCTGGTGAAGAGCCAGCTTCGCGCGAAGTCGTCGGTGTAGAAGCCCCAGGAGCGCAGCATCCCCAGCCGGGTGGCCGTCCCGGAGGGACCGGGGACCGTGTTGGACACGGCCGCGGCGCCCTCGACCGCCACGAGGCCGCGCGGCATGCCGAGGCCCGGGACCGTGATCGCGAGCTGGGCGGCGATCAGGACCTGCACCACGAGCAGCAGCACGACGAGCAGCAGGGCCGCCTGGAGCGAGACTTCGGCCAGGGCGGCGCCGACATCCTCGAGGTTCCCGACGTTGGCGAGCAGCACCCACGCGATCAGGCCCAGCAGGAGCACGGTGAGCACCCCGCGTGCGACCGCGTCCGGCACGTGCACGCGCCGCCTTCCAACGGCGGTCACGGTCTCTTCAGGCCCGGGCTGCCCCTCCTCCGCGGTGCTCACCCTCGCAGTCTGTCAGCCGGTAAGGACGGGTCGCCGGACCACTCCTCACGAGTTCCCTTCCCCGACGGCAAGGCAGGGCTCGGGGAGGCGAACGAGATTCGCGCTCCGCGTCAGGCATCCGAGGTGAAGTTGACGTTGGAGCCGATGTCCGGACCGCTCGGTGCCCTGGACGGAGGCGACCGCCGCGAAGGCGTGGCGCGGCCGCTTCGTCGTACGACGGCGGCTACGCGGGACGGCCATGGGCGTCGTCGGGCGCCACATCCCCCTCCCCGCCCTCCGTGAACAACGCCGGCCGCGTGACCAGCTCGAAGTGCATGTAGTCGTGCACGCCCGAGGTGCCCAGCCACCGCAGGCCACCGCCGTCAGAGCCGGCGAGCGCGCCGACCAGGGCGGGCGGCAGGCTCATGAACCCGTGGGCGGCGACCGAGCCGAGCTTGGCCTCCGTCGAGGCGGCCACCCGCGTCGTCCGCTTGTCGTCGGTGAACGACGCGCGGTACGCGTTGCCGACGGCGAGGATCGTCTCCTGGGCGAGGACGATGCCCTTCGGGGGCGCCGCGGGAGGGGGCCCGGGAGCCGGTGCGGGCGCCCCCTTCGCAGGCGCCGGCGGGGCGACTCCCTCTGGGAACACCAGCGCTTGGACCGCCGATTTGCGGTCGGCCTCCTTGGGCTTGACGACGGCCTCGACCAGGCTGGCGCCGGCCGTGGCCGCCAGGGCGGGGAGCTTCTGTGTTGCGCGCGCCGTGTTCGCGATACTGGCCAGCACGGGGGCCAGGGTGGCGTCGCTCTGCATCGCCGCCTCATAGGCGCGGCTGATGTCGCGGATGTCGCTGGCCGCGGATTCGGCCTGTGCCGCCGTCTTTCCCGACGTGGTGATCGCCGTGGGGTCCTTGCCGGTGACCGCCTGAACCGGCCCGAGCGCCCCGCTCTCGCCGACGTTGGGGTTGAGCGCCGCCTGGAAGTCGATCGCGAAGCCGAAGCTGTGGTCGGAAAGACGGTGCTTGGCGTTCTGGTTGGGCCGCACGGTCGTGCTCCAACCAGATCGGGCAGCGCTTGCGATCGCTGCGCGCTCGACGTCGGTGAGCTTGGCGAGCCGCGGGGCGAGGTTCGCCTCGGCGCGCTTGAGCGCGGCCGCCAGATCAGGATGCACCTTGGTGTTGGTGTTGATCCCCAGAGCGCCCGGGGGCACAAGGGAGTCGTAGTAGGCGTTCGCCCGCTCGATCGCCTTCCGGGTACCGGCCACCAGGCCCCCGAACTGGACGATCACCGGGATCCGGACATCCCCCCAGCCGCTGCCGCTGACGATCAGGTCGGTGAGCTTCTTGGAAACGAGCTTGGTCTCGGTGGCGATCTGGTCGGCCTCGTCGAGGGGCGTGTCCGGCGCCTCGACGTCGGCGCCGGGCTCGGCGCTGGTGATGAGGCTCCCGAGGATCGTGGCGAAGAGCGTTCCGCCGGGCCTCGACGGCGCGGCCCTTCTTCTTCGAGCCCTTTGACTTCGCGTCGATCACCTTGAGGTCGGCGACCACGGTCGGATCCCAGAGGGCGTCGTAGAGCGGCATCATCGGGTTGGTCTTCTTGAGCTTCTTCCGCGGGTCCGCCTTGCCGTCGATGATCTGCATGGTGACCATCCCCGGGATGTCGCCGGCGTCCTGTGTGCCGACGAACGGGGCGGCGGCGCTGCGGATGGCCTCCACCACCCGGTCGGTGGCTTCGGACACCAGCTCGGCGTCCGTCTTCTTGGGGGCTTTGGTCGTGGGATCCGGCTGGCGTGAGACGGTCGCGGGCGTTCGCGAGAGCATCCCGATCGCGGTCTTCAGGTGGTCATCGGCCTTGACCTTGTGGTCGTGGTCGCCACCGCCGGGGGCGACCACGAGGTTGAGGGCGACCGCGTCGTAGACCGGCGTTCCCGGTGTGCCGAGCACCCACTGGACGTCCTTCTGCGCGAGCCAGCCGTCCTTCTTGCGTTTGAGGCTGTTCGACGCCTTGTCGTAGGTGCCTCCGGCGCCGAACACGTCGTAGAGGCGAAAGCCGTGGTGGTGCACCCACTCGAGCATCTTCGCCTCGGCCTTGTCGCGGTCCCCGACCGAATGCCAGAGGGAGCGCAGCACGTCCAGGTCCTTCTCGAGGCGTGTGCGCACGGCGTTCCAGATCTTCACGTCGTGTCCGGCGTCGGGCCACATGGTGTCGAACAGGAACAGCCCCTCGAGCTGCTGCGGGCCGAGGTCGCTCGAGAGCATCTCGGAGATCGCGACATCCGCCCCGCTATGGCCGGAGAGCACGACCCCGCCGGGCACCGGTGGCGTGGACACCCCCCAGGCCTTCATCTCGGTGAGCCGCGCGAACACGCCGGCGATGTATTCGTCGGCGTTGAACCCCTTGCCCCGCTTCTTCGTCGCGGGGTTGAACTCGGAGGTGCCCCCGCCTTGCGGAAGGATCCCGACCATGGTCCGCCCGGAGGCGGCCATCTGCTGGGGGATGGCGTGGAAGGCGACATCGTCGCCCTCCTTCTTCTTGCCGGTGTCGTACCCGTGCGCGCCGCGCACCAAGTGCCCGTGCAGGTAGAGCAGCACCTCGACGGCGGACCCGTCGGCCGGAAGGCCGGCGGGGATCAGCGCGATGGCCGTGTCGGTGTGCCCACCCGTCAGGCCGGTCACCGTGACGCGGCGCACCGACCCGCCGCTCTTGGGATCGGTGAACGTCCGCTCGGCCGGCGGGCCGCCACCGCCTGACGGCGGCGCGCCGTTGCGCCGGGCCAGGAGCGCCGCGGCCCGGCGGTTCCCGAGCGCCGAGAGCCACGCCGGCCCGCTGTCAACGCGCTCGGTCCTGGCGGGCGCCTTCCGCGGCCTGGCGGGAACGCGTGCGCGCTGAGACATCGGCCCAGTCTAGGCCGGTCCCCGGGCATTTCGCATGCCCGAACGTTTACCCATTCGTACATCGCGAGGCTCCTGGCTGATCTTTCGAAACCCAAACAGGTTCCGAACGGAAAGCCCCCGAAGCGGGCCGTACCGTCCTCGCAGTTGACCGAAGGTGGCGATGCTGGATGATTGCGGCGGCGGCGCTGCCCTGCTTGCGGGCGCCGCCCGGGGCGCCGGCTTCGGGGTGCAAGACGACCGTCTCTCGCGCTCACGGTTGCGGCCATCGACCAGCGGGCGGCGCTGATCTCGTCGATCAGCGCGTGCTGGACTCAGGTGGACGTGCTGTGGAAGGACGTGGCGCGACAGGGCTCTCGTTTATCTTCTGACCCAGCCCACGGATACTCGGTTCAGATACCTATAGATGAACATCGTACGGGCAATCGACTCCCCCGACCGACTCCACGAGACGCGACATTCGATGCTGTTGAAATCGGCTCGATGGCACCAAGCCACCTTAGGTTCGTCGCCGCATAACGCACTCGCACCAAACTCGACGCCTTCGCCTCTGCCGCCGCCACTGATAGGAAGCGGTACGGCGACGTTGGCTCGGCTACCTTGAACGACATAACGCGACAACCCCGCCTAGGCTCCAGCCGGGAGAGCGTTCGCGACCGTGACTTCGCGCGCCCACGCCTCAGTGCCTGGACTCCGTGACGAAGGCGGTGATGGCGGCGATAACCGTCTCGGCGCGATCGCGGTGGGGGTGATGGCCGCAATGGGCGAGCTTCAGCAACTGGGCGCGCGGGACGGCGGCGGCGATGCCCGCGAGTTGGGCCATGGTGCCGTACTCGTCCCCATTGCCCTGCACTGCCAGCACGGGGCAGGTGATCGACCCGAGAAGCGTTTCGATGCTCCAGTCCCGGAAGGCGGGATCCAGCCATGCGTCGTTCCAGCCCCAGAACGCCGAATCCACGTCGTCGTGGTACCGCGTCAGCCGCTCGCGCAGAGCCGTCGTCAGGTACGCCTCACGCGCCCGTGCGACCCCCGTCACAGTGCAGTCCTCCACGAAGATGTGCGGCCCGAGTGCCACCACTCCCGCTGTCTGATCGGGGAACGTTGCAGCGTGAATCAGCGCGATCGACGCACCGTCGCTGTGGCCCACGAGCCACGGCGCGTGCTCCACGCCCGCTGTCTTCAGCACCGCCGGCAACACCACGCGCGCCTGCACATGCAGGTAGTCGACGCCCCATCGCTCCTGCGCTGAGCGAGGTGTTGAGCGGCCATAGCCGGGCCGTGAGAACACCAGCCCTCGGTACCCTCCCGCCTCGCACAGTCGGTGCGGGAAGTCCCGCCACATCGCCGCCGAACCGAGGCCTTCATGGAGGAACACCAGCACCGGCCTCGCCGCGCCGACGCTGCCGACGAAGAAACTCTCAACGCTGACCTCGCGTCCACCCGCCGTGATGAGCATCATCAGAACCTACGCGTCGACGGTTGGCGACACATGCGTCGAACACTGGCCCTTCTCTGCGGCGAGATCGCGAAGCTCGTCGCCCACCTCACCGCCATCCGAGGATGTCGTCGGCGTCGAGGGACGGCCGGAGGCGATCGAGCGCGAGGCGGGCGCGTCCCTTGAAGGTGCCGAGGGGGATGCCGAGGCGGGTTGCCATGGGCTCCTGGGTGGGGCCCTCCACGTACGCCAGGGCGATGACATGCCGCTGCTCGTCGGGCAGCTCCGCGAGCGCCTCGACGACTGTGCGCGCATTGTCGCGGTCGGCGATCGCGTCGGCGGCAACAACCTTATGATGTTCACTATGGCTGTCAGCGACATGCCAAGAAAGGTTCTGCACAAAACTCGTGCTTACTTGAACTTAAAGAAAAGGAATGAATGAAGCCAACAGAGCGCTACAAATTGATCTGCAATAATGACACCGAAGTTGAAGGTTATCCTTCGGTCCAGGTTCAGGCGTAAGGTGGTCGAATCTTGAGGACCCTGCTGGTAACCAGGTCCTTCTGGTGCAGGCGTAAGCCTGAGCACTCTTGCAACTCGGGTCTGAAGCGGACGAGTGAAGGGGCTCGAGTCCGTCAAGCCGAAGCCGTGGAGTCCGCGCTACGTCGAGCCCGCCCCGGTCAGCCAGCCGGAGCCCGAGCCACAGCCGCGCCCGATCGCGTGCTTGCGCAGGTAGTTGAAGTCGATGACCAGCGGGACCGCCGAGATCGCGTCGGTCGCGACGCGAACCCGCTTCACGACGGATCACCCGAAGACCCGCTTGTTTCCAGGCGTCTCCAGTCTCGACCGTGGTGGGCCGTTCTGGTCCCGGGGCTCGTGTTCCCAAGCTGTTCCGCGAGAGCCCGTCACCTGCCGCACGTCGGCGGTATCGTCAGCCCGTTCACGATCGACCGGGGCTGGGCTCCGAGCCGAAATCCTGCTCGATGCAAGAGGGGAAGAGCTGCAGCGGTTCAGCCTTGATTCGATGGTCTTCGACAAGATCGCCGAAACCGATGAAACGAGGTAGCGGTGATCCCCATTCATCAAAGCCTCGGGACTAAGGAGGAGAAACGGGCATGAAGAAGAGCGGGTCGCAGAAGAGCCAGTCTCCTTCTCAGCTGATAGACGCGAGAATCAAGGAACTCGGCGACTGGCGGGGCAAGATGCTCAGCCGGCTCCGTACCTTGGTCAAGGAAGCCGATCCCGAAGTCGTCGAGGAGTGGAAGTGGAGGGGGGTTCCGGTGTGGTCGCACGACGGATTGATCTGCACAGGCGAGACTTACAAGAACGTCGTGAAGATGACCTTCGCCAAAGGGGCGGCTCTGAAGGATCCTTCGGGCCTCTTCAACTCCAGTCTTGACGGGAACACAAGGCGTGCCATCGACTTCCGCGAGGGCGAGAAGATCGACGAGGAGGCGTTGAAGACTCTCGTTCGCGCCGCCGTGGCCCTGAACAAGTCCACAGCCCAAAGCTAATCCACGGCATGGGGATAGGCCGCATGGGCCGCGTTTCCGAACGTCCCGGAAGGTACGTGATGCACGACGACGACCGCGAGCGGAAGGGAGACGAGGGCGCGAAGCTCCGCGGCCGATCACCTCGCCGCCGGGCTCGACGTCGAGCAAACTGCCAGCTGGGGCGACGTCACCCTGCGAGCGATTCGCTGGGACCGGCTGCACCTCCCTCCGCCACACCCTCGGCCAGCGGGTGAAGGCGGCCTAGGTACCGATCGGCCGCTGCGGACGCCGCACCCTCTCCATGACGCACCAGCCCGCTGCGTCCGACTCCATGTCAATCAGTCGGCACCACCAAAGTCGCCCGTTGTGCGGTCCCTTCATCATCCGGATATGAAGGGACCGGAGATCCCATGCGCCCAAACCCCAGCCTCGCGTGCGAGGCCAGCGGCCCGCTGCGATCCGATAGCGCCGGTCGACGCCCTCCCGGTCTGAATGTAGCCTCGCTCGTGAGCCGGCGCGACGAGGTCCGCCCGAGTCCTCGCAGGGCGGACCGCGCCCTCTGCGCTGGTCCGTCGTCCCGACGGGACGACGCAACCAATCCCTGACGCCAAAGGAGAAAGCAATGTCCCAAGGCGATCCACAGCTGGTTGCGGCGCCGGTCTTTTCGATCGGCTCCATTGCGCTGGCGTTCTACCTCGTGGAGTACGTCTCGCGTGCGGCCCTCGGTGCGCCGCTCGCGATCATCTTCATGTGCACCGGTTTGTTCCTGGTGGTCTCGACGGTCTGGGCGGCGGCGGTCGGCCAGTCGTTCGTCGCGGCCTTCGCAGGGACCTTCGGCGGGTTCTGGCTGAGCTACGGGCTCCTGGTCATCGCCCTGCTGCGTGGCTGGTTCGACATCCCACCCGAGGACGTCCAGCGGACGGTTGCGGTCTTCGCGATCTCCTTCGCCTCGTTCTTCCTCTTCCTGACGCTCGCGAGCCTCCGGCTCCCGATCATCTACACGTTGATCTTCGGCCTCGTCGTGGTGGCGCTCTGCTTCGTGGCCGCTGCGTACCTCATGACACCCGTTGACAGCGACCTCCTCAAGGTGGCCGGCTACATCACCTTCGTCTTCGCCGGTCTCGGCATGTGGCTGTCCTGGACCGTCATGAACCTCTCACTGGGCGGCCCCGCATTCCCACCTCTTGGGCCGGCCGTGATACGGCCGCGCGCTTCGTAACGCCGACCAATCGATTCACCTGACGGCCGAATCGGATCGCGCCGTCGACCTTGGGGCCGGTTGCCCTGACGGCCGGCCCCAACCGCCGGCCCGCTTCGCGAGCCCCATGGAGCATGCCCGACTGAACTCCTCGCGCGCGCGTGACGATCGCTCGCGCGACACCGGCGAGTCGTCAGTCGGTGGCGTGGAACTTGACCGGGCCGGCCGAGCAGGTACGGATGAGACCGCCGGTCGAAGTGCCCGGAACGGAATTGGTCCCCCTCCCACACCGTCTCCTCTCCCGAGGCCGGGAGCATGGATCGGGGGTTTCCTAAGCCGGGGACGAGGAAGAGGAAAGATGGAGTGTTGCCCACCGTGCGGCCCGCTCCGTGGGTTCGTTCGTTGTAGGGAAATGTCCCGCTTCAAGGAAGTTGGCAGGGTCGTAGAGTCGGGCTCCTGTTGAAGGGAGCAACGGATGGGACGACCGCCAGCGATACCGACTGAGGAGAAGCTCAGGCTTGTCTTGTCGGTGATCTCGGGTGAGATGACGATCGCTCAGGCCGCTCGGCACGGGAAGGTGTCGGAGCAGTCGGTGAGCCGTTGGAAGCAGCAGTTCCTCGCCGGGGGCAAGGACGGCCTCGCCGAGGGCGGCCGAAGCGGCATCAGCGATCCCAGGGAACGCGAGTTGCTGTCGGAGATCGAGGAGCTGAAGGCCGCCCTCGGCGAGGCGCACGTCCAGCTCAGGGTGTGGAAGCGGTCGGCGGAGGGGCGCCTGGGCCCTTCGAGGACCTCGAGATGATCCGCCAAGATGCGGGGATGCCGACTTCGAGGTTCACCGGTCTGGTCGGCATCCCGGAGCGCACGTACCGCCGCTGGCAGCAACGCCAACGTGCCGGCAAGCCGGCGAAGGGCCCGTGGCCGACCCGCGCCCAAGACCGCGTCGAGGAGAAGCTGGTCGAGGTGGCTGACCGCTGGCCGGCATGGGGGCACCGCAAGGTCGCTGAGCTCTCGCGCGTCGACGGGACGGCGGTGTCGGACTCCACGGCGCTGCGGGCCCTCAAGCGCAACGGGCGTGTGCTGGAGGCGGATTACGCCCGCCAGCGGAGGGACCTCGCAGCCGCCCGCAGGGCGGCGTTCGTCGTGCCGCCATCGGGGCCGAACCAGGTGTGGCAACTGGATTTCACCGAGTACGAGACCACCCAGGGCGGCATCTGGCGCATCGCAGGCTGCGCCGACTACTGGGCCAAGGCGGAGCTCGGCTGGCACGTATCGATGACCCAGAACCATCACGATGCGATCGCCGCCGTCGAGCTGGCGATCGGGGAGGCTGAGCGCCTGCATGATCGGTCGCTCATCGAGCTTCTCACCGACCCCGACACCGGAGAGCTGCGACCGATCGCCGTCGTCTCCGACAACGGCCCCGCGTTCAAAGCGACCGGGTTCTGCCGGTTCATCGACTCGCGGCCGGAGCTCATCCACATTCGCACCAGACGGAAATCACCGCAGCAGAACGGCGTCAGGGAGCGCGCGTTCGGCTCGCTGAAGTACGAGCACCTCTACCGCCTCGATATCCCGGACGGACCGACGCTGGCCGCCGAGGTCGAGGCCTACCGCCAGACGTCTAACTGGATCCGACCGCACGAGGCGATCCAGATGCGACGACCGATGGACCGCTACCTCCAGGCCCCGGCCGAGGGCGCGACACTCACGCTAAACGAGCCCGAAACCCTGCCACTTTCCTGAAGCGGGACAGAACCCACCAAGCGGCACGAAGGTGGCCAACATCCCCACCATGCCTCTCCTCGGATGCCTTGCCGGACCTCTCAATGGGGCGAACATCTCGCTGAAGACTCTCAAGGACCGTACAGGCCACCTTCTTTCTCAAGTTGCTTGTCCAGCTCTTTTTGCTTCTTCGCGTTCCAGGCTCCGGCCGGATCCGCCCATTGCACGAACCATTGGTGAGCAGTCTCGCCCATGTCGTTCGCAGCTTTCTCGATCTTTCTCTCCACGGCCGGAAGCGCCATCAAGACACCGGTTTCGTACGTGCGCCATCCGTAGGTCTCCAGCCAGGTCTTCCAAAGTCCCTTGAGGTAGACCTTCTTGTCAACTGGGAGTGCGCTCACAATCTGGTCAAGTGTCAGGTCTTTGTTGACCACGGCGACAGGGTCCTCGCCGAAGTCAGCCTTGGACTGCGCAGACCGCGCCTCCCGTGCACTCGCGATCAACTTCGTAAGCGCGTCCTGCGCTTGCTCGCCTTCGCCCGCAATCTTGGCCTGGAGATCGGTAAGGAAGTCCAGCGGATCCTTGCCACTCGCCTTGAACTCGCCGCGGGGATGATCTGGGACCGTCACACCTGGGGCGGTGGAGTCCCCCTGCACGGACGGACTGGCGCCGCCGCGGAGCTTATCTCCCGATCGGACAGCGAACTTGACCGTGTCCTTCGCGCTGTCGATCAACCAATCCTTTTCCTTGTACGCCTTTTCATTTACGTTCTTGAGCCAGCCGCCGACCCAACCACCAACGAAGCCACCGGCCGCCGCGAAGAGCGCTCCGAAGATGAGGTCGGCGAACATCTTCTGACGCGCTGCGACGTCATCAAGATCCGCCTGTTGCTCCGCGTAAGCCTTGCGGAACGCGCTCGCCGCCGTATTGATTCGGCGCGACGCGTGGTCGAACTTCCCTCGCAAAGCGGATTGGGCTTCGACACACGCAAGCGTGAAGTCCTGCAGGTCGGCCACGACCTGGAACTGCTCGTCATAACTGTCGATGGGCCCATCCTGGGAAAGCTCCATGCTGACCTTGCTGGTACCGACCTTGGTGAACCGAAGCTGCCACTCGCGCGTTTTTGCATCCGCCCAGCGGTCGGTTACGTGGACACCACCACCAGACGTTGCGACGCTGTCCCCGATGTAGTCATGGTCGTACTCCTCGAGCGTCTGAAACACCGCGCGCACGACGGCTGTATCCCCGACGAACAACTTGGTCGCTCCAGAAACCGGATCAACGCGCTCCACTCCATCGCCTTGTCCACCAGGTTCAACGCGGACAGACCAGAGGCCAACCTGTGGGTGCTGGGTGAGCACGCCACCCGCCGGCGCGGCCTTCTTGGGGTCCCGCAGGAGCCGCCGTGCCGCCGGCGAGCCAGAGTCGCTGAGGATCAGCCCGACAGCCCCGTTGCCAGCCATCCGTTGCAAAGCGAGAACGCTCTTCGGGCAAAGCTTCGGGCGCGTCGAGGAAGCGCGGCCGAAGCCAGCCTCGCTTGCGACTTGGCTCGATACGAGGAGGTCGCCGCCTTCTGACGTGTCGCGCGCCTCGACCTGGCCATCCGCGTCCTGCCGATGGCGAGCAGCTTCCCTGAGCTTTGGATACCTGTCCATCTTCAGCCCATTCCGTCGGTCGAAGACCACCGGCACAGGCTGGCCACGGCGCGGCACGTCCCGATACGCGCACGTTAGCGCCGATGTCCCGTTTCTTTCAAGATCCACTTGCGTCCGGGGACGCCGGTCGAGCGGGTGAACCTTGGCGAGCGCACCGCGGACCTCGACGGGGGCGGACGAGGTGGCCGTCCTTGCTCGTGACCGAGATCGCGTCGCGCGCGGTGTCGCCGACCCAGAATAGAGGATGTCCGCTTGCTCGTCGTAGGACTGGGCCAATTCAGGGCCGTCAACGATGTGGTAACCGGGGTTATCGGGGTGTGACACGGACATATCTGCTGCCACAGGAGGCACGCGCCGATTCACGCAGGCGGTTGTCACCCAGAAGTCTGTGACGAAGCGCGAACTACCCGAGGCGGCCGACTGCCCAGCCCGCATCCTGGAAGCAGTCGAGCGTGGGGAGGCTGACTGCCCGCCATCCCTTGCTACGCGCCTGGACGGGATTAGGTCGTCCGCAGGGGTGAACCCACCGAGTCAACGTCTTCGCCCCGGGACTGAGGCCCCGCGCTGGGGTCTGATTCCGCCGTGAACAACCACAGTTGTCGCCCACCTGCTGCAGGGCAGCATGCGGAGCAGGCGTTGCCCGATCGCCGTCACGCTCGCTGCCTGTCGGCCTCCTCCCACTAGCCCGCACTAGTTCACGAGACGGTTGTCGATCCCGTCGCTGAGGATGAGTACCCCCGTGCAGTCGTCCTTCAGGGTTGCCTCGATGCGGTAGGGGATCAGATCGTCGTGGTCGTAAACCGGGAAGACCACGTACGTCAGGCACACGGGGAAGCGCTCGACGGCCGCGCCGATGACCCTGGCCTCCCACTTGTTGAACATCTCGGTGTTGGCATCCTGGTCGAACGTGACCAGGTTCCTCCGCTCGTCGCCCGAGCCCCCGAGTTCCTTCCCCAGCAGGTGCGCCCGGGCCCGTCTGCGGCCGCCCCGGACCTGCCTCGTCCAGCCGCTGGGTTCGATCGCTGGGTTTGCAGGGGTCCCGGGGTCGGGGATCCCCTTCAGCCGTGCTCGAACGCCCGTCGCGCGCCCGAGCCTGTCCAGCGTCCCGTAGTCAATGTTGGTGGTGCCGGGGCCGCACGACCGGCAATCCTCGTCGTCGTCGCCCTCCTTCTTGTCTGGGACGTGCTGGGGCCCGGGGGCCGGCTTGGGCGTCGTGCTGGGAGGCGGCGCCGGGACGGGGTCCTTTCGCCACGACGGCAGCTCGATGCGGCCCTCGCCGGTGACCCAGCCCAGCATCACCGCGATCGCGCCCACAATCAGACCGGCGATGACCGCGGCGAAGAAGATGATGAACCCTTCGACCATGCCGATCGTGCCGGCCTCTCCAGCCATCTTCGGGGCCTGCTCGGCGGCGGTCTGGAACAGCTTCTTACCCGCCTCGACGACCGGTTTCGTGGTGGGGCCGCCGAAGTTGGGGTTCCAGACCGGCGGGCGGAGCGGGCCGGGCGTCGGGGTGCCGGTCGACGGACCGAGGCCGAGGAATGCGGTGACTGGGGGGAGGTCGAGTGCGACAGGTCCGGGCGCGGATGCCCCGTCCCCGTCCTGGGACGTCGATGCGACCTGGGTGATCCGCCCGACGAGCCTGGCGGGTGCGTTGCGAAGGCCCTCGACGGCCGCCTCGAACGGGTTTCGCCCGGCGTCGAGGCTCGAACGTGCCCCGGCGATGCCGTCGTTGCCCTCCTCGGTCCGCGCGTGGATCTCGCCGGCCGCGTCGCTCCGGACGCCAGCCAGGCCGCCGAGCGTCGCGGTGACGAGGCTCGACCCGCCACTCGTCATCGCCGAGACCACCGCGCCCACCGCGCTCGTCACCGACGACACCACCTGGTCGGCCGGGGCGATGCCGCGTGCGGCGTGGTCGGTGAGCGCCGCATCGAGCTCTCCGCGAAGCTGCGCGCGGCGCTGCTGCAGCCCGGCGAGCGCCTCCGGCCGGCATCCGCCCGCGGCCCGCGACTCCGCCTGCGCGCGGGCCTCGCGGACGTGGGCGAGCGCCTGGGCAACCGCGCTCGAGATCCCGGCCGCAACCCGGCTCAGCACACGCTCGACGAGAGCCGCGGCCTGCGCGAGCCAGCCGTTCACGGCGCGCCGGGCAGCGGCGATCATGGAGGCCAGCGTGCTCTTGGCGGCGGACACGATGCCCTGCAGGAGGGACACGGCGCGCGTCACGACGGACCTGGCGGCTCCGGCGACCTGGCCCGCGACCTCTTCGATTCTCGCGAGCACGCCCGAAGCGAGCCCCGAAACGGCGCCGAGCAGCCGGCCGCCGTAGCCGTGTAGGGCCGAGGCGGCGTCGCCGAGCGACCGCGAGACCCAGCCGGTGATCGACGAGGCCGCCGCCGAGATCACGCTCCCGATCCGGCCGAGGATCGACGAGCCGGATCCGGCGGAGGCCTGGTTGAGCTGCGCGAGCCCACCATCGAGGGCCGACGTTCCCTCGGCGCGCATGGCCTGGGTCTCCTCCGAGATGGCGGCTCGCGCGGCGCCGGCGCGGGCGGCGGTCGTCGTCTGCGCCTTCTCGCCCTCGGCCTGCACGGCGCCGAGGACCGTCCCGGACTCGCCTGAGAGCCGGGCCTCGGCCTCGCCTCCGCACGCAGAGGCAGTGGACTCCGCGCCGGCGCCGAGGTCCGCGAGCACTCCCCGGATCCGCTTACGTGCGCTCTCGACCAGCCCGAGCGAACGTGATCCGCGGCCCGCGATGTCGCCCGAGAGGCCCTCGAACTCGCCGAGGATCGCCTCCACCGGGATCGGCGTCTTCCCGGTTGACGCGCCCGGCGCAGCCGTCGCCGGCGCCGGCAGAGACGTGGCCACGCCGCCCACCGCGGCCGGGACCGCACCGGCCAAGCCCCCAAGCGACGAAGCGCCGTGGGCGGGCAGCGGCGCCCCGGGGAGGGCGAGCGCGCCGAATGCATCGGCGGCCCTCGGCGCGGGGGGCGCGTCCAAGAGGTCGTCGGCGAGCGCTGGCGGGCCGGTGGCGCCGCGCCCGGACGCCGAAAGGGGCCCCGTGACCGCTTCATGAGCCATCGTCGGCGCAAGCACGCTCGCGGCCTCGTCGGACGACGGGGCGCTTGCGAGGGCCGGCGCAGCCAAGGCGTCGGACGACGGCACAGGTGCACCGAAGGCTGCGCCGATGGCGAACGGGGACGCAAACCTGTCCGCAGACGGATCGCCCGGCCGCGGTGCAACTCCGCTAGTGACCTCGTGCGTGAGGGCCGCCTCGGGCATGGAGGCGTCCACGTCGGCCTCGGGAGGACCATGGGCGCGGGCAGGCGGGACGGGCGCAGCGTCGGCGGCCGTCGCGTCCGCCGCTCGGGCACTCGTCTCCGCGGCGGCCGCGCGGGCGTCGCCTCGCGGCAGGTCGAGCGACAGCGGAGCCGCGGACGCGGACCCGACAGCCGGCGTGACGGCACCGGGGGCATCGTCCCGGCAGCGGTCGCACTGTCCGCCGGCACCGGCCTCCTCACCGCAGGTGCACATTTCGGCGGCGGGCGCGGCCTGCTCGTCGCGGGCCCGGCGCCGCGCGATCGTCTCCGTCGAGGCGCTCTCCTGTCGGGTCTCGGCGCGGCATCGGTCGCATTGGCCGTCGGGGCCGATCAGGCCCCCGCACGCGCAGCGCTGGCCCTCGCGCGCGATGGCAGGCCGCGGCGGCGCGCTCGCCCCCCCCTCAGCGAGCAGGCGGGCGATCCCTGCGTTGCCGCCGTGGCTCTGGAGCCAGCCGACAGCCGCGGCACGCTGAGGACTCGGGAGCGCGGCAAGCGCGACCGCCGACACCGGTCCCACAGGAACGGGTGCGGGCACATCCCGGGCGGCCGGGGCGACGGACGCCTTGCAGACTCTGCAGCCATCTTGGCGGGACGTCTCGAACACCAGGCCTCGGCGAGATCGGACCGTGAGCGACCGTACCCGCCCTGGAGCGTCAGGTCAAACCTTGCGTCGTTCTCGTTCCTTGCGGGGGAATACGGCCGCGACAGGCGGGGGCGGCGGCTACCTTGATCGAATGGGCGACGACGCGTACCTCGAAGAGATGCGGGAGACCGCGCGCCGCTCTGGGCCTCAGCGAGTGCGATGTGGACGACCCGGAGTATGTGAGCGCGCTTGACGGGCTCTTCGACCTTGCCAACGAACATGCGTTGGAAGTCATGGTCAGGCTCGAGCACAACATCGGCGAATCCGTCTGGACGATCGAAGTCACGAGGTGGTTCGGCGGCCGCGAGGGGCTCGCCATGGTTCATGGCCCGTCGAGGACGTCCGCGGCCATTGCGGCGCTGACGGAGCTCTCCGTCGTTGGCCTGAGCTAGCCACAGGTTCATACCGACCCCCGTGTGACGCGGGCGCGGGCGACTGTGAGCCCCTCGAGAACTTCTGGCCGGCGGGCGCCGGGCTGACGGTGCGACCGGCGCAGGAGACGCCGCTCATGGCGAGTAGGGGGCCTCACGCCTCGGGCCTCCGCCGCTTCGCCGCGGCGGGTGGGACGGGCGCCGCTGTGGGTGATACCGCCCTCCCTCGCCAGCGTTCTACTAAGATGCGGCCGAGAGGAAAGGAACCCCTCCCCTTGGTATGGGGGTGGTGTGGGAGGCGCAGAGTCGACGCCCGCCAGCTTGGCCGCGGTCCCAGCCAACTACCGCGCGAGCCTTCTACCCCCGGCCCCCTGCCCGCCATCATCCTCGTCGCGCAGACGCCTGCGAAACTCCTCCGCGATCAAGGTCCAGCGCCGCCGACAACTCCGGGTCGGCGCCCGCCCAGCGGATCGCCTACTCCCCCGGTGTCGGCCCGACGACTCACCCCGCCCGACTTCGAAAGTGCCCCCGATGGCCGTGCCTCGAACCCTGCGACACGCGGGAGGAATATCGGCGGTCGCATTCGCGCGACCCGGCTCCGGCGTTGACCTGGATCGCGAGGGTTGACATCGTTCGGCGTGTGACAGAGTCGAAAATGGTGGTGGAGGTTCCTGACGGCGCTGCGCTCGTGCGCGCGACGCCCCCCGCGGCGCCGCGGTATCAAGTTCAGCCGGACACCGCCGGGCAGTGGTACTGGCTCCTCGTCGACGCGGACCGGAAGGTCCTCGCGGTGTCCGGCGAGTACTTCTTGAAGTCGGGCGAGCGCCCAACGCGCGGTCGAGGCTGTCCACGCCATCGCAGCGGGCGCACCAGTCGTCGCGATCGACTCGCCGCAGTAAACGCTGACGAGTCTGAGGGGGGTACCCAGATGACGGGTCGGCCGCCCCTGCTGTCGGCAGTCGAGCCGGTCGCGAAGTTCGTGGTCACCAAGAACGCAGCCGGCGACTGGTTTTGGGACCTGATCTCCCCGAACGAGAAGAAGATCGCCACGTCGGGTGAATCATTCGTGAGCAAGGCCAACGCCCTACGGGCCGCCGAGTGCGTCCAGGCCCTCGCCGGTCGCGCGGCCATCGTCGTGATTGGCTAGCGCGTTCAGCCGGGCACGCGCCGAGGGCGGGCTTGAACCCCTGGGCGCGCAGTTTGGCCCTGCTCGGTGGGATTCGACCGTCGTTCCCCGCGAGCGGCAGGTCAACGGTTCGATGCC
Source organism: uncultured Thermoleophilia bacterium (assembly GCA_963706315.1). Taxonomy (GTDB): domain Bacteria; phylum Actinomycetota; class Thermoleophilia; order Miltoncostaeales; family Miltoncostaeaceae; genus CALMEC01. The sequence continues at coordinate 56,193 of CAVPMA010000014.1, read as the reverse complement.
GGCTGCCCCAGCAGCTCGAGGATCGACTCGGCTGTCGCGATGTCCGCCTCGCGGACGGCGTTGCACGCCACTTCATAGTCATCGAGGTCGGGGATTTGCTCGATCTCGCCTACCGCGCAGGCCCTCGCCTCCCTGCTTGCCTGCCTGAGGACCCCGACTTATTCGTCTCGCAACTCGCCGTGGTATTCGGCAACCGGCCAGGACGGGTCCCCTCCGAGGCGGCCGATCAGGTCACGGTAGAGGCCGACGTGTTGGACCGCCGCGGCGAACTCGGCGGCTGTCCGCTGGCACTCGGGGTTGAGGTCGTGCGTCGCGGCAATCAAGGCGATCACGGCGACGCGCGTCGATGAGGTCCCCGCCGGTGAGGTGCAGTTGCGTGGTCTCGGCCATCTTTGTCCTCCGTTCCGTTCTCCGGCAGCGGAAGTGGACCGTGGTGGCGGCGCTGAGCCCGTAGTTAGGCTGAGGCCGCATCGGGGGTCACTCCCGCTGCCATGGGCCAGCCGTTCGCGCGCTGTCGCGGCCCCCCTTGTCGCTGTCGAGTGATGCTACCGACCTGCCGGGTATTGCGTAAACGAACGTTTACGCTATAGTCCTTAAGATCAAGCGGGCCGGCGGCGCGCCAACGCCCCGGCCCCGGGCCACGAGGTGTGCACCCATGACCAGTACCAAGACTACCGGCGAGGCGTTCCGGGTCGTCGCCTACGTCCGCGTCAGCACCGAGGAGCAACGCCGATCCGGGGCTGGCCTCGCCGCGCAACGCAAAGCCATCCAACGCTCATGCAACGAACGGGACTGGAAGATCGTCGCCGTTGAGGCCGACGAAGGGATGTCGGCGAAGAGCATGAAGAACCGACCCGCTCTCACCCGGGCGCTCGAGGCGTTGCAGGCCGGCGAGGCGGACGGGCTAATCGTCGCGAAGCTCGACCGGCTCTCGCGATCGGTGCGCGACTTCTGCGACCTGCTCGACCAGTCGCAACGTCAACGGTGGGCGCTCGTGTGCCTCGACCTCGGGTTGGACACCTCGACGCCGACGGGGAAGTTCACGGCGCAGATCATCGCCGCCGTCGCCGAGCTCGAGCGGGAACTTATCGGGCAGCGCACCAAGGAAGGCTTGGAGGCGAAGAGGGCTCAGGGGGTTCGGCTAGGGCGGCCGCGGGCGATCACTCCGGAGATGGTCGAGCGTCTACGGCAGCTGCGGGCGTCGTCCGCGACGTTCGAGGAGATCGCGAACGCCCTGAACGAGGAGGGAATCCCGCCCCCGCGCGGCGGCGAGAAGTGGTGGCCATCCACCATCCAACGGGCGTTGAAGAGCTGGGCGGCTACGGACACCGCCTATCGGTAAGGAAACGCGCTGGGCAACGGTGCTCGAGCTGCTATGGGCAGTCCAACTCGGTATAGGACTCGGTGCCCCAATTCAGACTAGTCACACCTTCCTGCTGGAATAGGGCCACGCACCCCTCGTGTTCGCCGAGCACTTCACCATCAGACACTGGGTCCAGCGGGACGATTGCCGGGAGGTCCGACGCCTCTGACGCGTCACCCGGGACGAGCCCCTGGCAGTCCGTCACGTCGTACTGGACGTTGTCCTCATAGAAGTTCCCATCCGGAGAGTTGGAGAAGAGGTTCTCGCAACCGGTGTCCCAAGCATCAAGGTAGGCCTCGTTGAACTCGTCCCACTGGTCGCCGGTCTGGGCATCCCAATCCTCTTGGTCGGCGGTGGCTCCAGGGTCACCCCCGCCGGGGTCAGGCACCGGGGCGGGCCCGCCACTTGGCCCCACCGCCGTAACGACACTTGGCGAGGTCGTGCCCTCACCGCCGGTTGACTGCGCCGCGCCGCAGCCTGCGACCAGAGCCACTACGGCGAAGGCAAAACACGCGGCACCTAACTTCGCCCGCGGCCGAACCGGCTCGCTCACTTCGTCGTGCCTGCTCTTCGGGAGATGCCCCGCTTACCGGGCTCACCAGCCGTAATTCTCAGCGTCGTGGCCGAAGCCTCAAGACGACCAGTGACCCCGGTCGGCGCGGTGATCTCGCCCTTGGCGATGGAAGCCGCAAGTCGCTCGAGGATCTCAGCTGCTTCGAGGTGGTGCGTCCTGGCCATCCTGAGCCCAGAAGGGTAACGCTAAGGCCGGGCGAACGCGTACACATGCTTTGCACGGTCGAGAGTTCGAGGTTGCTCGGCGGCTGCTCATGAGCCACGAGGGCCCGTTGGCCAATCTCCCCCCACTCCGCGATCCAGACAAGGGCCAGCCGAAAGAACCCGGCCAAGCCAAAGGAATGGTCAAGAAGATCGGGGCGGTAGTCGGCACTGTTGCGGTCATGGGAGGCGTGGCGCTCCTGCAGGCGACATCCGAAACGGATGATCCGGGATATGAGCTACCGGCAGGTGATTTGAACTGCCGCGACTTCTCCACGCAGGTAGAGGCCCAGGCGTACCTGGACCAGGACCCATCCGACCCGTCGGGCCTGGACGGTGACGGCGACGGGATTGCTTGCGAGACCCTTCCGTAGGAGGTCCCCGCAACGCGTCCCGCAACATCCCTGACGCCTCCCGCAACCCCCGCAACGTACCCAAACGAAGAACCTCCACGTTGAGGGTACTTGAGGGTTGCCGCGGAAACCCCTGAATAGCAGGCATTTCCCGAAGCCGGAGAGGGGACTCGAACCCCTGACCTGCCGCTTACAAGGCGGCTGCTCTACCAGCTGAGCTACTCCGGCGTCGCCTGAAGGGTACCCCGTCCCGTCGAGAGCGCGGCCGCCCGACGCGTCGGCTCAATCCGTGACGGATCGGCGGATCCGGCGCCTCCAATGTCCGCCACGCGCACATGGGGCGGAGGCCGTCGGCATCCGATCATGGTGAAGGAGGCGACGTTCGGCTCGCTGGTCGCCCGACTCGCCTCCCCCGAAACCGCATCCCGCTCGAGAGGAGACCGGATTGTCGTCATACGCCGCAGCGCCCGCGTTCACTGGCCCCCGATCGGGATTCAAGCGACCGAAGCTCGACCGCGATCGGCTTCTGCGCATCACCCGCGACTGGTGGGTGGAGTGCAAGAAGATCATGCAGCGGGCGTGCCCGCTGATCATCGTGCCGTCGCCGGTGCGCGAGACGCTCGGCGTGGCCTGAGCCGAATCCCCGCAAGCGAGCGCGATTAGCGCAGGTCGATGACCTCGCGGCTCTTCAGATGGGTCGCGACCTTCCGCTTCACGCGCTGCAGGGCGTTGTCGACGGTCTTCGGGGTGCACCCCTGCCGCTCGGCGATCTCCTCGTAGCTTCGGCCCTCGAGGTACATGCCGAGGACGCGGTGCTCGAGCTCCGACAGGGCGCTTCCCAGGCAATCGAGGAGGCTCCGAAGTTCCTCCGTGGAGATCGCCTGCGTCATCGGGTCCGACACCGGGTCGCCGGCGAGGACCTCCGCCAGAGTCGCCTCCTGCTCGCCACTGCCCGCGCGGGAGTGGCTGAACGACACGTACGTGTTGAGCGGCGAGTGCTTGTTGCGGGCCGCTGTCTTGATCGCGGTGATGATCTGCCGCGTCACGCAGAGCTCGGCGAACGAGCGGAACGACGCCTCCCGCTCCGGGCGGTAGTCGCGCACCGCCTTGAACAGGCCGATGAGGCCCTCCTGGACCAGATCCTCGATCTCGCCGCCCGCCAGGAAGTACGAGCTCGCCTTGAGCCGCACGAACCCACGGTAGCGCTCGATGATCTTGTCCATCGCGACCCGATCGCCGTCACGGGCCCGCAAGACCAAGGCCCGATCATGGACCTCGACCAGAGATCGAGCTTGAAGCTGTTCAGCCGTCGCCTGGTGCTGGATCATCGTGCCCCCACGGTCAGAACCGTTTACTGGGAAGGGATTGCGGGAACACCGTCCAGAAGCCTCAGGTTCAAGTTGAACTTCGGTTCTGGTCAGGTGGGCGGCATTCTCCGGCCCAGATCGTCCGTTGTCAACGAGATGTCAACCTTCGATTGCCGCAAATAGCGGGAATCGAATGTTTGCGAGCGTCCGAACGGCCCGTAAGAGACCACCGTCCGAGTTCGTCCACTGGGAGATCACCCTCGAGACGATGTCAGCCCGGTCGGACGGCCTCCGCGACGAGGAGCCCCGCAGCGACGGACAGATTGAGGCTGTCGACCCGGCCCCGCATCGGGATCCGCACGAGGCGGTCGCACATCGACCGCACCCGGGGGCGCAATCCCTCGCCCTCCGCCCCGAGCACGATGATGGTTCCGGGGTCCCACTCCACCTCGCGGTAGTCCTCGCCCTCCGCCGAGTCCGCGCCGAACACCCAGCGGTCGGGACCCTTGGCGTCGTGCAGGAAGCTCGCCACGTTGTCGACCTGGGCGATGAGGATGTGCTCCACCGCACCCGCCGAGACCTTGCACACCGCGCCGGTCACACCGGGGCTGCCGCGTCGGGCCACCACGATGCCCGCGGCGCCCAGCGCATCGACGACACGGGCGACTGCCCCGAGGTTTCGCGGGTCCTGGATGCGATCGAGGCAGAGCACCGGCCCGGGCGCGTCGAGGACGTCAGCAGCGTCGGCATACGGGTACGGATCGGTGAACGCCACGATGCCCTGGTGGTCGCTCGTGTCGGCCGCCTGGCCCAGCTGCGCCTTGGTCGCCACCCGCGGATCGAGCGCCGCAACCCACTCCTCACGGGCGAGATCGTCGAGCGCCCACACGTCGTGCACCCGCCGGCGACCGGCGGAAACCAGCTCCCTGACGGGGTTTCGCCCGTAGACGACCTCGCGGGTCACTGGCCGGACCGGTAGACCTGCTGGCCCTCCGCCGTGTCGCGCACCTCGAACCCGAGCGCCGTGATCGCGTCGCGCAGGCGATCGGACTCGGCGAAGTCGCGTTCCTTGCGGGAGGCGACCCGGGCGTCGGCGAGCGCCTGGACCTCGGGGGGCAACGCCGACTCCTCGTCGTCGAGCGAGGTGAGTGCGAATACGTCGAGCAGCTCGAGCAGCACCCGCTTGGCCTCGCGCAGCTGGTCGGCGCCAGGGCGCTCGGTGTCAAGGGCGTGATGGACCGCGCGGACGATCCCGTCGAGTGCGGCCCACGCCTCGGGCGTGTTGAAGTCGTCGTCGAGCGCCTCGAAGAATCGCTTGCGCCCGTCCATGAGGGCGGCCGTCAGCTCCGTGCTCGTGCCCTCGCCCGGCGACGCGATGCCCGCCGACAAGGCCCGCAGGGCGTTGCGGACGCGACCGGCGCGATGGCCGGCCTCCTCGAGCCGTTCGTCGGAGAACGGTAGCTTCGATCGGTAGTGGCTCGTGAGGAAGTACGCGATGACGGTGTCGCGCGGCCAGCGGTCCATGACGTCGGCGAGCGACGCGATGTTGCCGACGCTCTTCGCCATCTTCTCGCCGGCCAGCTCGAGCATCTCGTTGTGCATCCAGATCTTCGCGAAGGGCCGGTCGTGGGCTCCCTCCGACTGGGCGATCTCGTTCTCGTGGTGCGGGAACGCGAGGTCGATGCCGCCGCCGTGGATCTCGAACTCCACGCCCAGCAGCGCCTCGGCCATGGCGCTGCACTCGATGTGCCAGCCGGGCCGGCCCGGCCCCCAGGGCGAGTCCCAGCATGTGTCCTCATCGGGTTTGTGCCCCTTCCACAGCGCGAAGTCGAGCGGGCTCTCCTTGCCCTCCCCCGGCTCGTCGCTGCGCAGGTCCTCGAGCTTGCGGCCCGAGAGCTTGCCGTACCCGGGGAAGCGCTCGACGCGGTAGTAGACGTCGCCGGCCGCCGCGTACGCCAGGCCCTTGTCGACGAGGTCGCCGATGAGCGCAATGATCTGGGGCATCGTCTCGGTGACCGTGGGCTCGTGTGTGGGCCGCCCCAGCCCCAGGCGGTTCGTGTCGTCGATGTACGCCTGCGAGTACTTGGCCGCCGCCTCCGTGCTCGAGATGCCCTCCCGCCGCCCGGCTTCGTAGATCTTGTCGTTGACGTCGGTCAGGTTGCAGACCAGCACCGCCCGCAGGCCACGCCGGTCGAGGAACCGCTTGAGCACCGAGAACACCACGAACGGCCTCGCGTTGCCGATGTGGATGCGCGAGTAGACGGTGGGTCCGCAGGCGTAGATCCGAACCACGCCGTCGCGGCCTACCACGAGCGGCTCCTTGCGCTTGGTGAGCGTGGAATAGATGCGCACCCCGGTGTCGGTCATCGCTCCTGCACCAGCGCCACCGCATGGCAGGCGATGCCCTCGCCCCGCCCCGTGTACCCCATCGCGTCGGTCGTGGTGGCGTGCACCGTGACCGGCGCGCCGGCGATCGCGGTGAGGGCCGCCTGCATCCTGTCGCGGTGGGGCGCGAGGCGCGGGCGCTCGCAGATGACCACTGCGTGGGCGTTGACGATCGTGTAGCCCCCATCGCGCACCCGCTCGACGACGATCCCGAGCAGCCGGGCTCCCGAGGCGCCCGCCCATTCGGCGTCGCCGGGCGGGAAGAGCGCCCCGAGGTCGGGACCGCCCGTTGCCGACAGCAGCGCGTCGCACAGGGCGTGCGCGACCACGTCACCGTCGGAGTGGCCGACGAGCCCCTCCGGATGGTCGATCTGGACCGTGCCCAGCATCAACGGCACACCGGGCCCGAGCCGGTGGGCGTCGACGCCGAGTCCCACCCGCACGCTCATCCGATCGGCACCTGGGTCGCCTCCCGCTCCCGGAACCGGGTGATGGTCCCGTACCCGGCGCCGCGCAGCGCCGCGACCGCGGTCGGGTAGTCGCGGGCGACGTCCTCCGGGGCGTGCGCGTCGCTCGAGAGGGTGGCCGGCACCCCGGCCGCGTGGAACCGCGCCAGCCAGTCGGGATCGGGATAGAGCTCGCGAATCGGCTTGCGCAGGCCGGCGGAGGAGCATTCGATGGCGACACCCGCGTCGGCGACTGCGGCCACCAGGTCGTCGAGGCGCTCGGTAAGTGCCGCCGGGAAGCGGTGGCCGAAGACCTTGGGCAGATCCGGATGGGCCAGCACGTCGTACAGGCCCGAGCCCGCGGCGGCGGCCAGCTGCTCGAGGTAGCGGTCCCAGACCGCTTCGGCGGCGATGTGGTCGGCGGCGGGGTCGTCAGGATCGTCGATGGCGAGCTCGTCGAGCCAGTGCACCGACCCGAGCACCACGTCGAACGGGTGCGCCTCGATCACCGCCGCGATCTCGTCGCGCCGGTCGGGCAGCCAGTCCATTTCGATCCCGAGGAGCACGGGCAGGCCGGCGTCGCGCGCCTCGGTGAGCGCGGCGCAGTGCTCCGTGAGGTCCTCTGTCGCCTCGCCGCGCCACCACGGGCTGGGGTGCCACTCACGGGCGACGGTGAAGCGGTGCACGTGCTCGGTCACGGCGATCTCCTGCACGGCCCGCGCGCGTGCCTGCTCGACGTACCGCCCGATCCAGCCGACCGATCGGGGTCCGCCGTGAGCCTCCCAGCGGCGGGCGTCGCGTTCGCGCGCCGCCGGTCCGTCAGGCTGGAGATGCATGTGGTAATCGGTCAGCACGCCCGGGGAAGATACGCGGTCCGCCGACGGCGCGAGCCGCCGCAGAGGGCGGCCCGGCGCGCACCCGCGTGTATCGTCGCCCGATGCCAGCCGACCCGATCCCACCCGACATCGAGGCGTTCCTGCGCGAGCCGAACCCGGCGGTGGTCGCGACCGTCCGCCATGACGGTCGCCCGCATTCGGCCGCCACCTGGTACGACTGGGAGGACGGCCGCGTGCTGCTCAACATGGACGCCTCGCGCGCGAGGCTCGGCTGGATGACGCCCGGCTCGCCGGTGTCGCTCACCGTCATCGACCGCGACGACTGGTACGTGCACGTCACGATCGAGGGCCGGGTGGCGGAGCTTCGCGACGACCCCGACCTCGTCGACATCGACCGGCTCTCCACCCGCTACCGCGGCCAGCGCTACCGCCTGCGCGACCGGCCGCGGGTCAGCGGCTGGATCACCGTCGACGCCTGGCACGGGTGGGGTCAGCCCAGAGTGTCCTAGGCTCAGTCGTACGGGAGGAGCAGCGTCTCGGCCTGCTCCAGGTCGGCCGGTGTCGTGACCTTGAGGTTGGGCGACCCCCAGGCCACGAGGCGCACGCGACCGCCGAGCGCCTCGACCATCGAGGCGCAGTCGGTGGCGGCCTCGAGCACCTCGTCGTCTGCCAGTTCGAAGGCGCGACGCAGCACGTCGGCGTGAAAGGCCTGGGGGGTCTGCGCCTGCCAGAGGCCCGCTCGGTCGACGGTGCCCTCGATGATCTGGTCCCGGTCGCCGCGCTTCAACGTGTCGGCGAGCGGCGTCGCCGCGATCGCCCCCTCCACGTCCACGAGGCCTTCGAGCACCGTCTCCACCAGCTGCGGGGTGATCAGCGGCCGGGCGGCGTCGTGCACCAGGATCTCGGTCGCATCCTCGGGCACCGCGGCCAGCGCCGCGGCCACGGATCGCTGACGGGTCGCGCCGCCGGACACCACGATGAGCCCCTCCCCGCCCGTCTCGCCGACGGCCATCCGCATGGTCGTCTCGTGCCCCGGGGGCGCTGCCAGGACGATGCCGTCGATCAGGTCGCATTCGGCCAGCGCAAGGAGGCTCCACGCCACGAGCGGGCGTCCGCCCATGGGCACGAGCGCCTTCGGCATCCGCACTCCCATGCGCACGCCCGACCCCGCGGCGACGACGATCGCGAACGTCATCACGGAAGGATACGTTGACGGGGTGAGCCTGCACGTCGGCACGTCCGGTTGGGCGTACAAGGAGTGGAAGCCGGCTTTCTACCCGGCCGGCGTCCCGCAGGATCGCTTCCTGGAGCACTACGGGTCGGTGCTCACCGCCTGCGAGGTCAACGCGACGTTCTACCGGCTACAGTCCGAGTCGACGATGGGCCGCTGGGCGGCGGCCACGCCGCCCTCGTTCCGGTTCGCCGTCAAAGCCCACCGCCGCCTCACTCACACCCGGGCGATGGCATGGGGCGACGAGGATCGCGCGTTCCTCGCGCAGTTCCTGACCTCGGTGGCGCCCCTCGGCGAGCGACTCGGACCGGTGCTCCTGCAGTATCCGCCCACCAGGCAGCGCGACGATGCCGGGCTCGTCGCGGTGCTCGACGCCCTTCCGGCCGGCCTCGCGTTCGCCGTCGAGTTCCGGCACGACTCCTGGGTCGAGCCGGAGGTGTTCGACCGCATCGCCGAGCGCGGCGGCACCGTCTGCATCTCCGAGACGAGCGGGGCCGTGCTCGACCGCCTGCCGCCGGGGCCGTCCGCCTACGTGCGGCTTCGGGCCGACCGTTACTCGGCCGACGCGCGCGACGGGTGGTTGGACCTGCTGCAGCGCGAGGCCGCCGACCGGCCCGTCTACGCCTTCGCGAAGCACGAGGGGATCCCGGCGGGCGACCCGTTCGGCGGCATCGGCCTCGCGGAGTGGCTGGTCGGCCGGATCGCGGCGGCTTGATGCACGAACCCGTTCCCGAGCGCGTGGTCCACATGGTGACCTCCAACTACGGTGCGGACGGCGAACGGTGGCTCGAGGAGCTCCCCGCGATCGTCGCGCGGGTGGCCGACCGCTGGGGACTCACCGAGTTCGAGCCGGTGCTCCCGGGCGGCGCGGTCGCGTACGTCGCGCCGGTGATGTGGCGGGGCACCACCCCCGCGGTGCTCAAGGTGAGCTTCGTGGACGATGAGACGCGCTACGAGGCGGATGCACTGCGCGCCTGGGGCGGCCACGGCGCGGTGCGGTTGCTCGACCACGATCCCGAAGATGGAGCGCTGCTGCTGGAGCGGCTCACACCCGGGACGCCGCTGGCCGAGCACCCCGACCGTGACGAAGCGGTGGGCATCGCCTGCGACCTGCTGCGGCGGCTGTGGACCGCACCCCGCGCCGACCATCGCTTCACCCGGGTCGCCGACCTCGCGGCCGGATGGGCGCTGGAGCTCCCGACGCGGTGGGCCGGTCTCGGCGGCCCGTTCGACGAAGCGCTCGTGACCCACGCCGCCGCCGAGTGCCGGGAGCTCGCGACGCCCGACCGGCCCCAGGTAATCGCCAACCGCGACTTCCATCTGGGCAACGTGCTGGCGGCCGAACGGGCGCCGTGGCTGGTGATCGACCCCAAGCCGCTCGCCGGTGAGCCGGCATTCGACGCGGGCCACCTCGTGCTGACGCTCCTGACCGACCGGCCGCCGGATGACGATGCCGACGCCGTGATCCGCCGCATCGCCGCCGGACTCGGCCAGACGCCCGATCGGGTGCGGATGTGGGCATACGTCCGCGCCGTCGAGAACGCGCTGTGGGCGGCTTCGACGGGTGCCGACGACCCGGCCGGATTCGTTGCCGCAGCGACCGCCCTCGCGTGAGTGGTTCCCCCACAATTACAACGACCCTCGCGGCTGCGTCCGCCCGGGACCATTATTCTTCGACCCATGACGACGCGCGAGGAACTCGACGCCCTGAGCTCGAAGGAGCTCCACGACCGTGCCGTCCGGCGGGCCGAGCGACACCTGGACGTCAAGTTCTTCTACGAGCTGCTTGAGACCCTGCCCATCGCCGAGGCGTCGCTCGGCGACACCGCGCGGAGCAATGCGGACGTCTCCAAGGTCGCCGCGCTGCTGCACGACTGGGCCGACTCCGACGAGGGTGGGCTGGCCGAGGCCCTTCGGCCGTTCTACATCGAGTACCTGCTCAAGCACAACGCATAGGGCCGTGCCCCCGCGGGGGCACGGGCGATCGCCGGTCTAGCGCCGCCGGCGGGAACCGTTGGCGAGCTCGGCCCGCCGTTCCTTGATGCGGTAGCCGACGGCCACGATGGCCTCGACCGCCGGCAGGAGCTCCCGTCCGAGGTCGGTGAGCTCGTACTCCACGGTGGGCGGGCTCGTGTCCATAACGCGTCGGTCCACCACCCCGTCGGCGTGCAACCGGCGTAGGCGGGCGGAGAGCACCTTCGCCGAGACCCCGCCGATGTCGCCGCGAAGCTCGTTGAAGCGCCGCGGGCCCTCCCGCAGGTACCAGAGGATGTTCGGCGTCCAGGCACCGCCCATGAACGCCATGCACTCGGTCAGCGGACAGGTCCCGGGCGGCGGCTCCACACGGCTCGGACGGTATTTTACTTTCGTGCCCATCGGTAACATCAGGTTACCAGCTGGTGACCGGCACTTGCTTGCCTGATGTCATGTGGTGTCTTACGGTAAGTACCATGACGAGACTCCCCGCGACATCGACGGCTGGGTGGCCGGACACACGGGTCAGTGCCGTGCTCGGCATCCGCTACCCCATCATCCAGGGACCGTTCGGAGGCGGGCTCTCCACGTCGCGGCTGGTGGCGGCCGTCGCCGCGGCAGGCGGGCTCGGCTCCTACGGCGCGCACTACGTCAAACCTGATCAGATCCCGCCACTCGTCGACGAGCTCCGCGTCGCGACCGACGGCGGGCGGTTCGCGGTGAACCTCTGGGTGGAGACGCACGATCTGCCGGAACCCGAGATGGACCGGACGCGCTTCGACGCCGCCGTGCGCGCCCTCGCCCCGGTCTACGAGGTAAGCGGCACGGAGCCGCCCACCTATCCCGCGCGCTTCGCCCCGACCTTCGAGGAGCAGTTCGAGGTGCTCCTTCGCAACCCGCCACCCGTGTTCAGCTTCGTCTTCGGCATCCCGCCGCAGTGGGTGCTGGCCGCCTGCAGGGACCGGTCGATCGCGACGATCGGGACCGCGACAACGCCCGACGAGGTAGCGGCGCTCGACGACGCCGGCGTCGACGTGATCGTCGCATCGGGCTTCGAGGCCGGCGGGCACCGCGGCGCGTTCCTGGCCCCGGCGGAGGACTCCCTCGTCGGGACGCTGCCGCTGGTGCGGATCGCGGCGGAGGAGGTCGGTACGCCGATCGTCGCAGCCGGCGGGATCGCCGACGCGCGAGGAATCCTCGCCGCGCACGCGCTCGGCGCGGAGGGTGTGCAGATCGGCACCGCGTTCCTCGCAACCGAGGAGTCGGGGGCGACCGCGGAGCACCGGGCGCTGCTTCGCACCGACACCGCCAGGCGGACGATCCTGACCCGCCAGTTCAGCGGCCGTCTCGGCCGCGGGCTGCGCAACCGGTTGACGGACGAGCTGGTGGGCACCGATGCGATCGCCCCCTACCCGTATCAGGGGTACCTGTTGAAGCCGGTCATCGACGCCGCCCGTGCTCGCGGGGACACCAGCGTCGTGTCGATGTGGTCCGGGCAGGGCGCCCCGCTGATCCGCCACACGCGCGCCACCGACCTGTTCGACGACCTCGTCGCCGGGATGAAGGACCTGCTCGGTGCGGACGCGAGCCGAACCGCCGGCACGAAACCCGCCTGATCCCCGGGTGGCAGGGCACCGGGCTCCGACGGCGCCCTGCCATCTGCTCACCCGGCCGTCAGGTCGTAGAGGGTGACGCCGTCGACCGTCTGCGCGGTGAAGTTCCCCTGCACCCACTGTGCGATCTGCGACGAGCTGCGACTGCCGCCCATCTGACCCCCGAACCCACCGCCGCCGCCGATGAACCAGTGGATCTTCCCCTCGGCGACATACTGCTGGAACTGCTCGAGGGTCGGTGACGGGTCGCTGCCGTTGAAACCGCCGATCGCCATCACCGGGTCGCCCGTGGCGAGCTGGTAGCCGGACGCCGAGTTCGAGCCGACCGCAGCCGCGACCCACGTGAAACGGGAGGCATCCTCGTCGAGGAGCGCCACCATCTCGGCGGACGGGTCGCTGCCGCGCAGCAGGCCGCCGGGGCCGCCGCCGAAGCCGCCCCGACTCGTCCCGCCGCCGATCGCCGGCGACGTGCCCTGAGCGCCCGGGAAGCCCTGGAAGCCGGGCATCGCGTTGCCTCCCGCCGTGCCGGGCACAGCGTTCTGGGCGAAGGGAGGCGTGCCCTGGAAGCCTGGCTGGCCGAACCGGCCGCCGCCGGGTCCACCGCGGCCGCCGACGACGGCGGGGCCGGCCGACGGGATGGCGCCGTCGTGTTGCGTCGCCGCGGTCTGGACGCTGTAGGCCAGCGGCGCGGCCATCGTTGCGATGAGCGCGGCCACGACCGTGGCCACGCCCACGCGGCGGCCGAGGCGATCGCCGGCGAGCAGCAGCCCCGCGGCCGCCAGGCCGGCGACGATGACCAGCGGGCGAAGCTCCGGGTGCCAGTCGGGGCTGCGGCCGAGCAGCGTGGAGGCGAGCACCGCGGTGCCGACGACCGCCGCCGCGAGGGCGGCGCGGGCTCCGATGTCGTCGCGGCGCTGCCACAGCATGGTGGCGCCGATGCCGACGAGGGCGCCGATCGCCGGTGCGAGGGCCACGGCGTAGTAGGGATGGATGATGCCCTGCCCGTAGCTGAACACGAGGGCGGTGACGACGAGCCAGCCGCCCCACAGCAGGAGCGCGGCGCGGGTACGGTCGGTGCGCGGCGCGCGGCGGGTGAGCCAGAAGCCGGCGACCATGAGCCCGAGCGCCGCGGGAAGGAGCCAGGCGACCTGGCCGCCCCACTCCGCGTCGAAGAGCCGGTGCCAGCTGGTCTCGCCCCACATCCCGCCACCCTGGCCGCCGCCCCCACCGCCGACGCTCCCCACCTCGTTGCCGGTGAGCCGGCCGAAGCCGTTGTAGCCGAAGATGAGCTCGAGCACGCTGTTGTTCTGCGATCCGCCGATGTACGGGCGGGCCGACGCCGGGACGAGCTCGACGATGGCGACCCACCAGCCCGCCGAGGCGACGAGCGCGGCGCCGGCGAGCAGCACCTGCCAGATGCGCCGGCGGAGCGGCGTGGGGGCCGCCACCAGGTAGACCAGCGCGAGCGCAGGGACCACCAGCAGGGCCTGCAGCATCTTCGTGAGGAACGCAAAGCCCACCGCCGAGCCGGCGAGCACGAGCCACCACGTGCCCGCCCGTTCGAGCGCCCTGACCGTCGCGTACGCGGCGACGGTGAGCAGGAGCACCAGCATGGCGTCCGGGTTGTTGAACCGGAACATCAGCACGGCGACGGGCGTGAGCGCGAGCACCGCGCCCGAGATCAGCGCCGCGGCCGGGGAGAACCACCGGCGCACCGTGGCGTACAGCACCCCCACCGAGGCGACGCCCATCAGCGCCTGCGGCACGAGGATGCTCCACGCGTTCAGGCCGAACATCCGCACCGATAGCGCCATCGCCCAGATCGAGAGCGGCGGCTTGTCGACGGTGATCGCGTTCGCGGCGTCGGACGAGCCGTAGAAGAGCGCCTTCCAGCTCTCCGACCCGGCCTGGGCCGCCGCGGAGTAGAACGAGTTCGCCCACCCGGACGCGCCCAGGCCCCACAGGTACAGCAGGGCGGTGCCGGCGATGAGCGTCCAGAACGCGGGACGCACCCAGGCGGGGTTGCCGGTGCGCGCGTCGTCATGCTCGGAGGCGGCCTGCTCGACCTCAGGCTCGGGTCGCAGCGGCGGCAGCGAGTTGCCGCGCCGCTCCCAGGTGGCGTCGTTCGTCGTCATTCGGTGGCTCCATCGAGTTGTGGATGGACGGTGGCGCGACGAGCGAACACCCACGCGCGGAACAGCAGGAACCGCACGAGAGTGGCGGCGATGTTCGCGATGGTCAGTACGGCGAGCTCGGCGCCGTGGCCGGCATCGGGAGCCGCTGCGTGAAGGAGGGCAAGCGACCCGCTGGTCAGCACCAGGGCGATTCCGAGGATCGCGAGGCCCTGCATCTGCTGGCGGGCGGCGCCGGATCGGCCCCGCACCCCGAACGTGATCCTGCGGTTCGCGGCGGTGTTCGCGAACGTCGCGATGAGCAGCGCCAGCGCGTTGGCCGCCTGGGCGCCGAACGGGCCGCGCAGCAGCAGGTACAGCACACCGAAGAAGGCGGTGCTCGCCAGCCCGATCGCGCCGAACCGGAGGACCTGCCGCCCCAGCCCGATCCGCTCGTCGACGGTCTCGACGGGCCGGCGCGGGTCGATCGTCGCGAGCGGCAGCGAGCCGGTCCACAGGCCGCGTGCGAGACGCGCGATGCCCCGCAGGTCGGCGGCGGCCGTCGCGACGATGTCGACGCGGGAGTCGGGATCGTCGACCCAGTCCACCGGGACCTCGTGGATGCGCAGGCCGCTGCGCTCGGCGACGATCAGGAGCTCGGTGTCGAAGAACCACTCCTGGTCCTCGACGAGGGGGAGGAGCTCACGGGCACAGTCGGCCCGGATCGCCTTGAAGCCGCACTGGGCGTCCGAGAAGCGCGCTCCGAGGGTTGCGTGCAGCACGACGTTGTACGCGCGGGAGATCACCTCCCGCTTGGGGCCGCGCACCACGTTCGAGCCGCGGGCAAGGCGCGAGCCGATTGAGATGTCGCTGTGGCCCGACAGGAGCGGCGCCACCAGCGGGAGCAGGCCGTCGAGGTCGGTCGACAAGTCGACGTCCATGTAGGCCAGCACCTGCGCGTCGCTGCCCGACCACGCTGCCCGCAACGCACGGCCCCGGCCCTTCTCGGCGAGGTGGATCACGCGGACGCCAGGAAGCTCGTCGCTCAGCCGGTCGGCGATCTCCGCCGTCGTGTCGGTACTGGCGTTGTCGGCGATCGTGATGCGGGCGCTGAATGGGAAGCGCGACGAGAGGTACTCGTGCAGGCGCCTGACGCTCCGTTCGAGGTCGTCCTCCTCGTTGTAGACCGGCACGACCACATCGACCTGGGGTCGCATCCGTGCGGCGAACTCCTGCTCGAGCGGAACGGGGGTCGTCTGCATGGCGAACACCATGGCCGGCGAAGATCAACTCTTCCTGTGAGCCTCCTGCGGCCCTTCTGAGACTTCCGCGGGTCCAGCAGGGGGTCGCTCAGCCCGTTGGCAGGTCGCGCAGCTCGTGGAGCTCGACGACCGCGCCGGACTGGGCGAGCAGGCCGGCGTGGGCGGCTCGCGCAGTGTCGTCGCGATAGGCCGCGTACGCGTCAGGCGACGGGAACCACACGATGTGGATCTCCACACGGCCGTCATCGCTCGCGAGGCGCCGCTCGAGCCGCCCGCCGTGCCCGGCGAGGAGCGGGAGCACGAGGTCCTCGTATCGCCGGAAGGCGGCGATGCCGTCGGCCGGGATGCGCGCGATGGCGACGAAGCTCACCCCGGCGGCATCCACCGCGGGATCAGCTCTGCTCTGCGGGGACCTTGGTGAAGACCATCTTGCCCGAGGAAGACTGCAGGACGCTGGTGACCTCCGCGTCGACCTCGTGCCCCACGAGGCCCTTGCCGCCCTCGACCACGATCATGGTGCCGTCGGCCAGGTAGCCGACGCCCTGCTCGTACTCGCGGCCCTCCCGGATGACCTTCACCCGGAGCATCTCGCCGGGCAGCACGGCCGGCTTGAGCGCGTTGGCGAGGTCGTTGAGGTTGAGCACCTCGACGCCCTGGATTTGGGCGACCTTGTTGAGGTTGAAGTCGGTGGTGATGATCTCCGCTCCGAGCTCCTTCGCGAGCCGCACGAGCTTGCCGTCGACGCCGTCGAGGTCGTCGTAGTCGCGCTCCCGGACGGTGAACCCGCCGTTCGCGCTCGCCTTGAGCTCCTCGACGAGCTCGAGGCCCCGCCGGCCCCTCGCCCGCTTGAGAGGGTCGCTCGAGTCGGCCACCCGCTGCAGCTCGTCGAGGACGAACGTGGGGACCACCATCTGGCCGGAGAGGAACTTCGTGCGCACGACGTCGACGAGGCGCCCGTCGATGATGGCGCTGGTGTCGATGATGCGCGGCGGCACCGGCGGCAGCTGATGGCGCGACCGGATCCCGACGAGGCGCAAGATGTCGACGTGCTTACGCGCGCCGATGCGGCTGAAGACGTAAGCGACGACCAACGCGACGATGACCGCGAGGTACGGTCCGACCTTCGGCAGCTGCAGCACTGCGATGGCCGCGAGGGCCGCCACGACGAGCCCGACGATGAGGCCGAGCGCCGCCACCATGAGCTCCGCCGCCGAGCGCTGGTCGGCGACTCGGTCGAGGACCTTCGCGCGCTCGGACAGCCACCGGCCGAGGAAGCCACCGAGCAGGTACCCCAGAAGCGCCCCGACGACGACCACGCCGGCCCATGCGCCGTAGCGCGTGAGGCCGTTCCAGCCCTCGGGCAGGAGGCTCGCCCCGCCCTGCCAGGCCCCGAGCGCGAGCAGGAGCGCAAGCACGATGCGGCTTACGAGAACCACAGGTACCCACCCAGACCGGATGACGTCATGACACCAACCAAGGACGAAGCATTCGCCCCGCCCGAGGCGAGCCGGCCAAACGAGCGGAGGCGTTCTCGAATCCTAGGTTACTCCCGCAGGGGCATTTTCCCGCACCGAACCGGCGGAGATTTCTGCCGATGCTACGTGTCGACCAGCACCTCGCCGCGGCTCGGGCGTGACAGACGGGACTGCGCGATCTCGTCGAGCAGACCCTCGAGGAACTCCGTCGCCTCGTCCTCGCCCATGTCGCGGGCGTACATCAGCTCGCTCGCAAGGATCTTCTTGGCGCGCCCGTACATCTGTTTCTCGCCGGTGGAGAGGCCCTTGTCGAGCTCCCGGATCGAGAGATTCCGTACCACCTCCGCCAGCTCGAAGATGTCGCCGGTCTTGATCTTGTCGCGGTTGTGCTTGAACCGGCGGTTCCAGTTCTTCGGCATCTGCGAGCCGTCGTCGTGGAGCACCGCGAGCACCTCTGCGACGGTCTCCTCGGCGATGACCTTGCGGAGGCCCGCACGATCGGCGCTGTCGGATGGCACTTCGACCGTCATCTCGTTGTAGAGGATCTGAATCGTCAGGTACTCGCGCTGCTGGCCGAGCACCTCCTTCTTCTCCTTCTTGACGATCTTGCCGGCCCCGTGATGCGGATAGACGACCTTGTCTCCGACCTTGTACGCGGGCACCTGATCCCCCTCCTGGCAGATGGACTGAAACTGACTTCGATGCGCTAGAACGCGGCTTCAATTGCCGCGCGAACAGCGTCAACGCCGGTCACCCCGAGGGGCGTCGCACCGGGCTTGACGCGCTCACCTCCTGGAATGATGACACATTTCAGGCCTTTTTCCGAGGCGGCCGCGAGACGTCGCTCCGCACCGGAGACCGGGCGCAGCCCACCGGTGAGGCCCAACTCGCCGAACGCCGCCGTGCCCGACCCGAGCGGGCGCCCGCGGTGGGCGCTCACCACGGCGAGGGCGATCGCGAGGTCGGCGGCGGGTTCCAGTGCTCGAGCCCCTCCCGCGACGCTCACGAACACGTCCTGGTCGCCGAGCCGCAGGCCCGCGTGGCGCGACAGGATGGCGATGACCTGCGCGAGCCGGGTGCGGTCGACGCCCACCGCCACACGCCGCGGTGGCACCACCTCGGTGGGGCCGACGAGCGCCTGCACCTCGACCAGGAGCGACCGGCTCCCCTCGAGTACCGGGAACACACACGAGCCGACGCGCTCCCCCGCCTCGGCCAGCCAGACTGCGGCCGGGTCCTCGACCGACACGAGCCCGTCGGCACGCATCTCGAGCACGCCCACCTCGTTCGTGGAGCCGAACCGGTTCTTCGTGGCGCGCAGCACCCGGTACGAGCGCCCGTCCTCGCCGTCGAACGAGACAACGCAGTCGACGAGGTGCTCCAGCAGGCGCGGCCCCGCGAGCGCCCCGTCCTTCGTGACCTGCCCCACCAGGATCACGGTGACGCCGCTCGACTTGGCTGCCCGCAGGAGCTCGGCGGCGGCCTCCCGCACCTGGCCGACGCTGCCGGGGGCGCCGTCGAGGTTCTCGGACGCGAGGGTCTGCACCGAATCGACGGCGCAGACGGCGTGATCGCCCGACTCGATCAGGCCCACCACCGCCTGCAGGCCGGTCTCGGCGACCACCTCGACCGCGCCGCAGTCGCACGTCAGGCGGGCGGCCCGCGAGCGGACCTGGACCGGCGACTCCTCGCCGGTGATGAGCAGCACCCGCCGCTCACCCGACAGGTGCGCGAGGGCCTGCATGACCATCGTGCTCTTGCCGATGCCCGGCTCGCCGCCGATCAGCACGAGCGAGCCCGGCACCAGGCCGCCGCCGAGCACCCGGTCGAGCTCGGCGACGCCCGTCGGGACCCGGGCCTCGCCGGCCTCGCCGATGTCGCTGAGGCGCACCGGCGCCGGCGCGCGCGTGCTCGCCGAGCCGGCGGTCGCGCGAACGGCCGGCTCCTCCACGAGGGTGCCCCACTCGCCGCACCCGGGGCAGCGCCCGAGCCAGCGCGTGGCCTGCTGCCCGCACGACTGGCAGACGTGGACCGTGCGGGCGCGCGACGACGCCGGGCGTGAACCCGACGTCGTCAGTGACCTGTCCGAGAGGTGGGATCGCTCACGCGAGCCACGCCCAGGGACCTATTCCTCTGAGAGCGGCTCGTCGCCGGACGGTGCGGCGGCCGCACCGACCTTCTCGGGCTCGGGCTCCCGCACGCTGACGCGCATCTCGTCGCCGTCGCGGTCGACGAGGATCGTGGACCCTTCCGCCAGGTTGCCGCCGAGCACCTCGTCCGCGAGTCGGTCCTCGATGAGCCGCTGGATCGCCCGGCGAAGCGGCCGGGCGCCCATCGTCGGGTCGTAGCCCTGCTCGACGAGCAGGTCCTTCGCGTCGTCGGTGAGCTGGAGCGCGACGCCGCGGTCCGCGAGCTGCTTCTGCAGGCGGATCATCAGGAGGTCGACGACCTCGGTGATCTCCTCCTTCGTCAGCTTGTGGAAGACGATGACCTCGTCGATGCGGTTGAGCAGCTCCGGGCGGAACACCCTGCGCAGCTCGCCCATGATCCGGGACTTCATGTCTTCGTACGACAGCCCCGTTTCCTCGGCGACCGAGAACCCGAGCGGAGTGTTGCGCGAGATCGTGGCGGCCCCGATGTTGGACGTCATGATCACGATGGCGTTGCGGAAGTCGACCGACCGGCCCTGGGAGTCCGTGAGGCGTCCGTCCTCGAGGATCTGCAGGAGGATGTTGAACACCTCGGGGTGTGCCTTCTCGACCTCGTCGAGGAGCACCACCGAGTACGGCTTGCGGCGCACCATCTCGGTGAGCTGGCCGCCCTCGTCGTACCCGATGTAGCCGGGGGGCGATCCGACGAGCCGCGACACGGAGTGCTTCTCCATGTACTCCGACATGTCGATCTGGATGAGGGCGCTCTCGTCGCCGAACAGGAACTCCGCGAGCGTGCGCGCCAGCTCCGTCTTGCCGACGCCCGAGGGGCCGAGGAAGATGAACGACCCGGCGGGCCGCTTGGGGTCCTTGATGCCGGCGCGGGCGCGGCGGATCGCGCGGGACACGGCGGCGATCGCGGGCTCCTGCCCGATGACCCGCTTGTGGAGCTCCTCCTCCATGCGAAGGAGCTTCTGCGTCTCGGCCTCGGTGAGCTTGACGACCGGGATGCCGGTCCACATCGAGACGATCTCGGCGATCTCGTCCTCGCCGATGGCGGGGCGCGGACCCTCGTCGTCGTTGCGCCACGCCTCTTCCTGGGCGCGCTTCTCGTTGGTGAGGCGACGCTCCTTGTCCCGGAGGTTCGCGGCCTTCTCGAACTCCTGGTTCTCGATGGCGGCTTCCTTCTCGCGCCGCACCGTGTCGATCTCGTCCTCGAGCTCGCGGTACGACGGCGGCGCCGTCATCGTCTTGATGCGCATCCGCGACGCGGCCTCGTCGATGAGGTCGATCGCCTTGTCCGGCAGGAACCGGTCGGCGATGTAGCGGTCGGCGAGCGTCGCCGCGGCGTTGAGCGCCTCGTCGGTGATGTCGACACGGTGGTGCGCCTCGTAGCGGTCGCGCAGCCCGCGCAGGATCTGCTCGGTCTCCTCGATCGACGGCTCGTCGACCCGGATCTGCTGGAACCGCCGCTCGAGTGCTGAGTCGCGCTCGAGGTACTTGCGGAACTCGTCGAGCGTCGTCGCGCCGACTGTCTGCAGCTCGCCGCGTGCGAGCGCCGGCTTGAGGATGGAGGCGGCGTCGATCGCGCCCTCGGCGGCACCCGCGCCGACGAGGTTGTGCAGCTCGTCGATGAACAGGATGATGTCGCCGCGCTGGGTGATCTCCTTCATCACCTTCTTGAGGCGCTCTTCGAACTCGCCACGGTACTTCGACCCCGCCACGAGCGCGGCCAGGTCGAGGGTGTAGATCTGCTTGCCGCGCAGGAGCTCGGGCACCTGGCCGCCGGAGATCCGCTGCGCCAGCCCTTCGACGACGGCGGTCTTGCCCACACCGGGCTCGCCGATGAGGACCGGGTTGTTCTTGGTGCGCCGGGAGAGGATCTGCATGACCCGCTCGATCTCGTTCTGGCGTCCCACGACCGGGTCGAGCTTGCCGTCGGCGGCGAGCTTCGTGAGGTTGCGGCCGAACTGGTCGAGCAGCTTGCTCGACTTCTTCTCGCCCTGGGCGCCGGCCGCCTGGCTGCCGCCCTGCCCGCGGCCACGGCCGCTCGGTCCGGACAGCATCCGGATGATCTCGTTGCGGATCTTCTCCGAGTCGGCGTCGAAGTCGGCGAGGATGCGGGCGGCCACGCCCTCGTTCTCGCGGACGAGGCCGAGGAGGATGTGCTCGGTGCCGATGTAGTTGTGCCCGAGCGACAGCGCCTCGCGGAGCGCGAGCTCCAGCACCTTCTTCGCCCGCGGCGTGAACGGGATCTGTCCGGAGGTGACCTCTTCGCCGGCCCCGACGATGCGGATGACCTGGCTGCGAACCTCCTCGACGGTGATCTCGAGACCCTCGAGCACGCGCGCGGCGAGGCCCTCCTCCTCGCGCAGCAATCCGAGCAGGATGTGCTCCGTGCCGATGTAGTTGTGCTTCAGCGTGCGCGCCTCTTCCTGGGCCAGGACGACCACTTGGCGAGCGCGTTCTGTAAACCGTTCGAACATCGGGCGTTGCCCTCCTTACCTACGGAAACCGAGGGTTTCCGTCACGACCGGAGAACCGACGGAGCCCCACCTGAGAGACGGCGCCGGGACGAGGGTTGAGTTGGACCGACAAGGACTGAAGGCTAGCACGGGGCCCCGAGCGGAGTCCCTCCCACCGAAGTGGCAGTAACACCTTCGGCGTCGCACTGCGGCGCACCTTCGCAGCACGTTTCGACCTTGCGGTGGCAGCGTTCGCACCACAGGCCGTTCTGGCGCCAGATCAGCGCCGCGTCGCATGCCGGACACACACCCATCGGGCCGGCACTATCGCAAACGCGGCCGGACGGACCGCCTACCGCTCGCGGTGGCTGCGCTCCTGGTCCGGATAGGGGAACAGGCCCATCGTGCGGGCGCGCTTGACCGACTTGGAGAGGGCCGCCTGCTGGCGGCGAGACAGGCCCGTGATGCGGCGTGAGCGGATCTTGCCGCGCTCCGACAGGAACCGGCGAAGCGACGGGAAGTTCTTCCAGTCGATCTCCTCCGGGGGCAACTGCGGGCGGCGCTTGCGTGCCGCCGGCGCGGCGCCGGGACGCTTGCCCTTGCGGGCTCCACCATTGCTCTGTGACCTGGCCATACGCTCCTCAGTCCTGAACCGGCCGCGCAGTGTAGCGGAAAACCCCCCGCGCCCGGACGCGCGCCACGCGGCCGCGGTGCCTCACCCCGCCGTCCGGCTCCCCACGAGTTCTCCGGCGAGCGCCCGCGCGATCAGCGCCCGTGTCTCATCCACGCCGTACAGGGCGACGAACGAGCCGAAGCGCGGGCCGCGCTCCTCGCCGAGGAGCACCTGGTAGATGGCGCCGAACCACGCCTGCGACACGCCTGGGCGCTCCGGGGTCGCCCCCCTCGCGCCGGGATCCTGGTAGCGCTCGACGGATCTGCCGACGTCGTACACGAGGGTCTGCAGTTCCTCGCCGCTCGCCTCCGGCGGGGCGGACGCCAGCGCGTCCGACAGGCGGGTGAGCGCGCCGCGCTCCACATCGTCCGGGAGTCGGTAGCGCTTCGCCGGCTTCACGAAGTCGGCGTAGTAGCGCAGGGCGTAGCCCACGAGCGCGTCGAGTCGCGGGTGCGTCTCGGGCGACACGCCGGGCGCATACCGGCGGAGGAAGCCCCACAACACGTCCTTCGACTCGGTGTTCGCGACCGACACGAGGTTGAGCAGCAGCGCGAACGACACCTGGGTGCCCGCGCCGCCGCCGAGCGGCTCCGGCGGGGGCGGGTCGCCGTCGTGGATGTGCCACACGGGGTTGGCAAGGCGCCGCGCCCCGTCCTGGCGGACGTAGCCGTCGAGGTGGGCGAGGTACTCGTCCACGGTGCGGGGGATCACGTCGAAGTACAGGCGCTTCGCCTCGCGCGGCTTGGTGAACATGAACAGCTGCAGGCTCTCGCGGCTCGCGTAGGTGAGCCACTCGTCGATCGTCAGCCCGTTGCCGCGCGACTTCGAGATCTTCTGGCCGTGCTCGTCGAGGAAGAGCTCGTAGTGGAAGCCCTCGGGGGGCTCCGACCCGAGCACCCGGCAGATCTGCGACGACTGGCGCACCGAGTCGATGAGGTCCTTGCCCGACATCTCGTAGTCGACGCCCAGCGCGTGCCAGCGCATCGCCCAGTCGGGCTTCCACTGCAGCTTGCAGTGCCCGCCCGTGACGGGCGACTCGTAGCGCTCGCCGGAGTCGGGATCGCGCCACACGAGCGTCCCGTCGGCGGGGCGTACCTCGTCGATCGGCACCTGCATCACCACGCCGGTCACGGGGTGCAGCGGCAGGAACGGCGAGTAGGTGGCGGCGCGCTCCTCCCGGAGCGACGGCAGCATAATCGCCATGACCTCGTCGAACCGCTCGAGCATTCGAAGCAGCGCCGCGTCGAACAGGCCCGAGGCGTAGCAGTCCGACGACGAGACGAACTCGTAGTCGAACCCGAAGGCGTCGAGGAACCCGCGCAGCCTCGCGTTGTTGTGGTGCCCGAAGCTCTCGTCGGTCCCGAACGGGTCGGGGATCCGCGTGAGCGGCAGCCCGAGGTAGGGCTCCATGCGCTCGGGGTTCGGAATGTTGTCGGGGACCTTGCGCAGGCCGTCCATGTCGTCCGAGAAGCAGATGAGCCGGCTGGGCCCTTCCGACAGCGTGGCGAAGGCGTGGCGCACCATCGCCGTGCGCGCGACCTCGCCGAACGTGCCGATGTGCGGCAACCCGGACGGGCCGTAGCCCGTCTCGAAGACGACCGTGTCGGCGTGCGCGGGCGTGCGTGCGAGGCGGTCGACGATCTTGCGGGCCTCCTCGAACGGCCATGCGCGGCTCGCCGCCGCGAGCTCCCGAATCTCAGGGTCGGTGGACATCGCCGCCGAGGTCAGCGTTCGCCGACCGGGACCAACGTGATCAATGGCCTCCAGGCTGGATCTTCATGACCTGGTACTCGAGCGCGCCGCGCGGTGTGGACACGGTGATCTTCTCGCCCTTCTTGCGCCCGAGCACGGCCTTGCCGAGCGGGCTCTCGGACGAGAGCCGGTGGTTGCGCGGGTCGGCCTCCGCGGAGCCGACCACCGAGTACTCGGTGCTCTTCCTCGTGGCGAGATCCCTGAGGGTCACCCGCGCGCCGATCGACACCGACTCGGTCGACACGTGCTCCGCGTCGACGACCCGGGCGTTCCGAAGCTGCTGCTCGAGTTGGAGGATGCGAGCCTCGAGCTGCGCCTGCTCGTTCTTGGCGTCGTCGTACTCGGAGTTCTCCGAGATGTCGCCGAACTCGCGCGCTTCCTTGATGCGCTCGGCCACCTCGCGACGCTTGACGTCCTTGAGGTGCTCGATCTCCTCGGTGAGCTTGTTGTAGCCATCTTCGGTAAGGACGACTTCGCGCTCCATGTGCACCTTTCAGTGGGTCTTCGCGCCGGGAACGGCGAGGTAACGTAGACGACCTACGCTGCCGGTTTCAAGCCGGCTCGCTCCGCGAGGCCCCGCAGGAGGCCCAGGGCGTCGTCGAGGGTCGGCGCGGTGAGGAGCGCTTCGCGGTCCGCCGCGGCCACCGGCACCCCGGCGAGGTACCAGGGATAGAACTTTCGCATATACGCGCAAGCCCGGTTCGGGCCGAGCGCGGCCGCGACGTCGGCGGCGAATCCGTGGACCTCGGCGACGATCTGCCGAAGCGACCGCGGAGCGGGCTCCCGGCCCTGCGCGATCTCGCCGTAGATCCACGGGTTACCGAGTCCCGGCCGTCCGATCGCGACGGCCGTGACCCCGGAGTCGGCCATGACCCGGCGGGCCTCCGCCGCGCTGTCGATGTCGCCGCTGGCGATGACCGGGATCGACACCGCCTCGACGACCTCCGCCGTGTAGCGGTGGTCGGCCCGGCCCGAGTACTCCTCCTGGGCGGTGCGGGGATGCACGAAGAGCGCCGCGGCCCCCGCCGCCTCGAACCGCTTCGCCGCGGTGACCGGGTCGGCCGTCGACGGGCTCACCCCCCGGCGCATCTTGACCGAGACGGGGATAGCGACCGCGCGGACCATCGCCGCGACGATCTCGGCGCCACGCTCAGGCTCGATGAGCAGCGCCGCCCCGGCGCCGGTCTTGCAGACCTTGCGCACGGGGCACCCCATGTTGATGTCGACGATGTCCGCCCCCGCCGCCTCCACCGCGCGGGCGGCCTCCGCCATGGCCCCGGGATCGGCGCCGAAGAGCTGGACCGCCACGGGCCGCTCGTCGTGGCGCATGTCGAGCATCGCCTGCGTGCGCTCGTTGCCGTGGACGATGCCGAAGCTCGCGACCATCTCCGACACCGCGAGGCCCGCGCCGTGCCGGCGCGACTGGTGGCGGAACGCCCAGTTGGCGATCCCGGCGAGCGGCGCCTGCACCACGCGGTTGGGAATCGACACGCCGCCGATCTCGAACGGCTCGGCGAGCGGCCACGGCCCGTCGGGCGGACCGAGCGCCACGGTCTCACGCGCCGCGATGACGCGGTCCATGCGCTTCCTCACCGGCCCGCCTTCGCCGCGTTCTGCTCGTACACGAGCCGCAGCCCGTCGAGCGTGAGCGTCGGATCGTGCGCGTCGATCTGCACCGACAGCGGGACGATGAGCTCGGACAGGCCCCCGGTGGCGACGACCACGGCCCCCTCCCCGATCTCCTCCTTGAGCCGCGCCACCAGGCCGTCGACCATCGCGACGGTGCCGTAGAGGATGCCGGACTGCAGGGCGGCGACGGTGGACTTGCCGACCACCGACGCCGGCTCGACGAACTCGACCTTGAGGAGCCGGGCCGCCCGGCTCGTGAGCGCCTCCACGGAGACCTCGATACCCGGCGTGATCGCTCCCCCGAGGTACTCCCCCGACTCGGACACGCAGTCGAAGTTCGTGGCGGTGCCGAAGTCGACGACGATGCACGGGCCGCCGTAGCGCCGGAACGCGGCGACGCTGTTGACGATGCGGTCGGCTCCAACCTCGTGCGGGTTGTCGATCGCGATCGGCATGCCGGTGCGAACGCCGGGACCGATCACCAGCGCGGGAGTGTCGAGATACCGGGCGGCCAGGTCGCGGTAGCCGGTGGTGAGGGCGGGCACGACCGACGACACGACCATGTCGCCGACGTCGGCGAGGCTGCTGCCGCGCAGGCGCAGCATGGCGTCATGCGCGGCGGCGAGCTCGTCGAGCGTCGCCGTGCGGACCGTCGAGGTACGCCAGCGGTGGATGAGCTCCTGGCCGTGGAAGACCCCGGCCACGGTCTGGGTGTTGCCCACGTCGATCGCGAGGAGCACTAGTGGACCTACCTCGTGGTGTCCGTGAGCTTGTCGGCGTCCGTCTTGAGGATCTCGATGGTGACGTCCTGCGAGGTGTTGACCTCGACGCGCGGGATGATCCGCGTGGGGCGGTTCTTGTCCCAGACCCACACATCCTCCATCACGATGCGGAACATCGGGTAGGACGGCTGCACGTCGAGGTGGCGTTCGACGATGTTGCACAGGTACGTCGCCTCCTGCGTCAGGACGCAGTAGCGAAACAGGGGGAAGACGTCGTTGTACTCGCGCTTCAGGCGAAGCTCGAGCTCGGCGTCGTACTCCTCAAGCTCGTCGGCGTGCGACATCGGCTCTCCGCGGCAGAGGTGCGCCCGGTCCACCCGTGGCGCCCGTTCAAGGCAGCGCAGTGTAGCTCAGGGCGGCAACGACGCGACGAACGTCACCGGGCTCTAACGGTAACTGTCGTTGCATTTAGCCGGCCCGGCGCGATAGGGTGGCGGCGACCCTTTCCCCCCGTGTATGGGTGGCCTTATGTCCACGACTCTCCGGAGCCGCAGCTGATGCTTGAGACCTTCGTCATCGGACTCCGCGAGGGCGTCGAGGCGTCGCTGATCATCGGCATCGTCGCGGCGTTCCTGCTCCAGCAAGGTGGACGGCGAGCGCTGCGCCCGATGTGGGCCGGCGTGGGCGGCGCCGTCGCGCTGTGCCTGGGCGTGGCGGTCGCGCTGCAGCTCGTGAGCCGGAGCCTGCCGGAGCGGCAGCAGGAGGGGCTCGAGACCATCGTCACCGCCGTGGCCGTGGGGATGGTCACGTTCATGATCATCTGGATGCGCCGCCATGCCCACCAGCTCCCGGGTCGGCTGCGCGCGAGCGCCGGCAACGCCCTGGCGCGGGGCTCGGTGTGGGCCCTTGTGGCGATGGCGTTCTTCGCGGTGCTGCGCGAGGGCTTGGAGACGTCGGTGTTCCTGCTGGCCGCCTTCCAGTCGTCGGAGAGCCCGGTCACCGCGACGGCTGGGGCGCTCCTCGGCATCGCGGTCGCCGTCGGCATCGGATGGGGCATCTTCCGCGGGGGCACGCGACTCGACCTGGCCCGCTTCTTCCGGGTCACGGCGATCGCGCTGGTGCTCGTGGCGAGCGGCCTCGTCGCGATGTCGCTCCACACGGCGGCCGAAGCCGGCTGGATCGACTTCGGCCAGGCAGAGGCGCTCAACCTCAGCTGGCTCGTGCAGCCCGGCACGGTGGTCAGCTCCCTCCTCACCGGGATGCTCGGGCTTCGGGCGCGTCCCGCCGTGATCGAGGTCTCCGGCTGGCTCCTCTACGCAGTGCCGGTGCTGCTCTACGTGCTCTGGCCGCGCACCGCGGGCCGTCGCGCCCGCACCTCGGCCGCGGAGGTCGGAGCGGCTTCGGCCGTCTGACCGTCGCGGGTCAGGCCGCGCAGGCCGCGCAGCGGCCGTGGAAGGTCACATCGGCACGGTCGACCTGCGCTCCGGGGAGGTCCGCGTGCAGGCAGGGCCGGCGGCCGCGCACGCAGGGAACGTCCACGATCGCTCCGCAATCGGTGCAGACGAAGTGGTGGTGCCACGACGCGGCCGCCTCGAAGAGCTCGCGGCCCGGCCCGACCTCGGCGGTGAGCACCAGGCCCGCCCCCGCGAGGTTGCCGAGCACGTTGTAGACGGTGGAGCGCGAAAGCGGCCGGCCCCTCGCCCCCAACAGCGCGACGAGATCGTCGGCCGAGCGGTGGCCGCCGACCTCCTCCAGCAGCCCCATCACGGCGATGCGCGGTCGGGTCGCTCGCAGCCCGGCCGCCCGAAGCCGCTCCTCGGCGGCGACGGTCACGCCGCTCGGCTCCGGAGCATCCACAGCCGCTTCTCCAGACCGCTCAACACCCCGATGACGAGGTCCTGACTGACGAGGTCGCGTTCCAGCGCCTCGAGTCGTCCGCGCCCCGCGGCCACCACCGCCTCCACGCCGTCGGCGATCCTCGCTGCCGCATCGAGGTCGCGCACGAAGCCGGCCGGGAAGCCACCCGCGACACCGGCGTTCGCCACGGTCGCGGCCCGACCGTCCGCGGGGTGACCCACGGTCACGATGCGCTCGGCGACCTCGTCGATCCAGCCGTCGAGCTCGCCCGCGAGCTCGTCGAGCTCGAGGTGGATGTCACGGAAGTGGACGCCCTGAAGGTTCCAGTGCGCCTGCTTCACGTCGAGACGCAGGGCGAGCAGGTTCTCGAGCAGCGGCTGCAGGTGCTCGGACGCCAGCACTCCCCGGAGTCGGACGTCGTCGATGGTCGTGGTGCTCATCGTTGCTCCTCTCAGTGAATTGGACATCGTCCAGTCTAGCTGATTGGACGACGTCCAATCAGTCGGGGGCGTCGCTGGACGCGATCAGCACGAAGGAGGTCGCCCGCACGGGCTGTTCCGCGGGGTCGAGCGCGACTGCGAGGTCCCGCAGGAGCTCGCCCTCCGGCAGCGCGAGGTCGGGATCGAGATCCAGCAGCGGTACCATCGCGAACCGCCGCTCCGCGAGCCGCGGGTGGGGCACTTGTAGCGCGTCGTCCGCCCACGTGCCGCCCTCCCACAGGAGGATGTCGAGGTCGATCGCGCGCGGCCCGAACCTGCGGCCGGGCTCGCGCCCGAGTGCCCGCTCGATCCGCTTGAGCGCGCCGAGCAGCTCGGGAGGGTCGAGCCGGGACGCCACGCGGCAGGCCGCGTTGAGAAACGGCGGCTGGTCCTCCAGGTCGCGCGGCGCGGTCTCGTAGACGGTGCTCACCCGCTCCACCCGGAGGCCCGCCGCGCCGAGCGCGTCGATCGCGGCCTGCAGCGTCGCGCCCCGGTCGCCGAGGTTCGCGCCGAGACCGAGCCAGTACCTCAGCGCGCGCGCCTCAGGGTCACGGCGGTCTCGGTGACCGGCCGGGCGAGGGCGACCTCGGGCTTGCGCACGGTCACGAGCACCTCGAGCACGCGCGGCTCCGCCATCACGCGGTCGGCCACCAGGGCGGCGAGATGCTCAAGGAGCGATACCGGCGGGCCCTCCACGATCCCGGCGACGGCTTCCGCGATGGCCTCGTAGTCGACGGTGTCGGCGAGGTGGTCCGTCCGGCTCGCCGAGGTCTCGATGAGCGTCATCTCGAGGTCGACGACGAACCGCTGCCCGTTCTTGCGCTCCTCGGGGAAGACCCCGTGATAGCCGAAGCATTCGAGCCCTGTGACCGCCACCATGACCGAATCGCTCATCCGCCGTTCCTCAACGCCTGCCAGACGCGGAGGGCGTCGGCCGTGTCGCGTACATCATGCACGCGCAGCACTGCGGCGCCCTCGTCGACCGCGAGCAGGCCGGCGGCGAGCGAGCCGGCCGCCCGCTCGTCGACCGGGCGGCCGAGGAGGGCGCCGAACATGCTCTTGCGCGACACGCCCACCACGACCGGGCGCCCGATCGCCGCGAGGGTCCGCAGCCCGCGAAGGAGCGCGAGGTTGTCCTGCAGCCGTTTCCCGAACCCGATCCCCGGGTCGAGCAGGACTCGCTCCTCCCGGACGCCCGCCCGCACCGCCACGTCGAGGCGCGCCTCCAGGAACGCCCGCACCTCGTCGACCACGTCGTCGTACCGCGGCGCCTCCTGCATGGTCCGCGGCTCGCCCAGCATGTGCACGAGGCACACCGCGGCGTCGCGCTCGCCCACCAGCGGGAGCAGATCAGCGTCGCCCCGCCCGGCCGTGACGTCGTTCACCAAGACCGCCCCTGCCCTGAGCGCCGCGTCGGCCACCGATGCCTTCGACGTGTCGATCGAGATGGCCATGCCCACCGGCGGCGGTGCGTCAATTGGCGCCCGCGGCACGCCAAGTGGCGCGTCGGTCCGCGACCCCGTTGCGTCAATTGGCGTCCGCGGCACGCCAAGTGGCGCGAGCGCTGCGAAGACCGGGGCCAGGCGGCGAAGCTCCTCGGCGGCGTCGACGGGGGCGGAGCCGGGGCGGGTGCTCTCGGCTCCGACGTCGCAGATCGCGGCGCCCTCGGCGGCGATCTCGTGGAGGCGGGCGACGGCGCGGGGCGCGTCGATGAAGTCGCCGCCGTCGGAGAACGAATCGGGCGTGACGTTGAGGACCCCCATCACGCACGGGGGAGTGAGCCAGGCGAGCGGGTCGATCAGCCGATCCTAATGCCCTCGTGAAGCGGCGGCCGCGGGACGGAAGGAATCGCTATCACCGCGCTCGGCGGCGGTTCGACCCGAAGCGCACGGCCGGTGGCACGGAACCCGGGCGCCGCCGGGCGCCGGTGGGGCCTAGCTCTCGGGGACGGGTGGGCCGGTGGTCTGCGGAGGCGTCGCGGGCTTGACCCGCTCCTCCTCGTTGAGCTCGCGCTCGGCCTCGGCGCGTGCCTGCGCCTCGCGCTCGTCCTTCGCGCGGAACACGTCATCCTCGGCCTTGCCGTCGAGCAGTCCGAGGAACTCCTCGCGCTCGATCGTCTCGCGGCGCAGGAGGATCTCACTGAGGGTGTCGAGCTGCTCTCGGCGCTCCACGAGGATCGAGCGGGCGCGAACGTGGGCCGACTCGATGATCCGGCTGATCTCCGCGTCGATCTCGCGAGCCATCTCGTCGGAGTAGTCGGGCTCGCTGTGCATGTCGCGGCCGAGGAACGGGGCGCCGTGGTTGTGACCGAGCACCCGCGGGCCGAGCTTGTCGCTCATCCCGAATCGCATGGTCATCGACTTCGCGATTTGGGTGACGCGCTCCAGGTCGTTCGAGGCGCCGGTCGTGATCTCGTCGAACACGATCTCCTCGGCGGAGCGTCCGCCCAGCAGCATCGCCATCTGGTCCTCGAACTCGGCCTTGGTGGTGGTGAACTTGTCCTCCGTCGGCATCGCCACCGTGACGCCGAGAGCCTGACCGCGCGCGATGACCGAGATCTTGTGGACCGGGTTCGCGTTCGGCAGGAAGTGGCCGACCAGAGCGTGGCCCATCTCGTGGAACGCCGTGACCTTGCGCTCCTTCTCGGACAGGAGACGCGACTTCTTCTCCGGGCCGGCGATGACCCGCATGATCCCCTCTTCGAGCTCGTCGCTGCCGATGACCCGCTTGCCGTGGCGGGCGGCGAGCAGGGCGGCCTCGTTGACGAGGTTTGCGAGGTCGGCACCGGTGAAGCCGGGGGTCTGACCCGCGAGCGCGTCGAGGTTGATGTTCTTCGCGAGCGGCTTGCCCTTGGTGTGCACCCGGAGGATCGCCTCGCGGCCGGTGCGGTCGGGGCGGTCGACGACGATCTGGCGGTCGAAGCGGCCCGGCCGCAGGAGCGCGGGGTCGAGGATGTCGGGACGGTTCGTCGCGGCGATGAGGATGATGTTGTCCTTCGCCTCGAACCCGTCCATCTCGACCAGGAGCTGGTTGAGCGTCTGCTCCCGCTCGTCGTGGCCGCCGCCGAGGCCGGCGCCGCGGTGACGCCCGACGGCGTCGATCTCGTCCATGAAGATGATGCACGGCGACGAGGCCTTGGCCTGCTCGAACAGGTCGCGCACCCGGGAGGCGCCGACGCCCACGAACATCTCGACGAAGTCCGACCCGGAGATCGAGAAGAACGGGACGCCCGCCTCGCCGGCGACCGCCCGCGCGAGGAGGGTCTTGCCGGTGCCGGGAGGGCCGAAGAGCAGCACGCCCTTGGGGATGCGTGCGCCGAGGGCCTGGAACTTCTTCGGGTTCTCGAGGAACTCCTTGATCTCGTGCAGCTCCTCGACGGCCTCGTCGGCGCCGGCGACGTCGCGGAACGTGATCTTGGGCGAGTCCACGGACATGCGTTTCGCGCGTGCCTTGCCGAAGCTCATTACCTTGGAGCCCCCGCCCTGCATCTGGTTCATCAGGAAGATCCAGATCAAGAAGATGAACACGAACGGCGCGAGCGCCAGGAGGATGCTCCACCAGGTGGACCCTCCGGTCGCCTTGACCTCCTGGTCGATCGGCGTAGGCCTGCCTTCGTTGGACTTGTTGATCGCCGCCTGGATCTCGGGGAAGTCCTGGTCGACGTAGCCCGTCGTGAACTTGGTCTTGTTCCCTTCCTTCGTGTAGGTGATCTGGCTGCGGTTCTGATTGACCTGCAGCGACTGCACCTCGTTCCGATCGAGCGCGGCGATGAAGTCGTCGTAGCCGGCCTTGGCCTTGTCGTTCCCGTTCGACAACACCAGCTTCTGCGCCACGAAGGCGAGAAGGATCACAATGAGGATCGGGAACGCCGCGCTCTTGAGGAAGCGGTTCAGGGGAGGTGGTCCTTACGAGGGAGACCTGACCTCGCCGAGGATAGCAGCGAACTTCCGACCGGCGTTCAGGAAGGGCGCCATCACCCGGCGCCGGGGTCGGATCAGCCGACCTCGGGACCCGTGAACGCGGCGATATAGGGCAGCTGGCGGTAGTGCTCGTCGAAATCGAGCCCGTAGCCCACGACGAAGGTGTCGGGCATCTCGAAGCCCACGTAGCGCATGTCGATCGGCAGCCGTCGCCCCGCCGGCTTGACCATGAGCGTGCAGAGCTCGAGGGTCGCCGGCTCGCGCGAGCGGAGGTTCTTCATGAGGTACGACAGGGTCAGGCCGGAATCGACGACGTCCTCGACCACGAGCACGTGCTTGTCGGCGATCGGCGCGTCGAGGTCCTTGAGGATCCGGACCACGCCCGACGAGTGCGTGGACGACCCGTACGACGAGACCGCCATGAAGTCCATGGTGCACGGCACGCTCAAGCGCCGGACGAGGTCGGAGATGAAGAGCAGCGCCCCCTTGAGGATCCCGACCACCAGGATCTCCCGCCCGGCGTAGTCGGCGGAGATCTCGGCGGCGAGCTCGCCGATGCGCGCCTGGAGGCGCTCCTCGCTGACGAGGATCTCACCGATCCGGGGGTCGGTCACGCCGGTTGCACCTCCAGGACGGTCGCCCGCGAGTCCGGCGGGGCGATCAGGGTGGGATCGGCACGGTATCCGGCGACCCAGACGACGCGCCCCCCGGCGACCACCACGGGCACGCGGGCCCGGTGGCGGGAGGGAACCCCGGCCGCCGCGAGCAGCCGCCCGACCGGCTGACTCGTCTCCGCCCCGAGCGCGATGCGATCGCCGGGCCGGGGGGACCTCACGGTGAACGGCCCGTCCACCCGGAGGGCCACGCGGCCGGGCTCCGGCGGCGCCGCCAGTCCTGAGCCGGCCGTGAGGCGGTGCTCTCCGAACGAAGCGACCCCCGGAACCGCCAGCTCGGCCGGAGCGGGCGGCGGCGGCGCGACGGGCTCGGCGACGAGCACCCCACGCTCGGCGGCGACCACGCCGCCGGGAACCTGGACAGGTCGGCCGCCCTCGACGCACAGCCGCAGGGCGCGCGCCACCCACGCCGAGTCCGACGCCACGGCGGCCTCCTCGAGCAGGCGCCGCACCAGCAGCCGCGCCAGCGCCGGGTGCTCCGCCATCAGGACGTCGACCCGCAGGCCGCCGGCGCCGGCCGCGCGCGTCCAGGCCGCCTCGACGAACGGCTCGAGCAGCTCCGACTCGTCGCGCAGCTGGTCCGCGAACCGCGCCACAGCGAGCTCGGCGCCGGGATGAACGGCCTCGAGCGCCGGCACGAGCCCGTGCCGCACCCGCGAGCGCGCGTACGCCGGGTCGCGGTTCGACGGGTCCGACGCGACCGCCAGCCCGCGCGTGTCGCACCACGTGCGCGTCTCGGACGCGGTGGCGCAAAGCAGCGGGCGAACGAGCCGTCCGGTGCGCGGAGCCATGCCCAGCGCGCCGCGGCGCCCGCTGCCCCGGGCGAGCCGGAAGAGCACCGTCTCGGCCTGGTCGCTCGCGGTGTGGCCCGTTGCCGTCACGGCGAAGCCGTGGTCGGCCATGACGCGTTCCGCCGCCGCAAGGCGCGCGTCGCGGGCACGCGCTTGCACGGCCGGGCCCGGCTCGACGCGCAGCCGCTCGACCCACACCGCCAGCCCGAGCGTCGCGGCGGCGTCCGCGACCCGCTGCGCCTCCCCGGCGGACTCGGGTCGCAGTCCGTGGTCGAAGGTGACGACCCCGACGGGCCCGTCGTGCAGCTCCACGAGCAGGTGCATCAGGCAGGTGGAGTCGGCGCCGCCAGACACCTGCGCGAGCACCGGCCGGCCGGCCGGCAGCAACCCGTGATCCCACGCGTAGCGAAGGACGCGACTCTCGAGCGGCTCGCGCATGCGGGTAGTGTGCCTGGCGTCGTGGCGATCCACCTGCAGACACGGCCCGGTCAGCAGGTCCCGCTCGTGCTCTGCCCCGGCGATCCCGACCGGTCCCGTCTCGTTGCGGGCGAGCTGCTCGAATCGGCCAGCCTCGTGACCGAGACCCGGGGGCTCCTTGGCTTCACCGGCCGCTACCGCGGCGTGCCCGTGAGCGTCCAGACCACGGGAATGGGCGGCGGCAGCACCGGCATCGTCGTGCACGAGCTCATCGAGCTCGGCGCCCGGTTGCTGGTGCGAGCCGGCACCACCGGCGCGCTGCAGGAACACCTCGAACCCGGATCGCTGGTCGTCGCGGACGCCGCCGTCGCCGACGACGGTGCGGGCCTCGCGATGACCGGCGGCGTCGCCCCACCCCCCGATGCCGAGCTGACCGAGGCGCTACTGACGGCGGCGGCGGCCAGCGGACGTCCCGTCGCGCACGGCACGATCGTGAGCACGGACGTGTTCTACGACCTCGCGCCGGGACGCAACGAGGCCTGGCAGTCGCGGGGCATCCTCGCGGTCGAGATGGAGGCGGCGGTGCTGTTCGCCCTCGCCGAGCGACACGGCGCCCGGGCCGGGTGCGTCCTCACCGTCTCCAACCAGCTCGTGGGCGCCGACCCCGGCTGGCTCGGGGCGAAGCAGCGCCAGGAGGCCGGGCTCGACGCGTGCCGGGTGGCACTCGACGCCCTCGTCGCGGTCGGCGGCGAGACTTGGCGCTCTCCCTCAGACGTCTAGGACTCGATACCCAGCCGCCCGGCTCGATCCGCGCGGAAGGTCGAGCGCGCCCAGAACCACACGCCGAGCGACCAGAGCGCAACCACGAGCTCGGCGATGGCCATGTTCGTATCGCGGCCGAAGATGTCGGAGCTCGAGTCACCGAGGACGAACTCGAGGAGCGCGAACGCCACCCCGGCGACGCCGACGATGCCGAGGTAGCGAAGCGCCCTGTCGAGCCGCGTCGCCATCGCGATGCCGATCAACCCCACAGCGAGGTGGATGCAGTTGGTCAGCGGGCTGACGGTCATCCGGAGGACGTCGACGCCGTCGCTTGACGTGAAGTCGGAGAACCCCGTCTTGAGCAGCCCGACGATGCCGAAGATGGTGAGCAGCCCGCTCACGAACTGAGCGGACCCGATCACGAGGCGTTCGGCGAGCCGGGTCATCGGGTGCTCGTGCTCCGCGCGACGAGGCGGTCGATGGACCATCCCAGCACAGCTCCCGCGAGGATGTCGCCGGGATCGTGCTGGCCCGTGGCGATCCGGCCGACGAGCCCCGCGGCGGCGGCGGCCGCGACCCACGGACGCAGCCCCGGGTACCGGCGCGTCACCGCGCCGGTGATCGCAACCGCCGCCGCGGCGTGGCGGCTGGGGAAGCCGCCGTCGGCGCGCAGACCGGGACGTGGCCGTGCGATCGCGTCGCGTGCGACGCGTGCGGCGAGCGACGCGCCCGCGCCCGCCACCAACGCCTCGAGCCCGGCGCGCCGCGCGTGCGACCGCACCAGCAACGCCGCGACGAGCGCCTCGAAGGCGGGAGCGAGCGCGTCGCTCGCCGCGCGGGACGCGGTCACCCCGCCCGGGAGTGCCGCGATGCCGTCGCGCACCCGCTGCCCCATCCGCCGATCGAACGACCCGAATGCCGCCATCAGGACCTGATTATCACGGCCGCGGCAGCCGAGCGCGAGTCGGCGCGTCGATCGACCCCGCGTCAGGCCCCGGCGGCACGCGCCGCTCCGGCATCGCCGGAGACGCTCACCCGGTTGCGGCCGCGCCGCTTGGAAAGATAGAGCGCCCGGTCGGCGGCCTCGACAAGCGACTCGGGCGGATCGCCGCGACGGTAGCTCGCGACCCCGGCGGAGATCGTGCGCCCGTCGTGCTGGCCGTTGCCGACCGGCACGATCACCCGCGCGATCGCCTGGCGGATGCGCTCCGCCGCCTCCGCGCCCGCCCGCGCATCGCCGGGGACGAGCAGCGCGAACTCCTCGCCACCGAATCGCGCGGCGATGTCCGCGGAGCGTCGCGAGGACTCGATCACGCCGCCGACCGCCTCGAGCAGCCGGTTGCCCGCCTCGTGCCCGTGCGTGTCGTTGAACGACTTGAACGCGTCGAGGTCGAGCAGGACGAGGGTGAGCGTCCCGCCATAGCGCGTGACCCGCTGGGTCTCCCGCCGGACCGCATCGGAGAAGAACGCGAAGTTGTAGAGACCGGTGAGGCGGTCCCGAAGCGAGGCTCCGGCGACGCGCTCCAGGTCGCGCCGGACCTTGTCGTGGCGCGCCCCGATCAGCAGGCCGCCGAAGCCGAACGCGGCCCACGCGACGGCGAGCTGAAGCGCCCCCACCCCGGGCTCGGTGGCGACGACCGCGAACGTCGCCGCCGTGGCGAGCAGGGCCACCACCAGGCCGGCGCGGCCCGCGAGCGGGTACGCCATGATCACCGGCACCGCGAACGCCGGCCAGAACGACGTCGCGACGAGCAGCGTCACGATCGCGACCGCGGCCAGCGCGCCGAGCAGCAAACCCGCCGCGCGGGCACGCCGGCGGCGGGCGGCCACCCGGGCGCTCCGCTGCGGCAGCGGCGCGGGTTGCGGTCCGTGGTCGCGGGACGATCCGCTCATCCGCTCCCAACTCGCACGTACACGCGTCCCTGCCTCACTCGGCCTACTTTCACCGGATCCACACAGCCCCTGAACCGACCAGCCGAGGGTACGGACGGGGTCGGCTGTCAACCCGTAGACTTCGCCCAATTGCGGGCGTTTCCTGCGGCTGCCCGCCAACGCGGGAGTCTCATGGGATTCGAATCGGTCGGGGTGATCGGCGCCGGCGTCATGGGGAGCGAGATCGCACAGGTCGCCGCGGCGGCGGGGTGCGAAGTGGTGCTCGTCGACATCGACGACGCGGCGGTGAGCCGCGGCATCGAGCACATCAGGTCGATCGGTGCGCGGCGCGTCGATCGGGGTCGCATGGAGCCCGCCGAGGCCGAGGCGATCATCAGTCGCGTACACGGCGCGACGGACCTCGCCGCGATCGGCGCGTGCGACGCCGTCATCGAGGTCGCCCCCGAGATCCTCGAGCTCAAGCGGGACCTGTGGCGGCGCATCGACGCCGCCGCCGCGCCGGGGGCCGTCCTCGCCTCGAACACTTCGGGGTTGTCGATCACGACGCTCGCCCGCGAGACCTCCCGGCCGGAGCGGGTGCTCGGCCTGCACTTCTTCAACCCGGCCAGCGTGATGCGGCTCGTCGAGGTCATCCGCGGCGAGGATTCGAGCGACGCGGTCGTCGAGGAGGGCGTCGCGATCGCGACGCGCCTCGGCAAGGTGCCGGTGCGCGTGGTGGAGTGCCCCGGCTTCCTCGTGAACCGGATCCTCGTGCGGGCGCTCAGCGAGGCGTACGCGCTCGCGGACGAGCTCGGCGCGGACCGCGCGAGCGCCGACGCGGCGGTCGTCGACGGCGGCCCCGCCCCGATGGGGCCGTTCGCGCTCGGCGACCTGATCGGCCTCGACACCACCCTGCACGTGCAGGGCGACCTCCAGGCCGCGTACGGCGAGCGGTTCGCCGCCGGAACGTCGCTCGCCACCGAGGTGGCCGCCGGCCGGCTCGGCCAGAAATCCGGCGCGGGCCTCGTGACGGGCGTGGCGGCCGGTCGGGCCGACGAGCTCGGGCCGGCGGTCGCGGAGCGCTACTACCTCGGTGCGCTCGACGAGGCCTGCCGCTGCCTCGAGGAGGGGATCGGCGCGCTGCCCGACATCGACGTCGCGATGCAGCTCGGCGCCGGGTGGAGCGCCGGCCCGCTCGCGTGGGCGGACGGCGAGGGGCTCCCGGAGGTCTCGCGCCGCCTCGACACGCTGGCCGCGGAGGCCGGTCTCCGGTTCACGCCTCGCGAGCCGCTGACGACCCGCGCGACGAGCGGGCGGAAGTTCTTCGACGACGACAAGGAGCACACGCAGTGATGGAGCGCCCCACCCCGCAGTCAGACCTCGCCGGCCGGTCGGTCCTGACCCTCCGGAACCACTCCACCGAGTCGATCGAGGCGGTGCTCGACCTCGCGACGCGACTCAAGGAGACGCCATGGCGGGAATGGCCGAAGTGGCTCGACGGGCGGGTCATCGGCCTGATCTTCGAGCGGCCCTCGACCCGCACGCGCGTGGCGTTCGAGACGGCCACCGTGCGTCTCGGCGGTCATGCCATCTACCTGTCGGCGGGCGACATGCAGCTCGGCCGGGGCGAGGCGATCGAGGACACGGCGCTGATCCTCTCCGGCCTGGTCGACGGGCTCGTGCTGCGGACCGGGCCGCACGAGAAGCTCGTGGACCTCACCCGCTACGCCTCGATCCCCGTCGTGAACGCCCTGACATACGAGCACCACCCCTGCCAGGGGCTCGCGGACGTCCTGACGCTGCGCGAGCGGTTCGGCGACCTCGCCGGCGTTCCGGTCGCATACCTCGGCGACGGCAACAACTGCTGCATCTCACTGGTGGTCGTCGGGGCGAAGCTCGGGCTCGACATCACCTGCGCCTGCCCGGAGGGGTACGACCCCGACCCGGAGACGATCGCCTGGGCGGACGCCCTGGCGGCGAGCCGCGGCGGCGGCGTGCGGGTCGTGCGCGACCCGCGGGAGGCCGCGGCGGGCGCCCTCGCCCTGTACACCGACACGTGGGTCTCGATGGGCGACGAGGAGCGCGAGGCCGAGCGCATCCGTGCCCTCACCCCCTACAAGCTCGACGCCACGCTGATGGACCTCGCGGCGCCGGACGCCGTGGCCCTGCACCCGCTACCGGCGCACCACGACCTCGAGATCAGCTACGAGGTGCTGCACGGCCCGAGGTCCGCGGCCTGGCAGCAGGGGCACAACCGGCTCTACACGCAGGCGGCGCTCCTCGCGCACATCCTTCCCGGGTAGCCTCGGCCGCCCATGCTCCCCCTCAAGGACGACAACCCGACGAGCCGGTTCCCGGTGCTCACTGTCGTCCTGATCGCGCTCAACATCCTCCTGTTCGCGTACCAGTCGACGAAGCCGAACCCGCAGCGGTTCGAGTCGCTGGCGGAGTTCAACGCGTCGCAGTCGGGGATGGTTTGCGAGTACGGGCTCCTGCCCGATCGCGTCCTCCACGGCAGCGCACCGCAGGACGACGCGTGCGTGCTGCGCAACGACGAGCAGCCGCGCCTCGTCGGACTGATCTCGCACCAGTTCATCCACGGCGGCTGGCTCCACCTGTTCTGGAACATGCTGTTCCTGTGGATCTTCGGGAACAACGTCGAGGACCGGCTGGGCCGGATCCGGTTCATTCCCTTCTACCTGCTCTGCGGGATCATCGCCGCGCTCGGGCAGGCCCTCACGAGCCCGGACTCCATCGTTCCCCTGATCGGCGCGTCGGGAGCGATCTCGGGCGTGCTCGGCGCGTACTTCGTGCTGTTCCCGCGGGCGAGGATCCTCACGATCGTGGTTATCGTCCCGCTTCGCCTCCCCGCGTGGATCGTGCTCGGCGCGTACATCGCCCTGCAGTTCCTCTACATCGGCGGGCAGTCCCAGGAGGGCGAGGGCGGCGTCGCCTACTGGGCGCACGTCTTCGGCTTCGTCGCGGGGGCCGCGCTGATCCTGCCGTTCCTCGCCGGGCGTCGCCGGCCCGAGCGGCCGCGCGAACTGATGCTGTGAGGCTGTGGCGCCGACGATCGAAGCCGCCGCCACCGCCGCCGTGGGTGATGGTGAGGATCGCCCGGCACGAGCCGGAGGCGGATCTGATGGTCAACATCCTCCGCGAGGCGGGAATCCCGGCGTTCACCCGCCGCGCCAGGGGCTTCGAGCTGCCCGACTTCTTCGGCTTCGGAGCAAGGGAGGTGCTCGTGCGCGCGGACCGGCGGGAGGAGGCGCGCCGCGCCCTCGACCCGTTCGACGCCCGGCCGGCGCCGGGATTCATGCCGGACCAGGACGAGCCACCCGGCCTTTAAACGCTTCGAGCCACCCTGGGGTGGCTCTCGCGTGAGCAGATGCTGCCGCCCTGCCCGAGCGGTGTGTGCCGTGCAAGTCTGCAAATCCGAGCGGCCAAGGTCAAGGCCTCATCGCAAATTTCGTCGCAATCGGTGACACTGGCAGCGTGAACCGCATGTCGAAGTTCGCTGTCGCCCTCTCCGTCGATCCGGATCCGGTCGCGGCGGCCACCGAGGTCGCCACCAAGGCGCGGGCGGCGCTCGACGGCACGACGCCCAGCCTCGCGGTGATCTTCGCCTCCCCTCAGCTGTGCGCCGACCCGTGGTCCCTCCTCGAGGCGATCCACGCGCACCTCGGGCCGGAGCGGCTGATCGGATGCACCGGCGAGGCGATCATCGGCGAGGGCCGGGAGATCGAGGGCGGGCCCGCGCTGTCGCTGTGGTGCGCGGCCCTGCCGGACGTCGCCGTGCAGACGTTCCGTCTCACAGCCGAGCCGTCGGCGGACGGCGACGAGATCGTGGGCTGGCCCGACGCGATCGGAAGCTCCCCGGACGAGACCCCGCTGATCGTCCTCGCCGACCCGTTCACCCTTCCCGCCGATCTCATGATCGAGCAGCACAACGCCCGAGGCTGGCCGGCGATGGTGGGCGGCCTGGCATCCGGCGGCGCGCGCCCAGGCGAGCACGTGCTGTTCCTCGACCGCGACGTGCACTTCGACGGTGGCGTCGGAGCGGATCTGCCGGGCGCCTCGATCGTCCCGGTCGTCTCGCAGGGGTGTGCGCCGATCGGGCCCGACATGGTGATTACCGCGGGCGGCGGACCGGTGGTCGCGGAGCTCGCGGGGACCAATGCGTTCGACAAGATCACCCGCGTCGTCGACGAACTCACCGACGAGGAGCGTCGCCTCCTCGACCAGCCACTGCTCGCGGGATTGGTGATCAACGAGAACCAGCCGGAGTACGGCCGCGGGGACTTTCTCGTGCGTGGTATCCACGGTCGCGACCCCGACACGGGTGCGGTCTATATTGGTGAACACGTCCGCGTCGGTCAGACCTTTCGCCTGCACGTGAGAGACGCGAGTTCGGCGGATGAAGACTTCCGCATCGCATTGCGCGATGCCCGGGATACGAGGAATGAGCTTCACCCGGCCGCGGGACTATTGTTTACCTGCAACGGCCGCGGCACGCGGATGTTCGGAACGGCCGATCATGACGCGGCCGCAATCGTCGACGAGCTCGGTGTACCTGCGGCCGGAATGTTCTGTAATGGCGAGATCGGCCCGGTGGGAGGCAGGACGTTCCTACATGGCTTCACCGCGACGATGGCGCTCTTCCTCGAGTAACGCCCAGACCGTACAAACGCCCGCGTTGTGTCCATACTTCACTTGCATTTCGCGATGCAATGTGAGGAGATAGCACTGCAACATCAATTCTGGGGAAAGAGGTTTGCATCCATGTCGACTGACGCAACTGAACGCGGCGGTGTCGGCAACCAGATCTTCGACGAAGTCGAACGTCTGGTCGCCGGGGGGATGAACAAGACGCAAGCTTTCAGTGACATCTCTGCCCGCACCGGACGTGAGTCCGGCACGGTCGCGGCGAACTACTACCGGGTCGCCCGCCAGCGCGGTGCGCAGCTTCGACCGCGCAGACGGCGCGGCGAAGGCCCGGCCCGCCGGGGCCGCGGCGGCGGTGGCGACGTGCAGGCCGCCCTCTCGAAGGCGACGGCGGCGCTCGACGACCTGGCGCGCGCGATCCGCGCGCAGGAGCAGGAGCTCGCACGGCTTCGCTCCGAGTCGCAGGGCTACGCGGAGATCCGCAGGCTCGCCAAGCGCCTCAAGTAGTCCCGGGTCTCACGGGGCGCTTCGCCCCGGACGCGGCGAGCACGGTCGGGACATCCTCCAGCCCGATCGTCTCGCCCACCAACGCGCCGAAGGGTGCAACCCCCGCGGTGAGCATCTCGAGGGCGGCGCGCACCGCCGCCGGCGTGTGGTGGTAGCTCCCCTGGATTCGCAGCTCCCCGTAGTGCAGCGGCTCGGTCGGCAAGGTCACCGAGCTTCCCGCCGGGCATCCGCCGTACAGGTTCACCTCCCCGCCCGGCCGGGCCAGCGCCACAGCGGCCTGCCAGGTCTCGGGGCGCCCGACCGCCTCGAACACCACGTCCGCGCCACGAGCACCCGGGGTCGCCGACACGACGGCGCGCACACCGGCGGGACCGCGGGGAGCCTCGGCGGTCCGCTCGGCGCCGAAGCGCAGCGCGAGCTCGCGCCGGTCCGGGTGCGGATCGCAAACCACGACCCGGCAGCCGCGCCGAGCCAGGCAGGCCGTGAGGAACTGCCCCTGCACGCCGCCGCCCAGGATCACGACGGTATCCCCGTCCCCGGCTTCGGATCGCTCCACCCCGCGAATCGCGCAGGCGAGCGGCTCGATCATCGGGGCGAGACGCGGGTCGAGGCCCTCCGGCCGTCGGAGCATGTTGGTGGCGACGATCCGCGCCGGGACCCGGAGTCGCTCCGCGAACGCCCCCGACAGGTACACCAGGGACTCGCAGAGGCTCGGCCTGCCGCGCCGGCAAAAGAAGCACTCCCCGCAGGGGGCGGAGTTCGCGACGACGACCGCCTCCCCGACCGTGAACCTCTCGACGCCGTCGCCCAGCGAGGCAATCCGCCCGGTGGCCTCGTGCCCGAACGGGGCGGGCGGGTCGGGCAGCGCGGGGTGACGGCCGTTTCGCAGCATCTTCCCGTCGGTCGCGCAGGTCAGCGCGTACTCGACGTCGAGCACCACCTCACCGGAGGCCGGGACCGGCGCCGGGACCTCCTCCAGACGGAGATCGCCCGGACCATGGAGGATCAGCGCGCGCATCGGCGACGACGCTATCAAGCACGCCGGGCCCGCTCGTACGGACTCCGCCCCGGGCCCGCGACCGGCGCGCCCGGTGCCCGACCGGGCTGCGCACTAACATCCCGTGCGCCCTGACCCACCCGAGGAGCGCGAGACGAGCTATCCGGAACACCTGCGCGTGATGGTCGAAGAGTTCCTCGAGGAGCTCGACTTCGCCGCCCCCGAGGACGCACCGTTCGCCGGCACGGAAGGCCTGGTCGAGGCGATGCGCTACTCGCTCCTGGCAGGCGGCAAGCGCATCCGCCCGGTGTTGTGCCTCGCGACGTGCGAGGGGCTCGGGGACGATCCCGCCGAGCTCCTCCCGACCGCCGCGGCGCTCGAGCTGATCCACACCTACTCGCTCATCCACGACGACCTCCCCTCGATGGATGACGACGACCTGCGCCGTGGCCGCCCGACC
This sequence comes from uncultured Thermoleophilia bacterium, assembly GCA_963706315.1. Classification (GTDB taxonomy): domain Bacteria; phylum Actinomycetota; class Thermoleophilia; order Miltoncostaeales; family Miltoncostaeaceae; genus CALMEC01. Next base: position 12,271 of record CAVPMA010000014.1, on the reverse strand, counting down.
TGCCACCGGGCGTTCGGCGAGGACGCCGCGATCCTGGCGGGGGATGCGCTTTTCGCCGAGGCGATCCGGCTGGTCGCCGAGCACCAACCGGGCGGACCGTCGACGCGGGTGGGGATCATCGCCGAGCTCTCGGCCGCCTCCGGCGTGAACGGCATGGTCGGCGGTCAGTTCCTCGACCTGCGCGACCACGGACGCACCTCGGCGGACGCGCTTCGCCAGGTGCATCTGCTGAAGACCGGCAGGCTCATCGCCTCCGCCGTGAGGTGCGCCCTCGTCTACGCGCGACCGGACCCCGCCGTCGACGCGGCACTCCGCAGCTTCGCCGTCGAGCTCGGGCTCCTGTTCCAGATCGTCGACGACATCCTCGACGTCGCCGGCGACGAGGACGAGCTCGGCAAGCCCGTGGGCGCGGACGAGCGGCAGGGCAAGGTCACGTACGTCAGCTTCTACGGGCTCGACCGGGCCCGGGAGCTCGCATCCGAAAGCCACCGCCGGGCCGTCGATCTGCTCGCTGCGGTCCCGGGCCCCACCGAGGATCTCGCCGCCCTCACCGAGCTCATCTTCGCGCGGCAGAGCTAGCTTTACCCCGAGGGAGGCAGGTCGCCAGCAACCTGGGCTATCGTGGCCACCTTCGGCGATCGCGGATTCGTGCGTGCCCGTGCGGGCGACGGACCCGGCGCCGGCTCTTCGGAGACGATGCGATGACGACCGACAACAACCGGCGTTGGCTCGCGCTCGCGGTGATCTGCGCGGGCGAGTTGATGATCGTGCTCGACGGGACCATCGTGAACGTCGCCCTGCCGCAGATCCAGGACGGCCTCGGCTTCAGTAACTCCGGCCTGGCCTGGGCGATCAATGCCTACCTGCTGACGTTCGGCGGTCTGCTCCTGCTCGCGGGGCGCAGCGCCGACCTGGTCGGGCCGCGTCGCCTCTTCGTCGCCGGCCTCGCGATCTTCACCGCCGCGTCGCTGGCGTGCGGGCTGGCGACCGACGCCTGGATGCTCGTCGTCGCGCGAGGCGTGCAGGGCATCGGCGGGGCGATCATCACCGCGGTCGCGCTGGCGCTTCTCGTCATCAACTTCCCCGATCCGCGTGAGCGGGCGAAGGCGATGGGCATCTGGGTGTTCGTCGCCGCGGGCGGCGGCTCGATCGGCGTCACCCTCGGCGGCGTCCTCACCGAGGCACTCGACTGGCGCTGGATCTTCCTGGTCAACCTCCCTGTCGGCATCGCGGGAATCGTGCTCACCCTGATCGCGCTCGCGCCAGACCCGGCCGGGGCCAATCGTGGGCGGCTCGACGTTGCCGGAGCCGTCCTCGCCACCGGAGCGAGCACGCTCGCCGTCGCCGCGTTCGTCGGCGCCGAGACCGCCGGCTGGGCGTCCGCGCGGACAATCGGCTTCCTCGTCGCCGCCGTCCTGCTCGCCGTGACGTTCGTGGTGGTGGAGTCGCGGATCGCCGACCCCCTCGTGCCGCTCCGCCTCTTCCAGTCCCGCAACCTGACCGCCGGATGCGTCGTGTCGATGCTCACGATCGTCGGACTCTTCGGGTGGTTCTTCGTCGGCACGCTCTACCTGCAGAAGGTGCTCGGCTACGGCCCGCTCGAGACCGGGCTGACGTTCCTGCCGTCGACGCTGCTCCTCGGGGCGATGTCGGCGGGGCCGGCGGCCGCGCTGGTGCGGAAGTTCGGCCCCAAGCCGCCGCTGGCCGTCGGGCTCGGGCTCACCGCCATGGGCCTCATCCTGCTAGCCCGCGCTCCCGTCGACGGAAGCATCCTCGTCGACGTGATGCCCGCGATGCTGCTGGTCGGTGTCGGCATCGGCATGAGCTTCATGCCCCTGTTCCTCATGGCCGTCAGCGAGGTGCCGCCGGCCGAGGCGGGGGTGTCGTCCGCACTGATCACGACCTCCCAGCAGATCGGCGGCGCCCTCGGACTGGCCATCCTCGTCGCGATCGCCGCCGCGCGCACCGACGCCGCCGGGGGCGGGGGCAGCCCGGAGGCGCTCACGGCCGGCTACCACGCGGCACTCTGGTTCGGAGCCGCCCTGTGCGCCATCGCGATCCCCGTGTCGATCTGGGCGTTCCAGGGCGGGCGGGACGTCGCGGGCGCCGCCGAAGGCGCGCACGCCGACGCCCCGGCGCCCACGGGCGAGACGGCCGCGGCCGAGCAGGCGGGGTAACACTCCGAGTCCCGCGCGGGAGCCGCGGTTTCCCGAACCCCGCTCCCGGGGGAATCGCTGATGGCCCGGACCCCTGCCCGTCGTCAGGATCGCCGGAGCGTCGTCACCAGGATGGGCGGAGATGCTCGACCAAACAGGCAGCGAGGACGGCTCGACGGGGCCTGACCGCACACCGTCTCGCAGGTCCCGCTGGCAGGTACCGGCGGCCCTGGCCGGGGTCGCGATCGTCGCGGGGCTGATCGGAGCGCTGTTCGCCCTCGCCATCCGCGACGACGGCGCGTCGCCGAGCGCGGGGCTCGACCTGCCGACCACGCCCACGACGACGACCCAAGTGGCGACCGCCGAGGGCAGCGGGCCCGGCTGGCCGGCCGTCGCGAGCCGCGCCCGCCCGGGGGTTGTCGAGATCACCGTGCGACAGATCGTCACCGTGCCGGGACCCCCCGGCCGTCCCGACGAGACCCAGGAGCAGGTCGCGCTCGGCAGCGGCTTCGTCGTCGGCACCGACGGCGACATCGTCACGAACGCACACGTCGTGACCGACGCCAAGACGATCACGGTGCACTTCGCCGACGGCGCCAGCGCGACCGGGAGGCTCGTCGGCGCCGACCCGACGACCGACCTGGCGGTGCTGCGCACGACGGGGATGGCGTCGCACCTCCACCCTGTCGTGCTCGGGTCCCCCGCCTCGCTGAGGGTGGGCGACGCGGTAATGGCGATCGGCACGCCCTTCGGCTACGCGGGATCGGTGTCCGTCGGCGTCGTGTCCGGCCTCGGCCGCGAGATCACCTCGCCCAACGGCTACACGCTGAGCGACGCGATCCAGACCGATGCGGCCGTCAACCACGGCAACTCCGGCGGCCCGCTGCTCGACGCCACCGGAGCGGTGGTGGCGGTCAACGCCCAGATCGCCGACTCGGGCGTCGACGCGAACGTGGGCGTCGCGTTCGCGATCCCCCTCGACGCCGGCAACCGCAAGGTGATCGATGAGCTGAGCTCGACCGGCCTCGTGTCGCACGCGTGGCTCGGCATCGCGGGCGCGACGATCGACCAGAGCGTCGCCGCAGCCGGCTCGCTGCCGACCACGAGTGGTGTGCTCGTCACCGGGATCGCCGCCGCAAGCCCCGCCGACAAGGCCGGCCTGGTCGCCGGAACGAAAGCGGTGGAACTCGACGTCGCGACGGTCTGCGCGGGCGGCGACGCGATCGTGGCGTTGAACGGCAAGGCGGTCCGGTCGATGGACGACCTCCAGAATCAGCTCGAGCAGTTGAAGCCGGGTAACGTGGCTTCGTTGACGCTCATCCGGGCAGGCGGGAAGCGGGAGACCGTGACGGTCACGCTCGGCACCCAACCGGAGACGCCTCCCAACATCGTCGCCGCCTGCTCCTGATCGGCCGGGCCTGCCGGTCCCGCGCCTCCACCCTCGGATAACGTCCGCGGAGAGGGAGGCGAAGTGAGCGCGCAGGATCACTCCGGCCGCAAGGCCGACCACATCAGGATCGCGATCGAAGAGGACGTCGGCTTCGGGGGCCTCACCACGGGCCTCGACCGCTACCGGTTCGTCCACCAGGCGCTGCCCGAGCTCGACCTCGACGCCGTGGACACCTCCACGACCCTCCTCGGACGCCGGCTCGCAGCCCCGATGCTGATCTCGTGCATGACCGGCGGCGTCGCGAAGGGCGGCCTCATCAACCGCATCCTCGCCGCGGCGGCGCAGCACGCAGGCGTCGCGATCGGCGTCGGCTCGCAGCGCGCCGCGCTCGACGAACCGGCTCTCGCCGAGACCTTCCAGGTGCGCGAGCTCGCTCCCGACGTTCCACTCCTCGCCAACCTCGGCGCCGCTCAGCTCGCGGCCGGTGACGGCATCGAACGCTGCTCGCAGGTCGTACGCATGATCGAGGCGGACGCGCTCGTGATCCACGTGAACCCCCTCCAGGAGGCGCTGCAGCCGGAGGGCACAACCCGCTTCCACGGGTTGATCGACCGCATCGGCGAGGCCGCCGCGGCGGTGGATGTGCCGGTGATCGTCAAGGAGGTCGGATGGGGCATCGCGGAGAACATCGCGCGTCGCCTCGCCGAGGTCGGTGTGGGCGGCATCGACTGCGCCGGCGCGGGAGGCACCAGCTGGAGCGAGGTCGAGCGCCGTCGCATCGACGACCCGGTCATGGTCCGCGTGGCGGAGGAGTTCCGCGAATGGGGCATCCCCACCGCCGAATCGGTCGTCGCATCTCGCCGCGGCTTCCCCGACGGATTGCTCATCGCGTCGGGTGGACTGCGCACGGGGCTCGACGCGGCGAAGTGCATCGCGCTGGGAGCCGACGCGGCGGGCTTCGCCGCGCCCCTGCTGAAGGCTGCGGTCGTCTCCCGAAGGGCCGTTGACGAGCGCATCCGGGGTATGATCGAGGGGCTCCGCATCGCAATGTTCTGCGTCGGTGCGGCCAGCGTCGCGGACCTCGCCGTCACACCCCACCTGGTCCGGGACGACGGCGTCGCCGGCGAATCCCCGAAAACGAGGAACTGACGTGCCGAAACGCCCGGTCGCACTTGAGCTCGGGATGGCGACGTATCTCATCAAGAAGCGTCTCATCCGGCGCAGCGAGATGTTCCCCTTCACGCTCATGCTGGAGCCGCTCGAGCTCTGCAACCTCGCCTGCCACGGCTGCGGGCGGATCCGCGAGTACGACGACGTCTTCCACCTGCGACTCAGCGTCGAGGAGTGTCTCCGCGTCGCCGAGGAGGCCGGCGCGCCGATCGTGAACATCCCCGGCGGCGAGCCGCTCATCCACAAGCAGATCGACGAGATCGTCAACGGCATCACCGCCCAGGGGCGCTTCGTCTACCTGTGCACCAACGGCCTGCTGATGGACCGCGCCTTCGGGCGCATCCCGCCGTCGAACCGCTTCGCCTTCGTGGTCCACATCGACGGCATGCGCGAGGTGCACGACCACGCGGTCGACCGAGAGGGCGTCTTCGACAAGGCGACCGCCCGGATGCGCGAGGCCATCGAGCTGGGCTACCGGGTGTGCACCAACACCACGATCTTCCGCGGGACCCCCGCCGAGGAGTACGTGGAGCTGTTCGCATTCCTCAAGGAGATGGGCGTGGAGGGGTGCATCACCTCCCCCGGCTACGACTACGAGTCGGTCACGCACGATCGCGAGCAGTTCCTCGCCCGCCAGGAGGCGCAGGCGCTCTACGCCGAGGTCCACGAGCGCTGCGAGGGCCTCGACGTGCCCTTCTACAACAACCCCCTCTTCCACGAGTTCCTGCAGGGCAAGCGCAGCTACCGGTGCTCGGCGTGGTCGATGCCGACCTACACGGTCAAAGGATGGCGGAGCCCCTGCTACCTGCTCGCCGACGCCCACGTCGGGAGCCTCAAGGAGCTGTACGAAGGGACCGACTGGGAGGCCTACGGCACCGACCGCGACCCGCGTTGCGCGAACTGCCTCATGCACTGCGGATACGAGGCCACGACCATCCTCGAAGCGTTCAAGAGCCCGAAGGATCTCCTGACGCTCGCACGGGGGTAGGAGACGGAGGACGGGCCGATCGCGGTGGTCTGCGCGCTCGAGGCCGAACGCCGGGCCCTCGCCGGGCTGGAGCGCCCCGGAGTGGAGATCCACGTGAGCGGGATGGGCGCCGACGCGGCCAGCGCCCTGGCGGAGCGGCTGACGGTGCGGCCGCTGCGCGCGCTCATCGCGACCGGGTTCTGCGGCGCGCTCACCCCGTCCCTGCGGGTCGGGGACGTCGTCGTCGCCGAGCGGGTCGTCCATGAGAACACCGGGCGGGCGTTCGAGGCGGACCCGCTCCTGCTCGCCGCGGCCGAGGGCAGGCGCGGCACGCTCGTCAGCGCGGCGGCGATCGCGCGGACCCCCGCCGACCGCGCGGCGCTGCACGGCCTGGGGGTCGACCTCGAGAGCGCCGCGCTCGCCCGCGCGTCGCACGACGCCGAGATCCCCTTCCTGGCCATGCGGGCGGTGACCGACCGTTACCGCGACCGGATCCCGGACATCGTGGGGATGCTCGACCACGTCGGGCGCCCGGACCGGCGCCGGCTCGCCCTGTTCGTCGCGCGCCACCCGCGTGAGCTCCCCCGGCTCGCCCGTCTCGCCCGGGGCGCCACTCGCGCCGGGCACGCACTCGCCGATCACCTCGGGACGCTCCTCACGAGGATCGGCACGTGAGCACCGCCCTCGTGACCGGCGCGACCGGGTTCATCGGTCATCACGTCGCGCGGGAGCTCGCCGAGCACGGGTGGACGGTGCGAGCCCTCGTGCGACCCGAGAGCCGGGACGACCGGCGCTGGCCCGACACGTCCGCGCCGGTCGCCGGCGACGTGCTGGACCGCGAGGCGATGCGCCGTGCCGCGGAGGGATGCGACGCGATCTTCCACGTGGCCGCGCACTACTCGCTGGCCCGTCACCGCGCCGCCCTGATCGAACGCACCAACATCACGGGCACCGCGAACGCGATCGCGGCGGCGCGCGCGGCCGGCGCCAAGCTCGTGCACACCTCGTCGGTCGCGACGATCGGCATCCCGGCCGACGGGTCTGCCGGCGACGAGGACACCCCGCTCGACCCGGCCATCGTCATCGGCGCGTACAAGCGCTCCAAGGTGGCGTCGGAACGGATGGTCGCCGAGGCCGCCCGCGACGGCCTGTGGGCGGTGACCGTGAACCCGAGCGCGCCGGTGGGACCGGGCGACTGGAAGCCGACGCCGACGGGCCGCATCGTCCGCGACTTCCTGAACGGGCGCCTGCGGGCGTACGTCGACACGGGCCTGAACCTCGTGGACGTCAGGGACGTTGCCGCCGGCCACCGCCTCGCGCTCGAGCACGGCCTGCCGGGCCGCCGGTACATCCTCGGCAACCGGGACATGACGCTCAGGGAGATCCTGGAGGCGCTGGCCGCCGTCGCCGGCCGCCCCGCGCCGACCCGGCGCGTGCCCCACTCGGTGGCGATCGGCGCCGCCGCGGTTTCGGAGCTGGTGGAAGGGCGGCTGCTCCGGCGCGAGCCGTTCGCGCCGCTCGACGGGGCGCTCATGGCGCGCAAGCGGATGTTCTACTCGTCGCGGCGCGCGATCGAGGAGCTCGGCCTCCCGCAGTCGCCCGTGGAAGGCGCGCTACGTGACGCCGTGGACTGGTGGAACGCCGTGAGCGCCGGCCGGCCCGCGCAGCTCGCCGGGGTCGGCGCGTGACGACCACCGCCGCCGATCTGCGCCAGGCCGCGACGGTCGCCGTCGCACGGGGGCGGGCGCATCTGCTCGGGCTCCAGCATGCCGACGGCCACTGGTGGGGCGAGCTGGAATCCAATGCGACGATGACCGCCGAGCACCTCTTCCTGCTCTGCCTGTTCGACCGTGCCGACGACGAGACGAAGCGCAAGGTCGCGAACGAGCTGCTGGAGACTCAGCGCGACGACGGCAGCTGGCCGGTGTGGTTCGGCGGCCCCCCCGACCTGTCGGTGGCGGTGGAGGCCTACTACGCGCTGCGCCTCGCCGGCATCCCCTCCGACGACCCGCGAATGCAGCGCACGCGTGACCTGGTGCGCGGGATGGGCGGCGTGAACCGAGCCCGGTTCTTCACGCGGCTGTGGCTCGCCGTCATGGGCCAGTACCCGTGGAAGGCGCTGCCGTACCTGCCGCCGGAGCTGATCTTTCTGCCGCCGCGCGCGCCGCTGTCGGTCTACCGCTTCGCCTGCTGGGCGCGCCAGACGTTCGTCGCGCTCATGGTGGTCCTGTCGCGCAATCCCACCTTCCCCCAGCCGGTGGGGATCGACGAGCTGTACGCCGAGGCACCGGGCTCCGTGCCGGGCCCGCCGCCGCGCACGCCAGGCCCGTGGACCCGGGTGTTTCACGCAGGGTTCCCGGTGGCCCGCCTGTGGGGACGTCGCGGCCCCCGCCGCGCGACCGACGCCGCGTACCGGCGCATCGCCGAGTGGATCCTGGAGCGGCAGGAGGCCGACGGGTCGTGGGGAGGCATCCAGCCCCCCTGGGTCTACTCGCTGATCGCGCTCCACACGCTCGGCTACCCCGTCGACCACCCCGCGATGCAGCGGGGGTTCGACGGGCTCGACGGGTTCGTCATCGACGACGGCCGGCGCCTGCGCATGCAGGGGTGCGTCTCGCCGGTGTGGGACACCTGTCTCGCGACCGTCGCGCTGGCCGACGCGGGCGCCGCCGCCGACGATCCCCCGCTCGCTCGGGCCGTCGACTGGATGCGCTCGAGGGAGATCACCCGGTACGGCGACTGGTACGCGATCCCCCGCCGCGGCACCCCGGGTGGCTGGTCGTTCGAGATGTGGAACGAGTGGTACCCCGACACCGACGACACCGCCGAGGTCATCCTGGCGCTGCTCAAGTCGGGCGTGCCGGCCGACGACGGCGCGGTGAGACGCGGCGTCGAGTGGCTGCTCGCGATGCAGAGCTCGAACGGCGGCTGGGGATCGTTCGACGTCGACAACGACCGGAAGATCATGACCCAGTTCCCGGTGTGCGACTTCGGCGAGACGATCGACTGGCCCACCGAGGACGTGACGGCCCACATCATCGAGGCGCTCGCCGCGGCCGGCGTGCCCGGCTCCCATCCCGCCATCCGCCGCGCCGTGGCGTACCTCCTGCGCGAGCAGCGTCCCGACGGCTCGTGGTGGGGGCGCTGGGGCGTCAACCACATCTACGGGACCGGCGCCGTGCTGCCCGCCTTGCGAGCCGTCGGCGAGGACATGACCGCGCCCCACGTGCGACGAGCGGTCGACTGGCTCGCCTCCCGCCAGAACCCCGACGGGGGCTGGGGCGAGCGGATCGACAGCTACTGGGACCCGGCCTGGATCGGGCGGGGCGAGTCCACCGCCTCCCAGACCGCGTGGGCGCTGCTTGCGCTCCTCGCGGTCGAGCGCGACCACCCGGCGGTCGCGGGAGGGGTACGGTGGTTGACGGAGCATCAGTCGCCGAACGGCGAGTGGACCGAAGACGCGTTCACCGGCACCGGCTTCCCCGGGGACTTCATGATCAAGTACCACTACTACCGGCTCTACTTCCCGCTCACCGCGCTCGGTCGGTACCTCGCGTGAGCACGGCAACCGCCCCGAGCCGGCTCGCGCGCGCGATCACCCGCCGCCACGACGAGAACTTCCCCGTGGCGTTCCTGCTCCTGCCGCGCGACCTGCGGGCCGACATGCAGGCCATCTACGCCTTCTGCCGCGGGGTCGACGACCTCGGCGACGAGCGGATCGGGGGAGCCAGTCCGGCTGCCCGCCTCGCGAGCCTCGACGCGTTCGAGACCGACCTTCACCGCTGCTGGGACGGCGAGCCGCACGACCCGCGCCTTGCTGCTCTCGCCGTCACGATCCACCGCCACCGGATGGATCCCGAGCAGTTCGTGCGACTCGTCGAGGCCAACCGCATGGACCAGCGCCAATCGCGCTGGGACACCTTCGGCGAGCTCATCCGGTACTGCCACCACTCGGCGACGCCGGTTGGACGGATGGTCCTCGAGGTGCTCGGGCAGCGCAGCGCGAGCCGCATCGGCCTGAGCGACCACACCTGCATCGGGCTGCAGCTCGTCAACTTCTGGCAGGACATCCGCCGGGACCTCGCCGACCGCGACCGCATCTACCTCCCCCGGGAGGACATGGACCGGTTCGACGTCACCGAGGACGACCTGCGCCAGCCCCAGGCGAACGACCGCGTGCGGGACATGGTGGCGTTCGAAGTCGCCCGGGCGCGCGCCGAGCTGCTCGCCGGCGAGCCCCTGTGGCGGCTCGTGCCGTGGCGGGCGCGCCTCGACATCCGCATGTTCAGCGCCGGCGGGCTCGCGCTGTGCGACGCCATCGCGAGGCAGGAGTACGACACGCTCGCCCGGCGCCCGGCGCCGGGGCGGCTCGGCCGCGCCCGGATCGCCCTCGACGTGCTCGTGGGGATGCTCGGCAGGGGACGGCGGTGACGGTCGAGACCGCCTACGAGCGCTGCCGCACCATCACACGCGCGGCGGCTCGCAACTTCTACTACGGGTTCGTGCTGCTCCCCAACCCGCGGCGCGCGGCGATCTACGCCGCGTACGCGTTCAGCCGCCGCGCCGACGACGCCGTCGACGACGACGGGCCCCTCGACGCCAAGCTCGCGGCGATCGCCGAGCTGCGGCGGGAGCTGGACGCCGTCTACGCGGCGACGCCTCCCCCGGACGACGGCGTGCTCGTGGCGCTGGCCGACACCGTCGATCGCTTCGCGGTCCCCCGCGCCCACCTGGACGCGCTGCTGGACGGCGTCGAGATGGACCTCACCACCCGCCGGTACGGCAGCTTCGACGAGCTCAAGCCGTACTGCGACCGGGTCGCCGGCGCGGTCGGACTCGTGAGCCTCCACATCTTCGGGTTCACCGACCCCGAGGCGCCGCGGCGTGCGGCCGACCTCGGCGTCGCGCTCCAGATCGTCAACATCATGCGCGATGTCGCCGAGGACGCCGGACGCGACCGCATCTATCTGCCCCAGGACGAGATGGCGGAGCACGGGGTGACCGACGACGACGTCCTCGGCGGACGCTCGAGCGACGCCATGCGGTCGCTCCTGCGTGCCCAGGCCGCCCGCGCGGACGAGTACTTCGCGAGCGGCGAGCAGCTCCTGCCGATGCTCGACCGCCGTGCACGCGCATGCGTCTCGATGCTCGGTGGGCTCTACCGGGCGATCCTCGCGGAGATCCGCGCGCGCGACTACGACGTGTTCGGCGAGCGGATCGCATTGTCGACTCCGCGTAAGCTCGCGCTGATGGGCCAGACGACGTTCGACACCCTGACCGTCAGGTGAGCCGGCGGCGCGTAGTCGTCTGCGGCGGCGGCCTGGCGGGCATCGCCGCGGCGTGCGAGGCGTCGCTGCTCGGCGCCGACGTGACCCTGGTGGAGCGACGTCCGTTCCTCGGCGGCAAGGCCTACAGCTTCACCGACGACGACGCCGGGGTGGAGGTCGACAACGGCCAGCACGTGTTCCTTGGCTGCTGCACCGCCTACATCGCGTTGCTGAAGCTGATCGGCGCGTACGGCGACACCACGCTGCAGCGGGCGCTGGACGCCCCGGTGCGCGACCGCGCCGGCCGGTCCGGGGCGCTGCGGGCATCGCGCCTGCCGGCGCCGCTTCACCTCGGCCCGTCGTTCGCGACCTACCCGTTGCTCTCACCCGGCGAGAAGGCGGCGGCGGTGCGGGCGCTCCTGGCGCTGGGCGTGCTCCGCGAGTCCCAGCGCGCCGAGCTCGACGAGGTGACGTTCGCGGAGTGGCTCATCGCGCACGGCCAGGGGACGGGTGCGATCGAGCGGTTCTGGGACCTCATCGTCCTGCCGACGTGCAACGACCGCAGCGACCGCGTGTCGGCGGCGCTCGCGACCTTCGTGTTCCAGGAGGGGTTCTTCCGCACGCGCACCGGATCGGCGATCGGCTGGTCCCGTGTCGGGCTCACGAGGCTGGTCGACCCGCCGGCGCGCCGGTTCCTCGCCGCACGTGGCGCGCAGGTCCTGACCGGCCGGGGCGTGACGGCCGTCGGCGACGGATACGTGGAGCTGAGCGACGGATCCCGTCTTGACGCGGACGCGACCGTGCTGGCGCTCCCGCCAGAGCGCGTCCGCGAGGTGTGCCCCGACGCCCTGCCCGACGAGGTCGACCTCGGCTCGTCGCCGATCGTGAACGTGCACGTCTGGTACGACCGCCCGGTGATGGATGGGCTCTTCACCGCCGTCGTCGACAGTCCCGCGCAATGGGTGTTCAACCGAACCGCGATGGCCGACCTCCCCGGCCCCGGGCAGCATCTGGCCGTGTCGATCTCGGGTGCGCGGGACGAGGTGGGGCGCCCGAAGGCGACCCTCATCGACGAGATCACCGCCGAGCTGGAACACCTGCTCCCGCGGGCCGGCGACGCCCGGGTCGAACGCGCGGCCTGCGTGAAGGAACCCGACGCGACGTTCGCCGCCGCGCCGGGGCAGGCCGCCAAGCGCCCGGCCACGCGCACCTCCGTCGACGGGGTGGTCCTTGCCGGCGCCTGGACCGACACGGGCTGGCCCGCGACCATGGAGGGCGCGGTTCGAAGCGGCCTGGTCGCGGCGCGGGCTGCCGCTGGGGA